>JASGIX010000049.1:0-82398 GCA_049840955.1 Polyangiaceae bacterium
CCGAATGGATAAGCGATATATCGTTAGACTATTGCGATACGGCGCTGAGTTAGCGTGCCGATCGCGGAAGGAAGTCATGTTCGGACACATTCATCATTCGGATTGCGATTCCTCGTGGGACCGTTGCGAAGATCCGCGGCTGCAGATCTTTCGGGCCATGGCTGGCCGCATGCGCGGCGGGAGAGGCCCGGGTCACCACGGTCATGGTGGACCGTCGGGTTTTGGCGGCGGCGGGTTTCCGCCTGAACCGCCCCATGGCAGATTGCCCATGGGGGACGTGTTTTGGTCTTTCTTCGGCAAGGCGCAGCGCGCGCGACGCGGTGACGTTCGCGCCGCGATTCTCGCCTTGCTCGCAGAGAAGCCCTTCAATGGATACCAAATCATCCAAGAGCTCGAGCAACGGAGTCAGGGGGCATGGAAGCCGAGCCCGGGCTCGGTGTACCCAACCTTTCAACAATTGGAGGACGAAGGTCTCGTTACCACGGAGGCATCGGGTAGTGGACGAGTTTATCGATCGACGCCGAGCGGCGAGCAATACGTAAAAGAACACGAAGACGAGGTGCGCGAACCCTGGGCTGTTGCCGCGCGAGCCGCCGGCATGGATAGCCATCAGCAGGTGCACGAGGTTCTCGACGAGCTTCGCCGATCTGGGCGGCAGCCGCCCAGGTTGCTCGTGCCGGAAGTGCCACGCAGGTCGCGCAGGCGTCGAAACTCCTCGGAGATACGCGCCGCGCTCTCTATCGCATCTTGGCGGAAGACGACGCGAAGCCCTAGATGTCTAGCTTCCACCTCCGCACGCTTGGGTGGGCTTCGATGAGGCCCACCCCCCCGACAGCCTATCCACCGACAGCCTATCCACCGGCAGCCTATCCACCGGCAGCCTATCCACCGGCAGAACATCGCATCATGAAGTCCGCATCGGAAACCAACTCCATTCCCGATCCGCTAACGCGATATCAGAAGCTGGTCATCGCGCTGTTGGCGTTCCTCCAATTCACCGTCGTCCTCGACTTCATGGTGCTGTCCCCGCTCGGCGCCGTGCTGATGCCCGTCCTTCATGTCGATCGCGACAGTTCGGCCTCTTGGTGTCGTGTTACGCCTTCGGGGCCTGCGTGTCGGGGCTGCTCACGGCTGGATTTGCCGATCGATTCAACCGCAAGAAACTCCTTCTCGTCGTCTATTGCGGGTTCCTCCTCGCCACCCTACTCTGCGGTCTCGCCAAGACTTATCATGGTCTGCTTTTCGCACGTCTCGCGACGGGGGTGTTTGGTGGAGTACTTGGTTCAATCGGGCAAGCCATCGTGGCCGATCTCTTCGCACCGAGCCAACGCGGGCGCGCCATGGGAACCATCCAAAGCGCGTTCTCGGCCAGTCAAATCCTCGGGATCCCGGTTGGGCTCTTTCTGGCTGCGCATCTCGATTGGCATGCGCCGTTTTGGCTGATCACGACCGTGGGCGTATTGGTTGGGATCGTGATCCTCAAGGTACTCGAACCGATCGACGCGCACTTGTCGCTGCGGCGCGACGTTCACCCCCTGCGGCACCTCGCGCGAACACTCACGCGAGGTCGTTACGCGGCAAGTTACCTAGCCACTACCTTGGTTGCTGCCGGTGGCTTCATGCTCATGCCCTTTGCGAGTGCGTTCATCGTGGGCAATCTGGGTATTCCCTTTGCTCGGGTGCCAAGCTTGTATCTGCTTGCCGGACTGGTCGGGCTCATCGCGGGGCCCTACCTTGGAAAGCTGTCTGACAAGGTGGGCAAATTGCCCGTGTTTGCCGTTGCCAGCGCGCTCGGAGCGGTATGGGTGGTCTGGTACACTCACCTGACTCACGCAACCATCCTGCTCGTTGCCATCGCCAACGCGATATTCGCTGCCATCCTGTCGGCGCGGATGTCATCCTCGATGGCTCTGATTTCTGCGGTTCCAGCCCCGCCCGATCGCGGTGCGTTCATGGCGATCAGCTCATCGATGACGCAGCTGGCTGGTGGTGTCGCGGCTTGGATCTCGGGTATGATCGTCGTGCGTGAGGCCTCGGGGCGATTGGTCCATTACGATGTTGCCGGTTGGTGTGTGGTTGCCGCGATGGCACTCACTCTGATACAGATGGCAAACATCCAGCGTATGACGCGGCAAGTCGCACCTGAAAACGCCTCCTTGGGCACTTCGTAAGGGAGTGTGAACGCGTAGCTCGCGCGAAACGTGCCCGAGGACTTCTGCTGAGATACGCTTTGTGGCTGCCTGCGTTCGCCATGGTGACGTCGCACCCATGGCGAAGCGCGATGTCGCCAATTGCCATTGGTTCACGTCGAGTGTCGTGGGCGCCAGTGATTCCTTTCGGAAACAATGGCACCCCACGCGGAGCGCGTTTACTGCACCGTCTGCCAACGGGTCGCCGAATAGGCGCTGGCTCCGTTGGCTTTGACGTACTTCTTCCCGTCGTATTGTTCTCGGTAGGAGAAGCGAGAACAACGAGGATACTTCTCTCCAGGTACCTGATAGAGGACGTAGCCGTAGCGGTAGCGGCTCTCGATACGTCCGATGTCGTCCTTGTTGATCCCCCACTCTGAACCTTCCATACCGATCTTCAAGATCTTCACACCTGGGAGGTTGCCCGTGAGTTGCTTCTTCACTCGCGCCTCGATGTCCTTGTCAGCGACGAGCTTTGCCGGACCCTTGAAGGATGCCGCCCGGCTGATGGCGAGTTCCTTCAATCGAGCGGCCTTGTCCGCGAGTGGTTGTGCCGCGTTGGCGGGCATGGGCTTGTCTGCCTGATCGTACGCCTTTTTGATCGTGCTCGAGGCGTCAGCCAGATTGCGTGAGGGATTGACGAGCCATCCCGTAAAGTCGCTATCGGCGATGAATCCGTCGCCTCCCGACAAGGCAGCCTCCATCTTGTCGAGCTGTTCCATGAGCACCTGTCGAGCGATCTGCGCACCCTGAGGCACAGTGGCGCTGGCTGCCGAGCTTGCCTTGTTTGCCTGCTCACCGAGTGCCTTCAGGCGCTTTCGCCCGTTTTCGAGGGTGGCTGATGCTGCAGCTCCGTCGATGTTCTTCTTGGCCAGGGAAGCCGTGCGCTTGATGGCGCCCTCCAACTTCGCGATGGCGAGGGAAAGGCGGGCTCGAGCCGACGGCGCCTCGGGATCGGGCTGGTTTGCGGCGAGTTCGTGGATGACGCGGACGGCTTCGTCGGCGATTTGATCATCACCGAGGTTCGAGTCTCCCGTCGACGCGAGCTTCGCCTGCTGAGCGAGCTCTTCGAGGAGATCGCCGAAGCGATCCGTGCGCATCTCCCCTCGACCCGCGGATTCGATTTCCGAGTAACCGAGGCGTAGCGCCCGAGCATTTGGTAGATCCGCCGCGGCGACGTCGAGCTCGAAGCGAGCAACTTCGTCATCTGCCTCGAGCAACGTCGAGAGATCCTTGAAGGCGGCACCAAACACGGAAGCGGCCTCGCCATATCGCCCGGCTGCGAGGAGACCGTCTCCCTTCAGGCTCTTTTGATAGATGGCCACGGCCTTCTGCTCTCCAGCCGTCTTCGGGGGTTCTGCTCCGGCAAGCTGGGCCAGCAACATGGTCAGCGTGAAGATCGTTCCAACAGTGATTCGTCGCATTATGACTCCTCGGTCAATCGCGCGATTCTACCCCGGGCAAGCCTCGAAATTTCTTGCATGATATCAATTAAGTGCGCGACCGGCCGGTATGTCGAGGGACGTGGTTGTCGCCCAGGGCGCTCCCATTCGACGCGCTGCCGAGGGCGGGCTTTCAACGATGAAGCGAAATGGCAAATCGCCGTCACCCCGAGGAGCGACGGCGATTTGCCGTACGAGAGCGTCGACTAGAGGTTAATTGACGAGGATCCCGCTGCTGACTCCCAGGCTGCTTTGGTAAACGCCGTTGGACTCAGCCTTGACGGATACGTAAACGCGTTGGTTGGCAAACAAGCGTTGATCGCCGAAGTCGAGTCGCAACGAAGTGCCGAGTGTGGGCTGCCATCGCACGATGTCGTCGCTGCCCGGCGTCGTGCCGACCGCAACGACGTAGCTGTCGAAACCCTGCGGATGGGAAGAGGACCAGCTGGCGTCGATGGCCTTGCTTCCCGTCGCCGTGGTCACGCCTACGCCAGTCACCGTGGGTACGGTCGGCAGAGCCGCGCTGCTCACTGCCGCATCGGTAGCGTAGGTCGTGTAGGCACGTCGAGTGTAGAACCCAGTGAAGAGAGCACGCGGCACCTGCTCCTGGAGGAATCCGTGTAGCTTCCAGCTCGAATCGCGGAACAGCTTCGGATTGGCCGCGAGCATTCGCCGATCGCCTGCCAAGCGCACCGTTCGCTCGTTGCTCACGAGCTCACGCGTGCTGCCGAAGGTTTCTGGAACCGAGCGCACCAAGAACGAGAGGTTGGGGTTCACGAGCGCGGTGAAGCCCGTGAGGAAGTTGACGCCGTTGATGTTCAAAATCGCCTGGGAGTCCGTCCAAACAGAGCCGTTGAGCTGTGATAGGCGAACGATGTCGCTGCCACGCCCCTGGTAGAACTGCATCGCGTTTCCGTAGAGCTCGAACGGCGCCTGTGTCTGATCGTACTGGTTTACCGGCTGTGTGGAGACGGGGGCGCTCCAGGTTCCAGCGTTGTAAGATTGCATCATCACCGGCTCGCGCCGACTCGAGCCTTCGGCCACTGGACGCACGAAGAGACGCAAGCCGACGTTGGTATTCAAGAGCTGGACGTCGTAGGTGGCCGCGGTGGGATAAGGGACGAACGTCTGCGTGCTCCACTGTCCAGCGGTGCCTCGGATCAAGGTAACGCCGCTTTGGTCGTTCACGTTCGAAACCCAGGCGATGTGCACGGTTCCGCTCGAGTCGAGGGCGACACTGACGTTGCGCTCCCCAGTGGTGCGGAGCTGGTTGCCACTCGTGAAGAGCTCCGTCGTTGTCCACGTGTTGCTCGCAACATTGTAGCGAGCATAGGCGGGGAAGGCTGCGTAGTCATTCTGTGCCACCCCCTGGAAAAAGGCGACGTGGACGTCTCCGTTTGGAGCCACGACGGCTTGCGGACGACGAGCATTGCGGTCGATCATCGCCGAGATCGTCGTCTTGTGCGAGAAGCTCCCGTTCGCCTCGCGCACGGCGGCGTACACCTCGTCGCTTCGCGGGTTCTCGTAGAAGAGATCGGCGCGATCACTCACGAGCAGCTGCTTGCCGTTCGGGAGCGGCACGAGCGTTTGGTCGTAGGCATAGGGCAGTTCGTACATCGCGTAGGTCGGCGCGACGGATACCGTCACCGGCAACGTGTAAGCGGCGCCAGCTGCGTTGGACAGCCGTAGACTGAGATTGGCCGTCGTATCGCGCGCGACACTCGTTGCCACTTGCAGCTGGAACTGCGAAACACCGACGCGATCGGCCTCGGCGCTGACGGTGATGGGGCTACTGGTGACGGTGACCCCTGGCGTTGCCGAGGTGAGCTGAGCCGTGAAGGTGCCCGCAGTGGTGAAATGGACACCGAGGGTGAGGCGTGCGGCTTCGCCTGGATCCACTTGCTGGTTGCCGTTTCCGGGGGCTTCGTTCAGCTGCACGCTAGCGACGTAGGCGCGCGGCGCGCTGACGACCGGGCCTACCGCAGCGTTCGCGTCGACGCGACCTGCGCCGAGTTGTCCAACGTAGTCCGGGTTCTGCGTGGCGATGCTCTGTGCCGTCGAAAGGAGCTGGTTTCTCACCTGCTGCGGCGTCCACGTGGGGTGCTGACTGAAGACCAACGCGGCAACACCCGATACGATTGGAGCGGCTTGGCTCGTGCCCGAACCGGACCAGTAGTATTCGCCATTGGCGAGGTTTGGCGGGACCGTGCTCAAGATATCGCGGCCGGGCGCGGAGATGTCGACCCATGACCCGTAGTTCGAGAAGCCTGCTCGGCGATCGGTCTGTTCGAGGGCGGCTACGGCGAGCGCATTCTGGTAAATCGCGGGGTAGTTGTACGCCGTATCGGAGCCATTGCCGGCGGAGGCCACGACGATGGCGCCCTTGGAGAGCGCGTAATCGATGGCGTTGCGCGAGTCCCAGAAGTTGTCTGGTCCGCCCAAGCTGAGGTTGATCACCTTTGCGCCGTGGTCTGCTGCGTAATAGATGCCGCGGGTTACGGCGGACGCGTTCAGGTAGTCTAGCGTGTGGACCTGGATTGCCATGATCTTGACGCCCGAGGCCACGCCAGCAATGCCCGTCGCGTTGTTGCGCGTCGCGGCGATGATGCCGGCAATGTGCGTTCCGTGCGCCTCGAGGTCCTTCAGGTCGTTATTGTTCGAAGCGAAGTTCCAACCGTGGCTGTCATCGACGAGCCCGTTGCCGTCGTTGTCCACGCCATCGGGTGGATCGGCTGGGTTGTTCCAAATGGCCGAGCTCAGATCGGGATGGGTGAAGTCGACGCCAGAGTCGATCACTGCCACGACGACGTCGGGTGAGCCGGTTACGACGTCCCAGGCTTGCGGCGCGTTGACTTGGGGCAGACTCCACTGTTGCGGATAGAGCGGGTCGTTCGGAATCGAGTCCAGTGTCCAAACCGGATCGGTGTCCGTTGCCTTGACGTTGGGCGACGTTGCTGCGTAGTCGAGCGCAGCGCGGATCTGCTCTTCGCCGGTTTTCTCGACGCTGACGACGAGCTTGCGCGGGCTGCCATCCTTGCGTGCATCGAGCCAATGTGCCGACACGACGCGCACGCTCGGTCCGAGTGTCCGTTGAAGCCAAGCAACACCGCGGCCCTTTCCGGGGACGTTACCTGCGAGCTCCGCTGGGATCTCCCTGGGCTCCAGGATCAAGGTGCTCGTAGAAATGCGTCCAGCGCGATGCCCGCGTCCGCCCTTCTCTTGCAGCGTGTGACGTGCAATGGGGGCGGGGGGAGCGCCGGACTCTGACTTGGCGCTCGGCACGTTACTCGACGCCGCAGATGCAAAGCTGGTGACGGGCTGCGTCGTCTCGGCTACCGAGTCATCGATCGCCGTTTTGGTTTCGGAGGCGCAACCGAGTGCGCCCAGGACTCCAAGGCTCGTGAACGTGACTAAGGACGCTCCGAGCCGCGACTGCGACCTTCGCATGACTTTGCCGCGAACGGGCGTGCCCACAGTGCGTGGCGTGGTGTGGAGATTGCCGAAGAATAGCGATAACTTACGCATGAGTGCTCCCTTGGTCCATCGCTCACTCGTCATCGAGCGCGATTCCACTAGCGTCTTTGAGCACTCGCAGCGACAAAGCTTCGCTCGATTGGATCTTTTTTCTTCGTTGTGGCGTCATCGCTACGAGGCATGCCTATGTCAGGAATGTTGGTAACGACTCGAAGCTCGACGGATCACGAAATCAGCAGCGTTTCACATTCGAATGAGCGGACCGGTCGTGTCGTTCGTGCAACGGGAAAACGGATCGCGAAATCGACGTGCTTGGGGTCACTCGAGGTAACACAGTCATGTATTCTTCGCGGCGGGCAAAGCGGATCACGAAATCGACGAGATTACGCGCTCGGGCTCGCCGACGATGACGGCGATCTCGCATGGTGAGATCTGGATCACGAAATCGACTGAGCTTCACTTTCGTTCGAACCGTCGATATCGATTCGTTTTGTTGGGGGCGGCGCGGTGACGAGGTTCGGTAGTACCGCATGGAAAAGCGCGAGGCTCGCTATGCACCAAAGCAGTGGGCATCGAGCCTCGATCGTCCGCTCGATTGCGTTCAGTGTCGGCGGAGCCTACGTCGTGCAGCAAGCGCAATTCCGAGCAACGCCCCGAGTGACCAAGGGCTTCTCGTCGAGCTCGTGTCGCTCAGCTTGCAGGAGCACCCACCAGCATCATCCTGATCTGCATCGTCTGGCGTGGCCACGGAAGCACCACCAACACCTCCAGAGCCGAGATTAGCCGTGGCGCCGCTGCCTCCGACGTTTGCGCTAGTGTTGCCTGCCGTGGGAGCGGTGCTGGTGGCGCTCCCACCTTCGCCCTGGGCGCCACCAATGGTCGGAATTGGTGTACCCGTATTTGCACCTGAGTTTCCTCCCGTGTTGGCAGTCGCGCCGCCAGCGGAAGGATTGCTGCCTCCAGCGCCAACGACGACGCCTCCAGCGCCGCCATTGCTCGAGCGGCCTCCGCTTCCCGAGGAGCTTCCTCCGGTTGCCGCTGCGCCGCCCGCGCTCGTCGCGCCGCCGGTGCCGGAGGTGCCGCCCGTGCCGGACGTATCTGTGCCGACGAACGTCACGATGCTCTGCGCCGGCAGATTGAACGAAAATGAGTTCCCGGTGACGCTGGCGGATGTGCCCGAGGTCATGTTGGCACTGGCGGAGGTCTGCCAGGTTGCGAACTGGGTTACGGACGCATTCTCGATGTTGAACTTTTGGCTGACGGCGCCGGTGCCGCTGTTTACGGCAACGATCACGACCTTGCCGTCGCCTGCGTAAGCGCTCACGTACACGTTCGTCGCTGGAGTCGCAGTAGCTTCGACTCGGGAGTACCCCGGGCGAATGTGCTTCGCAAACTGACCTATCACGTAGGCGCGCTTGTACAGATCTCCGGCCGTCGAAGTGAGCCCATTGGGATGTGGAATCCACCAGTAGACGTAGGCGTTGGCGCTGCCCGTGACCATGACATCGTGGATCTCCTTCGCGATGCTCATGATCGTGCCAATGTTGTCGTCTTCGTTGACGTAGTGCTCCGTTTGCCAGAGCTTTTTGCCGAGCGGTGCGGCCTTCTGCTGAAACAGTGGGTAGGCGAAGCCGCTCACCGGTGTACCGTAGATGTGGTACCCGATGATGTCCACGTTATCGAGTGCGGTGGCATCGTTGAGGATGGGATCCGACATTACCTTTCGAAACTGGAAGGACTCCGGCGCGATGACTCGCGCGTTGATCTGACCTCCGTAGGTTTTGAGAAAGGTCACAATCTCGTCGGCAGTCCACCAGCACCATCCGTCGGCGTAGTCCGGCTCATTTTGAATCGAGATGGCGTAGAGTTCGGCCCCGTTGTCCTTGAAGTACTTCGCGTATGCATTCAAGTACCTTAGGTAGTCCGCATAGAGGGAGGGGTCGAGGCGGTAAGGGTTTGTCTTGTCCGTTGGATGAGTGAAACTCTGCTGCATGGACTTCGGCGGCGCCCACGGCGATGCGAAAACGATGGCGCCTCGGGCAATCGCCTTCTTGGCGTTCGAGAGTTCGCTAGCCCAGCTGCTGAAGTTGCCGGTCTTCCAGTTGTCGCCGATCGTGTCTTCGATCCGGACGCGCAGGATGCTGTAGCCCAGATCCGTGTACAGCCCATTGAAGATCTTGTCGCTCATGGCGCCGCTCCAGGCGCTGGACGCGCCGAAGCCGTCGATGACCTGCTTCTTGGTGCCGACGCTGATGGTCGCATCAGCCGCCAAGGCCTCGGAGCAAATCCCCGGCAGCGCTTGTAGCACCGCGCAGGTGAGCATTGTAACGAGGTGGCGGCGCGATACCTTACGGTGGAAAGTGGGCTTTCCCTGCGGCCCTGTGTCGGGCGAAATAGGCGGTGGGTGACTCATTCTGACTATCCCTTTCGAACTCGTCGCTGCGTTTTCCCGTGCTGACCACTCGCAAACCCACGGGTGAGCGAAACGTCGTCGGTCGAACCGTTCGATTGGACCTACGGACGGGCAAGCATTGGTGGGACGAACTGACGGGTTCGCGCGGCGGTGGCAGTGGCGAGCGGTTCGCGCGTGTGTCGGGGCAACGCAACAATGGCGAGATCTCCGTGGCAGTGGCGGATCTGCACCGATTCCGTCGAGAAAACGTTGTTCGGTCGTATGTTCCAGGCGTCGCTCGTGCGAAACGTCATGTGGATGCCTCGAATTGCGGGGGCGCGCCGCGGCGAGTCGGTCTCGTCGGTCGATCGCGGCGTGCGTCCCGCGGCGCGGGAAGGCGATGTCTTTCGTGGCTCCTCGACGATTCATCGACGGAGTCGCACGGCATTCCGATTGTCGACATTACCTACAGCACCTCGTCGCCTTAGGTGTCCGCTTTAGGAAATGCGCGTCCCCGCCATCCGTGCACGGCCGTCCCGAGCACTCGCAGAGCTGAAGGAGCCGACTGTAGTCGCCGGTAGTCGCGAGAGTTGGTCCGGATGTGCCAGCGGCCGTCGGATAAAACGGCGGCAAGCAAGATCGTCGACGGGGTCGAGTCGCTTCTCCCACTGCATTGGCAAGATGCGAATGCAGAACCGAGGAACTCGAAGTCTGACGTGCCGATCTCGTGCCCAGTTGAGACGTCACGTGGCGTGGCTCAACGTCGCCTCACTCGTTTTAGGGATCGGGTGCAGTTCTCGAGAGGGAGAGAGCTCGGGCCAGGCGATGGGCGGAGCGGGTGAGGCGGGGCCTTCGGGTGGCGTGGATGGCATAGCTCCTGGTGGTTCGGGAGTGCGTTCGACAGCCGCTGGCACTGCGTCAGGCGGTAACGGTGCAGCAGGCACGTCCGCTCCAAGTTCGGGTGCAATGGCGTCAGGCGGCGACCGTTCTTCCACCGGTGGTGCTGCCAAGGGTGGCTCGGGGACACTTGGCGCAACGACAGCACTTGGCGGCTCGAACTCCGGAGGAAGCTCTACGGCGAGTGGCGGCAAGTCCAGCGCTGGGGGAACCGTTGGGAGCGGCGGCGTCACGCAAAGCGGCGGGGCAGCATCGGGCGGCTCGACGGCGGTTGCACCCACCAAGTTCGCCAATCCGATCATCAGGTACGACGCTGCGGATCCAACGAATGGTCCGGGCAGTCAGATCTTCACTGCCGACGGCGCGGCAATGGTTTGGAACAACAAGGTCTACCTTTACACGGGTCACGACGAGCAGGTGGAAGGCGGAAGCGGCTACAAGATGTTCGACTGGCGACTCTTTACATCATCCGACATGACGCACTGGGAGAACAAGGGTGCCGTCATGCGTTACAACGTGTTCGGTTGGGCGCGCGGAAGCTCGAGCGGGAGTGGCAACGCGAACGCTGGACAGGTCGTCCAGCGCAACGACAAGAACGGCGTTCCGAAGTTCTACTTTTACGTGCCCGTCGAGGGTGGTCAGTCCGAGTATGGGATTTCGATTGGTGTCGCTGTCGCTGATGCCCCTGAGGGGCCATTCAAGGACGCCCGTGGGATCGCGCTGATCTCCTTCCCGGATACCTCGAGGTTTTCGGCGACTCACGGTTGGCGCAACCTCGATCCGACCGTGTTCGTCGATACGGACGGCAAAGCGTACATGTATTGGGGTAATGGAATCCTGTACTTCGTCCAGCTCGAAGAGGACATGATTCACCTGAAGGGCGAGACGTATACGACGGATGCTTCGGGCAACATGCAGAATCGAAGTATCAACGGTGTCACGATCGCCGAGATGCCAAAGCCGAACAACTATACTGAAGCGCCGTGGCTATCGAAACGCGGGAGTACCTACTATCTCAGCTACGCCGCAGGTTTTCCCGAGAGCATTGCGTATGCAACCAGTAGCTCCCCGAGTGGTCCGTGGACGTATCGAGGGGTCATCTTGGATCGAGTGACGAATAGCGACACCGTTCATCAGTCGATCTTCGACTTCAACGGCGCAAGCTACATGTCGTATCACAATGGCGCCCTACCAACGGGCGGGCCCTACCGTCGCTCGACGTGCATGGACCGCCTCTACTACGATGCCGATGGCACCATCGCGAAGGTGGTCCAGACGAAGTAGGGGAGGCCTAAAGGCAAGACCAATTGCTTCGCGTGCATTTCAGTTGCGACATCGAGGCGAGACGCGTCCGAAGCAGCGTCGATTTCATGCATAGGAACGGACCCTTCGCGGCGCCCGCTTCGCCTTCGCTCGCTCTCCCGTGACCTGCCGGAAATCCGGCACCCGCGCCGAGAAACCGTCGCGCGGGTTGGGGGGCAAGCTGAGAATTGAGGCGTAATTTCGCATTGCTGGGGCGTTTTAGGGCTGGGCTCGATCCTTGCTGGAGCGCGGCTGCCTATGCGCTCGTTCCTTCGAATCGCCATCCGCAACGTCGTGCGCAATCGCCGCCGATCTCTCATCACGTTCTCTGCCGTCTTTCTGGCGCTCACCATCATGGTCGGGATCCGCGGCTTCATGAACGGCATGCAGTCCGGTCTTCGGGATTCGGTGGTTGCTGGGCAGCTTGGGGCGTTGCAGGTCCATCGCAAGGGCTTTCTGCAAGCCATGGGCAGCGCCTCCCTAGACTTCGATCTTCCCACCAGCGACGAATTTCTGCAAAAGGTAGCCTCGGTCCAAGGCGTCAAAGCGGTTACGGCTCGCATCCACTTGGGCGGCATGGTCAACGCCCATGACACGACAACCGTCGCTCTCTTTACGGCGATCGATCCCGCGCGCGAGTCAGCGGTCTGCCCGTTGCGTTCGGAAATGATCGCCGCAGGCTCTCCGCTTTCACCATCGAGTCCCAGCGCGGCCAACCTCTCGAGCGCCCTCGCATCGAGCCTCGGGCTATCACTCGGTGAAAAAGCGACGTTACTCACCAACGACAGGGACGGCGTCTTCAGCGCCCTCGAACTTGATTATGCAGGCACCTTCGGTCAACCGGGTCTGCCGCTCCCCGACAAGAAGATGGCCCTCGTCACATTGGCCTTTGCGCAAGAGCTCCTGCGGATGCCGGGTCGCGCTACGGAGCTTGCCATCGCCATCGATGACGTGGAACGAATCGAGAGCATTCGGCAGCGTGTGCAAGCTGCCGTCGGAAACGCCTATGAGGTCTCGACCTGGCATGAAATGGCGCCCTGGCTCGATGAGTCAATTGCCGCGCAGAACTTCATTCTCTCACTGTTGGCTGGCATTTTTCTTTTCGTTGCCTTGCTCGGCGTAGTGAACACCACCCTCATGTCCGTCTACGAGCGCACGCGAGAAATCGGCACAATGATGTCCGTGGGCGTGCGGCGTCGTCAAATCCTCATCCTGTTTTTGCTCGAGGCCGCTCTGCTCGGCTTATCCGGCGGAGTTCTGGGCGCTACCATCGGCGGCGCCTTCGTGGCGTTTCTCAATCATCGCGGGGTGTCCATCAAAATGGGTGATGCGACCGCGCCCATGCATTTCTATCCCTGGATCGCTCCTTCCTACGTGCTCTTCATTCTGGTCATTGCCACGGCGGGTGCGGTGCTCGCTGCCCTCTGGCCTTCTCTGCGTGCAAGTCGTCTTCGTCCCGTTGAGGCATTGGCGTCGCTATGATCCTAAGAATACAACTTTTGGCCCTCCGCAATCTCTCGCGCAACAAGCGGCGCACGTTGGTGACGGGACTCACCATCGTCTTCGGAACCCTTGCCATCGTGCTTCTGCAGTCCTTGGTCAACGGCCTCGTTCGTAACTCGGTGGAGTCCTCGGTCGACGCCAAATACGGCGCCATCCAGGTATTCCGGAGAGGGTATATCGGCTCGGACGATCCCCTCACGCGGAGCTTTCGCGACGACGACCACCTCCGAGCGCGGATCCGCGCCATTCCGGGGGTCACGGCCGTAGCTCCCCGTCTCGACTTCGATGGTATGGCGTCCAACGGTGACGAAGCGACGATGTTCGTGGCAACGGCCATCGATCCCCTCCGTAGAGTACCAGGTGTGCTCCAAACGCGCAGAGTTGGAAGACGTGCCTCCCGCTCATTCCCTGCGAAACGGGGACGCCGAGAGTGTTCTTATCGGTAAGACCCTGGCCTCGTCACTGCGCGCCCAAAGCGGTTCCACCCTGGTGTTGCAAGCCGCGGGTCCCCACGCCAGCACGAATGCCCTCAACGTCACCGTGCAGGGCTTCTTGCTCACTCGTCACATCTCCGAATCGAAGCGCAAAGCTACAGTCACATTGCCTTTTGCTCAAGACCTCCTAAGAATGCCTGGGCAAATCACTCAATATGTGGTCGCCGTGAGGGAGCTCGATCGCGTGGACGACGTAGCTCGTTTGGTGCAACAAGCTCTCGGAGATGAGTACCAGGTTACCACGTGGCACGACATCGATCCGGTGATGCGCGATCGAGTTCGAGCCATGAGCTATGTCATGCTGTTCGTAACTCTCACATTGTGTTTCTTGGTGGCCTCGGGCATCGTCAACACAACCAGAATGTCCGTTCACGATCGGGTTCGTGAGATCGGAACCATGCTGGCGGTGGGCGTGCGTCGCAGGCAAATCACCTTCCTCTTCCTGTGGGAGGCGCTTTTTCTGGGCTGTGTCAGCGCCATCGTCGGCAGCCTCCTCGGTCGCGGCTTTCTCAGCACAGTGCTGCGTCATGGCGTGTCGCGACGAATGCCGGGGGGGACGTCACTCGCATTTACTTGGACGTCAGTACGCGATTTTCTTTAGGACTATTGGTTTGTGCGGTGCTCGGGACGGGGCTTGCGGCGCTCTATCCGGCGTGGAAGGCCTCGCGGTTACGTCCGGTAGAAGCCCTGCGCGCCCTCTAGTTCCGTCGAAGATTGGTGTTCCTTGAAAGGACGTGTTCATGTCGCTTAGAGCAATCATCCTCTTCCTCAGTGTCGTTACGCTGTTTGGTGTAGCCCAACCCGTGGCCCGTGCGGACGTGAGCCAACCCACCGCAGCGGAGCTGGTGAAGCGTTACGACGAAGTTATGGCGCCCGCGTCCTTCGACGCACTTCTCACAATGGTGGCGCATCGCCAAGACGGCACGACCCGCTCATACAAGCTTCGGGCATTGAAAGCCGGCACGGACAAAGTGCGCACGTGGTTTTTTGAGCCTGCCGCGGCCAAAGGGCAAGAAATGCTCCGTGTTGGCGACAACATGTGGGTCTACATGCCAAACTTGAAACGGGCGATCCGCATCGCTTCGCGCGAGAGCTTCCAAGGCGGGGATTTCAACAACGGCGACATGTTGCGGGTCAACTACGTCGCGGATTATACGGCTAAGTTGATTGCGTCGACGGACGAGCAACTGTGGGCTCTAGAGCTCGTGGCCAAGACCAAGGAAGCCACGTACGACAAGATTAAGCTTTGGATGACCAAGAGCAAGCGAATGCCCGTCAGGGCGGAGTACTATGCCGCATCCGGCAAGCTCCTGCGCTCGGCCAAATTCGAGGACGTCAAGAGCTTCCGCGGCTTCGAGCGGCCCGCACGCATCACCATGCGAAACGAGCTTGCGACTCAACGCTACACCGAGCTTACGACCTTGGACATCAAGGTCAACGTGGACGCACCAGCTCAGAAGTTCGTATTGGATGACCTTGGCAGGTAATGTGCTTCGCCCTGCGCTCAAATGGCTGATGCTGCTGCTACTTACGCGGTCCGCAGCAGCACAGAATTCCCTTGACGATCTCGCCTTCGACGGCTCGAGCTCCCCAAGCTCGAGTTCCGCGGGTGTGGGGTTTGAAACCACGAACTCCGAAAGTGCAAGCGACGAAAGTACGTGCGCGGCAGGCAACCACGCCGAGGTCAACGGGTACTTTGCCAATCGCGAGAGCTACAACCACATCAATCCATTTGGGCCCGTCTCAACTCGCGACGTGCCGTCGCTATCTTTATTGACGGAAGCGAACCTGCAGCTGCGCGTCAATCTTGGAACGCGAACGAACTTCGCTTACGCGGACACTTCCCTCATCGCGCAGCGTGGGGGGCTCTACTACGTGGACAACGGACACGGGGGGCGTACTCGTATCGCAGATCACGACGTGCCGGGGCTACGCCCGGTCTTCGTCCCGAGCGAACTTTACGTGTCGTACTCCCCGCGCCCGTGGCTCAATCTCCTGGCAGGCAAGAAGCGCATCACTTGGGGTTCGGGGTTTGCGGCCAACCCGACCGATTTGATCAATCCGCCGAAGATCCGACTGATCCCAACTACCAACGGGCGGGTAATTGGGTCGCACGGGTCGAGGCTCCGTTCGAAAAGTTCACGGTGAGCGCCTTGTTCGCGCCTCAGGCTCTTGCGACTGCAGGTGGCCTCCCGTACGCGATGGTTCGGTACCCGTCGTACCCACCGTCGGACAGTGTGGACCGTCGCGATACGTACTCTCATTACTTGATCGCTTCGCGTCTTTACCTATTGCTCGCGGACGCCGACGTAAACCTAATTTACTACTTCTCTAACCGCTACCAGGAAGACTTTGCCAAAAAATCACGATTTGCGCTGAGCGCGTCGCGTTACTTCTGGCAAGACTACGAACTTCACGTAGAAGCCCTGGCCACGCGAGGCAGTGCACGCAGCTTTGCTGAGCGCCGCTGTGTTCTGGATGCGTCTCGATGCGCTTCGAGTGAGGGCTTTGCGCCCACCAAGCTCGATGAGAGACGCCTTTATCCTCGTGTTCTTGTCGGGGCACGTCGACAATTTGCGACGGAGGGTCTCTTGTCTTTGGAGTACTATTACCAAGGTGACGGCTACTCACGCACCGAGTTCCGCGACGTGGTAACCCTCTTGGCCCGCGCCAAACAGAAGGCGCAAGAGGAGCAAAGCGAGAGGCCTGGCGAGAGCGGATCGGCCAACGACGTGGCGCTTCCGCAGCGGGCCTCCTTTAGCTCCCTGCGGCGCCACTATCTGATTGCCAGCTTCACCCAGCCTCACATTCGGGACGATTGGACTCTAAGCACGGTTTTACTCGCGGGGGTCCAAGATTCTCTCGGGTCTCGTCTCGCAATCGGTGGCGTGGAACGCCGTGGAGTGGCTCACGCTTTCCTTTTACGGTTACGTTCCGATCCGAGGACTGGGGAAAAGCGAGGCGAAGGTTCGAACTCAAAGTTTTAGCGAGTACTCGCTCGTGCAGTTCGATTGGCGCATCTTATTCGAGATGCGGGCTTTTTATTGAGGAGACCAACATGAATCACGATCAAAAACCCCTCATTCGTCTGGGCGCGCTCTCGAAGGACTATCATCTTGGAAAGACCACGGTTTCGGCCCTGCGCGACGTCCACCTCACCATTCATCGTGGTGAATTTACAGTGATCATGGGCCCTTCGGGCTCCGGCAAATCCACCCTCCTCAATATCATCGGTTGCCTCGATCGTCCCACGCATGGCACTTACGAGTTTGACGGTCAATCCATTGGCAATCGAGACTTCGACGATCTGGCGGAGCTGCGTAATGAACGGATAGGCTTCATCTTCCAGTCCTTCAATCTCATCCCCGTGCTCGATGTCCTCGAGAACATCGAGTTTCCGTGCCTGATGGGGCGCAAGCGGGAACGGCCGGCAGTGCTACGCGCGCGGGCGAGGCATCTCGCGGAGTTGGTCGGATTGGGCGGCAGCCTGAAGCACCGTCCCGACGAGCTCTCGGGGGGGCAACGACAACGCGTGGCGATTGCGCGTGCCCTGGTGACGCAGCCAAGTTTGGTTTTGGCGGATGAGCCGACGGCCAATCTCGATTCGAAAACCAGCGATCAGATCATCGAATTGATGCAGCAGCTCAACGACGAGAAAGGGGTCACCTTCGTTTTTTCGACTCACGACCCCCGCGTTCGCGAGCGCGCACGACGGGTCGTCTCGATCGCCGACGGTAAAATCGTCGAAGGCGGCTCGCTGTCACGCGCCGTCGCGTAACGAACGGCGCGGTACCCTTTCGCACGCGCACCGACGATTCATTCAGGAACGGCGCGGTACCCTTTCGCACGCGCACCGACGATTCATTCAGGAACGGCGCGGTACCCTTTCGCACGCGCACCGACGATTCATTCAGGAACGGCGCGGTACCGTCACAGTCGGGAGCTATCAGTCGCCTGGCGGCTTGGTGCGGTACTCATTGAGGAGCTCGTGTCTGCGTAACTTGTCTTGAAGGGTCGCTCGGCTGAGATCCAGCAGTCGCGCGGCCTCGCTCTGGTTGCCCCTTGCGGCTTCGAGGGCAGTCACGATGAGACTTCGCTCGTACGCCATGACGCGCTCCTTGAACTTCATGGGCGTTGGCTGGTTCGAGGGCGGCAACGACGGATCGGGCAAGAACGACAGATCGATAGTGCCCTCCGGCGACATGACCACCGCGCGCTCAATGGAGTTTTCCAGCTCACGGACGTTGCCTGGCCATGAGTAGCTCATGAGTCGTGTCATGAGTTCTGGGGTCGTTGCCACGGTGGGCAGACCAAATCTCTCCACGGCTCTTCCCAAGAAGTGCTGCGTGAGCACCGGAATGTCCTCCGAACGTTCTCGCAGTGGCGGAACGTGAAGGGTTGCTACGTTGAGGCGATAATACAGATCCTCGCGGAAGCGTCCGCTCGCGACGAGAGCCGATAGATCCTGGTGCGTCGCTGCGAGGAGCCTCACGTCCACGTGGTAGGTGCGATCTTCCCAATCGGTCGAATTTCGCCCTCTTGAATCACCCTGAGGAGTTTAGCCTGAGATTCTGCGGAGAGCTCTCCCACCTCATCCAGAAGCAGCGTGCCACCATTGGCTTCGCGAAAGAGCCCCGTCCGCGTGCGAACCGCGCCAGTAAATGCCCCGCGCACGTGACCGAAGAGTTGCGCTTCCCCGAGCTCCGGCGACAACGTAGCACAATTGAAGCGCACGAATGGCTGCTGCGATCGCAAAGAAGCTCGCACGAGTGCGTCGGCGACGCGCTCTTTACCCGTGCCGCTTTCACCCGTGATGAGCACCGTCACGTTGCGGGGCGCAATTCGTCGGAGCAGCACTGCAAGCGCCGACATGAGCGGTGACGCAAAGATGAGCGAGTGAAGTAAGTTGACTTCCCCCCGAAGTTTCTCGTTTTCTTGCTCGAGCTGCACGGTCGCAACGGCGCGTCGAACTACGGACAAAATCTCCCGTTCGTCGAAGGGTTTCCGGAAATAATCGAGCGCACCGAGCTTCATGGCTTCCACGGCTTGCCGCTCCGAGCCATGCGCCGTAACCAGGATGATCTTCGGTCTCGGAACGAAGCCTTGACTGCGTCGCAATAGCTCCAAACCATCGACTTTTGGCATCCGTAAATCGGTGATGACCAAGTTGAAGGGTTGTTGAGCAATCCTTTCGAGTGCCACCTCTCCATCGGGGGCCTCGTCTACTTCAATCCCCTCGTCTTCGAGGAAGCCGCGCAGCGTGTAGCGTACAGCGCGATCGTCATCGACGACCAAAGCCCTTGCCGTCATTCCTCCGGTCCTTCCGTTCCTTGCTTGCGGGCCGGCAAGGTCAGCACTGCGATACAACCGCCGCCCTCTCTCGGTTCGAGGGAAAGCTCTCCCCCGTGTTGGCGCGCCAACCCGCGTGCGAGCGCAAGCCCGAGCCCCGAGCCGTGCTCCTTGTCCGTTACTCCGGGCTCGAAGAGCCGTTGGCGAATCCGCTTCGATACACCGGGACCGCGATCGAGCACTTCCAGTCGTGCCCCGCCGTCCGTCGTCATCCATACTGCAAGCTCGACTTCGCTTCCAGGCGGGCTGACTTCAAGGGCGTTTTGTAGCAAGTTCGTCAAGAGTTGCTTGACCTTGCGAGGATCACAATAGGCCACGATTGGGCGCAAATTGCGCGTGTTGAACGTGATTTGTCGCAAATGTGCCATTCCCTCATGCATGGTCACCACGGACGCGCACAAGTGCTTCAAGCTGACCTCGGACTGACTGAGGGGCACGAGCGGCCGAGAGAACGTCAGAAATTCGTGCAGGGTCTGCTCCATGCGATCCACTTCTGCCTTCAGCACCGATAGGCGTTCTGCTGCCCGCCCCTCATTTACGTCACGGCCAATGAGAATAGCGAGGCCCTTCACGCTTGCCAGTGGGTTCTTCAGTTCGTGAGCGAGCTCTCCGGTGAGTGCGGTCAGTTCACGCGCGTGAGCTTCATGACCCTGGAGGAATTCGTCCTTGGCGTTGAAGGCCTGCTTGATAATCTCCAGAAACGCGCTCCGTACCTGATGAGACATGCCGGCGGCCCACACGAGCAGAAATACCAAGGCCCCCGCCTTGGAATAAAGCAGCACGGGCGACTGAGGCACATTGGCGCCTCCCCCAAAGACGATGGGCAACGCATCCGAAACCCAGCTCCGTTGGGCCACCATGGCCATCAACGCGACGATCGATGTCGTCGCCACGGTGGTTGCCACGAGCGCTCTCGCCGGGGCTACCGAACCAACAAAGAACACGAGCGGGATCGCAATCGGGAGCAAGGGGCCGTCAAATCCCCCTGTAGCAAGAATGAAGACCCCGAGGACCGTCCCGGTGAAGAACGCACGCTGAATGAACTTTTCCGCAAGCCACTCCAACCGCGGGAATGTCTTCTTACGAAGGCTCGGACAAATCACCTTTGCGCAGGTACCGAAGACGCTCAGTGTGGCCACCCCGCCTAGAACCCAGCGGCGCCAAATCGCTGTGTCGCCCCAGAGGATGAGCAAGATCAACGTCCAAAAGACTGGACCGAAGAAGATGCCCCCTCGACCGAAACGACGGAGCCGGTTTTCCAGCACCAGCCACTGCACTCGGTCGAAATTGCTCTCGGTGACGGGTTCCACGGGAATGCCTCCAACGACGGCGCGAGAGTACCACGGTCGAGGCCAATTTCAGTGAGTTCGATTGGATAGCGGAGTCTTGGCTCCCATCACTAGGTACGTCGCCGATCCAGGGTCCGAGTCACTGCCGGAAAGTCGGCAGCTGGCGCCAGGAATCCGGCCGACCCACTCGGTCACACAACCGCAGTCGGTGTGATTACCGCGGTGAAGTGAGCGTGAATTGCTTGGCTCGATCCTTGCTCAATGTCCCGCGCATCCATTCTTTGGGCGGTGCCCGCGGCGACGCATGCTGACGCAGCAAACCACGGTGTTCTGCATGAAGTGTCGTTCAGGATGCGGAAGGTTTGCACGATGAGTAACAAAGCCAAATCCAGTCGAGCAACGGTATAAACTCGACGAATCGCGTTTTCGAAGGTAGCGACGGTTGCGCTCACCAATCGATTCCAATCGACCTACGGCAGGAATCGGTCAAATCGCGGGTCCGCGCGGCTGAGTGATGACTCTGGTTTCGTAAAACATTGTGTAGCACGCGAGCGCGGGGAGAAGGACGCCGTTGTCGAAGTGGCAATCCCGCTCATTCGTGCGAGATTTCGCGAAAATCCACGGCCCAAGCATTACGATAGAGAGCGGGGATTGCAGGCGCCGGATCCCCGATGAATCGGTTCGAGTCGTCAGGGGGGTAACGCAGCTGGACACGAGGAAAAGTTCCGCCGGGTCATTGCCAAATTGAACAGAAGGAGCCCCAAAGGCAACGACGGAAGGGGTAAAATTCCACAGAGCACCCGCCACGAAGAACCAGAGACGACAACCTCGGGCACGAATGGCAGTGACAGGGGACCACTGGAAGGGGCGACGGCGAAATATCCAAAGGAACGGGGTCAGCCGAAGACCACGACACGGGAATAAGCTCTTACTGACGTGGCCCGAGTGAGACACAGAATACGAAAGATAGCAACCGATTGGCAAGTTCCACGAGGGCGATCCTCTTCGAGCCGAGTGGAGCAAACTCGAGGTCCACGAGTGGAGCAAATTCTTACGAACCATGCTTCGAATGAGACCAATAGACACCGATGCAGTGAGTGATTGAGTCTATCGAGAGCGCGACGCCGTTTCCGGCTAGAATTGAGCCAGCAATATAGATGGACGACTTCGATACGGCGAGCGACCGACACCGAAATCGGATCTTGGTCAACGGAAGGAGCCATTTCCGTGAAGAATTCCAAGCGGGATCCCTAGAGACTTTGGCATGGTGACTTGGATTGTTTCCCGTTCGTGACGACACTGACACCGAAGCGAATCGCCAGAGCACCGACCGGTTCGAATTGCTAATACAAAGCTGAACCTCTCGCTGCGCCGAGCGGCCTCTCGCTGTGCTCCTCAGATGACGGTTAGTCGTCTTCCGGCGCTCGCTCCAAGGGCGCTCGACTCGCTTCGGTTTCGGTATTTCGTGGCGGCAATCAAACCGGTCGCCGCCCCAGAGGAGGCGTCGTGAGTTTCTTCTTTTTCTCGCTGAGAGCGAGGCGGGCTTTTGTTAACGCCGACGCGCGAGGGCGAGTGAGCCGGGTGCTCCTCGAGGGAGCGCCGAACGCTTCGTGGTCGAGAAGATACTTCGAAGTGCGGACGAACGGCGTGCTGCTCGTGCGTCCTTCGAGTCTTGGGAGCGCGCGGAGTAGCGGTGTATCAAGCAACATTTAGGTCCAGAAGAGAACGTCCTTCCGAAAATACACAAAAAAGATATATTACTTTTTAGATCATCGTGAGTCAAACTGGTGCCGATGGTTCGGTCCAGAGTGGTGCTGAAAGTTGTGAGTCGAGGTTTGCAATGAGAGTGCTGCGATTGGGGACTTTGGTCTTGTCTTGGTGTAGCGGTGAGACATTGGAAATCGAACGAGAGCCACTGGGGATCCGTCGTCGCTAGCGCCCGATTGGCATCTTCCTAGATGCGTGACTTCATCTTACTCAGTTGCGGAGTGCTCACAAAAATGAAAAGTGTAACTTGACAATTATTGGGTCGTGGTGGATTGTTCGTGTGCCGTGTTGCGGCGTCTTGTAATTGTAGCCCGAGATCTAGGATTTTGTGAGCCGGCTGGACACTACAGCAAGAATCACTTGCGAAGACCGCGCTTCGATGGCGAGACGGAGGCAAAATGCGGAGAAAGAGCGCCCAGAGCGTAAGTTGCTACGTGAGGACGCACCGCAGCCGACAACGAAGCCTTCGAGGATGCGATCAAAGCAAGTGATCTTGACTGCAAAGAGGGGTGGCGTCGGAACCGCAGGGGCAGTCTGCAAGTCTGTGTACGATATTACTGGGGCTATAGTAGCTCACTGAATGATAGTGCGAGAGGATACGTCGCTAGAGGATACGTCGCGAGGATACGTCGCGAGAGGATACGTCGCGAGAGGATACGTCGCGAGAAGATACGTCGCGCGAGAAGATACGTCGCGCGAGAAGATACGTCGCGCGAGAAGATACGTCGCGCGAGAAGATACGCCGCGCGAGAAGATACGTCGCGCGAGAAGATACGTCGCGCGAGAAGATACGTCGCGCGAGAAGATACGTCGCGCGAGAAGATACGTCGCGCGAGAAGATACGTCGCGCGAGAAGATACGCCGCTATTGAAATAGACACGTCTGCTGAAGCATGGGCCCGTGAGATGCGTTCATTTGCGGCATGAGTTGCCGAATGCATGGCGGGGCTGGGGTGTCTCTTTGTCGAAAGTTCAACGGAGAACCTGCTCGGATTTAGTTCGGGATTGTGTTGCGCACAAGGGGAGTCAGCCTGTGAAAAACAATAACAACGAGAAGATTGCAATAATAGGCATGGGGTGTCGCTTTCCCGGTGGGGCGAACGATCCTGAGACTTTTTGGAGTAACTTGAAGAGCGGCAAGGACTGTATTACGGAAATTCCGCCGAATCGGTACGGGACCAATACCGTATATAGTTCGTTCAAGGATAAGCCAGGAAAGACAATCACGAAATGGGGCGGCTACATTGATGGTTTCGACGAATTCGATCCGGCATTTTTCGGGATAACGCCACGCGAAGCGCGATACATGGATCCGCAGCAGCGCAAGCTTCTCGAAGTGACGTGGGAGGCGCTAGAGGACGCAGCGCAAAAGCCGAAGGAACTTGCCGGCAAGGACGTTGGCGTCTTTATTGGTGGGTTCACCGTCGATTACAAGATACTTCAATTTGGTGGCAGCAATTTCGATAGGCTCGCCGCGCATACGTCGACCGGCGTCATGATGACGATGTTGTCGAACCGTATCTCGTACATCTTCGATTTTCGCGGTCCCAGCATGACGATTGACACCGCGTGCAGCTCGTCTCTTACGGCGCTACATGCTGCTTGCCAGAGCATCAAAGAAGGCGGATGCCCCATGGCAATTGCCGGTGGTGTCCTCCTGCAATCGGCATCCCAGTACACCATCGCGGAATCCAAGGGCGGTTTTCTGTCACCCACGGGCTTCTCCCATCCCTTCGATGACAGTGCCAACGGGTACGTCCGTTCCGAAGGAGTTGGGGTCGTCGTTCTGAAGAAACTGTCTGATGCGCTTCGCGATGGGGACCGTATTCACGCCGTCATCATTGGTACTGGCGTCAACCAAGATGGTCATACCAATGGCATCACGGTGCCGAATCCGGATGCGCAAATCACGCTGATCGAGCGCGTCTGCGAAGAAGCCGGAATCCGCCCGGGGGAGCTCCAGTACGTAGAGGCCCATGGCACCGGCACACCCGTTGGAGATCCGATCGAGGCGAACGTGCTCGGGGAAGTGCTTGGTCGAGGCAGGAAGCCCAATACGAAATGTTACATCGGCTCCGTCAAATCGAACTTGGGGCACGCAGAATCGGCGGCGGGCATGGCGGGCCTCATCAAAACCGTCATGTGCCTGAAGAACCGCCAAATCGCGCCGCACCTTCATCTCAAGAGGCTCAACCCGAAGATCGAGATCTCCAAGTGGCCTTATGAGATTCCGACCGAATTACTGGCATGGCCCGAGCATGAGGGGCCCGCTCGAGCTGGCGTGAATTCCTTTGGATTCGGGGGAAGTAACGCGCACGCCATCTTGGAAGAGGCGCCAGCGGTTGGCGGGCAACGGAGGGCGACCCAGGTAGGTCGAACGAAGCCCAAACTCATCACGCTCACCGCCAAAGACAGCGAGAGCCTGATCGATTTGGCTTCCGTCTATCGGAGACAAGGTCCACGATTTAAACCTGGAGGACGTAGGGTTTACGCTGGGTCTTAAGAAAGAGCAGCTTGAAGAGCGCGCCTCCTTCATCTTTTCTTCGGCGGAGGAACTCAAAGAGAAGCTTAGCAGCTTCGTTGCCGGCGACGCGTCTTCCGCCGCAATCGTCGGAAGGAAGTGGGAGGGGAGTAGGCGGAAATTGGTGTGGGTGTTTACGGGAATGGGGCCTCAGTGGTGGGCTATGGGGCGTCAGCTTTACGAAACGGAACCCGTCTATCGCAAGATGATCGACCGTTGCGACGAGGCGATCAAAAAGCTCGCGAACTGGTCGCTGATAAAAGAGCTGAACGCGCCCGAAGACAAGTCGAACATGGCTGAAACATGGTTGTCTCAGCCAGCCAATTTTGCCCTGCAATTGGGGTTGGCCGCGCTGTTTCGATCCCTTGGAATCACCCCCGATGCCATCGTCGGGCACAGCACGGGCGAAGCCGCCGCATTTTACGAGTCAGGGGTTTACTCCTTCGAAGATGCCGTAAAGGTCATCGTCAACCGAAGTAGTCTGCAACAAACCGTGAGCGGAACAGGGAAGATGGCGGCAGTCGGGCTGCCCGAAGAGCAGGTGAGGCCGCTCATCAAGGACTACGGTCAGCGGATCTCGATTGCCGCTGTCAACAGCCCAAGCTCCGTCACGTTGGCGGGAGACGAGTTGGCTTTGATCGAGTTGCAGCGTACCCTCGAGAAGCAGGGGACTTTCTGCAGGCTATTGACCGTGCAGGTTCCGTTTCACAGCGCCTACATGGAACCCAATCCGGGACCGCCTCGTCGAGGCGTTGCGGACGATTGAGCCGCGTCGGGCCAACGTTCCGCTTTATTCGACGGCGCGGGGACATGTCGTCGACGGAACGGAACTCGACGCGGAATACTGGTGGGAAAGTGCGAAATTCGGTCCTATTTGCGAAGGCCGTGAGTCACATCGTCGATGACGGCTTCGAACTCTTTCTTGAAATTGGACCACATCCCGTGCTGCGCAATTCGATATCGGAATGCTGCGCCGCGAAGCAGAAGGCACCTAAGTTGTTATGCAGTCTTCGGCGCGCCGAAAACGAGCAACAGACTCTTCTGTCCGGGTTGGCGGAACTCAGCAATCTTGGATTTTCGAATCAATTGGGAGCTGCTATACCCAGCGGGGAACTTCGTTTCGTTGCCGCCATACACCTGGAAGAAGGAGCGCTTCTGGGTGGAGCCTCCTCGTGTCGAGCAGATGAGGCTCGATCGGGTGGATCATCCTTTGCTCGGCCAACGACTGCCCACGGCAGAGCCCTATTGGGAAGTGAAGCTCGACACCGAAGTAAACCCTTATCTTGCCGATCACGAAATCCAGGGTAACGTGGTTTTTCCCGCCGCGGGGTACATCGAAATGGCGTTGGCGGCCCTTGGCAAGCTGACGGGGCAATCAGCGTGCTCGATTGATCGACTGGAGTTCAAGAAAGCGCTCTTCCTATCGGACAAGGAGTTCAAGAACGTTCAGGTCTCGCTCAATTGCGAGCGTTCTGAATTCAGGGTCGTAACCTTCAGTGACGTGGACGGTGTCGGCGTCACGAGTGAACATGCCTCCGGCCAGCTGCGCCTACTTCCGTCCTTCAGAATCGCGGAGCACGCCGACTTCGAAGCAATCCAAGGCCTAATCGGAGGGCGCCTCGAGCGCGCCAGTTGCTACGACAGGTTCGCCGAAATGCGGGTACCGTTCGGTGCCTGCTTCCAAGGTCTGCAAGACGTTTGGTCGAAGCCGGGCGAGGCGTTGGCTCGTATCATCCTTCCTCCGGGATGCGCAAAGGACATCGCTTCGTACCGCGTTCATCCGAGTCTCATCGACGCGTGCTTGCAGGCGTTCATTACGGCAACGAAGGCCTTTCGTCAGTCGGGCGTGGAAGGTGCGCAGACGGGCATTCGGCTTCCCATCTCGATCGAGCAACTTCGACTCGACGTCGGTTCCGTGTCGGAGCTTTGGGCTCACGCGCGTGTGCATGTCGACAGCTCGAGCGAAATGAGGGGCGATATTACGCTTTATGACGCAGACGGTCAGGCATTCGGCGAGATAAAGGGGTTTTTGGCCCGATCCGTCGAGCAAGTGACCGGAAGTGTATCGGTAAGCACCATCGACAATTGGCTCTATCACGTCGAATGGATCGAAAAGGCATTGAGGGAGCTCAATGCGACTGAGCCGAAGAGCAGTGAGCCCAAGGCCAGCCAAGTCAGTCCTAAGGACGGTTGGATAATCTTTGCCGATCGGCAAGGTCTCGGAAAAAACTTAGCGAAGTTGCTCGAACAGCGGGGTAGCTACTGTCTCCTCGTCACGCCGGCAGAAGCGTTCTCTCTCGGCGGTTCGGCCGCGACCGTTGCGCCCGAAAGGCATGAAGACGTCAATCGGTTGCTGCAAGAATTCGTCGAGCAAAAGCGAACCTGTCGAGGCATCATCCACCTCTGGAACCTCGACGTCGGCGAGCGCGGGATGAAGTCGCTCGGTGACCTGCAAGTCGCAAAGCGGATTGGTGAGTTATTCGGCGCTCAGCATCGCCAAAGCCATCAAGGAGAGCGGTTCCGCTGCCAAGCTGTGGATCGTCACACGTGGCGCTCAGGCGATTGGCGGTAGCCTCGGCACGGTGAATCCCGCGGCGGCTCCCGTATGGGGAATTGGCCGAGTACTCTGGTATCAGGAGCTCGAGGAAAACCGCGGGAAGCTGATCGATCTCGACGTCGCTTCGAGCGATACGGAGAAGGAAGCCGAACGCATTTTCGAGGAACTGGACAGCTTGGGCCAAGACGACGAAGTTGGCTGGCGAGGCCATCGTCGATTCACGAGTCGCCTCAAGCGGATTGAGTCCCTGACGAATCCCTGCCGACGCGGCTCCGAGCGGACGGCTGCTATCTCGTAACGGGCGCCTTTGGCGCCATTGGTCAGCACCTTTGTCGGATGCTCGTCAAGCAGGGCGCGCGTCGCCTCATCCTGATGGCACGAACTGCGATACCGGCGCGTAAGGAGTGGTCTCGGATCGATTCCAGTAGTCGCATGGAGAGAATCTGTCCTTCATCAAGGAGCTAGAGTCCCTCGGGTGCGACGTTATCACGGCCGGAATCGATGTCGCGAACGAAGCGCAGCTATCTGCGTACCTTTCCGAATTCGAGCAAATGGGACATCCACCAATCCGCGGCGTATTTCACTCCGCCGGAGTCGTGAAGGACACGCTCATCGGCGCGATGGAGCGAACCACCTTCGATGCGGTCTACGACATCAAAGTGCTAGGCTCCTATTTGCTCCACAAGCACCTTGGGATCAGCCCCTCGAGTATTTCGTACTCTTTTCCTCGATTGCATCATTGGTGACGACTGCAGGACAAACGAATTACGCGGCGGGTAACGCCTTCCTCGACGCTCTGGCGCACTACCGAAGGGGGCTCGGATTGCCAGCAATGAGCGTCGCATGGGGACCTTGGGCCATTGGAATGGTCAAGGAGTTGAACCTCATCGAACACTATCGGGTCAACCGCGGGATGAACAGCATTGAACCCGAGACCGGAATGAGTGTTTTGGACCGAGTGCTGGGCCAGAACTCGGCTTTGGTCGTCGTCAACTCTATTTCGGATTGGCGGGCCTTCATTTCTTGGTATTCGAGCGTACCGCCACTGATCAGCGAGATCGTCGAATTGGGGCAGCCCGAGGAAGCTTCTCAGGCCACGAGCTTCATCGACGTGTTCAACGCAACCGACTCGGAACGTCGCCTCGAACTGGTGCGAGAGGGGTTCGTGGACGTGATCGAAAAGGTACTGCGTCTCAAGCGGACGCAGATCGACCTCAACGTTTCCTTGAATCAGCTCGGGCTCGACTCGATCATGGCGATCGATCTCAGAAAATCGGATCACGACGGATCTGGGTTACTCAACCAGCGTCGTGAACCTATTGAGCGGGTTACCCATCGCGAAGATCGCAGAGAAATGCCACGACGGCCTTTGCGAGATAGCGAAGGAAGTTGGTTCTACCGATGCGGCTGGCTCGGTGGAAATCGCCACCAACCAGTCGGAATATCCCTTGTCCTGGGGGCAAAAGGCCATCTGGTTCCTGCAGCAGCTCAACCCCGATAGCTTCGCCTACAACGTCGCAGGGGCGATCGAGATGCTTGCCGACATCGACGTGGAAGTGATGTTCGAGGCGATGCGCCACTTCATTCTGCGTCATCCGGCTTTGCGGGCAAGCTTCGTGCTCAGAGATAATCAACCAGTACAGAGTATTTCTCCGACCGTACGAGAGGACTTCGAGTTCATCGACGTGCAAGGCCTCTCGCAGGATTCGGTAAATAGCCTAATCGTCGAGATGGCGAGAAAGAACTTCAATCTCGAGAATGATCCGCTACTTCGCCTGAGACTGCTGAAGTGCGGTGCGGAGAGCTACATTCTGGCCGTCACCGTTCACCACATCGTGTCTGACGCCATTTCCAATTATTTGACGTTAGGGGATGTCTTCCAGGCTTATCGAAGCATCAAGAGCGGTAGCAAACCGAATCTCCCAGCGTTGAATGCGACGTATCTCGACTTCGTTAATTGGCAAGCGAAGCTCCTTGGAAGCGAAAAGGGCGACCGAATGCTCGACTTCTGGAAGGAGAGCCTTTCGGGGGAGTTGCCCGTTCTCAACTTGCAGACGGATAGGCAGCGTCCCCTCGTTCAAACCAATCATGGGGATTCGTTCTTTTTCGAAATCGATCCCGAGACGACGGCGGCCGTCAACCAACTGTCGCGCGACACGAACGCGACGCTATTCATGGTTCTAATCAGCACGTTCTACGTGCTTCTGCACGAGTACAGCGGGCAAGAGGACATCATCATCGGGACGCCGGTGTCCGGGCGCACTCAGGAGGAGTTCTCCAATGTCTATGGATACTTCGTCAATCCGCTTCCGCTCCGACTACGCTTCGAAAAGCAGACGAAGTACAGCGAGCTGCTCCAGCAGGTTCAGTCGCTGGTCATGAATGCTCTCGATAATCTGGAGTATCCATTTGGCTTGTTGATCGAGAAACTCGGCCTAGAACGAGATGCTAGTCGTTCTGCCATATTCCAAGTCATGTTCAATCTCCTCGTGCACCAGCCGCCGAGTGAAGAAAATGGGATCCCGATCAAGTACATCGAGCTTCCCGAGGAAGAAGGTCAGTTCGATATCACGCTGTCGGTCTTCGAAAGCGTGGAAACGCACACGATTCAGGCCGTGTTCAAGTACAACACGGACCTTTTCGACCGCTCGACGATCAAGAGAATGGCAGACCATTACGTCGCGCTGCTAAAGGACATCCTGAAAGCACCGACTCGCCGCGTCGCAGAGTGCGACATGATGACCGATGAAGAGAAACAGAACATCTTGGGTAGCTGGAGAGGGGTCGTCAATTTTGGCGCGGAGGACGCACTCGTACACCAGCTGATCGAACGACGAGCTAAGGAAGCCCCTGCCGCCATCGCTGTCGCTGCCCCCTCGGACTCGGGCGACACCGCCTACTATTCCTACGAACACGTGAACGCGAAGGCGAACCAGCTGGCGAGATATCTCCGAAAGCTCGGCGTCGTCCGCGGGGAGATTGTAGGGATCCGTATGCGGAAATCCTGCGAGATGATCGTCGCGGTTCTCGCTATCATCAAGTCGGGTGGTGCGTACGTTCCTTTGGATCCAGATTTGCCGAAAGATAGAGCAAGCTATATTCTCGAGAACTCGGAGGTGAAGTGGCTGCTTTGCGACGATGTGAGCGATTCCGAGATCCCGGCGGGTGCAAAATTGGTGGACCTTACGTCCCTTACTCGCCAACTCGACGAACAAGACGACGGCAATCTGCAGAACGTGAATCAGCCGTCGGACAAGGCCTACGTCATCTACACGTCTGGGTCGACGGGAAAGCCCAAAGGCGTCGCCATCTCTCACGGAAACTGGCTCTCGATGTACCAGTCATACGAGTCGGCCTACTGTCTTCGCGACGGAGTGAGTTCCCATTTGCAAATGGCAAACTTCAGCTTCGACGTGTTCTCGGGCGACTTCGTTCGTGCTCTCTGCTCGGGCGGAAAGCTCGTTCTTTGTCGCAAAGAGGTCACACTCAACGTCCCGATGCTGTACGACGTCATGCAGCGCGAGCAAGTCAAATTCGCAGAATTCGTACCTGCTGTGATTCGTGGCGTCATGCGTTACCTGGAGACGACGAAGAAAGACCTGTCATTCATGAAGGTCGTGGTGGTTTCCTCCGATGTGTGGACGGTCGCGGAGTACAAGAGGCTAAAGACCCTTTCTGGCAAGGGCACTCGCGTCATCAACACCTACGGGCTTACAGAAGCGACGATTGACAGTACGTACTTCGAAGGAAATGCTAATCCCTTCAACGACACGGCCATCGTGCCAATTGCGGGACGACCTTTTGCCAATACTACCCTCTACATTCTCGATGAGTTCTTGAAGCCCGTGGGGATTGGGGTGCCAGGCGAATTGTGCATCGGCGGCGATGGCGTTGCTATGGGCTACGTGAAGGACGAAGAGCTGAACCAACGTAGCTTCGTCAATGCTCAACTCAATGGCGAAAGTATCAGACTTTTCCGAACGAGGGATACCGCAAAGTGGGATGACAACGGGCTCATTCATCTGCTTGGGCGAAGCGACCAGCAGGTGAAGGTGCGAGGGTTCCGCATCGAACTTCGGGAGATCGAGGCACACCTAAAGAACCATCCCGACGTTCAGGACGCAGCGGTAACCGTTGGAAAGGGCTCTGACGGAGAGAATTGTCTCTACGCCTACTATGTCTCGAAGGACGCGAACAGAATCGAAAGAAGGATATTGCGGGATTACCTGGCGGAGCGTGTCCCGCACTACATGGTTCCGTACTCCTTTACGCATGTCTTGCGAGTGCCGATTTCTTCCAATGGAAAGGTGAACACGCGGGCACTTCCTGCGCCGGACGTCGAGACCCTCGATAGCGGCGTCGACCAGCCGACGACAATTTTCGAGAAAGGGGTGGCGTCCGTGTGGAGCCGGCTGCTCAACGTCGAAGGTATCGGTACCTCAGATGACTTCTTTGCGCTTGGCGGTACGTCGATCAAATTAGTAGAGTTGTTGATTTCACTTCAAAATGAATTTGGTGTCGTGCTGTCGGTAGGTCAATTGTTCAAGCACTCAACGCTCGAGGCAATGGCGAACGTCGTTCGAGATGCCGTGTTGGGAGGCACTCAAGAACAGAAGCCATACGTCGTATTCAATCCGAAGCGGGAGAATGCAATATATTGTTTCCCTCCGGCTGGTGGGTACGGCATCGTCTATCGTGCGCTAGCTGAGCGGCTCCACGACTATTCACTCGTTTCGTTTAGTTACATCACTGGTAACGACAAGATATCGCGTTACGCCGATCTGATCACGGAGCATGACACGAAAGGTCCGTACTTGCTCCTTGGCTATTCTTTGGGCGGCAATCTCGCGTTCGAGGTTGGTAAAGAGCTCGAACGCCGCGGGCACGCGGTAAAGGACATCGTTGTTCTAGATGCGTACCGAGTTCGCGAGCGTTTCAAGTTCAACGAGGCAGACGTGAAGATGTTCGAGGAAGAGCTTGGGCAACATCTCAAGAAGCACATCGGATCGGAAGTCGTCGAGACCTATACCCTGCAAATGGCCAAGGACTACATTGAATTCAGCAGAAACCACGTGAGCACCGGCGAAGTGAAGGCCAGAGTCAGCTTGATGGTTGATGACTCGATTCAGATAGAAGGGCTGAGCCAATACGGCGTTTCCAAGGAAGAGAGTTGGAGGAAGAGCTCGCAGACGGAAACCATCGTCGTCAAAGGGTTTGGTCGACACGAGGATATGCTCGACGAACAGCATGTTCATCTGAACGCGGACGTGATTCGGAGAAATCATCGTGAGCTCAGGCAGTCTGGCCAAGGGCAAAGAGCTGGAGGGGCAGCCATGACCGAGCGGAAGACAATCATCGTGGTTGGTGCAGGGCTCGCAGGCATGGCTGCAGGCTGCTACGGAGGAAATGAACGGATATCGAACCAAGATCTACGACATGCACTACATACCAGGCGGAAGTTGCACCGCTTGGAAACGGAAGGGCTACCTTTTCAATCCGTGTATCGAGTGGATGTGGGGAACGGGTGAATCCTTCCCCTCCAATCGGATTTTTCGCGAGTTGGGGGCGCTTCAGGGAAAGAAGAATCACGAACTTCGACATTTTCAACCAAGTTCAGGCTTCTGACGGAAGCATGGTCAACTTCTATGTCAATCCCGACAAGCTGCAAGCCCACCTGCTTCGAATCTCGCCGGAGGACCGTGAACCCATCGTAGAGTTTTGCGATGGATGTCGGCGACTTCAACGACTCGACTTCGAGCAAATCTTCATGGCGCCGACCAAGCTGACGCCTTGGTTGGAGAGGTTGAAATTTGCGCTCTCGCTATTTGGGCACTTCAAGTTCTTGGGGAATGCCAGTGAGACGAACATCAACGAGTTCGTGAGTCGGTTCAAGAGCCCGCTCCTTCGCGAGGCGTTCAAGTACGTATTTTTCGTGGAAACCAGTTTGCCGTTGGTGCCTCACTACACCACTTTGTCCACGGCATGGAAGGGAAATGCAGGCTTCCCGGAGGGGGGCTCGTTAGGCATCGCAATGTCCGTTGCGAGACGCTACGAACAGCTGGGGGGAGAGATCATTTACAGCAAAAGGATCAAGAAGATCTTGGTCGAACGGAACCGGGCGATAGGTGTCCAATTCGACGATGGATCATGTGACTTTGCTGATATCGTCATCTCTGCGTGTGACGGGCGTACCGTCGTGTACGATATGTTGGATGGGAAGTACGTCGACAAGTCGATCGATACTTTGTACAACGAATACGCCAAAGAGCCTCACATCATCAGCGGGATTGTCGCAGTGTTCCTTGGGGTCGATCGTACATTCCCGATGATGCCGCACAGCGTAACGCATCTGTTGACCGATGCGGAACTGAGCGGGCTTCCTGCGCCTGCGGTAAATAGCATCTGCATACAGAACCGGACCAAGTACGACCACGGTTTCGCACAGCCTGGAAAATCTGTGGTGTACGCTTGGTATTCTACGAGCTACGACTTCTGGAGTAGGGCCTACGAAAATCAGGACACCTATAAGGCAGAGAAAGCGCGGGCGTCGGAGTTCGTGATCCAGCGACTGGAGCGCACCTACCCAGAAATTCGAAGTCAAATCGAAGTGACGGACGTCTCGACGCCAATGACGATGGTGCGGTACACGGGCAACCATCGCGGCAGTATCGCTTGTTGGAAGCCCTTCAGTGGTGCGGAACACATTGCCGAGAAGTTCGGGAATAGTGGAATGAAGCTGCCCGGGTTGGACAACTTTTACATGAGCGGTCAGTGGACGTTGGTCGGCGGATTGATACGAGCCGTCTCTTCCGGGCGGTTTGCGATTCAGTTCGCCTGTCGGGACGATGGAAAGAAGTTCCGAACTCAGGAGAATTGACGAGGCCGCGGGGGAACCCGTAGCTCAGCTGAGATTGGCAGGTCTCGCGAGTTCGAAGGAGAGGCCGTTCTTCCGCTCGCGAGACTTACAGCAAGCGTCACTTTCGAAGACCGCGCCTCGATGACGAGGCGGAGGCGAGGAACGCCCTCAGTGCGCGCAAACGCACTTATCCGCAGAGCATGAGCCGTGTGTGCAGTTTTAGAAAGGCGAGGGGTATCTAGATGTCAGTACAGAGCGAAGAAACGACCCGAGCTTTGAACTATCTCAAGGCAGTTGAGTCGAACGCAAGAACGTATGCCAACGAATTTCCCATCTTGATCGAGAAGGGACTGGACTCGAGGGTGATCGATTCGGATGGTAGGGAGTACATCGATTGTCTGGCTGGCGCGGGTACTCTTGCACTCGGGCACAATAATGCCGTTGTCGTGGACGCCTTGAAGAGGTTCTTGGACAGTGGGCACATCATGCATGGGCTCGATCTATCCACGCCAATCAAGACGGAATTTACGCGGGTTCTATTGGAGTGCTTCCCGCCGTCCTTTCGGAACGATGCGAAGAATCCAATTCTGCGGCCCAACCGGTGCGGATGCGGTCGAAGCGGCCATCAAGCTCTTCAAGACGGCAACGAAGCGTTCCACCGTGGTCGCCTTTCACGGCGCCTATCATGGGATGAGCCAGGGGACGATGTCCTTGACCGGAAACCTAAAGGCGAAGAAGGAAGTTAGAGGACTGCTGCCGGATGTACACTTCTTACCTTACCCGTACCTTTATCGGTGTCCGTTCGGGCTCAACGATGCTCAGAGTATCGAAGTCAGCCTAAACTACATTCGCAACGTCTTCACGGATCCCAATAGCGGCATCGTGAAGCCCGCCGCGGCGATCGTCGAAGCAATTCAGGGTGAGGGGGGCTGCATTCCGGCCGACGATAAATGGCTCCGCGGATTGCGCAAGATCACGAGCGAGCTCGATATTCCTCTCATTTTGGACGAGATCCAGACGGGCTTCGGCCGAACCGGAGACATGTTTGCATTCGAGTCGTCTGGCATCCGTCCGGAAGCTGTCTTGGTTTCGAAAGCGGTGGGTGGCGGATTGCCGCTTTCGGTGTTGGTTTATGACAAGAAATACGACGTCTGGTCGTCGGGAGCTCACGCTGGCACCTTTCGAGGGAACCAAATGGCCATGGCGGCTGGGATCGCCACGATCAATTATATCCGGCAGGAAGGGCTAATCGAACAATGCCGCGCAAAGGGGGCTCTCATTCTTGGTACGCTGCGCGAGCTACAGAAAAACTGTCCTATCATTGGCGACGTTCGCGGTAGGGGACTGATGATTGGAGTGGAGATCGTCGATCCGACTCAGCCAAAGGATAGTTGGGGGCGACAAGCCAATTCACCGGCATTGACAGCTGCAATCAAGAAGCAGTGCTTTGCTCGCGGTGTAATCGTAGAATCCGGCGGTCGACACAATTCCGTGATGCGATTGCTTCCGCCGTTGATCATCAGCATCAGTGAGATAAAGCAGGTGCTCGACGTACTCGTGGCGAGCCTTTCGGCCGTAAACGAGCTTGCCATGGTACCAAACGCACCGACCCCGCGCGTAAGAGAGCCTGAAGCGAGCGCGGTTCCGTGCCTTACGTGAGATGGGCTCTTCGGATTCGGATTGCAAGCACCGTGTTTCGACAAGCGTACGAGGAGGATGAGATGCAAAGCACAGAGTTGGCGGACGTAATGAGCAACGACGTTCAAGGTGAGGTGCTCGAGATGCTGGGAGGATATGGAATCTCCTTCGCGATCAAAGCCGCAATTGAGGTTGGTGTCTTTCGTGCCCTCGACGGGGAGACAAATACGCTGGTCGGGTTGGCGAATCGTTTGGACCTGCACGTGTCGGCTCTGCGCCGACTCATTCGTGTCTTGGTCGTTGTGGGCTTTTTGAGCGAGTCGTCCGATGGGCGTTACGCTCTTACAGAGCGGGGGGCCGCGCTTCGACCATCGCCAGCCGGCGATTCCCTCGGCCCAATTGCAGACTATCTCGCGAGCGACGCCTTGATCCAGTCGATGAAGGGCCTAAGCTACAGTATTCGCACCGGCAATTCGTCGTTCGAGAAGAACAATGGCGGATTGACTTGGTACGAGTACGGGCATGTTGATCCGGAACACCTTCGGATCATGGATCGGGCGATGGAGGTGTACTCGAACCTCAGTTTAGGCCCACTCCTTGCTGCATATCCCTTTGGTCGCTTCGGATCAATTGTACGATGTCGCGGGTGGATTAGGACAGATTTTGGCGGGGATCTTGTCGGAGCATCAATCGGTGCGCGGCGTGCTATTCGATTTGCCGGCGACTATCGATCGAGCGAGAGAGTATTTGGGGTCTCGTGGGCTTCTGGAGCGCATCGAACTAGTCGGTGGTGACATGTTCAATGCCGTTCCACGTGGTGGAGAATTGTATGTCATAAGCAAGGTGTTAAACGACTGGAGTGACGAACGGGTCGTGAAGATCCTGAAGAATACTGCCGCAGCAATGACGACCAAGTCCCGCCTGATCGTGGTGGAAGATATCAATTCAGATGATGACGTTGACTTGCACAGTACCCTTCGGGACTTGTTTTTCCTCGCTTGCTCCGGCGGAGAAATTAGGGGTATACCGGAGCTGCGTCGGCTGATAGTTGATGCCGGTTTGAAGATCTCTCGTGTGGTTCCAGTGCCTGGTGTGTTTTCGATTGTCGAGTGTAGTTTGGATTGAGCGTCGAAGGACGCCTTGGTAGCCTTGGGATCCATTTGAGTCAGGCGAGTCCGGGAGCGCCTGTGATGCACATACGTGAGACAAACTCAAAGGTGGTTGATTTGCATGCTTCAATGCTGAATACGGCACGCGTGTCGCGCGCGGAAGTCGCCCCGACGTGGCTGATTCCAAAGCCAACTTCGGGTGCGAAGAATCGACTGTTTTGTTTTCCCTATGCTGGGGGTGACGCCTGGACGTTTCGTCATTGGCCTGGGCGTATGCCAACTGGGACGGAGGTCTGTTCGGTCTTGCTACCTGGAAGGTGGGGGCGGTTGCAGGAGGAGCCGTTCAACGCCATGCAGCCCCTCGTCGAGGCCCTTGCGAATGGGTTGAAGGAGGCATTCGACGTCCCCTTTTCCTTCTTTGGGTACAGTCTGGGTGCACTCATTGCATTCGAATTGACGCGTCATTGCCGAAGACAAGGGTTTCCAATGCCGAATTGCGTCTTTATCGGGGCCTGTCCTGCGCCGCAGCGACCTCGCAAACGAACGCACTTGCGTGCGTTGCCGGAGGCAGATTTCATTCGCGAGATTTCGAGTAGATATCGTCCGATCCCGGCGGCTGTACTGGAAGACAAGGAGCTGCTAGCTGTCACGACGCGGGTGATGCGTGCAGACTTGAGTGTTGTCGAAACCTACCAATATCGACAAGAAGAGCCCCTCGCGGTGCCAATGGTTGCGCTTGGGGGGATCATGACTCACTCGTATCGCGAGAGGAGCTCGAAGCATGGGCCGAGCAAACTCTGGACGGCTTTTCCTTGAGTATTCACCAAGGCGGACACTTCTTTCTCAATACATCGCACGATAGCGTGGTCGAAGCGGTGGGCAACGTGCTCCGAACGCTTGTCTAGAGCGCGAGCGAAGACGCTTCGATCGATGTCCTGAGGTGACGGTCAGCCCAGGGATGGTAGCCATTCATTGTGTTTTCCGGACGGCTTCGATCGCCGTTCCGATGACATTCGCTCGTCGATTCCTGAGCGAATCCTTCCGGAACGGCCTAGCGAATGCACTGCAATACGCATCGAGCTATTGGACGCTGGGAGTGATGGCCTCGCCGCGGGCCTGCGCGTCGCGCTGTTCACCGTCCGAGTACATGTCGGAGTTCAAGTCGAGCCACATGGCCATGGTCCGCAGTTCCTCGCTCGATAACTTCACGCCTTGGTGATTGGTGAGCAGGGGATAGAGCCGGGAGGTTCTTGCGCCATAATTCCCGGGGAACGTCACTGACGGTCCGAAGTCGTAGGGAGCCTTGTGGTAGGAGAGATAAGGTTCGAGGTTGCGGTACGAGGTGTAGAAAAGGTCGGGATTGGTCTGGTAGTTGCCAGCCCCGAGCGAGAAGGTGCGGGCATTGCCCTCGTGGCAGGCCTTGCAGCGCTCATCCAAGATGGGCTGAACCAGTCGGGCGTAGGAGAGCGGCCAGCTGCCGTCGGCTTCAGGCTTCAGTGTGGACGGCGGCCTGGACATGGCTAGCGGCATTCGGGCTCGCGGGCGTGGAGCTCGGTAGCGTCGCTCGTGACAGCCCTGACAAGTGATCTGCGTCGCGCCCGGCACGGAATACGTCGCGGAGCGCATGGTCTGGATGACGAGGCCGTCGGCGTCGAGTGCCTGGAAGTAGACCGGCTTGCCCGGAGGCAAGTAGAACCGCGCGCTACCGTCTTCCTCGACGGGCACCGTGCCCAGTGAGCCGCGGCCGTTCTGATCGTTGTACAGGACCGCGCTGTGACCCAGGCGCGGGGTGATCGTGTTCGGGGTCGACTTCGGGAACACTTGCACGACCCTCAAGGCCGCGACCTTGGCTCCTTCCGGAAAGGGGAACATGCTGTCGTAGACGTTGAGCAGGGTCACCACAGATGGATCGGTCTTGGCGGCGGTTCGACTCGGCGTCATCCGGTGAGGAATGGGGCGCGGCGCGAGGGGAATTGGATCGAGGCAGGAGTGGGTGGGTGAACGGTAGATGAGCTTCTTGTTGCCCTGCGCGTCGATGAGGTAGATGCCGAAGCGCTTTTGGTCGAGGCCGTGTGTATTGCTGTCGGGATCGTGAACCACCAAGAACCAGATCCTCGTCGATGGGCCAGGCCGTTGCGTACTTGTGATCGTCGTTCTGACCCACTGTTGCCTCGGGAAACCCGGCGTCTTTCGTCAAGACTTGGTACTGGGCCATCCCATCGTCGTCCTCGATGTCCGGATCCATGACGACGAGGGAACCGTACGCTTGTTGATGGTGAGCGGTGGCTGTACCGACCAACTTGTTCGAGCCGGGAATGGCCCTGATGTTGAGGAGCATGCGTGGGGTGACGTTGGCTCGAGTAGCGTAGTTGGTGCCAATGGCGCGGGCGTCGAGTCCGTCCGGCGTCGTGATCCATCCGTGGTGGACTTGGTTGGAACCGCGATCAACGTAGTCCCAGCGCGTGTAGATGATTTGCCCGTTGTTGTCGACGCTAGGGTGCCACTCGTTGGTCTCGTGAAGGCTCAAGGGCTCGATGCCCGAGCCGTCCGCATTCATGACGTGCAGCGTGTACACCGGCACGGGGCGCTGGTGACAACGCCCGAAGCCACCACGGCGATCGGAGATGAAGACGACCCTTCCGTCCGGGAGCCAGGTGGGATCGAAGTCGTTGTGAGGGCCCTCGGTGAGCTGTGTGAGCCCGGTGCCGTCCGCGTCGACCTTGAAAATGTGGAAAGTCGATGACTCCGTCCAGGTCTGGAAACTCCCGATGTCGGTATACGCGAACAGGATCTGCTTGCCGTCGTAGTGCAGATCGGGAGACGAAAATCCACCGCCCGTGAGCTTCTTTCCTTGGTGGGGCCCGTTGGCGCAAGTGGCATTGGCGAGCACGTCTCTGACTGTCGGGTTACCGGATAGGACGTTCTCGAGAACGAACAGGCCTCCGCCGGGCTTGGCGTTGAAGCCGTGGTACTGATCGCACATGTGTCCACCGCGTGGATGGTCCGCGGTGGGCAGGTAGTCGCGTTCGATGAAGAGGATCTTGTCCAATACGGCAAGCTTCGGATCGGAGAGATCGAGCGCGTTGTCCGTGGCTTTTGGCGTAGGACTGACTCCTTGGGGAGGGCTCGCCGTCGCCGCTTGACCCGCTGCGGGGAAGAGCTCCACTGGATCCGGCGTTGGGACATCCAGTTCGAGCAGGTACGCTACCAAGTCGTCGAGCTCTTGCGGGGTCAACGTAGATGTCGTCCCGTGCTTGTCTCCTTCGTTCTTGGTCGTAAGAACGTCTTTTAGCGTCGCAGCGGAGCCGTCGTGCAGGTAAGGCGCGGTCCGCCACAGATCGGTGAGCGTTGGGGTGTCGAAATCCGCGCTCGAGTCGGTGTCGTTTCGGGTTCCGACCGCATGCATTTTGAGATCGGTCGTGTATTTGCCGGTGTGGCAAGATTGACAGTCGGCTTTGACGAACGCGGCTTCACCTCGCCGCGCGGATTCGGACAGATCTGCACCTGTCGCGCGATAGGGATCGCCTGCGAGGCGGTTTACGTAGGTGGCCACTGCCAGTTCTTGCCCCGGCTCTGGCATCACGAACTTGATGTACTTGAATCCCGCCGTGACCGCGACGGCGGCAGAGGCACGCACACCATGCGCCATGGCGGGCGGCGTATTCGGTGAGTAAAGGAGGGATTTGGTGTTCTTGGGGTTCCCCTGACCATCGTTGCCGAGATCCCAGTTCAGACCGTCGGCGCGACCGTCGGGATGGCACGTCGCGCAGGACAACCAACTTTGAATGGTGGTCGTGGCGTCGTGGAAGAGTCGCTCGCCCTTTCGTCGTAGGGTCTCGAGTGGCTTTTCACCGACGCTCAAGTAGCGTTCGACGCTCGCCGTGGCCGCGTCGAGCAGACCAACCTGCCCGGCAAAGTAAAGAGCAACCGCGAGCTGCTTACCGTCGGGCGATAGCGCAATTCCCCGGGGCCCTTCTGCGGGAGTCAGTCGGGTAACGCTCAAAAGGCCCGCTCCGTGGAGGGCTCCCAGATCTTCTGCCAAGAGGCTGCGTTTGCTCGGATCGGCCGCGATCTCGAACCAGACATCGGAGAGCGGCCTCGTATAACCGCTCTTACTGCGATCCGAAAGCGTCGGCTCTTGACCGCCACTGCGACGAAGCGAGTCAGGGATTTGGCCAGAGAGGAGCTGATGCAACAGCGCGAGATCGACCCGCAAGATCTGGTGGGCTCCCGACGCCGAGGTCCACAAGCTCTTGCCGTCTGCGCTTACGGTAACGCCCCAGGGATCTGCGGCACCTTCACTGATGCGATCGAGTAGCACTGTCGCGTAGAGACTGTCGTCGGTGAGATCGATGATCGAGAGAGCATTTGTGTTGATCCAACCGCGGAAAAGGTGAGTTGTCGGAACGGTGGTGCGGCCCAAGGTGTGGACGACATAAGCCCACTTACCGTCCGGGGAGCACGTGACGCCGTGCACTGCCGAGGAACCGAAGGGCAATCGAACGCTGGCGCTCACGGTTGCGGACGGAACGTGCAGTACCGTCACGGAGGATGCTGCGTCGGATCGGGTGGCATCACTCGACGCAATGAGGTGGGTGACGACGGCCTTGTCCCCGCCGGGGACCGCTGCCACGGCAAAGGGATAGGGAGCGACCGGGATCGTGGACCGTTTCGCTCCTGTCGATGGATCCACGATCACGATCTCGTTTTTGGCGAAGTCCGTCACCAGTAGACTGGTGCCGTCTGCTGAAACGGTGATATCGGTCGGTTTGCGCCCAACCTCCAGACGTCGAACGACGGTGCCACCCAGGACATCGATCTCGGCGACCGTGCCCGCGCTGTATTCGGTCACGAACAGCCTTCCGAGTTCGCTCGACCAGGTAAGCCCCTTCGGCGTTCCTGCCAACGGCACCTGGTGCACCAAGGCTCCGTCTTTGGCGTCGAGGACGGCGAGGTCACTTGCGGTCTCATCGCTGACGATGATCAGGGAGCCCGCTTCGGCGTAGGTAACGTCGTAGGGGGAATGGTAGGTCGGCTCTGACTGGATACTGCCGCCCGTTCCGCTACCCCCGCCAGCGGTACTGCTCCCACCGCCGCCAGCGAATCCACTGGTTGCGCCGCCGCGTGCTGTTTGTGTTTCCGCTCCGCCTGGATCGTCTCCACAGGCAACCACCGTGCAGGCGAATAGGACACTGATCGGCAACAAGCAGTGGAATGGTATGCGCATCGAGTTCATCGCGGGCCGAGCGGCGAGAAGAAAAGTCGAAGATCTGAATCACATATTATTGTTTCGTTGGCGAGCTGATTGTCATGGCTCGACGTCGAGTTGGGTCTCGTGAGGGAGGATTACGGACTGCAGTCCCTAGGTCCTCGGTCGTGAGGCGTGTCTGTCGGTCCCGTTCCGTGTTTTCCGGTTCTTTGGCAATGCGCTACCAGCGTACTTCTGAACCTGTCGTACGAACAGGGTCGTGGCCGGAGGGGCGTCCTTGCGCCAGATCAAGCTCGTTTCGCAACGCGGGGCGGACTTTCGCAGACTCTCCGGCAAAGAGCGGTAAACGACGCCTGCCCGGCGCAGCTGCGCGATGGACTTCGGGACCAATGCGACGCCTAGTCCAGCCGAGACCAGATTGACGATGGTCTGCATTTGGATTGCTTGTTGTGCGATGTGCGGGGTGATCCCGAGACGGTAATAGAATGCCAAGATCCCGTCATAGAGCGACGGCGCCGTCTCCCGCGGGAAGATGACCAGCGGCTGTGACAGCAATTCCGTCGAAGTGAGACGATTGACGCTGGGGCTCGTCGAGCGTGGCACGGCGAGCACGAGCGGCTCGGAGCCTACCTCGAGCCGGTTCAAGTCTGCTGTCGACGACAATGCCGTCCCCGGTGAATGCAAGACGAAGCCCGCATCCAAGTGAGCGTCCGCGAGTGCCTCCAATTGGACATTCGAGGTGGCCTCGTGGAGCGACACCGAGACGCCCGGATAGGCACGACGGAATTCGCGCAGCCATTGAGGCAACGGTCCGAAGCCGACGGTAGAGACGAAGCCGAGTCGCAGGGTTCCTTGGCGCCCTTCGGCGGCGTCAAGGGCCAGAGCAGGTATGCCCTCTGCCGCGTCGAGCAGGCGGCGGATCGGCTCCACAAGTGCCAGCCCTGCAGGGGAGAGCGCGACCCTCCGTCGTGTTCGCTCGAAAAGTGTGACCGAGAGCCGTGCCTCCAGCTTTTGGATCGCCTGCGTCAGCGGTGGCTGCGTCATGCCGAGTGCCTTCGCTGCTTTCCGAAAGTGGAGCAGCTCCGCGACGACGAGGAACTGCTGCAAGCTACGCAGATCGACGCTGGGTGGCTGTGCGGTGCGCGAAGGATTCATATGCCAAACGTATCACAGATGCCGAAGTAATCTATTGGACGGCCTTTCTCAGCGGTTGCAGAGTCACGGAGGCATTCCGAAAAGGACGTTTCCGATGAAGATCAATCAGCGCTCCTCCAATGTCACTCAGGGCCTTTCGAGGGCTCCCAATCGGTCGATGTTCTACTCCCTGGGATTCAAGGAGGCAGACTTCGACAAGCCGCTGATCGGTGTCGCCAATGGGCACTCGACGATCACCCCCTGCAACGCTGGGCTCCACCGACTCGCAGAGGCGGCCGTGGAAGGGATCGAAGCGGCCGGGGGAAAGGCGCAGGTGTTTGGCACTCCGACGATCAGTGACGGCATGGCCATGGGAACGGAGGGGATGAAGTACAGCCTGGTTTCGCGGGAGGTGATCGCCGATTGTGTCGAGACCTGTGTCGGTGGGCAATGGATGGACGGCGTGTTGGTGCTCGGCGGCTGTGACAAGAACATGCCCGGGGGCATGATGGGGATCTTGCGAGCCAACGTGCCCGCCATCTACGTCTATGGCGGTACCGTGCTGCCCGGGCGCCATCGTGGCAAAGACGTCAATATCGTCAGCGTCTTCGAGGCCGTGGGACAGGTCGCCGCGGGGCGTATGGACGAGGCAGAGCTCTGCGAGCTCGAGCAACGAGCGATCCCGAGTTTCGGCTCCTGCGGCGGGATGTACACCGCCAATACGATGAGTTCCGCGTTCGAGGCGCTCGGCATGAGCCTGCCGTATTCTTCCACGCAGGCCAACCCCCATGACGAGAAGATCTCGAGCACGCGGGAGGCTTCACGCGTCCTCGTCGAGGCCGTGAAGAAGAACCTGCGTCCACGTGACATCGTGACCCGTGAAGCCATCGAAAACGCGATTGCCGTAGTGATGGCGATCGGGGGATCGACGAATGCCGTGCTTCACTTTCTCGCGATCGCCCACGCGGCAAACGTTCCATTGTGTCTGGACGACTTCGAACGGATCCGAAGAAAGGTGCCGGTTCTGTGCGATCTAAAACCTTCGGGAAAATATCTTGCGGTAGATCTCCATCGCGCAGGCGGGATCCCACAGGTGATGAAGATCCTGCTCGCCGCCGGACTCCTACACGGTGACTGCATGACTATCACCGGGAAGACCGTCTCCGAGAATCTGAGCGCAATCCCCGCTACACCGCATCCGGGGCAGGAGGTCATTCGTTCGATGGATTGTCCGCTCCATGCGGAGGGACACCTAGCCATTCTCAAAGGTAATCTCGCAACCGAAGGCGCTGTCGCCAAGGTGACCGGACTCAAACACAAGAGCATGACCGGCACCGCGCGCGTCTTCGACGACGAGGCGTCGGCACTCGACGCGATTTTGTCGAAACGAATTCTCCCTGGGGATGTGATGGTGTTGCGCTATCTCGGTCCCAAGGGAGGGCCAGGGATGCCGGAGATGTTAGCTCCAACCAGCGCACTGATAGGGCAAGGCCTCGGCGAGTGCGTCGGGCTCGTCACCGATGGGCGATTCTCGGGTGGAACCTGGGGAATGGTGGTGGGGCACGTGACGCCCGAAGCGTTCGATGGCGGAATCATCGCGTTGGTAAAGGATGGAGACGCCATTACCATTGACGCCGAGCGACTCTTACTCGAGCTTCACGTCTCCGAAGCGGAACTTTCGCAGCGTCGATCCGTCTGGCGACGTCCCGCACCCCGATATACCCGCGGCGTATTGGCCAAATTCGCCAGAAACACCTCGAACGCAAGTACCGGCGCGGTGCTAGACCGATTCAAAGAGTAATGCGAGGCGCAGATCGGGTGGGGAACCGTCAACCGAACTCGTCTCCCCGTGTCACGGGGCTCTTCTCTCGGCGTTCAGTCGAGAAAAGGCTACCGGTAGCCTTCGACGGTTTTGGAGGTCGAGTCGAGGCTACCGGTAGGCAAAAATTGGCTTTCAAAGTCCGAGAGTGGTCTACCGCTGGCCAACATTCGAGTACTTAGCTCGCTGTGTGTTCCACCGGTAGGGGAAATGCGATATCAAACACTCGATCACGAGGCTACCGGTAGCCGTTTCAGGACGCGTGACCTTCGAGGAGAGGCTACCGGTAGGGGGCCTTCGAACGCCAAAACTCCGAGGAAGGCTACCGGTAGGGGATATGGAACCTACAAACTTCATTGGAGGCTACCGGTAGCCCTTTGGGCTGAGAGTGGAGGGTTCACTATTAGTACCGAAGGCCATCTTTCCCATGTGTGCGAGCCGATTGACTGGTCGTGCAGTGTCTAGGCGTTTGGCGAGACTCTGGCGGAAATTAGGAGTCATGGACTCATGAGCTTCGAAGTTGGTTTTGCCATGAAGCCATGAGCTAGGCGCGAAGGCAACCTATTAATGATGTGTGAAGGTGTCGATCAGAAGAGTGGCTAGACTGTCTCGTTCACTCGGCTAGACTGTCCGCGGTTGCCATGCTTTACGCTCAATCGCGAAGGACTTCGTGGACGCTCGTTGCGGTAAGCACCCGCTCGATGTAGCGGTCGAGGGTCGACTTGTCTGCAGCATTGATCGGCGCCAATTGGTCAGCGTCGATGGGGCCGAACTTGAGCTCGAGCTGTCGACTGAGCACGTTGCGACAGCCCTTGTCGATGCCCCTCATCTCACCTTCTTGTCGCAGTTTCTGTGCGAGTGTCATGACGAGTTCCTCGGATTCTGAGCCGCGATGCTCAATCGCGAAGGACTTCGCGGACGCTCGTTGCGGTGAGCACTCTCTCGATGTAGCGGTCGAGGGTCGACTTGTCGGCAGCATTGATCCGCGCCAATTGGTCAGCGTCGAGGGGGCCGAACTTGAGCTCGAGCTGTCGACGGACTACGTTGCGAGACTCTTCTTGTCGGCCTTCTTGTCGACCTTCTTGTCGCAGTTTCTGTGCGAGTGTCATGACGAGTTCCTCGGATTCTGGGATAGCTTGGTGGACCCGTTTGCGGAGGTCATCAATGTCAAGTGTCGGTGCGACGGTGAAAAGGTAGCTGAAGAGCTGGTTCGTGGCACGCGGCCCCTCTGAAATGCCGCGAAGGGCGCGGAAATAGTCCGCCCAGCGGAGCAACACGTCGAGGATGCGGCCGCGTCGCCGCGCGTCCCGCAGGAACACGAACCCGAGGGTGGCCACGGGCCCTAGGCCACGCGCACGCAGCTCCGCGTCACTGAGGCGACCGATGTCGTCGAGACGCGCCTCGAAACTCGGTGTGAATCGAGAGAGCGCCGGATCTGCAATGAGCGAGGGATCGAACAGGGCGTGAAAGTTCGTGGGCGGACTGCGACCCCGGTCGCAGTGATAGACGATGATGGGGATGATGACGGGGAGATGTGTCGGAGGTGGCTTCTGCGTGAGGCACTTCTCCCAGATATTGAGCATGTATCGCAACAGTTGCAGCACCGTGAAGCGATGAGGCCGACTCTTGTGCTCGAAGAGGACGTAAAGGAGCGCCTCTCGCCCGCGATAACGGGTCGTAAAGAGAAGATCTGTGGACGAGTTTTTGAACGCGCCATCGAGGAAGGTATCGGGCTGCCGCTCGAGGCCTTCGAGGTCGAGATGGGTGGCCAAGGCCGGCGGGAGGACGGCGCGCAGCTCGATCGCGGCGTCCTTTGGATCTTCGAGGGCTAATTTGAAAAGCTTGTCATGGGGTTTGTCTCTGTTCGGCATGGAGCATTCCTTGTTGACTCCTCCTCCATCGAGCGCGGATTACTGTCAGTTGCGCGGAAAGTGATCGTCGCTTCCGAAATCTGCGAAGACCTCCTCAACCGTCGTGGCTGTGAGAATTCTTTCGATGTAGCGAAAGAGCAGGTGTCGATTCGCAGCGTCGAGCCGAGTAACGGTGTCGACGTCAATTGGCCCGAATTTCAACTCGAGTTGGTGATGCAAAACCTTGCGGCGGCCCTCCACGTAGCCTTGTCTGAAGCCTTCCCTCCAACCCTCTTTCCAACCTGCTCGCCAACCTTCTATGTAGAGCTTTTCTGCGAGCGTCAATGCGTGTTTCTTCCTTGGCATGGTTCGTTCACTCCTTTGGATGAGCTGATTGAGGTCGAATTGCTTGCGCACAGCACCTTGCAACGGTCGCGCCATGGCGAACGGATCTCGACGAAGGCAGATCGGTTCAACTCCGGTCTGCCCTCGCCGAGTTTCACCCATTACAGCCAAGACCACTTGCTTTGAGCGCATCCTCGATGGCTTCGTTGTCGGCTGCGGTGCGTCCTCACGTAGCCACCTACGCTCTGGGCGCTTTTTCTCCGCATTTTGCCTCCGCCTCGCCATCGAGGCGCGGTCTTCGCAAGTGGTTCTTGCTGTTAGTGGTCGTACCTATTCGTCTTGTCGGTTCGTGACGTCCGTTACATCTTCTTCATCGTCGAGGTGTTGGTCACTCTCGAGAAAGCTCGCCACAGTGTCGAGCCTTCCTGCCAGCTCTGAGAGCTGGTTTGCGAGCAATGTTGTTTGTACGGCGTTCGAACGGATCCCCGTTGCGGTTTGTCGGAGCATCTCCACTCCATCACTCGCAGAGACTTGGAGGTTTGCGACGATGGAAACCGACATCCGTGAGTTGCCGCGCGTGGTCGTACAACGCACCCATGACGCGCATGACGTCTCCCCGGGGCATCGCATCTTCGATGTAGAGATAACGGATAGTCATTGTCGCACCCCGCGGTGGCGAGCTGCGCCACTGTGCTGCCGGCAATCGAGATCAAGGGAGCGGTGTTTTTGCCGAATATTCGGCAAAACGGCTCCATTGGACGAATAGCCGAGGGGAGCGTTACCACGCCGCACTAACCCAATGATTGGGGACGGCGCGCTGAGACGAGAGACAAAACGATACGAACTTACCAGTGACTCTGGTACATTGCTTATGGCCATAGGAAATTGTCCTTCCGTGGTCCGGGGTCCGGCTGCTACCAACAGTGCGGACTCCGCTTATTTGGTGCTTGCTTCGAGCGCCACCTCACTGGCTTCGTTGCCGGCTGCGGTGCGTCCTCACGTACCCAAGTACGCTTCGGGCGCTCCTCGCCGGCGCCTCGCCATTGAGGCGCGGTCTTCGCAAGCGAATGAATTGCTTCGAGCGCATCCTCACTGGCTTCGTTGCCGGCTGCGGTGCGTCCTCACGTACCCAAGTACGCTTCGGGCGCTCCTCGCGGCGCCTCGCCATTGAGGCGCGGTCTTCGCAAGCGAATGAATTGACTGAGTTAGGTTGAATACCTCCTTAATGATCGCCGAGCTGGGGTGAGCGTCGCGCGTGGAGGCGCTTGCTCTGACTCGACCTTGCCCGATCCCAGTGACGCCGCGACTCTATCGCGAAGTTGTGAGGAGGGCAATCGTGAATGCGGAATTAAATGCCGGCGATGGTTGATTTGATTGGGGTGTGGCGAGCACAGCTTCGAGGAATCGGATTGCTCCGAGCATCATCAGTGACGCACAAAGATGGCTCGCGACGAGAACACATGAACTAATTCGATGAGTTGACGGTATTTCTCGATGGCCTCGTCCGCAGCGTTGCTTCGCACACAGTCGGGAGTGAACGGTCCGACGCCCGCGTGACGAGGTGGTTCATGTCGAAGGTCACGTGCGAAGCGAGGGGATCGGAGACACCTGGCCGACTGGTTCCTCTGGAGAGCTCCACCCGCTCACTTGTGCCGCTTCTCCAATTGGATGGAGGTTCGATAGCGCTGTCGATAGGCGCTCGCGCTCTCGCCGGTGAACGCGCGGAAACGTCGCGAAAAGTAGAGGGCATCGGGGAACCCGTGGGTGCGCGCGATCTCGGCGATGGGGGCGTCGGTTTGGACTAGGGCTCGGCAAGCGTGGCGCAGGCGTTCTTCGAGCAGGAATCGATGAGGGGGCACACCGACGAGACGCTGCCAGAGTCGTCGGAAGTGCGTCGGGGAAAGCTCTTGCTGGCGCGCGAGCTCGTCGATGTCGTGATCGTCGCGCCAGTGGGTCTCAATAAAGCGTCGCACCGACGCCACGCGATCCGCGCTGCCCTCCATCGAAGGCACAGCTGAGCCGAGCAAACTCTCGAGGATCAACTGCTCGCAGCAACGGTCGATCCTGTCGATCTGATCGGCGAGCCTCGAGGTGCGGGAGAGGAGTCCCCACAGATCGTCGAGGCAGCGCTGCACACCGCGCACGTCGCCTATCGACCAGAGTGGGCGATCAACGGCGACGTAGCCACGACGCACCAACACATCCATGGCCGACGGCGGGTAGATGAGAAAGATCTCGTGCCAAGTCCGATCTGGGCCGTAGTGCATGGGTTCGGCGGGCCATTGTCGAAGCACGCTCGGTGCACGCACGGGGTAGCGCGTTCCACGCCAGTCGTAGATCCCCGTTCCGCGGACAACGAAACTGAAGTTGTAAGTCGAAAAATCTCCTCGGACGAAGTCAGCCTTCTCGGGCACGTTGCCGATATGGGCCACCTGGAGCTCGCTCGGATAACGCCGCCGGAGCGGCTCGAGGTGGTGGAAAAAAACGTCCATATGATGGCAAATACCGCATATTGCCCCGACGATCGCGTGGAAGTACAAAAGCCAACCCATCCATGCGGTCAGAACCGCGGAAAGGTTGCCCTGTGCGTACGGCCCGACTTCTGTCGATGGTTGCTCTGTCCATCCTCCCCGCAGCATGCCTGACCCCGCCGTCGCGCCGCCCTGTTGCATCCAGCGCCTCGACGTCCGGTGCCGCGAGCTCCAGCAATTGGCGAGGCAAATCCGAGCCCTACGCTTGGCGCAATGTGACGATCCTCGGTGGCGTTTACGTCACGGGGGTCACCTTCAGTCAAAAGATCAAGGGCCTCGTGTACGTTCGCACGGACGTTGGCGGTGCGTACCGACTCGATCCGGGGAGTGAGAGCTGGCTGCCGCTCCTCGACTGGGTGGGGCGCGACGACGCTCGCTACCTCGGTGTGGAAAGCCTCGCGCTGAATCCGACGGATCCAGATCGGGTGTACCTGGCGGTCGGCATGTACACGAAGAGCTGGTCAGGCCCAGGCGCGATGATGCGCTCGAAAGACCGCGGGCGGACTTGGCAGGTGACCCGCATGACCATCAGCATGGGAGGTAATGAGTGGGGCCGTTCTTGTGGTGAGCGCCTTGCCGTCGATCCGAACGAGCCTTCGCGTGTGTTCTTCGGATCACGTCAGAATGGCCTATGGATCAGCGCCGATCATGGTGAAACGTGGGAGGCGCGCGCGGGCCTGCTCGAAGGGACCGGCAACGATCCGATTGGGATCACGGCCATTGTTTTCGACGCAAAGAGTGGCAAACGTGGTGAGCCGACGCCCGTCATGTATGCGGCGGTAGATCAGCACGGCGGTAGTGTGATGATGAGTCGCGACAGCGGTAAGACTTGGGCACCGCTCAAGGGCCAGCCCGAGGGGATGCTCGCCTGTCACATCGAGTTGGACGACCAGGGCAGGCTTTGGGCGACGTACGGCAACGGTCCCGGTCCCAACGACGTCACCGATGGAGCCGTGTATTCGCTCGATCCGCAAAGGGGGACGAGCACTGACGTGAGCCCGTTGAAACCCTCTGCAGACGACAAGTTCGGGTACTCTGGGCTCGCTGTCGATCCGACGCGGCCCGGGAGGCTCCTCGTGACAACGATCGATCGCTGGACGCACAAGGACGAGATCTTCTTCACGAACGATGGCGGCAAGCGCTGGAACCCAATCGGCAAGACGGCGAAGTGGGCCGTGAACGGCGCGGCATGGGTCACGTTGCATCGCAACTACTTGGACGTGCCGACGTGGATGGGAGACATCGATTTCGATCCCTTCGACACGAATCACGCAATACTCAACGCTGGGATCTGGACCACGACGAACCTCGAATCAGGCGGATGCTTCAAAGCCGGTCGAGTTTCGGTACACCAATCGTGGCATCGAGGGCTCAGTGGCGGACGTGCTCGTGAGTCCGCCCGAGGGCGCACCGCTCCTGAGCGGCGTGAAGGACTTCTGCGGGCTGCGTCACGAGAACCTCGATCAGTCTCCCGTCGATGGCGCCTACAATCCTCCTTGTCAGGAGAGTTCAGGACTCGACTTTGCGGAGCTCCAACCGAACCTCGTGGTGCGCACGGGGACCGTCTGGGGTTTTTCGAAGGAAGTGGAGCCCAACGGTCTGCTCTCGACCGATGGTGGCAAAACGTGGAACGGATTTGCCTCCGTACCCGCGGGCGCGAAGACGGGAGGCATGGTGGCGATCACCGCCGACGGTGGCTCCATCGTTTGGACGTTCAAGCACGATCCAGCGATGGTTTCGCGCGACCGAGGCAAGACCTGGCAGAAGGTGAGGGGACTGCGAAAAAGCGCAGATGTTCCAGATTGGTCGGCGAGCGATCTCCAGCCGTCAGCCGATCGCGTCGATCCGAAACGGGTCGTCATCTACGACGCGCTCGAAGGCGTGCTCTACGTCAGCGACGACGCGGGTGGCACGTTTCGGAAGGGCATGCAGTCGTTACCCGCGATCCCGAACTACTCCCTGATGGTCGCCGACATCGAGGCGGTGCCCGGTCACTCGGGACACTTTTGGATCTCGACGGGCAAGGAACTCTACCGATCGGTCGATGGTGGTCGCACCGCGAAGCCCGTCGACTCAGTCGAGGCGAGCTACGGCGTGGGGATCGGCAAGGCCGCTCCGGGTGCGAAGTATCCGACCGTGTTCCTCTCGGGTCAGGTGGAGGGGACGAAGGGCGTGTTCATGTCGAGGGACGAGGGCTCGCATTGGGTTCTCGTGTCCGACGACGAACACCAGTACGGCATCGTGAACATCGTCGAGGGCGATCCGCGCGTCTTCGGTCGCGTGTATCTCGGACCTACGGGACGCGGTATCGTCGTCGGAGAACCGGGGCGGCATTGAGGGGACGAGAGCGCTGATGGCCGAACTCGAACACGGAGCGGTCAGATGTCATCCCGGAGGACGGCCTTCTTCGAAAGACGACTCAGCTGATTCACGGAGTAGAAGGGCCATCTCGAGAACTGCGGCGCGAAGGGGATTGGTGCCGAGTACACAGGTCGAGTGGCCGCTTTACCATTGGGCAACCGGCGAACTGGGCCTGAATCAGGAATATTGACTTCCCGAAGTAGGAAGCCAAACTTCCCGAATGGGTTTCAGCCCGACAGAACTCGAGAAGGCGCTGGACGTACTCCTCGCTCATCGTTCACGTCGCCGATCGCATCGACCAGATCCATTTCAAGCTCTATGCGGTCGTTGACCAAGGCCCCAAAAGCAAACACTTTGCCGATCTGCTTCGGCTTTCCCCCACGGATCAGGAGCTCGCAGCGGCGGCGGCGTGGTGCATCACGCACGATCCGTCCGACGGGTTCGCGATGATGCTGGCGCAGACGCTTGCCGAGTTGGAGAAGAGTCGTGACCTGTAACCTCGTCATTACGGACAAGCTCGTCCGATTGGCGTGGCAACAGTGGTCCGCGCTCGGTGTGGCGGGCTCGAATGCTTGCGACACCGTTGCCATCGACTTGGAGGCGCTCCTGCTCCTCACCGGCGTCGTGTCCGATTTCGATCCGCGCCTCCGCGATGAAGCGTTGGATTGGTGCTCAAAGTGCGGGCACCTGATCTCTAAGCCGCGCCTGAAGCAGCTCCTCTCGGCTGCCGCTTCGGAGACGCGTGATGCATTCGGTGAGTTTGCAGGTACCCTCGGCTCGATTGCCGAAGTGGACTTGCCCGGAGCTGACAAGGCACGTGCTCTCGGAGTTCGACTGAGCGGGAAGTCTCAACTCGCAGACTTGTCGACTCCAGCCCTGTTCAACCTGCGTGTGCGGGCGATCTTCGGGATCGGTGCGCGAGCGGATCTCCTCACTGCTCTATTGGGCAGCAAGTTGCCGAACTGGAGCGCACCGGAACTCGTCCATGTCGGCTATACGCGGCGCAACTTGGCGCAGATCCTCGATGACCTCGCCAAGGCAGAAGTGCTGCGAGTCCGCCGTGAGCGCAATCAACTCCGCTACGAGTGGCAGCGCCGCAGCGAACTCGAAGCGCTTGTCCGGCCGTTGCCAGCGCACGTCCCACGCTGGCCGGCATTGATGCGTCTCCTCATCGGAATGCATTGTCTACTTTCGTCCAACTGCTCCACCCCGGCGCTCGTCGCCGGGATCAACGCGTCCAAGTGGCTCGCGTCCCATGAGCAGGATCTCCTAGGGCTCTCGATCGCACTCCCGCACCGGTCAAACCAGCCGGTAGAAACGTGGACCCGATTCCAACAGTGGGCAGACGCGCTCGTGGATAGAGCCATCCAGGGAACCGTGGGCTAGGTCCGGTCTTCGCTTGGCCAACTCGAGGAACAAGCTCCCGGAGCACCAAGCGGATCTGCTCATCCCCGGAGAGGCCAGCGTTGCTTCCAGTTCCCTGCACCACTCTCGGAGTCGCCGCCGTTGGGGTCTAGATACCACGAACCTCAGGGTTCCTCTCGGGCCGCTCCGAGCCCCTCTCTGGCGCTCCGAGCCCCGCAAAGCGCGGGAGCCACTGACGGCGCGTTCGCGGGGTAGACCATTCAGTTGCGCGGGGCACAACATCCAATGATTCACGCTGTTTTGCAGAGGTTTTGTTGGGTATTGGCGGCGTGACTGCGTTTCCTCGGCAGCACGCATCACTGGCAAGGTCCGCCCATTGGCCTACTCCAACAGCCTGTTGGAGAATTCAGTAGAGCGACCGCGGGGTCGAAACGCCTGTAATGCAGGGTCAAACGCCGGTACCTTGCACAAAAAGGGAACCTCTGGTTACGTTTGGTGAGTGCTTGACCCAACAGCCACTCGCCCCGACTGGAACCGGCTCTACGAGACCGCCTCGGGACAGTGTGGTTACTTCACGACCCAACAGGCGGCTTCGGATGGGTACTCCACCCATCTGCTGAGAAAGCACATCCACGCCGGTCGTGTCCTCCGCGCCCGGCGTGGGATTTACCGCCTCGTCCACTTCCCAGTGAGTGAACACGAGGACCTTGTTGCGCTCTGGCTCTGGTCCGAACAGCACGGCGTGGTTTCCCACCAGACCGCCCTCGCTTTTCACGAACTCTCGGATGTGCTACCCAGTCGGGTTCACCTGACGCTGCCTGTGGCCTGGCAGAAGCGGCGACTCCGCGTTCCCCCCGACGTCCGGCTCCACTACGCCGACCTCTCCGCGGAAGACCGTACGTGGTTCGGCGCAGTTCCGATAACCGCCCCACGGCGCACTCTCAACGACTGTGCCACGGCTGGGTTCTCCCTGGAGCTGCTCCAACAAGCGACAAGACAAGCACTCCACCGTGGACTCGTTCGACGCGATGAACTCGGTGACGTCGAAAGGGCCCTCGCGCCCTTCGGAGGACTTGAAGCGTGAACGAGCCCCGCACCTATGCGTCCCCCGAAACCTTCAAACAGGCCCTCGAACAACGCCTACGAACCCATGCCAAAAGTGGTGCTGAGCTCGTACGGCGATCCCATGTACGGTCAGCCTGACGTCGTCACCGCCGAAGACGTACTCGGATTCGCTGGCATCGCGCCGCCAACACTGCACCTCTACCCCATCGAGACGCACATCGCCGAGAAGCTCCACGCCTACACGATGCCTCGCCCGCGGCCAAACACGCGCGTCAAGGATTTACCAGACATCGCACTGTTGGCTCGAGCAAGACCGCTCGACGCGCAACGACTGCAACAAGCCATTCTGCAGACTTTCGCATTCCGCAAGACCCACGAATGCCCAACAACCCTGCCGCCTTCCCCGTCAACCTGGACGATCCCCTACGCGACGTTGGCACATGAAGACCACCTTCCCTGGTCAACCCTCGACGAAGTGACGCAAGCCGCCTCGATTCTTTCTCGACCCCATCCTCGGGCCCCCCCTCGCGGCAACGTGGAGTCCGAAAGCGTGGCGGTGGGAGACCTAACATGTTCACCCTCCGAGCCACCCGTAAACTGCTCGCGCTCATGACGGCAACGCCACTGAAGGCGCCGACCGCACCGACCACGATACTCGGCGACTGGTACGCCAACGTGACGGACGACGGCCACATTCTCTGCGTCAGCGAGCAGACGCTGCTGCCCATCGTGTTGCCGCGCGAGGCCCTGCCGTCCCTCGCGACGGAGCTCCCTCGCGCAGTCTCAATGGTGCTCGCAAAACTGGGTGTCGACGAAGCTGCTATTCAGCGAGAGCGCTTCGCTATGGCGCAAGTGGCCGTCAGCACTACCGCCAGCCGCCGCGTTCTCGGCTTTCTCAAGGAGTTCGCCTTCCTGCTGGAGGCGGCGCAAGAAGGCGCCTCGCTGATCGACAGGTCGCTTTGGCTGGCCCACACGCCCTGCAACGCATCGTCACGAGACGCGATGTGGCCTGATGAGGCGACGCGGGCGGCGTTTACGAATACCGATCAGGGTTAGCGTTAGTGCTGGACGAGTTCGGCGCGGCGGTGCGCAGGCGGCCTCCATTTCTACGCTCAACCGAGCATGTGCCCGTGGTCGTCAGAAGTTGACCATCCGTGTGCGCGCAGACGCGCGGCCAGCAACACCTCGCTACCCACCGGCAGACGCCTTGCACCGTTCGAGGATCCGCCTCCAGCCATTGCGCGCCACCACGGCTTCCCGAAGGATGTCGAGGTGGACGTGAACGTCATCGTCGCCAGCAAACGGGTTCGACGAATATTCGGCAAAGAGGGCCAGTCGGTCCTGCTGTGCTTTTGCTTGTTCTACGATGCGGCTGTACACTTCGCAGGCGAAGGCGAATTGCTCCCTCATACTGAAGTCTACGGGCAGCAGCCACTCCTTGGTTCGGGTGTACGGCATTCCGGCGTACTCGCGCTTCCAATTGTGGAATACGTGCGCCGCTTCGTGCACAAGGTAATCGTCGAACCGGCCTCTTCCTTGTAGGTATCTCGCGGTGACGAAGCAGGTCGTTTCCTGGCTGAGCCCGAGGAGCCGCTCTGTGCCATCCCCGAGTGACTCGGCGCCCACACTGGTCAGGTACAAGTTGGCGAGCGTCCAGGCAGACGAGCCGAAGCTCTCTTCGTGCAAGATGCGCTCGATACTGTCCGAAGTCAGAAACACGACCGAACGCTCGAGGAGTGACAGTACCGCCTCTTGCTCGATTCGCGGAAAGAACCCCCTCACCATGGCATCGACACGCTTCCTCGTCATGGCACGAAGCTCGTCGGCGTGGGGGGCCACCGGAAGCTTGACATGCCCCTCTCGACGACGAACCTCCGCGACGAGTGCGGAACGCAATGCTGTGTGCGCCACCTTGGCCCGCGCCAACATCTCGCCAGGCCAAGGCGCAAATAGGGGACCCGAGCGCGTCCCTGACCGAATGTACTCAGCAATGTAGTCGCGCTGTTCAGTCGTCAGTTCGAGAGTCATTCCCAATCGTCCGTCGGTGTCAAGGGCTCATCGTTGTGTGCGAAAAGGCCAAACGGCGCCCTGCGTGAGTCTCGGAGTCGCCGCCATTGGGGACCCCAAGCTACCACGAACCTCAGGGTTCCTCTCGGCGATTCCGAGCCCCGCAAAACGCGGGAGCCACTGACGGCGCTTCTGCGTGGAGCCCACCCAGTCGCGCGGGCTGGATTGGTTGGAAGCACCACGGGCCGTTTCGAGGAGGGTGGCGTAAATTGCGAGCGCCGACAGATGGCGGGGGTGCGTTGCGCTGGGACTGCCTGGGCGTGATGCTTGGGGCTTCGCACAGTGATCACGCTACGGGACCACGCGAGGTCGCTGGGGTAAGGGCCTGGGATTATGATGGAGATGCGGCGGCTTGAGACCGGAATCCCCCGGTTTCGTCGAGAGATCGGCTCGCCTCCGATCTAAAAGACCGCCTTTCCCCAGATGAAGGGCTTTTCTCCCAGGAATCTCAAGTACATGCGGGCCTTTGCGGAGGCGTGGCCAGACGCCCAGTTTGTGCAAGGGGTGCTTGCACAATTGCCTTGGTACCACCACCTGGCCCTGCTCGATAAGCTTGACGGTGAGGATGCTCGACGGTGGTACGCCGCCAAGGCCATCGAGCACAACTGGTCCCGAAATGTGCTCGTGATGCAGATCGAGACCAACGCGAGGAAGCGCAGCGGCGCCGCACTAACGAACTTCTCCAAAACGCTGCCGGCCCCTCAGTCCGATTCGCTCGCGAAAGTTTGAAGGATCCTTACCGGTTCGACTTCCTGTGCTTGGGTGAAGAGGCGCAAGAGCGAGCGATTGAGTCAGCACTGGTCAAACACGTCACCCAATTCCTCCTCGAGCTGGGCGCCGGGTTCGCCTTCGTCGGACGCCAGGTGCTCCTCACCGTGGGGGGTGACGAGTTCTTCCTCGATCTGCTCTTCTACCAACTGAAGCTCCGCTGCTACGTGGTCATCGAGATCAAGGGGCAAGTTCAAGCCGGAACACGTAGGTCAGCTCGGCTTCGATTTGACAGCGGTAGATGCCCAGGTGAAGGCACCGGAAGACAACCCGACCATCGGGATCCTGCTCTGCAAGGGCAAGAACAAGGTCGTGGCGGAGTACGCCCTTCGCAATACCCACCAACCGATGGGCGTAGCTGACTACCAGCTCGTCGAATCTTTACCGCCTGATCTCGAAGCTAACTTGCCGAGCATCGAGCAGATTCGAGCGAGAGCTAGAAAACGCATGATCACTGGAACCCTAAGAAACGAAGTCGACAAACTCTGGGAAGAGTTCTGGACCGGCGGCATTACCAATCCGCTCACGGTCATCGAGCAGATTTCCTTCCTCATGTTTGCGCGCATGCTCGACATCACCGAGACGCGGGAAGAGAAGAAGGCTCAGCGCACCAAGAAGAAGGACTGGCATCGCATCTTTCCGGAGAAGATGCAGCACCTGCGCTGGAGTAACTTCAAGGAACTCCCCGGCACCGTGAGCGATGATGACGCGAAAAACGGCGTCAAGTCGATGATGTCGGTGGTGCGCGACGAGCTCTTTCCCTTCTTCCGTAAACTGAACGGAGGCACGACCTTCTCCGAGTACATGAGCGACGCCCAGCTCATGATCGAGAAGCCGACGCTGCTCGTGAAGGCCGTGAACATGGTGGACGCGCTGCCCCTTCAGGAAGGGGACACCAAGGGAGATTCTACGAGTACCTCCTCAGCAAGCTGACCACCGCCGGCATCAACGGCCAATTTCGCACCCCCCGCCACGTCATCGCCATGATGGCAGCCTTGGTGGATCCGAAGCCCACGGAAGAAGTGGCCGATCCGGCGTGCGGCACGGCGGGCTTCCTCGTGGGGGGCTACGAGTACCTGCTGCGCAAGTACACCTCGAAGCAGGGCATTGCGAAGGACGAGGAGGGAAACCTCATTTACACCGGCGACAAGCTGGTGGAGTACCGCAAACACATCGAGAACCACATGTTCCACGGCTTCGACTTCGACAGCACCATGCTGCGCATCGCCAGCATGAACCTGATGCTGCACGGAGTGGCCAACCCGGACATCCACTACCAAGACACCCTGAGCAACGGCTTCCCGGAGAAGTTCCCGAAGAAGGCCACGAACGGCTTCGACGTGATTCTCGCGAATCCCCCCTTCAAGGGCAGCCTGGACGAAGGGGACGTGCATCCGTCCCTCACACGGGCGGTGAAGACGAAGAAGACCGAGCTCCTCTTCGTTGCTCTCATCCTCCGTATGCTCCGCATTGGTGGCCGCAGCGCCACGGTCGTCCCCGACGGCGTGCTTTTCGGCACGTCGACGGCCCATGTGGAGCTGCGCAAGCGCCTCCTGGACGACAACCAGCTCGAAGGGATCATCAAGCTCCCAAGCGGCGTCTTCAAACCCTACGCCGGTGTCTCTACGGCGATTCTGGTCTTCACCAAGGGCGGCAAGACAGACCACGTTTCTTCTACAACATCGAGCAGGACGGCTACTCCCTCGACGACAAGCGCACCCCTGCCAGCGAAGCGCGCACGGCCCTCGGACCCGCGAAGGACAACGACTTGCCCGACGCCGTTGAGCGCTGGAACAAGCGTAACCCCAAGAAGGACACGGACCGCAAGAGTAAGTGCTTCTTCGTGAAGGCGGAGGAGATTCCGCGAACAGAAGTACGACCTCAGCTTCAACCGCTACAAGGAAGTGGTTCACGAAGAGGTGGAGTACGAATCTCCGAAGAAGATTCTAAAGAAGCTACGTAAGCTGGAGGCGGAGATCGCCAAGGATTTGGATGAGCTGGAGGGGATGTTGGGATGACTCCCCATGTTCCACTCGGTCAGGCCGCAGAGCGCGTCACGGTAGCTCACGTAGGTCCGACATCTCAGTACTATCGAAGCTCGGGAGTCCCATTCCTGCGAACACAGAACGTCGGCGATGGTGAAGTGGTGACGGACGACGTGAAGTACATCACGCAAGAGTTCCATGAATCGCTCGGCAAGTCTCAACTCCGAACAGGCGACGTCATCATCTCTCGGGTCATCTCCAATGAGATTCGTTGCGCCGTCGTACCGAAAAGTCTCGATGGCGCGAACTGCGGCAACATAATCATTGTTCGCCCGGGCACGCGGATACACCCCAACTACCTTGTTCGGTACCTCTCAACGCCAGACGCCCAAGGTACTCTGTTCAAGCAGCGAGTCGGCTCAGCGCAGTCGGTAGTAAACACGACTGTGCTCAAGAACTGGTCGCTTCCGCTCCCCCCCTCCCCGAGCAGACGCGCATCGCCGCCATCCTCGACAAAGCCGACGCCATCAAGCGCAAGCGCCAGGAAGCCATCCGCCTCACCGAAGAGCTGCTGAGAGCCGCGTTCTTGGAGATGTTCGGCGACCCAGTGACGAATCCGAAGGGGTGGGAGTCGTCGACGTTTGGGGCTGAGGCGACGCTTCTTCAGTATGGTCCGCGATTCCACAACCAAGCCTATTCTCCGGAAGGTACGCCCATCGTCAGGATCACAGATTCTTGACGATAGCGGTGTCTTGGACTTCGAAGCAATGCCTCGACTCTCGGTGAGTGTGGAAGACGTACCGCGCTACCGCCTGCTTCCTGGCGACGTGATCTTCGCCCGAACGGGAAGCGTCGGCAAGTGCGCTCTCGTCAAAGAAGAAGATCCGGTGTGCATTGCTGGAGCCTACTTTATTCGACTTCAGTTTGCTCCTAAACGCGTGCTTCCACTGTACGCTTACTCCGTTCTTCGTAGTGCCGGTGTGCGCGGGATTGTTGAGGCCAAAGCTAGCCGCGCGGTTCAGCCGAACTTCAGCGGCCCAGCCATTCGCACGCTTCCACTACCCGTTCCGCCTTTGGACGAACAGCACCGTTTTGTTGCAGTCTGGTCAAGAATCCAGCGTGCTACCACAGTACAGGCGTCAACGTGTGCTTGTACAGGCGAGATGGTCGAGTCGCTTACCCAACGCGCCTTCTCGGGGATGCTGTAATGAATGAACAGGCACTCGAGGACGAGGCAGCTCGACAGCTCGAAGAAGCGGGTTTCTTCGTGCAGCGTGCAGTCCGAGTCCGCATTGTGGGCACACGCGATGCCCGAATCGACATCGTCGCCTGGACCGGGGCCGATACCGGCGAACTCACGCCGGACGTCGTCGTCGAGGTAAAGCGCCTGAAGGATGATGCGCAACGAGCTACAGCGGCTCGACAGCTTGGGTACTTCGTGCCTCTGGTAGACGCGGTGCGAGCCTACATCTTTGAAGGTTCCCGGTACCGCGTCTCGGATGACTGCGAGACGCCTGTTCCAGCAGCTTGCCCGCGACCCAATGTGCCGAGCGAAGGCGCCGTGGTCCCGCAGACAGTGATCGCTGAACTTGTCGAACGCGAGTTTGACAGGAATCGGAACACAGCGGCGGGACCGGAGGAGGGCTGGCGACAGCTGCTCAACCAGTTGACCAGCGACACACCGAAGGCGGCGGACAAGCGACTAGTTGCGCTGGCGGGTAACGCAAAGGACCGTCACGAATTGCCGACGCTCTAGTCGATGTGTTCGAACAGGAAGCGACGCGACGAGGAGGCGGCGCACACTTCACGCCACCGGCTCTGTGCGAGGCTCTCGTCAGGCTGCTGACGCCTGAGCGCGGCTGGACGGTGGCCGATCCGTTCTGCGGTCTTGGCGGGATTCTGCGGGCCCTTAGAGTGGCCGCAGCCGGTGACTGCAAGCTGCTTGGGCAGGACATCAACCAGGAGATTGTGAAAAACGCCCAGAAGTTGCTCAGACTCTCCGGCGTCGCTGAGCGAACGTTGTCAACGTCGGAAAGCTTCGACCGATCAGCGTTGGCCATTACGTCTGCGTCATGCTCACTTGGGTCAACCAGAGCTAGCTCGATGGAGTCTTTGGCGGGCCAATTGGCATCCTTGAATCGGAGTCGCCATTTAACCTTACGCTCCTTGTAAGCTTCAGCGCGTTCGAACCGACGCAGGGGAGGGGGGACCGGATGTCATCCACGATACTCTCCACCGTTGGGTGGACGCTGCATTCACCCGGGGAGTCGGGGGGATCCCAATTCGCAGCGTCGGAGCTGATCCAAGCCCAAACCATCGCGATCGTACCGAGGATGAGTGCTGTCAGGACTAACACCACGACTTTGGTGATGGTCTCGTTCCAGAGACTCCTGAACCAGGTGAGCTTAACCGACTGCCCTGATTCGGACTGCGTCCGGAATCTAGGCGCTATCTACGAGAGGGCTTCTTTTTTGCCGGCTTCGGCTCCGGAAGCTTCGACTGACTGGCCAAAGTCTTGAGCGAGCCCTGATCCAGGCCAGTGGTGCCCGTTAGGATCGTGGCAATCCGATTCTGAAGGGTGTCCCGGCTCGCGGAAGCCGCGATCTTGTGGGCCGTATGCACCCACTCGGGGATGTAGACGGTGATTGGGACGAAGCCTTCTGGGGCCTTTCGGGGCATAGCGAGCCCCACCCGGATAGCCTCCAGCCACCGCAAGTTCAATATCGGACTTCGGACCGAGGTCCTGTAGTGCCTATTTGCCTTCGTTTTGCGTCTCCTCGAACGGTGGAGGGGACGCCCGAGGCAACGTCAGGTCCTCATCGACGCAGTCGAACAGCCCCTGGTTACGGCGAGACTCCAACCACTTGGCCAAGTGGTCGTCATTCTCTTCCTCGATGCGGCTCTTGTCGTCCATCGGGTCCTCCAGGGGATGTATATACATTAAATCAGGAACGGGTAGTAGGGGAAGTAGGGGTTGCCCCTATTCGAGCCAGATGGCCTACTCTCACGACTTGGCAAGACTGGTGTATGGGGGACGATTGTCCCCAGCCGTGCGTACCATCGAGATATCCGCCCATGCCCAAAGAGCGAACCGGCACCTTGGTATTCAAGACCGCGAGAACCCTACCAAACGGACTTACATTGACCTCGATACGACGGACGAAGCTCGGGCAAAACAGCTTCAAAAGCGGGCTGTGAGGCAGTATTACGTGGGCCTAATATCGAGCCTCGGCGACGATGGCGTCGAGTGCGTCCGCATCCCGCTCCACAGCCCCAACTCCAATCCGTCAGCAGAGCGCTTCGTCCGCACCATCCGCAACGAGTGCCTCAATCACCTCGTCATGTTCAGTGAGCGCCATGCCCGCAACAGATAGTCCGGTTTGGGTCCCGCGGGATTCGGTGGGTTCCCCGCCGTCGTTGTAACCGCGGTTGAAAGGCAAAAAACCAAGAAGCCTCGGAGTTGCACCAAATCCACAGCGAAGTCGCAGCCGAATGAGTTTCGTTAGTCCGCCGCTCGTGCGCGTGCTCGGTACGTTGGCTTGCCTGGGGTCAACCGCGGAGCCGGCGTTGTGGTTCGCCACCTCCCAGGCCCGGCAAACACCCAGCAAACACCCACCTTCATTGTAACCTACTGGAATCTCTGGTGTTTGCTCGGCGGCTCGCCGGCTGGACCGCCGCGCCAGCAAACACCCAGCAAACACCGCGCTGTTCTCACAGGTCTTGTCCCGAAGGGCGGCTGGCAGCCCAGTATGGAAGGTACTCCATGAGTCGACGTGAGGTGTCGGGATCGCGAAGCACGAGCAACCCCGCGGTCACTGCGTCCCTGATGAGGCGCGAGGCTGTAGCGCCCTGAGTCTCGGGGAGCCCGAAGCGTTCTCTGACGGAGTTGTTGGTCAGGTGTTCACCCTGAACCCAGCGAAGACATGCGTGTAGGTAACACGCGCGGACTCGCTCCTGCTTGTCCATTTCCTGAAACGAGCGGTGCGCGTACAGGGTTGCCCGCATGAACTCGTCCTCGGCCTGAAATAGCGGCGCCGGGAGTTGATGCAGTTCCGTCTGGGCCACGACCTTGTCGATGCCGCTTCCCCGCTCTTCGCAGACACCGACACGCCGCATGAGGGACGCGAGCCCTTCATTGCGTGACCGAGGTGCGTGGTCCACGAATCGATCAATCGGAACGAGCGGCGTCCCGGGGTTCGTGACCTCCATGCGGCCATCGAAGATCTCCACCATCGGTCCCGCTCCCGTCACAGCGAAGTCCTGGTGGATGATCGCGTTGGCCACGAGCTCCCGTACAGCAAGCTCCGGGTACATGGGGACCGTCTTGCGAAGTGCTTGGGCAATGACCTCGTTCGTAGGCATCAGTCCGTTCACAAAACCTATCAGTCCCTCAAACCCAGTCGCGTAGCCCCGATCTCCCTCCTGCTCTCGCTGCGCCTCGAGACGACCCTTCCCTCTGTACGCAATGACCCTCATCGCCTTGCGCTTGAGCCGACCAAAACGTCTCAGGCTTTGAGCGAACAGAATCGCGCCGAGATTGGTCACGTCCCAACCTCCAGATGCACCTCGTCGGATGAGCTCCTCGGATGCCAAGATATCAAGGATCGCTGCACGGTTTCCCGGTTCCTTTGCGCCGATTAGGCGGAAGTACGAGGACACATCGAGCAGTTCGCTGACTTCGTCCTCCGCCACCTGCTCCGCCGCGATCCCCTTTTCAAACGGCGTCTTGTCGAGCAACCGCCACAGCGCCCGCTCCTTTTCCGGGTAATCCTTGAGCTTCTTCTTGTACGACCCCACCCGGACGTATTCTTCCCCGTTGAACTTGACAGGATGAGGAAAGGCTCGACTTACCTCGACGAGTACGACTCGACCCTCGGCAAGAGTAACCTCGAAAAACCGGAAGTCGATGCGCGGGCTAAGCAGCCGCAAGAGCCAGTTTTCCAGCTCCTCGTTGCCCATTTTCGCGTCCTTTGGCGAAAACCCGGTGCCGACAACTCGGCGCGTACCGTCCTCAACGCCCCATAGCAGGTAGGCGAACGCCTTCTCCTCCAGAGCTGCCGAGTTGGCGAGCGCAGAGAGGTACTCCCCAATCTCCTGGGGACTGTCGTTGTTTACCTTGAACTCGATCCATTCCGTCTCCTTCGGGAGCTTGAGCAGTTCTCGAACCAGACCGACCAGCGACTCAGCGGATCGCGTGCGCGTCATTCGTCTGTCTCCTCGTCGCCTTCAGTATTGGAGTCTTCTTCCATCTTCGATTCTCCCGCCACGCAGCAGACTTCCGACTGACGTTCATCAAGAGCCAGAGGTCGCGCTGGTTCATTCGTCGGTCTCCTCCTCGGCGGGTCGCTATCTTCGTCGATTTCGGCGTCGGAGTCTTCCAAATTTGGCTCTTCTTCCATGACTGCTTTGGGAGGTGAGGCAGCGCGGTTTGGCGGACGTCGAGCTTGCCCGTTACCACGTCGGAGATGAGGCGCGTGCGGTGTTCTTGGAGCAGGTGAACCTCCTTGTCGGCTGTCTAGCGATTCGCGTCGAGCTAGCCAACTGTGGTGACCAGGGACGCTTCAATCAGCACTCGTCACCCTTTAGCGGAACCAGACCAGGACATCGCGCAGCGGTGACGGCGGGAGATCGTTGACGAACCTCTCAGCTCCGCCAGTCGCATGCCTTAACTGATGTCGAGAGTACCGAGAGTTCAGGGCAAGCACGAGACGTGACCCGAGTTCGGCATCCTTTGGAACTGGACGAACCGTCTTATCCGAAAGCTTGCGCTGGAGGTCTTGCGACACCCCAATGCCATGGAACGAGGCCTGATGTTTCCGCATTAGGCCTTTCAGTTGCGCGGGAAGGATTTGAGCCGGCGGGTCACCTAGATTCGCCGTGAGCGGCAGTGAGCTGCCGAGGACGACTGGGACGCGTCGTAGGCCCTGTCGCGAAGCGACAGGCACCATGGAACGAGCAAATCCTTCCCGCGCGACAAAAACAGAAAAGGCCTGATGCTTTCGCATCAGGCCTTTTGGTTGCGCGGGAAGGATTTGAGCCGGCGGGTCACCGTGGTTCGTCGCGTGCAGAAACGAGCTGCCGAGGACGACTGGGACGCACCGTAGGCCCTGTCGCGAAGCGACAGGCACCATGGAACGAGCAAATCCTTCCCAAGACGAACAAAAGCAAAAACCCTGTGAACTTGGGATTCACAGGGTCTTTCAGTTGCGCGGGAAGGATTTGAGCCGGCGGTCACAGTGGTTCGCCGTGAGCGGCAGTGAGCTGCCGAGGACGACTGGGACGCACCGTAGGCCCTGTCGCGAAGCGACAGGCACCATGGAACAAGCAAATCCTTCCCGCGCGACAAAAACAGAAAAGGCCTGATGCTTTCGCATCAGGCCTTTTGGTTGCGCGGGAAGGATTTGAACCTTCGACCTTCGGGTTATGAGCCCGACGAGCTACCAGGCTGCTCCACCGCGCGTCAGGGATGCGGATGTTAGCTTCGAGACCCGGACTGTCAAGGCGACTTGCGAATTATCCGTCGGGGGCAAAGCGGGGAAGGGGCTGGCCGCATCGTCGACCGGTCCAAGAAGCGCAAATATCCGCAATCAAACGGGATAGCTACCCGTTGTCCATCTGGCCGCTCTGGGCGCCAAAAAAGTTCGAGCGCAGCCACCGGGGGTTCCGACGACCGCGCTCACGCCTCTGACCCAGGCGTGAAACGGACCTTGCCTCGTCCTGTCTTTCGGTCCGGTTTCGCGCAGGTGACGAGACGCACTTCGATTCCGACTTCCGAACCCCGCTCTACGCTTCTCGACGAGCTCCCACCGGCCTCACGTCGTCGAAATCTCGTGTGGTCGGGGCCGTTAGCCGTCGCCCCGCTGTGCTCCTCGCCGTCCGCCCCCTTCGTACCCCCCGCCGCCCCCGCCGTTCGCCCCCCGTCGCATTGTCCCCCATATACCCTCCGCTGCCGTCCGCCCCCTTCGTACCCCCCGCCGCCCACCGCCGTCCGCCACCGCCGTCTGTCCACCGTTGCCCCCCATCGCCCTCGGCCCCCACCGTACCCACGCCGCCCCAAACAAAAAATCTCCTTCTGATCCTTCTGATCCTTCTCATCCTTCTCAAGACTTCCGCCGCTGCTCCTTGCCCCCGCTTCGAGCGTTGTTCCGACCGTCCTTTCGTTCCATGGTCCGGGCGTGCGTGTGGCCGAGCAAATGGTAATTCGAGGCTCACGCGAACGCGTGTTTCCCTGTCGAAATCGCGTCGCATCGAGCCCATGCCCGTCACTTTGCCCATTTCATCTCGATCACCATGCGACAACGCCCGTCGATCCGCGGGTGTTGGAAGCGATGATCCCGTATTTCACGCAGCAGTTCGGAAACGCCGCCAGTCGCTCTCACGCCTTTGGTTGGGACGCGTCTGCCGCCGTCGACGCCGCGCGGGCCACCTTGGCCAAAGCCTTGGGTGCCAAGAGCTCGAAGGGAGATCATCTTCACCAGCGGCGCAACGGAGAGCAACAACCTCGCCTTGAAGGGCGCCGCAGAATACCTCCGCGAACGCGGCCGCCACCTCGTGACCACGCGCATCGAGCACAAGAGTGTGCTCGACACGATGAAGCGACTCAACCAAGAGGGCTTCGAGGTCACTTTCGTCGACGTCGGTCCCGACGGGCGCGTCGATCCCCACGCCATCGAGGCCGCACTTCGTTCGGACACCGTGCTCGTCAGCGTCATGCTGGCGAACAACGAAGTTGGCACCATTCAGCCCATCGAAGCCATCTCACGGCTCACGAAGCCCCTCGGCATCTTCCTTCACGTCGACGCGTGCCAGGGGTTGCTCCGCACGGACTTCGACGTGGAGCGCTTCGGCGTCGATCTGTGCTCGATCACCGCGCACAAGATCTATGGCCCGAAGGGGATCGGCGCCCTTTATGTGCGCGCCGCGCGTCCGCGCATCCGCCTCGTCGCGGAAATGGACGGCGGCGGCCACGAACGCGGCATGCGCTCGGGTACCTTGAACGTCCCGGGGATCGTCGGCTTCGCCAAGGCCGTCGAGATCCTGATGAGTGAAGGCGCCGAAGAGAACGTCCGGATCGCCGCCTTGCGCGACGAGCTAGAACGTCGCTTCCTCGCCGAACTCGATCACGTCCGCGTCAACGGCTGTCGCAAACACCGTCTCCCGGGCAACCTCAACATCAGCTTCAACTACGTGGAGGGCGAAAGCCTGATGCTCGCCGTCAAAGAGCTCGCCCTCTCGAGCGGCTCCGCCTGCACCAGCGCCTCCCTCGAGCCAAGCTACGTGCTCTCGGCACTGGGCGTCGACGCGGGCACCGCCCACTCATCCATTCGTTTCGGCCTGGGACGCTCCACGACGGCGGAAGAGATCGACTACGTAGCGACCCGCGTCATCGCGGAAGTGAAGCGTCTGCGCGAGCTTTCCCCGCTTTACGAGATGGTCCAAAACGGCATCGACTTGAACCAAATTTCCTGGAGCGAAGCGGCTCACTGAAGCCCAGCGAGAGGATCCCCGTGTACAGCAAGAACGTCATCGATCACACCGAGAACCCCCGCAACGTCGGCACCCTGGACGCCGCCGATCCCGACGTGGGTACCGGTCTCGTGGGTTCGCCCGCCTGTGGCGACGTCATGCGTCTTCAGATCAAAGTGGGTGAGGGGGGCGTCATCGAAGCCGCCCGCTTCAAGACCTTTGGCTGCGGCTCCGCCATCGCCGCATCGTCCCTCGCAACCGAGCTAATTCAAGGCAAGAGCCTCACGGAGGCCTCTTCGATCAAGAATCGCGACATCGCCGAGGAGCTCAACCTCCCGCCCGTCAAACTCCACTGCTCCGTTCTCGCCGAAGACGCCATTCGCCGCGCCATCGAGGACTATCGACGCAAACAAGCGCAGCAGAAGGCGTCTGCGAACGCCGCTTCATCGGCGACGAGTCCCGCTTCGCCCCGCAACGAGCCGTGACGGCGCCAAACGCCTTCGAGCTCCTCGGCCTTCCCGCGCGCTTCGCCCTCGATCTCGCCGAGCTCGAGCGTCGCCAACGGGCGGCCTTCGCGCATCGCGCTACGGAGGGCGCCATGGAGAGCTCCATGGAGGGCGCGATGCAAGGCGGTCCGAACGTCGATCTCGAGCGGATCAACGACGCCTATCGGGTCCTAAAAGATCCGATCTTGCGCGCCGAGTTGCTCTTCGAGCTGCGGGGGTGGTCCACGAAGTCCGCGCCCGATCCTGCGCTCCTCGAGCGCGTGTTTCAGGAACGCGACGCCATCGAGCGCGCCAAAGCGGCCGGCGATGAAGCTCGATTGTTTGAGTTTGCTCGGGTCGGCGCGCAAACGTCGGGAATCGATCCTGGTGTCCCTGTCCGCCCTTCTCGACGCCGAGGAGCCGCCGAAACCGCCCCTCGACGAACCGAATCGCGCCGAAGAAGCCGCGGCCGTCCTCGATGAATTGCGCTACCTCTCGCGCGCCTTGGCCGCGGCCGAGGCTGCCCTCGATGAGCTCGACGAGCTTTCTGCCCCATGAATCAAAGCGCGCCAAACTCGCCCGTCGCCATTGGCATCGATCTCGGTACGACCCATTCGCTCGTCGGCTGCGTGCGAAACGGCCGCGTCGAGATCTTACCGGGCCCCGAAGGATCGAACCTCGTTCCTAGCGCCGTCCACTATGCCGAAGACGAACGCGTCCTCGTCGGTGCGCGCGCCCGAGCGCTCTCCGCGACGGCGCCCGAGCGGACGTTCACGAGCATCAAGCGCCTCATGGGACGCATGGCGACGGATCCCGCCGTGAGGGAACTCGGGGGCCATCACGTGCTCATGCCGACGAACGAAGTCGAGGCCCGTCAGGTGCGCTTCGCCGTCGGGGAGCGCGTCGTTACGCCCATCGAGATCAGCGCCGAGATCTTGCGAGAGCTCGCGAGCACCGCTTCTCGTCACCTCGGCGCCCTTGGGCCCGCCATCGTCACCGTGCCGGCGTACTTCGATGACGCCCAACGCCAGGCCACTCGCGATGCCGCGAAGCTCGCGGGGCTCGATGTCGCGCGTCTCCTCAACGAACCCACGGCGGCGCTCCTCGCTTACGGCCTCGAGGCTCAGAAGAACGGGCTCTTTGCCGTCTACGACTTGGGCGGCGGGACCTTCGACATCACCCTGTTGCGCCTCGAAGACGGCGTGTTCCAGGTGAAGAGCACGGGTGGCGACACGGCCCTCGGCGGCGATGACTTCGACGAACTCATTGCTCGACGCATGCTCGTGGAACTCGAATCACGCGTGGGCACGCGTGCGGACGCGCTGACGGCGGGGGAGCACTTTTCAATCCGCGACGGCGCGCGCACCTTGAAACACCGCCTCACGGAGGAAGCGCGCGCGAGCGTGACCGTGCCGCTCGCGTCGGGCCCCGTCGAATTCGAGCTCGAATCGCACGACCCTTGCCGAGCTCGTGAGCCCCCTGCTCGAGCGCACCGGGCGCGCCGCGCGCCGCGCCCTGCGCGACGCCGAGCTCGAGCCCTCGGCACTCGACGGCGTCGTGCTCGTCGGGGGAATGACGCGGATGCCCGCCGTCCGCGAATACGCCGAAGGCCTCTTCGGCAAGGCGCCGCTCACGGGGATCGATCCCGACGCGATCGTCGCCGCCGGGGCCGCTCTCCGCGCAGATTACTTGGCGCGTGACGACGCGCCGCTCTTGCTCGACGTCCTGCCGTTGTCCCTTGGGGTCGAGACCTTTGGCGGCGGTATCGAGAAACTCTTGCCACGGAACAGTCACGTTCCCGCGGCAGCAAAAACCCTCTTTACCACCCACAGCGAAGGGCAAACGGGCTTCGTTCTCCACGTGGTGCAGGGCGAACGGCAGCTCGCGAAGGACTGTCGCTCCCTCGGGCAGTTCCTGCTGCGCGACATCCCCGTGCTCCCTGCCGGGCAAGCGCGATTGGAAGTGACGTTCCAGGTCGACGAGAGCGGCCTACTCACCGTCACGGCGCGCGAGCTGACGAGTGGGCTCACGCAGGTCGTCGAGGTCGTGCCCCAGGCGGGCCTGACGACGGCCGAGATCGATCGCATGCTCCTCGATGCCCTCAAACGACGCAAGCAGGACACCGAAGCCGCAAAGCTCGTCGATCTGCGGGTGCACGGGGAAAGCGTGCTTCGCGCCACCGAGGTCGCCCTCGAGAAGGACGGCGATCTCGTGACGCCCGCCGAGCGCGAGGAGATCCAAAGCGCGGTCGAACGTTTGCGGCATGGTCTCGCGACGGTCGAGCGCTCGCTGCTTCTCGAACTCCTCGTCGACGAGCTCCACGCCTTGACCGAAGGCTTCAACGAGCGGCGGATGAATCGCGCCGTGGTAGAAGCGGTGACGGGGCAGAGCCTGAGGTGACCCGCGTGACGCGTGAGCGCTCCCCCCTCGAGCGCGGCTCGCGCTTAGCCTCGACGCACGGCTCGCGCGAAGCCTCGACGCACGGCTCGCGCGAAGCCTCGACGCACGGCTCGCGCGAAGCCTCGACGGCGCGCTTGTGACGGACGCGCCGATGAGCGAAGATGTTCCGCGTCGCTCGTACCTCGAAGGGATCTCTGTTTGAATCGTCGTTTCTGCTTTCTCGATTGGCCTCGGCTCACCCGTGTCGCCGGGGGCCCCTACGTGAGTGAGGTTCCGTGAAGGCCAAGATCACCTTTCGCGATCCGCAGATCGATGCGGAAGTGCCCGTCGGCATCACGCTGCTCGAGGCCGCGGAGCTCGCGGGCGCGCCCGTGGGGACGCACTGCGGTGGTGTGGGCGCATGTACTTCTTGTCACGTGCGCATCGAGCAGGGCGCCGAACGGCTCTCGGAGACGTCGGAGCTCGAAGAGGACGGCCTCGATCGCGTTTTCGACGCACGGCAGAGCTCGCGCCTCGCTTGCCAAGCCAAGATCGAGCGGCCAGGTGAGCTCGTGGTGCGTATCACCGAAGAAAGCGTGGAGGCTTGGCTTCGGGAGCACCCGAACCAGCGGAAGTGACGCACGTCGCGGCAACGGCGAGTGCGCTTCGACCCGGGGTCGGTTGAAGCACCGACAGACTCGAACGTGGGGCCTGGTGATCGGAGCTATACGCTGCGGAAATTCAGGTGTTAACTCGTAGTCTAAGCTACCCGTAACCCAACCGTAGAGCTGTACATTGCAGATCCCACGATTCCTCCCGCCCCTGCTAATCGCAGCAACTCTAGGCAGCGTGTCTCCGGCTGCCGCTCAGGAGCTGCGACTCCATGGCTTCGGCGCGGGCGCTCACGCCATCGGGGGACATCAGCAACGGGAGCTGAGTTGGGGCTCCACCGTGCGTGCTTCTCTCGAACTCGTGCTCGTGCGTGAGTTCGGTATCGCGTTGCAAGGATTGGGGACGTTCCTCGGTGCCGGTGAGCTACCGAAGGAATCCCACCCTCGAGCCATTGGACGCAGCGATGGGATGGGGCACGAGTCTGGGTGTCCACCTTCGTCCCTTCGCGCGGAAGACCTACGGCAAGATGGTGAGCCCCGCAGGGTTGTGGATGGGGGGCTCTTTCGGTCTCAGCTTCACCGGCGGTGAGAGTCGTTATCTCGCGGATGCCGGGATTGGTTTCGATTTGCTTTTCAAGCACGCAAAGGTCGGAGTGGGACCGATGCTCGGCTGGGAGCACGTCTTTCAACCGAACACCGAGATCCGTCCCGATGACGCGAACATCCTCTTCGCGGGGCTGCACGGGATGCTCGACATTGGGCTCAATCCCGCCCAAATCGACGGCGATCGCGACGAAGATGGGATCCGCGATTCCCTCGACAAGTGCCCGACGGATCCCGAGGACAAGGACGACTTCGAGGATGCCGACGGCTGTCCCGACAAGGACAACGACAAGGATGGCATTCTCGATTCGGGCGACGCTTGCCCGAACGAACCCGAAGACAAGGACGGCTACCAAGACCAGGATGGCTGTCCCGATCGCGACAACGACAAGGATCAGATCCTCGACGGATCCGACAAGTGCCCGAACGACGCCGAGGACAAGGACGCCTTCGAGGACGAGGACGGCTGCCCCGACACCGACAACGACAAGGACGGCATCCTCGACAAGGAAGATCTCTGTCCGAACGAACCCGAGACGATGAACGGCTACGCCGATCACGACGGCTGCCCCGACGCCGAACAGATCCGCGTCGTGGGCGACAAGATCGTGCTCGACGATCGCGTTCACTTCATGATCAACAGCCACATCATCCGGAACATCAGCTTCGCGCTCCTCGAGCGCCTCGCCAAGCTCATCAACGAACATCCGGAATACGTGCACATCGAGATCCAAGGCCACACGGACGAGCGTGGACCTGCGTGGTTCAACGAACGGCTCAGCCAGACCCGCGCGGATTCGGTGATGGCGTTCCTCGTGAAGCACGGCGTGGATTCGGCGCGCCTCTCGGCGAAGGGTTACGGCATGAGCAAACCCTTGGTCCAGAAACGGACCGAGTACGCCTACTACATGAACCGACGCGTGGAATTCGAGATCACGCGCGAGATCAAGCAGAAACACACGGACGGTGACGCGGAGAAGCCGAAGATTCTTGACGCCTACCGCACCGCCGATCTCCGAGGACGACCTACCTGACGAAGCTCCGCCAGAGCCACCCCTCTTGCCGGGCGAGGTCGTTCCGTCAGAATCGAAGGTCGTGCCATGAAGCTCGGTCGATTGCTCACGCTATCTTTCCTGATGCTCACGGCCTCCATGGTGGCTCCGGGTGCATGCGGCACCGAAGGCTTGGTGGGCGGGAGTTGTCGCAAGGGGCTCTCGTACTGCAAAGGGCGCTGCATCGATTCTCACGAGCGACGAGAAGAACTGCGGCCAGTGTGGCAAGCGGTGCGACTCGGACGTGCAGTGCATCGACGGTTTCTGCGGCGGCGGAGGCGAAGGCTTCGGCGGCTTCGGTCCCGGCGGCGACGGCTGGGGCGGAAATGGTAATTTCGGCAGCTTGCTCGGTGGTCGCACGAGCGGTGGTCGATCGGGTGGCGGCCAAGCGGGCGCCATCACGGAAGTGGACGTCATCTATCCGGTGGGTGGCAATGGTGGCAGCGGTGGCGCAGTTTGCTCGCCGCCCTATGACACTGCCGAACACTGCGGCTCATGCAACACCGTTTGCGTCGAACCCACGCCGGTGTGCGCCGACGTTGGCAATAAGGTGTATCAGTGCCAAGTCCGCTGCATCGAGCCACTCGTCAATTGCAACAACGCGTGCGTCGATCTCAATAGCGACAGTGACAACTGCGGCAATTGTGGCGCCGCGTGTCCCTCCGCGATTTGCCAAGGCGGCAAATGCATCGGCGCGCAAGCGGGGCACGTCGTCGCCATCTGCATGAACTACCGCGAGGTGTCGCAGTATTCGCAGCCCACCACGTTGCTCGGCAATGCCGTTTTCTTGCCGATGAACAGCCCCGTCAAGATCTTGGCCTACTCCGAGTACGCGGACGCCACGGTAAGAGCGCGAGTCGATACCGTGATTCGTTGGGCAGGCCAAGCGCGAGGCCGTTCCTATTCGATCACGGCCGTCAGCACCCCGGACGAGGTCAATTCGAAACTGAAGAAGCCCGACTTCGACGTGTTTCTCATTTACGACCAGCAGCTCGCGCCAGCGGGAACGCTCGGTACCTACGGCACACAGTGGGGTAAAACGATCGAGAGCTTCTCGTACGTGGGTGGCGTCATCGTCGCGCTCGACGGCAACACCGGACAGCGCGAGATGGGCGAGCTCTTGACGAATTCATCGCTTCTGCCCGTTTCGGGCGAGACGTCCGTCAGTCGGACCCAGGTTTACAATCGCGATCCCGGTGACGTGATCGGCGTGAACGTCGTGTCACCGTTCCTCGCGCCGCGGGACAGCTGCGTCTTTACGACGAGCGCGGTCGACGACACGACGACCTCGTTCGTCGTGACCGACAACCCCGCGAGTGCCTCCGCTCGTCGTCCCCTCGCGGTCCACCGGATTGCCGTCCCCCAGCTCGACTAGAGCGTCGGTGGCGACTTTTCCCGTCGGACCGAGGCTCTCTTTGACCTTGCCGAACAGGTGCGCTTTCGTCGCGTCGTAGGCGTCCACGAGGGCAGCCTTGGCGCGCGCTCCTTCAGGCGTTGCAATGGCGGCCTTCACGTGCTCGTACGCCGTTTTGTCGCCCAAGGGCACGGCGACGAAGCCGAGGAAGGCGAAGAAGCTCGTCGAGTAGGAGATGGCGCGACGCCCAAGGCGGAAGAGCACCCGAGGAGGCTAGCCCGAGCGTCGGAAATCGGGAAACTTCTCCGTCGGGTTACGTACCGGTGGACGCGACGACCGTCGGCGCACGACGAAGGAGAGCAAACCCCCGCGTCACCAGGAGCTCTTGGCCCACGGCTTTCGTTTTCTGTCGGTGCGTCGTGGGAACGACGAAGTAGCGCGCGCCGAGGGCGTCGAGTCGCGTCGCGAGCAGTGCGGGATTGCTCAGGGGATCGAGCTCGGGGTGGCGCGGGTCGCGCTTATGTAAGGGCTTCAGGAACCCCGGACGTCCGAGGGCCGCTTCCATCGCGAAATAGCCGTAGTCTTCCGTGTACACGGCGACGCGTTCTCCTGCTGGAACCGCGCGCCTCAGTTGCGCACCGACTTCGAGCTCGGGACCGCGATCGACGAAGGGTTCCACAGGGACGACCACGGGACGAACGAACCACGCCGTAGTCGCGACGACAAAACCAAAGATTCCGATCAGCGCCGCGGGCTTCGCGAAGGAAAATCGACGGGTTTCTGTCGCGACACGTCCGAGGAGCTCCGGGATGAGCAGACTCACGCCGAACCACAGCGGCAGAAGGACACGCTCGTCGTGATGGGTCGGTGTGCCGCCCGTGAGATCACCCCAGGTGAGAAAAGCCAACACAGACGCGAGTGCGAGGGCTGGACGCTTCCACGCCGCGCCTTGCAGTGCTTTGCGACCCCCGAGGCACGAAAGTGCGACGAAGAGGAACACCGCAAGGACGATGAGCTCCGGCTCGTGAACGAAGAACGCGCGCACCTGGTGCGTGAGTCGCTCGAGGAGAGCACTTTCTTCGTGACCGAGGGCGAGCTTGTACGCCGTGACACGCTTCACGAAGAAAATGGGATCGTGATGCCGAACGTAGCCATGGAGCAGCCAAGCCAAGGCACCCGCGGGCGCGATAGCCGCGGTCATGCCTAGAGCGAATTGGGGAACTGAGGTGGCTTTGCTCGATGCCCTGGCGTCGGTCGGACTGCACTTTCGCGTACGACGGAGATCAACCAGGGTAAGGGCGCTCACTACAACGGCGACGGGCCAGGTCTCGTACCTGCAAAGCGTCGCTGCGAGCGCCGCGAGGGCACCGAGCATGCGGATCCGCGGCGTGTCGTTGGCCAGACTGGTCACCGCGAGCAGCGTCAACACAGCCGTCGGATAATCGGGCACCGTCGCCGCGGCATAGCTGACCGAGTGAGGAAACACCGAGGCGATGAGGGCCGCCGCGAGGGCGCGCGGAGGTGAGAGACGGAGCCACCGCGCCGCAACGTAGATCCCAAGGGCGCCCAAGACGCCGAGGAGCACCGCAACCGCTCGAGCCACGGAGAGCTCGAGACCAAAAAGCGCGAACGCAGTGCCGTAAATCTGGAACGGAAGTGGAAGCCAGCTCGTGCCCGAGGGATCGAGGCGCGGCGCGACGGCAAATTGCTGGGCAATCGCCAAGCGCGAGAAGTCGTCATCGGAGATCGCGAACCAACCGGGACGTTGGAGCACAGATGTGACGACGAGCAGCTTCACCGCGACGATCGCCGCTGCATGTCGAGCGAACCGCGTCACGGGTTCCTGGACGCTTCGAAGACCGCTCGAACTCGAGCGCGCGTGCGGGCGCTCCTTCGCTGCCCTCACTTCTTCGGAGCAGCGGGTGGCGGCAAGTGGCCGCGACCAGAGGTGTCGTACTGGACCGACTTCTTCGTGAGGGACGAGTCCGTCGAGGTCGACAGGTACGCGAGCGATGCCGAAGTCACGAAGAACACGGTTGCCGAGACCCACGTGGTCTTGCTGAGGAAATTCCCAGCGCCACGACCGCCGAAGACCTGTTGCGCGGCGGCGCCAGTGATGGCGCCGAGACCACCGCTCTTTCCAGGCTGGAGGAGCACCACCAGGATGAGAAAGATGCAGCAGAATCACGTGGATGACGGTAAGCGGGGTCTCGATGAACTCGGTCACGGCGGGCGGAAGCCTAGAAGACAACTGCCCCGGGTGCAAGGTGTGCGCCCGGGGCAGCCGAATTGTCCTCGAGAAAATCAGGCGCGGTAGGCTGCCGCGACGATCGCGCCGAAGCTGTCGGCCTTGAGGGACGCACCGCCGACGAGGGCGCCGTCGATGTCCTCACAGGCAAGCAGGCCCTTGGCGTTGTCGGGCTTGACGCTGCCGCCGTAGAGGATGCGCGTCTTGTTGGCGAGATCCGCCGAGGTCGCCGTGAGGCGCTGGCGAATCGCGGCGTGGACTTCCTGTGCCTGGGCGTCGGTTGCGACCTTGCCCGTGCCGATGGCCCAAACGGGCTCGTAGGCGATGACGCCGTAGCCGGGGTTCTTGTTCAGCTCGGCGACGACTGCGTCGACCTGACGGAACACGACCTCGAGGGTCTTGCCCGCTTCACGCTCGGCGAGGGTCTCACCGACGCACACGATCGGCTTGAGCCCGGCAGCCATGGCGGCCTGGGTCTTGGCGCATACGCTCTGATCGGTCTCGCCGAAGTACTGGCGGCGCTCGCTGTGGCCCAGAATGACCCACTTGCAACCTGCGCCGAGGATCATCGGCGCGCTGATCTCACCCGTGAAGGCACCTTCGTCCTTCGGGTAGAGGTTCTGAGCCGCAACTTCCACCTTGCTGCCGGCAACTGCCGCGGCGGCCGCGCCGAGGATGATGGCGGGCGGGGCAATGACGACCTCGACGGCCGCTTCGTTGCCGCTCAGCTTCGCGACTTGCTTGGCAACCTCGACGCCGGCTTGGTTGCCTTGGTACATCTTCCAGTTGCCTGCGATCAGTTGGACTCGATCTTTCTTTGCCACTTTGCGTTCCTTTCGCGGCTATCACGTAGCCGTTCTCAAAACTTCGATTCCAGGCAGTTTCTTGCCTTCCAGCAGTTCGAGTGCAGCGCCGGCGCCCATCGACAGGTGGTCGATCTTGGCGAGCGCTTCGGGGTCGAGTTTTTGGGCGGCGCTCATCGCGGCTTGCCCTAGCACGACGGAATACGTGGAGGAGTCGGCGAGTGCCTGCGCCAAACCAACGGTTCCGCTGGCAAATGATTCCTTGCCGACCGCGCCCATCGCGCCGACCCAGAATGCGGAGTTCGCCGCGTCGATGGCGTCGCGGAAGGACTGCAGCGTCGAAGGTCCGATATCGACCACGCGGTCGCGCTCGCCAATGTCCTTTACGGCGACGGTGCGTCGGTCTTCGCCCGAGTCACTGGTGCTCACGACGACGTCCGAGGGCAGCACCACGGTTGCGCCGCGATCGCGTGCGAGTTCGAGGACGGTGCGGGCGCGGGCAAGCTCGGTGGTTTCAATCTTCGTCATACCGATGCGGATGCCTCGAGCCGCCAGCATCGTGCAGCCTAGAGCGCCACCGACGCACAAGGTCCGGCCCGGCATGAGCAGGCTTTCCATGAGCTTGACGCGATCGGCGAGCCGCGTTCCTCCGAGCAGTGCGGTGATGCGCTCGCTCGGCTCGAGCAACCTGGCGAGGGCGTCGAGTTCCTTCTTCAGCAAGAGCCCGAGGCCGCGTTCCCGAAAGAGCCGCGGCAGGTGGAAGACGGAGGTGTGCGGACGGTTGCACGCCGCGAGCGCGTCGTTGACGTACACGTCGCCGAGCGCCGCGAGCTTGGCGGCGAAGCCCTCGTCTCCGGCTTCCTCATCGGGATAAAAGCGGAGATTCTCGAGCAGGACCATCTGCCCGGGGCGCAGATCCAGAATCGCCTTTTTGGCCGCATCGCTGAGGCAATCATCGGGCAGAAGCACATCCCAGCCCGAGAGCTCGGCGAGTTTCGCACCCAGGGGCTCGAGCGACAGTTCTTGACTGTTTCGCCCTTTGGGGCGCCCGCGATGTGCGATCGCGACGATCTTTCCTTCCCGCTCTGCGATGTGCTTCAGCGTGGGAAGCGCCGACTTGATGCGCTGGGTCTGCTCCTCGTGATCCGAAGGTGCGTCCAGGGGACAGTCGAGATCGAGTCGAACGAGGACTCGTTGGGTGGACAATTCGAGCTGATCGAGCGTGCGCAGGCCGTTGAGGGTCGTCGTCATGTGTGAGCTGGCGTTTCCCCAAGGGGGAGGGACGCCGTGGTGGGGGACAGCTCTGGCATCGAGCGCATGCTCTCACCAGGTTGCGGCGCGGGTATAGGCCCTGGAGTCGGTGGTGGTCAAGGCATCGCGTGAATCTTTGGCGTTCCACCGACGACTTGCGGGCACACTGTAGGCGATTGGCGGGGCACGCGCAGCCCCTGATCTGCGCAGCATGTTCGGACTTTCACACCCGCCGTCATTTCGTTCGCTGAGCCGACGGGAAACACCACTGCAACGTCGTTCACGTTGGCTCCCAAGCGGTGCGCGCTTTCGGCAACCGCTGCGCCGGAGTGCGCGACCCCTTCCTGAGCCGCGCAAAACTCGCCGGCAGATCGTTTGCCGATCGAACCTCGCGTCATCTCGCGCGGGCTGACATTTCGAGCCAGGGATCGAGCGTCGGTGAGCGAGGGAGGAGAAGCGCGCGGGCTGACATTTCGAGCCTCGGGTCGATCGCCCGTGATTACGGGAGATGCGAAATCGAGGTGCTCATCGAAGACGTCTCGCGGGAGCGCGAACGCGGGGCTCGAAGGACGCCTCGCGACGCGGCGCGCCGGAGCGCGAACGCAGGTCTCGAAGGACGCCTCGCGACGGGGCGCGCCGGAGCGCGAATGCGGGTCTCGAAGGACGCCTCGCGACGCGGCGCGAGGGAGTGCGAATGCGGGGCTCGAAGGACGCCTCGCGACGCGGCGCGCCGGAGCGCCGTCGAACGTTGAGAAATCTGGGCCGGCGATACACGGGCGGGGCCGGGCGATGCACGGGGCGGGGTTTGGGCCGCCTGGAGGGCGGGAAAACCCGTCTATTGCCGCGGCCGGGAGTGGCCGTTGGAAGTCTAGAAGTCGAACGTGAACGACGCCATGACCGATCGAGACGTACTGAAGTCGAAGAAGGTGACGACGACTCGGGCGGCGCTCGATCGGCTCGAGATGCTCGATCTACTGCTCGAGGCCATCGCGGACGGATTCCTCGACTGGCACATCGACGAGGGTGTCGTTCATTACAGTCTCCGCTTCAAGCTGATCTTGGGCTTCGAAGACTACGATCCGCCGAATGAGCCCGCTTCATGGCTCGAATTGATACACCCTCAGGACCGGGAGCGCGTCACGCGCGCGCTCGACGATTTGTTGCGCGGAGAGTGGCCCTTCGATCTGACGTTTCGGATGCGGCACCTCAGCTCAGGGTATCGGTGGTTGCGCGCTCGCGCTGCGGCGGGCAGGGATGCATCGGGTATCGCGAAGCGGGTGATCGTTGCCTTCGGCGACGTATCGGCACAGGTGCGCGCCGAGCGTCAGCAGGCAAGCCTCATCAGCGCCATGCCGGATTTGTTGATCTCGGTGCGAAACGATTCGACGATCGTTTACATCAAGGCTCCGGAAGGCGACACGCGCTACGCCGCCGGCTTGCCGCAACCGGGCGAGCGGCTCCTCGATTCTGAATACGCGCGAGGGTGGTCAGAGCAGGCAGAGCGTTCCCTCAGCGTAGCGCTGAGGGAACGCCGTCCGACTCACTTCGAAGCAAAGCGTCAAGTGGGGACGTCGTCCATGCCGCCCGGCATCATCGAGGTGCGAGTATTTCCGTCCACCGAGGACGAGTCTCTCTTCATCGTCCGCGACATCACGGTGGAGAAGTACCAACGGGAGCAGGGGCTACAATCGCAAAAGCTCGAGGCCATCGGTCAACTCGCGGCCGGCATTGCCCACGAAATCAATACGCCGCTCCAGTTCGTCGGTGACAATTTGTATTTCTTGACGGAAGCGGCTGGCGCCATGCTCCAGGCGATCGAGCAATATCGGACTCTCTTCGACGAGTCGTCGAATCGCGTTTGCGACGCAATCGACAAGCAGCTCGATCTCTCGTACATGCGCGAACACCTCAAGCCAGCGCTCGCGGCGGCCCTCGAGGGCGTCAATCGGGTATCGGTGATCGTTCAGGCGATGAAGTCGTTTTCTCATCCGGGCGTCAAGGAGCGTCGCGCCGAAGATTTGAATCAAGCCCTCGAGACGACGCTTACTCTATCGACGAACGTGTGGAAATACGTGGCGGACGTCGAACGGGATTTCTCCCCGGACCTTCCGAAAGTGGAGTGCGTCATCGGAGAAATCAACCAGGTCTTTTTGAACCTCATCACCAACGCCGCACACGCTATCGCCGAAGTGGTTGGAAATCGCGTGGAACGTGGACGTATTCGCGTGACGACGCGCCTTGGCGACGGCGTTGTGGAGGTTCGGATTGCTGACACCGGTGCAGGTATCCCCGAAGGGATTCGCTCCCGAATCTTCGAGCCCTTCTTCACGACCAAACCCGTCGGGAAGGGGACCGGGCAGGGACTGCCACTGGCGCGTGCCATCATCATGCGGCACGACGGCGAACTCGACTACGAGAGCGTCGTCGGAGAAGGAACGACGTTCATCGTGCGCTTGCCCGTGTTCGCCACGGATTCTGCCGAGTCTTAGTCGCTCGGTCACTCGTACCTGATTCGCTTGGCACGGAGCGGGTGCCCATGCGCGATTGGTCTTCAGTTGCCTGGAAGTGACCATCGGAATACAGACGAACCGTCGCGAAGCTTCGTCCGTCACCTCCCAGACGAGCCATGGGCGATACCCGACGACCGACAGCGCCGTCGAGTCAAATCGCGAGTACTCGGATGGGCTCCTTGAGGACGCCCTTGGCATAATTGCGTAGGCGCTCAATCGAGCTCGCCGTAAGCTGGTGTCCCCTCGCAAGAACGAGAAATCCACTCGTCGTGCGCACGTCCGCAATGAGTGTCATTCCCGGAGCGAGCGCTGCGGCAGAGAGCTCGCGTACTTGACCTTCAGCGGATGCTTGACGAAGCTTTCCGAGGGCCTCGAGAGCGGCTTCGTCGTACCATCCGGTGCGGCTCCGAAGGACATCTACGGCGCGCTGGCTGGAAAGGCCCTCGGATTCGAGCCGATTCGTAGTCGTTGATCAGTCGCAGTATCTTGAGCTCGATGCGCTGGTCCCGCCAATGTCGAGGTGGGGTGGCATTGGCTTGGATGGTGTAGCCGTTGAGTTCCGTGATCCATTCGCGAATAATCTCGAGTCGCGGAATGTTCGCGAGTAGCTCGTCGCTCAACGTATTGGCCCGATCGACCATGGTCTGCTCTTGTGCAGAGAGCGGCTGGTTACGGTAGAAGTGTTCGAGCACGTTCTCTGGCAGCACGACGTTGCCGAGCTGGGCAAGCATTGCCGTGACTTCGAGCTCCCACGAGGGCTTGAGCGCCAGCGCCGAAGCGATGGCGAGGGCCTGATCGCGGATGCGCGTCGCGCGACCGAAGGCAGTGGGACTGGTGAGCGACAGGATGTCGATGAGGGTCTTGATGCTCCCGCGCAGGGTTTGTTCGAGCAGTACCCGTTCTGCGGTAACCAGGCGATGTTGCTCTACTGCGGCTGCGAAGGCCTGGCGAAGGGCGTCGGGTGCACAGGGTTTGGACAAAAATCGGAAGATTTGTCCTTCGTTGACGGCGTTGATTGCGGAGTCGATGTCACTGTACCCAGTGAGGAGCATACGCACCGTATCGGGTGACTCTGCGCGGACGTTCGCGAGAAATGTCGCGCCGTTCATGGCCGGCATGCGCATGTCCGAGAGCACGACGGCGAAGGGGCCTTTACTGCGGAGGATTTCGAGTGCCGCGGGCCCACTCGTTGCCGAATGGATTTCGTAGCTGCGTCCGAGCTGAAGGGTGAGCCCGTCGAGCACTCTCGGCTCGTCGTCGACGCACAGTATCTTGGGTCGTTCTGCCAATCGATCCTCCTAAGGCTATCCATAGGTGCTGTTCGGATTCTATCGTGTTTCCCTATTAACCTTAGCAATA
>JASGIX010000050.1:0-88434 GCA_049840955.1 Polyangiaceae bacterium
AAGGTTGATAGGGAAAGACGATAGAATCCGAACAGCACCTGCCCGGTTTGAACGTCGTCACGAAGACGCCGAAACCGAAACGAGTCGAGCGCCCGAGGAGGGAGCACCGGAAGACAACTAGCGGTAATCTGAGGAGCACCGCGACGAGACCGCTCCGCTCAGCGAGTGGATCGGCGTTCTTAGCAGGGAATTCATACCGGTCGGTGCTCTAGCCATCGGGAAACGATGCAGGTGTCTTCGCAGTATCTGTATCACTCGTGGGATGGCGTCATGGGCACTAGTGAACCGATTCGACGCTCGGGTCACCCTGTAATCGTCGTGAGCCGCACGAAACGAGAATCCGCTCATGAGCCACCTTGCGTCAATCGAGCCAAGAAGCTGTAAATCGGGCAACGGTGTGAAGGTGCTCACGAATGCGCCCAAGTCCACGCGCGGTCGTGGGTCTCCGTACCGCCGGAGGAATCGCCGCCCCGGATCGCAAGTCACCAGTCGCGCGCGGACCCCGTTGGGATTTCGGTCGTGAACCAATTTGCGAATCACCTTCTGAGACGCTCACGCGCGACGTGAGCAATCACGAGCACGACGCCACTGCGGCGAGCGCATAGAACGACAGGCACTTCAGGCACCGCAGGCACTTCAGGCACCGCAGGCACCAATTGCGTCACGAGCAATCACGACTGCGACGCCGCCGCGGTGAGCGCACGAAGCGACAGGTACCGCAGGCCCAATTGCGTCGCGAACCATGCAATGAGCCACTCGCACTCACCCGTGAACTCTCCATCGGTGGTTTCGTCTACCGCAGCCAGGCTCGTCACTTGGTCCGGTGGCATGTTGTGGACCTGTGCTTATGGGTTCGCGTTCATCACGGGACTGCAAACACGAAGTCCCGCATTTCCGGTTCCAGCCATCTTGCTCAACTTGACTTGGGAGTTTGCCTTCGCCGTCCTCTCGCCGCCGAAAGGGCGAGGAACGAGAGCCGTCTACCTCTCCTGGTTTGCCACGGATGGGCTGTTGTGGCTTCAGCTCTTCTGGCTTGGCCCTCCGCAGGAACTGGCCTGGATCCCACGCAGCATCTATCCACTCGGGGTCTTGCTGGGAACGGGTGTAGCTTTTGCGTTGCACCGACTCTTGAATCGGTTCCTTAACGCACCGCACCTTCAGGCGTACCTCACGAACGTCGTGACGAGTGGAGCGTTCCTCTGGATCTTGCTTGCCCGAGATGATTGCGCTGCGCTCACGACGCCAATCGCGTGGCTCAAGTTTCTGGGGACCTCGCTCATCACCCTGGCGAACCTCCAACACTTCTGGCGACGGCAGTCATGCCCCCCACTGGCCATCCTCTTCATGGTGGGGGTGACGATTCTCGATGCGACCTACATCGCCCTTCTTTACGTCCGCTGAGTTGACGCAGGAGCGTATGGTCTTCGATGCGCTAGCTCGCCCCAGGACAGACGCGTCCCCACCGTGATTCGTTCGCCATCGATGCGACTCCGAGTAGGATCCACTGCTTTGCAGGCGCACCCCGATGTTGAAAATGGGTCACGGCAAGTGACTTGAGCCGCAAGCTGGCCAAAGAAGCAACACCACCGCCGACGTCAACCCGTAAGGGGGCAACGCTCACCGACTTGGTTACTCCGTATGCAACAGACAGCTGCGCAAACGCTCGTCCACGTCGAGGAATCGCTCTGCCAACGCCTTGACGAAGAGTCCCATCCACTGATTCAACCCGAGAGCACTCGAAAGCATGTCGCTCGTCACGACCATCACTTCGACGTCGGTAACGGCTCGCACTGAGGCGCTCCGCGGACGTTTGGCAAACACGGCGGTTTCACCGTACACGTCGCCTGGGCCCATTTCCCGCAAGATTAGCTCTCGCCCGTCCTCCCGCGTGTAAGCCACGCACGTGCCACAAACGATGATGTGAGCCTCCGCCCCCACGTCGCCTTCATGAATGATGTCCGTGCCCGCGGGAAAGGAACGACGGCTCAAGCGCCACGTCCCGCGTTGGAATCGCTCTACATCGGCCTTGAGTTCCTTCACACTGGCATAGCGGTCCTCGGGAGAGTGAGCCATCGCCTTGATGGCAATGCGAGCCAACTCCTGAGGAACGAGTGCGCCTTCTACGAGCGAAGCGGGATCGGCAACTCGATGAGCCGAGCCGCGAGTCACCACGAGGGACTGATCCCGCAAGGTGCGGGGGGGCTTTCCAGTGAGGATTTGATAGAGGATGGCACCGAGTCCGAACACGTCCGTACGTTCGTCAATCCAATCGGCATGTCCGCGTAGCTGTTCGGGTGCCATGTAGCAAAGCGTGCCAATGGGACTGCCGTTTTCACCCGATTCGAAGTCCGTGGCGGTGAGAGCCGCGTCCTCGGGCCCCGCCATGTCGGCATGCACCGTCGGGTTGGCGCGAGCCACACCCCAGTCGACGACGTAAATCTGACCGTAGTCGCTGACCATCACGTTGGCGGGTTTCAGATCGCGATGGATCACGCCGTGATTGTGCGCAAATGCTACGGCGTCACACACCTTTACGAAAATATCGAGAAGGTCGGGGAGGTTGTCCATGCCGAGCCTCGACAACCCCAAGTCGCGAAGCACGCGTTCCAGGGTTTCACCCTGGACCAACTTCATGCAAAGAAAGCGCGCACCCTGAGTGGTCTCGCCGAATTCGTAAACGGGAACGATGTGTGGATGCTCGAGCTTCCCGGTGATCCGCGCCTCTTGGACGAAGCGGTCCACTTCGACGGGATCCGAGAGACAATCCGACGAAAGGACCTTGATCGCGACTTCGCGCCGCAGGTCCTTGTCGAAAGCCCTGACGACGTATCCCATCCCGCCGCTGCCAAGAACCTCGCGTTCCTCGAACCGTGGATGGCTCCCGAGCATGCCGGGTACCGGCGCCGGAAGGGTTTCGATGTGCGGCGGTGCGGGGGCGTTGCTTTGACGGGTCTGAAGCCACGCTCCCTCCTCGTGACCTTCCGCAGCACTGGGATTTCGATTCGTGCCGAGATTCGAAGACGAAGACATAGTGCCCACCCGGTCAGCCAAACTGCCATGTGCTCCGCGGGTGCCCTACGTTTATCGCCAAATCCGTCCGCCGTCCACGCCCTCCATAAATTCGACACGCGCCACGGAGTGGGCCCAATGTCGCGCAACTCGATTGCAATCATGCGTGCGGACTTCGCGTTTCTTGCTCCGACTTGGTTACAGACCGCCCGATTCTGCCGCGATAGTGCGGGATCCGTTCTTCGAAGTCAGCGTGAAGTCCGTCCACCTAGCAACTTGGACTCGGAGACACAGGAACGTTCATGAAACCGGTTCTAGACCTTCCCGAACTTGATTTGGATCGTCGCACCAAGTGACGCCTCCGCCGGCGTGGATCTCACGCCAACGTGCAGCCGAGCGGCGTCGACACCACAGGCATCATTCAAATGTTTCGCGAGATTCGCAGCACGAGCGGCGGCGAGCGGAAAGGAAACTGCCGTCTTGGTCTTCGGATCAGCACCATTGCCGATGATCTGGAGCTGCACGTCCTTGGACTTCAGTGCCCCCGCGAGCGCACACATCGTTTTCTTGCCGAAGTCGGTCACGTCGGCGGTCCCCAATCCGAGCAAAGCGGGGGATGCCAAGGTAACCTCGATGGCGTCAGTCGTCCGAGCAATCTCGACCTTGCCCTTGCCAGTGAACTTCTTGAGCGCAGCACCGACGGCGCCCTCGACTTTCTCGATCTGCTGAGCAGCGGATTCCTGACTGTCGCGGACCCCACGAGTCTGCGACGCCAGCCGATCGCGCTCTTCCGCGACCTTCTTCAACGTGTCGATCGTTTCGGTGAGTTGCTTTCGCTGGGTCTGCGACTCCGCGGAGAGCTTCTTGTACTCATCGGTGAGCGTCGAGTGCGCACGATAGAGTGGGATGTAATAGGCAGCCCCGAAGGTGGCGATGCCGAGCAGCAACACGATGGAAGCCACACGCCAACCGCGCCCGCGCGATTGCGTGGACACCACCGCCGAGAGATCGTCTTCTTCGAGCGCCCGCTGCCAATCCTTCTTTCCCATTGCCTGACCTCGTGGGTTGAGCCGGTGTCTTTCGAGATCGCTTTAGCGTCGATTGCGGGATGACACCAACTCAACCGCCCCGAATCCCAGCGCAAGTTTGGGACGAATGGGTTGCGCGAGACGCGCAGGCGCGCTGATTCGTTTCAGCAATTTTGGTTTATTGCGCTGCTCGTTCACTTTAGTGCGCCGTGAGCGCACCCCACACTCCGCCCGTGTGGCCTCGATTAGGCAGCTCAATTCCCGAACAAAACCGCAGCAAATGCCGCTTGCATGCCAACACCATGCCGAGACCATGACGAAAGCGCACGCTTGTCGATGCTCATACTTCCCGTTACTTTCGGATCGTGAGCGCTCCACAGTATCTGAAATAGGTCAGCCGACCCAGGGTACTACTCAGCGTCGGCTCGTCCCGCACCCGTTGCCTCACCGCCCTCGGAAGAGGAGATCTGGCACGTGTTGCTGGGTCCAGGGGACGTGAGGACGCTCACCGTCGACACTTTGGACGAGTACTTCCAACAGGGATACGTCACCGAGCAGACGTTCCTCTGGAAAGCTGGGATGAAGGAATGGCAAAAGCTCGAACTCGTGCTCGCTGAGCACCCCGAGCCCGAAACGCCATTCCACGTGCTGATGGACGACGGCAGTGTGCGTGTGCTCACGGTCGAACAGATCGACGACTTCTACCGACTCGAGCTCATTGGAGAAGACACCCTCCTTTGGCAGGACGGAATGAGTGGCTGGGTGCCGTTGGCGTGGCTCGCGGATGGAGACGACGACGGGGAGTTGGTCACCAATCCCGTCGCGACTCGAGTCCCTCAACGTCAACCGCAAGCACTCGCCACCTCGGCCGTGCCCAGCCGTCTCGAGCATGCCGTCGTCACGACGTCACGCCCCAATCCGACACCACTCAAGGTGGTAAGCGGCGGCCATGCCGCCCAACCGCACGTCTCCACTTCGACGCATGCTCGGCAATTGCCGGCAGATTCTCCGCCCGTGAGCGCACGAGTGCAGGAGCCACTGCTTCCTAGCACTCCGCCCGTCGCGCTTTCCCTGACGCCCGCCCCTGTAGAAACGTCGAAGGCGAGCGGCGCGGAGCGTTGGTTCGTGCGTTTCGCGATTGCAGCAGGGCTCGTGATGGTCTTCGGACGCAACGACGCGTTTTACCTCGTCGCCAGCGCTGCAAATCAGTCACGTGCCTATCTCGACACCGAACAACGCACCTTCGGCGGTCCCCTCTTCGGAACTCCGAGGGCGGTCCAGGACCTTCTGAAGAGCACCGGGGGACCGCTCGAACCGGTGCGCGTGCCCGTCGTTGCGGCACAACTGCTCACGACGCCAACTGCCAAAGCGGCGACGCTGAGTGAGGCGAAACCCACGACGCCCATCGCAGCCACTACCGCCGACACAAAGAAGCCCGACACCGCTGCAACGATGCCGACACCGAAGACGAGTCAGACGGGTTCGAGTCCCGCGCTTTCGGGCAACGTGGCTGCCGCACTTCTCGGTCAACCGAAACCCAAAGCGCCGACACCTTCGCGCGCCGCTGCTCCCGCGCGTCGCCCCGCGAAGAAGTCGAAGGGACTCGGCGCTACTGGGTCGGGCAGCTACTACGATCCGCTCAACGGCGCTCTATAGGTCGTGGCGATGCGCTCAGCATCGACGCCGTCGACGGGAGGCGTTCGATTGCGAACCTCGCGCGAGCGCTCGTCCAGCCGACGCCCTACTTCGAGCCGCGCGTCGAGTGCGAAGGCATGACGAACGCCCAAATGCACGAATGCAGGTCAAGCCACGCTCCGTGAGCTGCCCTGACCTGCAAACGAATCGAAGCCCTGCCCGTCTCAGTCGAGAGAGAGCGCGCCCTTTTCGCAAGTGTCCACACATGCGCCGCAATCCGAACAGTCATCGGCACTGACGACGACCTTCTCCTTGCTCTTGTCGACCTTCAGCGCCTCGCTTGGACACGCCTCGACGCAGTCACCGCAACCCGTGCACTTCGGTTCATTCACGCTAACAGCCATGACTCAAGTCCTTTCCGAGCGAACTTCGGTTCGCGCCACCGAGGAGAACCCCGGATGACTCGAAGCTCGCTGTCGACCCGAAATGCAGCAGATGCAGCGCCAAGGGCAACCCAAATCTCCCGGATTTCTTCAGCCCATGTCCGCGCGGTCGACCAATGACGAAGCGCAGCGTGGCTTCATGAAAGTGACTCGCAACAAGCCCCCGGTGTGGCGTCAAAGTTGCGCGAACACGGCTCGGAAACGCAAGCTTTTGGATTTCGCGACTGCATCGGACAGGTAACGAAAGAGCGCACGCAATCGCGATAGGAACACATGAGTCACATGACTTCGGCGCACCTGCGTCAACCGCATCGACGTTCACTTCACCATCGGAACCTTCCGACGGCACGACGCTTCGTGTAAGTGCGAGCGCGATTGGAACCGCGCGGTTGGCCACGCGCCGTCGCGCCGAAGTGACGTTCGCCCATCGAAATCGCCCGTTCGAGTCGCCCGCCGTTCCACCTCGACATCGCTGCGACCTACGCGACTCCGTACCGAAACACCATCGCGCGACATTCGCGGCCCAGCGCCGAACACCTATCGCCGTGACACGCCACGGAAGTCCGCGAGCTCACACCACTTCGCACGCCGACGCCGCGCACTCGGACCAAGCAACAGATCGTCTGGTGCGCCTCGGCAAACGACGCTCCGCGGGCCCGCTCATGGCGACATGCGCTCCGCCACCGTCGCTCCGCCACCGTCGCTCCGCCATCGTCGCTCCGCCATCGTCGCTCCGCGGGCCCACTCATGGCGACATGCGCTCCGTAATCCCTTGGCAAATGGACGCACCGCGAGTTCGCATCGCGCTGTGGCCGCGGGGCGCAGACCAACAGAATCGGCCAACCTACCTGGTTGCCATTGGTAGGGAAATGCGCGCGGTGTGTCCTTCATTATCAAGCTGAACGGTTTCCGAGCCCCTTTGTCGAGCCGCTAACACTAATGCGAAACCGTTGCCCATCACCCAGACCAAAACCCGAACCCCTGCCGAAGCCAAGGAACCCCCGGGCGGCGCGCAGGTGCTTGCTCTGCCGCCGCGCGCCACGGGCGAAGCGGAGCTGGTCGCTCGCTTGTGTGAGCGCGATCCAGCCGCAGCACAAACCCTATATGTTCAGTACTCCGGCCTCTTGAAGCGAATCCTGACTCAGGTGCTCGGCGGCACGCGTGACGTCGATGATCTCGTTCAAGATACGCTCATCGTCGTCATCGAGCGGGCACCTGCCTTGAGAAAGGCACACTCCTTTCGCAGTTTCGTCATCGGTGTGGCGCTACATCTCGCAAAGAACGAGATCCGACGGCGCACGGTGCGTCGATTCATCGGCCTCGACGAAGCCGTGGAAATGCCAGTCGTCAACTCGTACGATGCGTCGAAGGCGGAGGTGGCACGCCATCTCTATCGCGCACTCGATCGCCTCGAAACCTCCGCGAGAATGGCCTTCGTACTGCGGTTCGTCCACGGTTGCGATCTGGCGGAGACGGCAGCGGCGTGCGGTTGCTCCTTGGCAACCATCAAACGAAAGTTGTCGCGCGCAGAAGCCAAGTTCTCTATCTTGGTCGAAGCAGAATCCCGTGTTGCGCGAGTCCTTACGCGAATCGGTGGGGACGATATGACCACGAACGACCTCCTACAAGCTGCGGACTTCATCCGGCACAACATCGCTGTCGACGACGAGCCTGGTAAGCTCGATCACCTTCGATTTGCCGATGCACTGACGCGTCACTACCAGAAGAAGCGACGCAATCGCGCGATCCTCGCTTCCGCATCGACTGGCCTCGCCATTGCCGTCGTCGTGGCATTGGTTCGTGCGCCCGGAACTTCAGAGCTCACCTATCAGGTCGGTGACTCACGCCAAACCGGCGTCGTCGGGAGCTACGTGAGTGCGCCTGCCGGCAAGGCTCTCGACATCCATTTCTCCGAGGGTAGCGCCGTCACGCTGTCACCGAAGTCACGCGGACGCGTGGCGAGTACGACTTCTCACGGTGCAACGGTGGTGCTCGAAGACGGACGCGCCCGAGCCGACATCGTTCATCGTAAGGGAACGGAGTGGCAGGTGCTCGCCGGACCTTACGTCGTGGGTGTGACTGGAACGTCCTTCGATGTCGCATTCAACGTCAAAACGCAGACCTTCGAACTCGACATGCATTCGGGCTCCGTCAAGGTGACGGGGCCTGGACTTAGGTCTCCCATCGAGATCCGTGATCAACAGCGACTCACGCTGTCGACTCCCAGTCGAGAAAGCGCAGCAGGACCGGACCCAGCCGCGAGTGCTGCCGTTGGCGATCCTTTGGGTTTGCCCGTCGTGCAAACGGTTGCTCCGGGGGGCTCGGTGAGTTGCCCCGCGAGCGCGGCGCCGCCGATGCTCGAGCCGAGAGCCGCCAAGGTAACGGAAGCGCGACCCAATGCCGAGCGGACGACCGCGGAGCTTGAAAGCTACCAACGACTCGGTGAACGTGGACAACATGCTCGCATCGTCGAGCTCGCAGAAGAGCGCGGTGTCGACGACGTGACCGCCAAAGCGGGTCGCACCGAACTGCTGGCCCTCGGCAATGCAGCACGGTTCGTCGGCAAACCACAACTCGCGAGTCGCGCCTATCGAGCGCTTCGGGATCGCTTCGGCAATTCGAGCGAAGCTGCCTCTGCGGCGTTCTTTTTGGGACGTCTTGCCGAGAACGACAATCCCAATGGCGCAATGACCTGGTACGACCGCTACCTCGCTGAAGCCCCCAAGGGAGCCTGGGCCGCCGATGCACTGGGCCGTCGGCTCGTCCTGCAGAATCAATTGCAAGGACGCGAAGCCTCCCTTTCCGCCGCACGGGAGTACCTGAACCGCTTTCCGACTGGACCCTATGCGGGATTTGCGCGCAAGCTGTTAGCACTCTGATGTCTCGCTGGCTGTCCGGACTTGCGTGGTTTCTCGTCACCTTGTTCACCGCAGCGACCAGTCTCGGACAGACCACCGTTCTCATCGTGGTTCAGCGCAGCGCCATGTCCGAGGTCAGCGCTTGCGAGCAGCGACTGCGCTCCGAACTCACAGCGGAGGGATACCTACCCACCACCGTGCAGGTGAACGAAGAACCCAACGCCGCGGTGCTCGTGGACACGGCGAAGCGACTGTCGAGCCCTGCCGCTATTTCCATCGTCGTCCGCGACGGCACCGCTTCCGGTCTCGTCTGGATGCTCAATCCGAAACGCCCCGGCGGCCTGCTACGCGCAGTAACGGACCAGCCCATGAACGACCAAGCACCGGTCGTCTTCGCTGTCAGCGCAACTGACGTACTCCATGGTGGCCTGCTCGAACTCGGGTACATTCAAGAGCCACCGAATCCGTCGCCTCCACCCGTGGAACGCATCCTGCCGACACCGAGCGACAAGGCAACGACGACTCCCCCGGGTGCAGCACCGTCAACGGTACCCGCGCGCACCGCGTCGAAGTCCCCCGCTCATGGAGATTCGATATCGCCGAACGATGAGCTGCGGAGTGGAAGCACTCGTTCCAAGAGGGGCTCGTGGACACTCGCGGTTGCGGCGGTGGCCAAGGTGCCGCTCACGTCGGCACCCATCGCTCTCGCGCCTGAACTCATGGTCTTGCGTCGACTGAACTCGAGTTTTTCCCTCGGACTCTCCGGACGAGTCGCGCTACCCGTCACGGCCGAAGGACAACGAGCAAGTGCGTCCCTTACCGAACTCTGGGTAGGGCCCGTCGTCGAACTCCGGCAATCCTTGGCAAATACCCTCGTGCTTTCGGAATCCTTCGAATCAGGCCTGGTTTACGCGAAGGTTTCGGGACAAGCGGTCTTACCACTCGAATCCCATGACGCCTATTTCTACACCCTCTATCACCATGGTGGGGCTTCGCTGCGTTGGAACATGACCAGTGACTTCGCCCTTTGGGCGCGAGGGGGCTTGATGATGGCGTGGAAGGAGGGCCAGGTCGTCGTGGTCAACGAGAAAATAGCTACCCTGTCTGGCCCCTCGATGCTCCTCGGAGGAGGAATGTCCGTCAGCTTCTGAGGCACCCATGATGGAATCATCGCGCACGATCTGCAGCTCACTCCGCGGCGCCTGCTCCTTGCTGGCACTCTGGCTACTGTGGGCTACGCCTCAATGCGACAGCGAGCGGCTCGTTGCTGTCACGGAGAGCTGCGCGAGCACGGGAACTTGCAGTCTCGAACGCACCTGTCACGTCGTCGGCGAGTCCTGCGTCGCGAGCGAAGATTGTTGTTCCGGTGCTTGCGCTGAAAATGGAAAGCGCGACACCTCCGGCACGTTGCTCCGCACTTGCCTGAGTCTCACGGGCTGCCGTTCCCTCGGTGAGTTCTGCCTGGTCAATGAAGAATGCTGCTCGAAGACATGTCAGCTCGACGAAGACGGGGTGGGCTCTCATTGCCAACCCGGTCCCTTCTCGTGTCTGCAGCCCGGGGAATACTGCGGCAACCAAGCACAAAACAGCGGCCTACAGTGCTGTCAGACGAACAACGGCGGTGCCGGAGAGCCGATGGATCCGTGCATCGAGTCGTATTACGGCGTCTATCGGTGTCGCAAACTGATGTTCACCTGTAAGAACGCAGGCGAAGAGTGTGCGAGTTCGAGCGAGTGCTGCGTCGCTTCCGACGGAACGGCTGGGCACTTTTGCCTGCCGGACGGCACCGGTAAGACCGTCTGCGCGCAAACCTGTAGTCGACTCGGCGAGCACTGTCGTGCCGCGGCTGATTGCTGCATGAGCCCCGAACTGGGTCCCGTCGATTGCATCGACGAAACCTGCTCCCTCTCGGGGGTGTCCTGTAATCAAGTGGGTCAACTCTGTGGTACCGACAACTGCTGCACGGGCTACTGTCGGGAGAACGCGATGCGGATCGGCGACGCTCCCGATCGAATTTGCTCGGTGCGATGAACCACACCAGTGGCTCGCCAAGGGACGAGTAAGGGAAACCCTTCGTCGGTCAAACGACCGTGCGGCGAGCGCTCGACATGCCACGGCACGATGGACGGTTCCTGCTGCCGAGTGGGTGCCCGCTCGTGCCGCGACACTACGTCGCTCGACCGATGTGCAGAACTAATACGTGAGAACGAATCCGCCTCCGCTCGCACCGGCGCCGTGCCCCATGAGCATCAGGGTCATCCCTCGCCGCAGCGCTCCTTTGACGATGGCTTCGTCGAGATTCAACGGAACCATGGCAGCCACGGTGTTGCCGTACTTGTGAAAACAGCTGACGCTCTTGCTCTCCGGCACACCAAGATGCCGAAGTTGATCCTGCCAAACGAGGTGGGTTTGATCGCTCGTGATTATGAAGTCGACGGCGTTCATATCGAGCCCCGCGGAGGCAAGGAGGCGATTCGAGATGATCTTGCAAGAGTCGAGAACGGACTGATGGATCCGCTTACCATCGGGCATGGTGAGGGCGAACATTCCCGGGCCAAGTCCTAAAGTATCGTTGAGCAGCCGCGTTCCAAACGGAACGTACGCAAACTCGCTGAGATCACTATCCGTGTAAAAGTACCGAGCGCGAAAGCGCGGCGTATCGCTCGGGCCGAGCAGCACGGCGGCGAAGCCGTCACCGTTCAGGAACACCGTCCTCGTGTCCTTCTTCACGGCAATCTGACTGCTCATTGCCGCACGATCGCCACCCAGCACCAAGACGTAGTTCTCTCCACGATTGATGTAGCCGAGCGCGAGATCGATGGCATGCATGACTCCGCTACACGCGGCGGAGATATCCATCGCCGGGATGCCTTTTCGCACCCCTAAACGATGCAATACGCGCAGAGCCGTCGATGGCACGTTATGATCACCGAAGAGACGCGCGTAAATGACTCGATCGAGGCGTTCCGGAGGGATCCCTGCGCGTTCGAGGCACTGCCTCGCTGCCTTTTCGAGATAGAGCGACGAGCTCACGTCGATCGCAGCCCGGCGTCGCTCGCGGATCCCGATGGAGAATTGGACGGCGCGATCCGTCGCCATCAGCTCGAGCTCGTCGATCAGATCCTGATTGGTCACGATCTCATCGGGTAAGCCGGCGCCCGTCGCGAGGATCTGAGCGTGACGCACCATCCGTAGCGGACGTCCAGCAGGGTAACGTTTGTTCGACCCGATCATTTCCGCGTTCATGGCCGTCACGTGCGCTGCTGCTGAAAGATGTGCTCAGCGAGATTCCCAACGAGCAAAAGCGAGTCTTCCGGCGCGATCATCGGAACCTTGAACGCCTCCATGAACTTGAATCCGAGTTCTACGAGCGCCAAGGAATCCGCCCCGAGTTCGTCGATGACATGACTTTCGGGTGTGAGTTCGGAAGGGTTCAGGCGTAGGTAACTCGCGAGGATCTCGCAAACCTTCTGGTAGACTTCTTCTTTGGTCATGATTCACCTATCGTTCTCGAAATATCCAGAAACTGCGACTCTCTGGGGATGGATGCCGTCGCGACGAATCGAGACGGCTCGCTCATCCGGAACCGCCGATGCTCTAGATGGTAAGCAGCGCGCCCCCTCCAGTGATCCCTTCACCCACGGACAGCAGCATGACGACCATCCCTTCTCTCGCTCGTCCGGTTCGAATGGCTTCGTCGAGAAGGAGCGGAAGCATGGCAGACATGGTGTTTCCGTAACGGGACAGCAAGGACACGGTCTTTTCCTCCGGGATCTGCAGCCGCTCGAGGATGGCGCTCCACATTCGGCCGTGATTCTCCGTCAATAAGAAGAGCCCCACTCGATCGCGCGTGACGCCGGCAGTCTGGAGGAGGGATTCGACCGTCTTTTCCATTCCTTCCAACACGAATGGCAGACAGCGCTTGTAGTCGAACGGTGAGTAGAGGTCGTAGAGCTTCTCGTGCGACTTTACCCGAGGGTCGTCGCTGCGAGTACAGTCTCGCAAGGAGAACCCGCGAGCGTCGTCGATGAATTCGCTATTGCTGAAGCCATAAGTCGCGTGGAACTGCTGGACCGAAGACGGACCAACGAGAACGGCTGCCGCGCCGTCGCCAAACAGGAAGGCCGAACGAGGATCCGTGCCGGAAATCATCCGATGGATGACCCCACCCGAGACGATGAGGATTGGCCCGTCTCCGCATGAAATACTCCCGATGGCCGCCTCCAGCGCGTTGAAGAAGCCGTGTACGCCGCCGTCTACGTCGAGGGACTGCATCGCAACGGAGGCAGCCAACCGACGTTGGAGGTGTGCGGCCGTCATTGGAAGCACGTGGTCACCCAAAAACTTGGTCACGATCAGCTTCGAGAGATTGTCGACGCCAATCCCAGCGCGCGCCAAGCATGCCTCGGCGGCCTGGGCAAGGAGGTCGGAATCGACCACGCCTTGGCCAGCCACTCGTCGGTTTTCGGTACCGAAGATCTTGGCGACGGCGTGATCGGCAAGTCGATGCCCCCCGCGCTCGATGAGCTCCTGGTTGGTCACGCTCCGTTCGGGAAGCGCGGACGCCGTCGCAAGTATCCGCGCTCCAAAACTCGCAGCTATGCCATCACTCGAGGAAGTCGGGGTCGGAAACGAAAATGCAGTCAATATCCTGCCTCCATCGCTTGCGATTCATTTCGTGAGCTAAGCGTGTCGAAGAAACGCACCATGTCCTCTGCGAGACGCGGCACGCGAAGCGCGTTGAGATGTCCAGAGTTGTACCGACGCACTTCTTTAAGCGCCCAACGGCGTACGAGCGACTCGTACTGACCTGTCGACGTAATTTCGTCGTATTTCCCGTAGATCATCAGGATCTTTCGGCGGTCCATGGCTGGAAGCTCGATATGAAAGGGATCGAAGGACGTGAGCACCCGACGAACCCTGCCCTCGTCACACCCCGCTTCACCCAAATCTCGTCGAATCGTCTCGCAGAGCGGTGAAGTCCACATCACCTCCGAGAGATTGGCGGCCGGATTGATGATACACAGGCCAGCCAAGGTCTTGGTGAGCCCAGCAACGATGAGCGCAACGGTGCCGCCCATGCTGAATCCGGCAACGTAGCAGGGAAGCGTCTCACGTGTCGTCAACCACGAGTAACAATGCTGCACATCGAGTGTCGCTTGACGAAAGGCGGACTTCGTTCGGCCAAGATCGGCGCTGAAAAGTACTCCCCGCTGAATCGACTCGTCGCCGGGGTGCGTTCGTAATGGAACGGCATGGTCATCAGAAAGACCGAGTATCCAAGCCGATTGAGCTCCCCTACGAGGAATCCGTAGATGTTGCGATTGTCCTCGTAGAGACCATGAACCAATAGGAGATTACCACGCGGCTCGGGTGCGCGGTGCACTGCGACGGATATCGTCCGATTCTCTGCGTACTCACAACGCACCGGCGACTCGAGACCAATCAATTCACCGTGCCAGCGCTCGCCGTGACTGCCGCGCTCGGTATTGGCGACGAATGCGGACAGCGGTTCCTCGAAGAGGGCTTCGAGTGGCACGCGGGGCGCATGCTTCACCGCTTGAAGCTTCTCGGTGACGAGTCGCTGCAAGACCAATTGATCGACGAATTTCGAACTTGCCTCATCCACGTCGCACCTCACGAGCCTCGATGTGACCGAAGGGCCCTGACGATGCTCGAACGCACACGTCGGTCCCGAAATTCCCTCGCTCGATTGTGGCCACGGCCGTCTGACCACGAGTGACGCGCGTAACGCGAGTCCGAGTGACGTGCGCTGCCGTCGCAAACTTGGGTCTGCTCTCCGCCGCAGAGAAACCTGGCGACGTCTCCCATGCGAGAGCGGCAGCGAGCCCGTCCACGACGCCGGATCTCAACCCCAGGACCGAGTCTTCCACCGTAACGCGAGCCCCGAGCCCCTCGAGATCCGAAAAGCACAGCGCCGCGCCCCAATGGCCCACTTTGCACGCCGCTTCCTTGCGGCACCAAAGCTCGTTGACGAAAGCCGTGCGTTTTTCACCTTCCATGGCGTCCACCACGGCACGCTCCCTTGGACCATAGAAGAAACGCAAGAGCGACGTCGGTCGGTCGACGTTCTCCTCGATGTCGATGCCGATCCGATGCGTAGCAGCGACGGCCACTGCGACACTTCCGGAGTGGGAAATCGACACGTGGATTCCTGCCCGACCCTCGATGAACGGCGCTCCCGCGCTCGACGTCGAGACGACACATTCGGAATCGTCGAGCCCGAAGGGCGCCTGGCAAAGCAGTCGTTTGGCTGCAATGCGACCCGCCAAGAACTCGGAAGCGCGTTTTGCCGAACGCAAACGCTGGAAACGCGCAAACTCCACCGGCGCGAGAATGGCGCGAGCCTTCTCGGTGCATCGCGCGTGATCCTCGCGAAATTCGATGGCCTGAACGCAAGCGCGCACGCCTGCGGGCTCGCAGAAACGGTCAAGCCACCGTTCGATGAAATTCGCTCGTATCATTGACTGATCCGTCGAAACACCGAATCTTCCAGGGTGACGCAGACTCGGCCTTCGGGGTTTCTCATGATCATGTCGTAGTGGATCTCTACTTCGTCGATGGACCGAAGTTTTGCCGTGACCCGGTACGAGCCTTGTCGCGAGAGCGTTCCGTGCACGACGAAGCGCTTGGCGCCGACGGGTAGGTAGACGTAGTTGGTGAGCAAGATGCCGAGAACGGCTCCCGCTTGGTGCACCGCGTCCAGGAAGGCCGGATTGACGAGGAAGTGAGCCAACGGATACTTCGGATGATCGAGTTGCGCGAGAGGTAGCACCGTGGTCGTCTCGATGCCGCGCCTGCCCCAACGAATTGGCAATGCTTGCGTCGATCCTGGACGCCTCGACTCGTTGAAGAGAGGCCCAAAGATCACGTTCATCTGCCTCGAGTTGCCAGCCTCGTTGACGGCCTTGTAGTCGGTCTCGTGTTCGAAGGTCAGCTCCGCGAATGCGGCTTCTTCGAGCGCGGTTGGGTTCGCTTGCACACTCACCGTCGCGGAAGCGTAGTCACGCGTTTCCACCGCGGAGGCACCTCTTCCCACGAAGGGCGATCGAATCTGCATCCCGTAACGACCCGAGACGGCGCCGTGGACGACCTCGAGCTCGACATCTCGCGGCAGCTCTCGATGCAGCTTGAAGGCATCCAGGAATTTCAGATCCTCGAAGACGAAACACGTCGCGGGCCCATTACCGAGGAGCGCCGCAGTCTCAGCCATCATTTCCATGAAGCCCACTCCGGGCATCAACGGCACGCCGGCCAAACGGTGCTGATCGAGAAAGGCGTCCCGTCGTGGAGAAAATCGTCGAAAGGCCGACGTAATGACGCCGTTTCGACGGTCGACCCAATCGATGAGCGGTCGTTCGCCGAGAGGCCAGCGGACTTGTCTCGAGTCCGCAATGTCACCGAGTCCTCGATGGAGCAAAACCTCCGTTGGTGCGTCAGACTGTTGCAAGACAGCTCTCGCGGCGCGCGCGCCCGAGTCGGGTTCGATCAGATTGAGCCCCATTTCTTCGGCGTGCTCTCTGATGAACGAGTTCCGGTGGGCAATACCTATGTCACTCCATCCCGACCACAGCAAACTCGTGGCTCGGATACCGGAACGTCGCTCGCACCTTGCCATGACGTTCAGGAATTCGTTGCCTGCCGCGTAGTCGAGTTGAGCTGCATTCCCGAACCGACCCGAGATCGAGGAAATGCCGATCACCCATCGGATCGGCTGATCGCGACAGAGCCAACTGAGCAAGTAGGCGCCCACTGATTTGACGGAATGGACACGACGGAATTCTTCGACCGTCTTCTGCTCGATCCGTCGACTGACGTCGAGCCCCGCGCCGTGAACGAGCACGGTAATCGGCCCGAGCTCCCGAGATACCGTCTCGACGACCCTCTGCAGAGCCGCACGATCGCACACGTCCGCGACGTAGTAAGACGCTTTGCACCCCATGGCCTCGAGTCTTTCGAGCGTCCGATGGACTTCGGCGCAACGTTCGAGTCGACCAGCTTCGTCTTCGATGACCTTCGGGGTGACGCGTTCACCACGACTTACGAGCCGCTCTTGAATCTGCTTTCGCAACGCGGCCCGATCCGATTCGTCCTTGCACCGAATCTGACGAGCCTCGGGATCGAGTGCCGTCCGTCCCACGAGTGCGACTTTCGCAGTCGCCCCCCTCAGGAGTTCGCCCAGAATGCGCGCGGTGATACCCGCGCCGCCACCCGTCGCGACAACGACGTCTTCGGAGCCCATGAGCGAAGTCGTGCTCTCGACCTCGAGTGCGCCGTCCGTCACGACGACGCGCTGACGAATGCCTCCGACGTAGCCAATTTCGACGCCGTCCCCCCGGGTCAGTTCGACTTCGACGCGTTCTAGAGCAGCCCCGCCGTTGCCCTCCCATAGACCGCTCGGGAGATCGAGCACCGAAACCCGACCTACGGAGGGCACTTTTCGAAGTGCCTTGTAGAACCCGATGTATAGACCAAAGATGGCACTGCCACTGGGTGAGTAGCCTTCGGACAAGGCAAAATCCCCGCCGAGTGACGTCACGGCCAAGATCCGAACGATCGGCGCACGCTGTTCGACGAGCCACTTGAACACGACGAAGCGGCCGTCTGCGGCTCGCGCAATGGCGGGCAGGACGACGGTCGGCGGATCCTCACGCAGACAGATCGATTCGCCGGTATGAGTCAGATCGATGACGATATCGGGAAGCGTGCCCGACATGGTCTCCAGCCTGAGGTGAATCGTTGCCGGATCGCCATCCTCCGGAAGCACCGGGCTCATCACGGTTGCTCCGAGACGCCGGAAATGAGCCGCGACCAAGGAGACCGTCGTCTCTGATTCGCCGAGTACCCAGACGCATTTGCCGGCCAATGTAATCGACGGTTCCGAGCCGAGCTCAGCCGCGACGAGTTCGAGCCGCTGACATCCAATCCGCTGAAGAGAGCGCTCGACGATTTCCTTCGCATCCATCGCGCCGTGTAGGCGCCGAGCAAAGCTCCCGACCGTTTCCTGGCCTGGACGACCGAGCTCGCGTGCAACGCCGAAGGCCTTCGCGATACCATCGCCAACGCGGATCCGGTCCTCCTCGGATAGCCCGAGATCCGCATCCAACTCGAGATCCAATTCGAGGATCTCTCGTGGATAGGCAGTCACCTCGCACAAAACGTCGAACACACGAGCTTGAATCTCTTCCAAACTCGAGGAGCGCCGCTCCACAGGGCCAGCCTCCGACGCGGACTCACGAACAGTCGGCGCGGGTTCGATCCCCACCGGTGACACCGCCTGCGAATGGGCAGCGATTTGCCCCTCGGGTGCGATCTCGACGCGTTTCGACTCCTTCTCTGATGGTACACTTGTCGGCGCCATTTCCGTGAAATGGGCAATGAGTTGACCTATCGTAGAGAAGTTGGACAATCGAGCGGCGAAGGCGCCCTCGAACGCGAAATGCTCGCCCAAGGTCGCCAGAATCGTTGCCTGCTTGACGGTGTCGATACCGAGATCCGCCTCGAGCTCCATTTCTTCGCTCAATAGGGATTCCGCGTAGCCCGTGACGGAAGCGATGGTCGAGAGCACCGCCGAGCGCACGACCTGTCGGCGCGTCGAGTCGATTGCTTCCTGCGGGGTGTCACTCGTTGCCGCCCGTGTGATTTCTGGCCTGGGTCCCGCGGCAGACGTCGTTGAGCGGTCACCATTCGGGCTCGCGCCAACGGCAGACTCGTTTCCCGTCACCGCGCAAAACTCGACGATGCGCCGCAAGGTTGGGTATTCGGACAGGCGTAGTGTGCCGAGCCGCTCGAGTTTCAAACGCTCTGCGAGATTCGCAAGCACCGTCGCCTGCTTCACCGTGTCGATGCCGAGATCGGCCTCGAGCTCCATGTCGAGATCGAGCATCGCGACGCCATAGCCGGTCACCTCCGCAACGACATCGAGGACGGCCTTCTTGACGTCTTCTCGCGGCAATCCGACTGGGCTTGCCGCGGTTGACGCGGGGACGCGCGAAGATTCGGACGGCGCCTCGACCATCAATTTGGGCGGTGGGTTGCGGGGAATGACCGGACTCGGTGCCGAGCTCGACGTCGCGACGCTCACGCTCGGGCGATCGACGATGATCGATCCCGGAGTGGCTTCCTCGAGGACGAGACGACGGCCTTCGCGACGCACCTTGGCGTTCCGTTGTCCAGAGATCTCCGACAACCATTGGGAGTACACATCGGGCCGCTCGACACGACCGTCACCTCGAGCACGCCGCCTGAGCAGGATGTAGTTGCCCTGGGAACCGAAGCCTGCCGCCATTCTCAATGCGAACTCGAAGTCCTTCGGCGCACCTTTCGAAAGACAAAGCCCCGCAAGGGCCGGATCATCCTCCCGGTGATTGACGACAGGCGGAGCCTTACCGTACTGGAGCGCTTTGCCGGCGACCGCGTCTTCCAAGGAGGCGCCCATCGTATGCCCCGTCATTCCCTTGGTATTGCTGATTTCGATGGACGAGAACGCTTCACCGAATACGTGACGTAAAGCGATTGCTTCCGATTCGGCGCAACCGCCCCTCGGGGGCGTGTAGGTTTCATGAGAAAGATACACGAGCTTCGCGGCGAGTTCCCGACGGGAGAGACCGTGTTGGCGCTCCATGCGCGTCATGAAAACGTCGAGCTCTTCAGCGTACCGAGGAACGTCGAGTTGACTTGCATGCCCTGCGGTATTGAAGCAGTGCGTCCCGAGTAGTTCACATACCGGAGTGACCCCTCGACGTTCGCACTCGGATTCGAGTTCCACCACGATCGCCACGGCACCCGCCCCCATGATCATGCCGTTGCGACGTCGATCGAATGGCAAGGCGGCCTCGTAGAGATTGCTCTCGTTGGTGCAAGCGCCAGTGCTCAAGAACCCTGCCCCCAGATAGGGGAACGTGGTGGCCGATGTCGCGTCATCCGCACCGATGACGATCATACGTTTGGCACGGCCACCGAGGATGAGCTCCTCCGCCAAGGTCACGGCCGTTGCCGTCGACGAACAGGCCGCCGAGATCAAGAAGTTCGGCCCCCGCGCGTTGACGAGACGAGCAAGGCGATTGTTCGCCTGCATCGAGATCTGCGTCATCAACTGGTGATTGAACCGGTAAACCTCTTCTTCACCCAATTGGGACGAGAGTCGCCCGCGATTCAACGTGTACCAGTCACCGAGGAGCTTTCGTGCCTCTCGGTCACGAACCTGCGCGATGAGCGAATCGTAGAACTCGAAGATGTCTTCCCGGAGTCGGTGACCGAACCGATGTCCCAACGCCCGTGAGACTTCACGAATCACCGGATCGATGAGGGGGAAGCCATTGGCGAAGATGACGCCCGTGTGACGCTGCATGTCCTTCGGCAGTGCCCAACGTTCGGGCAGCACGGCCCCGCCCGCAGTTCGTGCGTATTCGTGGACGAGCGGGATCTGTGCGTCGCGAAGTGCGTCGTAGCCAGCGGCTACGGCATGAGCAACCGCCGTGCTCATGTTGGCGACGTCCTTCTCTTCGACGGCGTAGTCCTTTACCAAATCGAGGCGGCCGATCTTGCCGGCAAGTTGGATTACCTCGCTGAGCGAAGACAAGACTGCGAAACTTGCCCCTTGTTCGGATTTGACAACCTTGGTGATCTGTAGATCGACCAATCGCCGTCGATCGTCGTCGTTCAGGCGCTCGATCAGGTTTCGCCCTTCGAAGAGTTGTTCGAAATTGTCGTCGCGGAAACTCTCCTTGAACGATCCGGGTAGGCCGATCGCTACGCCGCTATAGACCAGCTTCGGCTGGGAGGCGCGGATCGGCGGCACCAGCGTCAATCGCTCTTCCGGACTAACGACGCCTTGGGGCTTCGGAGGCTCAGTAGTCGCGGCGCGGACCGGCACGGAAACCGCCTCGGTGCGCTCTACCGTCGCCGCGGGATCGATCTCGATACCCGCCGCGAACAGTCCGCAGAGCATCCGGGCAAAGGCCTCAGACGCGTCGCCTCGCTTCGTGTCCGATGCGAGGACGGTGACGTCCGTTCCTTTGAGGATGCCACGGGTCAGCTGCGATAGCACCGTCCCAGCGCCGACCTCCACGAAGAGCTTCGCCCCTTCGGAATACAGCTTCGAAATGGAATTGGCGAAGGCAACTCGACCAGTGATCTGTCCGTACAGCTCACGACGCACGGAATCCGCGCTCTCTCCATAGTATTCGTTCGACGAGTTGGCGACGACCCGAATGGGGCTTGGACGAAAGCGCGCCGCATCGATTGCTGAACGAAACGCTCGCTCCGCAGGCACCATCAACGGTGAGTGGAACGCATGAGAGACGTTGAGTCTCACCGTCTTGATGCCGCGTTTTGACGCTTCGGCGGACAGGCGCTCGACTTCGGCGACACTTCCACTGAGGATGGTTTGCGCCTCGGCATTGACGTTCGCAACGACGAGTTCGCTCCGTGTTTCGGCGAGAAGTTGCGCTGCGGTATCGAAAGCCAACGGGACGGCCAACATTGCTCCAGCGCCATCCGGAGCAACCTCGGCAAAGGACTTGGCTCGCGCGTGAACGAGACGCAACCCTTCCGAGAAACTCAAGCGACCGGCAGCCGTGAGCGCTGCGAACTCGCCGACGCTATGACCAATCATCACCCCAGCCCGAAGCCCCATCTCTTCGAGCACGCGAAAGCTCGCAAGGCTCGAAACGAAGAGCGCAGGATGGGTGTTTTCCGTGCTGCGAAGCAGGCGATCCGTTGCGTCGTAGCCTAAAACAGCAGAATCCAGGAGCTCCGATACGCTCCTACCCGTAAGGTCACGCCACGACACGTCGGCACGAGCAAACGTTTGCTCCGCAGACGAATAGCGCCGACGGAGCGAGGAAAGCATATCTGGATACTGCGAACCTTGCCCGGGGAAGAGAACGACCACCTCGTCGGGGCGAACGGGACGCCCCGAGCGGAGGACTATCCCGCGGGCAAGCAGCGTGGCTGCAGCGTTTTCGTCAGAAGCATTCGACCGAAGGAAGTCCGCCTTCGTCTGAAGCTCGGCGAAATTGCGAAAGGTCAGAGCCAACCGCGTGGATTTTGAGACGTCGACTTTGGCATTCTGGAGCGCGACGAGGAAACCGTGCGCGCCATTGGAAGTGGCTTTGGCCCGCTCGAGAAGCTCGTCGAGTGACTTGATGACTTCGGCGACATCCGCTCCGGAAAAGAAGACGACCCGCGGTAGTTCTTTCGGCGTATCGATTGCTAGTGGCGACGTGTCGATTTCGGGGATCGGAGGGGCAGCAGTATTGCCCCTCGGCGCCGACTCGACGCTACCCGGAACCACCGAGAGCGATCGGCCCCGCATTTCGTAGTCTTGTTCGCGGTACTCCTGAAGCGCAATGTGGTAGTCGGCGCCTCCGAATCCGAATGCGCTGACACCAGCCCTTCGAGGATGAGACTGCCCGACCCACTCGCGATCCACCGCATTGACGAAGAACGGCGACGAAGCAAGGGCAAGCTTCGGGTTTTCTTTCTCGAAGCCGGCCGAAGGAAGCAGACGCTTCCGATCGATTGCTTGCACAGCTTTGATGAAGCCCGCGATCCCCGCTGCGGATTTGAGATGGCCGATGTTGGATTTGACGGAGCCGAGCGCGCAATAGCCGCTCCGCTTTGCCCCAAGCGTAGCGAAGGCGCGTTTGAGAGCGTTGACCTCGCTGAGATCTCCGACCTGCGTCGAAGTCCCGTGTGCCTCGATGAGCTCCACGGTGTCCACATCCGCCCGAGCCATCTGCCAGGCCCGTTCGATCGCACGAGCTTGCCAGAGCTCGTTTGGCGCGGCGATCGCCTTACCTCGACCGTCGCTACACTGACCGTATCCTACGACGACCGCGTGAATGCGATCTTTCGCCGCAATCGCGTCCACGAGGCGCTTGAGAACGACCACCCCGGCTCCATCGCCCACGACGAACCCGCTCGCGCGTTCGTCGAAGGGAAATGAGCCCTCCTTCGAGAGTGCACCGATGCCAGAAAAGTAGATCCGACCGAGCTCCTCGTTATTCCAATCCGCAGCACCACAGATCACCGCGTCCGCTTCGCCGAGGCGGAGCTGTTGAATGCCAGCAATGATCGCCGCCAGGCCCGACGCACAGGCGGCGTCGATGGTGAATGCGTGACCGTGCAGGTCGAATACCGCACAAATCCTCGACGCGATGATGTTGGGGAGGACGCCAGGCGCGCTATCCTCCGTGACTCCCATCGACCCAGCGAGCGCCGCCTCACGTATCCCACGAAGGATGTCGTCTTGCTCCGCTTCTCCCAATCGAGACCGAAACTCCTTCTGTCGACGGGCAAGGTGTTCGAACTTGTCGAAGTTGAACCGCGCGACGTATTGGTGATGGAGCTGCCCGACGAGGGTATTGCCCATGAAGACCGAGACGCGTTCCTTCGATACGCTGTCGAGGCATCCAGTAGCGAGGGCTTCTCGAGCCGCGAGTAGTCCCAACTTCTGATTGCCGTCCATTCGGTTCGCAACCGCTGGCGGAAGACGGAACTGAATGGGTTCGAAGTCGACATTTTTGACCGTTGCCCAGAGTGCCGTGTAGCTCTTGTCGCCCTTGTCCGCGCGGTCGTGGACCTCCGGACGATAGAACACCTGGTACTCCAGAGAGTCCGTGGGAATCGACTCGATGGCGACCCGTTTCTCGACGATGTTCCGGAAGAATTCCTCGGTATTGCTCGCACCCGGGAAGATCCCCCCGAGGCCAACGACGGCGAAATGATTCTCGAAAGGCGAAGTCATGTGCGTATGTGTTCGAACTAGTGAAACGAGGCGGGTACTTTACGGATTGGCAGCGGACGGAATCGCATCGCGTGACTCGATGCGCGTCACGCGAATTGGACTCAAATCGGGTTCTCGGCGCGAAGTCGTTTGCGGTCGAGTTTGCCCATGTTGTTGAGCGGCAAAGCGGACACGAATTCGACGCGCTTCGGAACCTGGAAGCTCATCAAGTGTTGTGCGGCGAACCGAATGAGATCGCGTTCCGAAAGAGACGTACCTTCCCTCGCGCGAACGTATGCTTTGACGACCTCACCGTAGAGCTCATCCGCCGCAGCGACGACGGCAGCTTCGGCAACGCCTGGATGCCGATGAAGCACCGCCTCGACCTCGTAGGGCGACACCTTGATTCCCGCAATGTTGATGATGTCCTTGACTCGACCGGTCATGAAGAGCTCACCCTCGCTGGTGATTCGGCCCTCGTCCCCGGTCAAAAACCATTCGCCGTGCATGACGCGCCGAGTCTCCGCTTCCATGTTGAGGTAGCCCTTCATGATGCTGGGACCACTAACGGCGATCTGCCCCACTTCGCCTGGAGGAACGGGATCCCCGTGCTCGTCGAGAATGGCGAGTCGTATGAGTGCTTCGTCGGGACAAGGACCCATATGGCCCGTACCCAACGACGGTGTTCCGACTCGCCACACGATTCCACAACAGGTTTCGATGAGTCCGTATCCCTCACAAAGCAACACTCCGGTTGCCTCTTGCCAGGCGAGCATCACCTTGTGTTCGAGTTTGGATGCCGCACAAAACGCCATTTCGAGCGAGAGGAACTGGCCCTTCTCGTGCGGTAGCCGGAGGAGTTGCTGATAGTGCGACGGAACGCCGTACAGGTGAGTGATGCGATGGTTCGCGATCGCTTCGAGAACCTTGAGCGGGTGAAATGCGCGAAGGAGCACGAGTTCCGACCCTGTCCTGAGGCAGAGAGGAACGAGGAAAATCGTGCCAAAACCGTGGGAAAATGGCACGAAACATAGGTGTTTCGAATGCTCCGTCACGGGTTGCCAATAGCGATCGCAGATCCGCGTAAAGTTTGCGTGATTACCCAGCGACAGCATCACCCCCTTGGGTTCTGCCGTAGTGCCGGAGGTGAAGTACACGTAAGCGACCTCGTTCGGCTGCCACTCGTACGGCGCGGCGCTGTCGTCTACCGGTAAGTCTTCGCCCAGCACGCCAAGCAGACTCGCTGGTAGTACTTTCGTCAGCGCGACGAGGGCGGGATCGAGCTGCGCGGGCTGGCACTGCGTGACGAGCAGGCGACATTGCGTGGCGCGAACGTAGTACTCGAGGGCAAGTGGCTGAATCAGTGCGTCGATGAAGCAGGACCGAGCTCCAATGAATTGGACGGCCAGATGCAGGACCATGGCGTCGATCCCGTTATAAAGATGGATCGCGACGCTGTTCTTGCGGCGAGATGCCGTCGGCGATGAGAGCTGCAGCAACCTGACGCACGCGTCGAAGGAGTTGCGAGAAGGTTACGGTTCGTCCCGTATCGAGTTCGGTGGCGACTCGCTTGTCCGGCCATCGCTCGACATTCTTCAGTAGATTGTCACAGTAGTTCATTGCGGTTACTCGGGCAGACCGTTGACTCACGGAGGAAAAACACGTCGCTTCTGCTTAGTTCGGACGAAATTGGTCGAGTGCGTCAGTCCTGACGGCGCAAGCCATGCGAGAGATGCCCGCAGCAGCGCCGCGGTCGCATGGTATCGCGCTCGTGCACGATCGCCGAAACCGTCAGACGCACGGCGGCTCATCTACTCACGAGAGGATTCGCGTCCTTTCGGCTACGGTTCGAAACAGTTGTAAGTTCTCCGCATGCAGCTCTGGCTTGAGATGGGACAGCAAGGCCCCCTCCCACGCTCGCATCGACAGGGTGAGGTGAGGAGCCAAAACGCCTAATAGTGCAATGTTGGTGCCCCGTTGGCCCTTGAACAGGTCATCCCCGAGTGCGAGCGGCGTGAGCATCAGCCCTTTCGGCTTCTTGAAACGAGAGGCGTAGTCGACCTGAGTCACGTCGAGGACGATCACGTAGTCCGCTTCACCGGTGGGGATCATTGGACTGAAAACGGTGGCTCCGTATCGAACGTCGCTGGTCACGGCGCCGCCCCGCTGGGCCATGCCGTGGATTTCGCTCTTCTTCACGTCGAAGCCGTCCTCGAACGCGGCTGCAGCCAATATGTCGGAGGCCGTAATCACGCCTTGCCCGCCAATCCCGACGAAGACGACGTTGGTTACGCTGGACACACTACTCCGACTCCTGCTGGCACTGACCGACCGTAACGTGCGTCGCGGTTGCGCGACTCGTGTCGCGACGGGCCGCTTTGCGAGCCAATAGGCATGCGCGTCGAGCGACGATGACGCAACATTTTTCACTCGCCAACATCTCGAGAAGCGTCCGCTCGAATCGATTGCTCTCGGCAACGGGATCGATGACTTCGACTCGATCGACCCCCACCGCCGTAGCAATTCCCTCGATCGAGAGTCGCGAAGTCGGCGCACGGCGTAAACTTCGCCCGGTCCCCGGGTGCTCCTGCTGGCCCGTCATCGCGGTCGTCCCGTTATCGACCACGATGACGACATGGCCGCTCTCCGGAGGATTGTAGACCATCTCGACGAGGCCCGTGATTCCACTGTGAACGAACGTGCTGTCACCAATGACACTCACCACCCTTCGTCCATCCTGGCTCCCGAGGGCGTGCCGAAGCCCAAGCCCGACGCCAATACTGGCTCCCATGCAAACGACGGAATCCATCGCTGAAAAGGGCGGCAACGCGGCCAGCGTGTAACAGCCGATGTCCCCCGAGACGAGCAGCTCGTGCTTCGATAGAACGGAGAAGACCTGGCGATGGGAACATCCCTTACAGAGTTCGGGCGGCTTCGGAGACGGCCCGCTCGCCTCGGGCGATGACTCACCAGTCAGCAGCTGGCGAACGCGTTGTACGTTCATTTCACCAAAGCGAAACTCCTGCGGTGGCCGGGATACGACGAGACCCGCCGCACTAATCTGTTCATACAGAACGGGGTCGCCTTCTTCGATGACGAAGCAGCGATCGACGGAATGCACGAAGTCGCGAACTCTTTCCAATGGTAGCGGATGACACATCCCAACCGTGAGGAGGCTGACGTCAGGCGCAGCTTCACGGACGTGCATCGGCCGTCACTCCAGAACAGATCACCCCGAGTTTCGAAGAGCCGCGAGTGCACTCGACGAGGGCCGAGCCATCCGCCCAATGGGAAATCTCTTCGAGCTTCGAACGTAGGAGGCGATGAGCGCGCCTGGCATTGCCCGGCAACATGACTCTCCCCGAAAAGTCTCGACTGTAATGAGGTAGCGCCGCAGAAAGATGGTGCGGCTTCGGCTCGACGATGGTCTTCGAATGACACACGCGTGTCGTCATCCGCAAAAGTACGGGAACCTGCCAACGTTCCGCGAGCGATACGGCAAGGGCGAGAAAGTCGTACGCCTGCTGAGAATCCGTCGGCTCTAGAACCGGTACGCCAGCTGCAACGGCGTAGCGTCGGCTGTCCTGTTCATTTTGGCTCGACGCCATTCCAGGATTGTCCCCGCAAACCAACACGAGAGCGCCGGGAACGGTCGTATATGCGGCGGAAAAGAGTGCGTCGGCGGCCACATTGACCCCGACGTGCTTCATGGTCACGAGCGCTCGAACCCCGGCGAAAGCGGCTCCGACGCCGACTTCGAACGCCACCTTCTCGTTGGGTGCCCACTGCACTCGCATCGGTGCACGATCGAGAACCGTTTCGAATCTCGCAATTGCCTCGAGAATCTCCGTCGAAGGCGTACCAGGATATCCGGTCCCCAGGGAAAACCCATGGTGCAAGGCGGATAAGGCAACCGCCTCGTTCCCACTTAACAGTTTTCGTTGCCACATACGCGACCTCCTGCCTGCTAACACAATGCTCTCGACTTCGCACGGAAGATCATCCCTTCAACGAGCCGTTTCGATTTGGTCATCCAACTGACGGAAAAGATCGCGCGAGCTTTCCATCTCGAGCAGTGTAATGACGTGACTGTCTGGGCACGCACAACTTGCGCACTCGATGCTAACGAAGTCCGTCTCGAATTCGAAACGACGGATTGTTGCGCCATTCCTTTCTATCGTTCATTCGTCGAATCGCGAAAGCAACGTCTCGCCACAGAACGAAGAGAACGCAGGAACCCGCTCGCTTTCGCGCTGCGCACACAAGTCGATGAATTGCCGCAACGCGCGGCGTGCGTTCGCGTGAAGTCGGGCCTGGTCGTACGAACTATTGGGTGTACACCGAGACACCGACAGAAACCGGAGCGATCGCGGCAAATCAGCCTGGATCGAGGTGCCAAGGCGTACGTCTACTTTGCGGACGCTGACGAGCTCGACCGCAGCCTGGTCGAAACTGCGAGTGATGAACACCTGATGTCGCAGACACGACCGGGCCTGACGGTACCAGCCATGGGATCTCCCATGATGCATGGCCCTTCATCCAATCTTAGTCACGTGCCGAAGGTTACGTTCGTGTCGTGGCTCTAGTCCGAGGAGCAACGCTCACCAATCCTACACCGGCGTAGCCGAAACGAAACAGGAGTGAGAATTGGCCGTCAGCGAGCAGCCGTCAGTCGTCAGCGGGCAGCCGTCAGTCGTCAGCGGGCAGCCGTCAGTCGTCAGCGGGCAGCCGTCAGTCGTCAGCGGGCAGCCGTCAGTCGTCAGCGGGCAGCCGTCAGTCGTCAGCGGGCAGCTTCTAGAGACTGAAGGGATCGGAAGAGCATACGGCTGACGTTGGAGACTTGTTCGGTCAGCACGCGATGATGGCCCAGGTGCAGGTACTCGAGGTCGCGAGCAAGTCATCGCTGGTAGTCCAATTCGCTGGCGGATCCAGCAGCAATGCTGAGCACTCTGCCGAGTTCACGTTCCGACTCTCTGCGGCGCCCCTCGGCGATGTTGGATGGTATCGACAGGGCGGTCTTTCGCAAGCGCTCGCCGAGCGCCACCCATGGTTTGCGAAGCCTCGGCAGGATTTCATCATCCGTAGTGTCGATGTCGACGCAACGCTGATGTCCGCTCCCGCTCGGCTCGATCCGAAATCTCTGGAGACTCGGCGGATGGTTCATGGGCTCCACCCGAGCCGACGAGAACCGCGCCCCAACCCGATCGTCGTGTCCCGAGCGACAGCGCCGGAAGTCGCTTCACGAGCCCTCCAATGTGGACCTCGTGCCCCGCGCGACGGCGCCTCGTCGGCACGGCGCGCGACCGCGCCTCGCCGGCACGGCGCGCGACGGCGCCTCGTCGGCACGGCGCGCGACGGCGCCTCGTCGGCACAGCGCCTCGTCGGCACGGCGCGCGACGGCGCCTCGTCGGCACAGCGCGCGACAGCGCCTCGTCGGCACAGCGCGCGACGGCGCCTCGTCGGCACGGCGCGCGACGGCGCCTCGTCGGCACCGCGCGCGACGGTGCCTCGTCGGCACGGCGCGCGACCGCGCCTCGTCGGCACCGCGCCTCGTCGGCACCGCGTGCGACAGCGCCTCGTCGGCACGGCGCGCGACCGCGCCTCGTCGGCACAGCGCGCGACGGCGTGGCGAGGCGTTGCGTGTCCACCATTCCGGTGGCGTCGACGGATACGCCGAGTCCATCGCTATCGAGCGACGGTCGAGGTGATTGCTAATTCCCGGTGAGGTCGACGAGATTGCCGGTCATCATGAGGAGTGAAAGCGCGGTCCAAGACTTCTGATAGTAGATGGTGCCTGCCGTCAGCTTTTGACTCTCGACGAGACCGTAGGCGGCATCCAAAAAGTCCTGTTGCGCAGGATCGCTCATGGCCGCCACTCCTGCGGGCCCCACGAAGGACGCTGCTTGCAATCCGTTGATGGCGCGTTCCGGTTTTGGTGTGCCATTCAGCGCGTAGCCGTCGACGATATTTTCTACGCCAACGCCGGCGTAGAACCCGTTGATCTTTTCGAGGTACGCCTTCGCTCGCGGTTCGCCGAAGTAGCAGTAGTCTTGGCCAACTCGAAAGGGCGTTCGCGTCGAATCATTCTGGAAGTGCGTCGGAGCACCCGAATAGGCCACCACCGGCTTACCGCTCGAGTCGCACCACGCGGGCACCAACCCGTTCTCTGCGTTGCCGCTCGTCGCGTTTAGACTCCGTTCGAGGATGTCGTAGTTCGCGGCGATGACGCGATCCCATTCCGCGACGTTGCCAGTGACTCGTCCGAAGATGCGAAAGTATGCAGGCGCGAAGTAAGACGGATTGGTAACGTCGACGTTGCCCCACTGATCCCCGGGCTTTAGCAGATAGTTGCGACCGAGATCGACCTCGTATTTGAGGATGAGATTCGATGAGTCGCTTGGCGTGGTTCAGGTAGGTGTCATCGAGGGAACCACTGCCGCCCCACTGTTTGTCGGCCATGACCAGAGCAAACGCCATGTCTTCGTCGCCGTCGGTGGCAGCGCCGCTCCCGCCGGAAGTCACCTTGCCGTCGGGACCTACCTCCCAATTCATCAGGCCTTGCGCGTCGAGATAGAGCTGCTCGTACTTCCAAAGACCATCGAAGAGCGTTTGATCATCGAAGTAGACGGCCAGGATCATGCCGTAACCGATCCCCTCCGAAACGGTCGAACCGATCACGCTCCCACTGTCGGGCTTCTTCACTCGAAGGAAGCCGGAGGCTCCATCCGAAGTCACCGTTGCTTGCTTCCACGCCTCGTATGCGGACTTCACCTTGGCGTTGTCGTACGCGGTCGGAAGCGAACAGTACGGCAGCTTTCGGTTCTGCGGGAACGGAAACGCGGCAGGCCCGGAAGGCACGGACGTGCCCACGTGACTGCTCCCGCCCACCCCGCCACTCGTGTTGCCGCCGAGCGCACTCCCCGCGCCACCGCTCGGGGTCGATGAAGCACCACCCACTTGCGTCGGGGATGAACCGCCCTTCGCCGAGTTCGTGCCCGCCCCCATGCCACCTGCGCCTACGTCCGTGCCCTTGTCGTCATTCGACGAGCAAGCCGTAGTCGCGACGAACAAACCACAAAGAAAAATGGACTTCGCGGACACCATGAGTTCCTCGCTTCCGCTTCGAAAGCGGCCATGTTTCTTTGGTCTATACGACGTGGTGACGAGCAGCGTCAACTCGACCGATGTGCCGTGCTTCCCCAGCGCATGAAGACCCAGAACTTCTGCGCGCCATAGCTCCAGAGCGCCACCAATACGACCGATACCGATTGTCCAAACCAAAGCGGATGCTTCAGCCGGGTAACGATCAATTCGAGCAAACCCGCGTTCAAAGCAAGACCAATCAGTTGCACGACGACGTAGCGCGAAACGGCTTCTTGGTGTCGCCGTTGGCTCCGAAACGTCACGTTCCGTTGGAGCACGTAATTGGCGAACATGCTGAGTAGGTACGCGATGGCTCCGATGAGCCACAGGGGCTCCGGGATCAGCCAACGAACGGGGACGAAGAGCAGCAGGTAGATCCCCGTCGACGTGAGACCCATCACACCGAAACGGAACATCTCGGACCAAGGAATGCGCTCGAAGAATCGCTCGAACATCGGATTAGTCCCTTGGCTTAGCCCGCGCGAGAATCGCCGGCATCGACACATGTAAACTATGGGCGAGTTGCCCCGGATTTTTCCGGCACTCGAGGAGGCTGCCGTGGCCCTGCGCCCACCGGCCAACATTCCAGGCCCGCTGCGATGCGTGAAGGACCGCAAGCCTATTGACGTTTTCGTCTCGCACCACGCCGCGTTTCCGTCGCTGGTCGTCGTCCAAGGTCGTCCTGTGCTAATTGGCCTGCATCTCGGCTAGGGGCCCGGAGCCGCTGGCGCGATCGACCGTTCAGGAGACTCGAAGATGACCGAAACCGTGACTTGCTTTCAGAAGGCCCCCGTCGGCGCCAACGCCAAGCCCGACTACGTCGTGCGCGATTTGTCGCTCGCCGCGTTCGGCCGCAAGGAGATTGATCTCGCCGAAACCGAGATGCCGGGCCTCATGGCCACCCGCGAAGAGTTCGCCGCACAAAAGCCGCTGAAGGGCGCACGGATCGCGGGGTCGTTGCACATGACGATCCAAACCGCGGTGCTGATCGAGACCCTCTCGGCGCTCGGCGCGGACATCCGTTGGTGCTCCTGCAACATTTTCCAGCACGCAAGATCACGCCGCGGCAGCCATTGCCGACCGGGGGATCCCGGTGTTTGCCGTCAAGGGCGAGAACCTCGAGGAGTACTGGGACTACTCCTGGCGCGTCCTGCAGTGGGCCGACGGCGGTACGCCGAATCTCATCTTGGACGATGGTGGCGATTTCGACGCTGCTCGTTCATCTCGGCGTGCGCGCGGAAAAGGACGCTTCGTTCCTCGATCAAGATCCGGGACACGAGGAAGGTCGAATCCTCTATGCCCTGGTCAAGCGCGCCATCAAGGAGCGCCCGGGATTCTTCGCCCAAGCTGCCAAGAACATCCGCGGCGTCTCCGAGGAGACGACGACGGGTGTCCACCGGCTTTACCAAATGGCCGCGAAGAACGAGTTGCTCTTCCCTGCCATCAACGTCAACGACTCCGTGACGAAGTCGAAGTTCGACAATCTCTACGGCTGCCGACACTCGCTTCCCGACGGCATCATGCGCGCCACGGACGTGATGATTTCGGGCAAAGTCGTCGTCGTTGCCGGTTACGGCGACGTCGGCAAGGGTTGCGCTCAGGCGATGCGCGGCCAGGGTGCTCGCGTTCTCATCACCGAGATTCGATCCCATCTGCGCCCTACAGGCCGCGATGGAAGGTTACGAAGTGACCACGATGGCAAAGGCGGCTCCGCGTGGAGACATCTTCGTCACCACGACGGGTAACGAATTCGTCATCACCGAAGAGCACATGAACGCGATGAAGCACCGCGCCATCGTGTGCAACATCGGTCACTTCGATTCCGAGATCGAGATTGCCAACATCCGCAAGCACCGCTGGGTCGAGATCAAGCCGCAGGTGCACGAGGTGATATGGCCCAACGGCAAGTCGATCATCGTGCTTGCCGAAGGTCGGTTGGTTAACCTCGGTTGCGCCACGGGACACCCGAGCTTCGTGATGAGCAACTCCTTCACGAACCAAACGATTGCCCAGGTCGACCTTTGGCTCGCGGCGCAGGGCAAGACGACCATCTCCGGCGTAAAGAACTACGAAGCGGGCAAGGTCTACACCCTGCCGAAGATCCTCGACGAGAAGGTCGCGCGACTGCACCTCTCGAAGCTCGGCGTCGAGCTCGAGGTCCTCACGGACAAGCAGGCCGCCTATCTTGGGATCTCCAAGCAAGGCCCGTACAAGCCCGAGCACTATCGTTACTGAATCCGCCGGCGCAGCACCGGGACCCGAATCGCGCGTCCCTTTGCGTCGCGAAGCGAGGCAGAGCTAAAGAGCTCTGCCTCGTTTCTTTTTGTCTGGCTCCCGCGGTGACGAACGGTTGCTGCCGTCGTCACGCGCGGGGGTAAAAACCATGGCCCCGCGGTGACGAACGGTTGCTGCCGTCGTCACGCGCGGGGGTAAAAACCATGGCCCCGCGGTGACGAACGGACCCGACGCACCGACGTAACGCGAACTAACGCGCAGACGCAGCGCGCTGACCTCTGCGCCGCAACAACGCAAACAAAGCAACGAGGATGCCCGCGCCGCCGTACCACGGCGCGCTTTGCCCGACGCGCCCCACGGAGCAACCGCCGTCGCCGGGATCGGTGCACTTGGTCGAGAATCCGTGGCGGGGCTCCGCATCGCAGTTCTCGGCCGTTCCCGGTGGATAAGCCGAGCAGATGCCGTTCGTGTCGTCTTGCTCGAGGGTGCGCATGTCCGAACGTCCGCTGTAGGACGTGTACATGGTCGCGCTCATGTCGTCGGAGTGAGCCAAACCGAGGACATGTCCCGATTCATGCTGCACGACGCTCTGCAGATCGGTACCGGAGCCGACCGTCTCGAGATCGAAGTCGACGGCGTAGGAGTTGAGCTCCACGTCGGCGTCGTAGATCTCGCCGGTGTCCGGATTGAAGATGACGCTCGTGAGCGCAATGGTCGACCCCGTTGGATCGTCGTGCGGCCAAGCGTCGTCGCGAAACACCCAGAGGTTCTGGTTGACGTCCTTCTTGTTGTAACGAACCTCGTCGCACTCGACCTGAGGGTAAGTCTCGACGGAGATATTCGGGTGCCCGCCTCCGGTGCAACCGACGCTCTGCCAATTGTCGTAGCTCTTACGTACGATGGATTCGAGCTCCGTCGCCGTAATCACGTTCGCGGTACCGCCGTGAACGGCATGGGAGCCAGCCGAGTTCACAGAAAACGAAATACAAGACTCGCCCCAAAAGAGCGGCTTGCCTGCCGTCTGACACGACCCGACCATCGCGGTCGGACTATTGCATTCGGGCGGCGGATCCTTCTGGAGGCACGTCGTCGTGCGACAAAACGCGAAAGCCTGTCCAGCCAAGGTGAGCGTTGCGACCAAGCCAAGCGAAAGGGTTAAGGACTTCATGGAATCTTCCTGACCTGATTTGCCGTCTCACCGACGAGGAGTTCGACCTGATCCAAGGTGCGACCCGTGAGCGTCTTGATGGCGCTCTGTTCGGGGTTCACCACGACGTCGAGCCCGGGACTCGGCTTCAGGCGCAACTGACCTTGTGCGTCTGCCTGCAAGACGTACTCCCCCTGCGCCATGCCGGAGACGTGAAATGCGTTGTCGTAACCACGACGTAAAAACAAAAGATTGGTCGACCCCGGACGCAGAACGGCTTCACCGAGAACGGCCTGAGCGATTCCATCCACCGTTCCGCCCATGGTTCGCACCGTGACGACGGAGCCCGCTTCGCTCGACGTCGTTTCCGTCGCCGTCCCGAGAGATCTCTCCGAAGGCGCCAAGACGACGTGATCGATTTGCAAAGTCGCGTCCGTCACCATGCGTTTGGTTTGCCCGACCGTGACGTAATGGCTCTGCACCGACGTCACCGTGCCGACGACAACCCAGTCGCTGACCTGGACGAGCTTGGCGAGCCCGACGGCGCGAACGATCGTCGCATCAGAGGCACTCTGCCAACTCAGCGACGCAACCAAGAAAGCACCCACAACCCAACGACACGCTTTCATGAACACGGATGTACCACGGCTCGCCCCCCTCCGAAATGGGAGCGCATGAAGTGAATGGATTGTCCTGGCAAGTGTCTCTATCTCGCTCCGAACCGAGCGGATTTGGGACCACGGAGCGCCCGCCCTGTCCCACGTCGACCCGCGAGCCAGTATGCCCCTCCCCGCCGCACCACCCTTCACCACAATGTCACGACCGGGTTGGTTCGACGTCACGGGTGCCCCGCAGATTGGTGCCCATGAATCAAGTGAAGACCACCGTGCGGCTCCGTCGTGAGGGCCGCGAAGCCACCCTCGAAATCCTTCGTAGCGTGGGCGCCACTAGCGTCACCGCCATCACCGCGGCACTGCGACGAATCGGAATCCGCGCTCTTGGGACCGTGGAGATCATGACGCCTCGCCATCAGGTCATCCGCTCCAAGCTCGTGAGCGTCGACGGGATCCCCCTCAATGCCTCCCACGTCATGCAGGTGCTTTCGATTGCCAGCGCGCCCGCCTCCACGGCGACCTACGCCACCAGCTACGCCGCATAGATCCGACACCTCGACGCGCAACCTGGTCTCGGTGCGAGCTTGCTGGCCGAACTCTCTCACGCGCGGCCGCCCTCGAGTGCGACAGGTGTACGGGGACGTGTCGTCGATCCAGATCCCGGACGCGCGGGGCCGTCCTCAGGGTCCCCGACGCCGCTCGCGAGACGCTGTCGATTCCCGTGATTGCCAATCCGCCTGGTCAGCGACGTCTTGCTCCGGCTCGTCGACGCGAACACGCTCACCTTGGCGCGACTGAAACGAGCCCGTGCCTTCCTGCACCTTTTCTGCTGCTACTTTGAGAAGAGCCGCGACGCCCTGCCCCACAGCCGTTTCGAACTCCTTCGCTGAGTGCGCAAGATCGCGCTTCAGTGCTTTGCGTCGTCTACGCTCCTGCTCGCGAGCGAGTCGGCGTTCGAGCTGCTCGGGATTGGGAGAGAGCACGGCCAGAAGATGCAGTAAGAGTCCGATCCCCCACCCCAGGATCGGGATGAGCGCCCAGGGGAACTTCGTCGTCGCCACGTTGATGAGCACGAACATCGCGTTCACGCACAGGTACGGGATGAGGTGCGAGACGAAGCCGCGTCGTGCCTCCGCACGCAAACGAGCGAGATCCCCGTCGTGGCGACGCTCGACTTCGATTCTCGCGCGCGGCGCGTTCGAGGGTTTCACGCGAAACCCCGACCTCGGAAGCCACCGCGGCGAGTTCCTCGTAACTCAGGTCTTGCCCGACGCGCTCGCGCTCGATGGCTCGCCCCAGGATCGCGTCTACCTCGTCCCTGCTGTAACGTCGCTCAGGCATTCGGCTCGGGTAAGAATCCCATCCTTCGTCGGACAATCAAGGAACGATCGGTCGAAGACGAGGCTTCGTACCGTCGAGAAGCCACGGGCGAAATCGCGCTGGCGAACCGCAGACGAGCCGGGCGAAACCGCCACCCGCGAAACCGCGAAGATCGTGAGGGCCGTCGCTCGACTGCGACGGCCCCTCGCGGCGACGATCTAGGTGGTGGGCCCGCCCAGAGCGTACACGATTGGCGTCCCTGGACCGAGGACGCTCACCTCGAGGCCGGAACTCTGGAGCAAGGCCTGAGTCTCGAGCACTTCGAAGAGGGCCGTAGCGATGGTTTCACTCTGCGCAATCTGCGCGAGGGCTTGTCCCACGATCCGCGGCCGGGTTGCCGCAGCCTTCGCAAACTCGACCGCAGCTTCACGCTCCGCGGTCGAACGAATGACGTTGACTCGGTTCGCGCCATCTTGCTGGATTGCCGCGGTCACCTGCCGCAGTCGGTTGACGACCTTCTGCTCGATTTGCGAGATCATGCCGAAATCGCGAAAGTGGACCTTTCGGACGTAAATGCTGCCCACTTGGTAGCCCCATTCGCGAGACTTCGTCGAGGTCTCCTGCCGCACGACGCGACTCATCGCATGGCGGTTCTCGAGCATGTCCGAAAGCTTCATGTTGCTGAGGCATCGCACGGTCGCATTCGAGAGGTTCGCCCGGAGTGATCCCGCCGGATCGGTGTTCTTGTACAGATACGCGAGGGGATCGCAGACGACCATCTCGCACCACACGCCAATCCCCATGGGTGCGCCCTCTTCGGAGTTGACGGGTTGGCTGCGCAGATACGTTTGGTCCACTCGAAGATCGACGACGAACTTCTTGCCGAAAAACGGCACGAGCATCGCAAAAGGGCCCATGGCGAGCCACGGGCAAGAGAGCCCGGGCTCGGTGATGACCTGACGGACCTTCCCGAAGAGCTCGAAGACGACGCACTGCCGCTCCCGCACGACGACGTAGAGCGCAAACCACCGAGCGAGCGCCAGCACCAGCGGAATGACGACGAAGCAGCCGAGAAAAGTCGCGAGGAACGCGGTCCAGAAGGGGCTCATCGGAACGCCTCCTTTTTCGTAGCTGAAAGGACGAGCTGTTTGGCACGATTGTGCAGCATGACTTTTGCGTTTCTGACGTATGCGGTTACGGCTCCGGGCCCACCCGTGCCAGCGAGCTCCCGCAGCTGTTCGGCAAGCGCGAGGAGCGGCTCGACTTCGGCCTGTGCATTGAGGGTTTCGATCTCGACGGCGCGCTTGGATTGCACGATACGTTGATCGGCCGCGGCTTGGGCGAGGCTGATCTCGCTCGAGACGTGATTGTGCGCGGTATTGATGGCTGCGAGAGCGGAGTCGACCTCGGGCGGGGGATTCGATTCCCGTGATGAGGGCCGCATCCAAGGAGATCCCGTACCGCGGTGCGGCAGCACGACACTCGTCGTCCATACGTTCGTTGAGATCACGCAGATTCTTGCGCAAATCATTGATGGAGATGCCTTGCACGGCGCTCATCTCCGAGCTCGATACGGCCATGCTCGCGTCGGCATCGGCAGAGTGCGGAGCCTCGAAGTTTGCGATGCGATCGCGGAGCACGGATACGAAGTAGCCGAGGACGTGAGCAACCGGATTTTTCACGCCGAACAAGTAGGCGTACAGATTCCGCTCGGTCACGGTGAATCGGATCTGTCCCGTGAGTCCCGTGTTGAGTTGATCCTTCGTCACGGCTTCGAGCACCATGCCGTTCTGATTGGCGCGAGGATCCTCGGGGTCATGCGCGATGGAAACCGTCACTGTCGCGATCGACGCGCGGTGAAGGGTCTGCCAAGGCAGCTTCCAATAAAACCCTGGTCCTATCACCCGCACCTGCGGGTAACAGTATCGCTCTCGCTCCTCGGGTCCGAGTCCTTCGGCGATGGGATCGTCGAGGGTGGTTGCATTCCCCAAGCGTTGAGCCCGCCCAAAGGTGCAAAGCACGGCGCGCTCGTTGGGACCGATGGTGTAAAATCCGCCTATCCCGTACCGTGTGAAGAACCACACGATGAACCCCATCACGATGGCTACGACGATTTCCATAAGGAAGCGATGCTATCGAAAGAGGCAGATCGTAACCAGACGAGAGTCGGAACCTACATCGAGAGCTGACCCGTTTCGGTGGCGGCCTCGAGGCCGAGACACCGAGGTTTGCCGCAGTGTCGCGGAGTTCGCCGCAATCGGCCCACGACGTCGCGTCACGAATTTCGAGTGGGTCCCCCATGACCATCCAGCCTCCGTGGCGCTATAGGAGGCGCTCGAAGGTACCGGCTATGCAGCAACTGCCCATCCAACGATTTGCCGCTCGCACGCTACCCGCGCTCCTACGGCTGACCACGCGCCGCGTCGGAACGCAGCGATTTCTTCGTGAAATTTCATCGGATCAGCCGGATGCGCCCCCGTCCGAATCGACCTTTGCCGAATTCGAGCGAGCCGTCGCGGGGACCGCGGAGTTCCTCCGCAAGTCGGGTCTTGCGCCGCGCGATCGCGTGCTCTTCCTGGCCGAGAACTCTGGCGACTATCAGATCTTGCAGCTCGCGGCTCAAACCCTCCGCGCAGAACCCTGCGCGCTCTTCGCGAGTTTGGGAGAGAAGGCAGCGTGCGCACTTGCCGAACGTCTGAAGCCCAGGGTTCTCTTCGTCTCGTCTCAAGCTCAGTTCGACAAACTCGAGACCGTCATGGGCGCGTTGAGGCGCGCGGGCCTCGAGCTCGTCATCGTGCCGCGTCCGCTCGATCGAGTCCCCACCGACGTCGCGATCCATCGGATGCAGGACGTCAAGGCGACACCATTCACTCGCGAGAGTTTCGATGCCCTGGTCGACGCCGTAGAAGGCACGGATCCGTTTCTCCTCTTGTTCACCAGCGGTACCGCGGGAAAGCAGAAGGGCGTTCGTATGACGCAAGACGCGTTCGTGCGAGCCCTGGAAGGTGGACGCGCGGCAACGGCCATGACCGAGGCCGACGATGGGCTGATGTTCTTGCCCTTCGGGCACGTCGCCGGGCAGTGTCAATTCATGCTCGCTATCGCCGTCGGGCACGCCCTTTTGTTGGTATCGCGACGCGAAGACCTGCCACGAGCATTCCTCTTGGGACCAACTTATGCCTTTTCAGTTCCAATGGTTTACGAGAAGCTCAAGGAGCGTGTCGAAGCGAACCTCGCACGTGCTCCAAAAGTCCTGCGTGCGCTTCTCACTTCCGCAGTGGATCGGGCGACGACCGAGGGAAATCGTCGCGACGCCAAGATCACCGATCGCGCCCTATGTGCGCTAGCCCGATTGACGGTGGGCCGAAAGCTCCGTCGTACTCTCGGTGGACGTTTGCGGATGGTTGCCTCCGGCGGCGCCGCTGCTGCGCCATCTCTGGCGCATTTCTTCGAAGCAATGGGGATCCCGTTCATGTCCTTTTACGGCATGAGCGAAACTTGCGGGCTCATCGCGTCCCACGAGATCGAAAAGCCTCGAGATCTTGCCAGCATCGGAAGTATGTCGCCCGATCTCGAGTGGACCGTCACGGCCGACGGGGAGCTCTGCGTGAAGGGCCCGATGCTGATGAGTGGTTACCTCGACGAAGCGGACAATCGCGAGTCCTTCGACGAGCGGGGATTCTTTCATACGGGTGATCTCGTGCAGATTGACGAAGCAACCTCCACGATGCGGCTAAACGGACGACGCAAGAGTCTCATTCTGCTCAGCACGGGGAAGAAGCTCTCGCCAGAACCGATCGAGGCGCGACTCTCGGCACTTCCGTTCGTCGAAGCGGCACTACTCTTCGGCGATGGTCGCCCATACGTCGGCGCGATCCTCTTCGTTCGCCCCGAGGAGCTCGAAAATGCCGAACTCGACGACACGGCAGAGCTCGACGGTCTTCTGAAGACCGTGCACGGCGAACTCGAGGAATTGTCTGGCTACGAGCGCCCCAAGCGATTGCTCGTCATCCCCTCCTCGCCGAGTCAGTTTCCGGATTTCGTGACGCCAACGCTCAAATTGAAGCGAGCCTCCGTGGTAGCTGCGCTCTCTCCACAACTCGATGCGGTCTACGCCGCACCGAAAGGACCTGGACTCCTGCACAGTCCTTTGCGCGTCTGAAGACGCTGCTGCGCCGAATTGCCCCTGGCAACGCCGTCAAGACAGTGGCAAATGCGCCTGCGTCCGCACGCAGGTCCCCCTTCCGCATGTCCACGAGCCGCTACGATTTCACGGTCCACAGCTTCGACACCGACGCCTTCGGTTTATTGACGGCGCCTCGAATCCTTGGCTATTGCCTGGAGTCGGCAATCCGTTCCGCCGAACAACTGGGCTTCGGCATCGACGAGCTCCAGTCTAGGGGTCTGACCTGGGTCATTGCTCGCATCAAGATCGAACTTCATCCCGAGCTTCGATTCGGTGACGTCGTCACCGTCGAAACCTGGCCTTCTGGGCTGATGCGTTCGGCTGCGACTCGTGAGTTTCGATTACTGCGCGGTGAGGAGCTCGTCGGGCTGGCAACGTCGGTGTGGTTCGTCCTCGATATGGAGAGTCGGCTCCCCGTGAGCCCCACTGAAGCATTCCCGAGCAACTCGAGCCTCATTTCCGCAACCCCGCGCGTGATGTCCCTTTCCCGAGCCATCGGCTCGCTTGCAGAACCGCCCGAAGTCGAACAGCGACACAGCGTGCGTTTGGCCGACATCGATCGAAATCTTCACGTCACCGCCGCGAGCTATTTATCGTGGGCCATGGAAGGCATTCCGGAGCCCCTTTGGCGCGAATATCGGTTCACGAGCATCGACGTCCAGTACCTGGAAGAGTGTCACTTGGGACAAGAGGTCGTGATCGCCTCGCGTCCTTCGGAGAGCGGCCAGCGCCGACATCGGATCACTCGCGCCGAGAACGGACGCGAAGTCGCCAGACTCGAAACCACGTGGGTTCCTCGAGCTCGTCTCGAACGATAGCCCGATCGACGTCGCGCGCCGACAGCCGCAGCCGTATCACGCCGCGAAAACAGCGTATCGGCGCCCACATTCGCGCCTTCTCGACGTCCGCCAGAGGTTTTGTAGATTCGTCGCAATGACGTCCACAGCGTTGGTCGTAAAGTCCTTCGCTGCTACGTTAGGAGGCCGTCGACGTCGAGCAACGTCGCCGGTTCCAACCGACCGCCGAGCACCCGAATCATCCATGAGAAGCACTCGAGTAGCCCTCTCCTTCACTTTGGCCGTTTCTATCTTCGTCGCCTGTGCCGGACAATCCGTCACTCAAGTCACATCGGGCGAAGGAGGATCTGCCGGACAATCCAACAACGAAGGCCAAGGCGGGGCCAAGGTCGGCACGAGTACGGCTGGAAGCGCCGGGAGAACCACCGAGAGGACGGACAACTATCTCGAAGGTGGCGCGACGTCACAGACAAGCGCTGGCAACAGTTCCGCCGGTGGCGCCTCGAGCGAAACGAGTACCGGCGGAACCACGAGTACCGGCGGAACCACGAGTACCGGCGGAACCACGAGTACCGGCGGAACCGGTGGACAGAACACCACGACCGCTCCCTCCTGCACGGCAGCGTCAGGCGCGTGGACGGGGTGCCTTGCGTCGGGTTGTAAGGTTTGCAACGAGCTCGTGGCGACGTTTCCGCTCTATTTCACGCGACACAAGAATTGCACGGCCAATCTGAACTGCGGAAGTACGGTGACATACGAGCCATGCTCGGAAAATTGTCCGGCGCCGACGGAAGACGACCGCTACGGTGGCTCGAGTTGCGCAGGGGCGGCAGGGGGCTGGGTCGGTTGTCGAGGCAGCGGTTGTCTGGTCTGTTCGGAGTTCCTCAACGCATTCCCGCGTTACCTTACGAACCATCCCAACTGCAGCGTCAATCCGGCGTGTAATGGTTCCGGATACGCGCCGTGCAGCGCGTCCTGTCCCGAACCAACCGACGCCGATCGCTGAGGTCGCGAAGTCCACACAGGACGTCAGAATCCTCACGGGGTCGAGATGATATGCTCGGCCCCGTGAGGCTTCGTATGACGCGTCTTTCCCTGTTGGCTCTCTCGGTGCTCTGCACCGGGCCCCTCGCAGCGGCCCCTCCAGTCAGACATTTGGCGCTGGAAGAACCTCGACGCGCCGAGCTTCGAGCCGAGGAAAACCAGGTACCAGCGCCGGGCGACTCCGATGAGCGCCCCATCGAAACGCGCCAGCTCCCGCCGAACTCGACGACGAATGCTCCCGTCGCGGCACCGTCGGACGCCTCCAGCTCGACGACGAATGCTCCCGTCGCGGCACCGTCGGACGCCTCCAGCTCGACGACGAATGCTCCCGTCGCGGCACCGTCGGACGCCTCCAGCTCGACGACGAATGCTCCCGTCGCGGTACCGTCGGACGCCTCCAGCTCGACGACGAATGCTCCCGTCGCGGCACCGTCGGACACGTCCAGCTCGAACACCAGTGCTCACGTCGACGAGCGGACGTCGCGTCGACTCCCTCCGAGCGAGGGGCAATCCGAATTACACGTCTTGCCGCCAACCCTGGCCACCCTTGGGTTATTCACGGCCATGCGGACTTCGGAAGCGTACCTTTGGCCCGAACCCTTTGCATTTCGCTACTCGGATCGGTGGGCGGCTCGATATGAACGCGCATTTACGTCTCCCCCTGAATTCGATACGTCTCGCGGCTTCATGCAATGGGACGGCGATCGGTGGTCAATCAACGTTTTGGGTCACGGTTTGCTCGGCTCGGAGCTCTACCTACGGCCACGAAGATGTGGTTTCGGTTGGCTTGGTTCCTTGGGCTTCGCCACTGTGGCGAGCGCTCTGTGGGAATACGGATTCGAGGCGAACGGCGTTCAGCCATCGCTTTTGGATCTTTGGTATACACCGCTCAGTGGACTGGTCCTTGGTGAGGCACGGTATCGTGCGTGGCAAGCCATCGGAGGCATGTCGAGTTCGACGTGGCGACGAATACTGCAATCTGCCGTCAACCCGGTCGGCGAGTTCTCGACCGGCATCCTCGGATCCCCCTGCTGAATCCCTCTTTCGCGTGTTCGCGAGCTCCTCGACGAGCGTCGTCTGATCTCAGTGATTGCGATGTCGAGGGTCACGCGCGTCGCCAACGCGCGCCCGCTTCTTCCGTGAGGCGCACGAAGTCCTCGAATCGCTTCCGTGGCACTGCGACGAAGAATACCCTTGGCGCTTCGAACTCCGTCACGCAATGCAGTCGAAAATTGCGGAAGCCGCCACGCAGCTCACAACTTGCCGTCAGCAACCATGCGTTGCCCGCGAAGGAAAAACCGAGCTATCGTACCTTTCGGGCGCTCGATTGGCCTTGCGCATCTTTTACACGCACGCCATCCCATAGGTTCGGTGTAGAATTCCTTCGCCTCGGACAATGAACCGGTCGTCGCCTAATGGAATGATTCTTCGTGGATTCATGACTGAACTCCTGTGCGGTTGACGTCCGAAACCTCATGCCCCCGTCCTGACGACATCATGTCAGGAGCCGTGAAATTCTTGGAAGTCGAGTCGCCTTCGTGCCGCTGCCAGCGAGCAACGCCAAGGGGCGATGCATCCCTCGATATCGTCCAGCTCGTTCGCGTTGACCCTCGTCTGGCAGAGGGTCGCCTGAATCGGCACAGGCCCCCACTTATGCCGCACCCAATATAGACGTATGTCGACGATGACGTCAGCCGATGGTCTCACTGCCACGCGTGGACAGGCGAGTCAAACCCACTGACGGAAGGGTGCGCATGAACCGGTTCGTGCTTGAGGGAGAACTGCTTACGGGCGTATCGAGCATCGATGACCAACATCGACATTTGTTCGAGCTGGCGGGCCTTGCCACGAGCTCCAGATTCGAGCACTTCGGCCACGATTGGTTTCGCGAAACGGTCAACACGCTAGTGGACTATACGCACTATCACTTCTCTGCCGAGGAGCACCTCATGCGACGAATCCAGTATCCGGGGTTCGAAGCACACCGCACTTGGCATGATCAATTTCGACTCGAACTCAGTGAGTTCGTGGACCTCGCTCGTCGCAAACAAGAGACAGGTGACTTGCGTGCGGTACTGAGCGAAAAGGTCGACGCCTGGCTTCTCGAGCACATTCGCACGATGGATTGTGAATTCGCCGCCTTTGCTCTCGGGCAAGCACCCGTGGACGAACTCGACTTGGTCGACTCATGCACGCTCAGACGTGCGGGCGTGCTGGTCGCAGAGATCGAGGGCGAGATGGCCGTATCGACCCGGAACATCACCTGAGCACGTGGTTTCCACGCGCGCGACTCGACCGAGAATTCGCGGCTTTCACGCGCGCTATATCGGCAACAGATTTGGAGGACTGACGCCGGTTTCAGCTGGCGTCGGCTTCCAGTAGCTCCACGACGTCCTTCACCAGGCGATCGCAGAGCGTGTGGTGTAAGTTGCGGTCGGCAAACTCTGCTCGTCCCGCGACGGTGGTCATGTCACACCCCGTAAGTGCGCGACACTCGCTCGAGCCATGTCTCGACTCGAAACGCCGCGTGAGCTCCTGAACCCGACCGTAAACCGAGTCACGACCATTCTGAGGATCGGCGGCCATTTCCTTGGCATGCCTCAAGCCGAGCACCATGAGCCCCCCAGTAAGCGCGCCGCAGGTCTTCCCCATTCGACCCATTCCCGCCCCAAAGCAGGCCGCGACCCGTAGACAGTCGGTGTGGCTCAGTCCGAGCGTTGGACCAAAGGCGCTCAGCACCGCTTGGCTACAATTGCATCGTTTGAACTCTTCGAGTGCACGTTCGGCTCGCTCGGTCATCGTGATGGAATGGTCGCAGCCGTCGAGATGCGTGTCAATGGCGCGCGCGCTTCGAATCCCTCCTCGTGACCGAGCTTTGCCGTTGTCGCTCCTCGTGACCGAGCTTTGCCGTTGTCGCTCCTCGTGACCGAGCTTTGCCGTTGTCGCTCCTCGTGACCGAGCTTTGCCATTGTCGCTCCTCGTGACCGAACCGAATCGCAGCAGCAAGGTCATGGGCGCGTGAGCCATCACTATCGAACTCTGTGTGGAATGCACCCACAACGAAAGACTCGGGCGAAGGCTTCACCGAAAAAGAAACGCGCCGAGGCTTTCGCTTCTCCTCGAAAGGATCGATCTTTGAAGGATGTGCCCCTCTGGTTCCCCAATCCAGCGCAAGGTCGTCGGCCTCTTCACGGATTGGCTCAAGGACCCCTATCAGAACTACATCATGAGCGCCGTGGCGCAGGCCTGCGCCGAACATGATGCCAACATGCTCTGCTTCGCAGGTGGACATCTCGACCCTCTGGACTCGGTCTGGGCGCGACGCAACATCTTGTACGAATTCGCCGGGCCGCACAATTTGGACGCACTCGTCGTTATGGGCGCCAACGTCGGCACGCTGGTTGGCCCACTTCGGCTAAAACAATACCTCGATCGATTTCCTCTTCCAAACGTCATATCCCTCGCTTACGAGCTGCCCAATACCCCGAGCATTCTGGTCGACAACCGCGTGGGTCTCCGTTACGCGATTGAACACCTGGTCTCCGTACACGGACGTCGCCGAATCGCCTTCATACGAGGCCCGGTCGAAAATACAGAAGCCGAAGAACGCTTTTCCGTTTACCGTCACGTCCTCTCGGAACACGATATCGCGTTCGATCCGCGACGCGTCGTCGTTGGCGACTTTCTCCGACCATCGGGTGTTCGAGCCATGCAGGCCATTCTGGACAGCGGTGTCGAACTCGATGCGGTTGTCGCTGCGAACGACCTCATGGCGCTTGGAGCATTGGACGTTCTCAAATCCCGCAATTGGAAGGTACCAGAAGACGTTGCTCTCGTTGGGTTCGACGACGTCGACGAAGCGCGTCTTGCCATGCCGCAACTGACGACGGTGCGCCAACCCTTTCGAACTCTGGGTAGATTCGCTGTCGAGACCGCCCTCCGCCTTGCCGCAGGCGAGTCAGTGGCGAGCGTCCTGACGGTTCCAACGCAGGTCGTCATCCGGAGATCCTGTGGCTGCGCGGCGAATAGCTGGGACGAAACCGAACTCTATCCAGGTAGCATCGCACCGACGGCAACTCACGAAGAGATCCGCCAGCGGTTTCTCGAGGGCTTCGAAACTCTGGAAGCAGAAGGCATCTCGATCGACGAGGGAACGGCGATTACGTTGTTCGAAACGGTATTCCGAGAAATCGACAGTGGCGTCACCGGCGAATTCGCACAAAGGCTCGCGGACATCATTCGTTCTCACTCCTCCGAGGTTTTGCTGCCCTGGAATCGCGTAATCACGGTCTTGTCGCGCACCCTTCACTCTTGGGTCCGCGACAGTGCCGCTCGTCGCGAACGGTCCGATCGAATCGCGCGACAGGTGAGGTCGAAGATCGGTGACGTTGCCGAGCTCGCCCAAGGGAGCCAACGCGTCCGTCTACAACGCCTCACGCTGGAACTCAGCGAGATTAGCAAAGCGCTCACCGGATCCATGAATTTCGAAGGAATTTACTCGGCGTTGAATGCTCACCTTGCCAATCTTGGAATCTCTCGGTGTCATCTGTCGCTCTATGCGGATTCGACGGCGCCGGCGGCCGGAGCGAAGCTCGCTTGGTCGTTCGGCGACGAGGATCCCGAGCACCTACGCGCGGTCGGGCGGTCCTTCGAGACGAACCGCCTCGTTCCCTTCGATTCGCTCTTTCGCGGCAGTCAGGCAAACGTCATTTTGGAGCCGCTATTCTTCGAGCGCGAGCAGCTCGGCTTCATCGCATTGGAAATGGGGCCCGAAGAGGGTGTCGTTTACGAGGCGATACGAGACCAAGTGAGCGGAGCAATCCGAGGAGCACATCTCGTTGAACGAATGATCGACGAAGCGAAACGTCGTCAGCGACTCGAGAAAGAACAAGCCGAAAAGGAAATGCAGATTGCGGCCAACATTCAAACCATGATTCTCCCCAAGAACCAGCGCGTTCCTGGGTTCGAGGTGGTTGGAAAAATGCTCCCGACCACGAACGTTGGCGGAGACTACTACGACATCCATCCCCTCGCCGACGGATGTTGGCTCGGCATAGGCGACGTAGTGGGTCACGGTCTTCGAAGTGGACTCATCATGCTGATGGCGCAAAGCAGCGTCTCGGCCGCAGTCCACGCAAAGGGCTTGCAAAGTCCGACACAGGTCTACCGAATGGCGAACTCGGTTCTGTTCGACAACGTGCGTAGCCGCCTCGGTGCGGACGAACACATGACACTCTGCCTACTCCGCTGCCATCAGGACGGACGGGTGGAATTCGCGGGTGCTCACGAGGACCTGATCCTATTTCAGAGTCAATACCGGCGGATGCGAAAGACGCCAGGTCTCCGGGATCTGGGCTGGAATCATGCCGGACGTGACGGACAACGCAGAGACGCAGTCCCTCGAATTGGAACCAGGCGACGTGCTCTTGCTCCACACCGACGGGATCGTCGAATCACGAAATGTCGAAGCGCAACCCTTCGGGCTCGCTCGGCTGGAATCGATACTCGCCCAACATGCGGATCTGCCCCTCGAGAGGCTCTGTGATCTCATCTTCGCCGAAGTTCAGTCTCACATGACGACTCAAGAAGACGATCTCACCTTGGTGCTTGCACGATATACCGGTCGGCCCCTTACCGATGATGTTCCCGCGTAGCCAGCCCCCCAATTTTCGCGACAGCGGGCAGTGTGAGCCAATGCCACGCTCGATAAATCACCATTAATTGCAAGCACTTAGACTAAAACATCCGCTTTGGTTCATTTCCAGCTAGTTAGAGTCGTGCCGTTCATGGAAGCATGTGACACACGATTGGGGGACAGGTCATCTCTGTGATCCCATCGCAGTTGGAAAGGGAACCTATGTCAATGACAAGCTTCGTTCGAATGGGTGTGACAATCATTGGTGGACTACTCGTGACGGCAGTCCTGGGTTGCGCCGAACAGTCCGATCCACCCGAAGCTTCGGCCGAGATTGCGCAGGGCACGGAGGCACTCTCCACGAAGACCATCGTCGTCACTGCCCAAATCGAGGTCACGGCTCCTGCTTCGGCGGTATGGGAGACTGTCGGTAATTTCAACGGTTGGGACAAGTTCCTCACGGTCGTGGAGAGTTCGAGTATGTCCGGTCAGGGTGTTGGCTCGGTACGCTTTCTCTCCGTGACCGGACAGAAAGCTCCCGTCGTGGAGCGCGAAGACGTCTACGATCCACGTCACAGGATCATTGCGTATACGATCTTGGACTCACCACTGCCCGTCGACGATTACCATTCGATGATGCGCGTCGTACCCGTCACCGACGAGATTACACGCGTCGAATGGTCCTCGCGTTTCGTCGCCAAGAAGGGCTCGACGCGTGAACAGGCCAAGGCATTCATCACGGATTTCTATGCGAAGGGTTTGGCGGATCTTCAAAGCCTCATGACGCCGAAGGTGGTTCGGGAGAAGTACATTCCCGTGCCGCCGAGCGCCGTATGGGCAATCGTGTCCGACTTCAATGGTTTGGGTCAGTTCGTGACGGACGTGGCAAACAGCAGACTCGTGACGTCGGGTAAGGAGACGTTCCGCATTTTGGACTTCAAAGACGGCGTGACGCAAGTCATCGAGCGTTTGGACAGCTCCGACGATGCGAGCACGACGGTGACGTACTCCATCGTGGCAGCGCCGCTGCCGTTCGAGAACTACACCTCGACGATTCAGGTCAAGCCTCAAGGTTCGGGCTCACTCGTGTCTTGGTCTGGGCGCTACAATCCAGTCGGCGATCCGACGGACGCAGTTAGCTTCCTCGACGGCCTCTACACTTCCGGTCTGCAGAACCTCTACGATCAACTCGCCCACTGAGCACCCCGTAACCGCTCGAGTCGAAACGCGTCGCTCTGCCTCATCGGGCCGAGCGGCGCGTCCGCTTTTCGACGACGACGGATCGTCCGTCAGCAGGCCGACGCTCCTCGTCGGGGACGAAGCATCGAAGCCAGATAACGAACGTCGCTGCCGCAATGGCTATCAGGAAGGCGAGCCCAAAGGACTCGGCGTCACTGCGCGGCAACAAGGACGTTTCCAGTTCCGGTAGTGGCACGTTGATAGCCAGCAGCAGAGGAAGAGTCGTCGTTGACACGGGGCGGATTCTCCTTGCGATGATGTCCGGAAGCGGCGATCCAGGTCGGAACGTCGACTCCATCGTCTCCCTTCCCCGTGTCACGAGGATGAATTCCGAGTTTCGGCAATGGTGCTCGAGCGTCGAAATCCGCCGGAAGGCACCACGACCCGGCGCCGACACTTCCACGGAAAATCGAGGAGCTCAGGCGGATGAACTGCAGGGCTGGCCAATGGTCCAATGCGCAGAAAGTCTGGGGGCGCTGGCATTGACAGCACTGGCCCCAACCGCTCTCATCCACGCGTTCATGTCCACACTCAATTGGATCCTTCGCCCCCTCGCCGCAACTCTCCTCGTCGGTTGTATGTCCAATCGACCGGTGCTCACACCCCAAGGTCTTCACCACGAACGCTACGGTTACGACGTCGCCTACGACGACGCATCCACCCAATCCTTCCTCGGTGACCTCTGGCGACTGGACAATTTCTACAAAGCCGGATGGAGCTCCGAGTTGGTCCCCAAGACCGCCGCCCAATACCAGTCGACGCTCTTCTTCGACGCCGACAACAATGGCTCGTACGAGACGACCGAAGTCGCGTCGAAGTACGATCTTCGATTCGAACATCGTGTTACCGCCGGTGTGATTTGGTTGAGCGGGTACCCGCTCTCCAGATTCGACCAATCCAAAGATCTTCGCGCGATCGTGCATGATTGGACGTCGGATTTGAACGGCGCACAGCTCGGGATGGTACGAACCGACGATACATTGCTCGTAAACGCCACGAATCTCGCCGCCGTGCAGACGACCGAGGTTCCCGCGAAGCTCGCGAACCGAGAGGCAATCGCCGCGACGATCGACATCGCGAACGTCGAACAGATTAAGCTTGCGCCCAATGCTCGTGTCCGACGTATCAAGCTCGTGATGGTCCGTACGGGCAAGTCTTACCGAGGTCCAGGAGGCGGAGACTTCCCGTTGTTACTCGTCGCCGCACTCTCCGATCAACCCGAATACTTCGAGAAGCAAGTCGCGGACTTCGATCGTTTTCTCGGGCAGATCGTCATTGATGGGGAGCGCGGCTACGCGGAACTCAACTCTGGTCGGACTGACGCTACCCCCAAACCGGTCGACGTGCGTACACCCGTGTCGGATCCTTCGGTGCCAAGTGCAACGCCTGGAACGGTGGGAGCGGAAATCTCGCAACCCGCCCAGGAAATCCCGCGCCTCGACTCCACGATGAAAGCCGTTCCAGAGCCGAGCCTACATAAGGCCGAATGATGGCACCGATTCCAACGGCGCTCACCCGATTAACGCGCCAAGCTCCGAACGAAGTCGTTCCCAAGTCGCGCCCAACGCCCTAAAGTCGCGAGGCGGAGCTCGACGGCAAGAGACCAGAAGCTCCGCCACAGGGAAGAGTGACTCGTCTTCCGATGAACCACGACAAGGACAACCACTGAATGCTCCCAACGTCCAGCCAAGCTCGTAGGCTCGCGCTCGCGCTCAGTGCGCCCGTCATCTTGCAATTCGGTTGCTCGGGCGCGGAGCAAGGGCCCGGCGCTCAAGGCGGATCGAGCTCGGTTGCCAACGGCACCAACGTGGGTGGTGGACTCGTCGAAGCGGGAGGAGGAACGCCTTCACGCACGACCTTCGGAACGACCACGCTCGGCGGAAGCACGGGCGCGGTTACCTCGAGCGCCGCGAACGTGGGCGGGCGAGTCACGTCCAATGGTGGGTCGGCAAATTCATCGGGCGGAAGCACGTCGCGAGCAGGTGGAGGAACCCTCGCAATGGGCGGAGTGGGTGGCAGCACGCCGCGAGGTGGTTCGTCGACGAACGGCGGACAGGCGGCAGGCGGAACGACCCAACGCGGAGGAACGTCATCGAAAGGAGGCTCGTCTTCCTCAGGCGGCGTATTCCGACCGGACTTCATCATTGGCGCCGACGTCACCATCACGCTCGAGGACGAGTATTACGGAGCAACGTACACCGACAGCGGCAAAGTCAAACCGCTCGAGGTGCTGCTCAAGGATCACGGGTTCAACTTCATTCGCTTGGACACCTTCGTGAATCCTGCGGCTTCGGGCGGTTATGCTGAGGGCAAGGCAGAGGCCTTCCGTGATTTGGCGCACACCATCACTTTGGCCAAGCGCGTCAAAGCCGCAGGGCTCGGTTTTCTTCTCGATCTGCATTATTCAGACACGTGGACCAATCCTTCGCAACAGGGCACGCCTGCCGCTTGGTCCTCGCTGTCGGCCTCCGCGCTCGAGGCCCAAGTGTACAGCTACACGAAGGATGCGCTGCAAAAACTCAAGGCGGCTGCGGCGATGCCGGACATGGTGCAAGTCGGCAACGAGATCACCAATGGAATGTTGTGGCCGACGGGACGCATCAACAACTCGAACTTCGCAAGTTTCGCCACGTTGCTCAAAGCCGGGATCCGTGCAGTGCGCGAGATCGATCCGGCCATCGTCGTGATGCTCCATATCGAGAAGTGCAACGACACGACCACGACACGTTGGTGGCTCGACGGAGTGCTCGCCCAACAAGTGTCCTTCGATGTCCTCGGACAGTCTTGCTATGCGACGGCTCCCAACGGAGTCACCGGTTACCAGGGCACACCGACGCAATGGCAATCGACCTTCCAAACGCTCGCTACTAATTATCCGAACCTAAAATTCCTGATTGCGGAGTACTCGGCGGAGCAAAGGGCGGCCCACGACGTCATGTTCAATTTATCCGGGCATCGGGGGCTCGGAGCGTTCAACTGGGATCCGACGCGTGCCTATGCGACTCACCCGAATTACCCGCTGTTCACGACTGACGGCGCATGGAATCGCTTCGTCGCCATTCCCGAACTATTCGCACTTTACGACAAAATGGCTATCGACTACGGACTCCGCTGAAGCGTTGCTGTCTCGATTTGCGCACGGTCGCTCGGCGACGAACTAGAACTTGCGCGACCCCAGATGACGCAGGCGCGAGCGTTTACGTCCGACTCTCGACTCCATTGCTACAGGGCTCCAGCATGCATCGCAACCAGGGCCGAAGCCGCACCGGCAATAGTGCCGCTCGAGCCCTGGTCTACGGCTCAGCGATGCTTCACTTGTACCACTGCGTGTAGATGTCCGCCTTTCCGGATATCCCTGCGCCAAGAGACAGCGTATAGCCGTATTTCTTGGTGCCTCCGTCGTAGATGTAGTTCGAGTTCGTGATCACGGCGATGACGACGTTGTTCTTTACGTTACTGACCGGAATGGTGCACGAGCCACTCGACACGGCGTTTCCATAGTGGATCTTCCCGCTCGTGTCCTGGTAGACGAGCTGACACGTCATGTTCTCGTCGATCGGATTGAAGTTGACGGTCGCGCAGCCCGCACCCGAACTCACGGTGAGCGGGATCTGATTCGACCCGGACCATCCCGGTAGCGTGAGCGGGTCCGGCGTCAAAGTGCTACCGCTCTGCGTCGTCGCGGCGTAGCAGGTCGCTGACCATGCGGGCGGCGTCATCCACGCTGGGGTCCACTCCGCGCCGATTGACACCTTCCAGTTGTCGTTCAGCAGTTTCTTGTAGGCGGTCTTCCAAATCCCAAAGTCACCAAAAGCTTGTCTGGCGCGATATTCCTGAATGAGCCGCTTCGTTTGTGCGATTCCCAATCCGCCAGTGACCTCCGCCAGGTCTTGGAGGACTCTGCCGCTCTTTTGGGCGTAACGCCAAATCCACGCGATGCTTTTCTCGCCGAGGATGACCTCCATGGCATGAGGAAAGGTCTCGCCATATTGATTGCCACCGAGAAGATTACGCCACGTGCAGATCTGTTTGCCGCTCGAGTCGAAACGGTTGACGCGTTCCGCACAAGGACCACCGAAGCTGCCGTCCTGGAGCCAACCCGAGTAACTTTCGATCGGCATGAACGGCGCAATTGCTGCTCCAGCGCTCAAGAAACCCATCGAAGATGGAGTCGTTCCGCTGCGCTTTGCCGTCATCGTCGCCTGCAGCCAGGTATTGCCACCCTCTTGGAACCAGCAGGCATTCTTGCAACCAGGCATGGTCGCCAAAATAGAGTGGATTCCTTCGTGGATCATGGCTGACTGCTGACTCGATTTGTCGCCATAGGAGCAAGCCGGATCGAAGCTATAGACGGGATAGTAGGACGCGAGCACGATCGGTCCGTTTCCGGCGGAACTCTGCCATCCTCCGGTTTCTGTATTGGACGCATTGTCCGTAGAGAGACCCGATCCATAAAGATAGATGGCGCTGTAGTACCCAGCGCGTGCGCGACCGTCACGCGGCCATCGCATCGTGTCGGTGATATACGTAAAGTCTGAGTTGAATCGCTCCAGCATCGGAGTCCATGCCGCCGCCGTAACGAGCGAGTTCTTCTTCGAGCCATACACGAAGGTCCACCATCCGCTCGTGTATCGCCCCGCGATTCCCGTGACGTCGCTAGAGTCCTTGGTTGGCTTGGCTATCGTCCCATACTCGTCAACGTAGTCGTATGCGATGTTCGGACTGTACGTGGGCCACGTGTATTCCGCGTTGCAAGTACCTGCCGATCCACCAGACGTGCTTCCACCGACGCTCGTCGTGCCTCCCTTCGCCGTCGTGCCGCCCGTAGACGAACCGCCGACGCTCGTCGTGCCTCCCTTCGCCGTCGTGCCGCCCGTAGACGAACCGCCGACGCTCGTCGTGCCTCCCTTCGCCGTCGTGCCGCCCGAGGACGCACCGCCCACTCCCGATGAGCCGCCCCCTTGGATGGTCGCCGACACGAGTGTCGGGCGCTGAGAGCTCGTCGTGGAATTCGCGCAGAAGCCGAAGCTTGCGACTTGACCTACCGCAATCGTAGCGTTGTACCCGGCCGGGGTTGCCGTCAGGTTGCCTCCACTCACGTTGGTGACGGCATTCCAGGCATTTCCGAGTGTGGAATTACCCAGGGAAACGATAACGGTCCACCCGGTAATCGCCGCGGCACCATTGTTCGTGATTTGCACCTCAGAGCAATATCCACCACCCCAATCGTTCGTGATCCGTAAGGTGACGTCGGCACCATTGGCCGTAATGGACTGATCCGAGGCTACCGTAACCCCCTCTTCACCGCTCGAAGCGCAGCCTGCTGCCAGTGCAATGAACGCGGCCAGTGGCCAATGTCGAAATCGCTTCATCGTGATTGAACCTTTCCTCGCGAACGGAAAACCACTTCGATTCGAAGCGGTCTCTCCATGGCTTCGGAGGATTCGTCGATACACCAGCGCTCGAGCAGGCAGACCCGAGAAGAATTTCGCCGAACGCCGAACAGTACCCCTCCCACGCTTCGTGCGAAGCATGCGGCGTTTGCTGCACGTCTCATGCGAGTCATGCCGCGTTTGCTGCATGTCTCATGCGAGTCATCCATCCCCTTCCGCGTCAGTTCGTCTTCGGAGTGTTCATATTCCTCCCATCGAGACGGAAGAGGCCCGTCGTCGGATCCTGTACGAGTCGCATGATGCCCGTGTTGAGGAGAAACACGGGAGGCATCTCGGTCGACTTGGTGCCCTGGCTCATGTCGTTGCCACGCAAGAGCCCAATGAGAACGAGCCCAGCACTGGCGTGACCGACGATGAAGACGGTTTTTCCGGACTGCCCGAATCGTTCGAGAAGTTCTCGCTGGGCGCGCTGGACCATGAAGAGACCTTCTTCGTAGGTGTCCGTGGACCAGTATCTCGTTTCCGATGGGTCCGCGAACGTGATATTCTGCGCTTCGACCTTTGCTTTGTACGCCTCGTACGTTGGCGCCATCGGGAGCGCGGCTCCCGTCGGCGTCTTGTCGCAACACTCTGCGAGATTCATCCAAATTTGTCCCTGAAGATCTCGAGCAACGAGGTACGGTTCGATGGTCTTTTGCGTACGCCGCGTCGGACTGACGAGAACGGCGTCAGGGGTGACGTTCATCGCCTTCAGGTAGCTCGTGAGTGCCTCGATCTGTTCGAGTCCAAGCTCCGTCAGCGTCTCACTGTTTTCGTAGGTAATCTCCGCCGGATCCACGGTGTTGGCCACGACTTCTCCGTGACGAATGTAGTAGATCGTCAAACCCTTACCATCCGTGTTTCCCCCGGCACCGCTCGCTCCGCCCGAGGTGCTGGTACCAGCCACCGGTAGCGAAGTCAGCCCCGAGCGACCACCCATTGAAGTCGGTTGCGACGAGCCGACGCGCCCCCCCGTGCTTTGCCCTGAATCTTGCCCCGTCCCTCGACCTCCCGTGCTGGACCCGAACAGAGTACCGTTTGCTACGGAACTGCCGCCCATGGGCGCAGAAGGCACGGGAGTATCGGATGAAGACTCAGAGCTGCATGCGCTGCATGCGCCGCATGCACCCAACGCCATAGAAATTGCTAGAGCGGGCATTCGCAATCGCATCGACGACTTTGCCATTCCGCCTCCTATTGTCGATACGAGTGTATCTCAACCGCTCATGGTTCCCAATGTGCGCTTGGCAACGGAACGCAGATCGACAGGGTGGCAATTACGACGACCGACTGCATTGAATTTGCGAATCTGCCACCGTGATGGATGCTGCGAAAACGCCGTCATTCATCGCGAAGAAGCGAAAACTGTCAGGAAATTTTCGCGAGACTCGTTCTGGAAAATTACTCGGTCGACGCAGGACACTTTCGACACCATGGGTCAACTTCGCGAGAACGGTGTCACCCAATTCCGCACTCACGTCGATACGCGGGTTCGCTGCCCCAGCGTCATCACCAGGAAACAAGCACGGAAGACGTCATTCACTAGACGCTCGAAGCGCCTTGGCAAGGCGCTCGTCCGGACAATCCTCGATGAGCTGTGAAGCAAACCTCGATTCGATCGCGACGAGCGAAACACCCTACTCGAAGACCTCGAACGGCGCCGCGTCCTTGCTACGCCGGGTGACCATTCTACGTACGAAGGCCGCAGCGAGAGTGGCACTTCGTCTCTCGATATCGTGCCTCGACGAACGTGAAGTCCGCAAGGGTGTGCGTTGAACTGGGCTCGCGCTGCACGACCTCCACCCGAAGAATCCGACGTAGCCGGTTTGGATTTCGCGGCGCGTTAGCCCCTAAGCATGATTTCCACATTTGAAGGTCTGCGGTCCTCGACGTGGATGCGATCCGATAATAAGGTTGCGCCCAAGAAGGACATGAAGCGCCCTGAGTTTGGCTCGCAAACGGTTTGGAGAGCACTCTCCGTAGTCGCTCTGATCGCGGTTGCGGCCATGCTTCGATTCTATCATTTGGGACACGAGTCCCTTTGGTTCGACGAAGCCATCTCATTTCGGCGTTCTGGATATCCGGTAGGCGAGCTCATTCGAGAGTCCATTCGCGCCTACCACAACCCCACCTACTTCCTTCTGCTCAGCAGCTTTCGAGCATTCGGTGACAGCGAATTTGCATTGAGGCTCCCGTCGGCACTCTTTGGCATCGTCAAGGTCGCGCTCACCTACGGACTCGGCCGCATGACGCTCGGACATCGCGGGGGGCTCCTTGCAGCGGGGTTCGTGCTCTTGTCGCCCGCTCGAATCCATTACGATCAAGAGGCGCGCATGTACGCGCCCCTTCTGTGCGCAGTTGCTCTCGCGTTGTCTGGCCTACTTTGGCTCGTGTTGCATTGGGAAGAGCTCGAAAACGCCGCGTCGGGATGGCAAGGACATGGCTCCGATGCGGTCGCCCCGAGTCGCAGAGCCGCGGCCTACGCCTGGACTTCCTATGCACTCGGCACGACCGTCGCGCTCTATCTGCATAACACGGCGACGTTGTTCGTGGCGACCTGTTGGCTCGTAGTGGGACCTTGGTTGATCCTCCGCCGCACTTTCCGCGGACCGATTCTATGGGGCTGGTTATCGGCCAACATCGTCGTGGCGATCGCATTCTTACCTTGGACTACGACATTGTTCGTCCAGGTGGACGCGATGCGCGAACAGGGATACGGTCGCCGATTCCCGTCGATGGCTCAAGGTCTGGAGGCGCTCCAGGACGTGTATCTCATGGGGCAGCGTTCGACATCGCTTCAGGTCCTGCTGTTGCTGTGTGCGGCGTTCGGACTCTGGTCGTTGCGTCGTGCGTCTCGACTGCTCGTTGCGTTGGCATTGTTGGCATTCGCACCACCAGTGCTCTTCTTGATCGTCTCCCTAAAGGAACCCATGTTTTTGCCGCGGTTGTTCCTGTGGGCAGCGATCCCCTTCAGTCTCGTCATTGCCTCGGGCCTGCTTCATCTCCCGTCTACGAAAGCCAGGGTGCTCGTGCTCGTCTTGCTCCTCGGGCTCGGCTCGCACACGCTCTTTCGTGACTACTATGGGCGACTGCAAAAGCCCGATTGGCGGGGCGCCATAGGAATGCTCGCCGGTGAAGTCGACGATGAGACCTTGGTCCTCGGCGTCAGCGATCGCGAGTGGCGATTGTTCTCGTATTACTTCGACCGACACGAAGATCCGCTGCCGAAGTTCCCAGTAGAGCTGAACGTGCAAAAGATGCTGACGGATCTGCCAACGCTGCTCCGCGGCAAGAGAACCGTCTTCGCCGTTCGTGTTCGCAACGATCCAGACGGACACGCCATTCGAGACGCCCTTGCTGCTTGCGGTACCCTCGAGAGAGAGTTCGCTTTTGGTCCGCGCCTCCGAATCGAGCGCTACCGGTTGAACGGAGACGAGCTGCGTTGCAAGGTGCCATCACCGACTCGGCGTCCGTGAAGCAAGCCCAACGAATAACGGCAACGACGCTCTCCCTGCATTCCACCTTCGGGTAGAAGTGACATTCGGCGCGACGTTCGCATCGAGTACCATTTCCACACTTCACCGTAAGGACAGCGCCTTTCAACCGGTCCATCTGGAACGGTTCCCGTCGGCGCGCAGAAAAATGCAATCACGCAAAAAGCCCTTCGGGCGCTCACATTCCACGATCAGAACCTGACGCCCGAGCATTACCTCGGACGAGTCACGGTCTTGCCCATTCCTCACCGCAACCGAGTGGGGTCATGCGGCGTTTTGTCGCCGTGCTCCGAGCAAAATCGAAGAGGAACGAACATCATGGTTCGAAGAAATACGCATTTGGGATTGGGAACGGCGATCTTGGCAACGTTGGCAGGGTGCGCGACTGAATCACAGTCGAACGACGCGACCTACGGATTCGGTGTTGCGCAGAATGCTCTCGTCTCCCGAATCGAAGCCGAATCACAATCCTGGGGGATCTCCCTCTGGAGACAGCACGAGTGTCAGCTCGACGACGATGCGACTCAACGCCAACGCCACCGGTGACTCGTTCACGTTTTCGACGGCGGTTACGAGCGGTACCTACGCCATCACGGTCCGGTTCGCCCAGCGGAACATCTATGGCAACTTCCAGGTCTCTGTAAACGGGACGTCGCTCGGCAGTATCTCCGGGTATAGCTCGAACACGTCCGACACTTGGACTACGGTATCTCTCGGCACACTCGCGCTCTCTGGCAATGTAGAGTTCAAGTTCGTCTCGACGGGCAAAGCCTCAGCGGCCACGGACTTCGATGCGAAACTCGACTACATCGAACTGACGAGTAGCACCACCGGCGCCGGCGGCGCCTCCTCCACCGGAGGAACGACGACGAAGGGCGGCTCGACCTCCGCCGGAGGAACGACGACGAAGGGCGGCTCGACCTCCACCGGAGGAGCGACGACGAAGGGCGGCTCGACCTCCACCGGAGGTACTGCCGCTACGGGTGGTACCACTGGTAGTACCGTCGTTTCCAACGCCATTTACGTTTCTCCCACGGGCAGCGCGAGTGCCGCCGGAACCATCACCGCACCGACGACACTGGCCACTGCAGTCAGCCGCGTGACCGCTGGACAGACGATCTATCTACGAGGTGGTACCTATGCACTCAGCAGCACGATAAGCCTCACCAAGAGTGGCTCGAGCAGCTCGCAAATCGCACTACGGGCGTACCCACTCGACAGCGCCCGTCCCGTCCTCGACTTCTCGGCAATGTCAGAAAGCGGAAGCAACCGAGGCGTCAGTCTTTCCGGGAGCTACTGGTACGTTTACGGAATCGACGTTTTCAATGCGGGGGACAACTGCATGTACGTCACCGGGTCGAACAACACGATAGAATTCTCAACGTTCTCCGAATGTTCAGACACGGGTCTCCAGCTTAGCGGCGGCGCATCGAACAACCTCGTCCGCAATTGCGATTCCTACTACAACGCAGATTCAGCGTTGGAGAACGCAGATGGGTTCGCGTCCAAGCTCGACGTTGGAAGTGGAAACAAGTTCGTAGGCTGCCGAGCGTGGAACAACCTCGATGACGGGTGGGACGGATACCTTCGTGGCGCCGACAATGTCACCACCACGTACGAGAATTGCTGGGCGATCGACAACGGCAAATTGAAGAGCGGAGCCGTTGGTGCAGGTGACGGCAATGGCTTCAAGACCGGCGGAAGCGACGACAAGGCCCTCAAGCACAACGCAACGTACACGCGCTGCATCGCCGCGGGAAATGTCAACGACGGCTTCGATCACAATAGCAACCGTGGCAGCGTCACGCTCCTCAACTGCGCCGCGCACAACAACGGAAGCAACATCAACTTCAGCAGCACAAATATCGCGGCGTCGCTCAAGAATCAAGAACACCGCCTCGGTAGGGACGCTCGGTGGACTCAACGCCACTAGTACTGACATCTCCAACAATAGTTGGCAGAATGGTCACGCCGCAAGCTCGACCGACTACGTGAGCATCGACACTTCCCTGTTGAAGGCACCACGAAAGAGCGACGGCAGTCTCCCGGACGTCAATTACTTCAAGTTGTTGTCCGGAAGCGATCTTCGGAACTCAGGCGTCAACGTGGGCTTGTCCTACAGCGGCACGGCTCCCGACATCGGGCCCTTCGAGTTCAGCGAGTGAGTTTTTGCTACGTGAAACCCTGATGGTTTTTGATGCCGTGGCCACGTTCTTGGACGTGGCCACGCGTGTTTTCGCAACACGGCGAGTTCGCGTCTGCTCTTGGCATGCGCGCCGTCGAAGTGCATCTCGAACGGAGGCGCGCTATCGAACCTCGATGCGTGCGCTCGATGCGTGCGCTCGATGCGTGCGCTCGATGCGTGCGCTCGATGCGTGCGCTCGATGCGTGCGCTCGATGCGTGCGCTCGATGCGTGCGCTCGATGCGTGCGCTCGATGCGTGCGCTCGATGCGTGCGCTCGAGCGAGTTCGAAGCAGGCACGCATCGAATCCACCCACCGGCTCCGCTGGCCGAAGGTGAGATTCGCTTCATCGGCTCTGTGGCATTTTGCGCGGACACCTTGTCGGCCGTGGATTAATCGCTACACACAACGGGCCTCGTCCTCCTTGGATGATGAAGCGAAATTCAAACGTGAACCTACGTCTCCGGGTGAAATCCGATTCATTCACTTCCGCGCTAGGAATACGGCACTTTCCCGACTGGTTTGCGCCGAAGCCAAGACGCTGAGACGCGGTCGCGTCGAACACTACCGCTGAGCTTGGAGATGGTCCTGCCTCTGCCCATGCATACCCTACGACATCACCGCACTGCTATCCCGACCGGACTTGTGGTGTTCGGTCTAGCAGTTGCAATGCTGTGGTCCTCGCCCGCCAGTGCGACGGAACCGGTGGCCCATGCCAGTCAGCTCTTGCGCGATCCAGCGGCTCTAAAGAATTGGATTCACGTCCATCTGCCGCAGTACGCAGCACTTCGAGCGAGAAGCCGGGCGGCCGTCGCCGGTTCCCGCGACGCGCGACTGCTGCCCAATCCAACGCTCAGCCTGGGAGTCGCTGGAATCACCCTGGGGGCTCGTAATCCGCGCTCGCTCTCAGCGACCGATACGCAAAATTACCAGGCCACGCTCAGCGAAACGATCGAATTGGGAAAGCGCGGTCATCGGATCCGTGCTGCGGATCTGCACGCACAAGCCGTGGATCTCGAGAATCGCTTCGACGAAGCTCTCTTGCTCGCCGATGCGCGAGAAAGTCTAGGCAAAGTCGTCTACTTGAAGGAACGAAAGCGGGTTCTCGAAGAGCGGTTACAGGCAGCCCGCGGAATCGTCACCCTGGACGAGACGCGATTGGAACGCGGAGACGTGAGTGGCATCGACCACAATCGCTTGCTCCTCGACGTCGTGAACGTCGAACGAGAACTCTCGGACAACCAAAACGAGATCGCGCTCGCGCAGACCGATTGCGAGATGGCCCTGGGCGGCGCTTGCGACGCCGACTTGGACGCAGCGGAGCTCGACGGCTTGATTCCTCGTCCGGATACCGTCCGCTTCGTGCCGGCAGAACGTACCGATGTGCGATCTTTACGGCTCGAAGCGCGTGGTCAAACGGAGTTGGCCGAAATGTACGGGAATCGGAGCATTCCCGATCCGGTCGTTGGCCTGAGCTACCTTCACGACAATCTCACCGCGGCGGGCAACCAGCCGAATACGTTCGGTGTCACGGTCACGCTGCCTCTCCCTGTCTTCGACCACGGTCAGCATCAAAAAGCCGGCGCACTCGCACGGGGAGAGGAAATCGAAGCGCAGGCGAGCAGCGCGGAGCGGGCCGCGGAAACCATGGTGGTGCGTCTCGGTCAAGCCGAGCAGACGCTTGCCAGCAAGTTGTCCAACCTGCAGACGAATGCGCTTCCTCTGGCCGATCGAGTGCTCGAGTCGACGGAGCGGGCCTATCGCCTAGGACAGGTCAGCATGACCGACCTACTCCTGGCTCGCCGACAGAGAGGCGAGATCGCCCTCGATCTCGTCGATACTCGATACTCACTTTTCGAACTGAGAAGTCGTTTGCTCCGCGTGCTCGGAAACGAGTCGGGCGCGACGACTCGTCCATAGCTTGCCTAAGGATCGTGCTCACTCGTCGCGCTGCGCACGCAAACCCAATTACGCTCACTGCCCCGTTGCCACATTAGGAATCGCCCAATGACCGAACCTACGCAAGCTCCACGACGTGAATCGATTTTCCAACACCGCGGCGCCAAGAGTGCCCTGGTGGCCTTAGGAATGACACTCGTCGCGGTACTGACTGCTGGGAGCTATCATCGAGAGAGCCCTCCCGCTCCAGGACGTGATCCGCGCGTGCTCGTGGCCCCGCACGCGGTTGGGTTCGCGAAGGGAGCCCCCCAATGGGAAGAGGTGAAGATTGGTCGGGTCGTTCCAGCAACGAAGCGTTGGTCGGATCCCGTTCCTGCGCACGTGCGCGTCGACGAGAGTAAGGCATCCCGAGTTGGAGCCCCACTTGCGGGACGTGTTGCTCGCGTCATGGTCCAGGTTGGACAACGAGTCGCCGTGGGCACGCCGCTGTTTTCCGTCGCAAGTCCGGATTTGGCGACGCTGCAGGCAGACCGAATGAAAGCGGAGGTCGAGCTAGCGACGGCGAAGCTCGCGCTCGATCGCGTCCGCTCCATCGTACAAGCCCAGGCGCTCCCCGCAAAGGACGAGGTGCTCGCGACCCAACAGCTAAAAGAAGCGGAGCTTTCCCATCGAATGGCCCAGGCGCGGCTCGCATCGCTGAAGGTACAGCCCGTCTCGGACAACGAATACGTCGTCAAGTCTCCTCGTGCAGGGGTCGTGGTGGAGAAGAATATCCTGCCCGACCAGGAAATCCTGGCCGATTCCAATGCCATCCCAGTGGTCGTCGCGGACGTGTCCACCGTTTGGGCCGTCGCGGAACTCTTCGAGTCCGACACGGCGGGGATCCGTGCTGGTACGCACGCAAAGGTGACGGTCGACACGATGTCGATGGACGCCAAAGTGGACAACGTGGCTGCGGCGGTCGATCCCGAGCGCCACACCGTTGCCGTCAGGATCACGCTCGACAACAAGGACGGCGCGTTACGCCCGAATACGTTCGCTCGCGTGGAGTTCGAAACCGAGTTTGGCGACGGAGCCATGGAAATTGCCGCTAGTGCGCTGGTCTCTGACGGCGCCAAACAGTACGTCTACGTGGCGCGTCCGGACGGGCTTTTCGAACGTCGTGACGTCGTTGTGGGCCCAGTCCGGGAGGGGCGTGCGCTCGTCACGAGCGGGCTGCGGGAAGGTGAATCGATCGCCGATCAGGGCGCGGTGTTGATTGACAACCAAATGGCCATCTCCTCGAGTGAGGCCCCATGCTCGAAGCACTAATCGCGAAGGCGCTCCACAACCGTCTCGGGGCGCTACTTTTTGCGCTTGGCCTCGCGGCGTGCGGCTGGTTTGCGTTCCGACAGTTGACCATCGAGGCATTTCCGGACCCAAGCGACACGCAGGTCCAGGTCATCACCCTGTTCAACGGTCAGCCATCCGAAGAGGTGGAACGAAAGGTCTCCATCCCGCTCGAGCGTGCCCTCAACGGCACGCCTCACCTGACGCGACTGCGCAGCATTTCTCTCTTCGGTCTCTCCTACGTGACTCTGACCTTCGACGACGAAGTGTCGATGACCGAAGCGCGTCCCGTCGTCCTCGAGCGACTGCGCAGCGCCGATCTACCACAGGGCGTGGAAGCCGTCCTCGGTCCGCTCGCAACGCCCATCGGGGAAATCTATCGTTACACCCTGGCAGGCACTGGCAAGGATCCCCTGTCCCTCCGCACGATTCAGGATTGGACCGTGCGCCCCGCGCTCTTGAAGGTCCCGGGAGTCGCGGACGTCATTTCCTTGGGCGGCATGGTTCGCGAACTCCACGTCGAGCCAGATCCCGCCAAGATGGCCAGTTACGGCGTGCAGCTCGAGGATGTGTTCCGCTCCTTGAGCAAAGCCAGCGAGAACGGCAGCGGTGGATTCATCGAACGCGGCGCCGAGAGTTTCGTGATCCGAAGCCTTGGAACATTCCGGTCGACGGAAGACGTCGCGTTGACGCGCGTCGCTGAATTCAAAGGAGTTCCAGTCCGAATCCGTGATATTGCGGCGGTGAGCGAGGGCTATGCTCCGCGTCAAAGCTTCGTTTCACGCGACTCGCAAGACGACGTCGTCGAAGGCATCGTGTTGATGCGTAAGGGAGAAAATCCGTTCATCGTGCTCGACGCGCTCCGCGATCGGATCTCCGAGCTCAAACGGAATGGCTTGCCCACTGGCGTCGAGATCCAGCCGTTCTACGACCGAAGCGAACTCGTCGACACGACCTTGCACACGGTCTTCCATAACCTCCTCGAAGGGGCCGCCTTGGTCGTGCTGGTCCTCTTCGCATTCACACTGTCTTTGCGAGCGTCACTCATCGTCGCAACGGTGATCCCACTTTCCCTCGCTGCCTCCTTCGTCTATCTCAGGGCCCGAGGCATGGGCGCCAATCTCCTTAGCATGGGCGCCGTGGACTTCGGAATCATCGTGGATGGCGCGGTCATCCTCGTCGAACACCTGTTTCACGTGGTTCCCCGTGACGTAAACTCGCCGTTGCCGCTCTCCAAACGCATCGAAGATGCTGCGCGGCAGGTGGCGCGACCGACGCTCTTTTCGCTCCTCATCATCATCGCGGCGTATCTGCCAATCTTCTCCTTGCAACGCGTGGAAGGCCGGATTCTCTCTCCCATGGCCAACACGGTGGTAAGTGCATTGATTGGCGCGTTGGTCATGAGCTTTACCCTCGTTCCTGTCCTAGCGCTCTTCGCCCTGAAGCGAGGTGTCTCCGGAAAAGAGTCACCCTTATTGCGTTGGGCGCAGCAGTCCTACGAACCTACGCTTCGATGGGCGCTCGGTCGCCCCGCGACGGTCCTGGTTTTGGCTTTGGGCGTGTTCGCGAGCTCGGCCGTACTGTTGCCGCGACTCGGTTCGGAGTTCCTGCCAGAACTCAACGAGGGCGCCCTCTATACCCAGATCTCCTTGCCGCGAAATCTGAGTGTAACCGAATGCCGCAAGCTGCTGCCTCGGATGAAAGAGTTGCTTCGCCGAACCCCCGAGGTCCGAAGCATCCTGACGCAGCTCGGCCGTCCCGAGGACGGAACCGATCCGAAGCTACCGAACCACCTCGAGGCCTTCATTCAGCTGAAACCGCTCGGCGAATGGCGTAAGGATCACGAACATCTCGACGACATCATAGCGGAGATGACGCGAAACCTATCCGAGATCCCCGGCATCGAGTTCAACTTCTCACAGCCGATTCGCGACAACGTGGCGGACAACATCTCGGGGCAACCCGGGCAGATCGCACTCAAGATATTCGGGGACGATCTGAACGAGCTCGAGCGATTGGGGCAACGAGCCAAGGAGGTCATTGCGCAGATCCCTGGAGCGTCCGAGGTGGCACTCGTGCGGGCAGGTAATGTTCCTCAGGTCGCCATCGATCTCGACCGTGCCGCACTCGCACGCTTCGGGATGGACGTCAGCGATCTCCAAGACGAGGTGGAAACCGCAATGGCGGGCCACGCCGCTTCGGAGATCTGGGAAGGCGAGAAGCGCTTCGACGTCACGGTGCGACTACCACGCGTGACGAGAGAAGACCTCTACTCGATTCGGGCACTTCGGATCCCGACTCCGGACAACACCGTCGTCCCACTCTCTACGTTGGCCAACGTCCATTTGACCGCGGGACGAGCTGCGATCACCCGAGAAGGGGGGCGCCGATATCTCGGAGTGCGCATGAACGTACGTGGACGAGATCTCGGTACGTTCGTCGCAGAAGCGCGCGGCAAGGTCAACGCGACACTCCAACTCCCTTCGAGCTATCGTACCGAGTGGGGTGGCGAATTCGAAAACCAAGAGCGCGCCATGGCGCGGCTGACGTTGGTCGTGCCGCTGGCCTTGGTCTTGACCTTCATCCTCCTCTTCTCTGCATTTGGAAGCGTGACGGATGCCACGGTGATTCTGCTCCATGTTCCCCTGGCGTTGGCCGGCGGGATCTTCGCACTCGGCGTCTCGGGACTCACGCTGAGCGTATCTGCAGCCGTTGGCTTCATCGCCTTACTCGGACAAGCCGTGCTCAATGGCGTCCTGGTCGTTGCGGCCATTCGAGCTCGCGCCGGCGAAGGAGACGATCCAGAGCAAGCCGTCTGGCGCGGATCCCTCGAACGCCTTCGCTCCGTGTTGATGACTGCGCTCTTGGCTGCGCTTGGCCTGGTTCCCGCGGCAATGTCCCACGCCATTGGTAGCGAAACCCAGCAACCGATTGCCGTCGTCGTGGTCGGCGGAACGCTGACTGCCGCAGCATTGACGTTGCTCGTGCTTCCCGTGAGCATGCTCCTCGTCCTAAGGTGGGAAGCGTGGCGGGAGCGCCAGCGGGTTCCGTCGCTCGCGCCCACTTTAGCCGAGTAACGTCGGTGGGTTACGTCGAATGCGCCGCCTCGGTGACGGCCATGCAGCGAATCGCATCGCGAACGAACCAATCCCGAGGGCGTGTCCGGGTGAACACGCTCTCGGGATCACGCGTGACCGCGATCGATGTCGAGCGCAAGCCGGTCCGCACTCGAAGGATCGCTGATAGATCCCGAGATCGGTCGATAGCCAGTTTGCGCCCCGACCACTGCCCTTGTAGAGCAGGATGGAGTTCCGGGTACTTCGTACGACGACGTATACGTCACTGCCGAAATTGGTGACGACGCATTCGGGTGACGAATTCGCATCCTCGCCAATTTGTACCCAGTCCGGGGAGAGCGTTTCTACACGAAGCCCCGATGCAGAGCGAAACCAGAGTTTGTGATCTTGAGTGACAGCAACCAAAAACGTCGTGTTCCAACCCTGAAATTCCCCTGCGCAGATGGCGGGATTGAAGACGAACTGACTGCGATAGGGCACCGGCACCGAAAACTCGGCGTCAAACCAACGTGCTGGTGCAGAAGACTGGATATACGTCTGCACCGTGAGAACGTACTCGCTTTCGAAGCCCGCAAACTGAGTGCACCCGCTCCCCCCCTCGGCACGAAATGCGATATCCGGACTGGACTTCAACCTTCCACTTGGCGCGACCCATTGCGTGAAAATCGCCAAAGGCGAGTTGGCCAGCGAGGAGCCACGTCGTAATCGTACCCGCAAAGGTGACGTAATCGCGATTCACAGTCCAAACGGCAGGGCTGGGCTCGACCGTAACCGTGCCAAGTTCGCGTTTGAACGCGTTGAAGACCGTCTGCGTTCCCGTGGCGTGGAGAACCGCCCCAAGGGGATTTGCGCCCGACGCCACGATATGGATCGCAGAGCCATCGTGCATGCAATCGAGATCGGAACGGTTGTCGATCAAGGATACATCCAGATCCGCGATTGCTGACCACATCGCGGGTTCGACGCCTCCGACGGGACGGCGGTAAATGTGATCCGCTCCTCGAGCGAACACTTCGACCATGTCCGATCCGAGTTTCGAAGCCACGCAGGGGCCTGCGCGAAAACCCGGAGCGGGGCTCGAGGTTCCGCCGGCACCAGACGCACCGCCGGCACCAGACGCACCGCCGGCACCAGACGCACCGCCGGCACCAGACGCACCGCCAGCGCCAGACGTACCGCCTGCACCAGACGCACCGCCGGCACCAGACGCACCGCCGGCGCCAGACGCACCGCCGGCGCCAGACGCACCGCCGGCGCCGAAACCAGTGGACGTGCTCCCACCAGACGTCGGCGCTCCACCCGCGCCAGTCACGCTCGTACTCTCGCCATTGGATGTCGTCGAACCGACACCAACTTGGCCGCTCTCCGGTGCATTCGCGCCAGGGGTAGCACTGGTGTTGCCGGCGCCAGACGTTCCGCCGAGCGCTGACTCCGTCCCCAGTAGACTCCCATCGCTTCCACCGAGAGTCGCTTTGTGCCCTCCGAGATTCTGCCCTCCGAGATTTTCTACCTTATCTGCTGCACGCCCCCCGAGGTGATTGCCCGCGTTATTGCCCGCATTATTTCCAGCACCGCCGCCTGTATCACCGTTTGGCAGAGAGAAGTTGGTGAACAGTTGACAGCCGGGTTGAACGAAGAGCGGTACGAGAAACGAGGCTAGGATGGCGCGTCCCATTGCAAGCTCCCCTTCGTGCCGAATTTCTGTGGCATAAGGCCACATTCGTCTTCAGCGACGACTCGACGACAATGAGGATAAGCCAATGCTTCCGTCCCTGCAAGTAACAACCACGTGTGCCGTTGTATCACGACGACGAACACGTATGCGACGCCCGCCCAAGTGAAAGAGCGGATTGTTACTTCGCGCTACAGTGCAACCACTACGCCAAGGTGACCAATGAAGCTCGTCAGGGAGCATTTCCAATTCTACGTCGGCGGGCAGTTTCGCCCCGGTCGAGGAAGTCTCGGCGAAGTCATAGCAAAGGGCTCCATACAAGGGATGGCCAAGGCGAGAGTAGCGGAGATTGCTTTCCGGTTGCCGAGGGCAAGCAACGCGAGCCCCTCGAAGTCCGAGGACGGCACCTGCGCATGATAGGCTTCACACTCGCCTCTGCCGCCGATAGGGTGGACGGTGTGACATCGGGCAAAGGCTGAGAGACGGACTCGGAACCGCCACGATCTGCTGCACGCCGACGGCAGTCGGCTGAATCGGCGTAAAATCATGACCCTGCCCGTGTGCCGGCGTTGCGCAAGAACATGACACAATGAATACGACGCCGTTAACGTGGAGCGATCTCATCGAGTGGTCCCGACGGTCGGATATCAGAGCGGGGAGCGCTTCGACAGAAGCATCGCTCGTCTTCGCGATGATTGGTTCATGATGAACCAAAGAGGCTGATCGCTTGGCATAACGTGCGACGCATCCACCGGGATCGCTTTGACTGAACGCGCGACGTCTCGCCACTCACCCGAGAGTCGCGTTCACTCTGCGGTGCCTCGAGCTTCAACGCTCGCTCTGCGGTGCCTCGAGCTTCAACGCTCGCTCTGCGGTGCCTCGAGCTTCAACGCTCGCTCTGCGGTGCCTCGAGCTTCAACGCTCGCAATTGTTATAGCTCGCCGTAGCTCACGACTCGGAAGGTGTCGCATTGCCGCGCGTCACCGTTCTGGAAGCCGAGACGAAACCAGCGCATGCGCTGAGCGCTCGTTCCGTGGGTATAGTCGTCGGCGTTGGCGTGCCCAAGGGTGTCATCTCCAATGGCATGTGCGGCGTCGACGGCTTCTTTCAGATCGTCATCCGTGATGGCGAGAGAGCCCCGTGCCGTGTGTCCCCAGACTCCTGCAAAGCAATCGGCTTGCAACTCGACGCGCACGGAATTCTGATTCTTGGTTTCGCCCTTGATGCGTTGCGCTGTCACGCCGATCAAATTTTGCACGTGATGACCGACCTCGTGCGCAATGACATAGGCCTGGGCGAAATCCCCTGGAGCGCGCAGACGTTTCTCCATGACGTCGTAAAAGCTCGGATCGATATAGAGCTTGCGATCGGCAGGACAGTAAAATGGCCCGACGTCAGAGGTTGCGTTGCCGCAGCCCGTCCCAACGGAGTCCGCAAAGACCACGAGCGTGGGAAGTTCGTACGTGCTCGGTTCGCGCCCATACCGCGGCAAGAGCCCGCTCTGGAACTTCGAGGTCCACACCTCTTCCGTCGAGGCAAGAACGACTCGCGAGAAGTCACAGGCCTTCGCATTCGACGTCGACGCTCCGCACACACTGCCCGCCCCCCGAGCCCCCGACGCCGACTCACGTTGCCCGCCGAGAATCGCACCAAAGAGTTGCTGTCGAACTCCAGACGGAAGCACGAAGTAACCAACGCCGACGAGCGCCATGGCCACCACGGTTCCCTTTGGACCCAGAAGTCGAAGTACGGAGAACAGTGCCTGGATGGGCACACCGCCGCGACCACCTCCGGCGAAGCCGGCGCCACGTCCCCGATCTTCGAACTGCTCGGACCGCTTGCGACCTTCGATTTCCATTGGCGCTCCGAGATTACCCCGTTGTCGCACGCCGAACACGGCCATTGAAGGTTCCCCTCGTCCTCGTCGTGGATCCCCGGCAGATCGCGGGGCCCGAGACTGCGCTCGTCCGTCCGCGCCCCCGAATCCGAGGGCTGCCCCAGGCGTGCGTCGTTACCGCGCTCCCTCCCCGGCACACGTGGTCCCTCCGTGATGCACGAGACATCCCGAGCCTGCTCCCCCGACGCGCTCGACATTCCGACGCGCACGGCGGTCACGCTTGCTCGCGCATGACCCGTCCTAGTTGCGGTGCACGAAAAGAAAGAGGCGACCGTCTCGTCTCCGAGCGATCGCCTCTTCTTTTGGTCGATGCGTCGTAACTACGCAGCTACGACGTCGCCCAAGGCTCCTTAGAAGCCGCCGCCGTGACCGTGTCCGGCATGGGCGTCAGCAGCCTTTTCCTCCTTCGGCTTCTCGGCGACGAGAGCCTCGGTGGTGAGCATGAGGCCCGCGACGCTGGCCGCGTTCTGCAGTGCAGAACGAACGACCTTGACGGGATCGATCACGCCCTGGCTGACGAGATCACCGTAGGTGCTGGTGGCCGCGTTGTAGCCAAAGTTACCGGAACCCTCGCGCACCTTGTTCACCACGATGCTGCCTTCTTCGCCAGCGTTGGCGACGATCTGGCGGAGGGGTTCCTCGACGGCGCGACGGATGATCTGAGATGCCGAACTTCTGCGCGTCATTGACCTGGATGCTGTCGAGCACCTTCTGAGCGCGGAGGAGGGCGACGCCACCACCGGGGACGATGCCTTCTTCGACGGCCGCGCGGGTCGCGTGAAGGGCGTCCTCGACGTGGGCCTTCTTCTCCTTCATCTCGGTCTCGGTGGCTGCGCCGACCTTGATCACGGCGACGCCGCCGACCAACTTGGCGAGACGCTCCTGGAGCTTCTCACGGTCGTAGTCGCTGGTCGTCTTCTCGATCTGGCCGCGGATCTCTTGCTGACGAGCCTTGATCTTGTCCTTGTTGCCCGCGCCATCGACGATCGTGGTGTTGTCCTTGTCGATCTTGATGGTCTTGGCCTGGCCGAGGTCACTGATGGTGACGTTCTCGAGCTTGAGACCGAGTTCCTCGGCAATGACCTGGCCATTGGTGAGGACCGCGATGTCCTTGAGCATCTCCTTGCGGCGATTGCCAAAGCCGGGGGCCTTGACGGCGGCGCAATTGAGGGTGCCACGGAGCTTGTTGACGACGAGGGTCGCGAGAGCTTCGCCCTCGATGTCCTCGGCGATGATGAGCAGCGGGCGCTGCTGACGCGCAATCGCCTCGAGAACGGGGAGAAGATCCTTCATGTTGCTGATCTTCTTCTCGCTGATGAGGATGTAAGCGTCGTTGAGGACGGCTTCCATGCGCTCCGCGTCAGTCACGAAGTACGGGCTGAGGTAGCCGCGGTCGAACTGCATGCCTTCGACGACGTTGAGGGCCGTCTCGGCGCTCTTCGCCTCTTCGACGGTGATGACGCCTTCCTTGCCGACCTTCTCCATGGCTTCGGAGAGGAGCTTGCCGATGGTCGTGTCGCCGTTGGCGCTGACCGTACCGACCTGGGCGATCTCGTTTGCGTCCTTCGTCGACTTGCTCATGTTCTTGAGCTCGGAGACGATTGATTCGACGGCCTTGTCGATGCCGCGCTTGATCTCCATCGGGTTGTGACCCGCGGCGACGAGCTTGCTGCCCTCACGGAAGATTGCTTGCGCGAGGACGGTGGCGGTCGTGGTGCCGTCGCCAGCGATGTCGCTGGTCTTCGACGCAACCTCGCGCACCATCTGGGCGCCCATGTTCTCGAACTTGTTCTCGAGCTCGATCTCCTTGGCGACGGTCACGCCGTCCTTGGTGATCGTGGGGGAGCCGAAGCTCTTCTCGATGACGACGTTGCGACCCTTCGGGCCGAGGGTGACCTTCACCGCGTCCGCCAGGGCGTTGACGCCGGCGAGGATGAGGTTACGCGCGCTCTCTTTGTAGACGATTTCCTTGGCTGCCATGATGCTGGTTCTCCCTTACTTACTTCTCGATGACGCCGAGGATGTCGTCCTCGCGCAAAATCAGGTGCTCTTCGCCTTCGATCTTCACCTCGGTCCCGCTGTACTTGCCGAACAGGATTCGATCGCCAGCCTTGACCTCGAGAGCGCGGACCTTGCCGTCCTCTTGGACCTTGCCGTTGCCGACGGCAACGACTTCACCCTCGACCGGCTTCTCTTTGGCCGTGTCGGGGATGATGATTCCGCCCTTGGTCTTTTCCTCTTCCTTGACGCGCTTGACGATGACGCGGTCCTGCAGTGGTCGAATCTTCATGATGCTTCTCCTCGATCTCCGTTTTTCCGAACTTCTTCGAGGGATAGGCTAGCCGTTCGGCCTCATCCTTCCCTCATTGAGCTGAACACCCGAGCAATGCTGGTCAAAGCCGGGCGATGGCTGGCGATTAGCAGTCACCCCAGGTGAGTGCTAACCGCGGCGAGCGTGAAGGTGGGCACGGGCACGGAGGCTGTCAAGGGGCGCAAGTCGATCGGCCACGCATCCTATCCGGTGGCTATTCCGCCACCGGGCTCCCGTGATATTGAGGAGGAAACCTGACCTAACCCCTCGACTGCTCTTGCGCCCCCTGCATGCTCGCCGTTCCCCTCGTTGCGATTGAGATCCCCGTCGGCGTCGCGACGGAGCTCTCGAGTGCCACCCTTCGCGCATGCAACCTCGCCCTGGGCTCGGGAAGATGCGCCCTCGCCGATGGCCCTCGTGGTGGCCAGGGCAATGCGTGGGTTGCGCAAATCCTCCTCGACGAGAGCGCGCCCAATCAATTCCGCATCGATTTGCAAGATGCCGTTCCCCAGACGACGCTCACGAGCTTGACTCGTACCCTTGCGTTCGACGGCACCGAGCTCTCGGCACATCGATGGTCGACCGCCGGTGTGGTCGTGGCAGCCCTCGTGATCAGCGCCGAATCCGCGATCCACGACGGACCTTTCGCCGCGCCGCGGGGAACCTCCGATGGCGAAGATCCCGAGAGATCTCGAGCCCCTCAGGACCACTCACCGCCGACCGTAGCCACGCCGGACCGACAAAAAAATCCGAGGAGCGACACTTTCGTCCCCTCCACGGGCCTCCGGTTTCGATTCGACTTGGGCGGCCTCGCCGGTCCCGGGATCGAGGCCGGCGCCTGGCGTGCGGGCGCCCTCGTCAGGCCCTCGATCCCTCTCGGCCGCTGGGTCTTCCTGTGGACCAGCTTGAGCGGAACGACCGCAGACCAATCCGTTCGGGCATTTTGGTGGTCCGGCGCGGTCGGCGTCGGGTTCGGGAGCACCCGAGGCAACGTCCGGTTCGGCGAACTCGGGCTCGAGGCGCGCCTCGGGTGGCGCGGTGAGCGCCTCGGGGTGACCGCGCGCGAGGACGGTCGCGAAGACTCCGCCCAGGTTTTGCGAACCGGACCGGTCCTCGGGCTCGAACTCCGCAGCGTCCTCACGCCGCGGCTCGCCCTCTGGCTGAGCGGGGAAAGTGCCGTTCTCTTTCCCCGAGTGGATACCCAGGTCGCAGGAGCTCGCATCGGCCACGTCGGCACCCTGGACACCACCGTTGGATTTGGACTCCGAGTCCACCTCGGAGACACCGGGCGTCAGTGACTCAGTTGAAATTCCCCGACAGAAAAGCGCCACTCGGGACGACTGTTCCTGTAGCCCCGGCGATCCCGCGGGAAGGCGACATGGCCCTCGAAGCAAAGCTCACCGCCATCGAATCGAAACGGCCGGAACCCAGCTGCTCGCTCCCTCCTTCCGACGGAGCCATTCTGCTCGGACTGCAGAACCGCGAAACCTGGGCCGCCGAGGCGTTGTTCAAACGTCTCGAGTCCGTCGTGGAGCGCAGTCTTTACCGCGTGCTGCAGCAACGTGGCACGGACTTCGAGGATTTGGTCCAAGTGACCTTCGAACGGATCGTTCGCACGCTCTTCGAGCGTCGCTTCGAGGCCCAGTGCAGTCTTTCCACGTGGGCCTCCGCGATCGCCACCAACGTCGCGATCGACAGCGTTCGTGCTCGCATCCGCGAACGTCGCGTGTTCGGAGGCGAAACCGGAGACATCGCGGACCGCACCGCGTCACACGTGGGCGGCGTCGAGCGACTCGAGCTTCGCGCCGAGATCCACCGGCTGCAACGCGTGCTCGCCCAAATGAACCCAGGGCAAGCCGAAGCCGTATATCTCCACGACGTACTCGGGCACGATCTGTCGGAGATCGCCGAGATTGCCGGAACGAGTATCGCCGCAGCACAATCCCGATTGGTGCGCGGTCGCAAAGAATTCCTCCGCCGTGCCAAGCGCGGCAGCGCGGGAGGGGCATCGTCATGACCCAGCAAGATCGAATCGAAGTCACGAGGTTGCTGTCGGTGTTCGCTGAGCGACCGACGCAAGTCCTCGACGAACCTGCGCGTCTCAGACGCAAGGACCGCGTTGTGGAAAGTCTCGCGAGCATTCTCGCAACCCCTCCCACGCCCTGGTACCGTCGAAACTCGACTCGCTGGATGGCGACATCGGGCACCCTCGCGCTCGCAGCTGGGCTCGCCTTGGTCGTGGGTCACGCCACCAACACGCTTCGTTCCGTTCCCGCGACGTCACCGATCCGCACCTGGTCCGCCATGGGTGACTTCGAGTGTTCGACGAGCGCCGCGCCGCAATTTGCACCATGTGATCTCCAACGCACGGCAGACGTCACGGGGTTACGTACGAACGCGCACTCGCGGCTGCTCGTCGAAACCCAGATGGGCGTGAAGCTCGAGCTCGCCCACGCATCGACCCTCATGCTCGACGCGGAGAGCGTTTCTCCGAGCAACGGCCACGTCGAGTTGACCGAGGGAGAGATCGACGTTCAGGTGCCGAAGCTCGGAGAGCACCGTCAATTCGCCGTTCTGACCCCGACGGCAAAGGTCGTCGTCCATGGTACGGCGTTCAAAGTATCGGTGTCGCCCTCGAGCCGCGGCGAGCCGAACACTTGCGTCGAGCTCCGTGAGGGCGTGATCACCGTGGAAACCCGCACGGGAGCGACTCGACTCACCGCACCTTCACGCTTCGGTTGCGACTTCGAAGCACGCAAGGACACCTCGGAGGTGACGGCGAATTCGCAAGAAGCCGCCTCGAATGCCGAGCGCACCGCCGAACCTCACGCCCCAGGGATGGGTTCGGGTGCCGTACGTCCGCGCTCCAGCTTGGCAGCCGAGACGAAGCTGCTCCAAGCCGCTCTCGCGAAGGAACGAATGGGCGACTACGCCGCGGCCGAGCGGAGCTTGCGCACCCTGCTTTCCCAATACCCGAGCTCGGTCGTGGCGCCCGAAGCTCGCGCCGCCCTCGACAGGTTGAAGTCCCGCGGAAACGCGCCATAGGTGTCCATGTGACGCCACGCGCCGCAATCCCCCTCGCCCTCGGCTGCATCTCGTCCTTGGCGTGCGGCACGCACACGCTCGATCTCTTGCCGAAGGAAACGAGCGAGTCAGGCGGCAACTCGAGCACGTCGGGCGGGCGCAGCGCAGGCGCTTCAGGAGGCGCGACGGCTGGCGGTGATGCAGGCGGAGGAACCCGCACGAGCACCGATCCCTCGGGCGGAGGCACGACCACTTCGACCGCGCCGAACACGGGGCTCTTGCATCGATACGACTTCTCGGGAAAGGGCACGACGATAGCGGATCTCGCCGGTGATTCGCCCGCAGAGGTGCTCGGCGGAGCGAGCCTCGACGACTCGGGGCAATTGAGCATCGAAGACGGCGTAAGCTACGTCAAACTCGAGTCGTGGATCTTGTCCGTCTCCGGCGTGAGCAGCGTCACGATCGCCGTTTGGCTCACGTGGCAGGGTGGCGCTTCGTGGCAACGCATCTTCGACTTCGGCGCAATGGAAGACGGTGGGGGCACACCGGGCAACGCCATTGCTCAGTTCTATATGACGCCGAAGTACGAACCCGGGCCCAACTTCTCGACGGTCCTCGACGGAAACACCAAAGAGGGGAACGATGCCGCGATTCAATCGAGCGGAGCTTTTCCGGAAGACGTCCCCGCGTTCGTGGCCGTGGTGGTCGAAGGTGACGAGGCTCTCGGTACGAGCACCCTTCGGCTGTACCTCGATGGTGTCGAAGTCGGCACGCCGTCGACTGCTGAAAATCCGTCTGACGGAGCTTCGCGATCAGAACTGTTGGCTGGGACGCTCCCTCTGGATCCAAGACGACGGGCCTTACACGCATTTCCACGGCAGCTTCGACGAATTCCGCATCTACGGGCGGGCCCTCAGCGTCGAAGAGTTGGGGAAACTCTCCCCCGACGTCGTTCCCTGAGCTCACCTCCCTTGACGAGCCCCATGGGCTGGGCGATGGTCGCCCGCCTATGGCAATGACCCAATCCGCAAGCGGTTTGCAGTACGAAGACACTCAGGTCGGCAGCGGCCAGTCCCCGAAGCAGGGGCAAACCTGCGTCATGCACTACACCGGCTGGCTTTGGGAGAATGGCGCCAAGGGCAAGAAGTTCGACAGTTCCGTCGATCGCGGCCGCCCCTTCTCCTTTCAACTCGGTGTCGGCATGGTGATCCGTGGATGGGACGAAGGCGTCGCCTCCATGCAGCCCGGCGGCAAGCGCACCCTGCTCATCCCCTCGGACTTGGGCTACGGCAGCCGTGGCGCAGGCGGAGTCATTCCGCCGAACGCGACCCTCTTGTTCGAGGTCGAGCTGCTCGAAGTCCGCTGAGGCATCGTGAGCTTCCGTCGTTCCTCGAATTCCCTTCGTGGGGTCGTGTTCTCGCTCGCGTGCCTGGGGCTCCCTTCGGGGCTCACTGGGTGCGGCGGAGCCGCGTCGAACGCACCTCACGAGGGCGGAAGCGGCACGTCGCGCGGAACGCTCCCGCCCCTCTCGCTCCCCGAAGCCGTGGAGAAGGCCGACCCCGTTTCGGTTCTGCCAATCGTGCTCGCGGCGGACCGCGAATTCATCGACGCGCTCGTCGATCGATACGTTCCCGAGCGGCTCCACGAAGAAAAGGGGCGAACCTTGGGGCACGGGGTCACACTCGATCTCGAGGTGACACGCAAGCGACCGCGCTATGCCGTTCGCGACGAGATCCTCGATGTCGAGCTGCCCATCGACCTCGACATCGAGGTCGGGCGACGGGTGGGCCCCATCGATCTCCACCTCGGACGATGCCGCCCGCACGTGTTGGCGACGGTTCGTGTGCCGACTCGCCTCGGATCCGAACTCGAGGTGTCGCTTCCGGAACTCTCGATCACGCTCCAAGATCGATGTCACCTCTCGGGCTTCGACGTGAGTCGTGAGATTGAAGAAGAGATCGAAAAACAGGAGCGGCACGCGCGGCGAGAAATGAAGCAACGGATCGCCGATGCACGCGAGCTCGTGCTGTCGCAGCGACGAGCACTCGAGGCCTGGCTCGCCGCTACGTCACCCGGTTGTCCGCGTTTTCGCCCGACGGGACTCTTTCAAGCACCGCTCGTCGAACGCGACGGCGTTTTCTCGACGTCCGTCGGCTTGATCGGTCACTTCTCGAAGGAGTGCGACGCCCCGCATGACGACGCACTTCGACTCGAACAACGAGCGACGAGTCCCGCATTCGAGCTCGTGGAGACGCGACGATTGCCGTGGGCCACGCTCCGCGACGCGCTCACGCCGGCACTGTCCAAGCTCGGGCTCACGGCTCCCATCGAGCTGCGAAGCGCAAAGACCGACAAGGGGAGCGGATCGCCATCGGACTGAGTACGAGCAGTGATGCGGAGTGGCTCTTCTGCGAGCCCGTCGTCCTCAAAGGCGTGCTCACCCTGGCCGCCAAGGAATGCGCGAGCACCACGCTCCTCACGGCTGCGACGCCCCTCGTCAATGAAGTGGCGCTCCCGCTCGATTCGAGCGCACTCGACGAGCAAGGTCGAACGCTCTTCGCCCAAGTACGAAGGCTGTCGCAAGTCCACGTGAACGCGCCGGTCGAACGTCGCCGGCTCTGGGACGAGAATGCGAGCCTCGAGTCCATCGAGGAGACCTTCGTCGCACCTTCGGGCATCGGCGTCGTTTCACGACGTCGGCAACGCCCCTAGCCCGTCTTGCCGCGCGCTCCGGTATTCACGTCCCTGCGCAGCGTCGTTTCACGACGTCGGCAACGCCCCTTAGCCCGTCTTGCCGCGCATCAAGCGAGCAATGACGTAGGTTTCCTTCGCGCCGAGCAGCTGGAACTGGACCCCGAAACCATCCGGCTGCGTCCAACGCACGATCGCGGACACGCGAAGCTCGCCCTGTCCCGGCGCACTCATGACCAAGGTGACCTTGGAGCCGAAGGGCGGAGTGTCCGTGCTGTCGATGAAGGCGCCTCCGACGCTCGAGATCGCGAGTGTAACCCGTCACCACGGCTCCAGCTTCCGTGGTACATGTCACGTTCATTCGGATGGTCACTCGTGAATGTGCGCGCTTCTCTTGCACGTTTTCCTCGACGAACCTTGAGCGGGGAAGGGTCTGAACCGATTCGGTTATCCTAGCCTATGAGATTACACAGGGACCCTGTCAAGCATTCCACTTTGGCGGCCCAACAGAAGGGCATCTGGTCCCGTTGGCTCGACGGTTGGGAGCTCGTGATCCCATCGGTCGGGCTCGCCGTTCTCGCCGCATGGCTCGCGCTGCCGCAGCCGACGCTCCCCCGCTACCTACCTCTACCGACGTTGGCCCCGACGGAACTCGACGCGGCCAAGCGCCGCTTGCAATCGGAAGTGAACCACGTGCGGAAGCACTCGCTCTCTTTCGAGACGCGCTCCCTCGGCGAGCGATTTCGTCGACTCGGACGCGCCATGCACGACGGCATCGAGATCCGAAGTGACGAGCGCGAGCGATTTCGCGCGCAAGTGCGAAAGGCACTCGACGGCATCGGCGTCCAAGAATTGAGAGAGCTCCGCGCCATCCAGACGGAGCTCTTCGTCGAAGCACTCGGGCAGTTCGAGAAGACGTCGATCGCATCGGCGGATCTCGACGAGCTGGGCGGGGATTTCCTTGCTCTCGCTGCGTCGAAGCAATGGATCCGCTTTCCCGGAGGAGGCACGAGCGTCACGCTGCCGCCAACCGTTGCCCCGGGGCGTGTTCAGGTGCTCCTCTCGGAGGACGAAGTTCGCAGCGTATTTCTCGTACGCTGGACGGATTTCTTCGGAGTGTTCGAGCACCCCGAGCTTCGCCTCGAACCGAGTTGGATCGCACTCATGGCGCGACTTCGACTGCGAGTCCCCGTCGAGCGACTCGACTCGCGCGATCTCGCCGTCATCGCACGCCTGGAGGCGAGTTGTCCCGAGTACCCCGCGGCACTGGCGCGAGGGATCCTCCTCGGTAAACTCGGCGCCTACGAGTCCGCATCGACGAACCTCCGCGAACACTTGCAGATCCACGGCGAGGGTGACTTCAGTCTACGCGCAAGAAACCACTTGCTGTTCGTCGAGCGAGCCATGATGAATCAGGACACACGCTAGCCGCGTCGGCTCGCGCGATGGGCGACGCGAGCGCGATGGGCGACGCGAGCGCGATGGGCGACGCGAGCGACCGAATCGCAGCACGGAAGCGAACGGCGCGAGGAGCGCGGGCTTGCGTCGGGAGCTGCAGGTACCAGAGTTCCAGGGCCGAAGCGCTAGACGAACCGCCCCCCAAGCGTTCGCCCTGCCGCCCCGAAGGGCAAACATGGTTTTAGAACTCTCCCCCAATCATCAAGGACTCACGACCGCGGAGTTTTCGGCACGGCTCGGCGCAGCACCCCACGAAGCCCTTGCGGTGACGGGGCTCGGTGGCTCCGGTGGGGTTCACTACGCCGTGGAAACCTGCCGGAGGCTTCGCCGTCAGGTTTTGTACGTCGTGGCGGACGTAGACACGGCCCTTTCCGCCGCAGCCGACGCGGGATTTTACGGTGAACGCTCGCGTCGTTCGGACCCGTCGCTCGGTACCCCGGTGCTCGTGCTCCCGAGCGAAGATCCACCTTGGGCCCAGGTGCATCCCGATCGACGCGCAACGATGCGGCGCCTCGCCGCGCTCGGTCGTCTCGCGACGGAGTCGACGCCGCGATTCGTCGTCGTGAGTGCGGGGGCGTTGAAGCGACGCGTCCCCTCGCCCGTCGAGCTGCGCGGGCAGTGCCTCACCCTTCGCGTCGGGGACGCGGTGCGACTCGAAGAGCTCGTGCAACGGCTGAGCCTGGCCGGATACCTCCGCGTACCACTCGCAGAAGATCCGGGCACCATGGCCCTGCGTGGTGGTTTGCTCGATCTGTGGTCACCCGCGGAAGAATCGCCTTGTCGAATCGAGCTCAATGGTGAGGACATCGAGCGCCTCCGCAGCTTCGATCCAGAAAACCAACGGACTCAGCAGGACTTCGAGGCGTACTTCGTTACACCGTGCGTCGAGGGGATCCTCGATGCCGAAGGACGAAAGCAATTGACGCGACGCGTGTCCGCACTCGCAGACGCCATCGATTATCCCTCCAACCAAACCAAACGTCTCGTCGAGTCCCTCCTCGCGGGTCAGGCATTCTTTGGCTCTGCGAGTTATGCCGTCGCCGTCGGCGAGTGGGGCACGGTGCTCGATTATTTCCCCGCAGACGTACCCGTCCTCGTCGAAGATGGAGCCAAGGTCCGCGCCGCTTTGCGCGAAGAGGAGGAGGAGCTCCGAAAGAGCCTCGAGACGGTCGCCGATCGTCCGCATTTCCCCTTCGAGGCCTGGGCCTTCGACGACGAGGCACTCGACGAACGCCTTCGACGGCACCCTAGGGCGACCCTGCTCCGCATCGCACAATTGGGTGGAACCGAAGGAGCCGCCCTCGACTGGTTCGAGAGCTCGCCAAAGGACGTCACCACCCTCAACGCGAGCGACCACTCGGAGCTCGGGCAGAGGCTGGCAAGCGCGCGCAAACAATCCGGAGCCGCTTCAGCCCTCGAACCCCTGACGGTCGCCCTGCGCGAGTGGCAAGACGCCGGGTTCGGTATCACCGTCGTGGCACGAGCCCGGACGCAGCTCGATCGCTTGGCGCAACTCCTCGGTCACCGCGGCGTCCCCATCGTCATCGACGAGACGCGACGTTCTGACAAAAGCACCGCCGCAAGTGACGTCAATGCCGTCAGACTCCGTACCGGCTCACTTGCGCGCGGCGTCGTTCTCCCCATCGAGCTGCGGGTCTATCTCACGGAAGAAGAGATCTTCGGGCAGCGCAGCCACCGCCACAAGAAGCGCGAACGAGCCGCGGAGGGATCGCTCGAAGATCTCCAGAGCCTCTCGCCGGGCGACTACGTTGTGCATACGGAACACGGGATCGGACGTTACCTCGGGCTCGAACGACGCGAGCTCGGCGGAACCGCGGTCGAGCTCATCAGCATCGAATACCTCGCCGGCAAGCTCTACCTGCCGATCTATCGCCTCAATCAGATCGCGAAATACAGCGGCTCGGAGGCGGCACCGAAGCTCGATCGCTTGGGCGGGCTCTCCTTCGCAAAGACGAAGGCGCGCGTCCAACGCAAGGTCCGACAGATGGCCGACGAGCTCCTCAAGCTGTACTCCGAGCGGCTCGTCGCGGAGCGACCGCCCCTGGGCGCTCGTGACGACGATTATGCCGCCTTCGAGGCCACCTTTCCCTTCGAAGAAACGCGCGACCAATCCGCTGCCATCTTGGACGTCCTCGAGGATCTCGAGTCGAACAAAGTCATGGATCGCCTGGTGTGCGGGGACGTCGGATTCGGCAAGACCGAGGTCGCGCTCCGGGCGGCTTACCGTGTGGCGGCTTCGGGTCGACAGGTTGCGTTGCTGTGCCCGACGACGGTCCTCGCTCAACAGCACGAGCGTAGCTTCCGTGCGCGTCTCTCGGACTTCGGACTCGAGGTGCGTGGGCTCAGCCGCTTCACGCGACCGAGCGACGCCAAAGAAGCGCTCCTCGGTCTCAAACGCGGCAACGTCGACGTCATCATCGGTACCCATCGGCTCCTCTCGAAGGACGTCGATTTCAAGCAGCTCGGGCTCCTCATCGTCGACGAAGAGCAACGCTTCGGGGTGACGCACAAGGAACGTATCAAGCAGCTTCGCGGCACCGTGGACGTGCTCACGTTGAGTGCGACCCCAATCCCACGGACTTTGCAGATGGCCGTCGGCGGACTGCGCGATCTCTCGATGATTTCCGACGCCTCCCCTCGATCGCCGCAGCATTCGAACGATCATCGCCAAGACCGAAGACACGGTGCTCGTCGACGCGATATCCCGCGAGCTCGAGCGCGGTGGACAGGTGTTTTACGTTTACAACCGCGTCGCAGGTCTCGAAGAGCGTGCGGCAAGGGTCGCGCAGCTCTTCCCTTCGGCCAGCATCGCCATTGCGCATGGTCAAATGAGCGAAGACCAGCTCGAACGGGCCATGATGCGATTCGTGAACGGCGACGCGCAAATCCTGGTGAGCACGGCCATCATCGAGAACGGGATCGATATCCCGAGAGCCAATACCCTACTCGTCGATCGCGCCGATCTCTTCGGACTCTCTCAACTCTATCAATTGCGCGGCCGCGTCGGTCGCTCGAAGGAGCGCGCCTACTGCTATCTCTTGGTGCCTTCCCTGAGCGAGCTCACCGGCGAAGCCCGAAGTCGACTCGAAGCGATCGAAAGATTCTCGGAGCTCGGCTCGGGCCTCAAGGTTGCCGCACTGGATCTCGAACTGCGCGGGGCTGGTGACTTCCTTGGCGCCGAGCAGAGCGGGTTCGTGTCGAGCGTCGGTTTCGAGCTCTTTTGCCACCTCCTTCGCGACGCAGCGGACGAAGCACGTGGCGTTCCAGTCCGCAATGACGTGGAGCCCGAGCTCAATTTCGACATCGAGGCGCTCCTCCCCGAGGACTACGTGGAAGACGTCGGGATCCGTCTCTCGCTCTACAAGCGGTTCTCGTCTGCGAGCGACATGGCCGAAGTGGACGAACTCGCGTGGTCCATGGAAGATCGCTTCGGTCCCGCGCCGCCCGAAGCGCGGCACCTCGTTCAGCTGATGCGTCACAAGACCGTCCTTCGAAAGCTGTCGGTCTTGAGTTGCGAAGCGAATGCCGAAACCGTGCGCTTGCGGATGCGTGAAGATACTCCCCTCGATCCGACACGCATCGGCGCGCTCGTCACCGATGCGAGCAGTGGCTACCGGCTATTCCCCGACGGCAGCCTCGTCGCCAAGCGTCGAGCAGGCGAACGGCTCGACAGCGGCCTCGATTACTCGGCCGCGTCTTCGACGAACTGCTGCCGTTGCTTGGTCAAAGCGAGCAATGAGGGCGAAGCGCAAGTCTGCGATGACACGCGACTCGCGCCCGCGATGTCAGTCCCGCTTCGACTTCGGACGTCGGCACTGTCCGCACCAACGGAGCCAGTGATCCGCGAGCACCAATGCCACCATGGCCTCGCCCATTGGCGCAAAGCGTGGAAGCAGGCACGGATCGTGACGCCCCAAGGTGCGGACGCTCGCAGGCTCGCCGGTGCGGTTCACGCTCGGCTGCGGCCTCGGCAGGCTGCTCGTCGGTTTGATCGCGGCGCGAAGCACGATGGGAAGCCCCGAGGAAATCCCACCGAGATCCCACCGTGGCGATTGGATTGGGTCGTGATGCTTTCCTTGTCACCATTCGAGACGAACAAGTCGTTGTTGTCGCTTCCGCGAGCCGTCGCGACGCCGAAGCCCGCGCCGTATTCGACGCCGAGGACGGCGGGTAAGCTGAAGAGCGCCTTACCGAGATCGGCCTTCAACTTGTCGAACACCGGCTCGCCAAGACCTGCGGGCACGCCCGTCGCAACGATCTCCGCAACACCCCCGATCGAGTCGCTCTCGCGACGCATGTGATCGATGAGCGTGACCATGGCGGCCGCCGCTTGGTGATCGGGACAACGAACGATGTTGGGCGAACCATCGGAAAGTCGTTCGATGGCATCCAACGTCACCTCGGCGGGCGAGTCGATGCGCGCCACGATATCGCCGACTTGCTTGGTGTATCCCACGACTTTGCCGCCGAACTCCTGGAAAATGAGCTTCTTGGCGACGGCTCCCGCGGCAACGCGGGCCACGGTCTCTCGCGCGCTCGCGCGCCCACCGCCACGGAAATCGCGCGTGCCGTACTTCTTGTCGAAGGTGAAATCCGCATGGCCGGGCCGGTAGAGATCTTTGATGTTCTCGTAGTCGCGACTACGCTGATCGGCATTGCGCACGAGAATGGCGATGCTCGTACCCGTGGTCTTGCCAGCGAAGACACCGCTCAAAATCTCCGGCAGATCGTCCTCGCGGCGCTGCGTCACGATGGCACTCTGACCCGGCTTTCGTCGGTTCAAGTCGCCAATCAGATCGTCTTCGGAGAGCTCGAGCCCAGGCGGACAGCCGTCGACGATGACGACGTTGCCAGGGCCGTGGGATTCCCCGGCCGTCGTGATTCGAAACGCTTTGCCGAAACTATTGCCAGCCATGCCCTGCGGGCATACTACGGCGACGGGGACCGGCCAAGGCGCGGCGGCTTCGAAGGTCCCGATATCCCAAGAAAACAGCGCGAATCGGTCACAGAAACCCGCTCCGCGACCCGCGATCGACGCGTTCCGTTCCTCGAGATCCCGCCGTCGGCTCAGCCGGCCTTAATGCGACTCTTGCGTTGCACGCGCTTGACCAGCAACTCTTCACACTGTCGCACCAGGGTGTCTACGCTGTGCAGTTTGGAGAACCAAGCGTGAATGAGGCCAGGCGGAACTGGACCAACCGCTTGACGGGAGATCCCCGACAGGATCACGCGCAGCGCCGTCGATTGATGGCGACGAGCCAGCTTCATCAACTCGAGACCATTGAGTTGCGGCATCTCGTAGTCGCTGATCACGATGTCGTACGTGTCCGCTTCCAAACGACACATTCCTTCAATCGGCCCCTCCGCAGCGACGACGTTCCAATGCGGTCGCTTCGTCGCCATTCCGCGCTTCAATCCACGAAGCACGACGGGCTCGTCATCCACCAAGAGAACCCGAAAGATCGGCACCGCCAATCTCATGCGCGACGGCGGGTTGCTCTTTGACTTTACGGGGGTGGATTTCACGTTGACGGTGGAAAGTGGGACGACGCTGAAACCAGTCGAGAACTACACAAACGGGAAGTACTCGCGCTTTTCTCTCAAATACACCGGGGTCAAGTGGCCGGCCAAGTAATATCTCCACATAGACTAAGTACCGGAAGGATCGACGCAAACGCGTATTTCTTCCGGATCCCGCACGGACGCGACGTGAAGTAGCTGTAAGTCCGCGGCATCCGTACCGGTTTCCAGAGTTACCAGCCACGATTTCCGCAGGCCGCGTTTCCTTTGAGCCTGGAAGCTTGTGTGAACACGCAACGTTGGTTCGGAGAATGCGCGGAATGCCCCGAGGGACTGGACCATACGTTCGGCAGTCATGATGACAGATTCATCGCGCCCGACGTGAGGAGCCCCCTTGTCGTTTGCAATCACGTCGCTAAAGGATCGCCCCATGGAGTCCGGCCCCGTCACCCTCACGTATATCGTCGGCGTCCTCTTGGCCAGCATTTGCGCCATTCCGCTGCTGTTCCTGTTTACGCCGGGGGCCGAAAAAGGCGAGCCTGCACCCGAAAGCGACGAGCCGCACGCCCACTGAGGCCGATTCGAGCGGGATTTGCCAATCCAAAGTGCGAGGTCGCGGGTTGAGTGCGCTTCACGCCTGGGTCCGTCAGAACCCACGCGGATGGTCGTCCATCGTGCAACTCGGGGGATGTCGAGGGACTCCAGCACCATGACTTCCTCAGTAACGCGCCAGGTCGAGAGTTCATTCCGAACCTCGAGACTACGATTCCTTGGATGCGCCGAGTGGCGCGAGCATTCGTGAGCTCGTGTTCATTGCAGGGTCACGTGGAGCCGAGCCCTAATCATAGAGGTATGCGACAGGGGCTTGCAAACGTACCCCGCCACGCAGCGTCGCCGCTCGAGTCGCTCGAGTCGCTCGAGTCGAGCCCCTGAGAGTCTTCTGACTCAGCGTCGCACGGGCTCACGCACCGTGCGCACCTTGAAGCGCTGACCTTGACGTTGGATCTCGACGAGGACGTCTTGATTCTCGGGGCCTCCGAGTCGCTGACGCGCGTCGGCGAGATCGCGCGGAGTCACGCCGTCGATCGCGAGCAACTCGTCGCCAGCGCGCAACCCTGCGCGTTCTGCTTCGCTCCCTGGGGCCACGGCTGCGATGACGGGCGCCGCCGTGCCGGCTCGCAACGTGATCGCGACGGAACTCCCCGTCGGAACGGCGCCTTCGTCCGTCAACCGCTCGAGGAGTTGGATCTTCACGCCGTCGCGATCGCGATCGCGTTGGATCTCGACGGGCTCCGAGCGCCCTTGTCCCACGCCTTCGGCAATGGCGTATACCGTGAGCTTGCCGATGGCCACGGGTGCCAACCGGAAGTGCCCTTGGGCGTCGGTCACGGCGGTCCCCGAGTTCTGCGCCATCACGGGTGAGTAGCTGCCGAGAAGCTGAGTGCTGACGCGTGCCCCAGGGACGGGATTGCCGCGAGCGTCGACCACGACGCCCGAAACCCCTCCCGCTTCTGGAAGATCGACGTCCCCCAAGTCGAAGGGACAATCCTGACGCGCTTGTCGCTCCACCGTGCGCTCGAGCTCGAATTGACGGAAGTGCGGGGCCTTCTACGAGGAGTTGGATGGAGCCAGCGGGAACATCGGACATTTGCCAGAACGCCGTCGGCATTCGTCGTCGTCACGCGGCGGCGACCTTGGCTGATGACGGTCACTCTCGCTTGCGCGACGAGCACGCGACCCCGCACGGAAGTCACTCGTCCCGTCACCTTAACGCCTGCCTTGAGCACCACGCGTACGCGCTCGGGGGCCTTACCGAACCGCTCTTGGGTCGGCGCGTATCCGGGGCTCTCCGCAGTCACGGAGATCTCGAGCCCACGAGCGTCGTCCATGGTGACGCGACCATCCGCACCGGTGAAGCGGGTCTGCCTGAGGGGCGAATTTGCATCGAGACTCGCGAACACGACCTCGGCCCCCTCGATGGGATCGCCGCGTTCGTCGACGACGAGGCACTCGACGGAATCGCGCGCCTCGGGCACCACGAGACGCACCGACTCGCGCTTGCCCTCGCGCACGGTGACGCGCTCGCGCACGACGGGACGATCGGGGTTCTCCGCGCGCGCCACCGTGAGCGTCACTTCGCTCGGTAGTGCAGCGAAGGCGAAAGCGCCATCATCGGCGGTGTACGTCGCGACGGTACGGCTGCCCGTGTTCGCCGAAAGCTCGACGCGCATGCCGCCGAGTGGACGTCCGTAGTGATCGACGACGACACCTTCGAGGCTGCCTCCCGCGCGGAGCGTGACCTTGACCTCGACGACCCCACCGGCGGTGAGCGTAACCAAGTCGCTAAGCCCTTCGACGTACGCGGGATGACGAACGAGGGCGCGGATCCGACCGGGGGTGACGGGATGAGCCGTGAAGGTGCCGTCGTAGCGCGTGACCCAGTTCTCCGCTTCGCTGGGCGTCCCCGTGAGCGTGAAGCGCTGCCGCAGCTCGTCGGCGGCGAGCATGTAGTCGCCGCTCTCCGAGCGAGCGCCGGGAATTGTCGGGATCGGACCTTGGGTGACCCCGAGCTCTCCGATGGGTAGGAGCGTCGCGGGCCCCGAAAGCGCGCGGTCGAACCCCATGGCTTGGAGCTCCCGCATGCGAGGCGTTTCCGCGACGGGCAGACCAGAAAAGTCGGTCCCGAATGATCTCGATGCTGGCCCCATCAATAGCGTGATCGAACACGTCGACGACTCGCCCCTTCACGGTACCGCCGCGACGCAAGGCTACCCGCAAGGCACCAACGAGATCTTGCGGCACGGACACGATGGACGTTCCAACGAAGTCACGCGCCGTCGCCGAAGCCGAGAGCAATCCGGGCTCGAAAGGACCGAGGGTGACCTTGCCGTCCGCTTGGGTGCGACCGCGCTCGGGGAACGCGGCAAGTCCACTCTCCGCGACCACGACGTCGGCGTTGGGAACGGCGACGGCAGGCTCGGCATCTCCGTCCGTCACCCAAACCGTGACGAAACGACCTTGCGCCAAACGCAAGGTGACGGCGCGTTCTTCGCCGCGCGCGAGCACGACGCCGAGCTCAGTCGCGCTCACGAGGTTGCCCTTACGCGCGCGTAAATCGAAGGAGCCTGCGAGCAGCCCGCGCACGTTCGCGAGGCCTTGGGCATTCGTCGTCACTTGACGAGCGGGCCACAAGGTCGTCCCCGAGAGCGTCACCTGCGCACCCGCGACTGGCGCGTGATTTGGATCTTCGACGCGCACGAGGAGCGCGCCGAGTCTTCGCAGTCGCAAGGTGGTATTCGTCGCGATGCCGGCGACGCTCACGGTCTCGTAACCGCGCGCCT
>JASGIX010000051.1:0-149205 GCA_049840955.1 Polyangiaceae bacterium
TGGCTACACGCCACGTTTTCAGCATGAGGAAAGCAAATGACCGTGGGCAAACGCGCATCGGCCCCATCCTTGGGCTCTGGTCTGAACCGCGTCGATCGGCACGTCATTCAACAGGCCGAATACGACAAATTCCCCGAACTCACCGACGAGATGTTTGCGCGTGGTGTCGTGAAAAAGGGCGGTCGGCCAAGGGCTGCGAATCCCAAGAGGCTGATTTCCAGTCAGCTGACAGAAGACGTGATTCAACGCTGGCGGGCCACTGGGCCGGGATGGCAGACGCGGATGGCGGAAAATCTCAGCAACTCCGCGCCCAAATGATGCAGAACATTTCGTTCCATCGGACCGCTTTCGGCGTCCGCTGAGCTTGTTCGTTCCGCGGGCTGCTTCCAGGCCGCAGCATGCTTGCTTTCAGGCCACCCCGGGCTCAATGGCCAGGCATCCGCGCCAGCCACTCCCCCAGCGCCGCCCCCGCCATCGGCCTGGCCACCAGGTACCCCTGCGCCACCGAATACCCCTGCGCCCGCAGCAGCGCGTCCTGCGCCGTGGTTTCCACCCCCTCGGCCACCACCGTGAGGTTGAGGCTGCGCCCGATCTCCAGGATGGCGTTGCTGAGCGCGCGCGCCGCGCCGTCGCTCTCCAGGTCGGCCACGAAGCTTCGGTCCAGCTTGATCTCGTCCACGGGCAGGCGGCGCAGGTAGCTCAGGCTGGAGTAGCCGGTGCCGAAGTCGTCCATGGACAGGCGCACGCCCAGCGCCCGCACCTCGGCGATGGTCTGCAGGGTGCTGGGATGGGCGTCCAGCAGCACGCTCTCGGTCAGCTCCAGCAGCAGGTCCTGCGGCGTCAGCGCGTGCTGCGCCAGCGTCCGCGCAATGGTGGGCGCGAGTTCGCGGTCGTGGAAGCTGGTGGGCGAGAGGTTGACCGAGACCGAGGGCACGGCCAGCCCCTCGCCGCGCCATTGCGCGAGCTGGCGGCAGGCTTCGCGCAGGGCCCAGTGGCCCAGTTCGGTGATGAGGCCGCAGTCCTCGGCCAGCGGGATGAAGCGCGCCGGCTCGATCTCGCCCAGCGCGGGATGGGTCCAGCGCGCCAGCGCCTCCACGCCGTGCAGCCGGCCGCTGGCCATGTCGATCTGCGGCTGGTAGTGCAGTTGCATCTGCGCGGTGCCCACGGCCTGGCGCAAGGCGGTCTCCAGCGCCAGCCGCTGCTGCACCACGTCGTTCATGCCGGAGCTGAAGAAGCAGAAGCGCCCGCGGCCGCCGGTCTTGGCCTGGTACATGGCCATGTCGGCGCGCTGCAGCAGCGCGTCCATGGTGCGGCCGTCGTCCGGGAACATGGCCACGCCCACGCTGGCGGTGACCGACAGCACGGAGCCGCCCACGGCCAGCGGAGCGGCCAGCAGCGACTGCAGCCGGGCGGCGATCTCGGCCGCGTGCCCGGCGTCGCATTGCGGCAGCACGACGACGAATTCGTCGCCCGACAGCCGGCCGGCGATGTCCGAGGCGCGCAGTTCCAGCTGCAACTGGGCCGCGGCATGGCGCAGCACGGCGTCGCCGGCCGGATGGCCCAGCGAGTCGTTGACCTGCTTGAAGCGGTCCAGGTCGACGAACAGCACGGCCAGCGTCTCGCGGTTGCGCGCTGCGGCGGCGATGGCCTGGGCGGCCCGGGCATGCAGCAGGCTGCGGTTGGGCAGGCCGGTCAGGCTGTCGTAGAACGCCAGCTGGCGGATGTGCTGGCGCGTGCGTTCGCGCTGCAGCGCCAGAGCGCACAGATGGGTGCAGCTGTCCACCAGGCGCTGGTGGAAGGCCGCGCTGGCCGGGTTGCGCGGCTGGCGGAAGTAGAAGGCGAAGGTGCCCAGCACGCCGCCCTGGCTGTTGCGGATGGGGGTGGACCAGCAGCCGGTGTAGCCCAGCGGCTGGATGAGCGCGCGGTAGGGCGCCCACAGCGGGTCGGTGGCGATGTCGTCGACCATCACGGGCGCGTTGCGCCAGGCGGCCGTGCCGCAGGAGCCGCCGATGGGGTCGATGGCCCGCCCGTCGAGCTGGCGCGAGTAGCCGGCCGGCAGGCTGGGCGCGGCCAGCGGGTGCAGCCGGCCTTGCTCGTCCACCTCCAGGATGCTGGCGCTGACCTCGGGCGCCAGATGCTCCACCTGCCGGCAGATCAGCTCCAGCACCTCGGCCAGCGGCCGTTCGCGGGCCATGGCCTCCAGCACGCGGTGCTGCAGCGCGGCGTGCACCTTGGCCTGCGTGATGTCGGTGTAGACGGAGACGGTGTAGCGCCGGCCGTCGAGCTCGTCGAAGATCGGGTGGCTGATGACCTTGACCCAGTGGCTTTGCCCGTCCTTGCCGAGGGCGATGCGTTCGCGCTCGACCGGCCGGCCGGCGCGCAGCGTGGCCCGCAGGGCCTCGATGGCCACGGCGTCCTGGTTGGACAGCAGCCAGGTCACGGCATCCTGGCCCGCCACCTCGTCGGCGCGCCAGCCCAGCAGCCGCGTGAAGCCGGCGTTGACGTAGAGGATGCGGGCCTGCGCGTCGGTCACGACGATGGCCGCATCGGCGTTGTCCGTCGCCAGCGACAGGCGCCGCAAGTGGGCCGCGTCGGCGCGCTCGCGCAGCAGGCGTTCGGTCACGTCGGCGGCCACCTCCAGCACCTCGGTCACCTGGCCGTCGGCGTCCAGCACGGGGGCGTAGATGGACTGCAGCCAGCAGCTGCCGCCGTCCATGCGCTCGCGTTCGATGGGGCCAGCCTGGGCCTGGCCGCGCCGCAGCGCCTGCCACAGCCCGGCGTACTCGGCGCTGACGGCGGTGGCCGGCGTGCACCAGCGGCTGTGGTGGCTGCCCACGGCCGCGTCGGCCGTGCAGCCCAGCAGCGCCAGGTAGTGCGCGTTGGCGCGGCGCAGCGTGCCGTCGGGGGTGAACTCGGCGATGGCCATCACCTCGTCCAGGGCACGCAGCTGCGCCAGCTGCTGCGCAGCAGGATTCCGGCCTGCCCCGTGGTTCATTGCACCTCCCGCTGGTGCCGTCACCGCCGCCAGGAGGTGCCAGGGCGGCGGTCGCAACGGCAACTTTTGTGTCGTGATGTTATGCGATGCCCCTGGGGCTTGCTGGGCGGGGTCCGGCGCGGTGCGCGGGCTCACCGGGTGCCGCGGCCGACATGGCGGCGCAGCGCCTCCAGCGCCTCGGTGCCGGCGCGGAACAGGGCCAGCGGCAGTTCGTGGCTGCCGATGGCGGGCAGGGTGCAGGCGGCGGCGGGCACCGCGAAGCCGGGGTCGTGGCGCACATGGCAGCGCATGAGGCGCAGGCCGGCGCGCGCCATGCGCGCGGCGATGGGGCCGACCTGGGCGCGCAGCGGCGCGACGCCGGCGGCGTCGGCCACGGTGAGCGTGAGGCCGACCTGCACGTCCAGCACATCCAGCACCAGGCCCACGGTGCCCAGCGGCGCCAGGGTCACCGACAGGCACAGCCGCGTGCCCGCGCGGCGGCGTGCGCGGCGGTTGGGGCCGCCGGTCCAGCGCCGCTGCTCGAGCCACAGCGTGAGCGGCCAGCCGTGCCAGGGCAGCACGCGCAGCAGCAGGCCGGCTTCGGCGTGGGGCGGGGCGGGGGCTTCGGTGCCGGCGACGCTGGAATGCGCGGGCGCCAGCGTGGCGGCCTGCTGCAGCGCGGCCAGCGTACGCTGGCGCCAGTGGGCGGCCAGCGCCATGGTGTCGTTGGAGGCCGCGGCCAGGCGCAGGATGGCCGCCTGGTCCGGCCGCAAGGCGGGCGGTTCGGCGTCCGGGCCCTCGTGCGGGCCGGTGGCCGCGCTGCCGTCGGGCGCCAGCACGCCGAGCACGCGCACCTCCATGGGCGGGCCGGCGCGCAGCACCTGCACCAGCACGGTCTGGCCTTCGCGCCACTGCGACAGGCCGTCGCCGCCGCCGAGGCGGTAGACCTGGCCATGCTCGCCGCGCGCCAGCTTTTCGCCCGCGGCGCCGGCGCCCAGCACCAGGCGCAGCGTCAGGGCCGGGTCCGGCGGGGCGCGCTCCTGCGGGCCCGGCGCGGCGGCACGCACCACGGCGGCGGCGCGGCTGGCGGCGGAGATCGGCTCCAGGCTCATGGACGGTGCGGGCGGTGGCGTTCGGGCATGAAAAAGCCAACCGGATCGCGGTTGGCTTCAGGGGAGGGCGTGGCCGCTTACTGCAGCAGCGACAGCGCCAGCTGCGACATGGCGTTGGACTGCTTGAGCATGGAGGTGCCGGCCTGCATCAGCATCTGCTTGGTCGTCATGTTGGCCGACTCGGAGGCGTAGTCGACGTCCATGATGCGGCCGCGGGCCGCTTCGGTGTTGAGGCTCATGTTGCCCAGGTTGTTGTAGACGTGGTCCAGGCGGTTGGAGGCAGCGCCGAGGCTGGCGCGCAGGGCACCGACGTTGTCCAGCAGGTCGGACAGTTCGGTGATCTTGCCGTTGGCGGCGGTGCCGTCCGTGCCGGCGATTTCGGTGCCGGGCGTGCCTGCCGTGACGCCTGCCGTGAAGGACGCGACCAGGCCGTCCAGCGCCGTGTTCAGGTCACCCGCAGCGGTACTGATGTCCAGCACCATCGTCTCGGCGGCCGTGGTGCCGATCTGGAAGGTCAGCGCCGCGCCGAACTTGCCGTCGGGGGTCGTCGCCTTGCCGAACAGCTTCTCGCCAGCGAACGTGGTGTTCTCCATGATGTTGCCCAGCTCTTCGCCCAGCTGGTCGAACTCTGCCTGCATGGCATCGCGGTCGGCTTCGGAGGCCGAGGCCGTTGCGGCTTCGGTCGCCAGATCCTTCATGCGCTGCAGGATGTTGGTCACTTCGTTGAATGCGCCTTCCGCCGTCTGCATCATCGAGATGCCGTTCTGCGTGTTGCGCTGGGCCACGGCCATGCCGCGCGTCTGCGCGTTCAGGCGGGTGGCGATCTGCAGGCCGGCGGCGTCGTCCATGGCGGAGTTGACGCGGTAGCCGGTGGACAGGCGGGTCAGCGAGGTGGTCAGCGCCTTGTTGGTGCTTCCCAGTGCGTTCTGGCCGGACAGGGATGCCGCGTTGGTGTGCAGGCTCAGCATGGTGGTTTACTCCTTGCGGTTGATGGGGTACAGGCCACTGTTGCGCCCGTACCTGGACAAGGCGGACAAGCGCACGAAAAAACTAAATCAAGTTTCTGGCCGGCCGGCCATGGCCGTGAAATCCGTCACACGAACGGCCAGGCTGCTGCCCAGCGCGCCAGCCGCTCGGCCGGGCTGTCGTGCGCTGGGCGCAGAAGGCGCGCGGCGGCCGTGTTCCTGGCGTGCTTGCATTCCCTTGGGCGCCGGCCAAAGGCGGGCAGAACCGCTGTGCCAGCGTAGACTTGCCGCGCTTGTACCCAGGCGCAGTCCACGCACATGCGAATCTCTATGCGAGCGTGCTGCTGGATGCGGCCTCCCGGCGCTGCGACATGGGGGGCGCCGACTGGAGGCGGCGCTGTTCATGATCGGTTATGACCTGCCCATCTATGATGAAACCGGATTCCGTTGTGGGAGAAGACATGACGCCCTCTGAAGCCCTGGCCTCGAACCGTGCCGTGATCCGGCAGGTGGTCGAGTCCCACCGTGCCCGCAATGCGAGGGTGTTCGGCTCCGTCCTGCGCGGCCAGGATACCGACAGCAGTGACTTGGACATCCTCATCGATCCGACGCCGGAAACGACGCTGATGGACGTGGCCGCCATCCAGGTGGAGCTGGAGCGTTTGCTGGGGGTGTCGGTGGATGTACTGACGCCCAGAGCCTTGCCGGATGCTTTCCGCAGCCGGGTTCTCTCGGAGGCGGTGCCGGTATGACCAAAGCGCTGCGCGTCACTGACTACCTCGGGCACATCCTGAAGGCCATCGCGCGCATCGACCGCTATACGGCAGGCATGGACGAAGTAGCGTTCCTGAACAGCGAACTGGTGCAGGATGCCGTGATCCGCAACATTGAGATCCTCGGCGAGGCATCGAACAACGTCCAGCGCGTCGCGCCTGAATTCGCCGCGCAGCACAACGACATCCCTTGGCAGGTCATGTACACGATGCGCAACCGTGTCTCGCACGGTTACGACAAGGTGGATCTGGAAATCGTCTGGAAGACGATCCGGGGCGACTTGCCGGCGCTGTACCAGCAGGTGCAGCAGGCGCTTGCGACTCAAGGACAGGCGTGAGCCCACGGCCGTGGGGATTTTGCCCGGCCGCCGAGCGGCGACGCCTGGGATTCGGACGGCTGGAGAAGCTGCGCGGCTGACGCAGGGTCACGGATCGCGTGCCCAGGCTGCTGCCCAACGCGCCAGCCGCTCGGCCGGGCTGCCGGCGGCCTCGGGCAGGCCCAGCATGCGGGCGGCGGCCTGCAGCGCAGCCGCCGGGTCGTCCAGCGCCAGGGCCCGGGCGCCGTTCTGCTTGGATAGCTTCTCGCCGTCGGCCCCCAGCACCAGCGGGGTGTGCAGGTAGCGCGGCGTGGGCAGGCCCAGCGCACGCTGCAGCAGGATCTGGCGCGGCGTGTTGTCGGCCAGGTCTTCGCCGCGCACCACGTCGCTGATGCCCTGGTCGGCGTCGTCCACCACCACGGCAAGCTGGTAGGCCCACAGCCCGTCGGCGCGGCGCAGCACGAAATCGCCCACGGCGCGCTCCACGTCCTGCTGCTGCGGGCCGAGCCGGCGGTCGGTCCAGGCCACGGGGCCGGCCCGGTCGGTGCGCAGGCGCCAGGCGCGCGCCGGCCGGCCGTGCAGCCCCTGGCGGCAGGTGCCGGGGTAGATCAGTTCGCCGTGGCGCCGGGCCGGCTGCGCCGATGCGATCGCGCTGCGCGAGCAGGCGCAGGGGTAGGCATGGCCGCCGGCCACCAGCCGGTCGAGCGCGGCCTGGTACAGCGCGCCGCGGCGCGATTGCCAGGTGGGTTCCTCGTCGGGCAGCAGCTGGCAGGCGGCCAGCTGCGAGAGGATCAATGCATCGGTGCCGGGCGGGCAGCGCGGCCGGTCCACGTCCTCGATGCGTACCAGCCAGCGGCCGCCATGGGCGCGGGCGTCGAGCCAGCTGGCCAGCGCGGCGACCAGCGATCCGGCATGCAGCGGTCCGGTGGGCGAGGGCGCGAAGCGGCCGGTGTAGCTCACGCCATTTGCAGTGCCAGCTCCAGGCCCGAGACGAAGGCGTCCTCGACCCTGTGGCCCAGGCACCAGTCGCCGGCCACGCCGATGCGCAGCGCCTCGTCCCAGACATGGCTGGCGCCCAGCGGCACCAGGGTCTGGGCCTGGTGCCACAGGTGGGCCGTGGCGAAGGCCGGCTCGGCGCGGATGCCGGTGACTTCGGCGAACGCGCGCTGCAGCTTGGCCTGCACGCGCGCCGGCTCGTCCTGCAGGTGCTCGGCCGACCAGGCGGTGGAGGCCTGCACGGTCCAGCGCTCGATGGCGCCGCGGCCGGGCTTGGAGTTCTCGCGCGCCAGCCAGGCGATGCGGTGGTGCGTGCTGCGCGCCGCGTTCCACTGCGGCCCCAGGTGCGGCAGGCCGGCCTGCTGGGCCTGCGGGAAGGCCAGCAGCAGCGTCCAGCACGGGCCGACGCTGACGGCGGCGATGCGCTGCTGCAGCGCGGGCGCCAGGCCGCTCGCGCGCAAGAGCTGCAGCGCCTGCGCGCTGGGAACGGCCAGCACCACGTCGTCGAAGCCGCCGAACACGCGCTGCGCATCGGGCGTGCCGAGCATGCCTTCGGTGGTCAGCTGCCATTGGTCGGGCTGCAGGCGGTCGGGCGCGATGCCGGTCACGCGCGTGCCGCATTCGATGGCGAGCGGGGCCGCCCAGTGCGCCGGCAGCGCCTGCATGCCGGGCGAGGGCACCCAGTGCCGCTCGCCGGTGGGCAGCGCGGCGGCGGCCACGCGGCCATAGGGGTCGAGCACGTGCACGGTGTTGGCGCTCCAGGGCTTGCACAGGGGCTTGGCGGTCTGCTCCAGCGCCTGGGCGAAGCGGCCATCGCGCACGGTGAAGTACTGGGCGCCGTGGTCGAAGCCGCCGAAGGCCGTGTCGGCCGTGGCCATGCGGCCGCCGGCGAGGCCGTTGGCCTCGAACACCTGCACGCCGTGGCCGGCCTGGGCCAGCGTGCGGGCACAGGCGATGCCGGCCATGCCGGCGCCGACGATGGCGATGCGCCGCGCGGGCGCGGCGGATGTCGTGGATCTTGTGGGCCGGGTGCGCGTGTTCATGGCCTGACTCTACACGGTGGGCCGTGGCCTTCGCCCGCGGGGCACACCCGCATCAACCCGCATGCGGTGCATTGAGCAGGGCCGCGCGCGTGGCCGGGCTCTCCAGCTGCTGCAGCCACCACTGCACGGCGCGGCCCAGGCCCAGCCCGCTGGATGCGGCGTGCCAGGCGTAGCCCACGTCGACCACGCGCTCGGGCTGCTGCACGCGGCGTGCCACCAGGCGGCCGGTGTCCAGGTAGGGGCGGGCCAGGTTCTCGGGCAGGAAGCCGCAGCCCAGGCCGCGCAGCTGGGCCTCGAGCTTGGCGCGCATGGTGGGAACGGTCAGCACGTCCTGCCCGCCCAGCAGGCCCAGCGTGACGTTGGCGCGCTGGGCCGAATCGGCCACGGCCACGGCGCGGTGCTGCTGCACCAGCGCGTCGGGCAGCGGCTCGTCGGCGCGCGCCAACGGGTGGTGCGGGGCCATGGCGTAGACGAAGCGCATCTTGCCGAGCGGCTTGACCTGCAGGTCGCGGATCGCGCCGCCCTGGGTCACGACGCCGATCGCCAGGTCGGCCTGGCCGGTGACGAGAGCCTCCAGCGTGCCGGACAGCACCTCCTCGCGGATCTTCAGCCGCGTGGGCGGCGCGATCGCGTAGAAGGCCTCGCACAGGTCCAGCATGGTGGTGCGCGAGATCACGCTGTCCACGGCCAGCGTGAGCTGCGGCTCCCAGCCGGTGGCCACGCGGCGCACGCGGTTGGCCACGGCGTCGATCTCGTGCAGCAGGCGCTGGCCCTCGCGCATGAGTTCGGCGCCGGCCTCGGTCAGCCGGGCCTGGCGCGAGCTGCGGTCGAACAGCAGCACGTCCAGCGCGTCCTCGATCTGGCGCACGCGGTAGGTCAGCGCGCTGGGCACCAGGCCGAGCGCACGGGCGGCCGCGGCGAAGCTGCCGGAGCTGGAGATGGCCTGCAGCATGGCCAGGGCGTCGGGCGTCAGCACGTCGCGCGGGCTGGGGGGCTGGTGGCTGGGCATGTTTGATTCAGTCGGTTTGAACGATGACGCGAATTCACGTGCATTGTCTTTGAATGCACGACGCCTAAAGTTCTGCCCATGCGCTGCCTGCGGCGCACGTCGAACCACCCAAGGAGCCCACCATGCTGACACTGCGCAAATCCGCCGACCGGGGCCATGCCGACCACGGCTGGCTCAAGTCCCACCACAGCTTCTCGTTCGCGGGCTACTACGACCCGGCGCACATGGGCTGGGGCAACCTGCGCGTGATCAACGAGGACCGCGTCGCCCCGGGCAAGGGCTTCGGCACGCACGGCCACCGCGACATGGAGATCATCAGCTACGTGCTGGAGGGCAACCTCGCGCACAAGGACACGCTGGGCAACGTCAAGGGCATCCCGCCCGGCGACGTGCAGCGCATGAGCGCCGGCACCGGCGTGATGCACAGCGAGTTCAACCACGCGCCGGACCAGACCACGCACTTCCTGCAGATCTGGATCGAGCCCGCCGAGAACGGCATCGCGCCGAGCTACGAGCAAAAGCGCTTCGAAGCCGCCGACAAGCGTGGCCGGCTGCGGCTGGTGGCTTCGCCCGACGGTGCCGAGGGCTCGGTGACGGTGCATGCCGATGCCGCGCTGTACGCCGGCCTGTTCGACGGCGCCGAGGCGGCCACGCTGGCGCTGGACCCGGCGCGCAAGGGCTACGTGCACCTGGTGCGCGGCGAGTTGACCGTCAACGGCCAGCGCCTGTCCGGCGGCGACGCGGCCCTGCTGGCCGGCGAGTCGGAGCTGCGCCTGGCCGGCGGCAAGGACGCCGAGGTGCTGGTGTTCGACCTGGCCGCCTGATATTGCCCGGGCCGGCGCGCCATGGGGGCGCGCGGGCCGTCTTCCCCACCATCCCGCAAGGAGTACGACATATGAACGCCCATCCCATTCCCCCGAGCCCCGCGCAGGACGCGCTGGCCCTGGTCGGCCGCATCCTGATCGCCGTGCTGTTCATCCCGGCCGGCCTCGGCAAGCTGACCGGCTTCGCCGGCACCGTGGGCTACATCGGCTCGGTCGGCCTGCCGCTGCCGCAGGTGGGCGCGGTGCTGGCCATCGTGGTCGAGCTGGGCCTGGGGCTGGCGCTGCTGGTCGGCTTCAAGGCGCGGCTCGCGGCGCTGGTGCTGGCGGCGTTCACGCTGGCGGCCTCGTTCTTCTTCCACAACTACTGGGCGATGCCGGCCGACAAGGCCATGGTGCAGCAGCTCATGTTCATGAAGAACGTGGCGATCGCGGGTGGCCTGCTGGCGTTCGTGGCATTCGGTGCCGGGCGCTTCAGCGTGGACCGGCGCTGACTACACTGGCGCGATCCACGATTCCTGGGGAGTAGACGCGCATGCCCATCGAACTGCTGCTGAACGGACACGACAAGGATCTGGGCGGCGGTTTCGCCGTGCGCCGGCTGCTGCCGTCGGCCAGGCGCCAGGCCGTCGGCCCCTTCCTGTTCTTCGACCACTTCGGCCCGGCCGAGCAGCGGCCCGAGGACAACCACGACGTGCGGCCGCATCCGCACATCGGCCTGGCCACCGTGACCTACCTGTTCGAAGGCGCGATCTTCCACCGCGACAGCCTGGGCTCGGCGCAGGAGATCCAGCCGGGCGCCATCAACTGGATGACGGCCGGGCGCGGCATCGCGCATTCCGAGCGCCGGCCGGCGCGGCTGGCCCGGCAGTCCTACGTGAACCACGGCCTGCAGCTGTGGGCGGCCCTGCCCGAGGCGCACGAGCGCGTGGAGCCGAGCTTCGAGCACACGCCGGCCGCGAGCATCCCCGTGCTGGACGTGGACGGCGTGCAGGTGCGCGTGCTGATCGGCCATGCCTTCGGCAAGGTCTCGCCCGTGACCACCTTTTCCGAGACCGTGTACCTGGACGTGGCGCTGCGGGGCGGCACCAGCTTCGTGCTGCCGCCGCTGGCGCCTGAGCTGGCGGTCTATGCCGTCGACCATGCGCTGACCGTGGACGGCCAGGAGGTGGCGCCGCGCCAGCTGGCCGTGCTGCGGCCCGGCGCCGGCGTGGCCATCCACAGCACCGCGCCTGCGCGCGTGGCCGTGGTCGGCGGCGCGCCGCTGGGCCACCGCCACATGTGGTGGAACTTCGTGGCCAGCCGCAAGGAGAGCATCGTGCAGGCCGCCGACGACTGGGAGGCCGGCCGCTTCGGCCGCGTGCCGGGCGACAGCGAGTTCATCCCGCTGCCCGAGCGCCGCTTCACGGCCTGAACGACAAAAGGCCGGCACCTCGCGGTGCCGGCCTTCTGCCTTGCTTGGAGGAGGATTACTCCTCGACGAAGGCTTCCTCGCGCTTGGCCTTGACCGAGGGCAGCAGCACCACGATCAGCAGCAGCGCCGCCAGCGCCAGCAGCGTGGCCGACAGCGGGCGCGTGACCAGCACGCTCCAGTCGCCGCGCGAGAGCAGCAGCGCGCGGCGCAGGTTCTCTTCCATCATCGGCCCCAGGATCAGCCCCAGCAGCAGCGGCGCCGGTTCGCAGGACGAGCTTGTGGAACAGGTAGCCCACCACGCCGAAGATGGCGACCATCCAGATCTCGAAGCTGTTGTTGTTCTCCGAGTACACGCCGACGGCGCAGAACAGCACGATGGACGGGAACAGCCACTTGTAGGGCACCGACAGCAGCTTGATCCAGATGCCGATCAGCGGCAGGTTCAGGATGATCAGCATCAGGTTGCCGATCCACATCGAGGCGATCAGGCCCCAGAACAGCTCGGGGTTGCTGGTCATGACCTGCGGGCCCGGCTGGATGTTGTGGATGGTCATGGCACCGACCATCAGCGCCATCACGGCGTTGGGCGGGATGCCCAGCGTCAGCAGCGGGATGAAGGAGGTCTGCGCACCGGCGTTGTTGGCCGATTCGGGACCGGCCACGCCGCGGATGTTGCCCTGGCCGAACGGCACCTCGCCCGGCTTGAGCTTGATGCGCTTCTCGATGGTGTAGGACGCGAAGGCCGACAGCAGCGCGCCGCCGCCCGGCAGGATGCCCAGGGCCGAGCCCAGGGCCGTGCCGCGCAGCACCGCGGGCGTCATCTGCTTGAAGTCCTCCTTGGTCGGCATCAGGCCCTTGACCTTGGCCGGTGAAGACCTCGCGCTCGCTCGGAGGGCAGGGCCAGGTTGGCGATGATCTCGCCGTAGCCGAACACGCCCATGGCGATGGCGATGAAGCTGATGCCGTCCGTCAGTTCCGGGATGTCGAAGCGAGTAGCGCGCCACGCCCGAGTTCACGTCGGTGCCGACCAGGCCGAGAGCCAGGCCCAGCACGATCATGGCGATGGCCTTGATCAGCGAGCCCGAGGCCAGCACCACCGCACCGATCAGGCCCAGCACCATCAGCGAGAAGTACTCGGCCGGGCCGAACTTGAAGGCGACCTCGGTCAGCGGCGGCGCGAAGGCGGCCAGGATCAGCGTGCCCACGCAGCCCGCGAAGAACGAGCCCAGGCCCGCCGCCGCCAGCGCCGGCCCGGCCCGGCCTTTGCGCGCCATCTGGTAGCCGTCGATGACGGTCACCACCGATGAAGATTCGCCCGGCAGGTTCACCAGGATGGCGGTGGTCGAGCCACCGTACTGCGCGCCGTAGTAGATGCCGGCCAGCATGATCAGCGCCGCCACCGGCGGCAGGGCGTAGGTGGCCGGCAGCAGCATGGCGATGGTGGCCACCGGGCCGATGCCCGGCAGCACGCCGATCAGCGTGCCCAGCAGGCAGCCGACGAAGGCGTACAGCAGGTTCTGCAGTGTGAAGGCGACGCCGAAGCCGAGTCGCGAGGTTGTCGAACAGTTCCATGTCGTCACTGCGATGAAAGTGGGCCAGATCTGGAAGTTCAGCTTGAGAGCACAGCTCGAACGCGATGTAGCTGCCGATCGCCAGCACGGTGGCCAGGATGAGCACGCCCTTGGGCATCGAACTGGTCGCCGGCCAGGCTGGAGATGAAGGTCAGCGCGTAGATCGCCACGATCAGGCCCATGGCCGGGATGCCCAGCGTGGGCACGCCGCCCAGCAGCACGCCGAAGGCCAGGTTGGCACCGATGATGAAGACCAGCGGCCGCCAGGCCACCTTGCCGATCGGGTCGCCGTCCGCGCCGCCGTGGCGCAGCGAGTTGAAGATGATCAGCGAACCCAGGATGGCGATCAGCACGCCGACCAGCAGCGGGAAGTACCCGGGGCCCATGCGGGCCGAGTCGCCGACGGTGTAGCTGGTCGCGCCCCAGGCGAACGCGACGCCGAACGCGCTGAACATCACGCCGGCATAAAAGTCTCTCTGGCTCTTGATTCCCAAAATTGCCTCCTTCTGGTGGGGAACGGCGCCATGGCGGCGCGTGGGGGCGATGCTAGGAATGCGGCCGGCGGCCGTGCATGACCAGAAGATGAACGTTTGGTTAGGTGCGCGCCGCGGTCAGCTGTGCGGCAGGGTCAGCCGCACGCGCAGGCCGGGAGCGGCGTCCTCGAACGCAAGGCCGGCGCGGTGCAGCCGGGCGATGGCGCGCACGCTGGCCAGGCCCAGGCCGGTGCCGGGCAGGCGCTCGTCGAGCCGGAAGAAGCGCTGGCCCAGCCGCGCCAGCGCCGCGGCCGGCACGCCGGGACCGTTGTCGCGCACCGCGAGTTCGACCTGGCCGTTGCGCGTGCGCACCGACACGTCGACGCGCGCGCCGGGCGTGGCCGCCGTGTACTTGAGCGCGTTGTCGACGAGGTTGGCGACGGCGCTGGCCAGCAGGTCGCGGTCGCCCGCCACCTGGGCCGGGCCGTCGCCGGCCAGCTGCAGCTGGCAGTCCTGGTCTTCGGCCACGGCGGCGTAGAGCTCGACCACGTCGGCCGCGATGGCGTACAGCGACTGCGGCGTGAACTGCTGGCGCTGCGCGCCGGCCTCGGCCTCGGCGATCTGCAGCAGCTTGTGGAACACGGTGTTGAGCTGCTCGAGCTCGACGATGGTGGCGGCGCAGGCATCCCGCAGGGCCTCGGGCGCGCTGCCTTCGCGCTGGGCCTCGTGCAGCCGTGCCAGCGCGCGCGTGAGCGGCGTGCGCAGGTTGTGGGCGATGGTGTCGGAGACGTGGCGCACGCCCTGCATCAGGCTTTCGATGCGGTCCAGCATGCGGTTGATGTCGTGCTCCAGCAGGGCGAACTCGTCGTCGCGCGCGGAGGGCTGCACGCGCTCGGCCAGCCGGCCGGCGGCCACCTGGGCCGCGGTGCTGCGCAGCGCGCCGATGCGCTGCTCGAGCAGGTCGCGGAACAGGTAGGTGCCGCCGACCACGAGCAGCAGCGCGAGGAAGGTGGCGGCCTTGATCGCATCGCCGACGAGCTCGGCCATCTGCAGCTGCTCGCTGCGGTCGTGGTGGATACGCCCGAGTTTGAACTGCACGAGCGCTCGAGCTCACCGCTTCCGGCGGCCGAATCGATGGAAAGGGTGATGTCCACCGTCCGGCCTTGTCGGTTGATGGAGCGTACTTGCGCTTCGAGCTGCGCGACGCTCGGCGCTCCGTGGGTTCAGTTCCGTGACGCGGACGAACGCATCGAGCACACGCGACGGCTCACCATGGGCTTGCTCGAAGTTGGCTCGCGTGAGGTGCACGTCCGGATCCCTCGGGACAAGCAACGTTGCTGGCTCGAAGGCTCGGCGTGCGGTGTCGAATCGCGTAAGTCGCGCAATTCACGTGACCGAGGAGCAACCAAGCCCGGAGGTGCTCGGGGCTGTAGCGCGTTGCCTTCTCGAGGTAGCCGTTGGCTTCGTCGAATTGGCCGAGCTCGAAAAAGGCCTCACCTGCGACGAAGTCGAGTCGAGCCTCGCCGGTTGGTGCAAGCGGGATCCCTCGCATCGCGACGCGCGCGGCCGCAGCGGGATCCTTGACTCCGAGATGTGCACGTGCCTCGAGCCAATAGGGCTCGCTGCCGTGCTCCGTTGGTGCGCCCGGTCGCGACGCGGCCTGCATACGACCGAGGACATCGAGGGCCTCGCGATACTGCGCGAGCTCGACGCAGCATCGCGCGACGCCGAGGGCCACGTTCGTGTTCGATGGGTCGACCGCGTGGACGCTCCGCCACTGCGGCAGCGCCGAAGCGAAGTCACCGAGCCGTTCATACGCCGTAGCCAAGGTGATCTTCGCGCGAGGCGACGCCGTGGCCTTGGCGCAAAGGGGATCGAGGACGTGGACCAGCGTCGGACCAACGCTCGAGATGCGCGAGGCACGTGCCGTGCGCCTCCGTTATCTCGTCGTCACCGGCGGCGGCTTCTCCGAGCCGCTCGAAGAGCCGCAAGGCTCGGGATGGCTATTTCTCTCGTAATAGTGAAACGCGGCGCGTTTGCGCCGAGCCGAATCTTCCGGCTTTGTTTCGAGGATGGTCGCGTAGTGGGGTGTCGCGAGTTCGGGATTGCCTCGCTCTTCGTGGAGCCGCACGAGGCTGGCGAGGGTCGGGAGGTGACGGCAATCGAGCTCGAGGGCCTTCCCGAAGGAGGCGAGCGCGGACGACCAATCCTTCCGGTGAAGAAATACCTCGCCCTGACCGTGGGGGCCCTCCGGCAGCTTCGGAATCCAAAGTCATCACTTTGGCGAAGGACTGCAGGGCGTCGGCGTCTCGTCCCAGCTGTAGCTGCACGAACGCAATTCGTACGTGCGTCCACGCGTCTTTCGCATTGACCAGGAGGGTTGCCTCGAGGGAGGCGAGCCGTTGCTCGAGTTGTTGTGACATACCGGTAGATCGCGGGCTGTGGCGGGACGGTTCTACGCTTCCGTAACGATGGTGGGCCGGAGATCGGCCATGTCGTCGCTGAGGAGAACCCGTAACTTCGTGCGTCCCTGCGTGCGTGAGCCGAGACGGGTGGTCACGCCGAGTCTAGCACCCACGGTGGCGCCGATGCAGAATCGGGGGGATGCGGAGGCATCGAGCTCGATTTCCACCTCGGCTTCGAGGACTCCCCGCGTGAAGTGTTCGACAATCCCGCGGAGGCGAGGGTAGTCCTGCCCACCGGGAAGGAATCGCTCGGAGTGCTCTTGCGACACGGGTCCAATTTTGACGCGAAAGCGTCCAGAGCGGTCCCGCACGGAGCGCCCAATCGTGAAGTCGCGGTTCAGGTTCGTGTGGTGTTGCCCGAGCCGCATTCGTTCCGTCGGATCGAACACCACCTGTCGATCGACGAAGGACTCGATGGTGATGCCAATCCCGGGGTAGATGCGCCTAAGGACCAGCTCGAGTGAACGCGCCGACCGGGCTCGGCTCGCGAAGATGGGCGCGAGGGCGAGCTGTTCGAAGGGCGAAAGCGCTCCGCTCGCCGCAGACACGTCGGCGGTCGTCCCGAGCAGCGACAACGCACGACGTGTGAACGGGTCGCTCCCGTTGGACTGAAACTGAGGGACGGGACGGTACTTCGACCAGCTCCGGTATAGAAACGAGATGATCCGGTGGTGGAAGACGTCGTAGAAGGCGGCGAGACTGTCGTCGTCGGGGTCGGCACCGCGAATAACGTCGTCGGCGAAGCAAATGGCAAGTGGCGTGGTCGCGCCGGTCAGACCAATGAAAGCCGTGGTGACGTGCGTTCGATTGGCCTTCTCGGTGATGCGAGTGACGTCGCTTGCGGCGAAGGCGAACTGCGGATCGTGTCGTAGTCTGACGATTTCGCGAGAAACCGGTCCGAGGTGCCCGACCGGAGCGCAACCCGGATGAGTGCGCTCGAGCAGATGCACGAGCTGAAAGAACGAGAACCTGGGCGAGATCCCCGTGGTCACGGTCAAATGATCTCCACGTTGCCGCTGCGCGGAGCGAAGGTCTTCGTCACTCGTGAGCTCAACCCGGTGAACGTGGTCAAGGCAAATGAATTGAGGGGCACGTAACTCGCGAAGACACAATCCAACACGGCGCCGAAGAGGTACATGTCGCCTTCACCCGAGAACCCGGTCTCGTCGAGCTCGAGTTGGACGTCGATGCCTCGGACGACTGCGCCACGATAGAGGCGCTCCGTCGGAGCGACGCTGAGTTTTCGAATTGCATCGATGCGCAAGTCCGCGGCGCGAGCCGCTTGGCAATCGAGCAGCCCCTGGAAATTGTACGTGCGTAGGGCAGCTCGAAGGACGTTCGGATCGGCCAGGGTGCGAAGTCCCGTCGCCAGATGAGCAATGACGCGCCAATGCACTTCCTTGCCGAGGAGCACGGGAATGTACGGCGTTGCCGCGACGAGATTGTGGAACTGCGCGAACGCGGGCGAGGTTGGGGTCGGGACGGTGACGTCCCCCGCGCGAACCTGACCCCCGAGTGGCCCATTGGTCGCCAAGAGCTCGATGCTGAGAATGTCTAGGTCGAGTGGCGCCGTCGAGCCCGGACAATCGACGCTGATGTAAAGATCGACGTCGTTACCAACGGTACCCGGTAGGAGGCTCGTGACGTAACAGAGTGCGGCGTCGGCTTCGAAGGCGTGAGCGTAGTCGAAGAATGGTCGCACGGGACTTCTGCGATCGGAGCTTCGGTTGATGCCCGTGACGCCGAGGAGCGTATACACGCTGCTGCAATCGCGTGGCAACGCTGCGGGGCGGACGAGATACCGCTCGCGCTCCTGAGAGATGCGGATCGGCTCGGCCGTCGTGTTGAAGACGTTGACGATGGGAACGCAATGAAGCCGTAGGCAATCGGCGGACAGCGCGTGCGCCAAGGGCGGGTGACTGTCGAGCTCGATGACGACCTCGAGGGTGGTCGCTTTGGGAGCTCGCTGTGCGAGTTCTGCAAAACCGCCAATCTCGAAGAAGGCGAATTTTGAGGGAGTAGGAAGTACTCTTCGACGAGGCGAAACCCCGGCAGCAGGTGTTCGGTGTGCGGGAGGAGTGCGTCGTCGTCTTCGAGCCCGACGTGGCGGATGTGCTCCGCCGAAAGCTTTAGGACGTCACCGTCCTTTTGGTTCGGAGACTTGGCCGTGATGGAAACGCCGTGACAGTGCTCGACCAAGAAGTACGTCAGTAGGAGCGCGATTCGGGTTTCTTCCAAGACGTGGATACGGACCTTGTCCGGTCGCAGCTGCCCGAGGGTGAGCCCGGGGGCAACGTTCAGTTGGAACGTCACCGTCGTGCGGCCGCTGGCGCCGGGTTGCAATCGCGTTCCTTCGAGGGTCCACGGCAGAACCTCGCAATCCCGCGTCGAGCTGAAGCGCAGGGCAGTTCCGTCGATGGACGTCGTATCGAACTCCGCTCCTGCGGCGACGACGCGTCGATCACGGAGCCCCTGTCGCGTGGGGACGATCTCGAGAATGCTCAGGGCTGGGATGGGCCGCAACAGGTGCGGAAACAGCAGCGACGCGGTGGAGTGGATGATCTCGGGAAACTCGTCGTCCAGCTTTTGCCGGACTCGACCGGTGAGGAATGCGACGCCCTCGAGCAATCGCTCCACGTCCGGATCCGTTCCCGATTGTCCGAGGACGGGCGCCAGCGCTGGATACTCGCGTGCAAACTCCCGACCCAGATCGCGAAGATAAGTGAGCTCGTCCTGATAGTACTTGTTGAACAATTGGGGCCTTGCTCCGCGGGGGCTGACGAAGTGACCGACTTCGTTTGGCGCGAGCCGTCTCGCGCCGAGGTGGGTCGCTGACCTCTACCCTACGTTTCCTTGGTGGACGAGGCGTGCGGTCCGAGGTTTGGATTCCGTGGATGGGCAGGGCATCCGACCATCACCCATCGAGCTGCGGAAGTAATATCGTCGAGTACCATCGTAGCTCTCGGGCCTTCGCGCTCGGTTCCGAATGGCACAGATCATCTAGCGTACGTTCAGGCGCCGGGCAGTATCGACGGTCGTCTCGAATCGCACCGGTGCCTTGCCGTGACTCGTGACGAGCTCGCCGCTGATTTCGAAGCGCAGGATGAGGTCGTCGCTCGGCACGTGGTTGACTCGGACGTTCGTCAGTCGGGGTTCGTAGGTCGCGATGCTATGGCGAAGTGATTTTGCCATGGCATCGGTACCGTCCGGATAGGCACGAACCAGCTCGCTGACGTCGCAGACACCGTAATCGGGACGAGTCACCATGGTTCCGATACGGGTCGAGCACATGACCCTCAGGTGCTCCAGCACCGAGTCTCGCAAATCGGTGTCCGTGATACGTCGAGTATCGTTGGTTGCACCAAGGCGTACTCGGCGGAGGAGACTGTTTTGGGCCATGTGCTCGTCGTCGGTTGGAAACTAGGCCTGCTCGGGTGTCGCCCACTTTGGACGCGCCCGGCTCACGCGATTAGGCGTTCTGCGCGATCCAGCTGTCGACCGCCTGGGTGCTCGCGATGACGTTCGAGGCGGTGATCTTCTGGTACGTGAACGAAACCTCTTCCAACTCCAAGGTGTCCCACTGGTCCGTGTGCTTGGCGGAGTTCGCGCTAGTACCCGTACCGGTCATGTACTTGACGCCGGAGATTGTCGCGTCGTTGAGTTCGATCGTGTAATAGCACTCCATCTTTCCTTCTTTGGTGGTGTGATAGAACTCGAAGAACACGCGCTTCAGGAGCTCGTTGGTGCAGAGCGCCGCCATGATTTGTGGCGATGCGGGGCCCCACTCCTTGACGATCTTGATTGGGAAATGCTGGCGCTTGCCGCTCGGGAGACCGGTTGCAATGTCACGAGGCGCAGTGATCTCGTGCGAGTAGCTGAGCCCGGTGAGCTTTTCCGCGTGTGCGGTGATTAGGCTTTCCCCCTTGAACTTGTTTTGCGCTACGCCTTCGATGGTAATGTAAAACTCATATGACATCGTTCTGGTCCTTTTCTGAGGTTGCCGGGCTGCCTCGCATCGAGGTGGGCTAGAGGCTTAACCGACCGAGCTATCCCGCTCCTGTCGGGAGATTAGTCGCTCGTGACACAAGAACTCAAGATGGGAGCCGCATTTAGATGTTGACCGGGCCGAAGAGCCGAACCTGTTCGATCCCTTGCTGGGAACTAGGTCGCATCGGTGCAATTGCGATATGGACACGACCGTCATGACTGCTACCTCGCTGACTTTGGCTCGGTGGACTGGGATCTCGTGGGGGCTTGCGGCGTGTTGCGCCGTTGCGTCCTGCGGCACGCCGGCGCAATCCGTCAATTCGGACGCTCCGCGGCGATCCGTGCCGATCCCCGCTTGTCTTCAGCCGTTGCCGGCGCGTGCAGAGTCCCAACGTGGATTCATGCGTCAGTTGACGGACACTCAGTATTGGAAAAGCGTATTTCCAACCTACGCGGAAGGTGGTGCTGGGATTTCTGGCGACTCCGCGGTCTGCACTGGCGAGTTTCTGTTCCGAGGTTCGGAATTTCAGGACACCAAGCCCGTTCGAGCGTGGCCAATGCAGCCCGAAGGTGGCGACTTGTTGTTCGGGGCTGGCCCCAACCGGGTGAAGATCGTCTGGTTCAAGACGCACGTGGCGTCGAGTGGAGAGCGGGTCGGGCCGCTTGCGTTGGTGCGAGCCGACGAGGAATTCGCCGAAGTCTACGGCGTGGGCGTCTACAAAGGTTCCCTCGAGAATAGTCGATTTGCCGTCGAACGGCTCGGCGGCGCGTTCGTCGTCACGGCCATGGACGAAGGCTGCAACGGCAAGCAGCTGGAAGAGACCTGCGAGAATTGGACGCGGATCTTCGTGCCCTGGCACGGGAAGCTGGTTTTGCAGGCCAATATCGCGACAGAACGTCGACGCCAACTGTCCGGCGGAGAGCCATCGACGTCGGGAGCGGTGAATTACCGGCTCACCGCCGCGCCGATCTTCGACTCGAATCGCATCCGGGTGCTCGAGCAAATTCAAGGGCTGGACGCGGAAGGGCGGAAGCTTCGGACCGCCGAACTCGAGCGGCAAATCGACCTGGTTGACGGCAATCTCGTCGTTCGGCAGCCGTCGCTTTGGGACCGTGTCGTCGAATCCAATACCCGGGACGCTGGCAAATCCTCGGGAGAATCACCTGCAGCGAAGAAGTCCGCGGCCGAAGTCGAGGACACCAAGAAGCCTGCGACTTCACCCGCCGACTCGAAGAAGCCTGCGACTTCACCCGCCGACTCGAAGAAGCCTGCGACTTCACCCGCCGACTCGAAGAAGCCGGCGGCCGCGTCCTCTGAAGCAACGAAGAAGAAGGATGCGAAAGCTGCCGACGACGACGCGGAGTGAAGGTTCACTCACGTCGCGCCCGCGTGGCGCATTCCGGCTGCACGGGCGGCCTCGAACGCGTCACACAGTGGGATTTCCCATGGGGGCAAGTGTGGACTGCGACTGACGCGAGCGCCGCGAGTCGCAGTCAGGGGAGCGAGCGCCGCGAGTCGCAGTCAGGGGAGCGAGCGCCGCGAGTCGCAGTCAGGGGAGCGAGCGCCGCGAGTCGCAGTCAGGGGAGCGAGCGCCGCGAGTCGCAGTCAGGGGAGCGAGCGCCGCGAGTCGCAGTCAGGGGAACGAGCGCGTGTGTAACTCCATTGGTCGCTGCGCGCGAGGGCGCGCCATGGCCAACGTCGCGTGGGGTACGCGGTCGTTCGTCGCGCTGCGCGCGTGCGTCTTCCGTTGGTCGCTGCGCGCGCGCATCAGCATTCGGTGGGTCCAAGGGAGGCAGGCTCGATTGAGCGTGTCAGTTGGGTTGGTCCGGCGCGCACACGTTTAAACGCAGAACCCCGCGCTTCGATCGCGCGGGGGTCTCTCGAGGTGAGCCGAGTTTGCCGTTTCTCCCCGTCCGCAGTCGGTTCTCGACGGCAGATGGGCGGAGGCTAGTCGTTACTCGCGATGATTCGAAGTCGCGTGCCCGCCATGATCTTTGACGGATTGGTGAGACGATTGACGCGCACCAGATCCTCCTGAGTGACGTTGAAGGAACGCGCCAACTCGGAGAGCGTGTCGCCGCGCCGGACCAAGTAGTACTTCGGTGGCGGGGTGGGGGAGGGCGCGAGCTCGCTCTCGCTCTCGTAAGCCAGCTCCTCGTCGATCTTGCTTCGCTTCCGCTTCGACGATGACTCCTCTCGTCGCAACGACATGGGAACGCCGTCGCTATACTCGGTGTCGAACGACTCGCGGTGCTTCGACTTGCGTCGGGGGATCTCCAAGTCTCCGTCGGAGGAAGAGGCGTCCTTCGAGCGACCTTCTCCACCGTTGGCCTTGGTCGGATTGGTCTGTGCGAGCCGACCGCGCCAATCGGTGTCGAATCTCGTCCCGTCCCCAATCGAAGTCGCTGGTGACCTTGAAATCGACGTCACCACCCGTGTCGGAATTGAGGAGTCGCGGAAGCATCATCTTCGCGCGAGCGAGACCGCTGTTCGGCAAATGGGCGTACGTCGTCGCGCCCACGTCAGGGACCTCGTCGCCCAAGAATTGCGGATTGAGCTCACGGATCCTCCGCAAGCTCGTTCCTGCGGCTCGTGCCAAGAGCGAGAGACGAGTATTCGGGGGCACCGTGATGCGCGAAGCGGAAATTGCCGGGAGCTGCTCAACGTCGTCGAAACCGAAGTACTCGAGGTTTCGCAAGATGACGGCGACGGCGAGGATCTTCGGCACGTAGAGTGCCGTTTCGACCGGGAGCCCCTCGGGCTGACGTGCGAGGGAGAAGAAGTCTTCGGTTCTGGTCTGCTCGAGACGATCGAGGAGACGCTGGTATCCGAGGTTGTACGCGGCAAGGGCGAGGTGCCACGACTGGAACTGATTGTAGAGATCCGCGAGGTGGTTGATGGCGGCGTCCGTCGAGCGCCAGATGTTCCTACGCTCGTCGTAGCCTGGCTGGATCGTCAAACCATAGGCTCGCGCGGTCTGCGGCATGAATTGCCACAGCCCCGCCGCACCTGCTGGCGACACGGCCTTGGGCCAACATCCGCTCTCCACGAACATGACCGCCATCAGATCTTGCGGCAGGCCTCGCTTCTCGAGCGCATCGGACACGATGCGACGGTAAGCGCCGGAGCGGCGCAGCCAGTTCGAGAACACCGACCGCCCTTCGGGTGCGGCGCCGAAGTGGCGGATGTACTTGGCCACCTTCGGATCGCGCGGCACGGCGATCGTGGGCCGTTCCAGTCCCTTCAACCAATCCGGTGCTGCAGGGATCTCTGCCGGGGCTGAGCGAGCGAGATCGTAGTTTGGATTCTCGCAGCTGGTCGTGCCCATCGCGGCACTCTTCTGATCGAGCGGCGGATGATCGTATTCGGGAAAGAGTCGCGTTTCGGCTGCGCGCAGGGCGCGTAGCTCTGGCGTTTCCGCGCCCGGACGCGGTGCAGGCGCCGGATTCGAAATGGCAGACGTGGTTCGATCCGCAGCGCTCGCGCGCTTCTCCTTTGCAGCATGCAAAGCACCACCCCCGCCATCCACTTCGAGATCAGTGGATGAACTCTCGGGCCGCTGCGTCATCATCGCGAAGCTCGCGATGATGGCTAGCGGATAGCCAAACATCTTCTCGGTTCCCATCGGCGGCCTACATTCTCGCATGTTATCCCGTTCGGGCAACTTGCATGCATATCGTCGCCGTGTCGGGGGTTGGCGAGAAACGAATCAATTCAGTCGGAGTGCAGCTTGGAAGGCCTGCATCGCGAGCCCCTCGTAACGGTGGGGATCGACCTCGATCTCCAGGACACCGTTGGTCAGTCTCACGAACACGTCGGGACTCACCGGCGGGGGCGTGGGGAATAACGATTCCATCCGCTCCTCGAGCCTGCTGGTGACGTCGCTCGCCGGCGTGCCATCCTCGTAAGCGGATTTGGCTGCACGAAGCAACTTCGTCACTCGACCGGCAAGCAGTTGTTCTGCCATGGTCGACGCGGGCGATCCGAGGTCCCCCGAAAGGGTGCGCGGGCGGAACGCCGTTGGATAATCGTGAATGTTAACGGTGTCTCGGTTGCGGGTCGGTTTCAGACAGCACACTCCGACGCGTGCCAGGTCGTTCGCGTCGTCATCGGTCGCCAAAAGTCTCGTACCTACGGCCACTTCGACGTCTGCCGTGCCAACGACTCGAACGGCGGCGCTGCGGAACTTCGACCCTTCCGATTCGGCACTGGCGAAGGGATGACCCCGTTCGAGCAGCGTCCTCACACAGCTCATGGCCGCGTGGATCCCCGCCGGGACGAAAGTGTAACTATTGAGTAAATCTGGGGATTGTTCGAATCGAGCCTCGAGCTTCCCATCCGCGCCACCGAGCAACCGCTGGGTCGTCGGCGCGCCATCGCAGACGTCGTTCGCGCAGAGCATCAACCACCGCGCCGATTCGTGGGAGCCGACGGCATCGATCAAGCGACGTGCGGAGGGTTGTAACTTTGCGCGAGCCGCTTGGTGGGCATCGTCCCCCGACGCGCTCGGTGGAAGGAACCAGTCATCCGCCAAGGTTGCGATGACCGGAACTCCGTGGAGTTCCGCCCAGTCGGCGAGCTCGACCAATCAATCCGCATCCCGCGGACAGGCGGACATTGGTGCTTCGAGCACCAACAAGTCTGGCTCGAGACGTTCGAGCGCCGCTCCGAGTTCGCGGGCCGTCCCTGCTCCGCCGATGACGTGCAGCTCGCACCAACTGCAGTCATTTTGCGCTTCGCTCAAGAGCCGAAGGCTCTGCCAAGTTCGACGCAGCCGACGGAACTCCTCTTCGGACAGAGCGCCATCGAGCAGTGCGGTCAATGCGTCGTTCAAGCGCTGTCGAAGCTCGGGCTGTCCGTTCGTATCTCGCGTCGAAGCCGCGGCACTACTCGCGGCGAGCGAGTCCGGCATATCGACGTGACCAAGAAGCCGGTCCAAAATCTCGTGATGGGGTAGCTGCGCACCAGCTACGGGACGGAGTTCCGTGGACTCGCCGACTCGATTCGAAGCTCGAACGAGCTTTCGTAAGGAGGTGGCTCGATCGCGAAAGAGGCGATCGAGCAATCCGTCGATCTGAAGCGCGGGCAGATCGCTGCCGGACAACGCATCCAAGAACGGCATGATCGCGGGACATTTCGAGCAGTCCACGCAGCCCGAGATCGGCCAGCTCGTTCACTCGAAGGTCGATGTCGAGTTCAGGGCCACCGAGGGGATCGGGAAGGACCAGTCGAAATGCCGGCGCAATCTGAGATAGCAATCGGTCGAAGGTACGACGCGAAACCTGGCGGCAAAGTAGCGGGCTTTTCGCTCGCAACGCGTAATCCGCGCGAGGTTCGAGATCGGTCAACACGCAAACGCGAAACGGGGCCCACCCCGGACCGCTCTGTGTCTCTTCGTTGTTGGGCATGGCCGCCAAGATCCGTCGAGGAGGGGGAATGGGCCGAAAGCGTTCCCGCTCGGGCTACCAGCAAATCATCGAGCCCGTGTAGCCGCACTCGGGTCGCTGCATCAGTGCGTACACCGTGCCGGTCAACGCGCCGCTCAGCAGGCCCGCGCCGGCGCCCGCGAAGATCTGTGAGCCCGTTTCCCAGTCGCCGGCGCTACGGCTGATCGCCGTGAGCACGGATGTCACCAGGGGAATGGCGAGATGCCCAATGGCGGCGCCAGCGTTGACCTTTCCGTTGCTCCATTTGAGCGTGTCGACGAGAAAGATGGCCGTGCCTTGTCCCAAGGCGGCGAAGTTTCCGTAAGTGTGGGTCGAGAGCATGCCGTACGTGCGGCAACCCGGCCCACCCTGGAGATCCTCGTTACATCCCGGTCGGTACCCCTCGAAGGAGTCCTTCAGTGTGTATTCGTTCAGGACTGCCAGGGTCGTCAGTGTGAGCGCCGGGGCGAGCACGGACACGTGCCAGCGCGCCTTCCACCCGACCGTGGCTTCGGAATCCGAGTAGAAAATTCTCGGCATCAAGGCTTCCGTCCCGGCACCGATGACGAGCGAGACCGTCGATACCGTTGCCCAATTGTCATCGCGTGAGGGTGCCTGTTGTGCGTGCGCTGCGGGCGCGAGGAGCAGGCAAGCGATGGGTAGCGCGTACTTTGTGCATCTCATGGCGTCATGTTTCCAAGTGCGACCAATCCGATTCGTTCTGGGCGAAAGCGGCGTTGGTTCGGGAGGCTTCGCTCCGAATGGCCAAGGACGTGGTCCGGCCAGTGTAGTGATTCAGCGAACATTGGGCTTTCCGCTTCCTCCCGGAGGAATGGTGGGTTCCCCATGTCGCTCACGAGGGGGAGAATCGGCCTTGCCCCCGGAACCGAAGTACGTCTCGTAGGCCGTCGCGAACTGACGGCCAAAAAGTACCGAAAATACCTGTTTGTCTTCGCCGGTGAAGTCGGCGTGGATCCGTTCGAGGGTCTTCCAGAGCGATTTGTATCGGTAGGGTCCAATGCCCAGACCTCCCGGATTGAATCGCTCATCCTGGGCGCGTTTCTCAATCTGTTCCGGGAAAACTCGACGAGCAGCGTGCGCACGCCGCTCATGACCCCATTCAGGAGTGCAACCTGGTGGATCATGAAGTCCGCCAGTGTGCTTTCCACGTGCCCGATCCCTTCCGTTCCAGAATTTCGCCAATCGAGGAGGGCGGTGGAGAGATCGTTTGCCGTTCGCGCCGTTTCTGCCGGACTCGGCATGCTCGTCGAGGTTCGGCGGACGGCCATGTCCGTTTCGAACTGTCGCTGGCCATCCCGGAGGGAAATGAAAGCGCGAAAGAAGACATCCATCACCTGCTGCATGCGCTCGAGGAAACGAACGAGGCTGTCGACGGATTCGATGGCGCCAGCCGAAGGACAGAAGTCGAATGCCAAATCGCGCACACCCGCGAGAGCAACCCCTTCGAGATTCTGTGGGGCGAGACTCGGGCGCGATCCCGATGGCACAGCTCCCAGGCGAGTACACAGTTTCTCGAAGTCGGGCTCACGGCCGATTGCGTCGAACTCTTTCGTGAGTTGAGCGACGGCGGCTTGGCGTCCCTCCGGGGTCAGATTCTGCAGCTTGGCGTCGACGGCGCGTACCAGCTCGCTCCACGTGGAGCGATAATTCGCGTACAAAGAGCGGGTATCTTCGATGACGTCGCGGAGCGCCACAGGTGGAGAGTCGGGGCTCGAAGCTTTGAGGAACGAGGTGACTCCGAGGCGACGACGTTGTGAGGCCTGTGGTGCCTGGATTTCGATCCAACGGTACGGAATAGACCGCGAAATCCAGGGCAACGATGGTGAACTCGAACCCGCAACTCGCGAGTTCCACGGGTTGATTCGTCGGGGCCGGACCGATGTTTTTCAGGAGCGTACCGTTGGTACTGCCCAGGTCACGGACGAATAACTTGTCGTGTTGGAGCTCGATCACCAGGTGAAATTGGGAAACGAACCCGTGCTCCAACACGAGGTCGTTCAGCGAATTTCGCCCGAGCCGAATTGGAAAACGACTAAAGGCCCGATCTTGCGTCGTGCCGTCCTGTCGATTGGTGATTCGGACACCCAGACCCCAACTCACGCGGCGACCCTATCACAGACCCATTCACGAAGCGAAATCTGTGCGCATTCCGGTCGGAGGGACGGAAGTTTGGGGCAGGCAATTTCCAAATCGCAAAAACGTGGCCCGATCGATCCCAATCCATTGATAATGCCGGCCGCCCGCGGGAAGGGATGAAGGCGACAGCATGGTGACGGTCGAACCGAGAAGTCTACTTCGCAAACTCAACGCAACTTGTACGAGAGCACTCGAGGCTGCAGCCGGTGCGTGTCTCACGCATCGACACTACGAGGTGACCGTCGAGCATTTGCTCTCGCTCTCCTCGATGATGCCGAAGCGGATCTGCGCCCCGTGCTCGAGCAGCTCAAGATTCGATCTCGGTGCTGCTCGCTCGTCGGTGCAGCGATTCGATTGCCGATCTTCGCAGTGGCAACTCGGGCAAGCCCGTCTTCAGCCCGCTACTGCTCGATTGGATTCAGGAATCATTTCCGCTGAGCTCCGTCGAACTCGGACAGTCGCAGGTTCGCAGCGTCGCACTCTTCGTCCGCTTGGCGGTCGCGCCCATGCGCTACTTGTCGAGTCCCTGGCCGTGGCTCGAGGAGATCGATCGCGAGACCTTGCGACGCGAGGCGCTCGTCATGGCTTCTCGCAGCGGCGAGGCAACCGCGGCAGGTGCCGCGAGCTCCGAGTCTTCGACTCCGGGCGGAGGGCGCTCGGAGCAGACGGCGCTCAACCGGTTTACCCTCGATTTGACGGAGCGTGCTTCGAAGGGCGAACTCGATCCGGTCTTCGGTCGTGAGTCGGAGATCCGCCAGGTGATCGAGATTTTGGTTCGGCGCCGAAAGAACAACCCCATCATCATCGGTGAGGCCGGCGTCGGAAAGACTGCTCTAGTAGAAGGGCTGGCGCTGCGCATCGCGGCGGGTACCGTGCCCCCACAGCTTCAATCGGCGCGGCTCCTTTCGCTCGATCTCGGTCAGTTGCAGGCGGGCGCGGGTGTTGCCGGTGAGTTCGAGAATCGACTCAAGGCCGTGCTCAACGAGGTGAAGGCCTCGGCCAAGCCGATCATCCTCTTCATCGACGAGGCTCACACCTTGATTGGTGCGGGTGGTGCCAAGGGGACGGGTGATGCGGCCAATCTCCTCAAGCCCGCCTTGGCGCGTGGCGAGATCCGAACCATCGCGGCGACCACCTACGCCGAGTACAAGAAGTACTTCGAGAAGGATGCGGCACTCGAGCGGCGTTTCCAGCCGGTTAGAGTCGAGGAGCCCACTCCCGAGATTGCAATCCTGATGCTTCGCGGGCTCGCGGCCGAGTTCAAGCGACTGCACGGCGTCACCATTCACGACAATGCCGTCGTCGCGGCCGTCGAGTTGTCGAGTCGTTACATCAGCGGCAGACAACTCCCGGACAAGGCCGTCGATCTCCTCGATACGAGCGCCGCGTACGTGAAGTTGGTCCGAGCGGCACCTCCTCCGGAATTGGAGGACGCGGAGGCGACCCTTCAGGCGCTGGAACGACAGATCACGGCCGATGATCACGACGTGCGCGCCGGTGTGCCGAGCGATCCCGAGGCGCGGGCCAAGGCGGTCACGGCGCGCGACGGGCTGAAAGAACGCGTGAGGGAGCTCGAAGAGCGACTGCGCACGCAACGCGAGCTCTTGTCGCGGCTCGATGCCGCGCGCAGTGCCGCGCCCGAAGACGCAACGGAACCGCCCGCCGAGCTGCGGGCCATCCTCGACGAGTGGAACGCGATCCCCCGTGAATCTCGGCTGGTCGCGCCGGACGTGGACTCGAGCGTCGTCGAGCGAATCGTCGCCGACTGGACCAAGATCCCCGTGGGATTGATGGTGCGGGACAACTTGCAGACGATGTTGTCACTCGAGGACCGTCTGCGCGCTCGCGTCGTCGGTCAAGACAACGCGATTCAAGCCATTGGTCGGGAGCTGCGGGCATCCCAAGCTGCCTTGAAGAACCCGAACATGCCCCTCGGTGTGTTTCTGCTGGTCGGGCCGAGCGGCGTGGGCAAGACGGAGACCGCGCTCGCGCTCACCGAAGCGGTGTTCGGTGGGGAACGCTTCGTCGTCACCATCAACATGAGCGAGTTCCAAGAGCGACACACCGTGTCGCGGCTCATCGGCTCTCCTCCGGGCTACGTCGGTTACGGCGAAGGTGGCGTGTTGACGGAAGCGGTTCGCCATCGCCCCTACTCCCTCGTGCTCCTCGACGAGGTTGAGAAGGCGGACAAGGAAGTCCTCAACATCTTCTACCAGGTCTTCGACAAGGGGATGTTGGCCGATGGCGAGGGACGGGTCATCGACTTCAAGAACACGGTGATCGTCCTCACCTCGAACCTGGCGACGGACTTGATCACCGCTGCCGCTCCTCCCGGTGGCCCCACGAGGACCCTCGAAGAGTTGGTGGAGTTGGTGCGGCCCACGCTGTCGAGCCACTTCAAGCCCGCACTCCTGGCGCGCATGACCGTGGTCCCGTACGTTCCGATTCGGGCCCGAGGCCCTCGGGATCATCGTCAATCAGAAGCTGCAGGCCGTCGTCGACCGCGCCCGTCAGGCTCACGGTATCGAGATTGAGGTCGCCGAGGAGGTGGCCTCGGCAATCGCGGACCGCTGCCGAGAAGTCGAGAGCGGTGCACGCAACGTGGAGCACGTTCTTCGCCGCAACGTGCTACCGGTACTTTCCAGGGCCATTCTCGAGTCCCTGGCGACGACCGAGCGGCTCGACCGTCTCCGATTGACTCTGCGTGATGGCGAATTCGAGGTCGAAAAGGCCGACTTGGCCCCGTCCTCCGAGACTGTGAACCCCTGAAATGGCAACTAAACAATCGATCTTGGGTCTGTTTACTCTGTGCTGGGGCTTGGTTGCCTGTTCCTCCAATAGCACCCGACCACCGGAGCCAGAGAAGTGTAAATTGCAGGTGCTCTCTGGGGCAATCCTGGCGTCCCCGCGCATCAATCCGACCATGGAAGGCGAGCCGCGACCGGTGCAACTGCGGCTCTACCAGCTCAAGAACGATACCGCCTTCTTGAACGCCACCTTCGACCAGGTTCTGGCAGGACGACAAGACCGTGCTCGGGGACACGCTCGTCAAGAGTGACGAGCTCACCATTTACCCGGATACGCGCACGGAGTTCAAGTTCAAGCGGGACGACGCCGCGCAGTTTCTAACGGCAGCCGCCCGATTTCGCGAGCCGAAGGGGCGCACTTGGTTTACGAGCTTCGAGCTGCCGCCACCGCCCACGGCGGGGTCGTGCGGCGCGAAGTGTACCGGGCCAGATTGTGCCGACGCCGGGGCGGAGCAAGATTACCGAATCTACATCTGGATCGACGGCATGGTCGTTCAAGAGGGCTCGGAGCACGCAGACAGCTTTCCTCCGGGACGCGTGGTCAACGCCGATGGTTCGACGAGTTCGACCCTCGGACTTGCCTGCGACACCGCGAAGAACAAGGGCGTGAATGCGGTCGAAGACGCCGTAAAAAAGCCGGTCGAAGCAAAAATTCCCACCAATCCGATCAAATGACGTCATGAGCCTCAAAAAGCCAATCTGGACCGATGGGCTGTTCGTCACGCAGCACCATTTTCAGCAACTCGATCGGTATCACGAAGGACTCATCGACGAGCGAGTTCGCGCCTTGGGTCCCTACGTGTGGGGGATCCAGAACGTCGAACTCGACGAACGTGCGCTCGGCAGTGGTCAATTGAAGATCCGGGAGATGTCCGCCATTCTTCCCACTGGAACGGCGGTCGCGTGCTCGGACTCGGAGGGCGACGGCCCTCCGCCGCGCAACGTCGAGGGATTGTTTCCGGCGAGTGTCGAGCGTCTGCCCATTTACGTCGGGATCTCCCACGTACGAGATAACGCTCCCAACGTGGGATCGGAAATCAAGGGTATTCTCGCGACTCGGTTCCTCGAGCAGACGGCGCGAGTCACGGACTTCAACACGGGCACGGACGAGCACGAGCTCGCTTGGGCTCGTCCATCCCTCCGTTTCCTGATCGGAGACGAACGGCGTGAGTCCTTCGACGTCATTCAGGTTGCCGAGCTCGTCAGGCTTCCGAGCGGTGGGCTCGCGCAGAACGCGACCTTCGTTCCCCCGATCCTCGAGGTGCGAGCCTCGCCGTACCTCATGGATCGATTCCGACGGATTCTTGAGCGCCATGACGGCGCGTCAGCGCGCGCTGATGCACTCGCGCCGTCAGCGGACTGCCGCGGCCATCGAGTCCCAGTCGAGCGATGCCGTCCGGTTTTGGCTCCTCGACGCGATCAATCAGTACATCCCCGTCATCGCGCACCTCGCCGATCACGGCACGATGCACCCCGAGAACGCCTACCTCGTGCTTGCTCAATTGATCGGGCGACTATGCACGATGGCCGTGGACGGGGATCCCACGACGATCCCGAAGTTCAACTATCTGGCGTTGGGCGAGGTATTCGAGCCGATGATCGTGCGCGCTCTCAACCTCATCGAGACCGTCATCGCCGAGCGCTACACCGAGATCCCGCTCCAACGTCGCGAAGACGGCATGAACATCGGGCAGATCCAGGATGCCAACGTGCTTCGGCAGGAATGGTTCCTCGCTGCATCGGGCGCAGGCTCTCCGAAGCGGAGCTTCGTGACCGCCTCCCGAAGTTGATGAAGATTGCCTCGTGGAGCCAAATTGGCCCACTCCTCAGCTCCGCGGTGAACGGCGTGCGATTGGAGCTCGAGTATCGTCCACCAGGCGCGCTCCCGGTCAAGCCGGGCGTCGTCTTCTTCCGCGTCCAACGGACGCCTGACTTCTGGCCCGACATACAGGGCACGGGAACCATCGCCTTGTACCATCCGCTCGGAGCGGGTGTGGAATTGGCCCTTTATGCCGTTGATGCCCAGTCCCAGTGAGAAACGACCATGATTGAATCCATGTATTGGGTTTGTGCCGACGCGATTACGCTCGCCGCAAAGCTCGGCGATGCACAAGAGCTTCCGCCGCCCGAAGCGCTGAGACAACGTATCAACGCACTGTTTTCGGGGATGGCCCAGAAGGGGCGACAGGTCGGCATCAGCGACGTGGATTTCCGCGACGCCACGTACGCCATTGCGGCCTTCATGGACGAGCAGATCATGCGCTCGTCCTGGAGCGGCAAGACGGCCTGGATGTCCCAACCCCTGCAGCTCACGTACTTCAACGAGAACACGGCTGGCGAAGGGTTCTTCAACCGTTTGCATGCCCTGGCCTCGACGGCTGGTAAAGAGCATCTGGTCGAGATTTACTACCTTTGCTTGGCTCTGGGCTTCCGCGGTCGGTACTCGATTCCCGGCACGGGAGCACGTTCAGGCCGAGCAAGATCACGCTCGCAACGTGGTTTCGGCGCGGCTCGTCCCGAGCGAGACCATCAGTCCCGCGGGCTACAACCGAGCGACCGTGACCGGGGGCGGTAAGCGGACACTTCCGGCGATTCGGATTGGCGCGGGACTCTGTCTCGTCTCCATCGTCGTCTTCGTTCTTCTCAAGGTCGTGATTGCATCCACCGCCAGCTCGGCGGCGGAGGACATTCGTCGAGCTTCCGTCGTCACCGGGCCGCAGCAATAGTCGCAAGATAGGGCGAAAGACATGTGGATTTGGATTGTTGCCGTAGTTCTTCTGATATGCGTTTGGGGTGGCTCATTCCTCCTTGGGCTCCTCAGCGTGGACGTGCCAATCGTCTATCGGGTCCTCGGAACCATTGCCGTCGTCTTGTTGGTTGCTGGGGTGCTCGGGTTCCGCTGGCTGCGGGCGCGCGCGCGCGCCAAGGCCTTGGAACGCGAGAATCCTGAAGCAATCCGAGCGTCAAGCTTCCCAGGTTCGACCGGAGAAGCGCGCCGAGATCTTCGAGCTCTCCGCCAGATTTCCCAAGGGATTCAAGGCGCTGCAGCAAACGAAGCTCGGCACCAAGCACGGAAGGAGCGCTCTCTACGCCCTGCCTTGGTACGCCATCATCGGACCGCCGGGTTGCGGTAAGACGACGGCACTCCGGCATTCTGGGCTCAATTTCCCGGTGTCGGACGCGAGAGGCGCCGGCGCTGTCAAGGGCGTTGGTGGAACGCGCAATTGCGATTGGTGGTTCACCAACGAGGCGATTCTGCTCGATACGGCAGGTCGCTACTCCGTCGAGGACGACGACCGCGACGAGTGGCTCGGATTTCTCGATTTGCTCAAGAAGCATCGACCGCGCAAACCACTCAACGGTCTCTTGGTGTCCGTCGCGGTCTCGGATCTGAATCTCCGCGAACGAGGAGCAGGTGGTCGCCATGGCGACCAAGCTGCGCGCTCGTGTCGACGAGATCATGTCGCGGCTCGAGATGGTGCTTCCCGTGTATCTCGTCCTCACCAAAGCGGACTTGTTGGCGGGCTTCGTCGAGTCCTTCAGTGGTCTCCGCAAGAGCGAACGCGATCAGATCTCGGTGCGTCTTTCCCCGTGGAGTCCGCTATCGGCGGGGACCCGGCTGCATTGTTCGGTGCGGAGTTCGACCGCCTCACCACGGTCCTCCACGCCCGCGCCATCCGCGTGATGACCGACGAACGGCATCCCTTCGCGCGGCAACGCATCTTCCAGTTCCCCATCGAGTTCAAGGCGCTCCGGAACAACATCGAGGAGCTCGTTCGGATCGTCTTCGCACCGAATACCTTCCAAGAAAGCCCCCTCTTTCGCGGTTTCTACTTCACGAGTGGTACGCAAGAGGGACGCCCCATCGACCGCGTGATTGGGGGAATGGCGAAGGCCTTCGGTCTGCGTACGGCCGAACAAGCCGAAGAGCCACGCGAACCGAAGAGTTACTTCGTCACGGATCTATTCCGTAAGGTCGTCTTTCCGGATCAGCATCTCGCCGGTGCGACGGAAGCGGCCATTCGACGTCGGTTGCTCATGTCGATTGCCATCGGGGCGACCCTGGCCGTCGCGGGCGCCATCCTCGTCATCCCGGGGCTCTTCACGTTCGGCAACAACCGCGAGCTAGTGGCTCAGGTGCGCTCTTCCGCACTCGGTGCGGAAGCCGTCAAATGGCCCGCAAATGCGTTGGCACCGGCGGACGTGCCAAAGGTGGACGATCTTCGAACCCATCTCGTCACGCTTTCGGATTGGAACGCCGATGGGGCTCCCGCGAGGTACCGCTGGGGCATGTACACGGGCGAAACCCTCTACACGCCCGCGCGCGACGCCTTCGTCGGAATGCACGAGGAGCACGTCGCTCACCCCGTACAGGCGATCTTGCGCGGCACGCTGGACCAGCTTCAAGCGGGCGCCACACTTCCGCCCGATCAAGTTCAAGCGTTATTACGACGCCCTCAAACTCTATCTCATGATGGGCACCCCGGAGCGCATCGACGATGCCTGGGCGTCGTCGCGCTTGCAGCAGATGTGGACCAAAGCGACTCCACAGGCCGCTGCGCTGCAAAAGGACATGGACGGCAATCTGCTCCACTACGTGCGGCTCGTGCATCGTCGCGAGGCGCCGGCATGGAAGCTCGACGAACCCGTCGTGGCCAAGGCTCGCACCGTTCTCTTGCGCGCACCCCGTCTCGAACGGCTCTACGAGGTCCTGGTTCAGGGCGCGAACGACGAAATCGGCGCGATCAAACGTCAGGACATCTTCTACGGCTCGGTGGCCTCCTTCGTGATTTCGCGCAAAGAGAAGGTCGTCCAGGGCGCTTACACGAAAGAGGGTTGGGCGCGCGTTCGCAAGCTCTTGACCGCTCAGCAGTCGCGTTTGGCGGACGAGGGCTGGGTCCTCGGACAAGAGCGCGAACTTGCAACGGGCGAGCTGAACAAGCAGATCGCCGAGCTGCGCACGCTCTACTTCTCGCGCTTCACCCAGACTTGGGTCGACTTCCTCTCGGACATGGAAGTTCATCAGCCGGAGAACGCCGAGGTGGCGCTCGAAGAGCTTCAGGCCTTGAGCGAGCCTCTCTGGCCCTATCAACGTCTCATCAAGACCCTCGCCGACAACGTGACCTTGGACGTCTCGGAAGAGGACGAGTCGAGCGTGGCCGACGGAATCGTCGATCGCGTCAAGGCGGCAGCGGAGAAGAAACTCGTCGAAAAGAGGCTCATCGATGCGGGCGCTCCGGAGCCGGCAAAGCAACGTCCGGTATCTCCGGTCGAGCGCGCGTTCCAGCCGATGATCGCCTTTGCCATTGCCCCCGAGGGGAGCAAGGGCGAGGCTCCGACGGGGCTCGGTCAGTACCAGCAGCTGCTCGCGAAGCTGGTTGGCGTCTTGACGGATTCCAGGGACTCCGACGGCGGCCCCGACACAACGAAGTTGTCGAACGAGTTCGAGCAGGCATTCCGTGCGGCGACGTCATTGTTGACGACTCAGGATGGGTTCACTCGACCGATCCTGACGCCGTACCTGATGCGTCCCATCACGGGGTCCTGGCGTGGTGTCGTGAAGGACGCGGGTGGCGCGGCGAGTGGTCTCTGGGAGACGACCGCCTGGGACAAGTGGCACAAGACGCTCGACGGGCGTTATCCCTTCGTGGACTCGCCGAAGGATGCGAAGATTGAGGACTTCACGGAGTTCTTCCAACCGGAAAACGGTCAACTCTGGGCCTTCTACCGCGACAATCTGACTGGCTCCTTGCGGCACAGTGGTGACCTTTTTTTACCCGTACGTCGGTTTCAATCGAGCTCCACGTTCGTTCCCGACTTCCTCTCGAATTGCTTGGAGCGCGGCGCCAAGATCGCCCATGCCGTCTTTCCGGCTAAGTCCCCGACGCCCAACCTGACGTTCGAGGTGAATTTGCATTCGGTGAGTCCCGATGTCGCCGAGGTGCAGATTGAAATCGACGGAGCCGCGAAGACCTACAAGAACACGCCAGAACGTTGGCTGACCACGGAGTGGCCCGCCAAGGAAGCCAAGTCGAAGGGCGCGCGCGTGCGCATTCGTGGTTACAGCGGTCTCGACGAACAGATCATTCGCGAAGGCGACTTCGGCATCTTTCGTCTCCTCGACGCGGCCGACGACATCAAGGTGGACAAGGCGGCGTCGGATCCCGACGGCGCGCCGGCGTTGGTCGCGACTTGGACGCTTCGCTCTCAGGGTGAGTTCTTCAAGCTCGACGTGCGCGCCTCGCGAGCCGACGGTCTGCCCGATACGGCGCTTTTCCGGGGGTACAAGTGCCCTCGCGTCATTGCGGTGGCGGGAGACTGAGATGTTGGGCTTTACCAAACGTGCGGTGCCGGCGAGCGATGTTGGGATGGGGGTGTTTGGCAAGGTGGCGTCGGTTGCCGACTTCGTGTCGGCTGGCGACTATTCGCCCGCTTCGGGTCACCTGAGTCGGTGGCTCGAGGAAGGGGTAGGGTGGGCAGCTTCGCAAGGTAAGGTGGATTGGACGACCATCGAAGCGTCCGAACCTCGAGCCTTCATCTTCGGACCCGAGCGCGAGAACGCGGGGGATCGCGTCGTCGTCGGGTTGGTTCGGCCGAGTCGCGACACCGTGGGGCGGCACTTCCCGTTGGCCATTTACTCGGAGCTCGCACTCGGGAGCGATTTCTCGAACTTTTCCGTCATTCCACTCGCTGCAGGCGACTTCTTGGAGCGGGCGCAGTACATCCTTTCTGCCGCCCAGAATGGGCGTGATCCACGCGAGCAGCTGCGTGGCGCGTCGTCTGGCATCGCGCCGCGATTGAGCGGCGCACGGGACGAATTCGACGGGTGGGCGGGCGAAACGCCCGTCGGCGTCGTGTGGTCGGCCGTGTTCGGCGAGGGCGGCGAGGGCGGCGTCGAGCGCGCACGCACGACGCTCTCGCACCTGCTCGAGATCCTCGGTCCCCTTCGCGGCAAAGACGGATTGCCCACCATGCTCACCTTGCGGTTGCCTTTGGGCACTGCGGGGGTCGGGGGTGCGGTGTTCTGGCTCGAGGTCATCCGTCGGCACCTGGGTTGGAAGCGGAGAGTTCCCTGTGCCTTCTGGCATTCCTACGTCGACACCGGGATGTTGGTCGTGCCGCTCGGTGATCCATTGCCGAGGACGCTTTCGGGCCTCTGGCTTTCCGATGACAAGAACGATTCACTCTGCGATCTGACGGTTCCTCTACCGCTCCTTCGGCAATTACCGACAGCCGTGGAAGAAGCGCTGGGGGATTCTGCGTCGGCATCACGGTTCCTGTCGGTGCTCTGAGCGTTGCCAACGAGGTGTTATGAGCGATCTGCAAGCGAAGCTTCTGGAAAGTGCCGAACGGTTTGCGACTCCGATTTCCTCGGACGCACCATCGGGAACCGACGTCGCTTACGACGTGGACTTCGAGGCGATTAAGTCGGAAATCGACAAGCTGACGTCGGTGTCCGGCGGGCAGCCTGCTTGGCGGGACGTCGTCGAGAAGTCCGCGGTGATTCTCGAACAGCGGTCTCGCGATCTGCGTCTCCTTTCGTGGTCCACCGTGGGACGTCTTCAGACCAAGGGCGTCGATGGGCTCGCCGAAGGTCTGGCCATCATGCATCGCGTGGTCTCGTCTCAGTGGGAGACGCTCTTTCCGCCGATGAAGCGAGCGAAGGCTCGCGCCAACCTGATCGATTGGATGAACGAGCAGGTGCTCGCGGCACTGCAGCCCATCGAATCGACGGTCGCAAACGGCGACGCAATCCGCGCGATTCAAGGCTTGTACGACGAGCTCGACTCGCTCTACTCGGACAAGCTCGGCGACGCATACGGCGGGCTCGGGTCGTTACGTTCGTTGTTGCGCGACAAGGTGCGCGCGATTCCGGCCGCAGCGGCACCGCCGCCTCCTGCGCCCGTAGCAGCGGCTCCCGCCCCGGCTGCAGCCGCGCCGGCGCCCGCACCAGTCGCCGCTGCACCGGCGCCCGTCGCCGCTCCGGCAGCAGCACCCGCTGCGCCCGCGATGGCGGCTCCGACGATGCCGACGATCTCCGGGGTCGAAAGCGTGGGACCCGCGCTGCGAGTGCTCGGCGAAGGGCTTTCGACGGCCGCGCGACACCTGCGGTTGGCCGATCCAGCCAATCCAGCGGCGTACCGACTGCATCGTCTCGGAATGTGGTTGAACGTGACGGATTTGCCTCCAGCCGAAGGCGGGCGCACGCGTTTGCGTCCTCCCGGTGCCGACGTCAAACGCCAACTCGACGCGAAAGTGTCGGGCCAGCAGTGGCTCGATCTCCTGAATTCCGCCGAGGATCTGACGAATCAGTACATCTATTGGCTCGATCTTCACCGCCACGTCGCGCTCGCCATGGAACGACTGGGGGCGCTGTTCATCGAAGCGCGGAAGGTCGTCGGGCGAGAGCTCGTCAGCTTCCTGCAGCGCGCCAGTGCACTACCGTCTCTAGCATTCTCCGACGGGACTCCCTTTGCCGATCCGGGCACACAGATGTGGCTCAACGAGGTTCAAGCGGAGTTTGGGGCGGGGGCTGGCAGCGGCGGTGGGAACAGCAAGGTTTCCGAAGAAGACGAGGAACTCCAGAAACGCTTCGAGGAGGCTCGCGAGCTCGTCGCGGGTGGAAAGGTCGTCGAAGGGGTAGGCCTTGCGGCCCAGCTTGCGCCGCGTGCCCCTGACGAACGGCGAAGGTTTCGTGGGCGCCTCACGGTTGCCGAACTCGCGTTACAAGGTGGAAAACCCGAGATTGCGCGACCCATTCTCGAGGGCCTCGTGCGCGAGATCGACGAGCGCAAAATCGGGGATTGGGAGCCCGAGCTTTGTGCGTCGACCGTGGCGACGCTCTCCGCTGCATATCGATTCTTTGGGGAGCGAGATCGACAAGGCCGATTTGCGAATGCTTCACAATCGTCTTTGTCTTCTCGATCCCGTGGAAGCGCTTAAATGGTCCGGTTCATGAGCCGACGTAACGACGACAACCTGTCGACCAAGGCCCGTGACCATGGTAAACAGTCGGCTTCGGTTGTCGCCAATAGGGGTGTAAGTATCTATGGCTAAAGAGGGATCCGTCGCTCCGCAAGAGCGCGTGAACATTACATACAAATCGAGCGTCGGGGGCGCGCAGCAGGAAGTCGAACTGCCGCTCAAGATGCTCTTCATCGGTGACTTCACGGGGCGGGAAGATCCACGACCCCTCGAAGAGCGAAAGCCGATCAACGTCGACAAGGACAATTTCCAACAGGTGTTGGCCGAGCAGAACTTGTCTCTTACGATGCAGGTTCCGAACAAGCTCGCGGAAGACGGCGGGGAGCTTCCCGTTACCGTCAAGTTTCGCCGACTCAGCGACTTCGGTCCCGATTCGATCGTCGAGCAGGTGCCGGAGCTGAAGAAGCTCATGGAGCTCAGGCTCGCTCTCACGAGCTTGAAGGGGCCACTCGGCAACGTCCCAGCATTTCGCAGAAAGATTCAAGCGCTTCTCCAGGAAGAGGGCTCTCGCGCCAAGCTTCTTGAAGAGCTCGGTTTGACCAACGAGGCAGGAGGTTCACGTGCCTGAACAGGAAACGCTAGAGCAGGCGAAAGAAGCCGCGGTATCGGGCTCGCTCTTGGAGCAAATTCTGAGCGAGACGAAGATTGGTCCTGGCGACGATGGCTACGACATCGCACGTCAAGGGGTCGAGCTTTTCATCGCCGAAATGCTCAAGCCCAAGCGCGCTCAGGAGAAGGTCGACCGCTCCGTCGTCGACGCCATGATCGCGGACATCGACGCCAAGCTGTCCAAGCAGGTCGATGCCATCGTGCATCACACTAGCTATCAGAAGCTCGAGTCCATCTGGCGCAGCCTGAAGTTCGTCACGGATCGCACTGACTTCCGTGAGAACATCAAGGTCGAGATGTTGAACTGCTCGAAGGACGATCTCATCGCGGACTTCGAGGACGCGCCCGAGATCACGAAGAGCGGTCTCTACAAGAATCGTCTACTCCGCCGAGTACGGCACCTTCGGTGGCAAGCCCCTTGGCGCCGTGTTCGCAGACTACGCAATGGGGCCAGGTCCGCAGGACGTCACGCTGCTGCAGAATTGTGCCGCCATCGCGGCGATGTCCCACGCGCCGTTCTTTGCCGGTGCGGGGCCGCAGTTCTTCGGCGGTAGCGATTACCTCTCGGTTCCCGGCCTCAAGGATCTACGAAGCATCTTCGAAGGTCCGCAATACGCGAAGTGGCAGAGCTTCCGCGAGTCGGACGACGCTCGTAACGTCGGCCTGTGCTTGCCGCGGTTCCTGCTTCGTCTGCCCTACGGCGAGAAGACGACCCCAGCGAAGACCTTCGGCTACGAAGAGGACGTGATTGGGCAGCACAACAGCTACCTCTGGGGCAACGCGGTATTCGCGTTGGCCACGAGGATCAGCGACAGCTTCGCGAAGTATCGCTGGTGTCCGAACATCATCGGGCCTCAAGCGGGTGGAAGCGTCGACGATTTGCCGCTTCACCAGTACGAAGCGATGGGCGAGATCCAGACGAAGATCCCGACCGAGATCCTCATCACGGAACGTCGCGAGTTCGAGCTCAGCGAGGAAGGGTTCATCGCTCTTACCTTCCGCAAGGACTCGAACAATGCGTGCTTCTTCTCCGCCAACAGCGTGCAGAAGCCGAAGACCTTCGGGCAGTCCCCGGAAGGAAAGGACGCGGAGCTCAACTATCGTCTCGGCACCCAGCTTCCCTACGTGTTCGTCGTCTCGCGTATCGCACACTACCTCAAGGTGCTGCAGCGCGAGCAGATCGGAACCTGGAAGGAACGGCAGGATCTCGAGAGCGAGCTCAACAAGTGGATCAGCCAGTACGTCGCGGACATGGACGCCGTGAGCCCCGCGGTTCGCGGTCGACGTCCACTTCGCCAGGCGCGTATCACCGTGGCTGACGTTCCGGGCAATGCCGGTTGGTACAAGGTCGATGTGAAGGTTCGCCCCCACTTCAAGTACATGGGTGCGTTCTTCACACTCAGCCTCGTCGGTAAGCTCGACAAGGAGTAGCCCGAGCCGTCACGGTCGTGGAAACCCGCAGCTCTCGTGGGTTTCCACGAGCCCGGCGAAACGAGTCGGGGTCGACGCCAATCGCGGCATCGACCCCGAACGCTTTTCTCGCTTCACGGTCGACGCCAATCGCGGCATCGACCCCGAACGCTTTTGTCGACGCGCGGCGCCTTACAACTCGACGTATCCACCCGGGACGACGAACGTATCGTCTCTACCGGCGACGGTCAGGACTCCCCAACAGGCCAACTTGGAGGTGACCGCAAAGTCGACGACACCTTCCACGTCGCCGATCGGACCGAGAACGGCGATGTTCGACCGATGCACCCCCCAAGACCCCATACCGTGTTGCAGTAGGGCCTCGTGGAGATGGCGCGCGGCGTCCGGCGCGTTGTGTAGGGTTGCGACGCGGAATCGGCTCGTCTCGCTGCCGGTCTGCACGTCCACGTAGATCAGATCCTCGCGTGCTTCCTCGATTTTATAGTTGTAGCCCGCGGCTTTGAGCTGATTGAGGAAGGACTCCGCCGTAAGCGGGCCATATTCGGGGCGAATGTCCGTGCCTTGGCAGGCATTCGAATTGAGCCGCATGTCACCCAAGGTCAGGCTGGGGCTGCCTTGCCCGAGATCGTCCGGATTGGTGTCGCGCACGTTGCCGTCGACTTTGCCGCTGACCGGTGAATTGAGCTTCGCCGCGCCAGTTGCCGAGCAGCCAATCGCCGAGCAGCCAATAGCAACGAACGCGACGTATAGGGGCAGTAGGTGTTTCATTCCCGCGGCCAAGTCTAGCGCGGCCGGACCCGTTCGGGCGAATTTTAGAGGTGCTACCGAATTTGCACAAACGGTCCAAGAAACGCTAGTCTTCGCGAGCCAATGTTCCCCGTGCGCCCATACCTGGTAGTCCTCCCCGCCATTTCTGCGTTACTGGTTGGCTGCGCAAGCGGTCCCGATCCGATCGCATTTCGGAACAAGACGTTCTACGAGTATGGGGCCGGTGGGCAATCGCGAGCCGATCGCGACGCCATCGAACGACCCTATCCGCCCCTCGACATCACCGATCGCGGTTACATGGGCGTTCAAGTCTTGTCCGGGGTCGTGCGCTTCTCGCGCCCAACGAATTGGATGATTCGTCGGGCGAGCATTGCGCCGGAAGGGCGGTTCATCGAGTACGTCTCACCGTCGCAGGTCATGGTTTCGATCTACGAACGGTTGGAGTCGCCGCTCGATCCTTGGCGCGACGTGATGAGCCGTTACGAAGCGGATCTGACCGCCGAAGGTGGAAAGGTTATCGGGCAGCCCTTCCCCATCGCGTCTTTCAACGCACAGGGGCGCGAGTACGTGGTGGAACGCGGCGTGGCAGCGCCAAAGACCCCCTTCGTCAATCGAAGTCGTGAGATCCTGCTGCGGAGCAACGAGCGGATCGTCCTCGTGCAAATCGTGCATCAGGGCGACGGCCCGAGCCACATCAGCGACGAAGTGCTACCTGCTCTGACGTCCATGCAGGTTCTTTAGGCAGGTTTTCGGCCCAATCTTGGGAAAAGGGCTCGCGTCGCCTCGGGTTCGGCTCACGTCCGGCTCACGTCGATCCCCTCGCGGTCTCCCGCAATCGAGGCAGGGCATGCCGTCGCGATTACGACGAGAGCGGTCGGCGCGTGAGCGGCCATCTGACCAAGCATGGTTGGCCTGGCGCCCTTGTGCGTTTTCCGCATAATCGAAGACTGCGAACCCAGCCTGGTTGGGCGGCGCGCAGGATTTGACATGGCCGACTGGAGCGCGAATCAGATCATTCAGGGCCGTTATCGGCTGGACTCTCTTCTCGGCAGGGGAGGAATGGGCTCGGTATGGAGGGCGGAACACCTGCAACTCAAGTCGAAGGTTGCGGTGAAGCGTCTCGACGAAAGCATCGCGGAGAACCCGGATGCAATGGCGAGGTTCATTCGCGAGGCGCAAGCGTCGGCCGCGCTGCGCAGCGCCAACGTCGTTCAGGTGTTCGATTACGGTCTCGACGACGGCGTCGCGTTCATCGCGATGGAGCTCCTCGAAGGAGAATCCCTCGCGGAACGCATCCAGCGCCTCGGGCGCTTGTCCGTGGACGACACCATGCGCTTCATGGGCGAGGTGTTGCGCGCGATGAGCAAGGCCCACGGCGCGGGGATCGTTCATCGCGATCTCAAGCCGGACAACATCTTCATTTGTCGAGACGAGCCGGAATTCGCCAAGATCCTCGACTTCGGTGTCGCCAAATTGACGGGTAGCTCCGCAATTGGCGGCAGTCACACACAGACGGGCGTCGTGATTGGAACACCCTATTACATGAGTCCGGAGCAGGCTCAGGGTAAGGCGATCGACGCGCGTTCGGATCTGTGGGCTCTCGGAGTCATCGTGTACGAGTGTCTCACGGGGCGTCTGCCGTTCTTCGGGGAGAGCTTCGGGGAAATCCTCGTCGCAATCTGTACGGCTCAGGCGATTCCGCCGTCTCACGTCGCTCCCGTGCCCAACGGTTTCAACGAGTGGTTTGCTCGTGCGACGGAGCGGGATCGCGACAAGCGCTTCCAGTCGGCAAAGGAGATGGCCGGCGCGCTCATGGCGGTGCTCTCGGGCACGCCCCAGGGGAGCGGTCTCGGATGGAACAGCGGTGAAATGGCTGCCGTTCCCGCGCAGACAGCAAACCCACTCTCGACGGAGCAGCGCACCGCGACCACGCGATCGCTCGCTGGTACGGAGGGGGTTGCTCCTCCGAAGGGGAAGGGCGCGTTGATTGCTGCCATCCTCTCCGTTGCGTTGGTTTCCGGTGGCGCACTCGCGTTCTTCCTCTCTTCCAAAGACGCGCCAACGTCTGCATCCGCGGCGGGATCTGCATCAGCGGAGCCAGTCGTTGCCGCGGTGCCATCGGCGAACGTTCCACCCACTGCCCCGTCGGTGGTTCCTGAGCCACCGAGCTTGGTGGCTCCTGTGGCGGCAAGTTCCGTCGCGCCAGCCGCTGAATCTGCAACCCCGAAGACCGGCGCGTCACCGCAAGCGATTGCTCAACCGGCTCAACCGGCCGCGCCTGCACGTGGAACACGAACTGCTCCGTCCGCCGCGCGACAGCCTGCAAATCCGCCCGCACGGGAGCCCGCGCCGAGCTCTCCTGCGAGCAACAATAATTCCCGTCGCGCCATCACGTTAGAACTTTAGTCCAGCGCCGTCACGCTGGACGCGCCGTTGGTCGAACGCGCCGGCATCGGTGATTCGACGCGTCAATGGTCGAACTCGCCGTCGCCCGTGATTCGACGCGCCGGCACGCTGGGGCATAGGTTCAGGGCTTTTCGGCGATGGCGAGGAATATGGGGAAGCTCTTCAGGGTTCCATCGGCGACGGGTCGCGTGACGACATGTGCCGTATCGAACTCGGGCGCGCGAAATCCCGCGTTCGTGAACAGCGTGCCCAAGGCGGCGCGGTCGAATCCGAAGTGCTCGACGCCGGTGTTATCGGGATGAAAGTCTCCCGCCTCCGTATCCAAATCGGCAATGGCAATGCGTCCACCCGAAGCGAGCATCTCGTGCGTTTTCTTCAGGAAGGATTGAGTATCGCGAATGTGATGGAGGGCCATCGCACTCACGATCACGTCGAGCCCCACGGCGTTGCCTGGCGGCGGTTGCCGTTCCAAGTCGAGTAGCAACGTGGTCACGTTGGTTACCTTGGCGGCAGAGGCCTTCTCCGTGAGCACATCGAGCATTCCCTTCGACGAATCCGCGGCGATGACCCGTTTCACGTGGGAAGCAACGCTCAAGGCCACGGCTCCCGTGCCGGCTCCGTAGTCGAGAAGTGACTCGTTACCCTTGAAATTCAGCCGTTCGAGCATGGCGTTCGCAATCGCGAGGGATACTCGCACGCGCACATCGTTGGCATCCCAAGTCGCTGCTGCTGCGTCGAAATCGCGTTTCATGGAGCCGATCCTCCCACGAACGGGGGCAGAGTTCTACTTTGCCCGATGTCGGAAACCCGTCTTCGCGTCGTCGCTCGTCTGGGGTGAACCCATTCCGTATTGGACTGGCTCACACTAAGAGATCGAGCAGATGACCCTGACCTCCTTCTTTGCCCTTTACTTTGCAGGGATCGCAACCTTTGCTTCTCCTTGCGTATTGCCGATGCTTCCGCTCTACCTCGGCGTGCTTGCTGGTGCCGGCGCCAATGGTGCGGGCGCAGACAAGACAGAAGCCCAGCGAAGGCTCCATCTTGCTGGGATCGGATTTGCCGTCGGCCTTGCCATCGTCTTCGTGATCCTGGGAATGGGGATACACGCCCTCACTCAGCGTCTCATCGGATACGGGCATTGGTTCGAGATCGGATCTGGCATACTGATGATGCTCTTCGGTTTGACGCTGCTCGGTTTGCTGAAACTGCCGGGGTTCGAGCGCGAAGTTCGTCCTTTTCTCTCGCGAGTCCCGAACGTCGGCGGCTTCGGTGGCGGCTTGCTCTTCGGCGCTGGTTTCGCGCTCGGGTGGACCCCTTGCGTCGGGCCCGTGTTGGCAGCGGCGCTGACCTATGCCGCGAGCGCAACGGCTAATCCGTCGATCGCGGGGGCGATGCTTGCGGTGTATGCGCTCGGCTTGGCCACGCCGATCGTTGCCGCATCGTTTGCGGCTTCTCGGATTTTGGTTTGGGTCAGGCAACTACGGACCTGGACGCCTATCTTGCAGCGCGGCACTGGGGCCTTGCTCGTCATTCTCGGCGGCTTCGTCGCGTTTGGTGCGATGACGAGTGCAACATCGAAGGAGGCGAAGGCGAGTTGTACCGGAGCCACGGCGTGTGAGACAAAAGCCGTTGCGGCGCAGGGGCACCTGGCCGTCGATGCGCTACCTCGAGGTCCGGCGCTCGTCGAATTCGTCAGCGGTCATTGCACCGTCTGCAAGCGGATGCGTCCCATCGTCACCGAACTCGAGCGCAAGTGTTCACCGGCTTCGCTCGTTCTCGTCGACGTGGACGATGTTTCGGGCAAGCAGCTCGCCGCTCACTACGGCGTTTCGATGGTGCCGACGTTCATCAGCATCGACCACGCAGGTGGCGAGGTGGAGCGCATCGTGGGTGAACAGTCCAAGGAGCGGCTCGTCGTCGCATTCAGCGACGTGCGCGGTGAGCCCTGCCAAACGGGGATCTGAAGGCGGTCAGCGGTCAGCGGTCAGCGGTCAGCGGTCAGCGGTCAGCGGTCAGCGGTCAGCGGTTAGCGGTCAGCGGTCAGCGGTCAGCGGTCAGCGGTCAGCGGTTAGCGGTCAGCCGTCAACCGTGAGCGAGCTGAAAGCTGAAAGCTGAAACCTGAAACCTGAAACCTGAAACCTGAAACCTGAAACCTGAAGGCAGCCGAGAGCAATCAGCGGTCAGCGGTCAGCGGTCAGCGGTCAGCGGTCTGCCGTGAGCGAGCTGAAACCTGAGAGCTGAAACCTGAAACCTGAAGGCAGCCGTGAGCAATCAGCCGAGAGCAATCAGCGGTCAGCGGTCAGCGGTCAGCGGTTAGCGGTTAGCGGTCAGCCGTCAACCGTGAGCGAGCTGAAACCTGAAACCTGAAACCTGAAACCTGAATGCAGCCGTGAGCAATCAGCCGAGAGCAATCAGCGGTCAGCGGTCAGCGGTCAGCGGTCAGCGGTCAGCGGTCAGCGGTCTGCCGTGAGCGAGCTGAAACCTGAGAGCTGAAACCTGAAACCTGAAGGCAGCCGTGAGCAATCAGCCGAGAGCAATCAGCGGTCAGCGGTCAGCCGTGAGCGAGCTGAAAGCTGATACCTGAAGGCTGAAACCTGAAACCTGAAGGCAGCCGAGAGCAATCAGCGGTCAGCGGTCAGCGGTCAGCGGTCAGCGGTCAGCGGTCAGCGGTCAGCGGTCAGCCGTCAACCGTGAGCGAGCTGAAACCTGAGAGCTGAAACCTGAAGGCAGCCGTGAGCAATCAGCGGTCAGCCGTCAGCCGTCAACCGTGAGCGAGCTGAAACCTGAAAGCTGAAACCTGAAACCTGAAACCTGAAAGCTGAAACCTGAAGGCAACCGAGAGCGGTCAGCGGTCAGCCGTCAACCGTGAGCGAGCTGAAACCTGAAACCTGAAACCTGAAACCTGAAACCTGAAACCTGAAACCTGAATGCAGCCGAGAGCAATCGGCTTTCAGCCGTCAGCGAGCTGAAGCCTGATTGCTGAAACCTGAAAGCAGCCGTCAGCAGCGGGTTGCCAGCGACTGACGGAATCGGAAGAGCATACGTCTTACTTCGGTAACTCGTTCGGTCAGCAAGCGATGAGTGTCTGGGTGCAGGTACTCGAGGTCGCGAGCAAGTTGTAGCTGGTATTCCAATTCGCTTGCGGAGCCTGAAGCGATGATGAGGAATCTGCCGAGGTCACGTTCCGTCTCTCGGCCACATCCCTCGGCAATGTTGGACGGAATTGAAAGGGCGGTCTTGCGTAGGTGGGCGGTGAGACCGAATCGCTCCTTAGGCGGAAACAAGCCCGACTCACGATACACGGCGAGGACCAGCTGATGCGCTTTTTGCCAGACCTTTAGTTCCGTGTAATCTCTCATGACCGCCCTGCAACCCGGAAGGAGGCGCCGCCGCTGAATGGGCGTCGCTGCAACGATTCTGCTCTTGCACAGGAGTTCCCATTGTTGGTCAGGTCGGCGCTATGAGAAGGACATCGTCAGCGTCCTGTCCTGCTGTGCGCATTCGGACCTTCGCTTGCACGAAGTCTGCCGAACCGTTTCGTGGGCGGCTCCGGACGAATAGCTAACTTCTGCTCGCATCTCGCCGAGATCTGACCGCTGACCGCTGACCGCTGACGGCCGACGGCTGACGGCTGACGGCTGACGGCCGACCCCTGATACCCGATACCCGATACCTGATACCTGATACCCGATACCTGATACCTGATACCTGACCGCCTGACTCTCTCGCGAACCCTTGTGCCGCGGTGCTGGCTCCCAATGGCCACGACCGCCATGAACCGACATTTCTCCATTCTCGGACTTGCTGCAATCTTGGGCTTCGCGGCTGCCTGTACGAAGTCGAATCACGACAACGAGGCTCCCAAAACCCCCACGCGCGTCGAAGCCGGGCTCGTACAGGAGGCGCCGATTGCCAGCGTCTATCACGCGAGCGGAACGGTTCGAGGCCGCAATACCACGACGATAACGAGTAAGTCGATGGGTTACGTGCGCAAGGTGCTCGTTCGCGCTGGCGATCGGGTGAGCCTCGGGCAACCCCTCGCGCAGTTGGAGGTGAACGACGTCCGTGCCTCGTTCGCCAAATCTCGTGCCGCGCTCGACCACGCAGCGGCATCGAAGCTCGAGGCCGAGAGCGCTCTCGAGGCAGTTCTAGCGAGCGGCAAGGTCGCCAAACTCGTCTACGAGCGGGAATCCTCGCTGATGAAGTCCGAAGCGATTTCGCCGCAACAGTTCGACGAGGCGGAGGCGCGCTTTCGCTCGTCCGCCGCACAAGAGCTCATGGCGCGTGCCCGCGTGCAAGCCCTGGAGTCCAACGTCGCCGAGGCCAAGGCCGCTCTTGCGGAGGCACAAGCGATGCTCGATTACGGGAATATCGTGTCCCCCTTCGAGGGGCGAGTTGTCGAGCGTCGCATCGATCCTGGGGCTTTGGCGGCACCGGGGGTTCCGCTCTTCGTCGTTGCCGAAGAAAACACGCAGCGAGTCGAGGTCTCCGTCGATGCGACACGCGCGGACGGCGTACGCGAGGGCGACGAAGTCGACGTGTCGCTCGATACGATCGCCGAGCCGATGCTTGGAAAGGTCTCGGAAATCGTTCCGAGCGTGGACGTCTCTTCGCGCGCATTCACGGTGAAAATCGACCTACCCAAGGAACTCGGCCCCATGCGCCCCGGTACCTTTGCTCGAGTCGGATTTCGCGTCGGGACGCGAGCCCGATTGGTCGTCCCCAAGACTGCCGTGACGTCCTTTGGCGCAGTGACGCGCGTCTTCGTCATGAACGACGCGCGTGCTCAACTACGGATGATTACCGTCGGAGAGACCCACGGTGCCTTCACCGAGGTGCTTTCGGGCTTGTCGCCGAACGAGCGCGTGATCACGTCGCCCCCGTCGACCCTTCGAGATGGGGCTCTCGTCGAGGTGCGCCTGTGAGTCGTTCCGAACCGAAGCTCGGGATCGCTGGGCGGATCGCAAAGGCCTTCGTCCACTCGAAGTTGACGCCGCTGCTCCTCGTTGCATCGGTACTCCTCGGTGTATTCGCGGTGTATCGTCTGCCACGGGAGGAAGAACCCCAGATCATCGTTCCCATGAGCGACGTCCTGGTGCGCATGCCAGGCGCGTCTCCCAAGGAGATCGAGCAGCGCGTGACGAAGCCACTCGAGCGACTCCTTTGGGAGCTCCCTGGGATTGAGTATCTCTACTCGACATCGAGTCCGGGCCTCGCCATGGTCGTCGTTCGATTCAAGGTCGGCGAGGACGAAGAGCGCAGTATGGTTCGGCTCCAGGAAAAGCTCGCGGCCCACGCCGACGTGATCCCGGAAGGGGCGTCCGCTCCGCTCGTGAAGCCGCGGTCCATCGACGACGTGCCAATCCTTGCCGTCACGCTCTGGAGCAAACGGTATAGCGGTTTCGAACTACGTCGTATCGCGAACGAGTTGAACGAGCAGGTAAAGCAGGTGCCTGGGGTGAGCGACACGATGCTCATCGGTGGAGAGACGCGCCAGATCCGTGTGTCATTGGATCCAGAGCGCATGGCGGCTCGCCAGCTAGCACCCTTGTCCGTTGTCGCCGCGCTGCGCGCCGCGAATGTGCGACTACCGGCTGGGGCCATCGCGGACAACAATCGAGAGCTCCTCCTCGAAACCGGCTCCGTGCTATCGACGGCTGCAGATGTTGGCTCGGTGGTAGTGGGTGCCTCGTCGGACAGGGTGACGTTTCTTCGTGACATCGCAGTGATAAAGGACGGTCCCGAAGAGCCCTCGACGTACGTACGTTTCGGTGCAGGCGCGTCAGCGCACGGTTCGGTGCGCGAGCTCGGCGACGAGTCGGTGCCAGCGGTTACGCTCACCGTCGCGAAGCACGCAGGGCTCAACGCTGTTACTGTCGTTTCCGACGTGAACCGGAAGATCGACTCATTGCGCGGTTCCTTGCTCCCGAAGGACGTCGAGGTGAGCATCACGCGGGATTACGGCGCTACTGCGAACGAGAAGAGCAACGAGCTGTTGCTTCACATGGCCATAGCCGTTCTCAGTGTCGCACTCTTGATCTGGTTTACTCTTGGGAAGCGCGAGAGCGCCATCGTCATGTTGGCCATTCCCGCGACGCTAGCCCTGACGCTGACGGTGTTTTACCTGTACGGCTACACCCTGAATCGGATCACGCTCTTTGCGCTCATTTTCTCCATCGGGATCCTCGTCGACGACGCCATCGTGGTCGTCGAAAACATCGCGCGACACTACCGAATGCCCGAGAATCAAGGGCGAGATCTGACCACCATTGCCATCACGGCCGTCAACGAGGTCGGCAACCCGACGATCCTTGCCACGATGACGGTGATTGCCGCAATCTTGCCCATGGCTTTCGTCGGTGGGCTCATGGGACCCTACATGCGACCGATCCCCATCGGTGCATCCGCGGCGATGATATTCTCGTTGATCGTGGCGTTCATCGTCACGCCCTGGGCAACCCTGAGGCTCCTCCGGCGGACGAGCGCCGGCCACGAGGGGGCGCAAGAAGGCCGTCTCACCGTCGGCTACCGACACATGATGAACGCACTGCTCACGCGGAAACGTTGGCGGCGGGTTTTTCTGGGCGGCGTCGTTTTGATGTTGCTCGGCTCGGTGAGCCTCGTTGCCGTGAAGTGGGTACGTGTGAAAATGCTCCCCTTCGACAACAAGAGCGAGTTCCAGATCGTCATCGATCTACCGGAAGGGACGCCCCTCGAACAGACCGACCGCGTTACGGCGGCACTCGCCGACGTCATTCGCAAGCAACCGGAGGTCGTCGACTATCAGTCTTACGTCGGTACTTCTGGTCCCTACAACTTCAACGGCTTGGTCCGTCACTACTTCCTGCGTCAGGGCCCGAACGTCGCAGACATTCAGGTCAATCTGATCGAGAAGGGTGCGCGAAAGGCCCAAAGTCACGACATTGCCAAGCGTGTGAGAAATGAGCTTCGCCCCATCGCCGATTGCTTCGGCGCACGGATCAAGGTTGCGGAAGTTCCACCCGGGCCGCCCGTTCTCGGGACCATGGTCGCGGAAATCTACGGTCCGGATTACGACAGAGACAGGGAGATCGCCAAGCAGGTTCGCGACATCATGGAGAAGACGAAGGGGATCGTCGACGTGGACTGGTACGTCGAGGACGAGCAGCCCAAGGTACGCTTCGTCGTGGATCGCGAGAAGGCTAGCATCAATGGGGTAAGCGAAGCTTCGATCGTTCGAACGTTGAATCTCGCAAGCGCAGGTGAGAACGCGGGTCTCCTTCACGACGAAGACGAGAAGGCGGACGTGCCCATCGTTCTCCGTCTCGATCGTGCGGCGCGCTCGGATCTGGAGCGCCTCCAGAGTATCAAGGTGACGGGACGAGACGGCAACTTGGTCAGCGTGGGTGAATTGGTTCACGCAGAAACCGTCAAATCTGACCTTAGCATCTATCACAAGAATCTCATGCCGGTGGTCTACGTCACTGCGGACGTAGCGGGCGCCATCGAGAGTCCGGTTTACGCAATCCTCGACCTGAGCCCCAAGCTGTCGGCGCTTCACCTCCCGGAAGGCTATAGCCTAGAACAACACACGGCTTCCCAGCCCTTCCGCTCGGATCGATACGAAATGAAGTGGGATGGCGAGTGGCACATCTCCTACGAGGTCTTTCGGGATCTGGGCTTCGCCTTCGCCGTCGTTCTCGTTCTGATCTACGTCCTCAACGTCGCGTGGTTCCAATCGTTCAAGACGCCGTTGGTCATCATGTCCGCCATTCCCTTCTCGCTGATCGGGATCCTTCCCGCTCACGGGGCTTCGGGTTCGTTCTTCACGGCGACCTCGATGATAGGTTTCATCGCTGGAGCAGGTATCGTCGTTCGAAACTCGATTATCCTCGTGGACTTCATCGAGCAACGTCGACGGGAAGGCGCGACATTGCAACAAGCCGTCGTCGACGCGGGCGCGATCCGCTTTCGCCCCATGCTCCTCACCGCTGCTGCCGTCGTCGTCGGGGCGTCGGTGATCCTGTTCGATCCCATCTTTCAAGGGCTCGCGATCTCCCTCGTTGCCGGCGAAATCGCTTCGCTACTCCTATCGAGAACCACGGTGCCACTCGTGTACTTCTTGATGCGGCGTCGAACGGAGATGGCGGCGTCCTAGGTTGTTGTCTTTACGGCGTGGTGACGGAGGCCTTTGCCCGTGCGGAGAGTCGTGGTGACCATTGGGGCCATCCAGAGTCGCTCCAAGCTGAGACTCTCACGCGACCGGAGACCGATCCCCTGATGCTTTGCGCCGCTTTGAAAACCTCGTCCACTCAACAATGCGAATTTTTGTCCGGTTTCACGGTCCGTTTGGGCGATGCGTGGAATGCACGCTCTGCGGGGCCTTCCAGGAGGAGAACTCTCGGACGTCCGGGCCCGCACCCGTATGGTCAGAGTGCTGCGCCTGCTTGCCCTAACCCCCACGCATGATGTACATCGCGATGGCCAACGGCGAGCGAAGGGCGGGACAGATGGCTCACGACACGACAAGATGGTTCTTACACCGTAATGGCGAAACCGGGGGGCCTTACGATAAGGGTACGATCATCGAGTGGATAAGGCGTGAAAAGATCGATGGAGTCATAAGGCCAGAAGGAGTCGATCCCGCCACCAAATGGTTACCGCTTGCTTCCCACGCGCCGTTCGCTTGTGCGATGGGTGCAGCGCGAGCGCCCAGGCCAAAAGGGAACTCAGTTCCGTCCGCAATTGCCGTCCTGGTCCTTCTATCTTTGACTGCTGGTGGACTGTATGCCGTTGCAAAAGTGGTACTCGGCGAGCGTGAGTTGACGAACGAACTGGCGTCTGCCGTTCGCTCTCCCATTCAACTTCGCGATGAAATTGTATCGGTTCCGGCTCGTGCTTCTGTTGCTCGAGGTATCAAGCTCCCGTACGGCGGTAAGTTGTATTTGGATATCACTGTTCTCAAGGGTAAGCACATTAACGTCTTCGTAGTGGACACGGCAGCATGGTCCGAATTCGAAGCAGCAAAGAATGGACTCTTTGGTGGTCGGTTCCACCATTTCCCGGAGTTTCATGCCACTGAAGCGTCCCGTTCACGGCTTTCTGGACCGCTTGCCGCAGGCAACTATTACGTGGTTCTGGATAACCCTACGTACGGAATTCTTGTCGAGTCGTCGTTCGATGTTCAGCTCAAGGCGGAACTGCGGCCGTAGTCTTACGAAGAAACGTACAAGGTGTAGGCGCCACGAGAACGAGCGGCAAACGAGCCTGGAACTCGATGCCGAGGGATTTGACGGACTGGTAGACCATCGCCGAGTAGCACATTACTTGCGTATGGGGTGCACGCTGCGTTCCCGCCAGGGGTGTGAAGCATCCCAAGTGGATCGAGACACCACTTCGTATCGTGCTTGCCCCGGAGGCTCATCGATATCGCACTCCCAGTGCAGCCTCGACGGACTCCAGGATCTTATAGGACCGCAGCAACCCCAGCTGAGCAATGGCGCTCCAAAGTTGCTTTTCGACGGTGGTCGAGAATTCGTCTCGCGCCAGCAATCTGCTTTGGTTGGGCTGCCGCTTTCTGCGGTTCCGACTCGTGTCCGTGGGGAGGACTCGCAGCCTGTACACTTGACTCAGGGAGATTCTCAGTCCCTGCTTCGCTGCGCTTTCCACAATCTCTCTGGCGGACATGTCTTCCGGCTGCTGACGGACGAAGGTTGCCTTTGCTCCAAGTGTTTCTGATCGCCCCACGCGCTGACTGTCACTAGCAATCTCTCCCTCAGCGCGCGAGAGTAGTTGTTCTTGTTCGTCATCGACCAGGTCAGCCTCCGAAGTTGCTTCGGATCCCGCGGCCGTTTGATTGCTGTCTACCGACATTTCATCTCCTTGCTCCCGACGAGTTCCCATTGGCCGCTCCGGAGGCGGTGGCGGCGTAACTCGATCGTGTCGTGGGGCACCACGCCTTCGACATGCGTCAATGCGACGTCGAGTGTGTCGAAAAAGGACAAGGGATGAGCCAGCGATACAACTGGAGTTCTCGCCGAGCCGCAAAGGTGTCTTCGAAGTTGTGCCAGAAGCGTTGCATCGGGGCACACCAGAAGTACCTCACTGCAATACGCCCAGAGTGCGGGCATGACGTCGACGAATGAGCTCGTATGTCGCATGATGCTCGCGGCGGATGTCGAACTCATGACCAAGATCAGGATGCTGTCATCCACGTTTGAAGCGTGAAGATCTTTCACGCGGGCGAGCAGCGACGAGACTTCCGTGGCAGCGATTGGAGCGTCCCATTCACAAAGGCACACTCGTCCAAACGTTGTGATTGGCTGACCCATGACAAACCACTCCTCTGGGCGTCGGTGCGCCCCCCTAGAGCTGTGAAATTCCGTTTTCGATTCTGCGCACCTATCGGCCGAGTACTCGAGAACGTCTGCAAATTTCGACATACATCGGGTGTTACTCGCGTTGGCCTAGAGGCTGGGGTAGAGTCTGCCCATGTCCGGAAAGCAGGCGGCGCGAGCCAACCTCCAGATAGTGAAGCGGCCAGAGAGCGAAGTCGTCCGCAAGGTCAAGGCGGGCGAGATGACTCTCGATGAGTACATCGAGCATCGCATCGAAGAGGCCTCATCGCATCTCAGAGGCAAGGTTCCCAGCGAAACACTGGAGAACCTAAAGTTCGTCATGCGCGAAAAGATCCGCACCGATCCGCTTCTCGTCGAGGCTGTACATCGCGCCACGGGCATCACGCCGCGACCCCTATCGCCCCTCGGGAAGAAGTAGATCATGGCTACCACTCTAGGTAACAATGATGCGGCGGTTTTCTCGTCGGCAACGCAGGCGGGCGGTGCCGCAGCTGGGGCGGATGGCGCCGAGATCCGCGCGCGCTTCGAGGCAGAGCTCGAGCTCGTCGAGATCATTGCTAGCCAAGTCTCCCGCTCGATCGACAACTCTGTGGACTTTGACGAGCTCATGGCTGCTGGTCGCGAGGGCTTGTTTGACGCAGCCCGCCGGTTCGATCCCACGAAGGGCGCCGCGTTCCGAACGTTTGCCAACTACCGCGTGGAGGGCGCAATCATTGATGCAGTCCGAAAGTCGATGCGACTTCCCCGACGTCTCTACGAGCGCCTCAAGGCCATGGAAGCGTACAGCTGCGTGGCTCAGGGTGAGGTCGACTACGCATTAAAGGATGGCAATGCCGAGTTCTGGGAGCGCGACGCCGATCAATTCTTGGTCGACCACATTGCGGCCGCGATGACCTCTGCAGCTGCGGCTATTCCGCTGCAGATCGAGGACGAAGGGCTGCCCGAGGACGTCCTATCCACGAACCCTGAAGAAGCTTACGAGCGTAACGAGATCTTGGATTTCGTGCGCAGTGCCCTGTCGGAGCTCGACGACGAGGAGAGAGAGACCATTCGACTTTGCTATTTCGAGGACATGTCGTTTTCGGAGATGGCCAAAGCCATGAACATCTCGAAGCCTTGGGCACATCGCGTTCACGGTCGCGCAATGCATCGGCTCACGAAGAAGATGCGTTTAGCGGTGGGGACGTTCTCTGGCGGCGGATAGTGCGATCGGCTTCCCTACGGCAGGCGAGCGAACAATGGGCGGGGGCACGTCTGCGCGTACTTCACTGGTGAGTCGTTCGAAGCGCTGCTCTTGGGGTTAGCCGGTTTGGTTCGTCCCGAGCTCTGGCTGATCGTGCTCTCTTCCGCGCAGATTGCTTGCTACGGATTGCGCTAACCACGTCGTCAGGACCATCGCCGCTGGTCCTCGTGCCGTGATTTCGACCCCGCCCACGCTGCTGATGCGCTTGGTATAGGTTACGCCGCTCGACTTCATTTCGTCGTCGAGGTCTTCTAGATCGAGGTAAGCGGGATACATCTCGTAGTTTTCGTCGAAGCACTTGCGCAGGTATCCCGGTAGCCAGGTTGCTCGGGTGTGCACTCGCCACGCTTCTCCCGCGGGGCTGAAGAAGAAGTTCACCTCGCAGTCGTCCGCAGATTTGGGCGCACGGATGATGGTCATTGGTCTTCTCGCTTCCTTGTAACTGAAAGGGATGCCAGTGGCAGGGTAAAACTCGATTGCGCTGGGGTTGGTCGCAGGGGTTGCAGGGCGGCGAGGAGTTCCGCGGCCGATTGGTAACGATCTTCTTTGCGAGGTTCGACCGCCCGGAGAATCACGGCGTCGAGCTCCGGTGGACATTGTGCCGTAGACAGTTGGGATGGAGGCGCAAAAACTGGGCGTGTAGCCCAATCAAACAGATAATTTCGGCCCACCAGTGCCATGTAAAGCACGATGCCAAGCGAATAGAGATCCCCACGATGGTCGACCAGCTCACCCCGCAGGGCTTCGGGACTCATGAACCGAGGTGAGCCGACCATTGAACCCGTCTGCGTTGCCAACGTGGGCGCCAAGAAGCCCGCGGTGGTGGCAGGCGAAACCACCCGCGCCAGACCGAAGTCGAGCAGCTTCGCTTGAAACCCTGCGGGACTCGTGCGGTGCAGGAAGATATTGTCCAGCTTGATGTCGCGATGGATGAATCCCGCCGCGTGCGCAGCTTGAAGCGCGGATGCGACTTGATATCCAAGCTCGACTGCTTCGCCCGAAGGAAGACAATTGCGAGCGCGGAGTTCTCGGTCCAGCGTGTTGCCGGCGAGTAGCTGCATGACGAAACACGGTCGTTGGTCGGGCGCATCCCAATAGTCGATGACTCTGACCACGTTAGGATGATGGATGGACGCCGTGACCCGTGCCTCGAGCAGGAACCGCTCGCGGTGGAAGGCGCTCCTGAGGTGCCGCACGTGGAGGACCTTGAGCGCCATGTCGGATTCAAGGGCCGTGTGCCGGACCACCCACACCTCGCCCATACTTCCCTGTCCCAGCAGCCGAACAAGTCGATACGGTCTGTCGACGAGAAGGGCCTCGATCTGCTGGCGCGCGTTTGTGGAGGGATCTTCAGTCATGTCTGCGAGCGCTCGGGAAGCTTATCGTCCAATCAGCGTAGATCGTCTTTCCCATTTTGCCTGTCGCAGGTGAAATCTCGCCGCGCGCGGCACCACACCGGGACGCCCAATTTCAGATACTCTTCCAACCGTGTGGTAGGCCGGATTTTTGGTTTGGCGGAGAATGTCCTCTCTTGTAGGATTGCGGCCATTGCAGGCGGCAAGTGGGCAACTACGAAGGGTCTCACGACGGCTGCAAGTCGCTGAAGTTCGCAGGTAATCGAAAAAGAGCCTCGGTTGTCGAATTTTGACAACGATCGAGGGGGAGTGACCGAAGACGGTTCTGTCGCGAGCCAAGCGGCAACGTTCGGCAACTCCAGGGACAGTTTCGCCCAATGACGGTTCGTTTCTACTCCACCCTTGCAGCTTTGACTCTTGCAGCGAGCGCCCTATCGGCGACCAGCGCCGCAAGGGCTCAATCCCAAACGACCTCAGACACCGCAGCCAGCCGAGAAGCGGTCGTCAAGGCGAAGAAGTTAATCGACGAGGCGATGAAGCACTACGCCCGAGCGGACTGGGAAGGCGCCCGCGAACTGCTTTTGGAGGCACTGGCGGTGAAGCCGCATCGCTCCATTCTCGGCAACTTGGCAGAAGTCGAGATCAGGACGGGGCGCTACCTCGATGCTGCCCGGCACCTGCAGCGGCTCCTCGCTGAACTGCCCGAGAACGCGACGGAGCGCCGTGACGCTGCGCTGGCTCAGTTGGCGGTCTGCCGAGAGCATCTGTCCTCCATCCAACTGACCATCGGTTTGGAGGGTGCCAATGTGCGGCTGAACGACGAGAGCCTGGGCGAGTCACCCATCACGCAGGAAGTGTTCGTGCTGCCGGGCACGGTGAACATCACGGTGGAACACCCCGATTACTATCCGGTGACGCGCACGGTCGAGGCTCATGAGGGAAAGCGCGAAGACATCGCCATCCAACTCGTTGGTAAGGCCAAGGCTCCCGTTGCGCCTTCCCCGTCGCTGACGAGCTCGAGCCATGCGAGCGTTGCGCCGCCAGTTTCAAACGTGACCCGCAATGTCATCGTCATCTCGGGCGCCTCGCTGGCAGCGGTGGGGATCACTGCCGGCATCATCCTTTGGTGGAAGGGCTACGACAACCTCGACAAGGCTGACGCTCTCAACGCCGCCATGGACGCGGAGGATCCCGGAAACAATAGCCAATGCTTTGGAACCAACCTCAAGGATCCAGAATCCTGCGCAAAGTTACACGAGCTAGCGAAGCGTAGCGATCGCCAGGTCAATTGGGGAACCGCGAGTTTCGTCGGCGCAGGTGTGGCCGCTGCCGCTGCGACGTTTACGTATCTGCTTTGGCCAAAGGCCAAAAGCAGTGAAACAGGCGTACCGGCGAAGGCTGCGAACGTGGAATTCGAGCCGTGGGCGACCCGTGACGTGCAAGGGCTCCAACTGCGCGGGACCTTCTGATGTCCGCGCTCCAGAACCCAAGCTCCGACCTTCGCAGCCCGATGCGCGACGATCCTTTCGTTGGCACTGAATACGAAGCGATCGAGAGGCTGGGTAGCGGTGGCATGGGCGTCGTGTATTCCGTGCTCCACCGCCGCCTTCGCCAGAAGCACGCCGCAAAGATCCTGCACCCGGAGTTGGCGAAGGATGCCCGCATCGTGGATCGAATGCGGCTGGAGGCCCAGGCGCTGTGCCGCCTCCACCACGAAAACATCGTCGAAGTGCGCAGCTTCGAGCGCACCAAGGACGGACTCCCGTTCATCGTGATGGAGCTGCTCGAAGGGCACTCCCTTCGTGACGAGCTCGCGATTCGGAACCGCCTTCCGGTAACGAACGCATTGGTGCATGCGATCGACATTGCCAACGCGCTCAGCGCCGTGCACTCGCTCGGGATCGTCCATCGCGACATCAAGCCGGCAAACTTATTCTTGCACTACCGACCGGATCAACCCGTCGTCGTGAAGATGCTGGACTTCGGGGCAGCCCGCGTTCTGCCCGGGGTTTCGCCGGACGCTCCAGAGCCCCTCATTTTTCCTACTCGAACGGGCACGGTGGTAGGAACGCCGCCCTTCATGAGCCCCGAGGCTGCCGCGGGCGAGCCCATCGACGCGCGCTCCGACATTTACTCTGCCGGTTGCGTTCTTTATCGCATGCTGGCCGGGCGCGGGCCCTACGATCACATCGAGGACACTGAGCAGCTTCTTGAGGCGTTGGTGGCAGGCACATGCGCGCCCCCCTCCACTTACCTGCCGCGCCCACTGCCCTTGGTCGTCGATGCCCTAGTCATGCACGCGCTTTCGCGGGATCCAAATACGCGCTTCCAATCGGCGTCTGAGTTTGCAAAGTCATTGGTCGAAATCACGGTGACGCTGATCGAGGCGCAACGCGCGGGTAACCTTGACCTCGATCTGAGCCAGCCCGTCACCGGAGTGGCGCGGACGCGACGCCCTCAAGAAGCGGAACCCCAGGTTCCCGTCGAGGAGCCGACACGCGCAGCGCCTTTGGCTGCTGCGGCTCAGAGTCAACCGCCGCCACCCGTCGTGCAACAATCCAGTCGAAACTCCTCTCGAGTTTCCGCTCATCCGGAGCCGGAACGGCCAGGGCTGGCGAGAGAACGTGCGCTCGACACTTCGATGTCCGACAGAACATGGAAGGTACTCGTGTTCTTGGCGTTCTTCTTCGGCACGATCTTCGTCGTTGTGACCGCGAGCCGGTGGGTGAGGTAAGCCGTGGCCGAACGTAAGTACATTGGACCGTTCCGGATCGACGAGGTCGTCAACAACCAGTACAAGGTGATCCGTCTCCTTGGACAAGGCGGTCACGCGTTCGTCTACGAGTGTTACGACGAGCTGCTGGATGCGACCGTCGCATTGAAGGTGATCGCGCCACTCGGGCGCGGTACCGAGCTGCTCAAGCGCGCAAAGGCGGAAGCCCAAGTGATGTTTCGGCTCGCGCATCCGAACATCGTGCGGGTCTATTCGGCGCTGGTCGTAGACGACTTGATCTGCATCGTGATGGAGAAGCTTGAAGGAGTGACGCTCCGCATGCTTCTCGCCCTTCTGGGCAGACTGACGGTGACCGAGGCGCTGAAGATCGTCCGGCAAGTTGCGGTGGGCGTGGGCGAAGCTCACAAGCTCAACGTCGTTCATCGCGACATCAAGCCGGACAACGTCTTCATCTTGCCGCCGGACAATTCCGTGAAGGTGCTCGACTTCGGCATCGCGAAGTTCATGGGGCATGGCCTGCAGACGACGAACAAAGATCGCCTGCATGGCACGCCGATTTACATGAGCCCCGAACACCTGCGGTACGGCAAGGTGACGGCTCAGTCAGACATCTACCAGCTGGGCACGGTGCTATTCGAGCTCATTGGCGGCGTTAACCCGTGTCTGCTTGGCAACGAGAACTACGACGCGCAACAGATTGGGTTCGTGCAGATCTCCCGCGTCGCGCCGCCGCTGTCGACGTTGGTTCGCGGCATCACGCCGGGGCTGGATTGGTTGGTTCAGTGTGCCACTGCCAAAGATCCGAGTCAGCGGTTTGCGACGATGGCAGACATGATCCAAGCCATCGATAGGGCGCTGGAGGAGCGTGCGGCCACTCACCCTTCAGAGTCCGCCAATATTCGCTACGTGAACGAAGCCCTGATGGTGGCGGCGAAGGAGCTTGCGTCGAACACGCATCCCGACGATCTGCTCGCCCGCGGCCGCCCCGGTGACGAAGCGGATCGCGCGAAGGATCCTATTGAGCTCGCGCAGACCGAAGCGCTGCCGCACCCTGCGGCTGTTCCGCCTGCGGAGGTGAACGTTCGGCCCGCCGAGCAGCCTCCGGAGAAGCCTGCCTACCCAGCCGCGGCGCGTCCGAAGGTCGCTCCGACGGTTGAAATCAAACCGAGAGCGCGGCCTAGCGTTGCCACCGAGCAACCACCGATCTCCACGCCCAAGGAGGAGCGCGTTCCAACGTCCCCACCTCGGACTGGAAACGTCCGACCGACACCCGTCGCCGCTTCGGGTTCGGGACTCGTCAGCCCATTGGATGTTCGGGCGGCGACGATCGCCCGCGATCCGAGCATTCCTGTCGCTCCGGCATCACCGCGACAAGCACCGACGCAGCAGCGGAGTCGACCTTCGATTGACAGAGACACTTCCAACACGCCGCTGATGAGCGTGTCCAAGCCGTTGCCACGCCCTCAAGGCAAAGGCAAACGTCAGCTTACGGCTGGTTTGGTTCTTTCGCCGATCGTTCTCGGATCGATTGTGGGCGTCGGTGTTTCCCTTCAGTGGTACAAGTACGAGGACGCTGCGCGTGCAGCCAGCAGTGCCCAAGCCGAAGCGGCATTGGCAAGCGTCGTGGCCTCCCCAGAGTCACCGCCCATTCTGAAGAGCGCTGCCGCGGCTCCGTCTGCCGCAGCGCCAATGCTCCCGAGCGCCGTGGCCTCGACGGTTCCGACCAACGACAGGACGGTGGTGTCAGCAGCCACGGTGTCGCGCGCGCCCGAGCCCGACCCAGCCGATCTTCCGTTGTTCCCGCTGAAACCGGAAGCGCCGACGCCTGCGCCAGCGAAAACCAAGCGGGTGGGCGCAACCAAGCCTGATTCAAACAAAGCGACCGCAGAGGAACTTGCGCGTATGCGCGCCCGGGTGAAGGAGTTCGACGATGACATGGCTTTGGAGCTCAAGGGGAAAGGCACGGTGAAGCCATGACGCGTCCCGACGACGCCACGAAGGCAGCCAACGGACAGAGCAGTCGAGCCGAGGGTTCCGACGCAGCGAAGAAGCGCCTGGATCCGAGTCACTACCAGGTGTCTACCTTGCCAGCGCAGGTTCGGAGCGAGTACCAAAAGCTGCCGCTGCATCGCTATTCGGAAGAGGAACTGAAGCCGCCGCCAGGCTACGGAGGCACTCCGCCATCGCGACCGAACACGGCACCTTCATCTGAGACCGCCCCGCCGGCAGTTACCCCCACGCCCGCTGCACCGACGGTTCGACGGTGGCTCCCCATCGTGGCGGCGGTCCTCCTCGCCGGCTTCGCTGCCGCGTGGTTCGCCCTGCACGGCAAGCCAAGCACGCCCGAAGCCTCGGCCTCTTGCGCTGCTACCACCCCATCTCTCGCCGCCGCATCGCGACAGACCGAAGCCACCGCTGCGGCCCAGGGAGAACCCGCTACCAAAGCGGCAGAAACCAAGGATACAGTGCCTCCGAAAGCGATCGGCACGAAGGCCGTCGAGCGGTCCCGTTCGAATCTCTCCCGGACGCAGCCCGCCGCAAGCGCAACGCAGGAAACCAAGAACACCTCGGAAAAAGTCGTCAACATTCCGCTTCTCGACCGCTGAGTCTCCCATGCGAACACCGAAACCAATCCTCCTCGTTGCCATCCTGGCTTTCCTCGGCAGCCCGTCATGGGCTGAGGGCGCGCCGCTTTCGAGCGCCCGGGACGAGTCTCCAGAGTTCAAGGAGGCAGTGCACGCTTTGAAGGTAGATCAGAAGGATAAGGCGTATCGTCTCTTTACAGAGCGATGGACGAAGGCGCCGTCATTTGATGTCGCGGTTCTACTGGGGCAGACCGAATTGTTGATGGGAAAGTATCGCGATGCGGCGGAGCACTTCACGTTGGCATTGCGGGATTTCCCGCCGACCGAGGCGCCCAGGAAAAAGGAGCAAATCCGAGGGGCGCTCGACCAGGCAAAGGCGAAGGTCGGGACTCTAAAGGTGACCATCGACAAGGCTGACGCCGAGGTAGCGATTGACGGCAAGGCGGTGGGTAAGACGCCCTTCGACGTGGATTTGTACGTCGAACCCGGGACGCACACCATTACCGCGACGCATCCAACTGGTAGTGTCGACAGGATCATCGACGTGAGTGCGGGTGACCAACGAGCCATCAATCTCAAGATCAGAACGACTGCCGATTCGACTGCTCCAAAGTTGCCCTATGGCTCGACGGAATTGGACGATCCCGGTGCGACTCGAGATCAACGAGCCGCCGAAGGCCGAACGTCGCAGCGGCATGGAGGCCAAGACGATCGTTTTGATTGTAGGCGGCGTGGTGACGGTTGCCGCGGCGGGGACGGGGACGTATTTCGGATTGAAGTCTAGAGCTGCCGGGAGTGACGCTGACGACCTCCAAGCCCGGGTCCGTGATGAATACGGCAAGAACGGCTGCGCGGCGGCAGACAACTCAGCATTAAGTCTCTGCTCAAACCTCAGAGACAAGAACGACCAAGGCCGTGACGCCGGACGGCTTGCGAATATCTCCTTCGCGGTTGCGGGAGTCTCTGCTGTCGCAACGGGGCTCACTTACCTGCTTTGGCCCCGCACCAAGGCATCAGCCGCTGCATTCGTGGTAGCGCCGGTAGCAGCCCCGCATGCTGGTGGATTCAGTCTCCAGGGTAAATTCTAGTCCTAAGGAAGCACGATGAAATCAAGAACGATTGTCGGTCTCCTGACGTTGTGTTCCGCTGGGGCGCTCGTCCTTTACGGATGCGATACGAAGGTCACTTGCGAAGACAACGAGAATTGCCCTGCGGGTGGAAGTGCCTCTCTCGGCGGTTCGTCTTCCAGGGGAGGGAAGTCTTCAGTAGGTGGTGAAAGTGGAGGTGGCGGTGCGACGTCAGCTGGAGGGACTACCTCTACCACCGCCCCCTGCAACGGCAGCTGCTCCGGAAGCACTCCGGTCTGCAACGAGACTTCGAACAAGTGCGTTGCATGTCTTGCGAACACGGACTGCAAGGACGCGACCAAGTCCGTCTGCAATAAGACGACCTTCGAGTGCGTCGGCTGCCTCGCTAGCTCCGATTGCTCGAAGGACGCCACGAAGCCGGTTTGCGACCTAGCGAAGACGACTTGCGTCGGGTGTCTCGGGAATACGGATTGCTCGACGGCGACGGCGTCGCGATGCGATACGGCGTCGAATTCGTGCACCGCATGTCAGGCGGACAGCGACTGCTCGCAGATTGCCGGCAAGGGCGTTTGCTCCGCGGGGACTTGCGTCCAGTGCACGCCGGAGAAAGAGACAGCTTGTGGCGCGAACAGCTGCAACCCGAAGACGAAGACGTGCACGTCGACGGCGCGAAACAGCGTCGGGCTGTGCGGGGCTTGTCTGGCGGACAGCGAGTGCGCCACGGGAACGGGGGTGACGGTTGCTCGCTGCATCGACATGACGTTTGGGTCGAGTGCGGCGCCGCACGGAAGCTATTGTCTCGAAGCGGTATCGAGCGGGTGTGAGCAGCCGTTCGATAGTACGTCGGTGATGAAGATCACGAAGGAGAGCGTGTCCGGCGCACCGGTTGCGGATTACTGCGGCGTCAATCAGGAACGCGTGACCTGCGAAGCCATCCTTGACATGAAGGATGCCTCCAACACCATCCGCTGCACCAATCCGACGTCGACTCAGCCCGATGACACGCTTTGCGGATGTCCGCGTGATGCTTCAGGCAAATGCACGGAGCCCGGTAAGGGTGGCCTGTGTCGCGCGATTGGTAGCCAAAATCGGTGCACAATTCAGTGCGGTTCCGGTGGGCAGTGTGCATCAGGTTACACGTGTATCTCGCTCGACACCCCGAACTATTGCGGCTAACGGAGTCCGAACCTTGCCCAATCCGTATCCTTTCCTCGCTGCACCATGAACCGACCAAACGACTCTTCCCTCGGTGGCCTTGCACTCGTCTTTCTCTTGGGCTGCTCCAGTGAGACAGGCGATTGCCATCGTACCTATACGTGTGAGGTACCGAACGGCGGGGCTGGAGCTGCAGGGAGCGACGTGGGTTCGTCGACGAAGGCAGGGAAGTCTTCAGTAGGCGGTGAAAGTGGAGGTGGCGGTGCGACGTCAGCTGGAGGGACTACCTCTACCACCGCGCCCTGCAATGGCAGCTGTTCCGGAAGCACTCCCGTCTGCAACGAGACTTCGAACCGATGCGTCGCGTGCTTGGGAAGTACCGACTGCAAGGACGCGACCAAGTCCGTCTGCAATAAGACGACCTTCGAGTGCGTCGGCTGTCTTGCTAGCTCCGATTGCTCCAAGGACGCCACGAAGCCGGTTTGCGACCTCGCGAAGACGACCTGTGTTGGTTGCCTTGGAAATACGGATTGCTCGACCGCGACGGCGTCGCGATGCGATACGGCGACGAACACCTGCACGGCGTGTCAGGCGGACAGCGACTGCTCGCAGATTGCCGGTAAGAACGTTTGCTCCGCTGGTATGTGCGTGCAATGCACTGGCAAGAAGCACGGGGCTTGCGGCGAACTCGAGGGAAAGGCTCTCGTCTGCGATAGTCTCAGCCAAACATGCACGACCGACAAAAAGGTGGGGTCGTCAGGGCTTTGCCAGCCCTGCGTCTCCGATGCGCAATGCCCAGCAGGACAGCTTTGCCATCAGCAGATGTTCGACGGGAAGCCCGTGGGTTACTTCTGTTTCTGGAAGGAGGGAGACACGGCGAACGGAGCGCCGGCAGGCTGTGCCCTCCCCACGAATCGTCCGTACGCCAAAGCAGAACCCGGGGTGATAAGCATTGACGGTGAAGCAGCAACACTCTGCACCCTTCGCGCGACTACGTGTACGGCGTACAACCAGTTCAGTAATCTCGACTGTGCACCCACGGGTGCCCCGAATGACGCTCTTTGCGGCTTCGCTCCTGGAGTAGACTCGAAGTGCTCACTGTATAGCAGTAGCTTGAATCTATACCGCTGCACGACCGTCTGCTTGGGCAACGACGATTGCGACGTCGCGTGCAATACCGGGACCTCCCCCAAGGTCTGCACCTTCCAGTGAGCAGCCTTCTGAGTGCCGAGCGCTGCGTTCCTCTCTGCAATGCAGTCATCGCAATGTCACGACGAGCGATAAAACTCGGCATCTGCGGCGTGGCCGTGCTCCTATTTGGGGGATGCAGCTCCTTGTCTGATGACTGTCACATGACCAAGACATGTGAAGTTCCGTCAGCCGCTGGAAGCTCAGGTCACGGCGGAGGTTCGTCGTCCGACCCAGGCGGCGCGTCACTGGGGGGTGATACTGGTGGGAGTGTTGCCGGCACTTAGTGTTTCCGTCGGACGTGGATGACCTTCGAAAAGCAGAATGCCTTATGCGGAGTCCATAAGTTGAAAGCTCGCCTCCTTTTCCTAGTCGCTCTTCAGTGCGCGTGCGCTCCTGCGCAACCGGCACCCTCGAACTCCGCGGCTCGCGCGTCCTGCGTGCCCGGGCGCCAGGTTGCGTGCGCTTGTGCGCAGCGGCCCGATGGCGTTCAGACCTGCAACGCCAGGGGCGAGTTCGAGCCTTGCCAATGCGCGGAAGCTGCTGGTGCAACGCAAGCCAGCGGCGGGAGGCCAGCTGACGGAGCCACCACGTCGGCGGCGCTCCCCGAACCCAGCACGACCGTGCCACCGGTTGTTCCCGCCGGAAGCTCCCAAGTAAAACGCGTTCGGGGCGCAACCGAGACAAGCCCGAAATCCACTGACGCGCAGGTCAATCCGCCGAGTTGGGAAGCTGCGACCACCCCGGATTGCAGCGGCCCCGGGAACGTCATGATGTTGGTCGGAGAACGGGGAGAGTACGTCACGCAGGGGCGAACGGTCAGGCTGGCAGGGGAGGTGAGCGGGCGCGTGCTCAATGGCGGTCACGGCGTGTCCCTCATGGCTCTCGGTGAAAGTGGTCAAGTGCTCGACCGCAGCGAGCTCACTCTTTCGGTCCCTCGATCCGCACCAGCAATCCACCCGGGAGAGTATCGCTCGACCTCGCAGCGCAATGCTTCTGGAGATACGACCGTCTCGGTTTCGTATTCGTCTCAGTCGTGCAACGGCACGTTGGGCACAATTCAGGTGCAGGACGTCAAGTGGACGGGGACTCAGCTCACTCGGTTCGTGGCGACGTTCGAGCAGCGTTGTGGCAACGCACAGGCAGCCCTGCGAGGCTGCATTCGCTACGAACGACCGGCAAGCGCCAAGCCCGCGGCTGAACCTGCCGGTCCCCTGAAGAAGGATAAGCAGTTAAAACTGGAGCTTTAGGGGGGAATCGCTGTGGGGCAGGAGTCCTCGCCGGTCGTCCACCCCCCCTCCATCCCGATCGACCTTGGAGCCTGTACGAGTGAGACGTGCGTCCGCGACTTCGCGACCTAAGAATGATCGGTTGCTCTGCGGAATTCCCTTCGGAGTTCGACGAGCCTGCGAAAAGATTCTTGGTCGCTCCTCCATGGCGTGTACCGTATTCTGACGATTGGGATTTTCCAATGATCACCGGGTACGCATTGCTGCGTGATAACGCTCCACGTTCCGAATCAATTGTCGGTTGAGACATGTTGTCAAGCCTGTGTGTGGTGGCGCACTCATCGGGATACGAGTTGAGATTTGCGAACTTCACCAGTCTGGTGCGAGATCCACACGTTCACGTTTCCTCCTCTGTACTCGGAATTGGTCATCACGTGGGCCGTGAACAAGCCCATCTGAACGACGACAGGCTCCTCCCAAGGCCAGTTCCTTGATTCGGCGTGAGCTCGAGCGATTGCCAGCACTTCTTCGCGTTCGAGTCGTCGAAAGAGGACGAGGCCGAAACCTGACTTCATTGGCGATTTCCCCAGTTCACGTTAATGTCTCCTTTGAAACAGCCAAGCCTCACTCGTTGAGCCCCGCCGTCGCGTCGCCCGGCTACATTTCCCGGCGCGCTGGCTAGTTTACAACTAGTAGCGCGGCAACGAGAAGCGAACACCACAGACCTAGCTGACTCAATAGAATCCGGCGCTGCAGTGGGGAGCGATTTGAGGTGAACCATAGACCAAGCGCGAAAACTGGAAGGCCTACCGCAAACCCCCAAGCGCCGACCGCGAGCAGTGCATCAACCCCGAAGCCGCGAGCGAGTTGACGTGTCGCAGGGAACAAGACTCCAAGGAATGCTGCGGCTGGGGCCAGCCAAATCACCGTGCAGGTAACAATCATGGCTTTACTAAAGGCCGTCTCGTCATGGTCGTCCAATTCTCTCACAGGAGGCCGCGGTGCATTTTACGTATTCACCGAATTTGATCCGATACAGCGGGATGTGAGTGCCGGTTCCATCTGCGACTGGCACGCCTTCGCCCTGACTCAGTCGGGCTTTCTCGGCTTGCTCGTCTCTGTCACGGCTACTCTCCTCTCGGGCATTTCCCTTCAAACGTGCTCGTACGCCTTTGCGTGAAATCTGACGGAGGATCGTCCCACCATGTCCTAGACGATTGGGTGTTTCCACCGGTCACGTAGTGGGTCTTCATGCAGATTGGACATTGTGAGACCAGATCATTGCTTGCGCTGTCGGCTTCGGCCTACTCGCAACGTAGCATCTACCTCATTACAGAAGGAGTGCGCACGGCATCCAAGCAGGTTCTTTTTGCAGCCGGGTCCGACGCTTGCCTGTTCGGTCACGCCGTTCACCTCAGCGCGCACAACGCAGCTGCGTGGCAAGCAACCTAACGCGTGCATGGAGAACTCCCCATCGGCATTCGTTTTCGAGTCCTCGAGTTCGGAGAAGCGCTGCCCCTCGCAATACACCCCGACTTTGGCACCAACTACTGGCCGACCTTGTTCGTCTATGACAATCCCGTATACATCGATTCCGGGATCGCATGCCGACGAACTTGTTGATAGTGCCAGTAGCCACAAAACAGACTGTCGATTCATTCTTGCCACCCCTAATCTTGATCAATGATTTGGACTCCGAACTGACGGTTGCCGTTCAGGCAGGATTTCGGTGCCGATAGTCGTGCCGTTGCACGCGAACAACCGTACGGTCACGTTGCTCCAGCAGTCGGAATCAATCGTACCACTTTCGCCGCTCGCCTCTGTTTGTGGATGTATCATGCCCCTCGGATTCGGACCTGTGGCGCTCCGTAACTCGCGGCGTTCGTTGGCGCAACAAGCGTCGACACGCCGAAAGAGAAGACATCAAGACGACTATCATTGGGATAAGTCCGACACCAATCGCGAATACAATTGGAATTGGCGGAAGCCACCCACCATGCATTAGCCCGACAAGGGCACCGGTCGACGCCAACCCGGTACCCAGTGCTAGAAGAATGGTGGCCGCACGGAATCCCGCCAACGCCAAGATGCCCAGCAGCAGTATGGCAAATCCAGCGGCGCCAAGAGCTTCCAGCCTGGGATTTAATGTTCTTTGTTCATAAAAACCAAGCGCTGTGAGCAGCAACGATATTGCCCCATAGAATGCTGCAATTGCGCCGAGAACTCGTCCTAGTGTGCGTTTGCTATTTGCCATCGTGTCGCCATGAGCCGCAAAGGGCACTGTTGTGCGTCAGTTGCGCGAATGTGCTTGGCTTTCAGAGTGCTTCTATACCGCTGTGGCCGGCGTTGACTATCTACAACTGTGCTCTGGCCGGTAGGTCGAGAAGAACGCCGGCGTGAAGAGGTCTCGGTAAGCTACGCCAAGCAAGAGCGCAACTGACGCAACTCGTTCCGCAGGATCGCTATACGGGAGCGCATTGCCGATAGGAACGCCGAATCCCTTTCTGCCCAACGACCACATTGCCTTTCCGGCCATGTAAATGAAAGGTGACGATATCCGTCCACCGACGCTCGTCTGCTGCCACATGCGGACGTCTGTGAACCAATCAAGGTCCATGTCGCCGTACTCGGTTGGAACGGAGTGTCCATCACTACTATTGAACGGCTCAAGCAGTCTGTCCCCCCAAGTGTTCGATGACCGTCGAGCAGCGGATTCGGTGCCGTACTTTTTCTCTCTCGAAACTAGCACATGCAGCGCCTTTTCCTGCGCACAGGTCAATCCTCTCTGGTCACCTTGAGCGAGTGGTCCAATGAAATCCGTCGGCACGATCTTCAGCCCACTCAGGTCCACCCCATTCACCGGATCATTCCCGACGTACGCGTAGACGTTCGTATCCCCGCCGGCAAATCCAATCGGGTCTTTATTCGCCCACCGCCCCATCGCAGGCGCGTAATCCCGCGCGCCGAAGCGAACGAGACCCGTCGCGGAATCGTAGAGTCCCCCCGCGAAGCCGAAGGGCTGGAAGTCCGGGTTCGTGTTGGCGAGCATGCGTCCAAAGGCGTCGTACTCCAGGCTCTGGGCAATCACGCCTGTGCTGGCATTGACGACCAACCGTACGCTTCCCAAGTGGTCTTTGATGATGCGGTAGAGCACGCCGCTTCGGATCATGAAATCTGGTGCTCCGCTCTGGCTGTCCGCGTAGACGAAGTGCGTGAAGACACCGGCCGAGTCGATCTCCGCAATGGGCCGGAGACCATCGCGATAGAGCCACTTGCGGTCGAACACGCCGTTGTCCTTTCGTCCAACGCGTCTCCCCAAGCCGTCCACCACGTATTCGAGCTTCCGTGTCGCGGTTCCGTTCGAAATCTCGATTGATGTCAGATTGCCGAGCTCGTCATACTCGAGATCACCCGTCGAGGTGCCGTCGTTTGTGCGCTTGAGATCACCGTGAGGGAAGAATTCGAAGCTCTTGCTGCCGGACGTTTGGATGCGGTCCTGCGCGTCGTACGTGGCGGCGACCGCCTCCTCTTTCCCCGTCTGCACGGAGATCCGGTTGCCATTGGCGTCATAGCCGTATGTGGTGACCACCCCGTCTCGTTCGGCGCTGGTGAGCCTCCCGAGGTTGTCGTACCCGTATCGGAGGATGTGCGTCGCATCGGCGAGCTGTTCCTTGATGGTGACGACGCGACCGAGCTCGTCCCGTTCGATGCTCTGTCGGAACACCGCTGTGCCCGAAACGGTCGCGGTGAGATTCTCGAGCTCAGCGAAGCCATTGTATCCGTTGCTCGTAGCGACGTTCCCGAGGATCGTTCCCGTGACGCGCCCGGTGCTCGCATCGCGTGCAACCGCCATGGCGCCCGCGGTGGAGCTGGCTCCAACCAACAAACCGTCGTTGTCATAGGAAAAGCTCACGGTGCTCGCGTTATTGACCGTGAGCGCCTTGAGCCAGAGGTTCGTGTCGTAGTCCGCTTTCACGGAGCCGGTGATGGCACCGCTCCAGGTGGTGCCGGTCGGCAGGGCACCGTCATAGGTCATGTCGACCTTCACGCCATCGGAGCGGTTGACGCTGGTCAACTGTCCTTTGGTGTAACCGAAGCTCAAACTGGCCTTCCCGAGCGTCTGCGATTGAAGTTGCCCTGCCGCGTTGTACCCGAATCTAATGCCGCGCCCATCGGAGAAGATGATGCCGGTCAGTTCGTGATCGAGCCCGTAGGCATAAGCTTTCTGCCCAGCCGAAAGAGCAGGACTGGCTTGTTCGACGGCGGGCGGGATAACCTTGGTGAGGAGATTCGTGGTCGAGTCGTAGTCAAACTGGTGTGACTGTTTGGCGGGCGTCGTCAGGCTCGTCACGTTGTCGGCGGCGTCGAAGGTCCAAGCGATGGTCGACTTGTCCGGTCGCATCACGACTTCGGGCCTGCCCACCGAGTCCCAGTCGTAGGCCACGACGTGACCGATTGCATCCGTAGCAGAGGCGAGCCAACCATCTGCGCCGTAACCGCGCATCTGGGTTCGGGTCTTTCCTCCTGCTGTTTGACTGATGCTTGTCACGCGGCCGTCCTCATCATACGCCAGTTCGACCGTTGGCATTCCAGCGGCCACCACTTTCACCGGATGACCGAGGGAATCAAAGGTGGTGGTCGAGCTTCTTCCCATGGGGGTCGTGGTCGTCAAGGTGCGGTCAGAGCGGCGATACTCCGATGAATAGGCTCGATTGTTGGTGAGTGAATCTTCTCGCCACGTTTCGACGCTCAGGGCGTTCTCGACGTCGGTGACGTTCTTGGTGCGTTGAAAGCTCGTCGTTAGGGACTTCCCGGAGGGGAGCTTCACCGTTGTCTCGCTGGGGATCATGCTTTGCGAGCCGAAGGCAGTGTCCGGAGTGAGGTAAGTCATCACCTGCGTGCCGTCGGGCAGCACTCCGGCACGGGAAGTCGAAAGTTCAGTAGAGGTAACTTGGTCTCCGTTGGCCTTCACCGTCCGCACCAGCCCGCCAGTAGCGTTCGTCTTGTGCGAATACTCCGTCGCTTTGCCGCCGCTGGTCGTAACGACGACGCCTCTCGTGCCCCCGGCAACCGGGAGAGGTTTGATCGTTTCCTGGTAACCGGTCGGATCGGTAACGTTCTCGAGTCGTCCCGTCACGTCGTACTTGAAAGTGCCAGCCTTCTGAGTCGGATCGACGACCTTGTCGAGTAGGCCGCTCTTCGAATTCCAAGTGAATTGGAAGCTGCGCTCGATCGGATCGGTAACCTTCGCAAACCAGCCGTCATCGGACACCTCCAGCTTGGTGCGCTGCCCGTAGGGAGCGACGATAGCCGTCGGGTGGTGCTCGGCGTCGCGCTCGATGGTCGTCTCGAGCCCGCTTTCGTCGAAAATGGACCTGAGGAAACCCTGCGCGTCGTACCCAAACTCGAGCTCGGTGACGCCGGTCACCGCGTCGATGGTTGCGAGATGCTTCCCGCGATGGTCGAAGCGGAAAAGCGTGCTGCCATCGCTCGACGGGATGAGCGTTTCTTTCTCGCTCAGCTCCGGCAGGCCCGGCGCAACGCTCAGCACGTCACTCTTGGTCGCCACGTAGAGCGTGCCGTCCGCACCCATGGCAATGCCGTCGGGCTCGTCGAGCTTGACATAGGTCGCCAACAACCCGTCCGCTATGGCATTCGTACCACCACCAATCACGGTCTGGATCAGACCGTCGGGGGTGACGCGTCGGATGCGATTGTTACCTTGGTCCACTACGTACAGGGAACCATCCGGGCCTAGGGCAAGGCCGCGTGGGCTCGAAAGCTCCGCCTCGAGCGCAGCTCCTCCGTCGCCAGAGAAACCAGCCGTGCCCTTTCCGGCAAGGGTCGTGATGCTGCCATCCGGCAAGACCGCTCGAATGCGATGGCCCTCGCGGTCCGACAGGTACACGGTACCGTCCGTCGCGACCGCGACGCCACTCGGGCGCATGATCTGAGCTTCGGTAGCTGCAATCCCGTCGCTGAGGTCAGTTCCGCCGCCTGCGAAGGTCGTTAGCGTCTGTCCTTCCAGTCTCAAGATACGATCGCCATCGACGACATACAGCTCTTCGCGTGGGCCGACCGCGAGCCCATCGATGTTCGTGAACTTGTACGCAATCTCAGGCTTATCGCCCGCGGTACCGCTGGCAATGGTGGTCATCTTTCCCTTGGCGTCGATACGCCGGAGGGCCTTCTTCATGATGTCGGCGATGACGAGACTCCCATCATCCAAAGCGACGACGCCTTGGGGCTGTCCAAGCTGTACCGAAGCTGCGGCTCCGGTGGCACCTGGGCCCGCAACGATGGATGGTTTCCCACTGGGGGAAATCTTGAGTACCCGACCGAGTGCCTTGGCGTCGTTCTGCTGATCATCGGTCACGAGAAGCGAGCCATCGGGGAGCACGTAAACGCTATCGGGGGTGCCGACGTTGAACGACGCGATTTGGTTTGCCCGCTTGGTGACCAGGGCCACGTTGTCAGCGCTGCGTTGGTCGCCGTCGCCAAAGAAGACGGTGCGCAGCCCGGGGTGGTAGGCGTGAAGGACATCCAGACCAAAGCCGCCGAGCTCGAAGCCCTTGAAGTCCCAGAGGCCCGCCTGAAGCTCAATCTTCTGCCCGAGGGTGACCTCGATGGGCTTCTTGGGCTTGGTGCCGTTCGGAAGAACACCGTTGTACACGTAGGAGACGAAGATCTCGGCACGCTCGGGGCCCTGGCGCAGTCGTCCAAAGGCGTCGAGACCGTCCCAAGTCACCGTGTAGACTTGATTCGGCTTCGCCTCGAACTTCGCCGTGTAGACGCGCCCGGCGATCGAGACTTGAGCCGTGGCGCGCTTGAGCCCGGGAGGCACGACGGCGGGCACGATGGGCACGTCCATGGTGAAGCCCGCCTCGAACCCCGTGGTTCGATTGCTCTGGTAGGTGAGCGAGTAGCTCGTTCCCGTGATGGGCAGGTCTTGCACGACGGCGCGGGGCTCCACGAGCACCGCCCCACGTCGCGTGGGGCGATCGACGATGGCCTGGAGGCTCGCGGCGTTGGGCGGCAGCGCACCCTTGGGCGCCTTGAGATTGACCTGCGCGGCGTAGGCCGAGAAATGGCTTACACGGCCCTGCATGAGTTCGGTGCCCGCCTCGTAGCGCTTGGCGAGCTGCTCCAGATCGCTTTCCGTAATGCCAAGATCCTCGAGCTGACTCAACGACTCTGGAGCACCATCACCGTCCACATCGACCACCGCCCTTCCGTCTTCCACGTCGACGACTTCGATGACCTGTCCACCGCTGCCTTGCTCCCACTGGCCCTTCTCGCTGTCGTAGTAGCCGAGGGGCAAGTTCGTGCCCACCGGCAAGCCGAGGAAGTTCTCGACGTAGATGGAGACAGGCGAAGAGAAGGCGACGTGACTTGCTCCGAGCTCCTTTGCCTCCTTGACGGTGAAGTCGAGCCCATAGGAGAGCCCCGTCGCCTGCGGTGAGCCGGGCAGGTACTGCTGCGCATCTGCGATGGGAAATTCAGTCACCGTCACCGTGAGGCTCGAGAGCTTCTCCTCAGATCCATCCGCAAGGACGGCGCGCGCTTCGGTGTCCGGTTGAAAGATGACCAGCGGCTTGCGGTCACCGTAGTCATCGCTCCTGCTCGGTCCCGAGATGGCCTGACTGTCGCCGGATCCCGCCGAGACGCGACTGGTTTCATCACTGGCCTCAATCAGGCCCACCTCTCCGAGATAGTGCTGCCGCTGCCAGCCGGGAGTGATCACGCGCTGAGCGGCGAGGTGATCCGCGAGGGCGACGTCGACGAGGAGCCGCGAGCCACCATTGACGGCTAAGTCATAGAAGCCATCCGAGCGCGACAACGTGTAGCCGAACTCCTTGTGGCCTGCGATTGACACTCGAGCTCCCGCGATGGGTTCACCCTTCGCGTCGATGACGCGGCCCCGCAACATGGCCACGCGCTTCGCTTCGAAGGCGGTGGGATCAGCGTCCTTCTGCAGGGGATTGTCGCCCAAGTAGAGGAAGGTTGCCGCCTCGCCGACCGTGGTCGCCACGGTTCGGTCGAGAGCAGGCGCGTCGGCGCAATCTCCACCAGGGGACTGGCAATCCTTGTCGTCACAGTCGCTCTTGCCGTCCTTATCGTTGTCCTTGCCGTCGGTGCACTGGGTCTCCGCGTTCGGTGCGACGGAGGGCTTTTCATGCTTGTCTCCACCGCCGCACGCCGCTAGGAGAAAGAGGCTACCGAGCAGAGCAGGCGGAACGTACGAGGGGCAGGCCCGACGAGATGGAGCTATGGGGAACATTCTGCGGACCTGTCGACCAGAGCCTGTCGATCGTCTCCGACATTCGAACCATTCGCAGCCGATTCTTCGCTGCTAGTCCCTCAGCACGGGGCGGAATAAAGCTCGGCCCAGCCGGATGCGACAAATCGTACGGCGCCAATCACTTTGGAGGAGACGATGGGCTCCGAGCGGTCGATAGGGTACGGAGGACACGGGACTCGGTCCCGGTGACGCACCGAAGATTCGCCAAATTTAGAGAGCGCCTAGCCGCCCGAAGCGACGAGCTGGGCAATGACCGCCCGAATGTGCGACAACGCCACAGGTAAATGATGTTCGACCAGCTCAGCCGACAAGTGAAGGACGGTGAAGCCGAGGCGCTGAAGCTTGCGGTCACGGTTGCGGTCAGCGGTGTGGCGCTGAGCGTGCCAACTGCCGTCCACTTCCACGACGAGACGCACTTCAGAGGCGACGAAGTTGCCGATGAAGGCCCCAGCAATGGGCACCTGCCGGCGGAACTGCACCCCGAGCGCGCCGCCGCGAAGGGCGGACCAAAGCGCGGCTTCGGTGGAAGTGGCCGAGCGCCGCATGCGTTGCGCGTAGGAGGTGAGCTGAGACTTGCGACGAGCTTTGCAACGAGATTCGAAGGACGACATAAGCATTCGCTTCGGCCCGGCGAAGCGCCAGGCCGAAGCGCCCCACGCGCAAGCGCTATGACAGGCGCACGATCGTCCAATCACGCCGCAAAGGCCGTAGCCTGGCAGAGCGGTTGCGCGGCCAAGCGGAGCCTGGCGCGGAGCCGGGTGGAAGCGGTCTCGTCAGGCGACGGAGTCCGACGCCGACCAGCGCGTCACATGTCCGCTTTGATGCCAAAGGGAGCGAACGTTCTCAAGTCGTACCCCGAAGGGACGCCACCAGCGGCGAAGCCGGCGCCATCGCATACCAGTCGGCAAGGCCATCTCCCCCATCTGCCCGCAGGGAATGCCGGTTGTCGTTCCGTTGTCGTCCGGCATTCACGAGGACAGATTTCGGGGGAGCATCGGCCGCAGCGAAGTGCCAGCGGGTGCAGAGCAGAAACTGCACCGAACCCCGCGCACGCAGCAAGGACGAGTGGGGGCAACTCCAGATAAGCCCGACGCCGAGGTATCGATTGACGGCAAGGCGGTCGGCAAGTCGCCCTTCGACGTGGACTTGTACGTCGAACCGGGACCGCATACGATCTCCGCCACGCATCCGACGGGTAACGTCGATCGGATCATCGACGTGAGCGCCGGAGACCAACGAGCCATCGATCTCAAGATTCAGAACGACTGCCGATTCGACAGCTCCAAAGCTGCCCTATGGCTCGACGGAACTGGACGACCCCGGTGCGACTCAGATCAACGAGCCGCCGAAGCCCGAACGTCGCAGCGGGATGGAGGCCAAGACGATCGTTTTGATTGTAGGCGGCGCGGTGACGGTTGCCGCGGCAGGGATGGGGACGTATTTCGGGTTGAAGGCGAGAGCGGCGCGGGAAGACGCAGACGACTTGGTGGCGCAAGCGCACAAGGAGTTCGGAATGAACGCCTGCGCTCCATCGGGCGGCGCTAGCGACGAGTTCTGCAATCGAATCTCCGACAAGAATCACGACCGCCGAGATGCGGCACGGATAGCAAACATTTCCTTTGCGGTTTCCGGCGTAGCTGCTGTTGCGACAGGCGTGACGTATCTTCTCTGGCCTCGAGCCAAATCGTCCAGTTCCACGGCTCTCCTAGTACCAATAGTGGCCCCGCATGTCGGTGGCATTAGCTTTCAGGGTGGTTTCTGATGAAAGGCATGACAATGAAGACGCGATCCCTTGTCGGAGCCCTGATTATCACTTCCTCTGTCGTCGGTGCGTTCTCCGCATGCGACACCAAGGTCACCTGCAAGGACTTGGACAACTGCACGGACGGAAATGCCGGTGAGGGGGGAGCCTCGACCGGCGGGAAGACGTCTTCTTCTGGTGGTAAGGCCCAGGGCGGAAGCGGCGGCAGCTCAGCCAGTGGTGGTACCACTGCTACGACCACCGCCCCCTGCAACGGCAGCTGCTCCGGAAGCACTCCGGTCTGCAACGAGACTTCGAACAAATGCGTTGCGTGTCTTGCGAACACGGACTGCAAGGACGCGAGCAAGTCCGTCTGCAATGGGACCACGTATGAGTGCGTCGGCTGTCTTGCTAGCGCCGATTGCTCCAAAAACGCGACGAAGCCGGTTTGCGATTTGGCGAAGACGACCTGCGTGGGGTGTCTAGGGAACACGGATTGCGCAAGCGCGACCGCGTTGCGATGCGATACGGCAACGAACACCTGCACGGCGTGTCAGACCGATACCGACTGCTCGCAAATTGCCGGTAAGGGCGTTTGCTCTGCTGGTATGTGCGTGCAATGCACCGGCAAGAAGCGCGACGCCTGCGGCGAACTCGAGGGAAAGGCTCTCGTCTGCGACAGCCTCAGCCAAACGTGTACGACGGATAAGAAGGTCGGCTCGGCCGGTCTTTGCCAGCCCTGCGTCTCCGATGCGCAATGCCCAGCAGGACAGCTTTGCCATCAGCAGATGTTCGGCGGGAAGCCCGTGGGTTACTTTTGCTTCTGGAAGCAAGGGGACACGGCGAATGGGGCTCCAGCGGACTGCACGCTCTCGTCCAACAGGCCTTACGTGAAAACCGAGGCAGATGCTCAAAGCATTGATGGCGAAGCGGCGACGCTCTGTGGTCTCGCGGTCACAACGTGCATCGCGTACAATCAGTTCAAAAACGTCGATTGCGCTCCCACTGGCACGCCGCAGGACGCGCTCTGCGGGTTTGCGTCAGGTCAAGACGCCAAGTGCGCACAATACGGTGCAACCACGTACCGCTGCACGACCGTCTGTTTGGGCAACGACGACTGTGATGTCGCCTGCAACACTGGCGCGTCCCCCAAGGTCTGCACCTTCCAGTGAGCCGTCTTCCGCAAGCCGAACGCTGCGTTTCCTCCTGCAATGCTGCCACTGCAATGTCCCGACGACCCCCGAAACTCGTTATCTGCGGCGTGGCCGTGCTCCTACTTGGCGGATGCAGCTCCTTGTCTGATGACTGTCACATAACCAAGACATGTGAGGTTCCATCAGCCGCTGGAAGCTCAGGTCACGGCGGAAGTTCGTCGTCCGACCCAGGCGGAGCGTCATCGGGGGGTGACGCTGGAGGGGGCGGTGTCATAGGTACTTAGCGCGTCGGTCGGACGCGGATGAGTTTCGAAATGCAGGATGCCTCACGCGGAGTCAACAAGGTGAAATTTCCCTTCCTTTTCCTGGTCGGTCTTCAGTGGGCATGCGCTCCAGCGCAACCGGCACCCTCCAACTCTGTTGCTCGCGCGTCCTGCGTGCCGGGTCGCCAGGTTGCGTGCGCTTGTGCGCAGCGGCCCGATGGCGTTCAGACCTGTAACGCCAGGGGCGAGTTCGAGCCTTGCCAATGCGCGGAAGCTGCTGGTGCAACGCAAGCCAGCGGCGGGAGGCCAGCTGACGGTGCCACCACCTCGGCGACGCTCCCCGAACCCAGCACGACCGTGACACCGGCTGCACCCGCCGGAAGCTCCCAAGTAAAACGCGTCCGGGGCGCAACCGAGACAGGCCCGAAATCCACTGACGTGCAGGCCGATCCGCCAAGTTGGGAAGCTGCGACCACCCCGGATTGCAGCGGCCCCGGTAACGTAATGATGTTGGTCGGAGAACGGGGAGAGTACGTCACGCAGGGGCGAACCGTCAGGCTGGCAGGGGAGGTGAGCGGGCGCGTGCTCAATGGCGGCCACGGCGTGTCCCTCATGGCTCTCGGTGAAAGTGGTCAAGTGCTCGACCGCAGCGAGCTCACCCTTTCGGTCCCTCGATCCGCACCAGCAATCCACCCGGGAGAGTATCGTTCGACCTCGCAGCGCAATAGTTCTGCAGATACGACCGTCTCGGTTTCGTATTCGTCTCAGTCGTGCAACGGCACGTTGGGCACAATTGAGGTGCAAGACGTGAAGTGGACGGGGACTCAGCTCACCCGGTTCGTGGCGACGTTCGAGCAGCGTTGTGGCAACGCACAGGCAGCCCTACGAGGCTGCATTCGGTTCGATGGCCCTGCGAACGTCACACCGGAGGCTGCACCTGCGCCGCCCCCACGGAAGGGCAAAAAGCAGATAACCCTGGAGCTCTAGGCAGAATGGCTGCGGCGCAGCAGTCTGCGCACTGTCCATGTCCGTTGAGGCATTTCGGCTTTAGGCCAAGGTAAGGGGAGCTTGCTCGCGGCTGTCTGTATGGGCGGTGTCTGTAGATTTGATTGAATCTGTCGGGGACGTCGGGTGATGGTGTCGCAAAGCTCACAGAGTGAAATCGTCGCTCCGCATCTGTCTGAAGCGACGTGGATGAAGAGCGCCTTGGACGCGTGGGACGGGGGTCAAAAGAGCACAAATCCGAATGCTGGTTTCATCGCGTGTCTTCTCGACGTGGCCCAATAAGTCACGAAACGAGTGGGTCCCTGCCGCTCGAGTCAAAGAACACGTCGGCGGTAACGGAGGAAGTACGAGGTCGATAGAAGCGTGAGCGGACTAAAGCTGCTTGCGACGACGAGTACAACAACCAAAGGAGAGTCTAGGGGCCCTCGCCCGAGTAGGAGAAGTTCTACTACTCCCGGAATCGATGCTCCAATCGTCAACAGCCAAACCGCAATTCGTATGCTCCGACAGGCGAGAAATCCCATGAGTAGCAGGAGCGTTCCCGCTATCATCAAGCCGGCGAGCTTGAAGCTGAGTTCTCGTTGTACTTGCAGTCCAGTGATGGCCTCGTAGGTGAGCCAGAGTCCGACAAGTCCGAGTGGAGCTCCCAAAAGCCAGCCGAGCACGCGTTCAACGACAAACTCCGATTGGTCGGTAAGCTTGAAAGGGTTCCGGGAGTTGTTGGTAGGGTGCACTATCTTCGCTCGCTCGCCGTTTGGCACACTCAATTGGATCCCAGTACGGAGCTTGAACGTGGTCGTCAGGAGTCTGCGGACTGTCGGATGTCATCGGCGTCGTGTACCCTCGGCAACGGGAGACCATGGGTAATCGAGGGATGCCCAGAACGGCGCCGATGTTCTATCCAGGACTACAGCCATGTGTTCAGCACCTTCACTTCAGAGTTGCTGAGGTTTCCCTTGCCGTCGAAATAGAGATAGACGACCACCGTCTGCGTTCGGTTGGGGGAACGATAAATTGTTGCTGCGTAACGCTGATTATACGAGTCATCTTCGAACGCCCAACCTTCTGCGCGCAGTGCTTGCATGACCCGTTCCAGAGCGAATCCGCGCGCAATCTTTGACGAGAGAAGTCGCTCTGCCCGCTCCTTCGCGAGAACCGCTTCCGGAGCTGCCGCCGGATGGTGCAGGAGACGACTGCTAATCGAGTTGCTACTTCGAAGCACCACGGTCAATCCAAATGCTGCAAGGATCCCGCCTATCACGACGAAGGTGAGCCATCTGCGACTAGGTTCGGAAGTTCGAGTGTGTCTCATCAGAACTGAACCATACTTTTGAACGGCGCCCACCACGGGCGCAAGCGAGGTAAGCTCGAACGCGTGAACAGGAGCCGCCCAAATGCTGGAGCCCACTCGTCCGCCGCGACATACTGTCCTAGACTCATCAACACGGCGTTTGCGTAGGTGTTGCTGTTTTGGTAGAGGGGATCGTACTTGATGTTCGAACTATCAACGGCGCGATTGAACTTTACTACGTGTGCCACGACGTCCGCGAACTTTGCATCGGAACGCCCGGCGAACTGATAGTGGACGGTTTCACTAGGTCCGTCAACGAAGCCTTGTGTCCACGGACCGCTGGTCGTGACTAAGTTCCCGAAGTCGCTATCATCGGACGAACTCGGACCTGCCCGAGTAGCGAATACGTCACCTGTATCGGAATCTGACACGATGACGTACGTGTGGTGAGCACAAGCTATGCGCCAACACGCCTGTGCAATTCTGGTGTACCCTACGTGGATTCGAACCTCCAGACCTTCAGGGTCAATCGAATTGACGGGGTTATTCCCAACGTACGCATAGACGTTCGTATCCCCACCGGCAAATCCGATCGGATCTTTATTCGCCCACCGTCCCATCGCAGGAGCGTAATCTCGCGCGCCGAAGCGCACCAGGCCCGTTGCTGAATCGTAAAGTCCACCTGCGAAGCCGAAGGGTTGGAAGTCTGGGCTCGAATTGGTGGTGACGCGGCCAAAGGCATCGTACTCGAGGCTCTGCGCGATGACGCCTGTGGTCGCGTTGACGACGAGACGCACGCTACCGAGGTGGTCTTTGATGATGCGGTAGAGCACGCCGCTTCGGATCATGAAGTCTGGTGCTCCGCTCTGGCTGTCCGCGTAGACGAAGTGCGTGAAGACACCGGCCGAGTCGATCTCCGCAACGGGCCGCAGACCATCGCGATAGAGCCACTTGCGGTCGAAGACGCCGTTGTCCTTTCGTCCAACGCGCCTCCCCAAACCGTCCACCACGTATTCGAGCTTCCGAGTCGCGGTTCCGTTCGAAATCTCGATGGATATCAGATTGCCAATCTCGTCATACTCGAGATCACCCGTTGAGGTGCCGTCGTTGGTGCGCTTGAGATCACCATGAGGGGAGAACTCGAAGGTCTTGTTGCCGGCGGTCTGGATGCGGTCCTGCGCGTCGTACGTAGCGAGGACGGCTTCCTCCTTCCCGGTTTGCACGGAGATCCGGTTGCCGTTGGCATCATAGCCGTATGTGGTGACCACCCCGTCTCGTTCGGCGCTGGTGAGCCTTCCGAGGTTGTCGTAGCCGTGTCGAATGAGGTGCGGCACGTCGCCAATCTGTTCTTTGATGACGGTGACGCGACCGAGTTCGTCTCGTTCGATACTCTGCCCGAACACCGCTGCGCCCGAAACGGTCGCGGTAAGATTCTCGAGCTCTGCGAAGCCATTGTACCCGTTGCTCGTTGCGACGTTCCCAAGGGTCGTTCCAGTAACACGTCCGGTGCTCGCGTCCCGCGCAACCGCCATGGCGCCCGCGGTGGAGCTTGCCCCGACGAGCAAACCATCGTTGTCGTAAGTGAAGCTCACGGTGCTGGCGTTGTTGACGGTCAGGGACTTGAGCCAGAGGTTCGTGTCGTAGTCGGCTTTCACGGCACCCGTGATCGCGCCGCTCCAGGTGGTCCCAGTCGGCACCATGCCATCGTAGGTCAGGTCGACCTTCACGCCATCGGAGCGGTTGACGCTGGTCAACTGTCCTTTGGTGTAGCCGAAGCTCAGGTTCGCTTTCGCGAGGGTCTGGGTCGTGAGGCGCCCCGCTGCATCGTACCCGAACTTGATCCCGCGCCCGTCGGAGAAGGTGATCGCGTTTAGTTCGTGGTCCAGACCGTAGGAGTAGGACTTCTGCCCTGCGGCGAGGCCATTGAGGCCAGCGACCGGAATGACCGGTGGCGTCGCGCTGGTGAGCAGCTTCGTGTTTTCGTTATACGCAAAGAGGTGCGGCTGGTTTGCGGGCGTGGTCAAGCTCGTTACGTTGTCTGCGCTGTCGAACGTCCACGCGATCGTCGACTTATCCGGCCTCGTGATGACCTCGGGCCTGCCCACCGAGTCCCAGTCGTAGGCCACGACGTGACCGATTGCATCCGTAGCAGAGGCAAGCCAACCATCTGCGCCATAACCGCGCACCTGGGTTCGGGTTTTCCCTCCTGCTGTTTGACTGATGCTTGTCACGCGTCCGTCGTCATCATACGCCAGTTCGACCGTGGGCATTCCCGAAGCCACCACTTTCACGGGATGCCCGAGCGAATCAAACGTCGTGGTCGAGCTTCTTCCCATGGGGGTCGTGGTCGTCAGGGTGCTGTCAGCTCGGCGAAATTCCGTCGACGAGATGCGACCGTTCGTAGCCGCCTCTTCCCGCCAAGTCTTCACGCTGAGGGCGTTTTCGATGTCTGAGAGGCTCTTCGTGCGTTGATAACTGGTCGTGAGCGACTTCCCCGAGGGAAGCTTCACGGTGGTTTCACTTGGCACCATGCTTTGAGGACCAAAAGCGGTGTCTGGCGTCAGGTAGGTCGTGACCTGTGTACCGTCGGGAAGCACTCCTACGCTCGAGGTGGGTAGCTCGGTGGAGGTGGTCTGATCGCCGTTGGTCTTCACCGCGCGCACCAAGCCGCCTGCGGCACTGACCTTGTGCGAATACTCGGTCGACTTGCCGCTACTCGTCGTGACGACGACGCCCTGGGTCGCGCTCGTAGCGGCGAGTGGCTTGATGGTTTCCTGGTAACCGGTTGGATCGGTCACGCTCTCGAGCCGCCCCGTCACGTCATACTTGAAGGTACCGGTCTTTTGAGTCGGATCGACGATGGTGTCGAGCAAACCATTCTTGGAGTTCCACGTGAATTCGAAGCTGCGGTCGATGGGATCGGTCACCTTCGCAAACCAGCCGTCGTCGGACACCTCGAGCTTGGTGCGCTGCCCGTAGGGAGCCACGATGGCCGTCGGGTGGTGCTCGGCGTCGCGCTCAATGGTCGTCTCGAGCCCGCTTTCGTCCACGACTGATGTGAGAAATCCGTCGGCATCGTAGCCAAATTCGACCTCGGTCACGCCGGTCACTGCATCGATCGTGGCCTGGTGCTTGCCACGATGGTCGAAGCGATAGAGCGTGAGGCCGTCGTCGGAGGGAATGAGGGTTTCCTTCTCGCTCAACCGAGGGAGCCCCGGAGCGACGCTGAGGACGTCGGTCTTCGTGGCGATGTAGAGCGTGCCGTCCGCGCCCATGGCAATCCCGTCGGGCTCGTCGAGCTTGACATAGGTCGCCAACGACCCGTCCGCTATGGCATTCGTACCACCACCAATCACGGTCTGGATCAGACCGTCGGGGGTGACGCGGCGGATGCGGTTGTTGCCCTGGTCGACAACGTACAGGGAGCCATCTGGGCCCAGCGCAAGCCCGCGAGGGCTCGAAAGCTCTGCCTCGAGTGCTGCACCGCCATCTCCCGAGAACCCCGCCGTTCCGCGCCCTGCCAGCGTCGTGATGCTGCCATCCGGCAAGACGGCTCGAATGCGGTGTCCCTCCCGATCGGAAAGGTAGACCGTGCCATCGACTGCCACGGCCACTCCGCTCGGGCGCACAATTTTGGCGTCCGTCGCTGCAATGCCATCACTCAAGTCGCTCCCTCCGCCGGCAAACGTGGTGAGCTTGCCCGCCTCGAGCCGAAGCACGCGGTCGGAGTCGACGACGTAAAGCTCCTGGCGTGTGCCGATAGCAAGCCCATCAATCTTCGTGAACTTGTACGTGATCACGGGTTTGTCGCTCGCGACGTTGCTCGCGATGGTCGTCATCTTGCCTTTCGCGTCGATGCGACGAAGCGCATTCTTCATGATGTCGGCGACGACGAGGCTACCGTCGTCCAAGGTAACGACACCCTGGGGTTGCCCGAGCTTGATGCTCGAAGCGGCACCGGTCGCGCCAGGGCCTGCGATGATGCTGGGCTTACCAGAGGAAGAAAATCTTTAGAACGCGACCGAGGGCGTTTGCATCGTTCTGCTGATCGTCGGTGACGACGATGCTCCCATCGGACTGCACGAAGATACTGTCGGGCGTACCGACGTTGAACGAACCCACCTGGTTTGCCCGCTTGGTGACGAGGGCCACGTTGTCAGCGCTGCGTTGGTCGCCGTCGCCAAAGAAGACGGTGCGCAGCCCGGGGTGGTAGGCGTGAAGGACATCCAGACCAAAGCCGCCGAGCTCGAAGCCCTTGAAGTCCCAGAGGCCCGCCTGAAGCTCAATCTTCTGCCCGAGGGTGACCTCGATGGGCTTCTTGGGCTTGGTGCCGTTTGGAAGAACACCGTTGTACACGTAGTTGACGAAGACTTCAGCGCGCTCGGGGCCCTGGTGGAGGCGCCCGAAGGCGTCGAGGCCATCCCAGGTCACGGTATAGAGCTGGTTTGCCTTCGCCTCGAAACTGGCCGTGAAGACTCGGCCAGCGATGGCCACCTGCGCGGTGGCGCGCTTGAGCCCTGCGGGTACCGTTGCGGGGATAACGGGTACCTCGAGGGTGAAGCCCGCTTCGAAGCCCGTGGTGCGGTTGCTTTGGTACGTCAGGGAGTAGCTCGTGCCGGCGATGGGCAAGTCTTGCACCACAGCGCGCGGCTCGACGAGGAGCGCGCCACGTCGGGTGGGGTGGTCTACGATGGCCTGGAGGCTTGCCGGGCTCGGCGGGCGCGCGCCCTTCGGAGCCTTGACGTTCACCTGGGCGGCGTAGGCGGAAAAGTGGTTCACCTGGGAGTGCATGAGCTCAGCGCCGGCCGCGTAGCGATCGGCGAGGTGCTTCGAATCACTCTCGGTGATCCCGAGTTCCTCGAGCTCGCTCAGCTCGTCGGCTTCGCCGTCGCCGTTGGCATCGACAACGGCGCGCCCGTCTTCGATGTCGAGGATTTCGATAACCTGACCTGATTTTCCCTGTTCCCACTGCCCTTGGTCCATGTCGTAGTAGCCCAAGGGGAGGCTCGCGCCGACGGGGAGCTCGAGGAAGTTCTCCACGTAAATCGAGACCGGCTCTGAAAAGGCTACGTGTGACGCGCCGAGCTCCTTAGCCTCCGCGACTGCGAAATCCAGCCCGTAGGAGAGACTGTTGCTCTGCGGTGAGCCCGGCAGATACTGTTGCGTGCCAGCGAGCGGATACTCCGTAACGGTCACGGTGATGCGAGAGAGCTTCTCCTCGGTGCCGTCGGCAAGGACCGCGTGCGCCACGGTGTTCGGCTGAAAGACGATAAGCGGCTCTCGCTTGCCGTAGTCGTCATCCGTGCGAGGGCCGGAGATGGCGTGGCTCGAGTCGGAGTCGGTGGAGACGCGAGAGGTCTCTCCGTTTGCCACGGCGAGGCCAAGTTCGCCTAAATAGTGGTGGCGCTGCCAGCCCGGGGTGATGGCGCGTTGTGCGGGCAGGTGCCCCTCGAGAGTCACGTCGAGCAGGAGCCGTGAGCCACCATTGACGGCCAGATCGTAGACGCCATCGGAGCGAGAGAAGGTGTATCCGTACTCTTTGTGTCCTGCGATCGCGATGCGCGCGCCCGCAACCGGTTTGCCCTTCTCGTCCAGCACCTGACCACGAAGCATGGCGACGCGGTTTGGATCGAAGGCGCTCGCGTCGGCATCCTTCTGCAGCGGATTGCTTCCGGTGTAAAGGAGCTTTGCGGAATCGCCGACCGTCGTCGCGACAGTGCGATCGAGAGCGGGCGCGTCCACGCAATCGCCGCCGGGGGACTGGCAATCCTGGTCGTCGCAGTCGCTCTTTCCGTCCTTGTCGTTGTCCTTGCCGTCGGTGCACTGATTCTCGACGGCCTTCTCTGCGGAAGGAGATTCATGTTTTCCGTCACCGCCGCACGCCGTCAACAGGAAGAGGCTGCCGAGCAGGACGGTTGAGAAGTGATGACGACGGACCCAGCGAGATGGAGCTATCGGGAACATTCTGCGCACCTATCGGCGGCAGGTTCCAGATCGTCTCCGGTATTCGACCACCCTCTCGATTTGTGTTTGGGACCAAGGAATGGCGCTCGTTACTGAAGCCGCGCCCGTCCTCGAGCGCCGGAGAACGACATGGGGTGACGGAGCGCAAAGGAGCAGGAATTCTGCCGCTTTCAAGAAATGTGAACGGCGAGGGTCAATTTGCGGAGACGATTGGACTGTAGTGGTCGATAGAGTAACGCCCACGCGTCCGTCAGCGCTGGGCCGGGTGCGCGCCCCACCAGGTACGCGTGGCTGAAAGGACCCACGAGCAATGCTCCACGGCGCAAGTGCTCACCGCGGTAACCGGCAAGGGGCTCGGCGTTCGAAGAAGTCCAATTGGGCAAGTGCATTGCCCGAGCATCCTCCCCAAGTTGTGTTACTTTCAGGGCCGTCATGGGATTCTCGGACTTTTGGCGAGTTGAAACGGAGGTCGGCTACGTCGAAATCGAGCTCGATTTCGAGGGTGGCGAGCTGACGGATCCCGAAGACATCTTCGACTCGCAGAGCGCCGTCGATCAGATCACTTACGCGATCCAATGTCGAAATCCGCGCACGACGGCAACCGTGCTCGAAATCTACGCGCAGCTTCATCCGGAGCGTTTTCCGCCGGGGCTCAGTTTGAATCGTCTCGAGACTCGCGACATCGATCCCATTCGCGGCGAGTTGATGCGCTTCATCGAGGACGCCGTCGAGAGCGGCACGCTACGCGCGTTTACCCCTGAAAACATCATGGGGCGCATGCCCGATGATTTAGGCGAAGCGCCAGTTTACACGCCGCAGCCCGTCGTTCCCGAGAAGGAATCCTTCATCGGCGTTCACGTCACCGATCAGGATGGTAAACCCGTTCCGGGTACGCGGGTACGCGTCACGCTGCCCGATGGCGACGTTCGCGTCGGTCGTACCAATCGCGATGGCGCGCTCAAGGTCACCGGCTTTTCCCAGGACGGCATGGCGCACATCGAATTGCTCGACTTCAACGAAGCGGGCGCTGCGTTGCCCGTCGACGATGACGATCCGGTGACGCCGCAGCCAGAAGAGCAACCCTTCACGGTGAAGCTCGTGGACGAAACGGGCAAGGTTGGGATCGATGGAATCGTTTTGGTCTTTCGCACCGCGGATAAGGAAGAGACGGTCACGACTGACGGCAGCGGCGTAGCCCAATGGAAGGCCGCAGCTGAGGACGCGACGGTCACGGTGCAAGACGAGAAGGCCCTCTGCGACAAGATGGCGGCACTGTGGAAGAGTCGCCCCGCAACGCCCCAGAGCGACTACGTAAAACCGAGCGGCGACGTGTCCACGGCAGCGGCGCGCAGCACCGCTCTCGAAACGGACGACGGTGGCCCCTTTGGGAGTCTATCTGTGCCCGCGAAGGGCTCACGTGTGCTCTCGGTGCACCCCGCGAAGAAGCGCGCCGTGATCATCGAGATGCACGACACGCTGTTTCGAAACGATTCAGCCGTGGTCAACCCGGAGGGCGAAGCACCATCGAGCAAGGTGGGCGAGCACGAGTCTATCTCGACGGTGGGACTCATCGCGACAATCCTTCGCTACAAGGAGGAGCATCCTGGAAAGAAGCTCTTCATCGGTGGACATACGGATTGAGCCGGCTCCGAGAAGGGCAACGTCAAACTCAGCGAGGAGCGGGCGAAGGCAGTGCTCGCTCTGATCGAAGGTAACAAGGAAGCGTACGTTGCCGCATGCAAAGCGAAGCATTCCGAGGTGGACGTCACGCAGCTGATGGATTGGGCGCACAACACGTACGAGTTTAAGTGCAAGCCCACGAAGCTGACCGCAGCGCCCAGTGACGAGAATTACGTGCTGTTCCGGAAGTCGTACAACGAGTGGTGCAAGGGCTCTCCGGCGGAAGACGAGATAGGACCTCGCGGCACGGCCATCGGGCAATATGGTCGCCTTCAGGACGACATCTGGGCGGCGATGTTCGATCTCTACGAGCACAATCTTCGTCAAGAGCTCGGAGAAGAAGCAGCGGCCGTTCAGGCGCTGCGCGGAAAAGTGACGTGGGTCAGCGATTCGAAGAAGTCCGTCGGGTACGGAGAATCCCATCCGACGGCAAAGAACACCATCGACGGGACACGAAGCCAGGCGGATAGACGCGTCGAGGTGTTCCTCTTTGACGAGAAGGACGCGCCGGATTTGGAGGCGACCCAAGGGGCGGATGTTTACGATGGGGTGACGTTCGAGAAGAAGACGGTGGAGCCGATGGCGACCGCGAGGAGAGAGCCGGTGGTGGTTGTACTACGCGACACCAGCGACAGCCCGATCGTTGGCGCTGGCGTAGAGTTGTCGATTGCAGACTCCGTTTTCGGCCAAGGGACCACCAACAACAACGGCGAGTGCCATCTCAAAGCACCGCATCTCCCAGAACTGGTTCTTCGAATCACAAGCATTGATGAATCCCGATTGTCAAGCGGTACACTGAATACGGAACCAGCGCATTTCGCTTCTGAGTTCGAACATGGGCACTTGGTCCAGATGAGTCCCCGAATGGTAACGTGGCTAACCTGTTGTGACCTCACGCTCGTCGTTGACGAAACGAAGGTAGCGCCTCAGCAGCGGACGGCTGTTCTGGAGTCGAGTGATCATTCGGTCTTGCGAAGAAGTGCCCTTATGGACGCGGAAAATGACGATGTGGCTCAGGGCGTCACCTTCCCTCGGCTTCCGACATTTGGAAAGAGCTACAAGCTGTGCATCGAGTCATCGACCGGAAGCATCGAAGTCTTTGGGAACCAGACTATCTTGCAGCTCTTGGCGAGCATTGCAGACGCGCGCCAGAATCTGGTCGATGTTGAGCCCAATCCGAACAAACGACAGGCGGCTCTTGACAATGACGCGACGGGCACTGTCACAGTCTAGGCAGAGGCGAATAGACTCGAGGGTGAAATCGAAATGAAGGAACCTGGATGGTTTGAGAAGATGCTCGAGGACCCGTTTCGACGCGTAACGCTACGTGGTGTTGGTTTTCTCTGTTCGATAGTTGGTCTGGGACTTATTGTACATGCGACGTGTATTCGCATTCCTGAAAGACTCAAGCCAATTGAGAATGCCGTCACAACCGTTGCCGATGGCGTTACGTGCATTCGTTCATGGGGAGGAGGCTATCGACTCACCCTAGAGGGCGTTGCATACTACTGCGACGGAGCGGATTCGACCTGCCCGACAAAAACCAACGAACTCGTCGTGTATAACAGGCTTGACCCTCACAAGTGCAGGAAGGCAAGTAGCAATGGTCGGCTCTCCGTGCGCGAATGGTTTTCGATTTTCACTAGTGGACCGATGTACCTAGCGTTTGGAATTGGCCTCATGCTGGTGCGAAGCATAGACTCCACGCCCACGCGTCGACGCTTCGTGAGGATAGCGTTTCTCGTAACCGTCCTACTCGTAGTAATGCGCTGTGGCTGGTGGCTAGCCAATGGAGAAGACTGGATGAGACTCGGACCAATGGCTGGACACCACGACTCTCTCGTACCCGGGCTGTAGGAGGCGCGTATGGTAGGGAATGGATCAGGATATCGAATAGCCGGACCACGAAGCAGGCGCGCGGGCGGAACGATCGTTGCGACGGTTCGCCGAGATGGTGCGAAGGTAGCAGACGGAGCTCCCGATCCGATTGGGACGGACATCACGGGTGGCTGGGAAGGAACTAACGCGTTTCTTCGGGTGAACCGGGCAGGTAGTCACGTTGAGGGGTGGCATGCAGACTACCGGAGCAAGGTAGTTACACCATTTGGTGGTGATGTCGGAGGGCAAGAAGCCTTTGAGTTGTTTGAAAGCCCAGCATACCAGAATCGCCTCGGGACCATATCCGTCGCTTCGGCAACCGACCTCGCTCTTGCTTGGAATGGTCAGCCGTCTCAGGCACTCCGACGAGTCGATTGGGGCGTGGGGTTGAGCGATAATGCACTTATGGCGTTCGAGCCAATGCAACGCCAGCTTATCCTCGACGGTCAGCGCCAGCCCCTCAGCTCTTCAGATCGTCAGTCCATTGTGACAGGACTCCGGGCGAGCGTACTTGGTCCATTCATCGACCGGTACTATGCTTGTCCCTCCGGCAATCAAGTAGCGGAACGAGCCGCTCGAGCCGCGGTTGTTCGAGAAGTCGACCAACACATTGGGAATCTGTTTCACCGATTGCATCGCGATGATCAGAGAAAGGCGCGCCCATGGGCGCTCCAAGTTCTGCGTCATGACCAGCACGTCGCCAACGGCAGAACCCAGTCACTTCTCCAGTGGCTACAAACCATGGTGCCCGTTGCTGTCGTGCTCAGCGCCGATCCTGCTCCACATTTGCGAGAGCAATTCGGGATCGTGCCCAGCGGACGATTACACTACTACAGACTAATCCTGAAGCAACGCCTCCTCAACACAACGGAACTGGCTGAGCTGGTTGCTACTTCGGGGAAGAGCATTCTAAGCATCAGACCTGGCCTCGGAGGTGGGTACTACGGTGGCACACTTCAGGTTAGCGAACTGCCAAGCAACGACCCCAAAGCAACCCCAACTTGGGACGTCACCTACCCGGTTTCCATTGCGCAAGTTGGCGTCGGGCTCGGTGTTTCCTTCGGTTCGGATAACGACGCGGTGGTAAGTACGCCCTACCCGTGGCAAGCGAGCAACTTCCCTGGACCGGTCAAATTGGTTGACCTTTCGATTGGAGCGGGCATCTCAATCGGAGCAACGGGCTTCTTCGTCAGTGGAGACGGAACCTACCCTGAGTTGGTTGTTGACTTCAGTGGGCTTAGTCCAACACTTGGTGCGGGAGCTGGACTCAGCGAAGCGATTGGTTCAATTGGGCCAGCAGGTGCAGCGAAGATGCCCCCTTTTTCCGTGCTTCCAGAGACTGTTTATACTGCCGCTGTGGACGCCCGGTCGGCGGTGCACTTTCCATTTGGTCAAGCCGAACTCACTCCCGAAGGGCGGCAAGTACTACGGATATTGGCGGCTCAGGAACTTGCTCTCTTCCGCGCTGGACACGCCAAACTTCTTGTCGAATCGTACGCAGACCGTGTAGACACAGCGGAGTACAACGAACTGCTGACGAAATGCAGGTCATGGAACTGCTACCAGGCACTGAAAGACATTTTGGGTTCCAGCTTGCACCACTCAACAGAGAAGAGACTCCTTGGCCTCGGCGAAACTGGAGCCGAGGCAGCCGGGGACAAGGACAACGTGGAAAACCCAACGTGGAGAAGGTCAGAGATATACGTGAACGGGCGCCTTGTACTCCGGCTCCGAGGGGAGGGACAAGCGCTAACGCGATAGAAGCGGTCTAAACCCTCTTCAAGAATATCCACGGCTTTTTGACTCGTCAGTACTCGAATCGAGTGACGGCGTTGGGGCCCATCGACAAACTCGCTCCGGTCCTGAAACATTCTGCAGCCGAAGAAGATGCGTCGCTCTCACCGCAGATTGGAGAACTGGCTGCTCAAGTCCTCCATCCCGATTACCCAATTGCAAACACCAACCCTTGGAATGGCCGCGAGGCCCACGTGAACCATTTCCACGTCCAGTTTGGCGTCACCAAGACCATGCATTGGAAGGAGCTCCCGTGAGGTCGCGGAAAAGCATTCTTCCATCGGCGCTTCTCATGCTGACCATGACCGGCTGCGCGAAGCCCGTGCGCGGAACGAGCGTTTCAGCCGCCCCCGCAATGGCTCCTTCACGAGCCCCATCCGCGGCAGGTTCGGCAGGACCCGCCATCGCTACATCGTTGCCGACGCAGCGAGAACCACAGTGCGGGAACGGCAAGCTCGAAGGAGACGAGATTCTGCGATGACGGAAACGAGAGTCGAGGTGACGGCTGCAGCCCCATCTGTACGGAGGAGGCTGTCGAACTCGTCCCTGGTTTTTCTACTTGCGTCGTAACACCGCTGAAGCAGATCAAGTGTTGGGGACACAACGAGACTGCTAGCCTTGGCCTCGGCGACCTCGACAACCGGGGGGATGCCCCTGGCGAGATGGGGCGCAAGTTGAAGTCCATCGACTTCGGGAAGGGTCGGGTCGTACGTCAGATGCAGACGGGCATTCATTCTTGTGCGCTATTTCAAGACGCCAGCGTGTCGTGCTGGGGACGCGGTACCAGTGGCCAGATTGGCATCATGCTATATCGTGATCAGCGTACTCGTGACTTCGCCTGGGGTGACGAGCCTGGAGAAATGGGAGACGCGCTGCCGACGGTCGCTCTCGGAACGGGTCGAACTGCAAAATCGATCGCCGTTGGGCGCATACACACCTGTGCGATTCTGGATGACGACACCGTAAAGTGCTGGGGCAACGGGGATTTCGTTCAACTGGGGGTTCACGTCAACTTCAATACGTTTCAACCTGGTTCCATGGGCGACAACTTGAAGAGAGTCGACCTCGGGAAAGGACGCAAAGCAGTACAGCTCGTCGCTGGCGCCGACTTCAATTGCGCCTTGCTCGACAACAACGAGGTCAAGTGCTGGGGCTCTAACAGCGCAGGGCAGATTGGCACGAGAACACCGGTTCGACATGAGACGCCGGGAACTGCCCGAGGGACGTACGATCCCGTGCCGCTTGGGCCTGGCAAAGTTCGGAGAATCTACGCAGGGCGTGAACATGCATGCGCGCAATTCGAAGACTTGTCTTTCAAGTGCTGGGGCGATGACACATATGGGCAACTCGGGACGAATGACAAGGTAAACGACTGCAGCGTCGAACGTGAAGAAACCCCCACCACGCGCAAATGTCGAGCGGCACCGAAGGGCGGCGTCGATCTTGGAAAAGGCAGACGAGCCAAGTACCTCGTGCTCGGTTACGCGCATACCTGTGCCCATCTCGATGACGATTCGCTCAAGTGTTGGGGGTCGAATCAATTTGGTGAGCTCGGCACGGGGCACGCCGGGGACGAACTCTGCTGGCCGGAGGAACGCACATCCGTGCCTTGTCGAAGAAAGCCGCCCAAGGATCCGATCCAGACCGCACCGGGTCGAACCGTAAAGATGCTCGTTAGTGGCGAAGCCCACAACTGCGTCCTCTACGAGGATTCGTCGGTGCAATGTTGGGGGTTCAACTATTACGGCGAGCTTGGTTACGGAGACACTAAGGACCGCGACCGGATTACGGACGAATTCGTAGAGTACTAGTCCTTTCCATGTCGCACACCGTGCACCAAAGAATTCCGGCCATTCCTCCAGCATGCATTGGCATGTTCTGGCTTCATGATGAGGTAGGTGCTTGATGCTTTCCTGTCGCATGTTTGCGCTATGGGGCTTTTGCGGTATGATGTCGTGTCAGGTTTCTGACGGGAACAAGCACCATTCAAGCGTCAGCACGACTACGCGCGTCCCGGATTGCTCGAATGTGATCGATGTCGTAGTCGACATGAAAGGCAGCTACGACATTAATGCCGAAGTGGCTAATGAGACGGCCTCACCGTGCCCCTACGTGTATTGGGAGCCATCTGTTCCGGGCCTGGTTTCAATCGATACCCGACTTCGTGCGATTGGTGGGCCGCCTTGCCTTCCCAGTGTTGAAGGCGCAGCGCGAGATTTGTGCTCGGTGTCGACAACGAGCGACCGAAATCAACGTCAGCTGTCTTGACGACAAAGGTGCAATCCGCGTTGGCATCGAGAGCCTGGCAAATATCGCAACTAGCCTAAGAACTGTTCCGTCATGTGTGCGAATTGTCAATCGCATAGGCTCGCGCAACCTTGATAGACGAACCGCAGAGTGGGTCGCGAACCGGACTGCATGTGTCGATAAGGCTACGACGAGAAGGAAGATCCCGGTCTACCTCGAAGTATCGGAGGCACCAAGTTCCGGGCAATGTCGAAGCGGGCAAGCAATCTTATGTGCCTCACTCCGTCTGAGCATCCCTGCCGTTGGATTCGCCAAGGATCTTGGGGATATCGGCAACTATCCTGCCTGTGTTGCGTCCCGCATCGTAGACCCCGACGGTATTCGCTTTGATTGCTCGGACCTCGGCCTTTCGGCGGTCAACGTTTACTCCGCTGGCAGTAAGGTCTTCTTTCGCACTGGGAATGTGCGAGCCAATGACAGCAAGAGGCCAGAAGACGCGTCGATGCAAAGTGTCGAACTGCCTTGCGGTCTGGAGCCAGATTTCAAGATTCGAAGCCGCGCGAAAGTCCAATGGGCTTCAGAACCGAAAGGACTTCAATAGGCTGCGTGTCAAGCCAACGACGGTAGCACTCTTTCTGCTCAGGGCTACGATTCACAGCGTCCACACCCGCTCGATTCTTCGCAGTGCGTGGACCTGTCCAGTGGAATTTATCATCTGATCCCGTCTCAATTACTGACGGACGACCTCACGCGAAGCGGATTCACGAGGCAGCCATGAACAACGCACCCTGCGACCGAAGGTTGCCGAAGGGAATGCTGCATATGAGCACGGTTCTCTTCGTGGCATTCGGACTACAGCACGTCTTGGCTTGCGGCGGCGAGCAAGAGGCGCGTGGCAGCGGTGCACACGGGGTGCCGCTTGTCCATTCTTCCGTCCCAAGCATTACGTCTGATGCCGTCGCGACTCAATCGCCTCAAGATCCCGACCAACCTACTTCGATCCAATCAGATGCCTCCGTCGTAGCAAAGCCGGTCGCAAGTGTCGAAGTCGACCTGGAGCAGAAGCCCGAAAGCGTTCAACCTAGTTGGTTTCAGCGGGGAGCGAAACATCGACAGGTTGCCGCGGTGAAGTGGCTCGAAGAGCACGGCGCGACAGAGGTGCAGGATATCGGGAGCATTTGCTTCCGGGTCGGAGAATTCGGGGTTCCGCCGATGCCGAGCATCATGTGTGTCGAGCAGCGGGAGCCGAGTTGGCTAAAGGACGGCTCGCTTCTATACATCGGAAAGATTTGGGCCCTCCAGGGGCGGCGGCTTAGCGTCGTCTTTTTTGGTCCAGTTGCTGCGGGGCCTTCTGATCCGATGCCTGCGGACGCCTTTTACTACGTGAAGCTTTTGCCGACGATTTCTGCCAATGGATCAGTGCTGAAACTATCCGACGATCCGGAGTGTTCTTGCGACGACGCCGAAAGGCGTCTCAAAGAATACTTTCCCGACGACAACTCGATTTTGGATCAAGGGAAAGCTAAGATTGTACCGAGAAGTGTGCTCTGCTCGCGGTAAGTACGTTTGGTCTGGAGGACGCTATCGCCCAGAACGAGAAGTTTCTCATGGTCGGGTATCGAGTCCGTGAGCGGAGCCGCTTCAACCGGCAGGCAATGAACGGTCGCGTCCGACTCTTCCTCTCTATCGGTTTTTTAGCGTTAGGGGCCTGCGGAAGACGCAAAGAACAGATTCAACTACCGCGACCGAGTCCGTCGACGAATCCTCGGTCCTGCAAGATTATCCGAACGGTGAGGTTGGGTATTGCAGGCGGCTATGGCATGAACGGCACAGGTTTACATGGGGAGACGAGCCTGATTCCTTTCGTGTATCTGGACCCGGTTGCCGAGCTCGGAGTGGTGGCGACTCCGCACATTCGCGTCGCGCAGCTGCCCCTATTTCCGCTGGTGTCGCGTTTGCCTGGTGAACTCTGCTCCGCGGAAGTCATCGCAGGAGAAATCACCGTGCGCTGCCTCAACGACGAGGGAAGACCCGCTCCGGCGGCGCTGCCGCTGGACGAAGTCGCAAAGAGGCTTTCTGTGCCTCGACAGTGCCTCACCATTCAGGACGCGCTCGGAGTGCACGCCTTGGACAGCTTGAGCCAGCAATGGACTTCGGTGATGAACCGGTGCGTGGGGGTGCCCAAGACACAGAAAGCACCGGTCACGTTAGCGTTTGAGCGTTCGGAAGGAGGATCGGGCTGCGCTCCCGACCCAATTTGGGCGCTTGTCACACTTTCGATACCTTCAATTGGAATCAAGAAGCGACTCGGTCATATTTGGAACTTCCCGCTTTGTAACGCGACACGAACGACGAGCCCTGAGGGTATTCAGGTTGACTGTTCCGACAGCAACCAGTCGAAGACCCAGATCTACGCGTACCGGAACACCGTGTTTTATCGTATTGCCGAGACCGACGAAGAAGCGAGCAATGGCGTTGGTCTGGCAATGCAACAGGTCGAGCTTCCGTGCGGAATGCTCCCGGACTTCAGATTTCGGAGTTACATCCCGATCGACCACGGTCTTGCTAGATAGAGGCAGAGCGAACAAGGTTCTGGGCGCCTCGAACGAACGTCTACCTCGAGTGAGGAATATGTACGACGCTTGTCGATTTCCGTAGACGACCCCATTGTCCTGGTCGATAGGGCAGACACCTCACGCAGGGCGCCTCGGACCACCCATGTCGACCCATAGAACCGCCCCAGCCTGGACCAACGACCGCGGTAGCGTGACCACTGAGTACGCCGTGCTTCTCGGTTTCGTTGCAATCGGCTGCGCGCTCGCCGTGGTCGCCCTTGGCGCCCCGCTCGTTGAAACATTCCTGGCGCAAGAGTCCTGGTTGCTCCTGGGCGTGCCGTGACGCCCTTGGACGGCCTGCGGAGCACCTCCGCGGGTCCCAGCCGAAGCTCAGCGCCCTGAAAATAGTCGGAGACGAATTGACCCCTGCGGACGATAGGGGCGTGAGAACCGAAAGTCCCTTGCGGCCCCTAGAGCGGCGAGGACCACGGCGTTCTGCTGGTTTCTCTTTGTCCATCCGAAAGCCAACACCATGAATACCCTCACGAACCGCATCCGAAGTATTGCAGCCCGTAAACTGCGCCTCCTTTCCGACGAACGCGGCCTCTCCACGGTCGAATATGTGATCATCCTCGTCCTCATCGCGGCTGCCGCCGTCGGAACCTGGTCGAAGTTCGGCAGCACCATCATGGGCAAAATCAATAGCGCCGAGCAGGAAGTGAACGACAACGTCGTGATCTCACCCGACGGAAACGGTTCAGGCAAGGCCGGCGACTGAGAAGAGCCGTACCGGTCATCCGCGCACCACCCCGGAACCTTCGGTTACGCCATGCCTCATCTGTTCATTGCCGTCGCGTCCATTCTCGTCAGCGCTGTTGCCGCCGTGACGGACTTCCGGAGTGGGCGCATCCCCAATCCGCTGACCATAACTGCGATGCTCTTCGGCTTCGCCATTCAAGGCGCATTCGGAGGAGTTGCCGGCGCCGTCGAGAGCGCTGTCGGGCTCCTCATCTGTGCTGCAGTGCCGGGAAGCGCCTATTGGGCGACCAAGGGGGCCGCCATCGGGGGTGGTGATCTAAAGCTTTTCGCTGCCCTTGGGGCACTTCTCGGACCCATGCACGGGCTCGAGGTGGAGCTTTCGTCCTTCTTGCTGCTTGGAGTGTTCGCCCTATTTCGCCTGGCCTACTTGGGGCAGCTGTTCTGCACGGCGGCTCGTTCGGTCCGCGCCGTCGCGGGCGTGTTCGTGCCGAGGCTACGGAACCAGATCGCCGAAGACAGCCTTGTCATGACCGAAATGCGAATGGGTCCAGCCATCGCTGTTGCTGTCGTCACGGTGCTCGGTCTGCCAGCGGTACTCAGGTGGCTTCCATGGCTCGCCTGAACCTCTTCGACGCTCGCGGTGCGGTCTACGTTGAGTTCCTCATCGCGTTCTTCCCACTGTTTCTGCTGTTTCTGGCACTTTGCCAGCTTGCTTTGGTGGGAGCAGCCGAAGCGGTCGTTCGGCACTCGGCGTACTTGGCTGCGCGCTCCGCCATCGTCGTGCTCGAAGACGATCCTGAGAAGTTCGACGGTGCGGCTCGCGGCAGCGTCTCGCAGGGACGCCGAAGTCGCGTACGCAACATCGACCAGGTACTAGGGAAGCTCGGCTTCGACAATGGGTCGACTGAGCGCAACGGCGGCACATCGCATGCCTTCATGTTCGAATGGCTGATGTCTCAGCACGGCGCACGCATGGTGCCTATCGAAACCGCGGCGGATCTTGCGCTGCTTCCCCTCGCGCCGAGCGAGCGGAGTGTTGTTGCTTCTGCTGGCTCCATTGGCGACGCCCTTGGCAGCGCGAGCGCTCGACAGTTTGAATTTGCGGTGCAGTACACAAAGGCCACCGCTCTGGTGACGCTACATGACTCAGAGACAACGGAAGCCCCCGCGCATGAGCCCATTGCGCCAAGCGCGCCGGTGACAGCGCGGGTGACCTATCTCTTTCATTGCACGGTTCCGGTGGTGCGTACGCTGATTTGCGGCTCTCTCGCAGCGGTTGCGAAGCGTGGCTTTCTTGGGATGACCCTTGCCCAGCAGGTCAAAGGGGCGTTTCTGACCGATGCGAGGTTCAAGGTGCTTTCGGCGACAGCGACGTTGCCCAATCAGGGCGCCGGTTATCTCACCGAGGAAGAGGAATGACCTGTCCGACGCGACAGATCCCGCGGGGGTGTGACGACCGCGGCGCGGTGATGCTCATCGCTGTGTTCTTCGCCGTCTTCGCCGTTGCCATGCTGTACTTGGCGATTGGAGCCGGCGAAGCGGTGCTTCATCGCGAGCACCTCCAAGACGCCGCCGACTCAGCGGCGCTCTCGGGCGCCATCACCCACGCTCGCATCATGAACGTGCTCGTTCTCATCAACATGGTGATGGTGACGCTGCTTGCGATCTTGGTCACGTTGAAGCTGATTGAAGGGATCGCCATCGTGGGAATGGCCATCGCCGCGGGACTCGCGTGGTGCACGGCCGGCGGAAGCTTGGCTGCGATCCCACCACTCAAGTCCCTTCAGTCCACCGTTTCGACTATCTACGAAGAGGTCAAACCGACGGTGTTTAGCGCGCTCGAGACCCTTCACACCGTGGGCGACGAGATCGCGGAGTCCGCTCCGATGCTGGCCAATTCCATGGCGCAGAGCAACCTTTACGGGCGCGAAGACGGCATCGTCCAGATGGGGATCGCAACGACTACGGTCGATCACCTGCCCGTGGAGGATGACAGCTTCGAGGGTCTCTGTGGCCGTGCCGGGGGACTCGCCAAGGACATTGCTGGGATCCCACTCAAGCCGCTCCCTGGTTGGGGCACCATTTCGGGCGCCCTCGATGGGCCGATGAAGTCGATGACTCGTTCGCTATCCGAGTGGTTCTGCGGCGACGGTGAGAACGGCGTTCCCGATTTGGATTTGAGAGAATCGAAAAGGGGTACCCAAAGACGCGAAAGGCTGCTCTTTGCGAAGCGTCGCAACCGCAGCGAGTCGAAGAGGGCGACGAGAAGAGCGCGACGACGAACGAGTGCGAAGCCGCGGAAGCGGAGCGGGTTGCGGGCGCCCCCGACGCGGCAGGCAATTGCACCGAGCAGTGCGAGCCAGGGGGGCCCTACGATTTGGCCGTCACTGCGGCGCGGGAGCAGTGTGATCCCTCGTTGTCTCCGAAGCCGAAGCACTATCGCTACCAGGTTCAAGAGGGCACCGTGGAGTACAAATGGAACGGCCTGGTTTGGACGCGCGGAACTCCGGACTTGCGCACGAGCTTCTCCAACGCTCAGGATGAGCGGGCGGGAAAGGACGCTTCACGTGAACACCTACCATGTCGAGCAGACGGTGCGCTGACGAGCCTCGTCAAGCACATCGATGACGAAGGGAACGACTGCGGTCTTGTCACACTGGAGGGCTACTTTCCCGGTTACAACAAGCGAGTGCACCCGATAAGCGATCCGAATCGAGTGCTGCCGGTGTGCACGAACGAATGCTCTCCGCGAAAGCCGCCGGGCAAGGATGAGGTAGCCCCGACCCGCACCGTGCGGTTTCGACAGGTGACTCACGTCTTTAGCTGTATGCGTCAGGAGCAACTGCCCGTCGACGTTCACCTCGAGAAACAGTCGCCGAACAGCGAGGCCAAGCGCGGAGGCAACAAGAAGTCGCCGAAGGCGGTCAAAGCCCACGTTTCCCTTGGTGGCGAGCCGTTTCAGGTTCGAGCGCTCGTCGTTGCAACCGGCAAGGGGCGGGAGTCGTCCCGCATGGTGCGTCTGGGGCTTTGGGGAAGGCCGAGCCCAGAGAGTTCTTTGGAACGTTTGAAAAACCTTGGCGGGTTCGCCTTTGCCCAAGCCGAGTACTACTACGACGGCGACGACGGTCGGGACGCGTGGATGTGGAACATGAACTGGCGTGGTCGTCTCAAGCGCTTCGAGCTCCCGAAGGCCGACAAGGGCTACGAAGCACTCGAGGACGCGTGCCGTCGCGAAGCGCGGTCGGGAAAGAACTGCTCGCAGGTGCTTCAAGTGCTGAAGGATTGGCAGGAGCTACTGGTGCACTGAGTGCAGGGACGACCAACATGTTTGCTTACCCAAAAAACTCTACTCGCGGGGCGGCTTCGGTCGAAGCGGTCGTGGTGCTGCCCGTGTTCGTCATTCTGCTCGTCGGGCTCTTCTTCGTGCGAGACTTGACGCGAGCGCGGCTGCGAGCTGACCAAGAAGTGCGGCGTTGCGCTTGGCAATACGCGATGTACGAGAATTGCGAGCAGGCCCCTCCAGGTTGTGAAGAGGTGGTTGGCAAAGGACACTACGGCGCTCTTTTGCCCGACAAACTCGACGACGCCATCAACAGCTTGGGCAGCGGCTCGAAGGGAGGCTCGTCCGAGGGGTACGCGCGGGTTCGGCATGTCCTCGAAAACTTCGTCGAACGATATTTGGCTCAGGCCGTCACCAAGCGCTTTGACGCTGAAAAGACAGTCAAGCAGGCGCGCCCACCGATGTTTGGCGGCGGCACGCGTGTTTTGCGCGGCAAGTACGACCTCGCGTGCAATGTTCGACCCCAGCGCCAGCGGGACGTGGTGACTGCGGTCTGGAATCAGTTCAAGCCCTAGGGGAACCGGCCATGAGACGCATCTGCGCAGTACTTCGAGTCGTCACCCTGGCACTCGTCATGCTTGGCCTGGTCACCGCGCTCAACCTGCGGCAGGCCGAGGCTCGTTTTGGGGAAGTCCTGGGCGGTTTCGGTCACACCCTTTCGCAGCTTGATCGTTTCAGAGCCCATTCAGGGCCGCGAAAGCTCTTCGTCAACGGTCTCGAATTCCGAATCGAGAGCTTGTCCACGTCGCTCCCTCTCACCGAAGCGCTCAATCGCTTTGGAAGCTTGTGCCATGCGGCTTCCGACGTCGAACTGCCCGCCCAGGTAAGGAAGAAGCTCGCAAGTAGTTCGAGTGGGCCGTCCAGTGGCGACATGCCGGCGACGGTGCGCGAGGAGAGTGAAACCGAGGGCTACCTCGGATGCCTCGACGTCGGTGCAGGTCAAACCGGCGAGGGGTTGCTCACGCGGTTGATCGAGCTGAGCCGCACCCGAAACCTTCGCTCCCTCGGCTCGTTGCGGTACGCCATGGCGCGGCGCCACAGAAAGACGACAACGCTCGTGGTCCTCTGGACCGAGGGTGACTTGGTGCTGACTGACCTTTTCCCGAAGGACCGCGACGCGCCGGGCGGTGATTTGAAAGGCGTTCCGCGCCCGAAGGGGACGACGCGGGTGCTCTCAGCCTTCGAGGAAGCGCTTCCTTACGGCTTTGTAGCCTATCGACTCGCGGGGACGTCACGGTCGGCCGCCACTGCATCTTATGCGGCCCTACTCGAACGCGAGGGGTGGCGCGTGGAGCGCGCCAAGACCGGCGTGATGCCTGCCGAGAAAGGCGGCCGCCGCGTGCTGGTGCAGGCGAGCCAAACGGGCGCTACGTCCGTCATCCTTACGCTTTCCGATCTGGGCTGAGATTTCAGGAGACGATCGAGGGGCTTCGCCCGATAGGGTCTCTGAGGGCTCGAATCGATTCTCGAGCGCTCGCCAACCGGCCGTTGATCGCAGCCAAGCACTGGCTCGTGACGACGGCGACTCGAGGAGCCTTCGTGAAACAGGTCGGACTCATTCTCTGCTCGGTCTCTGCGCTTGCCAGCGTGGGACTCGGCTATCTCTACACCGAACGTCTGCAGGACGAACTATCTGGCGGACCAAAGACGAGCGTGCTCGTTGCCGCAGAAGACATCCCCATCTCGGCAACGCTGACCGAGAAGCGTCTTGCCGTTCGAGAGATCCCAAGGGCTTATCTCGAGAGCCGTCACGTCAAAGCGGCGGATATGAAGCTCATTCTTGGGCAACGGGTGACGGGTGGAATCAAGGCGAACGAAGCGATCCTGACGACCGACGTGGCAAAACTCGCCGAGCGACGGCAGCTTTCCGGCCTAGTGTCGAATGGGATGCGCGCCATTGCCATTGACGGACGCGCCGCAGACTTCGACGGGTTGCTTCGCCCTGGTGATCGCGTCGACGTCCTTCTCTCGATGGGCGGTTCCGTAGACTCGAGCGGTGCGACTTACACGCTGCTGCAAAATCTCTTGGTGCTGTCGGTCGGGGGAACGACTCTGCGCAGCGACGGCACCGACAAGACTTACAGCCGCGGAGCCACGGTGACACTGAGCGCCTCGGTCGAGCAAGCGCAGGTGCTCACGGAGGCGATGCGCCGAGGCAAATTGACGCTCACACTGCGAAATACTGAGGACATTACTATCGTCGAGGGGATCGCCGAAACGGGAGCCAAAGATCTCGTCTCGAGTCGTGCTCCGGAAGTGAAAACCCAGGCAAGCGCGCCTGTTGGAGCTGTAGAACATGTTCGCTAGACAAAGAACGCTTTGCTGGTTCGCCGTCGTGACAGCAATGACGATCGCCAGTACCGCAGCGGGACAAGGCTCGTCGTCGACGCCGCCCCGGGTTGCGACAAACGCTCCGACCCCGACCGTGCGCAGTGAGAGTCTCGAGCTCGAAGTCGGAGAACAACGGGTCATTTCGAGCGAAGGGGTCCAGAGCTACTCCGAGGGGAGCAAGGGCATCGTTGACGTTCGGCTGACCAAAGATGCAAGCCAGTTCATCGTCGTTGGGCTCCGAGAGGGGACGACCACAGTGCTCTTTCTGATGCTCGATGGGACGGAGAAGCACGTCAGAATTACGGTGAGCGATCCCAATGCGCAAAAGGCGCAAGGGAACACTCTTCGGGCAGTCGAAGCTCGAGACAACATCCGTCTCGACTTCTACTTCGTGCAGCTCAATCGCTCGAGTGGCTATCAGATTGGCTTGGGCTGGCCTGGTACCGTCGCGCCAACGATGAGCGCCACCATGGACTTGACCACTGGGCGGCTCGACAGTGCCACCGCCGTCATTAGCAATCAGGCGCTGCCGAGGCTCGACATGGGACAGAGCTCGGGGTGGGCCAAGATCATGCGTCAAACCGCCGTCGTGACAGCAAACGGAGAGAAGGCGACCTTTTCGGGGGGAGGCGAGGTGAACGTCGCCATCACGAGCGCGATGACGACCGGGATCCAAAAGATCCCTTACGGCTCGCAGATTGAGGTTGAACCGATTTACGACTCGAAGAGCGGCCGCATCGAGCTGCGCATTCATGCGGACGTGTCCGAACTCGAGACTGATCAAGGAACCGGGGTGCCGGGACGCACCACAGCGGCTCTGGATACCCTGGTCAACCTGGAGCTCGGGCAATCTCTGGTTCTCGGAGGGCTAACCGCCAAGAGCGAGCGGAGCGGCAAGGCGGGCATTCCCATCCTGAGTCAAATCCCGATCCTGGGCGTGTTCTTCGGCAGTCACAATCACTCGGAGAGCGAAACCGAAAACGTCGTCATTATCGTGCCTTCGGTGGTCGATGCGGTTTCGATGCAAGATCGGGAACGTCTCGCCAACGCGCTTCGGCGGTACACTGAGTATTCGGGTGATCTCGAAGATGGTGCGCGGTTTGTGCCGGAGCCAAAGATGCGCAATGCCACCCCGCCGGTGAAGCCATGACCGACGTCGTGATTGAGTTCGAAATTCGAGGGGCAGGCAGCGCGCGACACGAAGCTCGGCAAGCCTGCGGTCCGATCACGCTTGGGCGCGAAGGCGACGTGAAGCTGGCTGCGTCGAACGTGTCTCGACGACATTGCATCGTAGAATGGAAGGGCGAGACCCTCAACGTCACGGACACGTCATCGAACGGCACTCTTGTGGACGGGCTATTGCTCAAGGGAGCGACTCGGGTGCTCGAGAAGCAAAAGGTCGAACTGCACGTGGGTGCCTTTCACATCTGGGTCCAGGTAACGGGGCTGCCGAAGTCCGACGGAGAGGCAGGCCCCGAGCGGACGAAGCAGACGGCTGAACTAGACCCTGCTTCACGCAAGACCATGGCCAGTCTGGGCGTGTCGGAGAAATCCTCCACGGGGCTCCTCTCGCCAACTGAGCGACGAGCCATTCATCGTCAGCTGCTCGAGTACCTCGATTTGCCTGCCATGAGCCGTTCGGCAATCGACGGGGACGTGGTGCGGCCCGAGGTCATTGCGGCATTGGGTCGCATTCTTTCCGACAGTGCACCTCAGACCTTGAGCGAGGCCGCCAAGGCGCAACTGGTCATCGAATTGACCGACGAGGCCTTGGGACTAGGTCCCCTCGAGCGGCTGCTCTCCGATCCCGAGGTCAGCGAGATCATGGTCGTCGATCCGCAGACCATCTTCGTGGAACGCTCAGGCAAGATGGAGCTCACGGGGCACCGGTTCACGGACGATGACTCCGTTCGAGCTGCGATCGAGCGGATTGTGACGCCCCTTGGCCGTCGCATCGACGAGTCGACGCCCCTCGTGGACGCGCGTCTCAAAGACGGCTCTCGCGTCAACGCCGTCATTCCGCCGCTCGCGTTACGCGGACCCTGCATCACGATCCGAAAGTTCGCCAAAGAGCCCCTCAAGATGAGCGATCTGGTGCGCTTTGGTTCCCTCTCGCCCGAAATGGCGCGCTTTCTCGAGCGTTGTGTTCAGGTCCGAAAGAACGTCATCATCTCAGGGGGCACCGGAAGCGGAAAGACCACACTGCTCAACGTGCTCTCGGCAGCCATTCCGGCAGGGGAGCGGATTCGTAACGGTGGAGGACGCCGCCGAGCTCCAGCTTCGGCAGCCCCACGTAGTCTCCCTCGAGTCACGCCCGCCGAATCTGGAGGGCAAGGGCGAGTACACGATCCGCGACTTGGTGAAGAATGCCCTCCGAATGCGACCCGATAGGATCGTGGTTGGTGAGTGCCGCGGCGGGGAAGCCATCGACATGCTCCAAGCCATGAACACGGGCCACGAGGGCTCGCTCACAACGACACACGCCAATAGTCCCAAGGAGGCGGTCGCCCGCATCGAAACTCTGTGCCTGATGGCTGGGTTAGATTTGCCCGTGCGAGCCATTCGACAGCAGATCGCGACGAGCATCCATCTCATCGTCCAGCAGTCGCGCCTTTCCGACGGGTCACGGCGGGTTTCGAGCATTGCAGAGGTCGTCGGGCTATCCGATGAGGGAGAGGTAGAGCTCCGGGAAATCTACGGCTTTCGCGTTGCGAGCGCGGTCATCGGGCAGAAGGTCATCGGCGAATATCTCGCCACGGGATACTTGCCGTCGTTTCTCGATCAGTTTCTCGCGAAGGGCCTCTCGGATGGAGCGGTGCTGTGACGGCGGCCACGTCGATGCTTCGCCTCGCCGCAGTGCTGCTCGGCGCGCTCACCTTGGTGCTCGTAGTCGCGTTCTTTTTTGCCGAGGAGGACCAACCTGGCCGTCGAGCAATGTTGCGGTACAACGAATTTCTAGACGCTAAACTGCGATTCTTGCGTATTCGTATGTCGGCGTCGAAGGTTGCAGCGGCGCAGTTGGCGGTGAGTGTCGCCATTTTTGCTGTCGCCTTGGCTGACAACCACGTGGCGCTCCTCATCCTCTTGCCGCTCGTCGCGCTTGGTCCAAAGATGCAGCTCGACCGCCTGGCATCCAAGCGCGTGACGGCCATCGAAGCGCAGATCGAGCCCTGGCTCGTTGCGGTGGCCAACGGCCTGAAGGCGAGTCCGTCCCTCGGTGAGGCCATTTCCGGCGTCGGTGTCACTCCTTTCTGCGCCGATGAGCGAAGAGATTGCTCTCGTCGTGAAGGAATACGAACTTGGCACGGCGCTCGATCGAGCGCTCGAGCAGTTCGCGAAGCGGATAGCCTCGCGGACGCTCACGGGGGCGGTGCAGGCCCTGCAAGTGGCCCGAAATAGTGGTGGCAATCTTCCGGAGATGCTCGAAAACGCGGCGTCTGCGCTTCGCGAGCTCGCGCGGCTCGAGGGAGTCGTGCGATCGAAGACGGCGGAAGGTAAGGCTCAAGCCTTCGTCATCGGCGCGATTCCGGTCCCGATGGTGATTGGGATCCACTTCATGGACCGGCACTTCTTCGACCCGCTGGTGGCCACCTTTACGGGGCAACTCGTCATCGGCGGGGCGGTGTTGCTGTGGGCCTCCGCCATCCTCTTGGCCTTGAAGATCTTGGCCGTCGATGTTTGAGGGAGACGAGGGATGACTGAGCCATTGCGGTGGGCCTTCGTGGCCGCGTTATCGTTGACGACGACGCTTCTGGTTGCACTCCTTGCACAGGTGCGGCCCCACGAGCGCCCAAAGTATGGCCACCGAGGCGCTGAGCGCACCCGTGCTCTCGAAGCGGGAGGTCTCTTTGTCTGGTTCGAACCCGCGATTCGATTCATCGCTGCCCTCCTGGTGCCTTTGCCGTTGGAGCGGCTTCGCGCGCGTCAGGAGCGCGAGCTTCGGCGCGCCGACGATGTGCTCGGTCTGTCCGCGGATGAGCTTTCGGCTTTGGCCGTAGCGTCGGCCGTGCTTCTCGGCGTCTCCGTCAGTGTCATCGCACGAGCCGCCGACGCGTCACTCGCGCTTCCAATCGGTGCGACCGGATTCGGGCTCGTCTTGCCCTTGCTACAGGTGCGCGAGATCATCCGCAAGCGTGCGAAGGCGGTCACCCGAGCGCTGCCGCCAGCGATTGAGATTGCCGCGATGTGCATGGGCGCGGGGCTCGATTTTCCGGGGGCCCTCCGAATGCTTGCCGAGCCCAATGCTGTGAAGCCGAGCCCGCTCGGGCGAGAGTTCGCCGTCATTCTCGAGCACTTGGAGTTTGGTCACACGCGCAAAGTGGCACTCGAGAGCTTCGCGGAGCGCGTTCCGAGCCCGGCTGTGCGTGACTTCGTGAACGCCGTCATCCAAGCGGAGCAAAAGGGCAATCCCCTCTCTCGGGTGCTTCAAATCCAAGGTCGCATGTTGAACCTGAGGCGAAGCGTTGCAGCCGAAGAGGCAGCTGCTCGTGCGGGCGTGCTCATGGTGCTTCCGATGGTGCTGCTCGTCGGGGCCATCCTCCTGCTCCTCATGGGGCCGTTCATGGTCAAGGGGATTGGGTGGTAGGCGAATGGGCCGTGATGTGCGGCAGCAATCCCGATCAGCCCGGAGAATTCCTTCCGGGCCACGTCGCTTTGTCGGAGACGAACGCGCGAGTTGAACCGATAGGGAAGCGTTCCTCTCGACCTTTGGCAACCCTATGGCTTTCTCGGTTCCTCGACTCTTCCTTCTTTCGACCCTGTGCGTGGCTGGTTGCGCTGAGGGCCATCGTCACCTCCCCCCAGCGCTGCCATGGCCGCGGGCGAGCGACGCTCTGTGGCTGAGCTCGTTGCGCGTGGACGCTCGTCCGCGGCGCAGGGGGACGCGGTTCGGCTGAGCAGATCTGAGCCTCGCAATCGAAGAAGGCGCCGACCGCCGCTCGGTCCTTCCGTTGTTACTTGAGGCGTGCCTTCAGAGCTCTCATCTTCGCGCGGCCCTCAATCATGCCGCCCCCTACCTGCTCGAGCATCCCGAAGATGACGCCCTTCGGTATCTGGTCGCGACCGTTCACGTGGGGCTCGGACAAACCCTCGAAGCGCGACGGGAGCTTGGGCTGCTCTTGCAGCGCAATGACTCCAACCCAGACGCTCACTACCTGCTTGGCGTCATTGAGGCGGAGACCAACGTTGCGAGTGCGAGAGGCCACTTCCTCGAGGTCCTTCGCTACTCGAAGGACGATCGCCAGCGTATCGAAGTGAAAAGCCGCTTGGCGGAGCTTGGGTTGCGGACGACGGATTCGGAGCAACAAGCGCCATCGGTGGCGTCGACAGCTGGAGGTGACTTGTGATCCCCGTGGAGGTGTTTGAGAGCACGCTTCGGGGGTTCCTCGAGCCCGTGCGCGGGGCGCTCGAGGATGCGAGCGTGACGGAAGTGCTCATCAATGGCCCGAGCGACATCTTCATCGAGCGCAAGGGACAGCTCACCCGCCTCGATGCTCGATTCAAGTCTGCAGACGCCTTGATGAGCGCGCTCCGCGTCGTGGCCCAGTACGTGGGGAGGCCGCTCGATGCAGAGCATCCCATCCTCGAGGGCCGGCTTCCGGACGGCTCACGGCTCGAAGCCTTACTTCCGCCGGTGTCGCCCGATGGCCCTTCGGTTGCCATTCGGCGCTTCTCGAAGGAGAAGCTGACGCTCGCGAAGCTCCTGGAGCTCGAAGCGCTGACTGCCGACGCTGCGGAACTCTTGCGCTTGCTCATCGAATGCAAGCAGAACGTCGTCGTCGCCGGCGGAACTGGAAGCGGCAAGACATCCTTGCTGAACGCGCTTTCGGCGTTGATCCCGAAGGGCGAGCGCATCGTGGTCATCGAAGACGCCCGCGAGCTTCAACTCCAGCGTGAGCACGTGGTGCAGCTCGAAGCGCGGCCTGCCGATCCAAAGGGCAGGGGAGCCATCAGCATTCGAGATCTCTTCAAAGCGACGCTCCGAATGCGACCGGATCGTATCGTCCTTGGCGAAATTCGCGGGGGCGAGGCGCTGGATTTGATTCAGGCGATGACGTCGGGCCACAGCGGTTGCCTGACGACGGTTCACGCGACCTACCCCGTCGACACGCTGAACCGTCTCGAAACCATGGCGCTCATGGGCGGAGTGGAGTTGCCGCTTTCGGCGCTTCGCGCCCAACTGGCGTCTGCTGTGGACGTCATCGTGCAGACAGCACGCCTTCGCGACGGTCGTCGCAAGGTAACGCACATCACCGAAGTGGTCGGCGTCGATCCACAACATGGCTACCGCATCAAAGATCTCTTCGCCTTCGATCCAACGCCCGGGCGGGTGGGCTTCGAGCCCACCTATCGACTCATTCCGACGGGAGTTCTGCCGGATTGTTTACCACTTTTGCGCGCCCACGGGCTCGAACTGCCCATGAGCCTTCGCGCCGCAGCAAGCGGAAGCCATCCGCTCAATCAGGTCAAGGTGCCATGAGCTTGAAACACCCTGGAGTTTCTCCTCGCTATCACACCGCCGACGAACCCCTATGGCTCCTCATAGAAGGGGCGGAGCGACCGCTCTGTTTCGAGTTTCCACCCCACGCGCACACTAACCTCATCGTTGGCTCCTCGAGCAAAGCGGCGGTGCGCGTCCCTGGGTCGCCGCCGGTTGCGTGCTTTATCGAGCGCGACGGGAGCTCGATTTGGCTCACTCCCGCTGCGCTGGACGTCGAAGTTCGGCTCGACCACCTCACGGTGAGCGCGAAGCAGCGCCTTTTCACGCAGAGTGTGCTCGAGCTGGCGGGTACGAAACTGAAACTCACGGTCCGCGACACGCCTCCCACCCTGCGCGCTGACGCGCTTCAAGGACCCGTTGCGACAGTCACAATCGAGCCATGCCCCGTGAACCCGACAAGTCCCGCGGGACAGGCGCCGAGCCCACCGAGCATGCTGAGTCTCAAGACTGTCGAGTTGTCGCCGATGTTCCGCCCGCCCGAGCCGGACGGGGCGCCCGTCGCTCCGCCGGAAACCAAGTTGCAGCCGCGGCCCCAGCCCTCGGCTCCCGTGCGGTTCACGGTCAAGACCGTCGAACTTGCACCGCTGGAGGGTTCACCGACTCAGGTGACCGCACCGGAGACGCCCGCAGTAGCGGAGGCGGCGGTGAAGTTCGACCCCCATCGCACCATCGAGATTGCGCCGGTGCGCGAGCCGTTGGCGCCATCGTCGAGCAAGCTCAAGGATGTAAAGGCTCCTCTCGTCCCGGTGGTGACGAGTCCACAAGCTCCCTTGGTCAAGGTGCTGAGCGACACGACGGAGTTCGAGGTGCCGGTGATGATGACTCCATCAAAACCAGCTCGAGATGTCAGGGAGACGAGTCGGGAGAACGAAGCCGCGGCCGCAATGCCTTCGAGTCCCAAGGCGAAGGCGGTAGTCGCTCCTGAACGTCCCGAACAGGTCGCTTCCGTGTCTAGTGCGCCCGTGAAGCAACTTGCCCGCGGAGGCCTTCTGGAACGACTTGGATTACTGGCGAAAGCGCGACCGGTGCTTGTGCTGGGCAGCGCGGCGCTTGGCGCGCTCGTTCTGGTCTTGTTCTTCGCCAGCGTCGCTAAGCTGCTTGCGCCAAAGGCAAGCGCTGGGACGCAAGCGCAGCCTGTCGAGGCACGGAGGGCGCCGGCCGCCTCTGCTTCGGTTGTGGCATCCACTATGCCAACGCTGGAAGCCGCGCGTCCAATCGATGCTCGCAACCCGACAGCGTCCGAACCGGTCGCGTCGGTTCCGATTGCCCTGACGCAGACGGTCGCGGCGGGCCCCGCGCCTGCCGACGTCTCGCCTGCCGTAGGGCATCTCTTCGCGGGGCGGTTGGTGGAGGCCGAACACTCCTATCGGGAGCTCGCTTCGCGGTACCCCGCAGAGCCAGCGTTCCAGAGCATCGCTCGCATTCTGGCGCGAAGAAGCAGCCCCGCGTGTCGCGGAGCCAGTCCTTCGAAGTCCTCGTGCCCATCGGTGAAACCATGAATCTTCGTCACCCACTTACGGCACTACTGCTCCTCGCGTCAGCGTTTCTATTCGCTTGCGGCGGCAAGACAAGGGCGAGCAATGACAAATCCTTTCGAGTCGAGCTCAATGCTTCGAGTGACGATAGTGTGCCGCTTGACGGAGTAAGATTCGCGACGGGCACATCCACCATCGGAACCACGAACGCCGAGGGCCTCGTAGCAGTCAAGATGCGAGGCGCCGACGGTCAGAGCGTTCCGATAACGGCAAAGTGTCCAGAGGGTTATGACAGCCCTGAAACGCCGACACCGCTGAAACTTACCTCCGTGCGGCGCGTCAACGAAGCGCAGACTGCGCCGCTCGAACTCAACGTCACTTGCGTGAGACGGCAGCGAGAAGTTGTTGTCGTGGTTCGCGCGCCTGACGCGCCTTCATTGGCCGTAGACGTGGCGGGTAAAACTGTGGGCAAGACTGACGCTGAGGGCAATGCCCACGTGCGCATGCTGCTCGCCCGCGATGTGCGCTCATTGAGCGTCACCCTCGCGACCGCCGATGCTCCGGCGCTACGTCCACAGAATCCGTCGAGGGTTTACGAGTTGGACGGCAACGACGCGATCTTGCTCCTCTACCAGTCCTTCTCGAAGGAGCGCAAGGTGGTGAACCGGCGGCGGAGTATCGGAAAACCTTCCCCGTCGCGACATATCCCGTACAAAGTCGACTCGAATCGGTTCAGTGGGTTTTGACGTGAAAAAGCAAAGCCCAGAGAAAAGTCGTTTGGTGTCGCGCCGACCGTCGGTGCTGCTCGGGCGCAGCCGCAGGCGAATCAGGTGGCGCGAGGAGACGCCCTCAGCTGTCCCGGAGCCGTCGGCCGTCCCTGCGCCACCGACCCCGGACTCCAGCCGAGACTTACAGCGCTATCGGAGCGGAGAGATCACCGAAGCCGAGTATCTTGAAGGCCGCATTGACGAAGCGACGAAGCATCTGCGCGGCAAAGTGTCTCAAGGTCGGCTCAAGTTGCTAAGGGAGATGATGATTCGACGCTTCGACACAAGATCCAATTGCTGATCGAGCTCCGCAAGCAAATCCTCAGCACTCCTAGTACCGCATCCAAATTGCGTCCCAGGTCATGAGTACATGAGTTGCGCTGGGGCGTAACGACGCGCGAAGTGAGTTGCCATTTCATGTTGCACCAGAGGCACGGTGATGCATGTACAATCAGGCGCGAGTCGCAAGGAGTCGCAAGTGACCGTTCACCGTTTTGGGCAGGAGCCCCCGAGTTGCCGTCTGAAGATCTTCAACGATTCGAACGTGGGGAAATCTCTGAAGAAGAATATCTCGAGCGTTGCATCGCCAAAGCCATTGCGCCGTATAGGAGGTATCTCTCGAACGATGACCACGATGCTCTGCGTGAAATCTTGCGCGAGCTGATGCTTGAGGATCCGATCCTCGTCGAGATGGCGAGCCGAATTCTCGCTGGCGGACGGCGGATGCGTGATCCGAATTGTCAGTGAAAGCATAGGCGAGGGGTCGTTGCTTGACATGGCCATGCTCATAGGTTAACTGCACCAGCGAGTCGCCCCCGAGTCCAGCAGCGCACGCACTGCCCATCCCAACCACTTACTGTTTCTGTTGCGCTACTGATGTTGCTCGGGGGGCTCCTTAAATTCTACGAATTTGAGATTCGATGGTTCCGAGGATTTCATAGGCTCGCCGCAATCCGAGCTGGGCTACGGCGTTGCGGAGCTGCGCCTCGAGATCGAGCGGATCCAAACGCGGTATTGGCTTGTTGGAGGAAGTTGCTCCTATCTCCGTAGCTAGCGCCGCGGCCTTACTGCGGCTTTCCTTGTCGGCCGTGCGCTGGGAGAAGATGTGATTCTTCGAGAATCTTGAGGCCGTGTTCGGCGGCGCGCTTGATGACCTCTTTGTAAGGCGTGTCCTCCGGCAAAGAGCGGATGAACGCAGCCCGCTCGCCGCTTCGCTTTGGCGGAGCGGCAGGCGACTCGATTGGTTCTCGGGGCGGGCTCGACATTGCACCGGAAGTTGACTGTGAGTGCTGCACGGTCTCCCCCGAGGATTCTGATTTTCCGTTGTCGAAGGGCATGGCTGCTCCTGTTTCGCGAGGTGACTTCCACATTGCGATTAACCCTGTCTACTTGGCGACCGAAAGGATCGTCGGAGATGTCGCGCACGCGGGAACCTCGGCCGATTCTCTCGCCATCCGGATCTCGTTTCTCGTCATGGGTCCTCGAAGGTACGACATGGCCCATCGGGGTTGCAGAAAGCACAGCCCCGGGTTCGCGTGCACGTTGCGCATCACGAACCAGCGCAGGGAAAGGCGCTTGACCACGTTCTCCAATTCAGATGCCTTCATCGAAAGAGCGGGCCCACTGGCGGTGATGCCGTCGAGCACGCGTTCGCGATCGTTGTCGGTTTGAAGGCGCCCAACGCACCAAAGTCCGGCGTTGCCGAGGGCTCGATAATCCGAATCCATTGGGTTCTGCGTCGCGACGACGACTCCGACGCCAAAGGCTCTCGCTTGCTTCATGAGGGACACGAGGGGGCGCTTCGTGGGAGGATTCGCCGGATGCGGCGGCATGAAGCCGTACACCTCGTCGAAGACGATGAGGGCGCGTAGTCGTTGGGTACCGCGGAGCGAGCGCACCCAGGTGAGCACTTCCTCGAGAACGACGCCCAAGACGAGGGCACGCTCCGAGTCGTCCAGGTGAGCCACGCTGACGATGACGCCGGGGGCGCGTTTGTTAACGGGCTTGAGCCAGTCCGCGACGTCGAGCGTTACGCCTTCTCGCCAGAGTGAGAAACTGGGAGAGGCGAGCAAAGAGTTTACCGAGGCGGCCAAGGCCTTTCGCTCGGACTTCGGCATGAAGGCGTCCACGGAGAGGGCGCCCACCTTGTCGATGGGAGGACTCACGAGAGCTTCGAGGAGCGTCGCCGAATCTGCGGGCTCACCTTCGGAGAGGCGAGCCTCTGCGAGTACCATGAGGAGCACGTGTTCACGGCTTCGAGCTGAATCGGGATCGCGCCCCAAGAGACGGAGCACGAGGGACACCGCTGCGCTGAGGGCGTCGCGGGCACCCTCGGGATCGCTCTTCCACCGCTGTGAGGGGCGCTCGAGCCCCGAGAGCATGTGAAGGGGCTCACCGGAAGTCGCACCGGGAGTAATGACTCGAAAGGTTGACTGCTCACGAAACCGAATCAAGTCAGCTTCAGTGATCCCCCATCCCGTGAGGCCTTGCTGACGGAGCTCTGCTGCTTCTTGGGCGAGCTGCTCGATGCTCCGCGAGTCCAGGGGTGACGCGGAGCCCTCCATCCAGGGAATGAACGGCGCCGGCGAGAAGGTGGGGAAGGAGAGGAGGAGATTCGGGAGATCTCCCTTCACGTCAATCATCAACACGGGGATGCCATTGCGCAGGGCTTCCTCCACCATCACGGTGACGAGGCCCGTTTTGCCGCTGCCCGTCGCTCCGACGATGACACTGTGGGTCACGAGGTGATGCGCGGGCAGGCCGAACATGGTCAACGCCTGCCCGTTGCCGTTGCCATTCAACGGTCGGGTTGCGCCCAAGAACAATGATGGAGCGGACATGAGAATCTCTCCAGGCAAAGACAAGAAAAGACGGTCTCACCGAGGCGACGTGCTGGCGTGAAGCAGAACGAACGCGACCGACCGAGGCGACGACCTTGCCAACAGGATGGCTCGTGTATGGTTGGGCAAGGTCGTCGCCAGACGTGTAGGTCAGAACAAATTAGGACCCCAGATGGCGACTCAGTTGGTCATGGGATCGCCACCGGGAAGCCCGATGGGCACACGCGCGCCGCCCGCAGCGGTTGCCGAAAGCGCATTGGCTGTTTCGTCCGCTAGCGCAGTGGGTTTCGGCGTGGTGCCTGCTTGCGTGGTGGTTGTCGGTTCGGAGGGCTTGTCTTTCTTGATGATGTTGGAGTTATTGCGGCCCGAGAAGATTGACGGAACAATCTCGTCTGCGTCGTCTTCGTGCCGGCGGATGTATTGGATGCCCCAGCGGACCTTCGTCGTAAGCTCGGCAGAACAAGGTGAAGACGCGGCTGCGGATGTCCGTTGCTGCTTCCACCTGCTCGGGAGACTGCTCTCGTTGCGCTACGGCATTGGTGAGCCTCAGCGCCAGCTTGTCCACCTCTTCGATCTGAGCTTGCTTGAGGCCGGTCTGGTCTTTCACCGCCTCCCAATTGGTCTTGAAGATATGCGCCAGACCGGCAAGGTCGTGAGCGATGTTGCGGTAGCCGTGATTGCCTGCGAGCTCCTTTAATAGCTCCTCTTTGATGGTCTTTCTTGTCACGAGGGACTTGGCTTCTGCAAGCAAGATGTCGCGCCACCGGGTCGCTGTCTCGTTTAGCTCCGGAAGCTTTTCTACTGGGCTCGTGGCATACGTATAACGAAGCTGCGCGCTGTAGAGCGCCAGTGTGTAGTCGGAAAATGAATCCAACCGCTGCGCGGGGAAACTGGGCAAAGCACGGAGCTCCGCATCGAAGGGTGGCAGCCGCTTCGCGACGGCCATGGCTACGATGATGGCGCTGTTGATGTCCACGTTGATCACCTGAATCAACTCAGACGGTAGTGCCTTCGCTTCGGGCAAGATGCGCAGATACGCCTCGTCCGGGCTTGCTTCTTCAATCCCCATCAAAAAGAAATCTAATCGGACATAGTATTTCCACAAGGCCGCTCCTTGGAGCGCCCCGCCTTTCCTTTCTTAAACGTTGTATGGGCGTGAGATCTCCGTGGTCCAGAAACAATTTGTCGATGTGGGGTTTCCATCGCCTCTCACACTATGAAGTCTCACCGGTATTCCGCGAATTGTGTTGCCCGCTTCAGCAATTGCCTTGCGCTCATGTTGCTACTCTACGGGGTCGCTTCATCGCACTAGAGGAAGCGCGTATGCTGCATCGCTCTTGCGCGGCGCCGTCGAAACGATGGCGCTGTGGCGTTTGGACACTGCACCGTCTCGAGCCAAGCGCGTCGTGGCGCCTGAGTACTTTCGTTTCCACTCGCGCCTTCTCAAGGTGCGCGGCGTGGCAGTGCAATGCGCTGTGCGCTTGGGAGTCTCGCTATCCTCTTCGTCTCTCGAGAGTACGGCGAGTCAACGCGTAAGCGACTTCCATTCCAATTTCGTCTCGCCATGTCGCCGTGAATCGACTTGGCACGGATAAGAACAGGCGGTGGTATTCAGTTGATGTCCTTCGGCGTCGAGTTCCTTACGGGTAAGCAAATCGCACGATCGGTCGTGGTTGCGCCTTACGGGTAAGCAGGATTGAAGCTCTGAACTCGAGTGGGGCTTACCCGTAAGGAAAAACGGACTTCAAAACTCCGCGTACGACTTACGGGTATCCAAATTCTCCAGACTCAAGATTCGACACCGCCGGTCGGACCGACGAATTGGGGCTCCAAAGTTGCCTGTCTTCCTTACGGGTAAGCGGATTCGGACCTTGGACCTTCGATCGCGCTTACCCGTAAGGGGGATCGGACCTTGGACCTTCGATCGCGCTTACCCGTAAGGGGGATCGGACCTCGGACCTTCGATCTGCCTTACGGGTAAGCGATTTGGCTTCCACTGGAACGAAGCGACGCATCGCGAACGGCAGCTTCCTGCGAACGCCCGAGGTACGCGGCAGGATCGCATTTAGGCTGTTAAAATGGCGAGACATCGACAGGATCCCCCATCGGTGACGGAAGTCGTCCGACGGGACTCACGCAATTGAGCCATGAGCTGGGTGCGTGAGCAACGACTCCGACGGACGGCATGTTCGCCGACGCTAAGTGCTCGCATTTTCCGTCTTCGCGGATTCTGATGGGCGAGGCGATCTCCTGAGGGGAGGAGCTATTTTCTTGGCATCGTGGTGATACCAGCGGGTGTACTCGAGACCGCGGCGAACCTCGTCGTAAACGCCAACGAGCAAGGTGAACATCCGTGCCCGAACGTCTCTTGCTTCATCCACCCGTCCGTTTGCATCCAAACGGGACGCCATTGCGGAGGTAAGATCCAATGCGAGTCTCTCCACGCCCTCGAGCTCCGCGAACTTGATACCGGTGTGGTCTTTGATTCGCGCCCATTCCGACTTGAAGATCTGAGCCAGGCCCGCCAAGTCATGGGCGATATTTCGATAGCCGTGGCTACGGCGCAACACTCTTAGTTGCTCCATTCTGAGGTGCTGTCGCACGGCGAGAGAGTTGGCGTCCGCCAGTAAGACCCTTCGCCACCAGCTTCCGGCTTCGCTCAACGCCGTCAACTCATCCGTAGGGGCGCTGTGGAAATTGCACCGGAGGTGGGCGCTGTAAAGCGCGAGTGCGTAGTCCTCCAGATGCTCGAGTCGCTCCGCAGGAAACCTCGGAAGCGCACTGAGCTCCGCCTTGAATGGTGGAAGTCGCTTTGCCGTCCCCAACGCGACGGTTGCGGCGCGTTCTGCGTCATAGTTCACGTGCCGAACCTGTCGCGGCGAGAGCAACATGGCCTCCCGCAAGACTCGATTGTACGCCTCATCGAGGCTGGTACCCTTGATCCCAACCAAAGATAGGTGCTTAGCCATCTGAGTGTTCTCCTGGCGCCCAAGAAACGGGGTAGCCCATTTCGTTCGTTGAACGTTTTATGGGCGGCAGATCTTCCGTGGTCCAGAAGGAACTGTTCGAACGTGGGATTTCCATTCGCGAGGACGAACCGAGTCAACGTCGGTTCGTCCTCGATCGCATCACTCTCGCCGTGCGAGGTGAGTCGCTGCTACTTCCCTTTTCGCTTCGTGCCGTCTGTCACCGCTTCATCGCTGTCGAGCGTCTGAGCGCTCTCCAGAAAGCTCGCCACAGTGTCGAGTCTTCCTGCGAGCTCCGAAAGTTGGTTTGCGAGCAATGTTGTTTGTACGGCGTTCGAACGAATGCCCGTTGCGGTCTGACGAATCATCTCGACGCCGTCGCTCGTCGAGAGCTGGAAGTCCTTTACGATGGAATCGACGTCCGTGAGTTGCCGCCCGCGATCGTACAATGCACCCATGACGCGCATGACGTCTCCGCGGGGCATCGAGTCTTCGACTTGGACTGGACTGATGGGCAGGTGCGCGCCGCCCAACTCGTTCCCGGGGTCGATCCCCTAGCGATTCGGTCGGCCGTTATCTTCTGAGCATGGCGAGAACAGTTGATACTCATTTTGTGAGTGCTAAGTGAGTAGTCGTCGGCGAGCAGCAGGACATGCCGACGGCTGAACTTCAATACGCAGATTTAAATCCAATAGAGCCATAACAAATTGAGAGAGGTGCATATGAACAAATTCAGCTACTTAGTCCGCAGGGAGCGAGATGATGGGAACAGACGATCAGTCAGTGTTCGAGGCAGCGGATTCCGTTCGGGAGGTGCAAGATAGTCGGCCTTCGGGCGCTCCGGTAACGGTCAGTAAACCGACGTCTTCATCAGTCTTCGATGACGCAAAGGCCGTTGTTGAACCGATTGAGGAGACTAGAAAGCGCCATGCCGCAGCGAGGGGAATGATTCGGGGCGTCACTATTGTGGTGTTCGTGCTGATCGGCGGCATGTTTTTGATAGACGCGTTCTATTTTCAAAACAGCGACGCTTCACATGCTGCCTGGGATAGAGTGATTTCCGTTCTTGCGCTGATTAGCGCGGGGGCGTTCGGTCAGTGGCTCTTTAGGGATACATGATGATTCATCCACTGAAAGCGATTGATGTTGCGGTAGCAGCGAAGGAAGTGGCTGCTCTGATCAATTGCCAGAAATTGAAGTTGATTGGCCATTATGGCAAAGAAGAGACTACAGTTCGATTTTTCTGAAGAGGCTGTCGCGCAAATTGATGAGTTAGCGAAACTCATTCGGGCTTCATCTCGTGCTGAAGTTGTTCGGCGGGCACTGTTGCTTCTCGATAAGACAGTTGCAGCATCTGTTCGGACGGCAACAGATCCTGGTGAGGGCTCTGGTGATGGTTCGTCGGCCCCCTCTGGGCACGTGCTATAGGAAGGGAATCACAGATACGGCAGGAAAATTGTCGGTAATGACCCGTTGTGTCTGTCGCTGCTGGCCGCCTGGATGTCGCCAATTTTAGTACGCGAGTTGCTTTACGCGCGTAACTTTTAGCGCGATCGAGCGTCCATAGAGGTTCCAATGGCAAAGAAGAGAGTGGCGACTGTGACAACGGCAAGGGTCGCGTCTCCCAAGGGGCCAGCCGTTCGCGCCAATGGCATAGGGGCGGTGCTTGAAGGAGGAGCCGCACTGGTGAGGGCAGTAAGCGTAGACAGGGCACATGATGTCTTGCTGGAGGCGTCGAAGCACGCGGATCCACAGGTAGCCTCTCAGGTGCCGCAGATCGTCCTTGGCGTTGAGCGGGAGGGGACGAAGCGCGTCGCGCTGACGGCTGCGGCGCTCGTACTCACTACCGCAATTGCTGCAGGCGCGGCTATTGCACTCGAAGCAATTCGGGGCAGTCACGACGATTCGTGAGCCCGCGGATCTTCGCGTCAATCGGTCGCGGTCGCTACCGGTGGTGTTGAGCCAACGGGAAGTGCGCGCGCTGCTGCAGTCCTTCCCACCATCCCGTGCGACGGATGACCTTGACGACCATTTATACACTCGGACTGCGAATCGGTGAAGGTTTGCGTCTCGAGTCGAAGGACATCGACAGCGGTAGACTGATGATTGGGGTTCGTGATGGCAAGGGCGGCCAAGGATTCGAGGGTACCGCTGTCGAAACCCCAAGTACTTCGACTGCGAACGTATTGGAAGCTCGAACATCCGAGCTCGATGTCGCAGCTGCTGTTCACCTCCCGGGCCGAGCTCGAAGGTGTCATCGCAGTAGGTGCGCGCTCGGCTACAACTTCACCCGTGACCCCTCCGCTCGACCGCGATCTCGAGGCCAGGTCAATTCACTCGACCAGGAAAAGATCTGAGCGCGAAGACTTGGTTCACGCGTGCTTAGGTCGCGTATGCGATTCAACCGAGGCGGACCGGGGCGACGAGCACTTCATTCTCGGCGAATTCTCTCTCAATCCCCCCGCAGCTCCTCATCTACGTCATCGGGGTTATTCAACGTCGTCCAGAGCTGGACGGCGCCAAAGAATGCGGCTGCGCCACACGACACGTTGGCTTGTGAAATAGGGCATCAACGTCAAACTGAACGCGTCGACATGGAGCCAGAGAGGCAATGAGTAGGTCATACGAAGCAATTCGTGGAGTCATCGTTGCCTATACACGAGGCGACCCATCGTTCGCATTTTGTCGAATGTGCGGAAATCGGGGCGTCGTGAACGCTCAAATCGTGATCCCGATCCTCCGAAATGGCTGTTCACGATGACCGAAATACGCAGCATGCAGGTGCGAGCAATCGAACCAATGTTGGACAGACGTGGAAAGTGTAAGTGGGACGCACTCGTCACGCGTCGCGCGCATTCGATGGAGCGGGGAGAAATAGCCCTTCAGTGGTCGTCAGCGGACACCCAGGTGGCCTCAATCCTCGGTGCAACGTGCACGTGCACGAAGCCTCAGGGGAGGCAGTACCGTTGGTAACGCCACCTGGCGACGATCATAACAAGCTCAGCCCGCTAAGTAGAGCCGAACGGTATCAGTTCGCGACGTTGCTGGTGAAGGCATGCCAGCACTCTGGGGACAGGAATGTGCCTCATTGCGAAGCTGTCGAAACAAGCCCGTGGTAATCCGGACGAGAATGTCGAATACTACTTACGTGAAGGAGCGATCGGAATGCCTCTGAAAGAATTCAAAGACTTAACAATTCGCGGGGAGCACCAGAAGTGCGAGGAGTTCCTTTCTCGAGTGTCTGACATGATGGCCGGCGGCTGGCGAAGAGCGACGGATCTCGAGCAGGGCTTACCCGGGAACGCAGAGCTGTTTGCGTTCGCCTGCGACCGTACTCCACTTCGCCCCGCCGCGGCGCTGGTGCTTGCTTTTCGTGGTGAAGCGGAACTCGACGTTTGGTAACGTCGTCCCGAGTGAATCTGACGAACTCACCTTTGATGAATACAACGTGGTCGTGGACGAGTTTGTCGACCGCTTTGTGGCTCGCGTCGCGTCGGAATGCGGTCTCAATTGGATTGTTTCGTCCGGAGTGCTGGACATGGCAGAACTACTTGAGGATGATGCGTTCGTGGCACTGAATGCCTTCTCGAATGCGGCCAACCGTTCGACCGGTGCTGGGCATCCCTGTGACGCTCGACGGTGGCACGCGTTCCTCGTTCTCGCCCACAGGCAGCATTCCCAGCTCACGGCGGACCACTTGGGTCGCTGGTTGGGTGCGGAGGGGTGGGACGAAGACAAGGTGCTCGCATTGCAGATCCAGTACGAGCAAGCTCGAGCCCTTCTACGTTTCTACGATGAGGTTCAGGAGCGATCGTGAAGCTCTCTTCGCTAGAGTTTACGCAACGGTTCGGAGTCGCTCAACAGTCAGTGCTATTTCCTGATACGTGCGCCCTCTTGGACATCGTACGCTTGCCCATCCGTAAGTCCGCAAGAGTCGTGCGAGGAGAACTCGTGGCCATTCACGCTATCATCAACGCTGTTCAGAGTCAGAACTCCGCTATAAGTATCCTGCTTCCAGAACAGGTAAAGCGCGAGTGGGACGAGAACATTGCTGGTGTGGAAGCAGAGGTGGAGCGAAAAGTGACCCAATGGGCAAGTCAGGCCGATCAGTTCGCATCGGCTCTATGCCACTTTGGCCGTGCCGCCATTCCAGCGAAAATGGACGTTGCTTGCCGTCACGTCATCGCAGATTTGAGGAAACTCACGACTGAGATATTTGCGCGATCGATAGTCATCAATGACGACGACGCGTGCATGGTCAACGCCATGCAACGTGTGTTGTGCGGAAGGGCCCCAGCGCAAAAAGGGGCACAAGGCAAGGATTGCGTGATTATTGAACATGTCCTTGCGGCAATGCAGATCATTCGTGTCGGCAGTGCACGCGGCTGCGTCTTCCTTTCCTCAAATACGGAGGACTATAGGCAAGCCCAACCGTCGACACTTCTGCGCCCTCCGCTGGATAACGAGTTTGCCGCGACGGACCTCACATTCTGTACCGACTGGAATTGGGCGAAACGCGCACTAGCGGTGTGAGCTCCTTGCGCACCACTTCATGGATTCTCGACATATTCATCACAGCGCTCTTGAATGTCAATGCGCCATGGTACTATTCTCCGCGGATCACGGGAGCACTCTATGTCACGTAAATCTGGAAAGGAATTCGAAAGCGCGTTTTCTAAACACATGGTTCGCGAGATGGGAGTGACCGACACAAAGCTGAATGAGCTAGTGAAGGGCAAAGTCGCAACGCGACCATGGGAATGTGACATCCACGGCGTCTGTCATTCGGTTGCTTGGAAGATCGTTCGTTACGTGTCAATCGCCGTGCTCGTCGTGGGGGGAGCCGCAATCCTTCTGCCTGAATACTTCGGGGATACGACGAGTTCCGTTCAAGGGGCGGGCAAAGAACTCGAGTCTGCTGTCAGCTCGGCAACAGGTTATTCAATCGAAGGATTCGGTCTGGTCATTATTGGTATCGTGACAATCATCACGAGCGCTGTGGGCGCGAAGAGGTCAGCTCGGCACGTTTGGGTTGAATGCAAAGACCGTAAGACGCCAATCAAGCGCACCGATATCATCAAGGTCGTGGAAGCCGTTGAGGATGTGCGGGCAAATGACCAGTCCGCCTGGATTCCCAACGAAATCTGGTTTGCCGCAACGTCGTCTTTCGACGTGGATGCGACGAACTTCGCCCAAGAAAAAGGAGTTCGATGCGTGCGTGCGATGTACTCGAACGAAGGTGACCAGACACTTACAGTGAGCAGCGTCTAGGAAAGAAGAGGTTCTTGCGCCGTAACCGTACAAGTTTCGACGCCTGGCTAAATCTTGCGGAAAGCTGCATCGTGCGGCAGCACCATGCGGTCAACGTCAAGCGCTATTGGTGTGCGCCCGATCCGGTGGTTTCCAGCGGTCCGGCAGCAATTCCTCGATGCGACTCGCTGGGTAGCTCTGGATTCGGATGAACACATCAGTCAGGTATGCGACAGCTCATGTGGCGCTGACGGACACCGGTGCGAGGCGAGGTTTGGAGCTTTCAACCGCGTTCAGGCGAAGCCGAACTGGTAGCACAATCGTCGGTAGCCCGTGGTGATGCAGTCGCCGATGGACGCCGAGTGCGGTCTCGTTATGCATGAGTCGGTTCCAGAGACTGTCTTCTTCGAAGGTAAGTTGACCTGCGACGAACAGCACTTGGGGGTACTTGTCGCGAACCAACTTGGCGAGTCGCTCGGCTTCGACCCCAATTTCCGGTCCCACACCAAGTACGGAGGCTGCTCGCAAGCCAAGCGCGGTGGCGAAGCGACAGTAGCGTGCCAAATCTGCATCCGTCCCTTTTCGCATGGCTTCGAGTTCGGGGCGGCCCTGCATGGCCTTCGTGTCCACGCAGGCAATGCCGATGAACACCACGTCCTCGAAGTGACGCGGGAACATTCGCAATAGAGCAAATAGTGCATGGCGGCCAAGTGCGCCATAACGACCGACGAATAGCGCAGCTACCGGCTTCTTGGGATCGAGAGCAGAGCACGGTGGGATCTGCTCGACTGACTCGATTCCGTACGTGACCGGCGACACTTCCGGTCCAGGTAATTCTCCGTCGAACCGAACGATGGCCGTGGCCACCCGATCATAGTGTCTCTTCACGATGAAGCAAAATGTAGCCAGACATGAGGTCACCACCAAGGTCACCCAGCCGCCTTCGGTGAACTTCTCGAAGACGGTAATCAGTAGAATCGATAAGCACAACAAGGCCGCCAACGCATGTGCGGGCAAGTGGCGCAGCCAATGACGTTCGGTTCGGCGTTTGGTGATCCAGTAGCGAATCATCGCAATGTTCGACAGGCTGAACGTGACGAACACGTTGATGGAGTACATGACGACGAGTTTCGAAACGTCACCACCCGTATAGAGAACGGCACTCGCGGCTGCGAGACTCATCAGAAGGACCCCGTTCTTCATCGTCAGTTGTTCCGACAGTGACGCGAATCGATGCGGGAGCCACGAATCGCTCGCCATGTTGGACATGACGCGCGGTCCGTCGATGAAGCCTGCTTGCGAGGCGACGACGAGGAGCAAACCTTCTGACAGCAAACTGAGCACTACGAAGGTCTTTCCCGCAGGCAAACCCCAGAGGTAAAAGTCGCCAGTAACCTTGTCGAGCAATACGAAGTTCATCGTCTTGCCCGCGAGGGGGCGCGCATCGACGAGCAAATAGGCAAGCAGGATGCCGCTCGCCGTGACCGCCAACGAAACCGCCATGAGCGCCATGGTTCGCTTAGCCGTTTGAACGCGTGGTTCACGCATCAACGTCATACCGTTCGATACCGCTTCGATGCCGGTGTACGTTCCGCCGCCCATCGAATAGGCGCGGAAGCAGAGCGCCAACAAACCAAAGGTACCGAGCGCGGTGTGCGACTGCCGTAGATCGCCGCGGATGCGCTCGGCGACGCTCGTCGCGTCGCCGAGATGTGTGCCAAACACAATCAAAAGAAGGAGTGCGTGCGTGGCAATGAAGAGCAAGAACACTGGTGCGATAGCCGAAACGGACTCCTTCACGCCACGTAGATTGAGCACCGTCAGTAACGCGATGACGCCGAACACCATGGGCATCTTCAGCCATAGCCAGGACGTCGGTAGGAAGCTCAGTACCTGATCTGCACCGGCAACGATCGAGATCGCAATGGTCAACACGTAGTCGACCAACAGTGCCGAGCCGGAAACGACGCCCGCCTTCGGGTCCAAAGACGCGAGTGGCAACGACGTAGCCACCACCACCTTCGGGGAACTGTTCGACGATGCGGCTATAACCGTAGCTGATGATGAAGACAGTCAGGGCTGTCGCGCCGGCCAAGAAGACCGCCAAACTACTGTGAGAGCCGAGCGCACGGAACGCCTCGTCGGGTCCGTATGCGCTCGACGATAGGCCGTCAGCGCCGAGCCCAATCCAGGCTAGGAACGCAATCAGGAGAGCTTGTGGAATGCGTGCGGATCCAATGCGTCGCGTGGCGCCCCGAAAAGCGCGCGACGTAAGCGACTGCCAATCGACATGACTTCGACCTCACTTCAACGCTGAGGACTGGTCCCGGTCGAACGCGACGCGGAAAGGTCCTCTCCTTGCGGCCTACGGAGTTAGCTGACGGGCTCGGGCTAGGAGAGTGAAGCTGCCCTACATTTCCTCTGACTCGAACCTGTAATTCGTTTCGAAGTCTCCCGGAAATGATTCGCCCCGGTACGGGTTGGGTCCCCCGCTGATCGAAAACGATCATTCGGCGCACGGACAATCCTTACCCGTTGGTTGCCGATGTCAAGAAAGGGTAAGGCACATCGACGCATCTTGATAACTTCTTGATACCGCAAAGTGCCGTGGCACGCGCAGCGTTCCAACGCCTTGGTCATTGGAAGCGTTGCGCCGAGGCGCGCCTTGACGATACTTTGTCACCAACGGGGACAGACTTGACGACTGACTTACGGCGATAGTCGTATACCCAAAGCGTAGGTCGGTCTCATGATTCGAGCCGCCGCTCCGCCCATGCGATCGTTCTTTCTTGCCGTTCTATCAGTTGCTGCAGCGTCGACGTTGCTGACTCTCGTCGGCGTCTACATGAGCCGAAGCAGCCGCGTTGACGGCGCCCTGTTCGGTCTGCCCTCGAGCGAACGCTCGGCGCTCTATTCTCGTACCCTCGAGACACTGCGCACGACCTGTGCTCACGCGACCGAGGGCGACTTGTTCGATTATTGCCAACAGCAGGCGCGGCTGATCGCTCGGTTTCCCGAATGCGAAGGCGACTGCCAGTTGGTGAGTCGTCAGTTCCTACCGCGGCCCACGAAGTAAGGGACACGTCCCTGAATCTTGCGAGGTACCAACCACCATGACTGACGTCACCCTCGTTCTCATCACTGCCGGATTTTTTGGTTTGTCCGTCGCGCTCACGTACGGGTGCGACAAAGCTTCGAGGAGGGCACCATGACTGACGTCACGTGGGTCGGCTTGGTCACCATTCTGGTTTTCGGATATCTCGTCTTCGCGTTGCTCGCGCCGGAGAGGTTCTAGCCATGACGATGCTTGCTACCGTACAGATAGCGCTGTTCTTTGCGCTCCTCCTACTCATCGTAAGGCCGTTTGGGGCCTACATGGCCAAGGTCTTTTCCGGGGAAAGGACCTTTCTCCATCCGGTGCTCGGATGGCTCGAGCGTAGCGCATACCGAGTGCTCGGGATCGATCCCGCTACGAACATGAAGTGGACCGTCTACTCGGTGTCCATGCTGGCCTTCTCGTTCGCGAGCTTCCTCGTTACGTACGTTGCGTTGCGTTTGCAGGGGTTTCTGCCACTCAATCCCCAGCACGTGGGTGCCGAGCAGATGACGCCCGATCTGGCGTTCAATACGGCAGTATCGTTCGTGACGAACACGAACTGGCAATCTTATTCGCCGGAAGTAACCGTCAGTCATTTCTCGAACATGGTGTCGCTTGCGATCCACAATTGGGCGTCGGCAGCCGTGGGGATGGCCGTCGCAATTGCAGTGATTCGTGGCTTTGCGCACAAGAACGCTAGCGGGATTGGTAATTTCTGGGTCGACGTGATTCGCGCCACCGTGTACGTGCTTTTGCCGATTTCCTTCGTTGGTGCGCTCGTGTTCGTGGCGATGGGCGTTCCGCAGAACTTCGACGCCTTCACAGCCGTGATCTCCGTCGAAGGTGCCAAGCAACGGATTGCTCAGGGGCCCGTTGCCTCTCAGGAGATCATCAAGCTGCTCGGTACCAATGGTGGCGGCTTCTTCAATGCCAATTCTGCCCACCCCTTCGAGAACCCAACCCCACTTTCGAACTTCTTCTCCGCGCTTTTGATCTGGAGCATTCCGGCATCGATGACCTACACCTTTGGCAAAATGGTGGGAAATACCAAGCAAGGCTGGGTAATTTTCGGTGCCATGTCAGTGCTAGCGTTGGCGGGGATGATTGTCTGCACGAGTGCCGAACAAGCCGGTACTCCGCACCTGGCGAACGCGCACATCGAGACCGTCGCGACCGCGCTTCAGTCGGGTGGCAACATGGAAGGAAAGGAGGTGCGCTTCGGGGTCCGAGCGTCTGCGCTGTTTGCAACGGTGACCACGGGTGCGTCCTGCGGCGCGGTCAACGCCATGCACGATAGCTTCACGCCGATCGGTGGCTTGGTTCCGCTGTTCAATATCCTTACGGGTGAGGTCATTTTCGGCGGTGTTGGCGCGGGGCTCTATGGGATGCTCATGTATGCGGTCTTGGCGGTGTTCATCGCTGGCCTCATGGTGGGTCGAACGCCAGAATACCTCGGCAAGAAGATCGAGAAATTCGAGGTTCAGATGGCAATGGTGGCCATGCTGGTTCTGACGGCGAGCGTGCTCGGTTTCACCGCACTCTCGAGTGTCATCGATCTACCGAAAGAAGGCCCACTCGCGTGGCTCAACACCTGGTCGGGCAGCGCCTATGGTGGCGCTGACACTTCCTACGGTGCCGCTGCGGCCAATATCAACAACGCGGGACCGCACGGCTTCAGCGAGATCTTCTATACCTACGCCTCGGGTACCGGTAACAACGGTTCGGCGTTTGCTGGAATCACCGCGAATACACCTTACTACAATACGACCATTGCGCTCTCGATGCTGATAGGGCGGTTTCTCATGATCGTTCCGCTCTTGGCCATGGCAGGTGCATTGGCGAAGAAGATGCCCGTCGCAGCCAGTGCCGGAACCTTCCCGACGGATACGATGACCTTTGCCGGATTGCTCGTCGGCATAGTCATCATCGTTGGTGCCCTGACCTACATCCCAGGCCTTGCGCTTGGGCCCGTCGTCGAGCACTTGAAACTGCAAGCACTCGGAACATTCTGAGCCATCATCACTGAATCGAGGAAGAAATGACTGTCGATAGTGCAACCATGTCGTCGAAGTCGCAAATCCCGGTTAGCGACGTCGAAGTGACAGCCAACGCGACCGTTCGCCCGAAGAATGCACCGCGATCGCTATTCGAAGGTGCCATCGTCAAGCGAGCCCTAAAGGAGGCCTTCGTGAAGTTGGATCCGCGGCTCGTGGCCAAAAATCCGGTGATGTTCGTCGTCGAGGTGGGTAGTGTCGCCACGACGTATATCTGGTTCCGCGCGATGCTGTCTCACACCGGTGACGCAGCGTTCGTTGGACAGATCTCGTTGTGGCTCTGGTTCACCGTCATCTTCGCCAACTTCGCCGAAGCCATGGCTGAAGGTCGCGGCAAGGCCCAGGCAGACGCCTTGCGCAAGACCAAGACGGATACCACGGCGCGTCGGCTGCACGCGAATGGCGTGGAGGAGCGCGTCGCCGCGCCAACCCTGGCGAAGGGCGAGCTCTTCGTTTGTGAGGCGGGGGACATCATCGCAGCGGATGGCGGAATCGTCGAAGGTATCGCTAGCGTGGACGAATCGGCTATCACCGGCGAGTCGGCGCCTGTCATTCGCGAGAGCGGCGGCGATCGCAGCGCCGTCACGGGCGGTACGAAGGTGTTGTCGGATCGGATCGTCGTGCGTGTGACGCAAGATCCAGGTCATAGCTTTCTCGACCGTATGATTGCCCTCGTGGAAGGTGCCAAGCGTCAAAAGACCCCCAACGAAATAGCTCTCTCGATCCTTCTGGCTGGGCTCACGATTGTCTTTTTGGCCGCAACGGTCACACTTCTACCGTTTGCACGTTTCGCAGCCGGAAATAGCTCGAACGTACCGACGATCGCCGTGCTGGTGGCCCTATTGGTGTGCTTGATCCCAACCACCATCGGCGGTCTGTTGAGCGCCATCGGCATTGCGGGCATGGATCGGGTGATGCAGCACAATGTATTGGCCATGAGCGGCAAGGCCGTCGAGGCCGCCGGTGACGTCGATACCCTCCTTTTGGACAAGACCGGCACCATTACGTTAGGCAATCGCCAGGCGACCGACTTCTACCCGGCTGCCGGCGTCTCGGCGAAGGAATTTGCGCGTGCCGCGCAGATGGCCTCCTTGGCGGATGAAACCCCGGAAGGTCGGAGCATCGTCGTTCTCGCGAAGGAACGTTTCGGCCTGCGCGCGATCGAATTGGCTGAATTCCCCGATGCGCAATTTATCGAATTTAAGGCGCAAACACGCATGAGCGGTCTCGATCGAGGCGGGAGCCAGATCCGCAAGGGAGCAGCCTATAGCGTCAAGCAGTTCGTTGAATCACGCGGTGGTAGGTTCCCCGTTGCCGTGCAGGCGGACGTGGAGCGTGTCAGTCACGAAGGTGGCACTCCGCTCGTAGTGGCCGAGAACGAGCGCGTGCTTGGTGTCGTTCACCTGAAAGACGTGGTGAAGGGGGGCATGAAAGAGCGCTTTTCCCAACTTCGAGCGATGGGCATCAAGACGGTGATGATCACGGGTGACAATCCACTCACGGCGGCAGCGATTGCCGCGGAGGCAGGTGTGGACGACTTCATGGCAGAGGCAACGCCGGAAATGAAGCTCTCGTACATTCGCAAGGAGCAAGCGGGGGGCCGTTTGGTCGCGATGACCGGTGATGGTACGAACGATGCACCGGCACTGGCTCAGGCCGACGTCGGGGTTGCGATGAATAGCGGCACTCAGGCCGCGAAGGAGGCTGGCAACATGGTCGACCTCGATTCGAATCCCACGAAGCTCATCGAAGTCGTCGAGATCGGCAAACAGATGTTGATGACGCGCGGCGCCCTGACCACCTTTAGTATCGCGAACGACGTCGCCAAGTACTTCGCCATCATTCCGGCAATGTTCTTCGTGACTTATCCGGAACTTGGGCGCCTCAATTTCATGCGCTTGAGCAATCCGCAATCGGCCGTCCTTGCGGCGGTCATCTTCAACGCCATCATCATCATCGCTCTCATACCGCTCGCGCTGCGAGGGGTCAGCTATCGTCCTGCGAATGCTGCAGCCATCTTGCGCCGCAACCTGCTCATCTACGGTGTTGGCGGAGTGATCGCTCCGTTTCCAGCCATCTGGGTACTCGACCGTTTGCTCGTCCTCTTGAGGCTCGCATGACCATGACATACGTACGACCAGCGATCTCGCTGACGGTGTTCTTCGTCGTCGTAACCGGCTTTGCCTTTCCCCTGTCGATCTGGGCGATTGGCAGCGTCGTCTTCCCGAGCCAGGCCCACGGAAGCTTGATTCATGGTGCGAATGGGGGAGTGATTGGGTCCGACCTGATCGGGCAACGATTCACGACGCCCAAGTACTTTCATCCGCGGCCGTCGGCTGCGGGAGGCGGGTACGACGCTGCGAACTCGAGCGGCACGAACCTAGGCCCGACCAGCGACAAGCTCGTTCATGGTCTGAACGACGACCCCGCCACCAAGGATATCGACGGGAGCTTTTCGGGATTCGAGGCGCTAGCTACGGCATACCGTAAGGAGAATGGCTTGGCCTCCGATGCGGTGATCCCTGCGGACGCGGTCACGCGTTCAGGGAGCGGTTTGGATCCGGATATCAGTCCCGCCAACGCACTGCTCCAAGTGAAGCGAGTCGCTGACGCGCGGCACCTTCCGATCGAGGAAGTCCGCGCCTTGGTTACCTTGCATACGGCAGGGCGTACCTTGTTTTTGTTCGGCGAGCCGCGTGTCAACGTATTGCGATTGAATCTCGCGCTCGACGCACTCGACAACGTTGACCCTTGACGACCGCGACCGCGGGATGGATGCTTGATTCTGCCCATGAGTGAGTTGCCATCGCGTCCGGATCCCGACCAATTACTGCGTCGTGTCAAGGATGAGGAATTGCGAGCCAAGCGCGGCAAGTTGAAGGTGTTCTTCGGTTTCGCTCCAGGTGTGGGCAAGACTTACCGCATGCTGCAGGTCGCACGCGACCTCGTCTCGGAACAGAAGCTCGATGTCGTCGTCGGCATCGTCGAAACCCATCGCCGCAGGGAAACGGCCGCCTTGGTGCTCGGGCTCGAACTCTTGCCGCGGCAAAACGTGGAGTACCGCGGTCACGTCATCGAGGAGTTCGATCTCGACGCGGCGCTGGCGCGGCGACCTGCCGTCATTCTAGTTGACGAGTTGGCGCACACTAACGCGACCGGTAGTCGCCATCCGAAGCGCTGGCAAGACGTCGAAGCGCTGCTCGATGCAGGTATCGACGTCTTTACGACCATGAACGTGCAGCATGTCGAAAGTCTGAACGACGTCGTGGCGCAGATCACCCACGTTCAGGTGCGTGAAACGGTACCGGACGCGGTCCTCGACGAGGCTGACGCGGTGGAACTCGTCGATATCGCGCCGGAGGAACTGCTCGAACGTTTGCGCGAAGGAAAGGTCTATCTCGCCGAGCAAGCCAAGCTTGCGGTGGACCACTTCTTTCAACGTGGCAATCTCCTTGCGCTGCGAGAGCTGGCACTGCGACGAACGGCGCAGCACGTCGATGAAGACGTGCTCGAGTACCGCGCGGCACACGGCATCTCGGTGAATGTGCCGGCGGGGGAACGGATTCTAGTGTGCGTCAGCCCTGCCCCGAGTTCCGGTCGACTCATCCGCGCGGCGGCGCGTTTGGCTGCAGGGCTGCGTTGCCCGTGGGTGGCAGCATCGGTGGATTCGCCATTGCAGAATGTAAGTGAAGCCGACAGAGAACGCCTGGAAGGCCACATGCGTTTGGCAGAATCCCTTGGTGCGACCGTGACACGCCTTTCGGACCGGAGTGTTGCCGACGCACTGCTGGGCTACTCGCGGAGATACAATGTCTCGCGGCTCATCATTGGTAAGCCAACGCATTCTCGTCTTCGTGATCGGCTTCGCGGCTCTCTGCTCGACGAGGTCGTCCGCGGTAGCGGTGACCTCGATGTTCACGTGATCAGCGGCGACGACAGCGACGGGGCGCAGGAGCGTCGGCTACCGGCTCCGCGTGCGCCTTTTCGGCTCTCGCTTTACCTGCTGTCGACCGGGCTCGTCATCGGCACGGTCGGCTTGGCGGCGTTCTTGCGTGCGACACTCCAGCTGCCTGATCCGGAGATGTTATTTCTGATCAATGTGATGGTCACTGCGGTCTGGCTTGGCCGTGGACCTTCGCTCTATGCGGCTGGTCTTGGGGTGGGGGCGTACGACTTATTCTTCGTTCCACCCTATTGGACGTTCAATGTTACGGACCGACGTTACTTTCTTACCTTCGTCATGATGTTCGTGATCGGTTACGTACTGAGCGAACTCACCAATCGCATCAAGCGTCAGGAGCGGGACGCGATTGCCCGGGAGCAGCGCACGGCGGTGCTCTACTCCCTGACCAAAGATCTTAGTTCTGCCGATAATGCTGCAAGCATCGCTGAGATTGCTGCTCGTCACGCCAGTGAGATCTTCAGTGCTGCCGTCGTGGTGTTGCGATCGACTTCGGACGGTATGCTCGTCAAGATCGGATCGTCTCCACCTGATGCCACACTCGACCCGAAGGAACTCGGCGTGGCCAGGTGGGCCCTCGAGCGACTCGAGTTGGCCGGACATGGTACGGAAACTTTGCCGGGGGCATCGACTATTTGCGCCCCGCTGCGCATCGGTGGTGCAGCGCTCGGCATTTTGCAGTTGCAACCCGGGGAACTCCGCGCGCTCGGTGTGGAGCAGCGGTCCTTCTTGGACGTATTTTGCAGGCAATTGGCTGCAGCTTTGGAGCGCGTGCGGCTCGCAGAAGAGGGCCGACTCGCGGCAATTCGAATGAAGGCCGAAGAGATGCGATCGTCCCTGCTGTCTGCCGTATCTCACGATCTGCGCACCCCGTTGGCGTCCATTACTGGAGCTGCGACGTCGCTGCGCGACGATGGCGATCTGAGCGCTGCGGCGCGCGTCGAGCTGGTCGGATCTATCTGCGACGAAGCGGAGCGCCTCGAGCGCTTGGTGGCCAATCTCCTCGACATGACGCGGCTCGAGTCCGGAAGTTTGTCACTCAAGCGTGACTGGGTGCCACTCGAAGAGGTCATTGGAGGAGCCTGGGCGCGCCTCGAAGGGAAGCTCTTCGCGCATCCCGTGAATATCGACATTCCTCGCGATTTACCCTCGTATTGGTCGATCCGGTGTCGTTTGGACAGATCTTCGTCAATCTGTTCGAGAACGCGAGCAAATACACGCCTGACGGGACGGCCATCGACGTGAGTGCGAGTCGAATCTCGAGCGAATTGGTCAACATCGTCGTTCGGGACCACGGACCTGGTGTACCGACCGAACTCGAAGAAAAGCTCTTCGAGAAGTTCTTCCGCGCCGCGCACCAAGGCGCATCGGGTGCAGGGCTCGGCCTTGCCATTTGTCGCGGGATCGCTGAAGCGCATGGTGGCGCCATTCGTGCTAAGGGGGCGGTTGGCGGAGGCTTGGAGTTCCACGTAACGGTGCCGATTGGAACCGCGCCACCTTCCACCGCCGAAAACGAGGCTGCAATTCTATGAGTGTCTTGGATCCTCTCGTGCTCGTCGTCGAAGACGAATCGGCACTGCGCAAGTTCATTCGAGCATCATTGACCTCACACCAGTACCGCGTACTCGAAGCCGAGCGGGCGGCTATCGTGACGCAGCTCGTTACGAGTCACAGTCCAGATTTGGTACTGATGGACTTGGGGTTGCCAGACGGTGATGGGATCGAGCTTACGAAGCAACTGCGTGAATGGTCCACAGTTCCCATCGTCGTGATCTCGGCACGCGGCCGGGAGGACGACAAAGTGGCCGCTCTCGACGCGGGAGCGGACGACTATCTCACCAAGCCGTTCGGCGTCAATGAGTTGCTCGCGCGCATGCGCGTGGCACTGCGGCATGCCAAAGGCGTCGTACCGACCCAGATCCTCGAGTTTGGAACGCTGAAGATCGATCTTTCACGGCGCGTCGTCAGTCTCGATGACAAGGAAATGCACCTGACGCCCACTGAATACAAGTTGCTCACGCTATTCGCTCAAAACGTCGGGAAAGTGCTCACCCATCGACAGATCCTCACCGAAGTCTGGGGGCCCGTTTCGGCGATGCAGACGCACAATGTGCGGGTCCATATGGCAGAGCTGCGGCGTAAGGTGGAACCCGACGCGGCGCATCCGAAGCTCTTCATCACCGAACCCGGTGTTGGCTATCGCATGCGCGAGGTGCGGTGAGGCGGAGACCTTCGCGCAGCACGAGAACGTCGCCCGCACGAACGTGATGGCGGCGCGCTCGAGCACTTGATGGAACGTTGTTTCTCGGGATGCTCAGGATGTCATTGCGGGAATGGCACCGAACGTTCCATGGCAAAGTGCGATCCAACGCCCGGAGTGTTCAACGTGACGGTCGGTGTCACGGACCAGGCAGCGAGCGCGAGTTGCGCATGGGCGGATTACCGGCTGGGCATGGCTGGGCAGGAGATTGCACTGTTGGTTGGAGCCGACTGCGGTTCGTCCCTTAGGTTCGGTGCACTTGCAGGAGCGTGACATCGATGATTGAAGCTGCGGCTGCGACGAGCTGCGCACAGGGCCGTTGCGCGTAATACTCCGAGGTGCGGACGGACGGGACCGAACCTGCGACGCAATTGGCCTTCGCGAGCAATTCCCGACAAGATAGCGTTCCGTAGTCGCTCTCGAACTTCCGCACCATCCGTTGCACTCGAGCGTAAAGGAGCGTCTTCGTCTCGACGTCTTCGGGCGCATATTCACCCGCAATGAGCCCCGCGACGTAGGCCATTGCGTTCACGGCGCCGCACGTCTCTCGCATACCACCGAGCCCGCCACCGAAGCCCGCCATGGCCGTAAGTACCTGAGCTTCGTCGACCCCGCACTCCTTTGCGAAGGCTGCTGCTGTCGATTGTGCGCAGTTGTATCCGCGCGTGAAGAACTGGGCGGCTTCGTCACCTTTGGACATCGAAGGGCAACTTACGTCCGAGCTGGCTTCGCACAAGGAGAATTTCGATTCCGAACGGTCTTCGCTACATATTGCTGACACGAATTGATTCCTATCCCTGTCGTCCACCGGGCAGGGGGCGTTCGCAAGTTTCGAGCGCGAGCTTTGGTACCGCAACCTTGGGCTTGAACACGTCGGGGGGGCTTCAAGAGACGGACACCGCTGAGCGGCTGCGGGAGCTTGCCGGCATCGATACTCCCCTGGACGCTCTGAAAGAGCAGCTTCGGTGCCGGGAGGGTTGCGTCTCGCTGTCGAGGGTCACGAAGGGTTCGGGCGCCCAAACGGGCGGGAATTCAGGCTTTTGACAGCCTAAGGATGCGAAGTGCTCCGGCTAGGACGATGAATCCGATCAGGGTGCCAATGGCGAGATCTGGGTAGCGCGACCCCGTGATCCAAACGAGAGCGCCGGCAAGGAGGACCCCTAAATTCGCGAGCACGTCGTTTGCCGAGAGATCCAGCTGGCCTTCAGGTGCACGCCACCGTCGCGATGCTTCGAGAGCAGAAGCATGCAAGTCGTGTTCACCAACAGTGCGAGGAACGCAAACACCATCATCATGCTGCTGACCGGCTCGCTGCCGTAAAGGAAGCCGCGGACCACTTCGCTCAATGCGCCAAGGGCGAGGGCCAACTCCAAATAGCCGCTGACACGGGCGGCTCGTCTCTGGTGTTGCTTCGTCTTGCCAACGGTATAGAGGCTGAGCCCATAGACGCCCGCGTCGGCGAACATGTCGAGGGAGTCGGCAATGAGTCCTACGGAGCCCGCAACGATGCCCGCCGCGATCTCGACGAAGAACATGATGGCGTTGAGTGCCAAGAGCTGCCAAAGGACCTTCGTTTCGTCCTTTTGAGATTGGGAGCTGCCCTTCGTTTCGACTGCGAGGGCCTCGACGGGGCGCGTGTCGAGTTGCGTTGCGCCGAAACCGAGAGGCTCGAGCAGCCGAAGGATGACATTGGCGTCCCCGGTGTGGATGACCCGTAATCGCCTGGCTTCGAGCTCGAACGTCAAAGTGCGGATCGCGTCGACGCGGTCCAATGTCATTCGGATGATTCGCTCTTCCGATGGACAGTCCATCTTCGGGATGCCGAAGACCGTCTCGTTGGCCTTTACATCGGGCTCGGGGAGGGCGTCATTGCCACCCGACGAGGTTAGCCGAAGCTGCGGTGCCGGTCTTCCGTGGAAGAAGAGTCGGGTCTAGTCTCGATTCGAAATCCTTCTTTGCGGACTTCAGGAATCGGCCAAAGTCCCGATCTTTCTTCCTCTTCTCCGCATGGGACAGGTCGTGGAACCCCGATTCTTCCCGCAGCTTCAAGAAGTTGTCATAGTGGTCTTCGTCGATCTCCGCCGGCCTCGACGGCGTTGCGAATGGCACATCCGGGTTCGTTCGTATGGGTGCAGTCCCTGTACCTGCACTCGGCTGCGGACTCGACGATGTTGGAAAAGTGCGCTTCGATGCCCGCCTCTGCGTTAGCTATGCCGAACTCTCGCATTCCTGGGTTGTCGATGACCATGGCACCGTTCGCGAGTATGACGAGCTCGCGTCGGACAGTGGTGTGTCGGCCTTCGCCAGTGGCACTGACGTTACCCGTTTCGAGTCGATCGCGACCTATCAATTCGTTGATGAGGGTACTCTTGCCAACCCCAGAGGAACCAACCAAACAGTAAGTCTTGCCCGGTTGAAGGAGCGCCTTGAGTGCATCGATGCCGGTTCGAGTCACGTTGCTCATCGTCGAGATCGGCGCGGTGATGCCTGCGCTGCGGATCTCCGCAACTTGTGCCGATAGGACCGACTCATCGACGAGATCGGTCTTGGTGAGCAAGACATGCGGTTCGACGCCACCCTCCGTCGCCATGACGAGATAGCGCTCGAGTCGCTTGACGTTGAAGTCGAAGTGACAAGACTGCACGATGAACACGTAGTCCAGATTGGCAGCGATGACTTGAACCGCGCGAGCGCTGCCGGGGGCTTTGCGACAAAGTGTCGTCTTGCGCTCGAGGAGGGACAGGATGAGCCCGAAGTCGTCCCTCCGATCTCGCTCGACCCATACCCAATCACCGACGCACGGGAGACTCTCTGCGTCATGGAGTCGATAACGATAGGTTCCCGAGAGCTTCGCGCGGAACACCCCCGTTTCGTCGACCAATAGGGATTGCTCTCGATCGACGGCGACCACTTTGGCGACGGACTCGCTCGGCTCGCAATGTCGCGAGGCCTGCTCTTCGAACCAGTCGTTCCATCCTAGGGCCGCGAGTTCCTGGGCTCGATTCGCCATACGAGCGCCAGGATAACGCGCAGCGCGGTGGGTACGATCCCTGCGCACGATCCCCGCGCGCCCGACGGCAATTGCTTGCCGATAGAGACGAGCGACGCGTCTGTTCGAGGGCTCTAGGGCTGGCAGGGTGCGGCCTTGGACCTTCGACGAACGTCCGCCATGACGAGCTCAACGATGTCGTGGAAGCCACAGGAGAGAGCCGTTCGTCCCACGATCTCGATCACCTTTGCGAGGCCCTTCGCGTAGGCGGACTTGCCGAGGACTCGCGTTTGCAATCGGATCTCGACCTCGGGATCGCGGATCAGGATCTCGTGGTGTGCGTGTCGCTCCACGAATTCGAGTGGGATCCCCAGGGACTCGAGCTGAACCTTCGGATCCCGAACCGATCGAATCGGATTTCTCGGGTACACCCAAGGACTTTGCGAGATAGATCGCGGTCCCGGGTTTCGTCTTCTTCGTCCCTTGGTGGGATTCTTCGATCTGAATGTCTTGTCCCGCGAAGTACTGTGCCGCCTGCTTCACGAGTGCCATGAAGTAGAGCATCTGCATGTTGACGTTCGGGCAGAGAACGATCGGAAATTCGGGCTGGTCTGGATGGCGGGAATCGCCCGTGGACAAATCGAGCAGGGTCGCGCCGGAACGGGCGCAGAAGTCGACAACCTCCCCGAGCTCGCGTCCCGACCCCGCGTGAACCACTATGGGCCGCGAGTCCGCAAGGGTGCCTCTCTCGCTCCAGGGAAGTACTCGGGAGATGGTGGGTCCGCTCAATCCGGCGAGGAGTTCTTGCGCTAGTTTTCCACGTCCAACGATGAGAACCGAGATGTGCTCCGACACTGACATGCGTTCCTTGCGTGCGCTTTCGTTGCGGCAACGCATAGCTCGCGGGCTTCGACGCCGCCAACCTACATCACCAAAGCCGCCCATCGTCGGCGGACCGCGACGGTGGCACGAGAGTGAGGTGGCCCCTCACCGAGCATGAGGTCTGGCACGCTCGAGCTCGCGTTGCCACGCAAACGGCATCCGTCGAGCAGGCGCGCTTGCGCTGGACAAATCCGTAATTGCCTTGCACGCTGTTCCCATGGAGCACGCTCTTGCCATGGCCGCGCGGGCTCTCGGGAACGGCGACGTTCTCGGTGCCCTGCGGCTCGTCGCCTTGCGGGAGGACGCGACTGCTCTCGCGCTGCGCGGCGTGGCCATGGCGCAGCTCGGTGAGTTGACGCGCGCCAAGGAGCTGTTTCGACGAGCTCGACTGGCGCTGCCGGCGCGGGAAGCCGTGCAGCGTGCGCGTGTGTCGCTGGCAGAAGCCGAGGTTGCGTTAGCCGCACGCGAGCTTGCCATCTCACGGCGTGCCATCGAACAGGCAGGGGAAACCTTGCGACTCGCAGGTGACCGAGGGAATGTCGCCTTTGCACGCGTGCTCGAGATTCAACGCCTCGTGCTGTCGGGTGACGTCGCGGAGGCTGTTGCGCAACTCTCCTCGCTTTCCCTTGCAGGTGCGTTGCCTGCCACCGTAGTCCGCGCCGAGCTGCTACACGTCGAGATCGCGTCGAGGCTGCTCGATGCCCCACGAGCGCGCTCTGCGCTCGAACGTGCTAGGCGTGCCGCTCGCCGTGCCAACATTGCCGCACTCTCCCTCGAGATTGAGCGCGCCTCGCAGACTCTCGCAGGACCGGTGTTGCGCATGATTGTAGGAGGCGTCGAGGAGCCTCTGCGGCTCGATGAGGTCGAGCGCGTGCTCGCATCACGCTCGCTTGTCATCGACGCGCTCCGTCGCAAGGTGGGAACGTCGGGGGAGCTCGTCACGTTAGCTCGGCGTCCCGTCTTGTTTTCGCTCCTTCGAACGCTCGGTGAGTGCTTTCCTGGCGAAGGCAGTCGAGAGCTCTTGATTGCGCGTGCGTTCGGAGCGAAGCGGACAGACGCCTCCCATCGAGCGCGTTTGCGCGTCGAGATGGCTCGCCTGCGCCGTGCAGTCAGCCCGTTTGCTCGCGTGGAGGCAACGCCCGCAGGTTTCGTTCTCGTGCCTCGTCGTGCCAAAGACGTCGTGGTACTCGCGCCGCCCTTCGACGGCGAGAATGGCGCCATTCGGGCATTGCTCTCGGACGGACAGGCCTGGTCGAGCGCCGCTGTCGCCGTCGCATTGGGAATGAGTCAACGCACCGTCCAACGCATACTGTTCGCCCTCGAGCGCGATGGTCACGTCGTCGCGCGGGGAAGAGCCCGCATGCGTCGTTGGTTCGCGCCGCCGATTGCGGGCTTCTCAACGACATTGTTGCTCCCCGGAGCCTTTGGCTTCGCGTAGTCTTGCGAACCACATGATATCGACGCCGGCCATCATCGAACGCACCTATGGCCCCTTCGCGGGGCGCGAGCGAGTGAACGGAGTGACCTTCGACGGTAAGCGGGTTTGGTTCGCAAGCGGAACCGCGCTCGTCGCCTTCGATCCCGATACGGGAGAGGAGACTCACTCGCTTGCGGTCGTGGCTCAGGCAGGTTCGGCCTTCGACGGTCGTCACTTGTACCAACTCGCAGACGGGAAGATTTAGAAGAATGGATCCAACGACGGGTGCGGTGCTTGCCGTGATCCCCGCTCCAGAGGGGCAAACCTCGGGACTGACCTGGGCCGAAGGTTACCTGTGGATCGGTCTCTATCGCGAAAAACGGATCTTGAAGCTCGATGCAGAAACGGGACGCGTTCTTCTGAGTATCACCTCCGAACGCTTCGTCACGGGGGTGACCTTCGTCGAGGACGCGCTCTGGCACGGCGTTTCCGGCGACCAACCGTCGGAGTTACGCCGGATCGACAAAAGAACTGGTGAAGTCCTCGAGCGGCTCGAGCTTCCTGCGGAGTTTTCGCTCTCGGGGCTCGAGTCCGATGGTGGTGAACGCTTCTATTGCGGCGGAGCTTCGAGTGGGAAAGTGCTCGCCGTCAAACGCCCCCGGCGCGCCAAATCCGCTTGAACGGATCGTCGAGTTTCGTCAATCGCGTCACCTTTGTTACTCCCAGCCCAAGGCGTAGCAGCGCTACATGAAGTGCGTCTGGCAAGGAAAAGGAGGAAAACTATGGTCGACATCATTCATCGAATTGCAACGACGGCGCCGCTGTCGAAGGTCTATGCTGCGTTGTCTACGGTCGAGGGCGTCGCGGGGTGGTGGACGGAAGAGACGTCGGGTGAATCGAAGCTCGGCGGAAAGCTCGAGGTTCGGTTCCGTTCGCCCAGCGGCGAAGAAATTGGTGGGATGCAATTCGAGCTCGCCAAGCTCGAGCCAGAGCGCGCCGTCAATTGGCGCTTCTTGTCTGGGCCTCCCGAATGGATCGGCACGGAGGTGACATTTTCCCTCTCTCGGGTCGGCGAGCGAACCGTCATCCTTTTCGCTCACAAGAACTGGCGCGAAGCCGTCGAGTTCACTGCTCACTGCAGTATGAAGTGGGCCACGTTCTTGTTGAGCCTTCGGGACTTCGTCGAGACGGGTAAGGGCAAGCCGTCTCCGCATGATCTGAAGATCGACGATTGGAATTAGGGCGGGTTTACGCCCGAACATTGACAATTCTCCCGCCGCCGCTGAAATCCAATGGGTTGAGCAACCTTGCCCATAGCAGCCGAGTTGCCCTAGCCGCGAAGAAGATCGCCTGGGTTTGTGCTTTGCTGCTATTGGCACTGGGGCGGCACCCGCAGGCAGCGGGTAGCCTTCGGTCGGACAAGGTCGCACAAGTTGCTACCGTCGCCCGAACCGTATCATCGTCGGTGCTTCGCGGGGATAGGTCCGGTTCGCGCAGCGCCGCAATCGAGCGACAAGATGCGCCGGGACGGTCTTTCCTTGGGCTCGGTGACGACCCCGGCGCAACGGGCGTGCTTCCCTACGGCTTCATCGAGCTGCCGCAGGCGCGCTTCCGTTTGCTTGCGAGCACGCAGGGAAGCAACATCGTTGCTTGGTGGATTTCGCTGCCCGTCAGCGTCGCACGCGCTCGCGCTCCACCGCAGATCCAGAGCTAATTTCATCGTTTGGAGTCGCGATCTCGCAGATTGAGGTCGTATCTCGTTCGATGTCGCAGCATCGCGCGTAGCGCGATGGCGACGTCGGTTCACGTGCGCGCCGACTTGGCGCGCGTAGGAATGCGGTTCTTTTAGCGGCGCTGCGCCAGACGCAGCGCGGATGAATGGGTCTGTTAAATGTTCATGTACGTCGTGATTGCGGTGGTCAGTATCGGTGGCGCTTGGTTCATCTACCAACTGTGGAAGGACGACGTCGCGTCTCGTAAGCGGTAATGGCTCGGCAGGCGGCAATCGGCGCAGTGCGTTTGGTTGCCGCCTGCGGATCGTTAGGTGCGCTGGCGAGGGATGCACGAGTGCGCGGTCGGCTCCCTTCGCGTGCCAAATCGCCAGAAAATCCAGGACCATCGGACGCGCTTAGGTCAAGTTGTTGATCTGCGTATCCGATCTGGTTTTGCGCTGCACCTCGGGCGAAATGTCTCCATGACCAAAATGGAACGGAGGAGCCTCGAGTCAGAGTCCCGCTCGGCCAATAAACCTCCGACCAAGAGCGAACGACGAAGCTACAATCCCGAGGTTTTGCAGCGGGAATTGTACGACCGCTCGCAGGCGCTGACGCGAGCCGCACATGCGTTGGTGGTTGCGGCGGACCAACTTCGACAGGCGCACAGCCGGGATTACGGAAAATCGGAGACGGAGGTTCGTGCGGCAGCTCTAGTCGCAATGCATGCGGCGCTTAGCGCTTACGAGTTGATTGGACGGTATGAGCTCGCTGCCTGGCTCGCCTCAGCCAGCGAAGCGGAAAGCGGCCATGGGCGGTAGTTGCGGAGGGGCGCTCACCCGACTTCTGCCTGCCAATCTGCCGGACTCTGCAGCCACTTAGTGGCTGGTTTTTGCAGGACGATGCAGCTGTCGAGGCGGTTGACCCCTACGAGCATCGACTCTGGCACGTGCAGTCCAAACACCCGTGTGCGGCGCAGGTGCCACAACATCGCTCCACCTCACGGCGGAGGGCTTGTCGCGCTCGGTGCAAGCGCACCATCGCGTTGTTGGGCGTGATATCGGGTTCTTCGCCAGCTCGGCGACGGATGCATTCTCGAGATCGACGCGCTGAAGCATCTGCGCGTACTCCCCGCGGAGATTGGGTAGAAGCGCTCCGACGCAGGTGCACACGACGTCCGTAAGTTCCAATTCGAAGCTTGGCGAGGTGAGCTCCGTGAGCTCCGTCTGGGCCTTGGCTTCCGTAGCCCGACGTCGATAGTGATCGATCACGGCGTTGCGCAAGAGCCGATAGAACCACGGCACGATCGCTTCCGGATCGCGAACCGATGCGCCCTTCTCCAACGCGCGCACGAAGGCGGACTGAAGGATTTCCTCGGCGTGCTCCGGCTTCCCGATGTGCCGCGACAGGAAGTCGAGAAAGTGTCGATGGCTCGTGACCAACCGCGAATCGCCTCTGCGGTTGATGCATTGGGCTCCGACTCTGGCTGGTTCTGGTCCATCGCGATTTGGTGTTCCGTTTCGATTCCCAACTCGGTTTCTGCGCCCCAATCAGCCATGCCTTCGACCTACCACTTTTTTGCGCGTCTGCCTCCGTCCCAAAAAAGTGTAAGGGACCGCCGGTGGCCGCGTCTGCAGGGGAAAGGAGCAAGTTTTCCCATGTCTTTGACCCATCCTCAGCAGAGCCACGCCCACGCCCCGACGACCGAACACCGGGGCTGCTGCCATCACCACACCCAAAGCGTCATTCGTCCCATTGTCCATGGGCAGGGTGACGGCGAACACCATGCGCATTCGACTCATGCAGCACATCGCGGTGCCGATGCCGGCATTGGGACTTCCGCTGCGCCCCCCTTCGCGAGTGGGGGCACTACCGTCGAGTACACGTGCCCGATGCATCCGGAGATTGTGCAGCAGGGGCCCGGGATATCTGTCCCCTCTGTGGAATGGCGCTCGAACCCAAGACCGTCAGTCGCGAACCCGGAGATCAGACTGAGCTCCGGGACATGCGTCGCCGCTTCTGGGGCAGCCTCGCGTTTACGTTGCCGCTCTTCACAATCGCGATGGCGAGAAATGGTGCCGGGCAACCCGTTTCGCTCCGTGCCGAAGGACGTGCTGTCTTGGGTCGAATTCGCGTTGGCGGCCCCAGTCGTGTTTTGGGCTGGGTGGCCCTTGCTCGTTCGTGGTGCGTTGTCCATCAAGCATCGCCACCTGAACATGTTTACGCTCATCGCCCTCGGGGTGATCTTCTGCCTTCGGGTTCAGCGCCTTCGTGCTCGGGTTTCCGGATGCGCTTCCCCATTGGATGAGCCACGGACACTCGTCTCCGCTCTATTTCGAATCCGCGGCGGTCATCACGTCCCTCGTGCTCCTCGGACAAGTGCTCGAACTTCGAGCGAGACAGGCTTCGTCGAGCGCCGTCCGCGCTTTGCTCGAACTCGCGCCGAAGACGGCGAGGCGAATCGATGGGGAGGGCAACGAGAGTGAGATCCCGATCGAACATCTCCGCGAGGGGGATGGCTGCGGATCCGTCCCGGCGAGAGGATCCCGACGGACGGAGCCGTCCTCGAAGGGAGCACGACCATCGACGAGTCGATGGTCACCGGCGAAGCCGAGCCGCTGCACAAGCGAGAAGGCGACGCCGTAACGGGTGGCACGCTCAACGGCACCGGAAGCATCGTCATGGTCGTGCAACGTGTGAGTGAGGCGTCGCTGCTCGCGCAAATCACCCGAATGGTCTCCGAGGCCCAACGCAGTCGCGCCCCGATCCAGCGCGTCGCCGATCGCTTGTCGGCGGTGTTCGTTCCAGCCGTCGTCGCCGTTGCGGTGCTCACCGCATTCGCTTGGGGACTGTTCGGGCCCGAACCAAGGCTGGGTCACGCCTTCGTCAACGCGCTTGCCGTCCTCATCATCGCGTGCCCTTGCGCTCTCGGACTCGCGACGCCCATCTCCGTTCTCGTCGGGACTGGACGCGGGGCTTCCTCGGGGGATTCTTGATTCGAAATGCCGAGGCACTCGAGACCCTCGAGCGCGTCGACACCCTCGTGATCGATAAAACGGGCACCCTCACCGAAGGGAAACCGCGTCTGGCTTCAGTGCACGCGCGCGGAGTGGATGACGATACCTTGCTTCGCGTTGCCGCGAGCCTCGAAGTCGGCAGCGAGCACCCCCTTGCGGCTGCCGTGATCGCGGGCGCCAAAACAAAAGATTCGAACTACGAGGCGGCTCGAGAATTTCGCGCCGTGACGGGCAAGGGGATCACCGGGCTCGTCGACGGAAGACCGGCGGCCATTGGCAACGCCGAGCTGCTGGTCGAGCTTGGAATTGAACTCGATGAGGCTCGTGACGGCTTGCACGCGGCAGGCGCCGATGGCGCTCGCACGATGTCTTCCGCCTCGCCCCATGAGCTCGCGACCGACCTGCGTGAGCAGGGTGAAACGGTGCTGTGGGTCGCCTTCGACGGGCGCCTGATTGGTCTGCTCGGCGTGGCAGATCCCATCAAATCGTCAAGTGCACCGGCGATTGCCGCGTTGAAACGCGCGGGATTGCGCGTAGTGATGCTCACCGGTGATCATCTTCGTACGGCGAGCGTCGTCGCTCGACGCCTCGGGATCGAGGAGGTTCATGCGGGGGTACTCCCGGCGAACAAGGGCGAATACGTCAAACAGCTGCAGGGAAACGGCGCTATCGTCGCCATGGCTGGCGATGGTGTAAACGATGCTCCCGCTCTCGCCCTTGCCAACGTTGGGATCGCGATGGGAACGGGCACGGACGTCGCGATTCAGAGCGCAGCGGTGACCCTCGTGAAGGGTGATCTCTCGGGGATCTTGAAAGCGCGACGACTGTCTCGCGCGGTCATGCGCAACGTCCGCCAGAATCTGTTCTTCGCCTTCGCGTACAATCTCATCGGCGTTCCGGTGGCGGCGGGGCTACTCTATCCCGTCTTTGGTCTGCTCTTGAGTCCCATGCTCGCAAGCGCCGCCATGAGCGCGAGCTCCGTGTCCGTGATCGCGAACGCGCTCCGATTGCGCCACGCGCGGCTCGATTGAGATCCGTAGTCGAAAGGCCCCTCGTTCGAGTCGGTTCGACGTCGGGCCCCGGCCAGAGAATCTTTTCGAAATCTCGTTTGCACCCGTCACGCGCCCGCCGCCTCACGCCTAGTACGAGTGTCTCGCTCGTTTCGAGCACCGAAAGGAAACCCAATGAAGCACTTTTTTGCCCCGCTCTTCGTCGCTGCTGGTCTATTGATCTCCACGAACGTCTTCGCTGCACCGGCGGCACATGAACCTACCTCGACTCCCTGCACCCATTGTGATGGCGATCACGGCAAGCCGAAGCTCGCGGCGAGTCGTGCCGGGTTGTTCGGGTACGCGGAACGCCCTTGTCCGAACCAGCATAGCTCGCTGGTCGCGGCGCGTTGGGGCAATGCACAGAAACCCTGTCCCGATTGTCCGCAACGCGGATAATCTCTTCAGCCTGTGACCGCCGTCGAGTCCAGCCAAGAACAACTGGCGCGATTGTTCGCTCGGCTCGCCAGTGGCGACCGCGGCGCGCTCCCCGAGACCTTTCGCCTTCTTTTGCCGCTGGTTCGGCGTTTTTGCGAACGCCTGTTGGGGCATGGCTCCGACGCCGATGATGCGACTCAGGAAACCCTGGAACGCATCTTCGAGCGAATGGGAACCTACGACGCATCGAAACAACCGCTACCATGGGTCTTCGCCATTGCGGCGTGGGAAGTGAAGACCCTACGGCGCCGCGCGTGGCGTCATCGGCAGCGTACGGCAGCGGATGCGTCGGGATCTCTCGTCAGCGCGGTCCGTGCGCCCGGGCCAGATCCAGAGGCTGAAGTGAGCGTTCATGAGTTCCTTGGCGCCATCGAGGAACTCATCGACACGCTTCCGGAGCTCGAGCGTGCCACCTTACGTGAAGCGCTGGAGCGCGAGCTCGCAACGGAGACTGACTTGCCAACCAATGCGACATTCAGAAAACGGAAAGAGCGTGCGCTGCAGAAGCTCCACGCGCTCTTGAGGAACTTGGGCCATGTCCAGTGATGCGTCTCTCGAACGTGTAGCATCCCGCGCTTACGAGCGCGGTCGGCTTCGCTTGGCACTCGTGGGTGGTGTGGTCGTGATTGCTTTGGCGTCGGTATCGTTGCACTTCACCGAGAGCTCGCTCGCCCATTACGCCGTTGCTGCTGGTTTGAGCGTGCTCGTCGGGATCTACCTCTGGCGCGGTGGCGACGCGGGAAACGCTCTGCTGCCCGGGCTTTTGGGGGGCCTCGCGCCACTCGTTATCTCGGCGGTGCTGCTCGAATGCCGCAGTGAGTGTTCCGGGCTTTGCATGCAGCACTGCTTTTTTGTTTGTGCCGGCGGGGCAACGATCGCCGGATTGCTCGCGGCGTACCTCACCCGTAGTCATCCACGTCGAGGGAAGGCATGGGCGCTCGCGGTTGCCCTGGTGCCGTTGGCTGGCCTTCTCGGGTGTCCGCACGTGGGTTACGGGCAACTCGCCGGGCTCGGCTTGGGGCTTGCGCTTTCGCGAGTCGTGTCGAGTGTTGCATCCTGACGAATGGGTCGCTCCGAGTCACCGCGCGCCAGCAAGAGGGCGTGCGCCCGGATGGTCGCGCCGCTCGCCCGCGGAATCCGACGGAAGCAGCGCCGTTATCGCAGAATTGCGGATATTTCGCGCGAGATCTTGCGATGAGAAGATGGGCGCGTAATTATTGCCCCGTTTTCGAGGCACGTAGCCACCTCCGTCTTTGCAGAACCCGAGTGCTCCATGAGTCCACGCAGCGCGAGTCGAGTCGCTTCCGAGTCCAAGAAATCCAACCACGTCCGCGATGCTGCGGATTGCACGCGACGTAAGGAGGCCCCGAAGTCGCGACCTCGCGGAGCGCGGGCCGTGGAAGAGGTCAACGCTGGTTCGGCAGACGTGGAAGACGAGGACGCGCCCTCGATTGGGGACAACCTGCGACGCCTGCGTACGGAGCGCAATCTCTCCCTCGATGCCTTGGCGCAGATGTCTTCGGTGAGTCGGGCAATGCTCGGTCAGATTGAGCTCAAGCGCAGTGTTCCGACGATTACGGTGCTGTGGCGCATCGCCAAGGCGCTCGAGCTCCCGTTCTCCGCGCTGATGAGCGAGCCTACCGAAAAGGGTCCAGCGGTGCTGCGCAAGAACGCGGCGCGGTTTCTCACCTCAGCGGACGGCAGCTTTCGAAGTCGCGCGCTCTTTCCGCCAGATTGGCAGAGCCAAGTCGAATTCTACGAGGTGCGTCTGGCTCCCGGCGCCGTGGAGGAAGCTTCGCCACATGCCGCTGGGACCTTCGAGAACCTCGTGGTGTCGAAGGGGAGCATCGAAGTTCGAGCGACGGGCGAGCCGATTACGCTCGCGACGGGCGACGCGATGGTTTTCCGTGCGGACGTGGCTCATCGCTACGAGAACACCGGCAACACCGAAGCCGTCGTGTACATGGTCATTACCTACGCGCAGCGTTCGGGATAGTCATCCCATCGGGATGGCATAGGTCATCACAAGGTACATCAGCGCGCGCGTTTGCGTCGTGTTCTTGTAGCGGTGCGGGACGTCTGCGACGAAGTAGACGGCGTTGCCTTGGTGAAGGACATGGCTGGTCTTGGGCGTCGTGACTTCGACGCTGCCCTCGATGACGACCAGGTACTCCTTCGTCCCTGCGGGGTGCGCGTCGGCGTTCTCCTCCCGCTCGGCAGCCGGCAGTTCGAGTTCATAGTACTCTACCTGGTGCGGTTCGTCTACGGGATAGAGCGCGCGGGAGGAGAACCATCATGGCTGCGCAGGATTTTCGATTGCGTTCGGCGCAGCACCACGCAATCCCGCACGGGCGTTGGTTCCGAGATGAGCGCAGAGAACGGGACGCCAAGCGCTTTGGCAACCCGCCAAACGACGCCAATGGTCGGTGTACTCTGGGAGAGCTCGATTTGGGATACATCGCTCTCGAGACGTTCGAGAGCTTGGCGAGCCGTTCGAGAGATAATCCGCGCTCGCGCCGTAGCCTTCGGAGGTCGCGTCCGACGAAGGTCGTCGGGTTGTCATCGGTTTCCGGGACGGTGCGCCCCGAAAACTGCGCTGAGAGTGGTTGTGCGTCGGTCGGTGCGAGGGTGTCGTCCTCGGTCTTGGATTGGATTCGGGGTACGGCTGCCATTGGAGTCTCGGGCGAAGCGGAAGACGGACGTTCAAATGACGTAATCGAGCGGCGGCGTGACGATAGGTGCTGTTCGGATTCTATCGTGTTTCCCTATTAACCTTAGCAATACGTAATGGAACCAAGCAACAT
>JASGIX010000052.1:0-16400 GCA_049840955.1 Polyangiaceae bacterium
TATATGTAGACGCTTAAAAACTTAGTTACGTATTGCTAAGGTTAATAGGGAAACACGATAGAATCCGAACAGCACCTCATGGCCGGCATGCGCATGTCCGAGAGCACGACGGCGAAGGGGCCTTTACTGCGGAGGATTTCGAGTGCCGCGGGCCCACTCGTTGCCGAATGGATTTCGTAGCTGCGTCCGAGCTGAAGGGTGAGCCCGTCGAGCACTCTCGGCTCGTCGTCGACGCACAGTATCTTGGGTCGTTCTGCCAATCGATCCTCCTAAGGCTATCCATCGACGAGTCGAGAGCTCAAGATGGCGGCCTCTTCGCGAAACCGGTCGAGCCAAACCGGCCAGGATTCGGTCAAGCCCACCCGTTCGAGAAAGCGCCAATCTGGTTGACGATTGGCGTCGTCCAGCAGCACGTGAGCGAGCACGTTGCTCACGTGTACTGCCCCGAGCACACCGAAGTTTGCCTCACCGACTCGACTCGGTTCGTGATGATTGGCCACCGCTTCGACGATGAAATAGGGCAGTCCCCAGATCCCGAGGAGATAGCCGCCGACTTCGGCATGGGAGACGCCGAAAAGGGCGACTTCCGCATCATGAAGCGTCTGATGATGGGTCTCCGCCAGACGTACCGCAGTTCGATGCTGCTCCGGCAGGTGCACGGCAAGGAGCATGTGCCCGACATCGTGGAGCAAGGCTGCGATGAATGCGTCCTCCTGTTGGTGTTTGTCAGTCATCAATTGGGATGCAATCGTCGCCGTTACGACCGAATGCCGTTGCAAGTCGTGGAGGAGCGCTCGAACTTCTGGTGGTTCCCCCCGGCCGTCGAAGAGTTCACCCGCGAGCACCAAGCGGTTGATTGCATCGAGCCCCAAGTAACCGACGACCTCTTCGATTCGACAGAGTGGGCGCGAAAGTCTGAAGAACGCCGAATTGACCAGTTGCAACAGCTTGGCGGAGATCCCGGTGTCTTGTTTGATGACGCCCGCGATGTCGCTCATCGTGCAGTGTTCGTCGAGGAGCATTCGACGCAGAGTCGAATAGACGTGTGGCATGGCGGGTAGGCCACTTACACGCCCGACGATGGCGCGTACCGCCGCATCGCTGACGAGTTTCTGGAGCTGACAGGCCCGTTCGACGACGTTTTCGAGGATCCCTGGATCGCAGGGTTTGGCCAGGAATTGATGCGCCACGGGCACTGCGCGGAGGGCGGCCTCGAATTCCGCGTGGCCGGAAAGCACGATTCGAACCACGTCGGGATAGCGGACCTGCACTTCTTTGAGCAGTGTCGCACCGTCCATGCCCGGCATCCTCATATCGGTGACGATCACGTCGAAGGGGATGTTCGCGAGCATGCCGAGCGCTTCTTGGCCACCGAGAGCGAAGTGCATGTCCCATAGATCGCGTTTGCGCCGGAGCCGATTGCGCAGACCGTCGAGGATCGCTTGATCGTCATCGACGAAAAGGATGCGTCGCTTTGGAGCAAGGCTCTGATCGGGCACGGTGGGTTCTGACGACGGGCGGCGAAGGGAAAAGACACGCGCGTGGAGGCAGCGCGATGGGAGCCGTGATTTGGCCCACCCCCGATCCGTACGGCACGTACCCGCCGTCGATTAATCCAAACGTGACCCCTCGGGCGTCCCTTTCGACGCCGCAATTTCGGGGTCACGTATCAGGTCTCGTGTGTCAATTTGCTACGGCGCAAATGGCAAGGGAAGCAGCACTGTCCGTCGGTCGTTGCTCGTTGAATTGGCGCGGTCCGATGGGCGTCGCGCGTGGAATTGGCGCGGTCCGATGGTCGTCGCGCTGACCGCCACTACAAGGCGCGGAGATCGGTTCCGTGCCGCCGACCGACGCAGTGCATGCTTTTCGCGTCGTCAGAACGATCCGAACTGGATGTTTCCTCCAAAGGCAAAACCTGCCAAATCCTTGTCCTGGATCGCGGCGACCTGGTCGACGCCCGATACGAAACGGTAGGAAACCTGCGCACCAATCCGAGCCCAACGCGTGAGGTTCACGTAGCCGCTGATGGACGGCTCCACTACGAACACGCCATCAACGTCGTCGAATTTGTGATCGTGGTCGCGGAAATCGTCGTCATCGTCGTCGTCATGGTCGTATCCGACGCCACCAGCACCGACGAGGGTGCCCACTGTGAGATAGTAGGGTTGGCGTCCGATGAAGCTGTACTTGAGCAAGAGACCACCGTACCCAAATCCTAGGCGCTGCTCGTGTCCGTACATATCGTCCGGGCCGAGGACGCGCGAGGCGAGCCCATAACCGGCAAGGCCGATCGCGAAACGGTGATCGATGAGGAGCGCGCCTTCCGCGCCCACGTATACGACACCACGGTCTTTCATGTTCGAGCCGACGACGGAGATCCCTCCGTATCCACCGACGCTTCCATGTCGTCCATCGAGCAACACGGGAACGCCCGGATCCTCGGGAGGTTCGGGGGCCGTGCTCGAGAGATTGGGGCCGGAGGCGGGAACCTGAGGTGGTGGGGACGGTGGTTCTGCGGCTGGCGGAGCGGCGGGGACGGACGTTGCAGGTTGCGCCTCGACGGCTGCTGCCGGTGCGGCAGATTGTGGTGCCGTCGTTGTCTGAGGTTGGGTTTGTGGCGTCGCAGGAACGTCGGTTGGGTTGGTCACGGCCGTTGGCGTTTGGGATGGTCCCTGCGCGAGTGCGCCAGCCGTGACGAGCGAAGTGAGAACGCCCAGGAGAATAGGCCGTAGTATCGTCATGTTGCTTGGTCCTTTTGCCTTTGGTGACCTGGGATGGGGGACACGTTCAGTCGCTTCGAGCTGGGAATGAACGTTCCGCGGGCCGGTCGTTTGCGGCGATGCCCTGAGGGTCGTCGTGGCTCTCCGTTCACGAAGCTTTTCGACGTGGCACTGCCCAGTCGCGCGCTACACGTGCAAGTCGAAGGCGCGCCCGACGAGCTGCGTGAAGCCCATGGCGAGTGCTCCCCAAAGCAGCACGCGAAGGGCGCCCTTGACCATAGGTGCCCCTCCGAGCCGCGCTGCCAACGAGCCGAGCCCGGCGAGCAGGACGAGGGTGACGATCGTGACCACATTGAGCACGGACTGGAACGGCACGAAGGCAACTAGCAGCACCGGCGCGGCCGCACCGCACGCGAAGGCAATGGCGGAGGCCCACGCGGCTTGAAACGGTCTCGCACGCGTGGATTCCGTGAGACCCAACTCGTCGCGAGCATGCGCCGCCAGGGCGTCATGAGCCATCAACGCTTCTGCGACGGTGCGAGCCAGAGCCGGTGTCAGACCACGCTCGACGTCAGATCCCCGTCAACTCTGCGAGCTCGTACTCCGGGGAAGCTGCGAGTTCACGTCGCTCGAAATCCAAATCCGCGGCTTCGCCATCCGCTTGGGAACTGACCGAGACGTATTCTCCTGCGGCCATGGAGAGCGCGCCTGCGACACATCCCGCACAGGCGGAGAGTAAAAGCGGCATCTTTTCGGCATGGGCCGCTGCGATCCCAACGACGAGACTGCTCGTCGAGATGAGCCCGTCGTTCGCGCCGAGTACCGAGGCGCGTAACCACGCGAGCCGTGAGGTGCGATGATGTTCGAGATGCGCCATCGGGTGTCCGGAGTCGTGGAGCGTGCTCAGCCCACCTTGCGCCGTTTGGGCGTAGTCGTTGAGCCGAGATACCTAAAGGGCCATTACCACGAAGCATCCTTCTCGGTCTAATCTGGACGAGCGAGGGCATCTGCGAAGCCCGCGAGCTCCGCCGGTTCGGAAGCGTCGCTCGTCGTCGTATGCACGATTTCCGACACACATGTGAAACCGAAAGGATTTCGGAAGCATGGCGTCGCTTGCGCCGTTACCCGAGAGTACGTCGAGCGAGCACCTTCGAGGGCTCGACGTGCGTCGTCACCCGAGAGTACGTCGAGCGAGCACCTTCGAGGGCTCGACGTGCGCCGTCACCCGAGAGTACGTCGAGCGAGCTCCTCTCCGTGCGTTCGGCGAGGCTGGTCGCTTCCGTGACGGCCCAGTTCGCTCCGCTTCGTGCGCCGACAAAGACTCAGAGCGGAGTTGCAATCGGCTTCGGGAGCGCGTCACGCGGACCCAAAGGTGCCAATCTTGCGGAACCGTGCGTACCGGTCTTCTCGCAACTCTGCCGGACCAAGCGAGTCGAGTTCCCCGAGATGTCGCGCGATTGCCGCGTCCAGATGACGCGAAGCTTCGTCGAAGTCTCGATGTGCACCACCCGAGGGCTCTTCGACGATGCCGTCGACCACGCCGAGGGCAAGCGAGATCGTTTGCCGTGATTTTGAGTCGAGCGGCGGCCTCGGCAATCTTGTTGGGATCCTTCCAAAGGATGGCCGCGCAGCCTTCGGGGGTAATTACGGAATAGTAGGCGTACTCGAGAACGAGCACGCGATTGCCGACGCCAAGCGCGAGAGCACCACCCGAACCGCCTTCGCCGATGACGACGCTGATGACGGGAACGCGAACGCTTGCCAGCTTTTCGAGACACGCAGCGATGGCTTCGCTTTGGCCCCGTTCCTCGGCGCCAATCCCTGGGTAGGCGCCGGCCGTGTCGATGAAGGTGATGATGGGCAAGCCAAATCGATCGGCCATGTCGTAAAGCCGGAGGGCTTTGCGGTATCCTTCGGGACTTGCCATCCCGAAGTTGCGTTTCACGTTCTCCTTCGTCGAGCGGCCCTTTTGCTGCCCCACGACCACCACGCTACGACCTCGGTACGTGCCGAGCCCCGCGACGATGGCACTGTCGTCGGCGTAGCGACGGTCACCGTGCAGTTCGATCCAATTCGTGGTGAGTCGCTCGATGTAGTCGAGGCTATAGGGGCGGCTTGGGTGCCGCGAGAGCAGCACCTTCTGCATCGGCGTCAGATTGGCGTAGAGTTCGCGCACGAGTTCGCCCGCCTGTGCCTCCAGCCGTTCGATTTCCGAAATCACCTTCGGATCGTCGTCGGACGAGACACGAAGCTCGTCGATGCGCGTGAGCAGGGTGACCACAGAGCGTTCGAACGTGAGAACATGGGACATGGGCAACGCAAAGCTTGTGCGCCCATCGAGCTTCGTCGAGAGGGGGAGACCCCCCATGGCTTAGCGTCCGCCCAACGTTGGGCCCATTGCTGCCGGTACCTGAACACCGGATGCCGCGCGTTTGATGCTGAATACGCGAAACGGTTTCTCTTTGCCCTTCAAGTGCGCAGGCGCCAATTCCTCGTAAAGGAATCGATCGCCGAGCTCCGCGAGGGTTTGTTCACTGACCAGGATTTCGCCGGCCTGGGCGATGCCGCAGAGCCGCGCACTGGTGTTCGCAGTATCGCCAATCACCGTGTAGGACAATGCACGGGAACTCCCGATGTACCCGGCTACGAGCGGTCCGGTGTGGATGCCGATGCCCATACCCAGCGCCGGTTGCCCGAGCTCGAATCCGACGTTCGTTGTAGCGAGCGAGGACCTCCATTTGCTCGAGTGCACATTCGACGCTCAAAATAGCGTCGTTCGGATGCACGACGGGCGCTCCCCAGAGCGCCATGATGCCGTCTCCCATGAACTTGTCGAGCGTTCCTTCGTACTTGAAGAGCGTCTCGACCATGTGCTCGAAGTACTCGTTGAGCATCTCGACGATGCTCTCTGGAGGTGCGCCTTCGCTCATCCGCGTGAAGCCCCGGATGTCCGAGTTGAATACCGTGCACTGCGGGACGAGCTGGCCACCCTTCTTGACCTCGAGTTCTCCGCTGAGTACCCGCTCCGCGATGTTGGGGGATAACAGGCGGCTGAAGCGTTCGCGATTGACGACCTCTTGCTCGATTTTCTTTCCGAGGATGTTGATCTCGATGAACATCGCAGCTTGCGCCGCAATGGCCGTCGCGATTTCCATGTCCTTTTGCTGAAACTGCGCCAAGGATTCGCTATCGAGCCAGAGCACCCCGAGGATCTCGTCGTTGTGCAGCAGTGGCGCGACGATAGCGCTACTGATGCGGTTCAAGATCATGCTCTTGCCCTTGGACGCCGCAAAGTCCATCGCGGCATCGTGGGTCAGCACCGTGGCCCGTTCGTTGATGACGTGATTGAGGATCGTCGAGGAGACGGGGATGGGCTGTTCGGTGCCATCTCGGCGTCTCGTTGCGGCTGGGACGAGCTCGCCCGTTGGGGCCATGAGGAAAATCGCACCGCGATCGGCCCGGATGAATTTGAAGATCGTAAGGAGGATCTTGTCGAGCAGGGTCGCCAAATCGCGTTCGAGAGCGATCTCCCGGGAGAGCTCGTGGCTCAGGCGCAAGCGCTCGTAGTCAGCCGCGAGTTGCTGCGGATTGCTGGCGATCTGATCGTAAGGGAGAAACCCTTTCTGGGTTGCGGCGATTTGCGTGCCGATGGCGCGAGCTTGATCCGTCACGTCGATGCGCGTCGACGGCGGCATCGACGTGGCAAATGGGACCGAGCCTTCGTGTGCAGCAGCGGGAAGCGAGCCAAACGCAAAGGTCACTTTGGCTTTGGCTACGCCGAAGCCGACTGCCGAGGTCGGCCCCGCCGCATGGACGTGATCATCGTGCTGGTTCCCGACGGGCACGGCCTGCGGCGCACGTTGTTCGAAGCCGCCCGAGACCACGCCCATAGGGGGCGCGGGTGGCGGGACTGGCACGTTCGAGCCAGCACCGGCATCGTATTTCGCGCGTGTGCCTCCGAGCACGATCTCGTCGCCGTGGCGAAGGGCCCGTTCGCCAACGACGCGCTCGTTGTTGACATAGGTGCCATTCAAGCTGCCAAGATCGCGAAGCACGAAGGTCTCCCCGCGCAGCTCGATGATGCAGTGCTCCTTCGACACGATCCGGTCGAGTAGCTGGATCGTGTTGCCGGGATGGCGTCCAAGGGAGTTGTGAGCAGAAAGCTCGGCGACTTGCTGGCCTTCGGGTGTCGCGAGCAGCAATCGGGCCATGAGGAAATCAAAGCTACTCGGCAACGCCTGCGGGAACAAGACCTGGCGGATGCGGCTGCCACGATTCGCGTCGCTGACGTCGAGGTGGTCCCGGGATCAGCCAATTGGCCAGTGCAACTGCCGCTCAAGTGCGATTGTTCGAAACTGACGGGTGACCGAGGCTTGCCGATCGTTCTATTCTACGTGCGCAAGAATCCGGCTGAGAAGCCAGTGGTGATAGTCACCTCCGGGATCCCCGGAGGTATTTTGCCGAAAGTTCCGGAGCAGGCTCTAGGGCTTCGTCGTGGCTCGGAAATCAGTAGAGGCTTCATGACAGATGGCGAAAACGCGACCGCAGGCAACCAGGTAGCAGCACCGCGCGATGTGCCGGTGGACTGGGAAGCACTCGAGGACGCTTTCGAGAACAACGCGCCCGAGGTGCACAGCTACCTTCACTTGAAAACTGGCGAGGTGCTTCGAGTCGTCGATGGAATTGCCGATCCGGAGATGCACTCGCGGATTGCGTCTGATTCCGAGTATATGCGCGTCGAGCCCGTCAGTTCGCGCGAGCAATATCGGTGGATGGAGCGATTCATTCCTCTCGTGGAAGACAACGAGCTTCGTCAAAAGCTCATCTCCGCGATCGACGGCAAGGGTGCGTTCCGTAGGTTCAAGGACGTGCTCATGGGACACGTTCAGGAACGTGAACGCTGGTTCGCGTTTCGCAGTGAGCGACTGCGCGTCTTCATGGAAGCGTGGCTGGCCGCCCACTCCTTGCAAGCCGTTGCTCGTCCCGTCGTGGTGACGGAGGCGGAAGAGTCCCCCGAGCTTCCGCCGCCGGCGGATGCAGCCAACGTTCGTCGTTCTCGCGGAACCGATCAGCTGAGGCGTCAACTCAAAGACATCCTCGATACCCTCGGTGGTCGAGATCTGGAGAAGGTCTTGGTCTTTGCGGAATTCGTCAAAGCACGCCGGATTGCCCGCAATCACAGCGGTCGCGACGACGGTCGCGAAGATGGACCCGGGGCGGACTCTTCCCCCGATCATACCATGGAGTATTCCGATCCTTCACCGGAGCGGGGCTGAGTCGATTTTGCGCATACGTCGTCACGCTTTCGCCTGCGCGGTGTGCTTACTGGTCCCGACGACTGCGCGGGGCGAGACCAGTGCACCCGATGCAGCAGGTCGTGGCGCGGAGCCAGCGCAGCGGCTCGTCGTCGATCGCGCCGTGGTTCGCTTTTCGGCACCCGAAGTGGGCGGGATCCGCGCACCGCGGTTCATCTTCGAGCGTGAGTTGGCCTTCGAAGCCCGTCTGGAAGCCTTGACCGATGCGGACTTCGCGCGGCATTCGGAGCGGCCTTATCTCGAGCGTCACGTGCAAGCGGCGCTCGAGCGAAGCATTGCCGAAACTTTGCTTTCGTCTCTTCGCGTCGAGCCCGCCGCGACCGAAGCGGAAATCGAACAGCAAGCGACGTTGGCCCGCCGTATCTTGCTCGACCGCATCGGTGGAGCCGAGGTCCTCGAGCAAGCTGCTCGAGCGGAGGGAATGAACGAAGGTGAGCTCCTGTCTCTCTTCCGCCGTCGTGCTCGGGCTGGGCTCTACCTCGACAGAATGGTTGCCCCCATGCTCACGCCCACTTCGGCCGAGTTGCGGCAGGTCTACGCGAGTGAGCCGCACCCGTATCGGAGCGTTTCCTACGACGAAGCCCTTCCGCTCCTTACCCGGTGGGTGATTGGCAGAAGGCTACGAGAGGCCTTCGAGCAGTACTACCAGAATGCCCGGCAGCGTCTCGAGATCGTCTTGCTCACGCGGTAGACCTGTGAGCGGATTCGCGCCACGATGGTCTCGATGGAACCCCGTCGAGACTCGTTGCCCCAGCCGCTTCCCGGCCTACTGGTTGCTGCCAGTCTGGTCGTCATCGTCTTTGGAATGCGTGCTGCTGCCGAGGTGCTGGTTCCGATCGCGTTCGCGGCGTTTTTGACTACGCTCCTCGCGCCTCTCGTGCGTTCGCTCCGCAGGCTGCACGTTCCCGTGGTCGTTGGGATCCCGATTACGGTCCTTGCTTGCGTGGCCGTGCTCTCGTTGTTTTTGACCGTCGTAGGTCAGTCCATCAACGCGCTCATCGCATCGGCGCCGAAGTACCAGGAACGCTTCCTCGTGCTCAGTCGCGACGTCGTGTCCATGCTTCGGCATCATGGCATCGAGCTGAGTCAGCAGCGTCTATTGTCGTCCATCGGTTCGGAGCGCGCATTCGCACTTCTTGCGCAAGCGGTGTCACAGCTCGCTTCGCTCTTGTCGCATTTGTTACTCGTGTTGCTGTTGGCCTTGTTCCTGCTCGTGGACACCATCGATCTTCCGGCTCGGCTTTCACACGCACTTGGAAAGACGTCGATGGACGTGGCTCGCCTCGAACGGATTGTGGAAGAGGTCAAGCAATACCTCGTCCTCAAGACCTACTTGTGCTTACTCACCGGACTCGCCGTTTGGATTGTACTCGCATTCACCGGAGTCGACTTTGCGCCGCTCTGGGCGTTGCTCTCGGTTTTGCTCGGTTACGTCCCGAACATTGGACCCTTCATCGCCACTGCGCCGCCCGTGCTACTCGCGCTGCTGCAAGTGGGACCGGGACGAATGGTCATCGTGCTCACGTTGCTTTCGAGTCTGCATATGTTGATCGGCAACGTGCTCGAGCCGCACGTGCTCGGTCGTCGCCTTGGACTGTCGGCCTTCACCGTGTTTGCGGCACTCGTCATTTGGGGATGGATTCCGGGCCCCGCGGGAATGCTCTTGAGCGTTCCTCTCATGGTGGTGATCAAAGATCCTGCTCGAGAATTCCCCACGGTACGGTGTATGGGCGCAGTTGCTCGAGCCTGCGATGAATCACCCCTCACCGAAGCATCTGACGCCCGAGGCGCCGGACGCAATTTCGACGGCAGCCGCATCGGTACCGCCGCAAGCTTCGGACAAAAATGTGGAGGCCGGGCCGAAAGCTTGAGGCTGCCGACCCGGCCTACCTTGGGGGAGGGGCGCTGCGACGCGCATCAGTTGGAACGGTCGGCCTTGCGTCGACGATAAGGGCCCAAATGTCGTGGCGGCGGACGAACGAGCAGCGTCCGCGGAGCCCCAGCCTTACTGGCGAGGAATTTCGCGCTACTGCAGCGGCCGTCACCACGCCGCGCAGGCAAAAAAAAACCCGATGGCGATGCCAATCGGGCTTGGGGGAGAAGAGAAGTAAAGGCGGCCACCCGCGGAGGGGGGGGGACACCGAGGGCGCCGCCGGGGGCAACGCTATGCACTTTATATGCCACCCAAAAGTCGTTCCCCCTCAATAGCTTAGGAGCCATCTCGGCTAGGCGCGCTTTCAGTGTTGCAATGGCCTTTGCGGTCTGGAAACGGATGGGTGCGCGAACTCCACCAAATGAGGGGTGCGCATCCCGGTGGGACAGCTGTGGCAGGTTTCCTCGCGAGAGCCGCGACTCGAGCCTGAGCTCGTCCCGAGGTGTCCTCATCGCACCGCCGCGCGGGGGACGTTTCCGGCGAATGACGGCCGTGCTCGGTTGCTCCTCCAGGGGCAGCGCGGCATCAAGAGGCGCTACCGAGTCAATCGAGACGATCGCCAACGACGACGGGATCCTTCGGGAGGCGATTCCAGTCGAATCGGCGGATGAGCTCCCGCGCCGTTGCGCGTTCGACGTCGGGCATGCCCGAGTGTCTCGCGACCCAACCGACGACGGTTCGCGGATCGACCCCTTGATCCCGCAGGGTTGCAAGTGAGATGTCGTCTGCGCGTTTCGCGAGCCGCCTGCCCGTGGGATCGACGACGAGCGGTAGATGAAAGAAGTGCTTCTCCGGGTAGCTCAAGGCACGCGCGAGAAGCAGTTGTCTTGCGGTGCTCGGCAGTCAGATCGCAGCCACGCACCACCTCGGTCACACCGTCGTAAGCGTCGTCGACCGTTACCGCCAACTGGTAGCTTGGGATCCCATCGCGTCGCAGCAAGACGAAGTCGCCAATCTGGGCGTTCACATCGAAGGATTGTGGCCCCCACACTTCGTCGATGAACTCGACCTCGCCCTCGGGAACCTTGAATCGGAGCGCCGCAGGCTCATCGGGAGACTTCGGCGGAGCTGCCCCGTTGCGACAGCGGCCCGAATATCGGAGCTCCGAAGTTCCTTGCTGGGGAGCGTCGAGATCGGCGCGGAGATCTCCCCGTGTGCAGCGACACGGAAAGGCGAGATCTCGCCGTTGCAGCTCCCGTGCGACCTCGCGAATGCGTTCCAGGCCGTCGCTCTGTATTCTCGGGGCACCGTCCCAATCGAGGCCGAGCCATTCGAGATCGCGCTGGCACGCATCGACATGAGCCGTCGTGACACGTGCGCCATCGATGTCTTCCAAGCGCAGGACGACTCGGCCCTCTCGAGCACGAGCACTCCAAAAGGCAACGAGGAAGCTCCTCGCATGGCCCAAGTGCAGAAACCCAGTGGGGCTAGGCGCGAGTCGTCCGACGACCATGTGTCGCCTCAGCGGTGTCGCGAGCTCGCGGCTCGCGTTTTCGAGGCTTTGCGCTTGCGTCGCGTCGCGTCGAGGAGTTCCGCGGCGCGAGCGAGCTGCTTCGATGCCTTCGGTGTCGCCACGATATAGGCAATCCAGCCGGGTTGGTTCGACACGTGTTTGCGCGGCAGGTAGTTGGCGTCCTCTTCGTCGGCGGTGTCGTCCCACCAGACCTCGACTTGTTCGAAGCCAGCCTCTCGCAGGAGCTCCTGGAGTTCGGGCAAGCTCCAGAATCGCCAATCGTACGAGAAGGCGCGATCCAACTTCGTGCCGTCTTTGAACTCGAAGTGGATGTGGTTGAGGATGTCGTGCGAGATCGGATCGAAGCCATCCTGATCCCAAACGTACGTGAAGCCCCCCTTGAATCTTTCGGGGCTCGAGCATCGGCTCTTGGGATTCCCAGCCGCCATAGGCGTCCAAGATGAAAGCGCCGTCGCTCTCGAGACTGCGAAGGACGTTGGTGAAGTAGGCGCGCATCGCGTCTCGCGTCTTGAAGACCCAGTAGCTGAAATTCAGCGCCAAGGTGACGTCGAAAACGGGCCGCTTGCGTCCACTGCCGACGGGGGCACACACGTCTTGCTCGAGGAGCGTGACGCGCTTGGCCGCGTCGCCGATCGGGGCCATATTGTGCTCGATCCCCCAGTCGAGGGTGTCTCGATCGAGATCGAGGCCCGTTGCCGTGCGCGCCTCGTCGCTCTTCGCCCACTGGGCGCAGACGAGCGCGGTGCCACAGAAGTCTTCTCGGAGCTTGAGCGCTTTGCGTCCACGCGTGCGAAAGACCCGATCGATGAACGTGAGCTCGGCGTCGGCATCCTGGACACTGCGCTGATAGAGATCGTGCTTGTCCGAGGTCTTTGCGGAAAAGCCGCGAGGCGCCGTGGTCTTGTTGCGCGTCTTTGCGCCACGAGGGGCCGACTTACGCGAGGTCGTCGCGGCGCCTTTGGAAGCGGGGGCAGTTCGTTTCGAGGACTTCTTCTTTGGATTCATGGCAACTGTCTATCCGGGGACGCAGCGGAGGCGGCGAGCCCAAGTGCGGCGGTCCGCGACGTAGACCACGAGGGCTCCGTCGTCCAGTCCCGCGAGGGATGCATCGGCAAAGCCACGGCTGGTCGCCAGCACGACTGACGGTCCAAGCCCCGCCTCTCCGATCCCGGAGAGGTGCAGCTCCTGGGTGGCTCTCGGGGCGGCACTCGACGGTCGCGCATAGAGGACCACCGGTTTGCTGCAGAGGTGTCCGGTCGCGACAACGGCCGGTTCGAGGCCGTTCGGGTACTCACGCCAGTGAACTTGCGCGTCCATTTTGGGGTATTCACCGATGCTCACGCGCGCGAGACCGAAGCGAGTCGCATCGCGCTCGATGGGCAGGAGAGCCCAAGAGTCCCCGAGATCGCTCACCGAATCGATCTCCGTGAGGGGCTGAGCGGTTCCGGCTACCCACGGGACAACGTCGGGACCGAGCTTGGCTCGTCCTTTTTCGAAGACGACGCGTCGCGCGTGAAGCGGACTCATCCCCGTTCGACTCTCGAGTGGAGATCGCGACGTAGCCGCTCCTCGTCCTCGCGAGGGTGACGCTATTGCCCGCCGACCCTTCCGGAGTCAGTTGCAGGCTGGGTTGTCCTTCGACCCAGAGCTTGGCGAGCAAGGTCTCTCGTTCCGATGGGTGCCTAGCGATGTATCCCACGACCATGGGGAAATCGGAGTGGGGAAGATCGGGCACCGCCACGCGCGTGTACGAACGTGCGTCGCTCGCGAGAATCCTCGATTGCGCCGTTCGGGAGCTTACGCCGAAGGAGGTGCCCGTTCAGCACGAAGTACGTGAAGCCACCAGCGACGACGGGGCCGTGCTCCAGGGCGATCAGTGCCGTCGGCTCGACCTCGAGTGAGCCGAGGGGGGTCTTTTGAGCCGAAGGCAGACGAATGGGCTGGCGACTGAGCGGAGCGAAGACGGGCCGCCCGTCACGCAAGAGCAGCAATACCCCCGCAGGCGTAGCCGCCGACGGACCCGCTGGGGCCACGTCGACGAGTTCGTCCACGACGAGCATCGATGAACCCAAGCGTAGTCCGGTGGATTTTCCGTCCTCGCGAGGGCAGTTGTTCGTCGGGTTCGTCTCGCTCCTTCGGCGGGGGCGTTGCGGAGGCGTGTGGCGCGTTCGGTTCTGGTTCACGGCTCACGAGGGCTTTTGCGGGGGCGTGCGGCGAAGGCGACACGCCGGTCGCTCCCGAGGAGCGACCGTTGTTCGTACTTCCAGCTTTGTGCTCTTCGCAAGCGAGACCTGCGACGAGCAACGCGACGTAGAGGACGGTCGTCCACCGTGGAGTACTGGCGAGCGGAGCCAAGATGGTCCGAAGTCTGCCCCACCGCAGGTCGTCCGAGCCACCGAAATGGCCAAAAACTTACACCGGCGGCAGGGACTGGCTTAGTAGATGACCCCATGGTTCGTTCTCGCACCCCGCTGCTCGTGTCCCTAGTCTTCGTGCTCCTCGGCTGCTCATCGAGTGCGGAGGCCCGACCAGGCGCTCGCGTTCCCCGCGAAGCAGAGCATGGCGCGACCTCGAAGGCGCAAGCGAACCAGCGGTCCGTCGATTCGGAAAGCAAACCGTCCGCGCCCGCCAAGGGACGCGAACCCGCTGCTCCGGCCACCGCTGCAGCGGAGAAGCCGTCGGCGACCCCAGCTGCATCTTCGGCGACCTCCGCCGAGGCCCTGCCAGAGCTCAAAATCAAGCTGACCGGGATGCACATTGGGGGAGGGCCGAACGACGCACTCACCAAACGTCCGTTCATTCAGGCCATCGAGGCCGGTTTCGATGCCATGCGCGCCTGCTACCGCAGCGCGGAGGTGCCGACGAAGGGGGGAACGTTCGGGGTCGACTTGCGCGTCGAGCGCGAGGGCGGAAATCCCTCGGTCCAATCGGTGCGCACGGCGATGAAGGGCGACGAACTGCGGCAGTGTCTGGAAGGTGCTTTCCGCGGGCTGTCCTTCGGCAAACCGAACAAGCCCACCGTGCTCAGCGTATCCGTTCACTTTTCCCTCGAGCCTTGAGGTGGCGACGCTCACGTTCCTCGGCGTCGGATCGGCGACGGACTTCGAACGCGGACAGACGAGCGTTCTCTATCGGGGGGCCTCGACGCTGCTCGTCGATTGCGGCCCTCAGAGCCCAGCCGCGTACGGGCGACTCGGGTTACATCCCGACGCGCTCGACGCCATCTACGTCACCCATCGACACGCCGACCATTGCTTCGGGCTCGCGTCACTGTTGCTGTTCCTGCGCGTGAATGGGCGCAGGCGAAAGGTTCCGATCTTGTCTCATGCGCCGACCCTCGCGGCGCTCCAGGCCTTGCTCGAACTCGGGGTCCCCGGGGCGTTCACGAAGGAGAAGGGCTTCGTACTCGAGTGGCACGGAATCGTTCCCGAACGGGAGTTCTTCCTCGAACGCTTACGGCTCCGATTTGCACCGACGGACCACAACGTCGAGAACCTCGCCGTTCGCATCGACGACGGCGCGCATCGATCGCCATCAGCGGTGATGGTCGGTTGACCGCGCAAACGTTGGCTCGACGAAGGTTGCCACGTCGTGGTTCAGGAATGTGCCTACGCCGAACGAAAGCACCCGGCGCACCTCGACCTCGGGGCGGCCCTCGAGATGCTCCACGCAGTCCGTCCGCAGTCGCTCTTGCTCACTCACTGCATCCCGGAGCAACGCGACGAAATCGTCTCGCGCCTTGCTGGTGCCGACGGCGTTGGCGGGCGCCTCTCCATGGCTCGATCGTGTCCGACTGCCTGAACCTGGAGACGTCATTTCCGTCGAACGTTGATATCGATGAGTTCGTCCAAGCTGGGAAGCAGCGATGGGAGCTTGGGCAGACGGTCGGCTCGGGGAGCTGCTTCACAATCCGCTCGATGGTTTTCGGCTCGGGCGGGGGAGGCAATCCCAGAGACAAAAGCTCTTCGAGCGTGAGCGGTCGAAGTCCGCAGCCGATGCCGATGCGCTTTACGACTTTGGCTTCGGCGAGGTGCTCCGTGTCGGCATCGAGCTGCACGCGAACGGAGACCGAGCCGCGCACGGCTTTCGCCGCGTTCTTCTCGGCTCTCATTCTCCGAGCGCTCCACCGACCTCCGATGCAGCGAATCCCTTGGCGATGGTGACGCAATCGAGGTGCGTCGACAGATCGGCGCGGATCTTGGCTCCTGCCGAGGTGCGTTCGACGCGACCCGTACCGAGCAGGGCGATGTCTCCGTTGACGAGTTGAATCACCGGTAGCTCGGCCACGTTGAGCAAGGGATCTCCGGAGAACGTCACGTCGAGGCGAGTCGTATCTTTGAACGCGTACCCTTTGAGTTCCGGCGGATGTGGCGGCACGAAACCCGTGAGGCGAGCGGTGACCTTGCCGAGCACCTTCAGTGTGGCTGGGTCGAGCTGTGCCGTCAGGACGCCGTCGGCTCGAGCCTTCGCGAGGGCGTCGGGCACGGGCGCATTGCTGACCCGCGACAGCAGCTCGGAGACGTCGACGGCAGTGAATCCGAGTACGGCCACGGGCCCGTCGTCGCCATCCCGATAGCTGACGCTCCACTTTGCCGTGGCGAAGGTCTCGCCGAGCGCAAATCGAGCCCATTCGGTTGGGCCCGGTAGATGACGGCGAAGGGGCTCCATTCGAGGCTGCCCACGAGCGCTCGCGTGGCTTTGATGGCGACCTCCGAATAGACCAAGCTGGACGGGACCGTCGGTGTACCTACCGGCGTTTCCGTCAAGCGAAGCGTTTTCGAGGCGTACTCGCGACAACATGGGCAAGTTGCCCTGCCAATCGACGGTGAGCTCCCGATACTCGATTTCAGGACGAGGCGTCTTCGATGCGCCCGGCAACTCCACTTGGCGCAACCGGGCGAACTCGCGGCTACCGTCAGGTGCTGTTCGGATTAGTTTTTGCCTCTAACCTTAGCAAT
>JASGIX010000053.1:0-23630 GCA_049840955.1 Polyangiaceae bacterium
CAGTTACGTATTGCTAAGGTTAATAGGGAAACACGATAGAATCCGAACAGCACCTATGAAGCAGTAACCCCGTCCCCAGACGGTCTTGATGTATTTCGGCTCCTTCGGATCGTCATTCAACTTGTGGCGGAGACGACTGATGAGGACGTCGATGGAACGATCGAAGGACTCCCAGTCCGTTCCGCGAGTCGCGTCCAGGATCTGCTCGCGCGAAAGGACTCGTCCACGGCTTTCGACCAAGAGGAGCAGCAATGCGAATTCAGCGGTAGTCAATTCGAGTGGCGCGCCACCGAGCGAAGCGGCGAGCGCGGCCTTGTTGAGCTCCAGATCGCCGATGCGAAGGAGTTCGGCGCGTCCGGGTGTCGCTCTGCGCCGCAGCACCGCCTGGATGCGCGCGACGAGCTCTGTCGGGGTTCGAAGGGCTTGGGGAGATAGTCGTCGGCACCAATCTCGAGCCCCAGGATGCGGTCCATGACGTCACCGCGGGCGGTCAACATGACGATGGGTACGTCGCTCGATTGACGGACCTTGCGGCACACTTCGAACCCGTCCATTGCCGGCAACATCACGTCCAGGATCACCACGTCCGGTTCGGCACTCTTCAACCGTCGGAGTCCGTGTCTCGGGATGAGTGCTCGTGAGGACGGAGTAGCCGTATCGGCTCAGGTATTGCACGAGCAACGTGTTGAGCTCCTCGTCATCGTCGATGATGAGGACCGTGGGGGTGAAACTGGGTCGACATCGACGAAAACACCATATCACTGTTGCGCGAATGCGAGGATCGGTGGGATTTTCCGGCGGCCTTGTTCGCAGGAAGGACCCCCGCGAGGATGCCCATCGTGAGCGAGAGGGCGAGCGGCAATAGCAGGGGTTTCCCAGCGTATGCGACCTGCCACTCCGCCAGGTTGGCCACCGTCGAAGCCGAGAGGAGACCGAGCGCAGTCCCGACAATGCCTCCGAGGGACGCGAGGAGCATCGCTTCGACGAAGAATTGTAGGGCGATGTCCTTGGATTCTGCCCCTACGGCCACGCGAAGCGCAATCTCAGTGGTTCTTTCTTGAACGGAGAGGAGCATGAGTCCCAAAATCCCTGCGCTGCCGATGAGTAGTGCCACGGCGCCGAATCCACCCTCGAGCAGCTCCAAGGAGCGCGCGAGAATCGGCGCGGAAGAGCTTGCCGCCTTGGTCTGGCTCTGGAAGTCGGAGAAATCGTCTGGAGTCATCGGTTGGGTCAACCGATGTCGTTGGCGGAGGAGACACGCCATTGTCCTTTTGTATCGTCTGGACGGAGTTTGCGTCGCGTGCCAGGACGTAAATGAAGGTGAGGGAACGCGAGTCGTAGAGACGACGTTGTGCGGTGCGTAGGGGAAGCAAGATCTGGCTGTCATGGTCGGAGCCGTCGGAGGAAGCGCCAACCGGGCGGAGTACACCAATCACGTCGAAGGGCACCCCACGTATGCGGACGGTCTGCCCAATGGGGTCGGCGGTGGGAAAAAGTCGCGCGGCGATGCGTGCGCGAGACCTGCGACTCGCGTGGCCCTCGTTTCGTCCTCTTCGGTGAAGCCGCGTCCGCGTGCCACGACGTATCCGCGCACGGCAAATATGGCGCAAGTGGTACCGACGGCCATGGTCGCCGTAACGCCTGAAGGAGAGCGAAACTTTCACGAAGTTCGCCATCGAGAACGGGTGCGGCTCGCTCCACGTAGCTGAGCGCTTCGATGGCCTCTGCGTCTTCGTACTTCAAGCTGCGGACGAGACCTTTGCAGCGGTTCTGCGTGCGGGTGAGGCCTTAGTCGCAGCGGCGCGAACCACGAGCAAGCGCGTGCCCATCGAATCGGTGCCCGCGAGGAGTTCGGCTCGAGCGCCCTCGCCGACGGCGCTCGTCAAAAGGACCAATGCGACCCCAATGGCGACGCCACCTACGGCGAGGAGACTTCGCGTACGGTTCGACAGCACGATCCGAAGCGAGCCGAGGAGGACGCGCGAGAGTTTCATCGGAGCGCGTCGGTCGGTTCGAGGCGCGCGGCGCGCCGTGCAGGGAGGACTCCAGCTAGTATGCCGAAGACGGTCGATACGGTCAGCGCGATTGCAGGAGCTTGCCAGGTGAATGTGCTCTCCACGCCGAGATGTTTGGAGACGACGACCGAGCCCATCAGACCGATGACGAGGCCCAATGTGCCTCCGAGCAGGGTGGTCAGGGTGGACTCACCGAGGAACTGAACGGCGATGTTCGCGCCCTTGCGCCAACGGCGCGTCTCATTCCAATTTCGGCGGTGCGTTGGGACACGGACAACAGCATCAGCGCCGCAGTCACGAAGGCTCCGGCGAGCATCGCGATCCCGGCTGCCAACGGGAGGAGCACGTAGAACACGCGTCGCGCCCGCGTCAACATGGCGTTCATGTCTGCGGGGGTGAGGATGGTGAAGTCGTCGGGCGCGTCCTTCGAGAGGCCATGGCGTTCGCGTAACGCTGCTCGCACATGCCGGGCCGCGTCGGGTACCTCCGCCGGGCTTTTGAACACGAACTTGCCCCCGGAAAGGACGTCAGTGTTGGTCACTCGATGCATCAGGGTCGAGATCGGTACGATGAGCTCGTCGTCTCGATCCAATCCGTGAGCGTCTACTCCGAGGCGTTCGAGAATCCCTATTACGCGGAAAGGGACGGTGCCGACGAGGACCTCGGTACCAAGGGGATCGTCGTCACCGAAGAGCTGCCGAGCTGCGGTTTCGCCGATCAAGGCGACGCGGCTCGAGTGCGCCACCGCAGCGGCGTCGAAGTACTCCCCTCGAGTCACCGTTCGATTCCAAGCGCGCTCGCTCCGCTCGGAGTTACCGAACACCCGTAACGTGCGAGTGCGGTCCCCGTGGCGAACCGAAGCGGCGGCAATGGTGACCAGGGGATCCCAGAGTTCGACGTTCGGAAGCGACGCCGCTACGGTTTGCAGATCATCGAGCGTGAGACGTGCGCCCGGTTCGCGAGGGCCACCGCGAAAGATTGACGTTCCCGTAGTGACGAGCAACGTCGAGGCGTTGAAGAAATGCTGGACCGTGCCCTGTACCTTGCGTTCCAAACCGCCGCCGATGGACACGATGAAACTGAGCGTGGCTACGCCAATCAGGCTTCCGAGTAACATGGCGCTCGTGCGCAGCTGGTAGCGCCGCATCACGCGAAGACAGCTGAGGAGCATTTTCGACGTTTGCATGGGTCAGAAGGCCTCCGTTGCTCGAGGGATGGTAGTCTCGTGCCGAGACGGGTCCGGGAAGTCGTATGCATTCCTCTGGTGTGTGGTGTCCTTCACGATGGAGCCATTTTCGATCGTGATGACTCGCTTGCAGTACTTGGCGAGCTCGTGATTGTGGGTCACCCAGAGAATGGTCTTTCCCGCTGCGTTCAACTTGCCGAAGAGCATCGCGATTCCGCGGGCCGTCTGCGGGTCCAGATTTCCCGTGGGCTCGTCGGCGAGCACGAGATTCGGGAGAATTGACGAGGGCACGAGCGATTGCGACTCGTTGCTGTTGTCCGCCGGAGAGCTCGGTTGCCCGATGTTCGACGCGATTCTCCGAGTCCTACCAGTTCGAGCATGCGCTTCGCGATGTCGCTTTGGATGGGCGCATCGGAGTAGAGCAGGGGCAGCTCGACGTTCTCGAGAGCACTCGAGCGTGGAAGGAGTCGATAGGCCTGAAATACGAAGCCGATGCGTCGATTTCCGGAGTCGCGCCTGATCGTCGAGGCTGGCCCTCGAGACGTCCTCGCCCGCGAATCGGTATCGACCCGAGCTCGGTTGGTCCAAGAGACCCAGGATGTTCAGTAAGGTCGACTTGCCGGAGCCCGACGCTCCGACGACCGCCACGAATTCTCCTCGGTTGATTGTGAGTGACACGTCCTTCAGCGCTTGAACGGAGGAACGATTTGGCGATCGATAGGTCTTCGAGACCGTTTCGAGTTGGATCAATGGTTCCTGGGTCATCATGGTGTTGCTTCCTTTGGCTGCGTATCGATGCTTGCGGGCGCGACGAGGACTTCGCTTCCCGCCGTAAGTCCTTTGGTGATCTCGACGTAATCGTCGTCGTGGATGCCCAAAACGACGTCCTTGCGCACCGTGTTCTTTCCGGCGCGTACGACGACGTAGGGTTGGCCGCGTTCGCGCCGGATGGCGCGGCGCGAGATCGTCAGGACCTCGCCTCGTCCCGAGGTGAAGATCCGAACGTTCGTCGTCATCTCCGGACGGAGGATGTGCTTTTCGGACGGTTCGAAATCGATACGAACGACGAAATTTACTACGTTGTCGCGGATCTCGGGTTTCGGGTAAATTGCCGTAACCTTGCCTTCGAACTCCCGATCGGGATACGTGTCCACGGTGAAGCGCACGGGTTGGTCGATGACGATGCGCCCGATATCCGTTTCGTCGACGTAGGCCCACACTTCGAGGCACTCGAGATCGATGAGGGTGATGGACGCGGGCTTCAGCGAGCCAGCCGTGATGGTCTCGCCTTGTTGTATGTTCATCGCGGCGACGACTCCGCAAATGGGTGCCGTTACTCGGGTATCGGCGAGTTGCGTTCGAGCAAAGTCGAGCTGCGCTCGAATCTCCGCGAGTGCCGAAAGTGCAACGGCATGATTGCGCTCGGCGCTCTCGAGGGCGACCGCGGCAATGGCGCCGCTCGTCGAGAGTGTGCGCTGTCGATCCAGTTCTGCCCTGGCGAACGTCAGATTGGCTTCCGCCGACGCGCGCGCCGCTGCGGCTTGATCCTTTCGAGCGCGGAACGTCCGCGCGTCGAGATCGAACAGCACCTGTCCGGCTTGCACGCGATCACCCGTCTTTACGTAGAGTCTGCGAACGAGACCGCTAAGGGCGGTACCAACGTCGATCTCCGCCCCGGACTTGGGTTTTACGATCCCCGTTGCCTTGACGAATACTTCCAGCTTCCTAAGCGAGGCTGTCGCAATTTCGCTTGGCACTGCGGGTGGCTGCCGTCCGAGGCCGTGGGCACGACCGAGCCAGAGAAGGCCGGTTCCAATCCCGAGGACGAGCACCCAGAGGAGGGCACGCTTTCGCATGTCCCGAAGGTGCGATCGAGGATTCTCTCAAGTTTTTCCCAAATGTAACCAATTGTAACGAGCGCGGATGGGGCGAAAAACCCGCCGTTTGAGCCCGATCGGAGTCGACGGGGGCTGCGCTGTGCCGTCGTGCGCGTCGGGAGTCGCACGGAGTTCGCCGAGCCACCTCCCGACCGAGCGTCAATCGACGATGATTGTTCGCGTTCGAGACGTCAGGAGGTTCTGGAGCGACCAATCTTCGCAGTTTCGCACCTGTCCCTTGCTGCGAACCTCTGCAAGGCGGAAGAAATCAAGATCGGCAAAGACCCACTCTGCGCAATCGAGGGCGCCCGCGGCCAAGATCCCGCTCTCGGGAAAGCCGACATCCGGCGGGCAATAGGCGGCCGCAATGCCATGGTTTTCGTCGACGGCGGGGATCCGGGGAGCCACCCCGACCGTGGACGCTTGTACGACGTAACACTGGTTCTCGAGGGCTCGCGCCTGACAAGCGATCTTGACCCGTTGGGCGCCGGCCAAGCCGTCCGTGCAACTTGGCACCAACACGAGATCTACTCCCCGATCGACCATCGAACGAACGAGGAGCGGAAACTCGCTGTCGTAACAAATGGCGACGCCGATCGTCCCGATCGGGGTTTCGATGACGGAAACCTCGTCTCCCGGTGTGAGTCCCCACTGGCGCTCGAAGGGCGTCAGTATGCATTTTTCGCAAATGGCAGCGAGACCCGAAGGGCCGTAAAATCGCGCGCGATTTCGATACCCGGTGGTGACTCGTTCCGGCAACGAACCTGCCAAAATCCAGGTCTCGTACTTGCGCGACAATCGTTCGTGAACGTCGACGTGGAGCGCCACGAGTGGCTGCAGGGCTTGCAGCTGTTCGAGGGGCGTGAGCGAGGTAAAATCGGGGATCGTATGGGCCAGTTCGAGCCCAGCATACTCTGGGAACACGACGAGCTCCGCGCCCGTCGAGTGGGCTCGCTCGATCCAGTGTTCGGTCTTCGCGATCCAGTCTTCCCGGGTTTCCACGGGGTCGATGGGATACTGAGTCGTACAAATTTTGAGGGTGCGTGGGGGCATGGAAGCTCGATGGCGGGGACCGATGGTCCATAGTGCAAGCTCTGGAGTCGGATCGACTTCGATTATCGAGACGGCGGAATTGGGCTAGGTTCGATGGGCTTGAGCCAAAACACCATGGGCTTTTCCGTCTCGACTTCGTCCCCCACGTCCTTCCAGCGAAAGGTGGTGACGAGTTCTGGGTGGCGCACGTATCCTCGCTTGGTCCAGAAGGCGTCGTGTGGAACGTAATCCTTCGGTCGACGCGGATGATCCGCGTGGCGTTCGACGGCGCAAAACGTGGCCCAGGTGTATCCCAACTCTGCGGCGTAGCGCTCGCGCTCGTCGAAGAAACGGTGGCCTATCCTCCTTCCGCGGTATTCGCAACAAAGAACGCTTTCGCCGAAATAGTAGATGCTTTCGGGGCGAAGCCCCGCGGGGTCGAACACCGACGGCGGGACCTCTCCGTGGGCCAAAAGAGGAAGTGCCGTGGACGCACCTACCACCCGATTGCCATCGAAAGCTACGGCAATCATCGCGCCGTCCGTTTGATATCCTCGCAAGTACCGCTCTTCGTATTCGAGCGAACCATCGTATAGGTAAGGCCATTCACGGAACACGTCGATCCGCAATCGAGCAAGCTCCGGCAAATATGGCCCCAACTCCGAACCGGTGAAGCGCTTTACGACGACGCTCATGGGGCGAGTTTAGGCGCAAATCGGCGGATTGAGCCACCGGTTTGCGCCGAGAGTACGGGCGCCCCAAAAGCCCATGGAATTGAGGTGAAGACCGCAGGGGCGTGGCTGGTTCGCTGGGGCGAGACGGAATGCGATCGGTTCGCGCCGGGTGCACCGATTCTTGCCGTCACCACGATGGCACGAACCCATGCAAGCCGGTCACAGCAGGGGACGGCGCGTCGGTGCATCGGAGCGACTGGCGAGGTCAGTGGCCTTTCGACGCTGCCGCGCACGCTTTTACGACCGTACCCCAAGTTCGAGTCGTGATTTCCTTGCCGAAGGTCTTCTCGAGCAGGGTCATGAACACGGGACCTCGCGGGTTCGGTGTGTAGACGCTGAGCACCTCCGTGCCTCGAACGGCAAGAATGCGAGCTCCGTCGATTTCCGAGTGGCAACCGAGGTGACTTTCGAGGTGCTTCGCGGAGGAAAGTCACGACACGCTTGTCTTGCGGCGTCAGTCGATGCTTCTCGAATGGGTCGGTGGAAACAAGCTCGGCGAGGTGCTTCGCGGTGCGTACGTAGGTCTGAAAAGTGCGTCCGAGCCGCGCCAACATGGCGCGTTCGAGTTCGTCCTCCAAGCTCGAAGGAGTCTCTTCTGGTGCGCTAAACACGACGTTGCCGCTGGAGAGCAGGGTCTTTACGTCTCCGTAACCCGCGTCCTTTAGGCACGCCGTGAGCGCCGTCATGCTGAGATTCATCGGACTCACACCCCGAAGAAACGCGACGTACATGCATCGCGAACGCTCACGCGCCGTGGATTGTCTGGCCGTCTGCGTCGTTGGCTTCGCCGCGCTTCGAGGTTTTTCGGCCTTCGGCGTCGAGCCTTCCGTTGCTCGAGGTTTTTCGGCCTTCGGCGTCGAGCCTTCCGTTGCTCGAGGTTTTTCGGCCTTCGGCGTCGAGCCTTCCGACGGGGGCCGGGGGGCAGGTTTACGGGGGGCTCGGGTCACGACGTCCTTCCTCTCGGCTGCGTGTCGTGGCTGTCGTCCATACCGTTCTAGTACGCTTCGCTATGGGTAATGGTTGCGGAAGGCTCCTCGATACCGCTTCCCAAGGCGATGCACTTCGATTTCCACGCACCCGAGCGCCAGCGCGCGAGCATGATGATGCCCCGGAGCCACTCGTCGAGGGCCATGGCGATCCAAACGCCTACCAGACCCAATCGCAAGTGAAGCCCCAAGAACCAGGAGCCGACCACGCTCACGCCCCACATCGACAAGATCCCGACGTAGACGGGGAATTGCACGTCACCGGCGCCTTTCAGCGCTGGAATGATGATCGTATTGAAGTTGCGTCCGGGCTCGAGCACCACGGAGACCATCAGCACCGATGCTGCGAGGGTCAGCATCTTTCGATCCGTCGAGAAGAGCCCGAGGATTTCGGTTCGCCAAAGGATGACGGAAAGAACGAGAACGAGGGAGAGCAAGAAGCCGACACCGAAGTATCGATACACCTTGTGCGTTGCCTCGTCGTGGCGGCCCGCGCCGACCAAGTAACCCACCTTGAGCTGCGCTCCGGTTCCGATGGAGATCCCGGGCATGAAGACGTACCTGAGGATCGCCAAGAGCGTTCCGACTGCTGCCAGTGCTTCGGTTCCCATCCGTGCGATCATCGAGAAGATGACGATTTGGGAAACGTTGTATGACAGGTTTTCTCCCGCTGTGGGCACACCGACGGCGAGCACGGCTCGGTAAACGGATCGCGGAATGCTCTTGAACTTGCCGAGCGGAAGCTCGATCTCCCGGCGACGACGGATGATGCGGTGATAAAGCACGCAAGCGACCACCTGGCTCAAGACGTTGGCCGAGGCGACGCCCACCATTCCGAGGACGGGGAAACCGAAGGGACCGAAGAGGCAGAGCCAGTTGCCGACCACCGCAACGATGAGGCTAATGCTGTTGACCCACATCGAATCCCGCGGATGGCCCCACGCACGAACGATGCTCGCTTGCGCGATGTTGAGCGCCATGAAAAACGAGAACCCGCCGAAGATCGCCAGAAACTGATGCGAATAGAGGGCGACTTGGGGATCGAGCCGGTAGAGGCCGACGATGGGTCCTGCGAGCAAGAGCGTCGCTGCGGAAAGCACCACGGATAGGCCCGTCGTCAGCACCAGGCTGCCAACCCCGACGAGCCCCGCGTCCCTTTTCTTTCCCGCCCCCAGGTTCTGCGAGATGAGGATGCTCGCACCGACGGAGACCATCATGTAGATGAGCAAGATGAAAAAGGCGAACTGATGAACCAAGCTCATCGCCGCGACGGCGCTCGGTGAAAAACGGCCGAGCATGACCGTGTTGATGCTGAGCAGTGACGTGCGAAGGATATTTTCTACGAACAGGGGCCAGATCAGCTGGACGATGGGGATTGGGCATGATCGACGCGGGACGGTGACATCGAGCGGAGAACCGGCTTCTTTCGCGCCTCCCCTAGTCTTTGGCCGAGAAGGTTGCAAGGTGGCACTGTCGTTTCTGCCCCAGGGCCGCACTCCCACACTGACTCGTGGTCTCGCCAACGCGCCCACCGCTCACTATGGATCGGGCCATGTCGGAGCAGCTGGAAACCTTGGCGTCGTCGACCGTCCCCCAGGGGGTGACCTTGGAAATCGAGTCCCACCGCGCTGCGCTCATGGGGCACTGCTATCGAATGCTCGGCTCCGTCGTGGACGCCGAGGATGCCGTGCAGGAAACCATGGTTCGTGCATGGCGCGGAGTGTCTTCTTTCGACGGTCGCTCTGCCCTCCGCACGTGGCTATTCCGAATCGCGACAAACGTGTGTCTCGACGCCCGCGAGGAGCGCGCCCGTCGGCTGCGAGTCGTCGACGCGGCACCGCGTGGGACGACCAACGACGAGTTCGAGACGCGCCCGCGGACTCACTGGCTCGAACCCGTACCCGATCGCACCGTCATCCCGACGAACGCAGATCCCGCAGAGCGGATCATGTTGCGACAGAGCATTCGCTTGGCCTTCGTTGCTGCGCTCCAGTATTTGCCACCGAAGCAGCGAGCGGCGCTCTTGCTCACCGAAGTGCTCGGCTTCTCGGTATCCGACGCTGCAGAGACGCTGGAGACGACCAACGCGTCCATCAATAGTGCACTTCAGCGAGCACGGGCGACCCTCGCCGCACGTCGCGCAGACGAGACGCCGACGCCAGAAGCCGTCGAGCGACAGATCGTGGAACGTTACGTGAAGGCCTTCGAGGCCTACGACACGGAGGGTCTGACGTCGCTTCTGCATCACGATGCGGTATTGTCGATGCCGCCGTACACCCTGTGGCTTCGCGGGCACGACGACATTCTCGAATGGTTGCAAGGTCGTGGAAAGGACTGCCGCGGTTCGCGGTTGGTGCCGACCTGGGCCTGCGGTGCGCCGGCGTTTGGACAATATCGTCGTAGCCCCGAGGGAAGGTATTACGCATGGTCGCTCAACGTGATCGAGATCGAAGGCGAGCGCGTGGCTCGAACGACCTACTTCTTGGACGTGGAGACACTTTTCCCTCGGTTCGGCTTGCCCCTCGAGCTGCCTGCGGAGACTCCCATCGGAGCGACGACATCTTGAGTTAGCGCGCGCTCGAGTCGAGGGGAGGTTCTCTCTCCTCCCTCCCAGTGGGCGCGCGCCTTCGTGCCTCCGGAGGCCCGCTTCTTTTTTTCGTCGTGACCGATGAGTTTGTCCGCTGCCCGCCGTCCAAGTTGCCAAAGGAGTTCGATTGCGATGAAGGGAAGTCGAAAGAATCACGATTTTTGTTGGATCAACCTCATCACGCCAAAGCTCGCCGAAGCCGCGGGCTTCTTTCAGCGCGTCTTCGACTGGAAGTTCGCCGACGGGATCCCTGGGGGATACGTCATACAGGTCGATGGCCTGGCAGCGGGCGCCATGATCGATATCGACGCTTGCCCTCCGGGCGTTCCTCCGTCGATTGGCGTCTTGGTGAAGGTCGCTGACGCGGACGCCACGGTGGCGCGCGTGAAAGCTCTCGGTGGACGCGCGGATGATGTGGTGGATATCCACGAAAATGGGCGAATGGCAATCTGCACCGATCCGAACGGCGGCGTGTTCGGCTTGTGGCAGCCCTTGTCCAAAGATGGCGCCGAATGCGATACGCAAGCTCCAGGTGCGCCGACTTGGTTCGAGACACTGACGACGGACTTGGACCGCGCCGTCGAGTTTTACGTAGATCTCTTTGGTTGGTCGCCGCGGAGCGAGCACCCGGCACCCGGAATGAACTACACGGTGTTTCACTTGGGAGATGCGCCCATTGCTGGGGCGATGGTACTCCCTCCCGACAAAATGAGCGGTGTCCCGCCTCACTGGGGCGTCTACTTCGCCGTGACGAACACCGACGAAACGGTCCGACTCGCGACGTCGCTCGGCGCGACGTTATGCGTCCCGCCACATGACATTCCGAACGTCGGGCGCTTCGCGTTGATGCAATCGCCACAAGGGGTCGCGTTTCACGTCATCCAGTACGCCGCGCAATGAGTGCTCGCAGCGCTTGAAGTCACGCAAGGAACGAACGTTTCTCCAAAGGAGCCGATCATGTCTCGACAAGTGTTCATCAATTTGCCAGTAAAAGATCTGGGCCGCGCGAAGGCGTTTTGGGAGTCTCTCGGGTTTTCTTTCAATGCGCAGTTCACGGACGACAAGGGTGCCTGTCTCGTCTTCGGCGAGAGCGGTTACGCCATGCTCCTCACGGAGCCATTCTTCCGCACCTTCACGAAGCGTGAGATCTGCGACACCAAAACGCATATCGAGGGGATCTTCGCGCTCTCGTGCGAGAGTCGCGCAGAGGTCGACGCGATGATCACCAAGATCGTCGCAGCAGGTGGCGAGGAGCTCGGGAGTGTGCAGGATCACGGGTTCATGTACCTGCGAGCGTTCGCCGACCTCGATCGCCACCACTGGGAAGTGTTTTGGATGGATCCGTCCTTCGTTCAGAAGTGAGCGGAGTGCATCACGGCGCGGAGAACGAGAGGCGTTGGGTCTCGACGTGGCATTCGTCACCCGATACGGTGACGTCCCGCGAAGCCAGTACTTCCTCGCCGGAGGCGACTTCGACGTGGTACATGCCCGCTCGTTCTTTCGCGCCGTAGCAGTGACAAGTGGTATCGCCCGCAAATACGTCGCACTGAAGGGCCTCGACGTATTTGCCTTCGGTGGCGGTCACCGTGTAGTCACATTTCTCGGAGCTTGCCCCACCTTCCACGTCGACGGTGAGCCCGTAAACGATATTCGTGGTGCAGACGATTCCGTCAGCGTCGTCGTCGCTGCAGCCAGTGAGGAGTGAGAAGCCGGAGAGTGCCGTAAGAAAGCCGATAAGTTTGGTCGGTGTCATGGCAGCCATTGTAATCGAGAAAGCCGGGCATGCGAGCTCGTTGCCCGTGGGGCACCTCGGCGCTCCATCGCGGGACACTCTGGGCGTGCGGGCTACGCCTTTGGCCAGTGCGTCGCGCAAACGCCGCTGGCCAGTGCGTCGCGTAAACGCCGCTGGCCAGTGCGTCGTGCAAACGCCGCTGGCCAGTGCGTCGCGCAAACGCTGCTGGCCAGTGCGTCGTGCAAACGCCCCGGGACGGCCCGTTGCGTGAGCACCTCTGGTCGGTCACGCAACGATCAGATCTTTGTATACGACCAGTGCGTCTGTACGATCCGCCAGCCTTCCGTCAGCTGCCGATAAACCTCCGTGCAGTTCCAGCGTAGTTCCGTGCCGCTTTCGAGAACGCAAACGAAATTGAACGTGAGGACCGCAATCGATTCATAATGTCGAACGATTGGGTTCACGAACTGAAAACTTCGTGCGTGCACCTTCCCGCGTAGCGCCTCGTAGTACTCACGGAGGGCGTCGAGTCCGTCGATCCGCTGCGGGACGAAGGGATCGAAGTAGGTGACTTCTGGTGCCGAGATCTCGAGGAATCCCGAAGGATCGCCGTTGGACCATCGTTCGAGAGCTCGCCGTTCGAGGGCGAGGATTGCTTGGGGAACCGAGTCCGTGTCCACGTCGTGCATGACAAATCTCTCCAATCTGGAGACGTAGACGCGGCTGGAGGGCGATCGTGACAGTTCGGGCCCAATCTCGAGCATAGCCGATGTTGATTAACTGGCCGGCGGCGCAAGGAATGCCCAGTCGCTGCAACACGAGCGTCTGCCCGGAGCCGACAGGCGCCCCGGGCAAGTCGAGCGATGATGTGCCGGCTGCGCTATTCTGCGCGGGCCGAATCGCCGTCGCGACGCTTGCGTCGCAGTAGCGCCACGAGCGCGAACGCCGAGAACGCCGCCATGGCGCTCAGTGGTTGATGCCCGCTGCGCACAGTGCAGCCACTCTCGTCGGAAGACGAGCCATCCGTTGGAGCAGCTCCGCCGAATGCGCCTGCACCTGCGGCGGTGCCGTTGGGTAACGTCGAGGACTGGCCGGCGACGCCCGCGGTGGTACCCGTCGGAATGGCTCCCGAACCGCCGCGACCAGTGTTGGGTGCGCCGCCGACGGCACCGATCGCCCCACCCGTAGAAGGAACGGCTCCTCCCGTCGTCGCGCTGTTGCTCGCTGTTCCACCGGTGTTTGTCGACTTACCGCCGGCAGCAATCGACGAGCTGCCACCTGCCGCCGTACTCGAGCGCCCTCCGCTCGCGGTGCTCGTGCGTCCACCAGTGGCGCTTCCGGCTCCGCCCGCCGAAGCTCCGCCCGCTGAAGCTCCGCCCATCGAGGATGCGCCGCCGGTACCCGACGGATCTTTGTCGAGCGCAAAGAAGCGCACGACGTCTGACCACAAGCCTCGCCCCGAGAGATCGTGCGGCGCGTTTTGGGCCACGTTCGTCTCGAGCACGACGGTTCCCGTCGTGTTCCTATAGGACGTTCGGGCCCAGCTCTCTTGGCTCGTCTTGAACGTGTCCTTGGTGGCGTTCGTCTCAGTTACGCCGAAGACGTTCGTCCATTGCGCCACTTCGGCGGGAAATGCAGTGGAATAGGTGAGCGTGGTGTCACCGGTTCCGTGCCAGAGCTGAACTCGCGGACGCGTTCCACTGAACCCTTGGTTGGCATTGCGGACGATATCGCCCCACTGTTGCGCCGTCCTTCCGGCGGGCGCGCTCCAGCCGTATTTATTGCCGCCCGACCACGCGCCTGCGGGCACCCCAGCCAAGACCGAGCCGGCAGCAAAGACGTCGGGATACGCCGCGAGCAGCGCATTGGTCATGCACGCACCCGACGACGCTCCAGCAGCGAAGACGCGGGTCTTGTCCGCGTTGTTCTTCGTGATCACGTATTGCACCATCTTCGTGATCGCTTCGCGTTCTCCACTGCGTGCGGGCGTCGCATCGAAGCACTCACCGCCGGCGCTGGGCGCGATGATGACGAACCCGTACTGATCGGCGTAGGACTGGAACCAACCATGTGCGTTGGTCGATGTGCCCGAACAATAATGTAATGAGACGACGACCCCGGGTGAAGTCTTCACCTTGTCGGGGACGTAGAGGTCCATGACCGTCGTGCCACCATAGCTGACCTTGTTTTGCCACTGCGCAGCCAATGCCGGTGACGTTGCTGTGGCAGCACAGACGAGTACGAAGGGAAGACCCCAAGCGGGTGAGCAACGAAAACGGCGAGAAAGGGTGCGGATTCGGATTGGCATCGGCTGACTTCCTTCCAACGGTGGATCCCGGGACGGTTGGTCTGAGGCTCATCGAGCCCCCGCGATTGAGAACTGTGTCGCCAGCGAACAATCGCGGGGGAGTACCTTCGCCAAATGCCCGCAAACCTGCGGTCTCATCTCAGCTGTGCAAGATTTCACCTGCTGGGAACGTTTCGCCCGAACTTTCGCGCTCGATTATGGTCGGGCATTCTCGACAGGTGGAAATACTTCGACGCCATAACATCGCAATTGTGCCCCGCAGCAAGACCACCGTGCCGACCAGCGACATTCGTCGCTATCTCTTCACGGAGGGTTCCGTAGGCAATCTCCCTTGCGCCAGGATGACGCGACTGGAAAACGGCCGCACGACGTTCGTCGTCGCCCCGGAGGTACGCGACGCGTTCGTAGACGACGCGATAATCGAGGGACTCCGCAAGCCAGGAGTAGTCGAGTTCGAAGTCCAAAACGGTTGGGATTTGAAACGGGCGATCGTCGCGCATCTCCAAACGCTGACCACCCTCGATTCGTTCGTGATGGCGGGCGAGGAATCTCGCGTATGGCCCCTGGACGGGCGTGTAAGCGATTGGCTCGAGGTACACGGCGATGCGCCTGAATAGATCCCCCGTGGGCACGGCGTGACTGACGCGCTTCGGTGTCACGACGACTTGCACGAGGCCAGGATTCGGTCGGGTTGCGGTGATCTCGACGGCGCGATGGAGCATGCCGTCGTCATGTCCGCCCAAGAAACGATGGTCATGATGACGACGCGGCTTCACGACCTGCGGCATGTGACACGTCGTGCACGTAAGATCGCCCACCTGGCCATCGTAATGTTCACGGACAGTGCGTTGCATCCACTGTGATGGTTCGCGTGCGTAGCTCGGGCGCGGTGTAATGAACTTGAACTCGTGGCAAGCAGCGCAGCCCGCTACGTCCCTCAAACTGGACGAGGGCCGAAGGGGAGGATGCGGAACGTTTCCGCCTGCAGCATTCACCCGAAGAGGTGGTTGGTCCGGATCACCATCTGGCAAGTGGCAGGTCACACAGGTCACGCCGACCTGGTGCGCGCGATCCGGTGACGGCGCATCGCCGGTGAGCTCGGGAGCATGACAACGAATGCATAGAGGTCGCGTCGGTGGAGGTTCACGTTCGAGGGACGCCCGGAACTCCTCGTTCGTGAAGCTCTTGCGGTGCCAAGACTGCTGCCATTCTTTGTCGATCTCGGCGTGGCAACGGGCGCAGGTCTCGTCATGGTTGGCCCTCGCGGTTGCCGAACCCTGCGGCGGCCCCGGGTGCGGGAAATCGGGCTTCGTAGCCTTAGCCCCAGCCGTGACGGTCGCAGCTACGAGCAGTGTCGCCGGCAGCAGAGCCCTGAACGACGTCACAGTGCCGATCCGACAGCGAGATTGATCGATACGGTGCGCGCGTCCCATTTGTCGGTGGTCGGATCCGGCAGGTAGCCCTTGGCGTCGAGACATCCGAGCTGCGGTTTGGCTTTGGGCACGCGTCCTACGTAGGCGCCGATGAGCGCGCGTGCCAGGTCTTCCGTGTCCGCTTGAGCGCCGAAGTACACTGTCTCTCCGCGAAGGAACTCGACGAACGTCAGGTGATCTTGCAAGTCACCCTGGCCCGTCAGGTTGGCCGCGAGGCTGCGATAGTCCCAGTTCGCGCCCGGCGGGGTGAACAAGACGACGAAGGGGTGTTTGCAGGCACTCGTGAACTTGACCATTGCCGGGATACTTTCGGCGTCCTTCGGCGGAGCGGTTCGATTCTCGGTGGCCTGATTCGTCTTTCGTCCGTGGTGGGGGACGGCCAGTGGCTCGTTGTTTTCGAAGCGGTAAAGGCGCATCTTTGCGCCGACGACGCCCAGCATGGCGAGGTGATTCTGAATGACGAATAGGTGAGGTTTCGACGGCACATCACCCCCTGACCATTCGAGCGGCTGACTCTTACCGTCGCGGCCGACGACGTAGAGACCCGTGCTCGTTGCCACCAAGGTATAGCCCGTTGCCAAACGAGCCACACTGTCGATGGTCTCGCTGCCCGTCCAACTCGGCGTCAGCTGGCGGAAGACGTGTTCGTCCCAGAGATCGAGGACTTTGGCGCCCAATACGAGCAAGGGGCCGTCGCCGCCGACGACGGGGATCTCGCCATTTCCCCAATGGGGAGCATGAACCAATGCAGCGTCGAACTGTCGCGGCAGATCTCGCGGCGGACCAGGCTCTTGGTCGAAGCGTTCGAGCTTCTCGTCGTATACGCTTTCTTCAGGGATTTCCCGCGAAGTGTTTCCCGCTCGTTTGAGGGTGCGGCGGATCCAGACGGAACCATTGCGCGGCGTGTTATCGTCGTCCCACTCGCCGAAAAGCTCGACATAAAGGGATTCCGGCCATTTGCCAAGGAACCGATAGGCGCCGCCGTGGGATGGCTCGACCAGTGCCGCCACGCTCGTCGCACTCAGAGCCGCCGCAATCTTGTTGTCGTCCAAGAGACTCGTGAGATCCGTGAGCGTCGTGCCATCGTACGCGTGTAGCGGGCGAGGTTCCTTGCGCCGCTTGGTGTCCACTGAGCACGCGTCGCAGATCACGAGACCGTTCTTTAGCCTGAACGTCGTTGCATCATTGGGAAATTCGCTTACCACCGCGAACCGCGGGACTGCCGTTCGAAGGGGATCGACGGGCGCCGCCGAAGATGCCGCGGCCGACACCGCTGCCGCCCCGAGTGCTCCCGCTTTGGGTGATTCTTTCGACTTCTTTGAGCACCCCCCGACGCAGGGCAACGCGAAGAGAACGGACAAAAGAGTCAGGGTTGACCGAAACTGAACGAATCCCAAGTAACGCCGCCGTCCCAAGTTTGCCATGATCCCCTCTAGACGAATGTGCCCGCGAGCCGAGGGTTATCCTTGAGCAGATGACGGCTTCTGTAAAGGGGGCGAGTCAGACGACGGCGATCCTTCGGTTTGCCAGCCATGGTTTCCCTCATGCGTTCGGTCCGTCCGCTCGCGTTCCATCTGTCGTTCGAGCTGCTCTCGCGCAGACCGCACGATGTTCGTCCTTTTGGCTTCGTCTTCCCACAACGGCAATATCTCTTCCAGGGTGCGGACGTTGTGGCGACGAAAGGCATCGGCGCGTTCGCGTGCCTCGTAGGGTCCGACGCCGAGAGCTTCGAGGACGCGACGACCTACGAGGACGGCCGCCTCGAACGTCTCGCGTTCGACCACGCGGACACCGCGGGAACGGAGCTGTTGCCAATGCGATACGTTCCGCGCCCGCGCAACGATGGCGAGTTCGGGGAAGTGTTCCTTTACCGCGTCCACGACACGGATGCTGGTTTCTGGATCATCCACGGCGAGCACGAGCAGACGGGCTTGCTCCGCTCCGGCGGCGTGGAGCAGATTGAGTCGAGTCGCATCCCCGTAGTACACACGAAAACCGAAGCGCCGTAGGGCTTCTACTTGGTCCGGATCGTGATCGAGCACCGTGGCTTTGATTCCGCTCGCAAAGAGTAGACGCGCGACGATCTGACCAAATCGGCCGAAGCCTGCAATGATGACCGGGGGATCTCGCGACTCGATGACGTCGGCCTCTGCGGCTTTCGGTGCCGCGAAGCGTCGCGCCAGACGATCACTTGCGATGAGCAAAACCGGTGTGAGCGCCATGGACAATGCCACGGACAACGTGAGGAGCTTGTCCCATTCGCCCGGAAGTACGTGGGCGTGACTTGCGACGCCGAACACGACGAAGGCAAACTCACCGCCTTGCGCGAGCAGTGCGGAGAATAGCCAACGTTGTTCGGCGCGCACTCCAATGGGACCTGCCACGAGGCGCAAGGTAAGGATTTTGGCGGCTTGGAATCCACACAGCAGCAACACGACAGAAAGTGGTGAACGCGCGAGTAGACCGAAGTCGATGCTCATGCCGACGGCGATGAAAAAGAGGCCCATCAGCAGCCCTTTGAAGGGTTCGATGTCCGTTTCCAGCGCATGTCGATACTCCGAGCTCGCCAGGAGCAGGCCGGCCAGAAACGCGCCGAGGGCCATCGATACTCCGACGCTCTCCATCAGCATCGCGATCCCGAGCACGAGCAGCAAGGAGAACCCACTGAAGACCTCGCGCAGGCCCGTTCGAGCGAGCACACGCAGGATGGGACGAGTCAGGAAACGTCCGATGAGGATGACGAGCACGATCGCCAAGACGGCTTTTGTTACAGCGAGCCACCGACTCGAGTCCTCGACGTGATCCCTTAGACCCAGAAGCGGAACGATGGCCAGAAGCGGAATGGCTGCAATGTCTTGGAACAAGAGCACTGCGAATGCGGCGCGGCCAACCGGCGCGGCCGCGAGATTCTTCTCGTTCAAGGTCTGCATGCAGACCGCCGTGGAAGAAAGCGCTAGGGCCAAACCCGCGACGAGCGCTGCTTGCCACGGCAATCCGAGTAGCAAGGCGCCTGCTCCGAGGACCAGCGCCGACGCGACGAGCTGGAGTGATCCGCCTCCGAAAACGGGTTTTCGCAGGTGCAGCAGGTGCGACGGATCGAGCTCGAGTCCAATGACGAAGAGCATGAGCACGACGCCGATCTCGGCAAAATGTAGCGTCGCTTGCGGATCGGGGATCAACCGCAAGCCGAAGGGACCGATGATGCAACCTGCGGCTAGATATCCGAGCACCGAGCCCAGTTTGAGTCGACTCGCTATCGGAACACAAACGACCGCTGCCGTGAGGAAGACGATGGCGCTAAGTAGTGGGGAGTCGTGATTCATGCTCGATTCTCCCGAGATGCACCGAGATCGATCAGGCGAGCTCGATAGCTCGAGGCGTACACGTCGAGTTGGCTCGCAGAAATCGCGTGAGCGCCGCGCACGATGATTGGGGACTCCCAGTGCATGCCGCAGAAGCGAGCCGTTTGTCGTACTGCGGGGACGAATTGGTCGAAGTCGTGTCCGTGGATCCCACTTGCCGTGTAATCAGCGTCGTCTCCACCCGTCGTCGCGACCCAGAGACAACGTTTTCCTTGGAGGGCGGTGCCGCCGTCCCCGTAAGCATAGCCACGCACGAGCACCCGATCGAACCAATGCTTCAGCAGACTCGGTACCGAATACCAGTACAATGGGTGTTGCCAGATCACGAGCTCTGCACGTGCGAGCGCCGCTCGTTCGCGCTCCACATCGATATCGAAGTCGGGATAGTCGTCGTAGAGCGAATGCACATCGAGCCCCGCAACGTCGCGCACGGCTTCGAGCAGGCGAGCGTTGGCGCGGGAACGGTCTCGGTACGGATGAGCAAAGATCAGCACCATGGGAGGGGCTTAGCAGGGATTCTTCGCCTGGCTTCGACGCGTCGCGGGGTGAACAACCCGCGGCTTTGCTCCTTCTGTGCTCAATCCGAGTGGAGCGACGGCGAAGAGCCGCTGCATTCGCCCTGAAGATTCGCCTCCCGATGAAGGACGTCGGCCCGACATCGCCCCGGCGTCGCCGATCTGGTGACTGTTGTCTGTCCGTCGTGATGACGTCGTTGTGTCGTGATGACGTCGTTGTGCCGCGATGACGTCGTTGTGCCGCGATGACGTCGTTGTGTCGTGATGACGTCGTTGTGCCGCGATGGCGTCGTTGTGCCGCGATGACGTCGTTGTGCCGCGATGACGTCGTTGTGTCGCGATGACGTCGTTGTGTCGCGATGACGTCGTTGTGCCGCGATGACGTCGTTGTGCCGCGATGACGTCGTTGTGTTCGTCGCGAGGGAGCCGTGCGCATCGCGTCGTTGCCACGCCGCACCGACACAAAGCTCGAGGCGCTTCGGGATTGCTTGGCTTCTTCCGTGCCTCGGACCTCGTGCCGCGCGGGCGAGCAGTAAACCCGCGTGTATCGCAGTCTCGAGGCCGAGGCGAGCCGTCGCGATGCTTGAGCTTGGGTACGGAGCTCGAGGCGAGCGTGTTTGGGTGAAGGTGGGTGAAGGTAGACGTACGATCCGGGGATTTCAGGCAAATCGAGCCAGCGAAACGTTTGCTTGTCGTTCCAGTGGAGATTTGGCGGGCAAACGTCGTGTTGATTCCGTGTCACATCGAGGTGATTGTGCGATTTCCTCGGCGCTCACTCGGCGTATCTCGGTCGCACATGATGATGTGGGTTTTTGTGGAAGCGTTCCTGTCTTCATTCGTGTGACGCGAATTGTGCGCGTTGTTGCACAGAACGAATCTCGTCGACACGAACGGCGTCGATCGGCGTCGTGTCTTCGTGTAACTCACGCGTGCGGTGGCGGCACCCGATCGCTATAGTCGGTCGCTATGACTTCTCGTCTTCATCTTGTGTTTCCAGTGATGGGTCTTCTTTCTGGCGTGGCACTGCTCGTGAACGCTTGCGCTTCTGCCGAGAGCATCGATTCTTCCGGCTCGGGTGGGATGGGCGGTGCATCGGGCTCCACTTCCGGTGGCGCGACTGCCGCCAATACGACGGCAGGTACGAGCAGCGGCGGAACCAAGGCGAGCACTACCGGGACGGTCGGCACGGGTGGTGCTGTCGGTACCGGTGGAAGCAAATCGACGGCGACCACCAAGACCACGGTCACATGCGAAACTGGACAGCTGCTCTGCACTGGTGCGTGCGTCGCGAACGACGCGGCCAATTGCGGCAAGTGCGGTAACGCTTGTCCGGCAGAAGCGGCGTGTACGAACAACGCCTGCGCATGCACGGACACCACGTTGACGGCGTGCGGTACGGCTTGCGTCGATGTCAAGACCGATGCCGCCAATTGCGGCGAGTGTGGCAATGCCTGTCCGACCGGTTCGACGTGTACGGCCGGTGCGTGCACGTGCACGGATACGGCCCTCGAGTTCTGCAGCAAAGCTTGCGTCGATACCACGAAGGATGCCAGCAACTGCGGCGATTGTGGGGTGAAGTGCGGCGCTCATTCGACGTGCACGGCGAGCGCGTGCAAGTGCGACACCGGGTACACCGATTGTGACGGAACATGTGTCGACACTACCGGTGATGCGAAAAACTGTGGCGCCTGTGGCAAGACTTGCGGAAGCAACGCGACGTGCACGGCAAGCGCTTGCGTTTGCGCCAGCGGTTACACGGACTGTAACGGTACTTGCGTCGATACGAAGGAGTCCGCTACGAATTGCGGTGGATGCGGCACCGAGTGCACGTTGTCGAAGCCGTTCTGTAACGGGAGTGTTTGCGAGGCGTCGCCTTGCAGCACGTACACCGACGCCGCGGCGACGGGTAATACGAAGCGTCCCTCAGACGGCATACACGTGTTTCCGGATTGCCAAGTCCATTGGCGGCGGCGGCATCTCGAACAACACGGGGTGCAAGGCGTTCGTCAATGGCGTCGAAGTGAAAGACGCAGCATCCTTCGGCGCCCAGAACGCCCTTGGGGACGGATACCTGTACCTCGAGATTTCCGGCTGCACCCTCTCTTACGCATCTTTCTACTATTGGTGATTGTTTGCGCCGACGCGCACGTCGCAAGGGCTAGCGCGCCAATGGCGCTCTAGGTAAGGCACGCCAGTCGTTCGAACCCGAGCGGGATCGCGACTGGCGTGTGGCAACTTGCTCGGATTCGCATCCGCCATTGTCACGCGCAGATTCACCATCTTCACGTCATAGCTGATAAATGGATTCGCCCACGCGCCGGGCTCATGCACATCGATGTAACGGCTCTTGGTCGGCAGCGCAATGCGGCTCAGCTGCGCGCGCTGCTGGTCCCGGAGCTGCGAGGCCTGCTGCGCCTGATGCTCGGCATTCGAAAACTTCGTCACCGCCTGCTTTTCACTGCGGCACCCAGCCAAAGACGAAGCGCCCAGCGCTACCACTGCAAGAGAACGGCGGAAAAAGTTCTGCGACATCACTGAATTCAGCATATCAGCACGGAAAGCCAGCTTTTCCGTGCCAGCATGGCCAGCTTGCCAGCCACGTCTCTACTTACACACCTGCCCCGATCTCTCCGTCCAGAACATGTAGCAGCCCAGCCAGAATTACTTACCCGACCAGACCGCAGACCGCTTCGCCAAGAAAGCCGCCGTCCCCTCGGCCTTGTCAGCAGTGGCACAGACCAGCCCCCGAAGTGCCGCGCCTCCTCGGCCAGCCCATCCTCAGAGGCTGGATAAGAACCCGGATCAACCACCAGCATCGTGCGCTCAATCGCCACCGGAGCATTCACGGCGAATGTCGAGCGCCAGCGCCTCGGCGCGCCCCATCAACTCACCCGCCGGCACCACTCATCCACCAGCCCAATCCGCAACACCTCAGCCGCCGAAACCATGCCGCCCGTCAGCAGCATCTTGAGCGCAGCGCCCCGGCCCACCAGCCGCGGCAACCGCTGCGTTCCACCAAAGCCGGCAATCAGGCCCAGCTTCACCTCGGGCTGCCCCAGCTTCGCCTCTTCGGCGGCAAGACGCAGCGTGCAGGCCATCGCCAGCTCGCATCCGCCACCCAAAGCAAAGCCTTGAATGCAGACGATAATCGGCTTTCCCAGCCGCTCCATCCTGCGCGCCAACTTGTCGCCATGCTCGGCATAGGCGCGCCCGGCAGCCTCATCCAAGCCGGAGAGCTCGGCGATATCCGCACCCGCCACAAAGGCCTTCGGCCCCGCGCCCGTAAGCAGAATCACGCGAATCGTCTCATCAGCCGCAGCCGCGTCAAAGGCCAGCGAGAGCTCCATCAGCGTCGCCGAGTTCAGCGCATTCAAAACCTTCACCAGTAATCCTGTGATCACACATACCGGAGCACGATTCTCGATCAGGATATGTTCGAAAGGCATTCCAAAATCCCCCGTACCTGCTTCGATGCGCGCCTGAACCAGCCGCCAGATCTCTTGCAGCTAGATCTTCCTGATCACTTCCTTGGCCATCACATCCAGCACGCCGTTCAAAAAGCCCGCCGACTCGGGCGACGAAAACCGCCGCGCAATCTCCAGCGCCTCATTGATCACGATCGGAAATGGCGTGCTCTTGAAGCCCAGCATCTCAGCAGCAGGCCAGGCGCAGCACATTGCGATCGACGCCCGCCATGCGCTCTAGGCGCCAGTTGACGAGATGCTTCGTGATCAGCTCGTCAATCTCCTCGGCACGCGACGTCGCCACGCGATAGAGATCCTCGGCAAAGCCGCGCACCTCGGCGTCCGACTAGGTGCTGTTCGGATTCTATCGTGTTTCCCCTATTAACCTTAGCAATACGT
>JASGIX010000054.1:0-16650 GCA_049840955.1 Polyangiaceae bacterium
ATGTATTGCTAAGGTTAATAGGGAAACACGATAGAATCCGAACAGCACCTACCAACCGACAACCCCGAGGGTTCCGCTCGCGTCGCGGTGCAACCATCGCCGGTGTGGAGGGCACGTGGGACGTTTGGGTAGACGCCTCTTCGCCACCGTGTATCTCGTGTGTCAGCGTGCAGCCACGCGACGGGTTCGCGTTCGATTTGAACAAGTTCATCCGGGACAGCGTGACGAACAAGCACGGCATCACGCAGAACATGTACCTGAGTGTCATCTTTGCCGGCTTCGAGATTCTGGGGCGGGGCAGACGGTATTCAGGTCAAGAACTTCTGCGCACAGGTGAACTAGCGCCCAATGCTTCGAAGACGCCCCACCGGCAGCAGTCGCGCTCTCGATTTCAGGGCGTCGAAACGTCGATGGGGTATGTTGCGCGTGAAGTCAGAAACGATTCGGTTTGCCTGCGACCGACGACTCGACGACTCCCGCGCCTGCGAACTCAACCGGTAGGAGCGCGGCGGCCCGACTCGAGCCAACGGATCTCCTCGGGGGCGAGGGTTAGGTCCGCGACGGAGAGTGCCCGGCTCCAAGATCCGCTACGGAAAGCGGTCCCACGAGAGCCACGGTGTTCAGCGGCAAGGACGTCACGTATGCCACTGCAAGTGCAGCGGGATCGACGCCTCGCTCATTTGCGAGCAGCATGAGCCGTTCCCGACGTTCGAGGTTGGGTGTCGTGTAATAGACTCGAACCACGTCGGCCATGTACGCAATATCGGAGATTGGCTCCTTTGAGAAGAAGCCGCGGCACTGACTCGACCATGCAAAGAGCGGCATTTCCCGCTGGGCGTACCATTTCAGGTCCTCTTCGGTGGCGTAGTCTGCAGCCTGCCCACCAAGGCTCACGGGGCACAGCGAGCGCCAGATGAGGGCTCGATGCGGTAAACTCGTGCAGCGAGTTTTCCTTGGCGTACCGGTTTGCAGCGGCGAAACGTGCCGTCGTCCAATTCGAACCGCCGAAGGCACGAACCCTCCCCTTTCGCACCGCTTCGTTCAAGACGTCCACCAGCTCGCCCACGGGAACGCTCGGGTCATCGCGGTGCAGCAGATAAAGGTCGATGCAGTCGGTCCGCAGCCGTTCCAAGCTGCGGTCGATGGCGGCCCGGATGTAATCGGGACGCACCAGGTGAGGCTCGACGCAACCTTTGCTCACGATGATTGCGTCACTTCGCCCACCTCGCATCTCGAAATAAAGGCCGAGCGCCTGTTCCGACTCACCTCTGCCGTAGATCTCTGCCGTGTCGTATACGTTCCCGCCGGCAGCACGATACCGGTCGAGTAGCGCGAAGGACTCCCCGTCGGGTTCCGGTCGCAATCGCATACACCCCAACCCCATTACGCTTGCGTGTCTGCCCAACATCGACAGGAACGTGGTCCGCATGACTCAACGCCCTTCCTACCTGGCTTCCCCGGCCCGTCAAGGAAGAGTGCGCGTTCTGGGTTCGTTCCTCGAATTCCGCGACGGTCAGGCTGCCCAAGTCGAGCCGATTGCGTCGCGTGACCGTGCCGGGTCACGCGACACCGGTTCGGGACGTTCCTTCGCGAGATTACCCGATATTCTCGGGACCTCCGACGTGAACTCCGCGTCCTTCGGATGCCACGTCGCGGCGAGCCGATTTCTCGAAAGGTCGAGCTGACCCGTTGCCGCTCACCCGAAACGCCCCAACGACGCGCTTCGACGTCTGCAGCCCAATCATCGGCCCTGACGCCTCACCACGCGTCGCCCCTGACGTCTCTAGACGAAGCCAGCGAACGTCGTCGAACGAGGCACTGACCGCCGGCACCGGGTCCTTCGACTCCGCTCAAGCCACGGCGCCAACGACGTCTTCCGCCGTCGGAAGTGCTTGGAGTGGATTGCTGGCCCGAAGCCTTTGCACCGTCGCGCTCAGCAGTTTGCTCCGCAGCTCCGCATCGGAAAGCAACAGGTCACGGCACCGTTCGCGCCCCTGACCGATGCTTCGACCTTCGAACGAAAGGTGGCTGCCATTCTTCTCGAGCGCGCCAGCGTTGACCGCTGTCTCCACGAGAATCGCCCATTTCGTCAATGCCTCGTCCCCAACGAATGTCGAACTCTGCCTCCGTAAACGGAGGGGCACACTTGTTTTTTACCACCTTCACGCGCGTCCGATTACCCACCACCGTTTCACCGCTCGTGACCTTTCCCGTCCGCCGCACGTCCAAACGCACGCTGCTGTAGAATTTGAGTGCATTGCCACCGGTAGTCGTTTCCGGACTACCGAACATGACGCCAATCTTCATGCGTAACTGGTTCAAAAAGACGAGCGTGGTCCGTTGGCGATTGGCGATAGCCGTCAACTTCCGAAGTGCTTGGCTCATGAGACGCGCCTGAAGCCCTACGTGTGAGTCGCCCATGTCCCCTTCGATTTCGGCTTTCGGAACCAGAGCCGCCACGGAGTCGATAACCACCAGATCGACGATTTCAGAACGCGCCAGAACGTCAACGACGTCGAGGGCCTGCTCACCATTGTCGGGTTGGCTCATCAGCAGCCCCGCGACGTCAACGCCGATCGCTCGCGCATACCGGACGTCGAAGGCATGTTCGGCGTCGATGAACGCGGCTACCCCACCGAGCTTCTGCACTTGGGCAATCGCGTGGAGTGCCAGAGTGGTCTTTCCGCTCGATTCGGGGCCGAATATTTCGATGATTCGACCGCAAGGATACCCACCAATCCCGAGCGCATGGTCCAATGCCAAGGAACCGCTCGAGATGGTCTGAGGGATCTCGTCGGGCTGCGCATCACCCAGCCGCATGATCGTCCCCTTTCCGTGGGTCTTCTCCAACAACGAAATGACCCTTGCCACTTCCTGCTCCCGTCTGTCTTTCGATTGATGTTCGTTCATGTCCCTTCTCCCACTTGGATGTTGCTCATCCAGGTCATTTGCTCTCCGATTCAAGCTCGGAAGAACGCCGATTGGCTGTCGAGGCACAGAGATCTTCGGCTTCCGATACGGCATCGCATGGCTTCTATTCCGACTTTGATTTGCGGTTCCCCGAGGTGGGGCAACGACTTCGATCGAAACGGAAGCTCAGAGGCCGCCATCGCGATCGACGAGTCGTCCCTGAATCGCCTCGGCGATCTGTGCCTCACTGACCCGCTCCGCTCCGTCGAGATCGGCAATGGTGCGAGCCACGCGCAAGATCCGCAGATATGCCCGCGCGCTGAGGCCCAACCGAGCGAACGCTTTGTGGACGAGTCCGCGCGCAGCCCCATCGAGCCGACATACGTACTCTGCCTCCGGCAGACTCAGCCGAGCATTATTGACAGCAGATACGAGGCCCTCCGAACAGCGCCTCGACTGAAGCTGTCTCGCCGCGACGACTCGCACTCTGACGACCAACGACGATTCCCCGACTCGTGCAGTCGAAAGCGCCCCGACGTCGACGGGAGGCACGGCGCAATGCAGGTCGATTCGATCGAGCAATGGCCCACTCAAACGTCCCAGGTACCGCGAGCGCTGTTGTGCGCTGCATTGGCACGAACGAACGGGATGACCGTGGTACCCGCAAGGGCACGGATTGACCGCAGTGACGAGGAGTGGGCGCGCTGGAAAGAATGCCCTCGCCCTCGCCCGTGCGATGTGGACCGTTCCGTCTTCCAAGGGCTGACGCAAGGCTTCGAGCGCAGGTCGCCGAAACTCCGCAAGCTCGTCCAGGAAGAGTACACCGTGGTGAGCCAAGCTGATCTCCCCGGGACGAGGGAATTCTCCGCCACCGACGAGCCCCGCTTCACTCACGGAATGGTGTGGAGCACGAAACGGTCTGTGAGAGATGACACCAGCTTCTGGATCGACCAACCCCGCGACGCTATGAACCGCGGTAACTTCGATGGCTTCGTCGAACTCGAGCGGGGGCAGGATTGTCGGCATCAGCCGCGCCAACAGGGTCTTACCCCCGCCAGGCGGTCCGACGAAGAGCAGATTGTGCATTCCTGCAGCCGCAATCTCGAGTGCACGCCGCGCCGCAGCTTGACCTCGGACCTCGGAAAAATCCCTATCTTCCCCGAAACTCGAGGGAGTGTAAGCCTTTCGCTCGGGACGCGGCAACACGTCGATGCCGCGGAGATGCCTGACGACGGCTTCGAAGATCTCGAGCGACGAACACCTCGATTCCGTCGACCAGCCCGGCCTCGGCTCGGTTGCCCTCGGGCACGATGGCGCGTTTCCAGCCCGCGCGTTTTGCGCCGAGCAACAACGGAAGCACGCCGCGAATCGGCTGCAGACGTCCCTCGAGAGACAACTCCCCGAGAAAGAGATCGTCGCGGAAATACTTTCCTCGGGGAGTCGATGAATGGCCGCGAGGGCAGCCACGGCGATGGCCAAATCGAGTGTTGCGCCGTTCTTTCGCAGATCCGCGGGAGCGAGATTCACCGTGATCGCGTATTCGTCGAGCAGGTGCCCGAGCCGTGCAAGCGCAGACGAAACGCGCACTCTCGATTCGCGCACGGCGGCTTCGGCAAGGCCCACCATCTGGAAGAACGACGGACCTCGCGTGCTCGACACTTCGACCCTTACTGCGTGAGCATCGAGCCCGAGGAGCACTTCGGCGTGAGAAGTCGCAATTCCGAGCACGCGACCTCGGATGTTCGGTGTCGTGGTGTTGACGTTCACGCCGGCGTCAATGGCAAGGGTCGTGCCCACGACGCCAAGACCAAAAAAGCGGCTCGTTGCGTACGGACACGTCATCCCGAGTTGGCTCCGGTTGACCGTCGGACACTGCCGTCGCGTGCCCCGCCAAGTCATTGCCATGCGACGGCGCTCCGCCGTTGGGCTCGGGTGCGCCAGAAAGAAGCGCAGGTCGCCTCGAATAGCCCCACGCCCCACATGCACCGAAGCTCGTCGATTTCGCATCGGCATGGTGGGCCAACGGGTCAAGCCTCGAATCGTCGTCACTGCCGCCCCCGACCGCGCTATCTTGCGCGAGGCGCTCGCAACACTTCGAAACAGGAAGTCCCGAAACCATCAGCATGAAGCCAGAAGACCCAGCCGGCGCAGCCCTCGGTCCCACCTTGATGAACGGACCATCCGATCCCGATGATCCTCGTTCGCTCGTCGGACAAATCGTAGCCGATCGCTACGAAGTCATCGAGCTCCTCGGGGTGGGTGGAATGGGTTCGGTGTATCGCGCGCGACACGTTCACATCAAGAAGCAAGTTGCGCTGAAGACCCTGCACCAGGCCATGCTTCGCTCACCCGAAGCGGTGGCACGTTTCGAACGCGAAGCCGTCGCAGCCGCCAGAATTTCGCATCCGAACGTCGCCGTTGCGACGGACTTCGGACCTCTCCCCGGGGGACGATACTACCTCGTCCTCGAGTACATCGAAGGACGTGAACTCAGAAGCGAGCTCGACGCCAAGGGCGCACTTCCCCTTGCGCGAGTCATTCACATCGGCAGGCAAATCACGAGCGCCCTCTGCGCGGCTCACCAGCTCGGTATCGTTCATCGCGATCTGAAGCCGGAAAACGTAATGTTGGTCAATCGTGGCACCGAGATCGACTTCGTGAAGGTGCTCGACTTCGGAATCGCCAAGGTCACCGTCGACGACGAGACACAACCGCTCACCCAATTTGGTGCGGTCTTCGGCACTCCACAGTACATGTCACCGGAACAAGGAAAAGGGCAGGTCGTCGATGCCAGAAGCGATCTCTACACCCTCGGCGTGATCTTGTACGAAATGCTCACGGGCAAACTCCCTTTCGAAGCCGAAGACGCCCTCGGGTTCATCATGCAACACCTCGGTGCCACGCCGACACCGCTTTCGGCGACGGTTCCTGAACCATTACGCCAACTCGTCCACGGCCTGCTCGAAAAGGAGCCTGATCTCCGCCCCGCCACTGCGAACATCGTCCTCGGAGCGCTCGATGGACTTGCAACGCAGGCCCTCGTCGGACCGAGTGCACACGACCTTCGCGCACCGTTGCGATCCGAAGCACGTCGGAGCGTGGACTCCGCTGGGCAAGCCGGGGCTCAACTTTCAACGCGACTTCGGGCGCGCTTAGGCACCATCGATCGCAAGATCTTGAAAGCTTTGCTCCGTCGAGGGCAGGTCGGTAAAGTTTCATTGCCGGTTTGGGGTTGGTCCGTCGCGGTGACGGCCCTCGTCGTTTTCCCGTGGATGCTCTGGCCCAAGAAGACGGACACGGCAGCGCTAGTGCCCGCCGAGAAAGGCGAATCGAAGGCGGTCGCAGTCGGCTCCTCGAGCTTACCCAACCTGAGCCGTGAAGAGTTCGAGCGTGAGCTCGCCCGTATCGAGTTGCTCAAGGTCTACAATCGAACCGAACAAGACTGGATGCTCCTTGCTCGTGGTAGCGCCGTCCTTGCCCACTGGGAGGAATGTGTGGGCGCGTATCGAGCGCTTCTCTCGTTGCGCAAGGATTTCCGAAGGGACGGCGCGCTGCTCGCGGATCTCCTAGCGGCCTCAGAGGATCCCAAGGCCTTCCGCATCGTCCTCAATTTGGCCGAGACCGTGCTCGGCCGTCATGGGCTCGATTTACTCTGGGAGATGTGGGAACGAGAACGCTTCCTTTTGGACCGCAAAGAGCAGGCGGAAAAGGTCAGTAAGAAGCTCGTCATTTTGAGTCGACGCGCGAGCCCAGCGCTTCGCACTGCCATCGAGCTCACCTTCACGACGCAATGTGAGAAGCTACAGCCGGTCCTCGCGCGCGCAGCCAACGAGGCAGACGCGCGCAGTCTAAGTCGACTTCGTGAACTCGAAAGTCGAAGCGGTTGTGGGACCGAACAGAAAGAGGATTGCTTCTCCTGTTTGCGTGAACCACCTCTGCTCGAACCTGCCTTGGCCACGGCACGGAAGAACCCGGCCCCCGCCCTCGGAACCACGGCTGAGGACTGATATCGCGAGCAGCCAGCCGTAAGCAGTCGGCGGTCGGCCGTAAGCAGTCGGCGGTCGGCCGTAAGCAGTCGGCGGTCGGCCGTAAGCAGTCGGCAATCGGCATCCGAGCTTGACTCGAGTGCCGATTGCCGAATTGATTGCCGAGAATTGAACCGACTATTGGCCTAGTTTCATGGCGGCGCGATACTCGGGAACGACGGTTCCGTTCGCGTCCATGATCATGAACCACTGCTGCCACGGGATCTGTAGCTCGTCGAAAATGCCCACGACGTCGGCATAGTATCGCGCGCGATCCTCCAGTCGTGAAGTGGCGTCATAGGCGCCGAACTCATTGCAGATCACGGGCACGTTGTGGGCGACGGCCCAACGCTTTGCCTCGAGGATTGCGTTGCGTAAGGCCGAGCGATTGCCGGTCCTGTAGTAATTCTTGGCCGCAGAGAGGATCCAACTCTCCATGTATGGATTGAACCCGAGATCCGCGAAGTACTCCGACCAACGTTCCGGAGCGTAAGGATAGGGCAGATCGTGCGTCGAACTCATGTTGGCCCAGCTTGCACCTTGGTGAGTGAAAATGAACGGATCGTAGTCGTGGAACGCATAAATCACGTTCGTGTCGGCCAAGGGCTCCCGCTTGGCGAGTGCGGCGATGCCATACCACTGCACGTCGCCGAAGATGAGCGTGCGGGTCTTGTCGTACGTTCGGATCTCCGAAATCATCTGATTGGCCAGGGCGCCCCACTGCGCTGCTGTCGGAGCCGTTCCGTCCATCGAAAGCTCCGGTTCGTTGAGGAGCTCGTAGAATAGATCTTCTCGCGTGCTTGCGGAAAAGTGTTCGGCAACCTTACCCCACACCTTGACGGCCTTGGCAACGGACCCGGGATCGCTGAGATTGAGCGATTTGTCGTACTGGTGATAATCGATGGTCAGGGAGAGACCGTTCGCTTTCGTCCAGGCATCGAACGAATCGAGGATCGTAAACAGCGTACTCTCGACGGACACTTCGAGAGTATCGCCGGACCCCGTGGTCTTATCGATGTAAAGGTCGAGATCGATGGGTAACCGGACACTCTTGAAACCAGCCTTGGCGAGATTCTGTACGTAGGTTTCGTCGTAGGTAAAACCGGTGAATTTGCCCTGTTCGAGCCAATTGGTGATGTTATACCCGCGCGTCAGGTACGCTTGGGCCTTCGCCTGCAACGGATTGGTGATCTCGATTGAAGAAAGGACGCCGTCCGCAGGAGGAGTCGATGGCTGAATCGTCATGTCCGGACCGGTGCTGGTCGACCCAGCCGTGACCTTGAGGTCGTCGACGAGGAGTTTGGCGCTCGTGCCCGTCGCACCGCGAACATGGAAGCTAACTGCCGTAACGTGCTTCGGATCGAAAGTCACTTTCTTGCCCCACCCTTCCTGCTTGAAGAGTGCGAACGGCAAGGTCGCAGTCGACCACGACGATTTCGCCGGCAAAGCGACGCCGAAGTAGTCGTAGTCTTTCACGTCGCTCGTCTCGATCCGAACGGTGTTAGCGGCGCCCAGATAGCTGAATGCAATCCCCGTGTACGCGCTCCAATCGAGGGGAGCAGAAGCGCTTGCCAGCGACAGGCCTACACCGACGAAGGGATCGTATTTGAGCGTGCCCTTGTCGAAGGTGAACTCCACCGAAAGCGAACGATTCGATTGATACCCTTCGCCTCCCATGGAAACGGTGGAGCCGGTTGCGCCGGTGAACGTGAGCGTCGACCCACCACCGTCCCCCTTGTCCGTGTACGAGTACCACGAGCCCGAAATGAGCGGCTTGTCGTCTCCGTCCTCGAAGTCGTCGATGAGTAAGTCACCGGTCGAGCCACCAGCATCGCCTCCGGTCCCAGTTCCGCCCGCAGTGGTCCCACCCGAACTGCCTCCGCCCGAGTTCGTGCCGCCTGCCGACGTCCCTGCTGTCGCGCTGCCTCCCACGGAAGACGATTGCTCCCCGCCTTGACCACCATTGGCCGTACTCGAGTCGTCCTTCTTGTCCGATTTGCAGGCGCTCAGCAGCAGCGAGAGAACGAGTGCCGAACCCAGAATTGAATGCGAGGCGGTCAGTTTCATGAGGCTCCTTCGAAGTCGCGGTAAAGATTCGCAAAGCCACCCGCTAGATGGGCCACCTCGTCGGATTTGATCATGACCCCTGCGTGGTTTGCACTCGCGTCACCGACGTCGAGCGTTGGAGGGAACGGCAGAACACCACGAGAGCAGAATTTTTCACCGTCTCAAGGTTCGACACCACACGGCCCGACATTGTAGTCTAGGTCTTTCGAGCTCCACGACCAAGAGTCAGCGGCGAACCTACTTGCCACGACACCGCAACGTGATGCGCTGGGCACGCCGTACGGACCGCAACCGCGACGTCGCGCCGTGCAGCGCTGCACCACTCACTCGCGACGTCACGCCGTGCAGCGTTGCACCACTCACTCGCGACGTCACGCCGTGCGGCACTCACTCACTCGCGACGTCGCGCCGTGCAGCACTGCACCACTCACTCGCGACGTCGCGACGAGCCTGACGTGCGCTGGGGCTAGAGCAGATCCCTGGCGCAGCGGAAACCGAGCTCGGTCACGCTGGTGGCCGGCGGATCCCGCCAGCGGTTCGCGGCACGATGATCATCGGCCCCGGTCGCCCAGCAACCGCCACGAATGCCACGCCCCGGAGAGTTGGCGCCGTCGACATTCGCGCAATCGACGCATTCCCGCGGCGCCGTCGTGGTGCCGTAATAATTGAGCGAATACCAATCGAATACCCACTCCCACATCGAACCGGAGAGATCGAGATGACCGAAGCACCCTTTACCGAGAGGCTTGCTTCCTACGGGATCGGTAGGCTTTCCGTAGCTTCCGGCGTCGGTATCGTAATAGACGGCGCGCTCGACGGTGGGCGGCTCGCTGCCCCACGGATAGAGACGATTCTCATTGCCCCCCGCTGCAGCGTACTCCCACTCCGCTTCGGTCGGTAGCCGCCCTCGATCCCAGATGCAGAACGCGAAGGCGAGCGGCCAGGTGACGCAATTGATCGGCGCGTTTTCATTGACGGAAGGAGCGTCCGTCCAGGTTTGGTATTCCGCGTAACAGTTCAGTGTGGCCTTCAGTGCGTCACGCGATACGGGCAGATCCGACGCTGCAGCAGACCAACTCTGCCCCCAACCCGTGGACGCCGTACCGGGTTTCGCTCCGCTACCGTATGATGGCGTCCATGGTGAGTACGCTCCGACGAATGCGCGGAACCGGCCAACCGTGACCTCGTATTTGTCCAGAGCGAAAGTGGCAACGGTAGCCGTATGTTCGGGGATCTCGTAAATGACCGTCCCGAAATAATCGGCGCTCGACGAAGACGTGCTGCGCCCCATGGGAAATGTTCCGCCCGGTACGACGAGGGACGTACAGCAGCTGTCGCTCCCGCAGATCAACGGCTTCGAACAACTGGTGGCATCGGTTGTGGCGACTTGCACCGAGCAGGAGGAGACGACAGCCGAGCTCCCGCCGGAATTGGTCCCGCCGGAATTGGTCCCGCCGGAATTGGTCCCGCCGGAATTGGTCCCGCCGGAATTGGTCCCGCCGGAATTGGTCCCGCCGGAATTGGTCCCGCCCAGTCCGCCAACGCTCGAGACAGTCGTGCCGCCGAGTCCGTTGCCGCCGAGTCCGTTGCCGCCGAGTCCGAGCTGCGTGCTCGGGTTGCCACCTTGGGCTGGGATTGACGATGTATCGCGCCCGCTCGTCCCTCCCGAAATCGAGCCACCGAACGTTGCATGCGTCCCACCATTGCCCCCCGACAAACTCGCCGACCCGAGACCTCCGGTACCCCCAGTGGCGCGTTCGCCGGAGGCACCAGCGGATTCATCGCTTTTCACCTTCATCTCCGGGAACGCGCAACCGAAGAGCACGAAAGGCAAACCGAAGCACGCGACGCGCTTCAATGGGACTTGCTGCGAGTTCATCGAAATTCCCCTCCCAACAGGATCCGATCCGCCGCCAGAGTCACCCCAATGGATCCGGTTTTTGTCCGAGGGTTCATCAAGAGCAGCGTCACCCCCGTCGCCATGCCGACACCACCGACGACGAAGCCTATCGTCGAAACAGTACGAAGCGTGTTGTAACGATCCACGCGATCCGAAAAGCGGTCCCCGACGCAGACGTCGCCGCTACATCCGTCGCGATGCAGGCTCGCCCGGTTTCCGATGAGCCACAAGCCCGCAACGGTTCCGACGAGAACACCAGTCGTGCCCACGCCGACCCCGACCCAACCCCACGTGCGCATCGAGTCATCCGATTGGGTCCTGCGCGGCGCGGTGACGTCCTTGGGCGATGACACGGTGCGCTCCGACGAACTTGCAGCAACATCGGTTGGCCGCGCGGTTCCGGAATCCGTCCCCGATGTGTCGGGCAGACGCAAAGAGACACGTCGTTCTTCGGCTTCGCGCAGCTCGACGACGACGCGTGTCACGTGGCCGGCTTGCTCGACCTCGAGCACGTGTCGACCTGGATCCGCGGGAAAGAAAGCCGCGAGCGATGCCGAATCGATTGCCACCTGGTCCATGGTAACGACGAATCCCGCCGTCGCCTTGCCCTCGAGCACGACCTGTACTTTCGGCACTCGAGCCTCCAGGCGCTGGAGTTCCTCGCGAGCCTCGGCTTGAGCCCGTTGCTGTGCATCGCCCACCCAAAGGTCGTTCGACGGCATGGCGAGTGCACGTCGGTACGCCGCCAAAGCCAGTACCCATTTCCCCTGACGCTCGTGAGCTCGCGCTGCCCAAAGTGCAACCGTGGGGACCTGCGCGATCTCCAATGCAGCAGTGAAATTGCGCTCGGCTTCGGCAAACCGTCCCTTTTGGAATAGTGCCACCCCGTCATTTACCTGGGAGCGAGCGGTCGCGCGCGCCTGCTCGTCGATGGCCCACGCGGGGCGCACCCATGGAACGGCGAAGGCGAAGAGCACGACGATGGTGAAGGATCGCTTCATCTCTAGAACCCTGCAAAGTTGGGATTGCCACCGCTCGTCGTATTCGCCTTTGGGCTGTCCGCCGCACCTGCGCCACGAGCCGGCGCCGCAGTGGAGATTCGCGTCGCCCGTCCCGCATTGGAAAGCGTTCGCGAGGCTGGCGCATTTCGAGGCGAAACGACCTCGGTACGAACGCTCACCTTCGAACGATTCGCACCCGCGGCAGATGGCGCGGCGCTCGAACTCGAGCTCGCGATTGCAGCGCCGCCCGCGGCCTGAACGGACGAGGCAGATGCAGCTACGACAGTTTCGCCGCGGCTCGCCGACGCGGCGAAGCTGTCGCCGTCGCTCGACGCGGTAGCGACGGCATCAGCCGACTGGACACTGGTTTGCGACGCCGCGCTACTTCGTCCCCATCGACGAAGTTCCGCATCCACCGCACTGGCACTGGCCGTAGCAGCGGTTTTCCCGGCGTGGTCAGCCGACAGAAATGCGCCTCCCAGCGCGAGAACGCCAACCACGCCAAGCATCACCCACTTCCAGGGAGCGCGCTCCGCAATCGAAGGTCTCGTCACCGACGCTGGGCTCATCGATTCCGTATCGAGATCGCCAGCGGGTACGCCCCTTATGTTGGCGGACGAAACGGAAGAAACCACCGTAGTGGGAACGAGGCCGCCGTTTTGACTGCGCAGCCCGGTTCCGCTGGCGAGGGCCGAAAGATGTGTCACCGCTTCGGTGGCCGTCGCGAATCGCTCCACCTTGTTGCGCGCCGTGGCTCGAGCAAACCAATCGTCGAAGCCGACGGGCACCTCCGCAATCCTCGACGGTGGCGCGGGTCGTTCGTTGCAAATGGCTTGGAGCAACGCTCCGAGGGTTCCCTTCTCGAAGGGAAGACGTCCGGTGAGACACTCGTAGGCAATGATCCCCAAGGACCAAATGTCGGACCGTACATCGAGTCCGGGCTCTCCGAGCGCCTGCTCTGGACTCATGTAATACGGAGTTCCAAGCAGAAGCCCGGTGTGTGTCTTCGGTGCGGTGCTGGCCGCGAGGGCGTCGATACGTTTGGCCACGCCGAAGTCGAGGACCTTGACCAGCTGCTCGCCATTCTCATTCGATATGAAAATATTGTCGGGTTTCAGATCCCGATGAATCACGCCGCGACCATGTGCAACGGCGAGGGCACGAGCGACCTGGCTCAATACATGGGTCGTATCACGCAGGGTCAGTCGACCTTGGCGCCGAATGAGCGCCCCCAAGTTCTCGCCGATCAACAGCTCCATCACGATGTACGGCGTGCCGTCGTCGATACCATAGTCGATGACCTGTACGATGTGAGTGCTGCGAAGTTCCGCGACGGCCAAAGCCTCACGCTCGAATCGCGTCAGTGCTTCTGCCGAATCCGCAACCGACGGATCCATCAACTTGACGGCAACCTGACTCTTGAGGGTCAGATGCTCGGCACGCCAAACCGAGCCCATGCCCCCTTGACCGAGCTTGTCGCTCAGACGATACCGCCCCGCTAAAACCCTTCCCTGCATCTTGTCGGCGGCATCATGCCGGAAGACTCACGGGCATTCCACTCTTGTCTCGACAAAATGGACGGAGTGCAACGGCCGCTCGCGTCGTGGTGACGCCTCCCTGTGACGACGCATTCAGTAACGGCGCACCCCACGGTTACAACGGACGAAACAGTCACGATGAGCCCCCTCGACCATTGCCGATGTTTCGGTCGGTCTGCGCGCGCCCTCCACCATCGAATGCCGTGCGGCTCTTTCGACGTACCGACGACGAAGGACTCATGATGTAACTATCCGAAAGGCCAAGGTAACCAATCCAGCGTGCCCCCACGCAGCCGAGGGCTATGCCATGAATCGGCCACGAGCGAATTGTGGTTCAGGTCATCGACCGCGCAGTTTGCCCACCGTCGACCGCGCAGTTTGCCCACCGTCGACCGCGCCGCGCTAAGCGGCCTGAGGCGAAGGCCGAAGGTGCTTCGCATAGCGGAAACCGAGCGGCAACCAAAAGACGGAGCAGACGACGAATACGATGCTCGCCAAGGCCCAATCATTCGTAACGCTTCGAGAAACGAAGGACAGGACCGTCAGGGTACTGAGGATACTGAGCACGAGCCACCCCGAATACACGGCGTCACGACCCGCTGCGCGCAAACCATGGCGGTGCGCCGCAAATGCCGACGTCAGGTAGGCGGGTACGCTCGCAGCGGTGTAGCCAATGAGTGCCCCCGGGAAGGCCCCGAGACGATAACCGACAGGAATGAAGACGAGGACCGATACGAGTTTGACCACTCCCGTTACGGGCATCCAGCGACTCTGGCCCTTGGCCAAAAGTGCCGATGAACAGATTTGCTCGAGCATCTGAACCCATACCCCGAGGGCAACGATTCGAACCATCCACCCGCCATCCTGATAGCGCTGATCGTAAAGGATGTTGAAGATGACCTGCCCCCCGGCGGCCATTCCACTGACAATCCAGCCCGCGAGAACGAGGAAAGGTGCCCTCGTGCGCGCAAATGTTTCCGACAACAAAGACTCATCGCCCGAAGCGTTGGCCCGACTCCAAACCGGAAAGAGAACCTGTTGCGCGACCTCGTTGAAGGCATCCGCCGGCAACCGCGCGAGCGCCGTTGCAATTCCGTATACGCCGAAGGCCGCGAAAGGGATGAGTTTTGCGAAAACGAGCCGGTCACAGTAAGACACCGCAAAGGTCAGTGCGGTGCTCAGAAAGACCCATCGACCGAAGCGGAAGAGCTCAGCCAGCACGGTCTTGTCCCAGGCAAATCCGTCGCGCTCGCCGTCGAGATAGAAGTAACTACCGAGAACGAGTACGAGGGTGGAGGCGATGACATTGGCCACGAGAGCCCAAACCGTCGGCCATACGAGGGCGAAGACGACACACGTGAGCGTCCCACCGATTTGCGACGCGAGTTGGAGCAAGGCCAACGGCCGCATCTTCAAGTGGCGACGCGTCACGAAGAGGTTCATCGATACACAGCCGTTGATGAACAGTGTCGAAGCGTACGCCACGATGACGGCAAAGAGCCGCTCTTCCTTGTAAAACCGGGCAAACGGATAAGCGACGATCGCACCCACGGCGAACAGGGTCGCACCTCGAATCACGTGGACGGAGTACACCGTGTTTCGAAAGCTACGCTCCTCGGCTCGAGGATTCTGAATCATCGCTTGCGCCAGTCCGACGTCGGAGAAGAGCCCGAGGCCGATCATGAACACGGTTGCGAGCTGCAGCATCCCGAAATGCTCACTCAGGAGCAGACGAGTGAGCAGGAGGTTGGCGCCAAAGCGGATGACTTGAGCTCCTCCCTGACCGAGTACCGTCCAAAATGCGCCACTCCGAACGTCGGATACGAAGGACTTGCTGGATGCAGGGGAGGCCGTCTCGGTCATGGCCGGCAGTACTATCACAGCCCATCTCCCACGCCCCCCACTTCGTTGAACGAGCCAGGTGCAGCGTCGTCGTGACCGGGCTGCGCGTAACGGGACGATTATCTTCCCGATACCGTGGCCCCTGGGCTCACATGGACTCGCGGTAAGACGATACGTTGAAGTGCGATCGAGAGAGAACTCGAGCTGCACCGCGTGAACACAGCAGACGTACCCAGGCAATTTCCCGTGGGCTTCCGGCCCTGGCCGAACACAGGCCAGCGTGTTAGCGTCGGCGGCTTGTGGCTAACCCACCGAAGATTGAGATCTCGAAGAACTTAGGTCCCGTGCGCGGCTTGGCGATCCTGTTGGTGGTGTTCAACCACTCGGCGCTTTGCGTGAGCACGGTGCGCCTATCCCCCGAGCTCCCTACCCGATCCTTGAGCCTGTTCGAACTCTTCGGATTACTGTTTTCCACGAGCGTTCCTCTCGCCTCGGTCACAGCGTTCATGATCGCGTCGGGGTTCTTCATGGCTCGGTTCAACGGGACTTGGGCGACGGCAAAACCCGCCCTCAAGACGCTCGGGACCCGATTTCTCATTTGGACGGTCGTTGGCTATCTCGTTACCGGCGTCTTACACCATCGACTTCACCCGATGGATATGCTTCGTGACTTCGCAGTCACGTTGGGTCCGTTTCCCGCGTATTGGTTCCTCACGGTCATGTTGTGCGTACTTGCCATCTGCCCGTGGTTGACGCGCTGGGCCGTTGCAAGCCCCAAGTCGATGCTCGGAGCCATCCTGGTGCTGGAAGTCGTAAGAGCGTCGACGTTCTATACCGAGCACCCGCTCCCGACGCGCATTCCGATCGAAATCTCCTTCTTCATGCTGGGCATCCTCCTCGCCAAGCACACCGAGCCAGTCGTCCGCACTCTGGGTCGAAATCGCAAGCTGATTGGCGCGACAGCCGTGCTCCTCATGCTCGCTGGCTTTGCCGAGTCGGAATACTGGTGGAACCTCCTCCACGTACGTGATGCCCATCTCGGCAATAACGATCGCCTCACGGTACGTGCGTTCACGCTATTCGCGACGGCGTGGATCCTGCTCGCGCCGACGAAACCCGTACCGACACCATTCAACAAACGAATGGAAGTCATTGGGGTGAAGTCCTTCGGGGTCTTCGTACTCTTCGATTTCTTCCAGCAAATCCTCTACATGACCTGCTGGCATGGCGAACGCGTCCTCGGACTCACCACACGGCCTCGAACCGTTCCCCCTGCATGGCTCGGACATCCGGCAATGGTCGCCGCATTCTTTGCCGTGGGTGTCATTGGGCCGCTCGTTACCATGTGGGCCGTCGAGCGTTACCTC
>JASGIX010000055.1:0-17237 GCA_049840955.1 Polyangiaceae bacterium
TTGAACGTGCGTCTCGGTTATCCAGACGTCACCATCGGCGCATCGATTCTCTTCTAGTTCTCATGTCGAAAGATCCAGTAACCGACGAGGACGCCCAGAGTTCGAATCTGACGAATCGAATCTTCGTCGAACTCCGTCGGCAAATCCTCAAGGGCGAACTGCTCCCCGGCGAACGACTCCCCGGGGAGCGAGAGCTCGCTCAAAAGTACGACACGAATCGCAACACGCTCCGAGAAGCCGTCCGTCGTCTCGAGCAACTCCACCTCGTTACGGTTCGGCACGGCCAAGGCGTCACGGTCGCCGATTTCAAAAATCGGGAACCTTGGAGCTATTGGCGCCCTTCATCGAGTCGGGCCCAGAACTCGTAGAAGTCACGCACATCCTCGAAGATCTGCTCCCGGCGCGCCTCGTATTCATCGAGTTTACGACGCGTCTCGCGGTCCGACGCGCGACCGAATCAGGATCATCAGCGTCTCGCGGACATCACGGAACTGCTCGTCGCGGCCTTCGAGCGTGGCGATCGCCTCGTCATTGCCCACGGTTTTCATCGCTGGCTCGACACGCTCGTGGACGCCAGTCACTCGCTCGCGATTCGGTGGGTGTCCAACCCCTTCCTCGAGCTCTATCGAAAACTCATCGACCGATTTCCGACGCTCTGGGTGCTCGATCCCGGTTTTCCTGGGCACCTCAGCCAATTGATGGAAGCGATGCGACGCGGTGACGAGGAAGCCGCCATCGACGCCACACGGCAATACTACGACCACCTCGATCACGAACTCATCCGTTTGCTCGACGCGCTGCTTTCCCTGCGCAAGCTCGCAGCCTCTCGCGACGATCTGGAACCGAGCGCTCCATCCGACGACCTGCTTACCGGTGGCACCGCAGAAAGCACTTCTGGGGACGTCACCGACAACGTTCGGGAGGACGCGTAGGGTTCACCGTCAAGAGCGGCTCTGCTCCGTGATGCCTCGATGCACGGGCGCAGACGGCGCGAAGACGTTGCTCGGCTTCGGTCAAGCGGGAAATACCTCCCGAAAGGCCGAGAGGGCCGCGTCTTCGTCGAACTTCGGAACGAACCCCGTGCGACTCCGAAAGAGCCCGTCGTCGATGACAATCGAATACTTGAAATGGGAAAGCGCTCCAGAAGGGAGATTGGCCATCCCGAAGCGACCCACCGAGAGCCGGAACAACCCCTCGGGAAACGGCGTCACGACGCGCCCGAGCTTCTGAGCGATCGTAGACAGCGGCAATGGCCGAGTGCCCCCGACGTTGTAGATCCCCATCAGCCGATGCTCGAGAGCGACGGACAACGCCAAGGCGACGTCCCTTTCGTCGAGGAATTGCACGACGGGATCGAACCCGAGCACCGTCGGCACGCGATGACCGCGGAGCAATTGTGACAACATTCCCCGCCCAGATGCCCCGATGCAGTGACAGACGCGAAGGATCGAGGTGCGCGTTCCAGACAATCCGCACATCGCACTCGCTGTCATGAGATCCGCAGCAACGAGATCGGCCAACTCTGGAAAGGTCTCGACTGCGTGGGGCGGATCATCCTCCCGATGGCAAACGGAGAGATCTGGAGCTGCCCCGTAGTAGGCGTGGCTGCCGACGAACAGCAGCTGACCGACGCCACACCGGCGAACTGCGTCGAGAACGGCCCGCGTCCCTTGCAGGTTGAGGCGCTTGATCGCCTCAGCACGAGATCCGCCTCCGAACGGGGAAACCGTACCGAGATGCACCACTGCGTCGGGGCGCTCCTCGCGGATGGCTTCATGAGCGATACTTCGGCGGAGATCCCCGCGCCAAACCCTCACCCCTTCCGGGCCTCCATCCGCCTTCGGGTGCTCTTGACCGCAAACGTCGTGTCCGCGTTCGAGTAACTCTGCCGTCAAGGCGCGACCGATGGCTGAGGCAATGCCGAAAATGAGGATCTTCATTGGAAGCGACTCTCACCTAGCCTGCCCGAATTCAAAAATCGAGGGAATGAGCGCCACTCGGGGCCGAGCCTCGTGATAGCACCCAAGTCATGGCCGCTTTGCTCGTGGTCGGTTGTGGATATCTCGGCAGCGCGCTCGCTCAGCGACGCGTCCAGGAGGGCGACAGGGTCCTTGCCGTGGCGCGACATGCGGAGCGATTGCCTGCCAATGTCGGCCGAATTGCAGGAGACGTGAGTCAACCGAACGCCTTCGACGGCATCACCGAATCCGTCGATCGAGTCGTCTTCTGCGTCGGACCCGACCGCAAGGACGTATCCACTTACGAGCAATGCTTTCTTCGCGGACTCGACCATTTGCGCAACTGGCTCGACAAGAGCGGCAATACGACCGCGCGCGTGGTGTTCGTCTCGAGCACGTCCGTTTATGGCCAGCGCAACGGCGAGTGGGTCGACGAGAACAGCAACACGCAACCCGAAGTACCAACGGCCAAGATCCTGCTCGCCGCAGAATCGCAGCTTCGCTCGGCTGCATCGAACGCCGTCGTGCTTCGACTCGCCGGCATTTATGGTCCGGAGCGCAAGAGTCTCCTCGCGCCGCTCATCGACGGTGTTCCCCGGCTCGCGCGCTCGAGCGGTTGGATCAACCGCATGTACGTCACCGATTGCGCGCGCGCGCTCGAACACCTGCTGCGCCTGCCCGCCCCGGATCCGCTGTACATCGGGGCCGACGATGAGCCCGCCAGCCAAGATGCTGTCTTGACGTGGCTGCACGAACATTTCGAGCTCCCGCCGTTGCCCCCGCGCGCTGGCGATTCGAAGGAACGGGGCTCGAAGCGCTGCAGCAATGCGCGACTGAGAGGGTCCGGATTCACCCTGTCATTTCCGACATTTAGGGAAGGTTATGGGCAGCTTGCGCGCCAATTGGGATTGCGCGAGCGACCCCGGAATGAAGGCGCGAGCACGTCGGTCCGCTAGCCTGAATTTGAACATTCGTTTAGTACTGACCAGCTGTTGCCGTTTTTCCATTCCCCAAGCGCCCATACGGTGGTAGCGGCTGAGGCACAGGCACCTGCGGGAAGACGCTGGCACTCGTTGCCACTTTTGCTTCCTGCCCCCCGAACGGTGCGCCTCCGGTGAATCATGACCTCACGCTCTCGTTCTTCACGACGTCCCCTTTCCAAGACGACCGCTCGCGCACCGCGACCGCTCGCCAAATCGCAGGCCAAGGCACCATCGAATTCCAAGCGGAAGAACCCGTCGAAGAGCGTCGGTCGTCCTGCGAAGAAAGCGGTTCGCTCGCAAAACAAGGGGAACGCACGAGGCGCGAGCAAGGCCGTCGTTCGTAAGCCGAACAAGCCTGCGGAGAAACCTCGCGCGAGCCGCACTGCGGCGCCCGCAAAAGGTCGTGGCCGCGCCGAACCGACACCAAAGGCAAAGAAGAAGAAGGGCAAGGTTTCAGCCCAAACCGTCGATCGACGGCAATTGACGTTCGCTTTCCTCGGGGCACCAACGGCTGCCGAGTCACGCTCCTCGAAGTCCCGAGAGGCACCACAAAAGCAGTCGCGGCGCGGACGTCCGCCACGCGCCAGCCAGGAGTCCTCGAGAGAAACCGCGTCAGGGCGCAAAGGCGCGACTCGCAGCCTTCGCCCGAGTGCACCCGAGATCGTCCGCCGGAAAGGACGACCAACGCGCGCCCCCCAAGAGGAACGGCACGAGACCGTCGCACCGAAAGCCACCTCGCGAACGGCACGCCCAACCGCAGAAGCAACACCAAAGCGGCGCGGACGCCCGAAAGGAAGCCAGCGCCCCGCACGCAGTGGCACGGACTTGCGCCCCGCCGACATCGCCCAAAAGAAGGCGGAGCTTCCTGCTCCAGCGCCCCTCGCGAGTCCCGTCCCCGTCTCCTTGTCCCGTCTCCAGGAAGCACTCGAGAAGGAGAATCAGCGACGTGCTGGCGCCGATCGCGGTCCGGATTCCACGATGCGCGGCTTGCCCATCGGAGTCCGACGGGGGCGTCTGATGCCGCGTTCGGAACGCAACGACCAAGCACCGATTTCGAGTCGCAGCCACAACTTTGGAGCCTTGGAACGCTCCCTCGCCGCAGCGGGAGTCGTCGTGGATGCCGAAGCACTCCACACGTACCTCAACCCATGGCTCAGCGGCAGTGACGTACTCGCCTTCGTGCCGGCGGATCGCGCGGCGCTCCTCGGATGCGCCTCCGTCGCGGTTGCCAACGAGAAGAAGGTGCTCATCGTCCTGCCGTCGGACGAAAACGTCACCGACCAGGTGCTGCTGCTGAATAGCGCCGGACTCGAAGCGAAGACCCTGCCGACCGGCGCCGACGAGCGCGGACTCGAAGCGACTGCACTGGCTCGCAGCAAAGCCCTCGCCTTGGTGCTCTCTCTGGAACAACTACTGAAGGAAGAGGTTCTCGACGACGCAAGGCGGATTGGTTTCGATCTGCTCGCAATCGACGAGTGCCAACGCGTGTCGGAGCTGGCGCCCGACTTCGATCCTGGCCTCGAGCGCCTAGCTGACTTGGCTCCGCGGCTCGGTCGCCCGCCGACCTTGGCCCTGCTTCGTGCGGTCCCGCCAAGCGTGCGCAGCGATCTGCCCCATCGGTTGGGCCTCAGAAACCCACTTCGAGTGGATCTGTCCCCCGTCCATGACTCCTTGGCACTCGACGTCATCTCGACGGATCCGAATCGACGTCTCGGTTTGCTCACCGAGCAATTGCGCGGCGCCCAACTTCCGACGGTCGTCCTCGGTTACAGCATGGCCGACGTGAACGACATCCAGAGCACGCTGCAGCACGCTGGGTTCGACGCTCGACGGATGGACGGCACTCAACGCCCCGCTTCGGCGGATCTCACCGCGCCAGCCGTCTGGGTGGTGGCAACGGGTCGAGTCACCTCGCCGATCCAATTCGCACATAACCTGGTGCACTTCCGCAGCCCTGCGTCCCTCGAGCAGTACTGTCGTGACCTCGGATGGATCACGCACACGTCCGGTCGGAGTCGCAGCCTGATGCTGGTTTCGTCGGACGACGAATCACTCATCAAGGGCTCCCTCGAGCGCGCCCGGCCGCGCGCTGAGGATCTCGCCGGGCTCGCGAGCGTTCTGGTACGTCACGGGAGCAACTCGAGCACGGTGTTGCTCGACTCGCTCTGTCCGGCAGTGGGCATGAACCGCACCCGCGTCGAGGCCCTCGTACAGATTTTCGCACGCGCCGGATGGGTCGATCACTCGCAAGACTGGGTGCGTCTGCGCGCCGACTGTCCCGACTTGGTTGAACGTGCCCGCGGTCTCGGTGCGCGACTCAAAACCGCCAGGGAACGCGATTCACAACGGCTGCGCAGCGTCTCCGCCTACGTGATTTCGAGGGGATGCCGACAGGAATCCCTGAGGCGCCATTTCGGCACCGCTGGCTCCCGTCCCTGCGGAGTATGCGACGCCTGCCGGAGTGGTCGCATCGTGCAGCCGCCCCGCGAAGAGGCTCCCAGCGCGCCAACGGTCGAGACCATCGAAGTCCAATCCATGTCTCAGTCGGGATTCACGTCATCCGTCAACACTCCCTCGGAAACCCATCCCGGCGCTCCGCCGCCCACGCTGCCAGAAAACACGCCCCCGTCGAATGGCGGTCAAAATGGCTGGCCGCGTCCGCAACGGCGCATCGTTCGCGTGTAGGGAAATCACCGAGCCCAGCCGTGAGGGCCAGACAAGAACCCTCACGGCACTAAACCGAAGACGCGTCTGCGCCGTTTGCAGCCTCGATGCGTCTTCGCCTTTGGGCCGTTCCGCTCGTCGTCGTGATCATGGCCACTTGTGCCCGGCGTTCACCGGACACGAATGACGAAGACGCGGGTACCGGCGGAACCGGTGCGGAAGCGGGTGTCGGCGGCTCGGGAGGCGCCCGAGATGCGATGGTGGCAAGGGATCGCGATCTGTCCGAGGCGTCATTCGTATATGACGGTCCCTCGGATGACGGATTCATCGACCATGATGCGGCCTGCGCGGAACTCCCCGTCGCCGCGCAACCGGTCGCCCTCGACATGTACCTCATGCTCGATCGTTCGGGCACGATGGGACAGGACTGCAGCGTCGGCAGCGACACCAACTCGCGCTGGTGTTACGCCATCAACGCACTGAGCGGATTCTTTACCGCGCCAACGTCCAACGGGGTCGGCGTGGCCTTGGGATTTACGCCCCACGGCACGTGTGGGGTATCCGGTTCGACCGACGATTGCTGCGCCGTAGCGGCGGGAGATTGTTGCCAGGGAGACGCAGATGCGATCCCCGACGTCGCGCTCGGCGAATTGCCGCTTCATGCGCTCACGCTCGTCACGAGACTCAACGAACAGAGCCCGAGAGGAACGGCGTCGCCGATCGAAGCCGCTCTTCGCGGACTCACGCTCTACACGGCCAAACACGTACGATCGGACCGCAAGATGGTTTCCGTCATCACCACCGACGGAAACCCCAATGGCTGCGAGCGCGACGTGAATCGCTTGGCGAAAATCCTGAGCGACCACCGCGCAGCAACCGGACAACTCTCCTTCGTCATCGGAATGACCGGCGCAAACTACCCGGCCCTCGAGGTTCTAGCGAAGGCAGGCGGCGCCGCGCCGCACACGACCCATTGCGCCGGTGCAATCAGCCCATGCTCTTTCTACGACGTCGGTGACGGCAATCCGGAAGCCTTCGTCGACGCCCTGCAACAGATCCAGCGCAGCGTCGTCGGGTGTCGCTTCGGCTTGCCACAAACCGACGCGGGGATCGTCGATCCAGCGACGCTCGTCGTCGAATGGAGCACGCAGACTGAGCCCACGCCGACGCGACTCTCGCGCGTGCAAGCCCCCGCGGATTGCGGTGAAGGATGGTACGCCGATCCCGAGCAACCTTCGGAGTTCGTGCTTTGTCCGAAGAGCTGCGACCTCGTTCAACAGAAAACCCGCGTGCGCATCGATGTCCTCGCAGGATGCCTCGGTTCCTGAAGGGTTCGCGTCGACGACGCTAGCCGGAAGGAAACGTCGAGGCTAACTTGCTCGGGTGCAAGACCTAGGACCCGGGTTTCGCGACCCTACCCGCGCAGCGAACACGTTCCTCGATTCCATGCGCTACGAGCGGTGGCTGAGCGAGCAAGCTGCCACGGCTTCGCCTTCGTCCTATTTGTTTTTCGAACCGCGATTACGCTTCTTCCCAGAAGCCGACGATATCCTCGTCGCCATTCCCGAGGTCCGACTCGAGCGCTCGCATTCGACGGTCGTGCTCGTTCATCGATCGACGCGATCGCGCGTGAATCTCGACGGACTGGCCCCCGAGGTTGCCGAACGCATCTGGAGTCACATCGACGGAAAAGCCAGCGTCTTCGGCGTGCAACGACGCGCGCAAGTCACCGCTGCGCAAATGGATCGATTCCTTGCGCTGACCTTCGGCACCATCGTGCTCGCCCCCTTCACCATCGAGCGCCTTTCGAACCGTCTCCCGGCAGCGAGCATCGTCCGATTTCCCGGCTCTCCTTACGAGATCGATCGCGCCTATTGGGCCAATCAGATCGACGTGCGGGCGGCAATCGATAGGGAATTCTCGAGCGAAATGTCGACGACGGCATTCGTCGATTGGCTTGCGCAGCTCCACGTTCTCTCGCTCATGGGCGAAAGCCGACGCAGCTACTATCGACCGAGCAGCCCGATCGTCGCGAAGGCTGGCGCGCGCGCGGGTGCGCTCTACGACGTCGCGACGCGGACACAGCAAGACGCGGGCATGACCCTGCTCCTCGACGGGCCGCGCGTCAGCGCGCCGCACGTGGGTGGCAGCCGCTATCACGAGCTTCTGAGTCACTCCCTGAACGATCCGGGAGCCCTCCAGCCGGCGCGTGAACTCAAGGACGTAGGAGTGTTGCCCTGGGGACGCGTCGTTCACGGCATGGCACGCACGGATCCCGAACCTCTCCCCTGGTTCGTGCCACCGCGACCACTAAAATGGGCTCACTTCGAGCGATTGAGCGAGGCCTGGCGAACGTGCGCCACCCAATCGACCGTCTCGACCGCTGCACGCGAGCTCGGCACATTTCACTGGCTCTTCGTCAGATTGCATCCCTTTGCGTGCGCCAACCAGAGCGTCGGGATGAACCTGGTCAACAGCGTGCTGGCGCGTCTCGACCACTGCCCGATCCCCCATCTGGTTCTCGACCAGCTCGCGCTACGCTACGAGCAGAGCGCGTACGAAGGACTCTTCGAACGAGCCATTCACGCTTGGTCGGAACCAGCAAACGGCTCCGCCGAAGGAACGGGGCAACGAGCGATGCGCCTGCTCGGACGCCGTCAAGCAATGGACCGGCTCCTTTCGCAGCTCACCGAGTCGCGCACCATCGCCGAATGCGAGGATCTCGTCGCCTCCGATGGAGAAGGCCGTTCTGCATTGTTGCTCACGCCAGTCGACGGCTCCTTCGTTCGCGCACTTCCGTGACACGGTTCTAGCTTCGTTCGCGCACCGGCTTGACCGCGTTGTCCCTTGCTCGCCCACCGACGTGACCACGACGAGCCGACAAAAGCGGAGACGGTCCGAAGGAGCTCGGACCGTCCTCGATTTCGGTGTTTGCGGCGCGTCCTCGCTCAGGACGCGCCGCAACTCGCTCTAGAGCTTGACGTTCTGCATCGAACCGGAGCGGGCGAGCTCCTGATGCAGGGCGTAAGCGGATTCGAGCCCCTGGGGAGTGTGCGTGAAGCCCTGCTTGCCGAGATTCTGGCGCAGAATATCGCGGAACGCCGGGTGGGCACAACGCTCGATGATGAGGCGTGCGCGCTCGGCAGGCGCTCGACCGCGAAGATCGGCGACGCCCCATTCGGTGACGATGATCTGAACCGAGTGCTCGTTGTGATCGACGTGCGTGACCTGCGGGACGATCGTCGAGATGTTGTGGTTCTTCTGAGTCGAAGCGCAGATGAACATCGAGATGTACGCGTTACGGGTGAAATCCCCCGAACCGCCAATCCCGTTCATCATCTTCTGACCGAGCAAATGCGTCGAATTGACGTTGCCGAACACGTCGACTTCGATGGCCGTGTTGCACGAGATGATGCCCAAGCGGCGAACGAGCTCGGGGTGATTGCTGAGCTCCTGCGGACGGAGCACGACGCGGGAGCGGAAGAACTCGAGATCTTCGTAGATCGAAGTGCGAACCTCGGGGCTCACGGTCAGCGACGAGCCGCTCGCGAACTTGATTCGGCCCTGACGCATCAGAGCGATCACGGCGTCCTGAATCACCTCGGTGTACATCTCGAAGGGCGGGATGTCCTTCGAGGCGCCGAGCGCCTCGAGCACCGCGTTGGCGGTCTCACCGACGCCCGATTGGATCGGAAGGAACGTGCTCGGGATTCGACCTGCCTTCATCTCGCCAGCGAGGAAGGACGCGACGTTCGCACCGATTTGGAGCGTGGTCGCGTCGCACTCACGGAACTTGCCCGTCTCGTCGTCGCGATTGCACTCGATGACGCCGACGATCTTCTTCGGATCGATCTTGAGCACCTCGGCACCAACGCGGTCCGACGGCTTGTAGATGGGAAGCTCCCGACGATTCGGCGGATCTTGTGGCTCGTAAAGGTCGTGGAAACCCCGGAGAGCCTTGGGGTGACGCGAGTTGAGCTCGATGTACACCTTGTCCGCGAGCCGCGCGTAGGTTGGCGCACACCCGACGCCCGTCGTGAGCACCACCTCGCCGCTGTCGGTGATGTCGCAAGCTTCGATCACGGCGTGATCGACCTTCCCCAAAAACCCGTAACGGACTGCTTGGGCCACCATCGACAAGTGCATGTCGAAGAACTTCGCGCGCCCGCTATTGATGGCCTTGCGCATTTCACCGTCCGATTGGTACGGCGTGCGCCAAGCAACGGCATCGGCCTTCGCCAACGCACCGTCCAGCGATGGACCGGTCGACGCCCCCGTCAAGACGCCGATCTGGAAGTCCCTGCCAGCGCGATGTTCCGCTTCGGCGCGAGCAGCGATTGCAGTCGGAACCACCTTGGGTGCGCCTGCGGGAGTAAACCCGGAGAATGCACAGGTTTGACCGTGATGAATGTTGGCGGCCGCCTCTTCGGCGGTGATGCGGGGAAGGCTCATAGACTCTTATACACCATGGGTTGGGAACGGACGCGCGAGGGAATTTCTCGAAGGATTTCGGCAGACGCTCAGTGGTGATCGCCGCCGGAGCAGAACTCCGTCAAAACACCTTTCATGGACTTTGGATGAAGAAACGCCACCTGTTTGCCACCGGCGCCGGGAACGGGGGTTTCGTTGATGAGTTTGAGGCCCGCGTCTTTGGCCTGCTTCAGCTGGTCGGCAACGTCGTCGGTGGCGAATGCGAGGTGATGTAAACCCTCGCCGCGCGACTCGATCGCCTTCGCAATCGGGCTGTCGGGCGACATGGGCTCGAGCAACTCGATGTGCACGCCGCCGACGTCGAAGAACGCCGTGCGCACCTTCTGGCTCGGAACTTCTTCGATGCGCTCGCACTTGAGTCCGAGTGCCTTCTCCCACACGGGCAAGGCGTCATTGAGGGACGAAACCGCGATTCCAAGATGGTCGATACGCTTGATCATTTACGGCTCCAGGCAGTGCACTCGCGAAAACACTTACGGTCGCACCTCGAACAGGCCATACCGGAAGCGACGCGGCAGCTCGATTTGTAGCGCGTCGTCCTTGGTCGTGGAGACGAAACCTTTGCGCGTTGCGGCGTTATTTCCCGAAGTCCGCAAGCCATGTGTGTGACGCCGCGCGCGAGGAGCGCACCATGACTGGAGCGCGCAGACTTTGCGCTAATCGCGCGATATTTGGTAAATCTCGGGCAGGTTTCGCGTGGTCGCAGACGACTTTCGCAACCACGCCGACTTCATTGGACGTCGCTCGCCGAATTGGGTACATCGTGACCGCTCGCGAGATCCGCTTGCAGCCCGGCTGGGCTGGCCCCCGTACGGCAATGTCTTGCCCCGGAGAGGTGCAGTTCATCCGGAAGCCCCTAACGCCCCACGGCACTCGAGGCCCTGGGCCCCGAGCAAGAGTAGGCCATGTCACAGGAACTTCGCATCCAGACAGACTTCACCACTCCGACCAAAGAACAGTGGCGAGCTCTCGTCGATAAAGACTTGAAGGGCGCACCCTTCGAGAAGCGCCTTGTCACCCAACTCATCGAAGGGTTGGCGATTCAGCCGCTCTACACCAAGGCTGACGCACCCGAACCGACGTCGCTCGGCCTCCCGGGACAAGCACCCTTTGCACGCGGTTCGCAGGCTGCACGAAATGCCGCGACCCCGTGGCTCATCATGCCAGAAACGCGTCATCCCCTCGTCGAGGAGGCCAACCGCGCCATCCTGGACGACCTCAAGCGCGGGGCATCGGGCGTGGTTCTCCGCCTGTCCGCGAAGTTGCTGACGGAAAGCTGCGGGACTGCCGGCTGCACTTGTGCTGGTGGCGTGCTCGTCGACGATCTCGACGCTCTCGATCGCACGCTTGCTGGCGTCGACCTCGCGAAGACCCCGATCACACTCGCTGCTGGGTCGGCCTTTGCTGGCGCCGCAGCACTGTTCCTCGCGCTCGGAAAACGTCGCAACGTTGCCGCAAACGCCCTGACCGTACAGTTCGGAGCCGATCCGCTCGGTACACTCGCGGCACGCGGCAGCTTGCCGCGCCGCGCAGAAGCGGCTCTCGCCGACGCCGCGACGCTCGCTCAGGCGACGAGTAAAACGTTGCCCAAGGCCCGCGCGTTCACGATTTCCGACTGCGCCCTACGACAACGCTGGCGCCTCCGCAGTTCAGGAACTCGCGGCTGCACTCGCGACTGCGGTAGCTTACCTTCGCGCGCAAGAAGACGCCGGAATGTCGGTTTCCGCTGCCGCTCGACAGTTGATGTTTTCGCTTTCCGTCGGAGCGGATCAGTTCCTCGAGATCGCGAAGTTCCGCGCTCTTCGCGTCCTGGTCAATCGCGTTCTCGAAGCCGCTGGCGTTGCCGAATCCGAGCGAAGCATCCTCATCCACGGTCGCACCTCGCGACGCATTCTCACCCAACGTGACCCGTGGGTGAACGTCCTACGGACGACCATCGGCTGCTTCGCAGCGGCGGTCGGTGGCGCGGATCAGATCACCGTGCTGCCCTTCGACGACGTCATTGGACCGTCGGACGAGCCCGCACGTCGCCTCGCCCGAAATGCTCAGATCATCCTTCAGGAAGAGGGCAATCTCGGGCGCGTCATCGACGCAGCCGGTGGCTCTTACTACGTCGACCGCCTTACGGTCGATCTCGCCGAAGCGGCCTGGAAAGAGTTCCAGGGAATCGAGAGCAAGGGCGGCATGCTCGCTGTTCTTCGCGACGGCTCTTTCGCGAAGGCTATCGACGGTACTTGGCAGAAGCGCGCAAAGGATTTCGGCAAGCGCAAAACCCCCATCACTGGTGTGAGTGAGTTCCCTCACCTCGGAGAGAAAAAGGTCGAGCGCGCCAAGGTCGATACGAGCGCAGCCGAAGCAGCCATCGCTGCGGCACGCGCGACCAAGGCGAAAGACGCGAAGACGACCGAGCTCCTCGCCGCGATCGGCAAAGCCTCTGGTCCGGCGAAGTTCGATGCCATCGTCGCCGCGGTTGCCCAAGGCGCGTCGCTCGACGGAGTCCAGAAAGCACTCGGTATCGACACTGAATCCGTTCAACCGCTACACCTCCGCAGGTTCGCGGCAGCCTTCGAGAAGCTCCGCGATGCAAGCGATGCCGCACTCGAAAAGAACGGCAAGCGTCCACGCATTTTCCTCGCAAACATGGGTCCGATTGCCGTTCACACGGCACGCGCGACGTTCTCGCAGAACTTCTTCGAGGCGGGCGGTTTCGAGGTACTCACCAACGACGGTTTCGCCGACGCGCAAGCCGCAGCGGAAGCCTTCGCCAAGAGCGGCGCAAACCTCGCCATCATCTGCTCGTCCGACGCTTGGTACGAGACGGGTGCCGCGGACGTCGCGAAGGCGCTCAAGCAGAAGAACGCCGGACGCGTCTTTTTGGCGGGTAACCCGGGACAGAACGAGGCAACGTACCGCGAAGGCGGAGTCGATCAGTTCATATTCATTGGCTGTGATGTTCTCGGCACGCTGACCGAGCTTGCCCAGCACGAGAAGGTGATGTCATGACGAGTCGCATTGACTTTTCCACGGTTCCCTTTGCTCTGAACTCTCGCCATGCCCTCGCCGACTTCCAGAAGTCCGCGGGGCAGCAATCGGCGTGGGAGACTCCCGAACTCATTCCCGTGGCGCCGCTCTACACGCCTGAAGATCTCAGCGGCGTCGAGCACACCGAGACCCTCCCCGGCATCGCGCCGTTCGTTCGTGGTCCCTACCCGACCATGTACGTGAACAAGCCGTGGACGATCCGTCAATACGCTGGCTTCTCGACGGCAGAGGCGTCCAACGCCTTCTATCGCAGAAACCTCGCAGCAGGTCAGAAGGGCCTCTCCATCGCGTTCGATTTGGCGACCCATCGCGGTTACGACAGTGACCATCCGCGCGTCGTTGGCGACGTCGGCATGGCGGGCGTGGCGATCGACTCGATCCTCGACATGCGCATTCTGTTCGACGGGATCCCCCTCGACCAAATGAGCGTGTCGATGACGATGAACGGCGCGGTCCTCCCGATCATGGCGCTCTATATCGTCGCGGCCGAAGAACAAGGCGTCTCCCCGGAGAAGCTCACCGGAACCATTCAGAACGACATTCTGAAGGAGTTCATGGTGCGCAACACGTACATCTATCCGCCGCTTCCGTCGATGCGCATCATCGCGGACATCTTCGCGTACACCTCGCAAAAGATGCCGAAGTTCAACAGCATCAGTATCTCCGGCTATCACATGCAGGAAGCTGGCGCGACGGCGGATCTCGAGCTCGCTTACACCCTCGCCGACGGCGTTGAGTACATTCGCGCTGGCATCAAGGCTGGTCTGTCCGTGGACGCGTTTGCGCCGCGACTCTCCTTCTTCTGGGCCATCGGCATGAACTTCTTCATGGAAGTGGCCAAGATGCGCGCAGGGCGCTTGCTCTGGGCCAAGCTCGTCAAGCAGTTCGAGCCCAAGAGCGAGAAGTCGATGTCGCTGCGTACTCACAGCCAGACCTCGGGCTGGAGCCTCACGGCGCAGGACGTCTACAACAACGTCGTCCGCACTTGCGTGGAAGCCATGGCCGCGACCCAGGGCCACACCCAGTCGCTCCACACGAATGCTCTCGACGAAGCCCTCGCCCTGCCGACGGACTTCAGCGCACGCATCGCTCGCAACACGCAGATCTTCCTCAGCAGGAATCCGGCACCTGCCGCGTGATCGATCCTTGGGCGGGTAGCTACTACGTCGAGAAGCTCACCCATGAGCTTGCCAACAAGGCGTGGGCGCACATCCAAGAGGTCGAGGGTCTCGGCGGCATGGCGAAAGCCATCGAAGCCGGCATCCCGAAGCTTCGCATCGAAGAAGCGGCCGCCCGCACCCAGGCTCGCATCGACTCGGGGCGACAGACCGTGGTTGGCGTCAACAAGTGGATTGTCGAGGACGAAGAGCCCGTCGAGGTCCTCAAGGTCGACAACGCCGCAGTTCGTAAGGCGCAAATCGAGCGACTGAACAAGCTCCGCGCCGAGCGCAACCAGGCGGACGTCGACAAGGCCCTTGCGGCCCTCACCAGCGCCGCGCAGACGGGTGAAGGCAACTTGCTCGACCTCGCGGTGCAGGCTGCCCGCGTTCGCGCAACCGTTGGCGAGATGAGCCTTGCGCTCGAAAAGGTCTACGGTCGCCATCAGGCCACCATCAAGACCGTGTTAGGCGTGTACGGAGGCGAAATGGGCAAGACGAACGAAGGCGTCAAGAACGTGTCGGAGAGCGTCCAGGCGTTCGTGAAGCACGAAGGCCGCCGTCCCCGCATCCTTCTCGCCAAGATGGGCCAGGACGGCCATGATCGCGGCCAGAAGGTCATCGCAACCGCCTACGCCGATCTCGGCTTCGACGTCGACGTGGGCCCACTCTTCCAGACGCCGGAAGAGACGGCGCGCCAAGCCGTCGAGAACGACGTGCACGTGGTGGGCGTAAGCTCCCTCGCTGCAGGTCACCTCACGCTGGTCCCCGCGTTGCACCAAGAGCTGAAGAAGCTCGGACGCGAAGACATCATGATCGTCGTCGGCGGGGTGATTCCTCCCCAAGACTTCGCGGCGGTCATCGAAGCAGGCGCAGCGGCAATCTACCCGCCAGGAACGGTAATCACCGAGGCCGCGCACGACATGCTCAAGAAGCTCGCGGAGCGACTCGGCTTCGCGGTGTAGAGCGCATGGAAAAACGGGTGCTCGGCCTTGCAACCGGCACCCGTTTCCCCTTCCCAAACCGCTCGTTCGAGCCCAAGAAGAGGGTCCCCGAGGACAAGTCATGCCCCACCCCAGCATTCCATCTACGCCCTTCACACGTCGACGCACACTCGACGTCAATCAGTACGTCGACGGAGTACTGGCTGGGGACAGGGCCACCCTCGGGCGCAGCGATTACGCTCGTCGAGAGCGTTCGCGCCGCGGACGAGTCCCTCTCCGAAAAGGTATTGCTTCAACTCCTGCCCCATTCGGGCAAAGCCCTTCGACTCGGCATCACGGGGATCCCCGGTGCCGGAAAGAGCACGTTCATCGAGGCTTTGGGCAAGCGTTCGACGGCTCAGGGCCACAAGGTTGCCGTCTTGGCCGTGGATCTTTCGAGCGCAATCACGGGCGGAAGCATTCTTGGCGACAAAACGCGCATGGTGGAGCTCTCCGCCGACCCTCGAGCGTTCATTCGCCCGACCCCGAGTTCTTGTGCTCTCGGAGGTGTCGCTCGCAAGACGCGAGAAACCATGGTCCTCTGCGAGGCTAGCGGCTTCGACGTCATCCTCGTCGAGACCGTCGGCGTCGGACTATCGGAGACCATGGTCGACGGGATGGCAAGACTTCTTCTTGGTCTTGATGGTGGCTGGCGCTGGAGACGAACTTCAGGGGATTAAGAGCGCGGCGTGCTCGAGCTGGCCGATTCTCATTGCCGTCAACAAGTGCGATGGCGACAACGTGACCAAGGCCGAGCTCTCTCGCCGAGAATACGCGACCGCTCTCCACTTCATGCGACCGAAACATGAGGGTTGGATTGCCAAAGCGGTCACGTGTAGCGCGATGAGCGGAGCGGGGCTCGAGGAAATCTGGATCGGCAATCACCGCCCATCACGAGGCGCTGACCGCGAACGGGAGACTCGCCGAGCGTCGTCAGCAGCAGCTCATTCGCTGGATGTGGAGCATGATCGAAGAGCGTCTTCTCGGCATTCAGGCAGCATCCGGGAGTGTCGTCACTCGCAGGTCCACTCGAGCGAGCCGTCGCCGAAGGTCAGGTGACAGCGGCTCGAGCCGCAATGAATCTCCTCGAGTCCTTCGGCATCAAAGAGGTATGACGGGCACGACGTAACTCGACCGTTCCGGCGAAGCCAAGAGACGAGAGGCGAGCACCGGACACGAACAACAAGGGGGGTAAGGCTGCATGCCGATTCGGTGTCGTTACGCAATTCGTGGGCGAGTCCAAGGAGTGGGCTTCCGCCCGACGGTATTTCGTCTCGCTCGCGAACTCGAGCTCACCGGCCTCGTACGCAACGACACCCTGGGTGTCACCGTCGAAGTCGAAGGCACGGAATCGCACGTCCTCGAGTTCCAACGTCGCCTGAGGTCCGAGTTACCCCTTCCGGGGCGAATCGACGAAATGGTGGAGACCGCGTTGCCCACGCGCGGAGACATCGATTTCACCATCGAGCCGAGCGATGGCAACGGAAGTAAGGAAACGACCGTCCTCGCGGACATTGCCCCCTGCGCGGATTGTCTTCGAGAGCTACGCGATCACCGATCGGCGCTATCGCTATCCTTTCATCAACTGCACGCACTGCGGGCCACGTTTCACGATCATCACGGCGGTCCCCGACGATCGTCCGAATACGACGATGAGCAGCTTCGTTCAGTGCGACCGCTGTCTGTCGGAGTATCGCGACCCCACCAATCGACGCTTCCATGCGCAACCCAACGCCTGTCCAGCGTGCGGACCACACCTTCGTCTGACGGTATCCACGGGGCGGACACTCGCGGAGCGCGACGCGGCGCTGGCCCGAAGCGTCGACGCCTTGCGCCGAGGCGAAATCGTCGCAGTCCAAGGCATCGGCGGCTTTCAACTGTTGGTCGATGCAACGAATGCCGATGCCGTCCGGCGTCTTCGAACGAGAAAACAACGTAACGAGAAGCCGCTCGCCGTCA
>JASGIX010000056.1:0-309987 GCA_049840955.1 Polyangiaceae bacterium
TTACACCTTTGCCGATCAGGTTACCACGCTGGCCTGCGAGAGCGGGTATCGAGGAAAACTCGGCGCAGAGGGAAAGGTACCGAACGCCTCTGGAGTTTGGAAGGATCTGACGGACAACGTAAATATCATGGCGTCGAATCTGACCAAGCAGGTGCGCGGCATCGTGAAGGTCGTGACCGCCGTCGTGAACGGTGACCTCAGTCAAAAATTCGTGTTGGAAGCCAAGGGTGAAGTCGCGGCTTTCGCCCAGACGATTAGAACATGACCGACACGCTGCGTATTTGCTGATTAGGCTACCACGGTTGCGAGGGAAGCTGGGCATCAAGGAAAACTGGTGGTCAAAGAAAGGTGCCGGGGGCTGCGGACTTGGTGCGATCTTGATGATAACGTAAACCAAGTTGCTGGCAATTTCGACGGCTCAGGTTCGTGCCATTGGTGAAGTGTCGACTGCCGTTGCCAAGGGCGATTACTCGCGTCCATTACCGTCGAAGCGCAAGGTGAGGTTGCGGTCCTAAGGACAACATCAACCAGATGATTGTACTGAAGGACACCACCCAGAGAACCAGGAACAGGATTGGTGAAACACGTACCTCGCACTAGTCGAGCATGATGCAGGATAATGAGTGTGTTTTCCATCGTTACCGGTCACGTCGGAATTGACGCCGTTGTGGAGGCGTCAGCACGGTGCATCTACCTCATGGAGACGGAGGCGAAGGAGTCCGCGCTAAATCTTGTCGCCACCTATGGGTTCGGAACGCGACGGAGTTCAGTAATCGCTATCGGCTTCAAGAGAGCCTGATTGGTCAGTGCGCTTTCGAGAAGCGACGGATTCTGTTGTCGGAGGTGCCGAAGGATATCATCGCATTTCGACTGGAATGGGCGAGTCGAGTCCCGTGTTCTTGTGTCATCGTTCTTCCGGTACTATTCGAGGGTGAGGCGAAAGCGGTCATCGAGCTTGCGTCTTTTAGCGCCTTCAGCCCGATTCACTTGACGTTCCTCTATCAGCTCATGGGTAGTGTTGGCGTGATTCTGAACATGATTTCGACGAGTATGCGGATGGAGGAAGCTGCTGCAACAGCTCAAGAAGTCCAATGCGGAGCTTGGTGCTCAAGCTGCCGAGCTCAATGAAAAGGCGAAGCTCCTCGAGGTCAAGAACAGCGAAGTCGAGTTGGCAAGTCGAAGCCTCGAAGAGAAGGCAGAGCAACTGCAGCTCATCTCCAAGTACAAGTCCGAATTTTTAGCGAACATGTCGCATGAGCTGAGAACGCCGCTCAATAGTCTTCTAATTTCGTCCCAGCTGCTGGCGGAAAATCGAAATCAGAATCTCACTCCCGAACAAGTGAAGTTCGCGCAAACGGTTTATACGTCGGGACACGAACTTCTCTCCTTGATCAACGAGATACTGGATCTCTCCAAGGTAGAGGCGGGGAAGATGCCGATAGCGCCGGTCCGGGTACCGCTCGAAGAGGTGCGGGACTACCTCGAGCAGACGTTCCGACACGTCGCGGGGCAAAAGGACTTGAGTTTCGAGATCGCGTGGAAGCTGGCTTGCCAGTTGCGATTATATACTGACGTGAATCGTCTACGGCAGATACTGAGAACTTTTTGTCCAACGCCTTCAAGTTCACCTCGAAGATGGTGGCGTCGTCGTGCGGATTGCGATGACCGCATGGACGAAACAAGGGTGTTGCGTTTTCGGTACAGGACAGCGGTATCGTATCCCTGTGGCTAAATAGAAATTGATCTTCGAGCATTCCAGCAGGGGGATGGCACGACGAGCCGCAAGTACGGCGGGACAGGGCTTGGGCTGACCATTAGTCGAGAGATTGCCAAGCTGATTGGTGGATTAATCGAAGTGACGAGTATCGTCGGTAAGGTATAACGTTCACTTTGCACCTTCCAGAGGCCTACGAGGGTACTGTTTCTGGAAAGTGGGCTGCGAGAGGGGCGCTCGCGCTGCAGTCAAAGAGCGAGGATGATGAGATTGCGAAGCTGCCAGACAACGTGGACTTCACCTGTATCAAAGTGTTTCTGGTTGATGATGACCTTTGGAACATATTTGCGTCGCGGACGGTCCTCGAGGGATGAGGAATTACGTACGTCACGCGGTCAAATTGGAAAGTTGGCGTCTCGAAGCGTCTCGAGACGGAACACGACATCAGTCTGGTCCTGATGGAGTACGATGATGCCGGAGTTGGACGGCCTTTTGATCATTTCTAAGATATGCAGACAGCGCACCCAGTGGCACCTCTACCATTTCGCTTACAGCCAAGGCCATGCAAGGTGATTCCAGAAAAGTCCTAAATCAGTAGGTTGTACATCACCAAGCTGGTTGAGCCATACGCTCCTATCAGTCATTCATCACTGGAAGCAACGTTCCGCACTCCAAGTGCAGTAGGTTAATTTGGCAAATGATTTTCGGTTGATGAAATAGCGCCATCGCCCCCTGTTTCTGGTGGACGATAGCGAAGCAAACCTCATCGCGCTCGAAGCCGTTCTGGCGTCGCTCGAGATTCCGATTGTGGCAGTGCGTTCAGGTAGAGCGGCAATCGAGTGTGTCGAGAAGCAGATGTTTGCCGTGGCGGTGCTCGATGTGCAGATGCCCGAGATGGACGGCTTCGAGCTCACGCGTCGACTCGCGGAACCTGAAGTACGGTCGTGAACTTCCAATATTGCTGGTGACAGCCATCGATCGCGACGATGAGTTTGCGCGTCGGGGGTATGCCGCGGGTGCTGCGGATTACATAACGAAGCCATACGACCCCCAGATCATTCGGGCGCGCGTCAAGGCGTTCATTGGGTTGTTTCGTCAACGCGAGGCAGTGCGTCGTAGCCAGGTCTCTCTGTTCACTCAGGAACGCGATGAGGCGGTGCGCCGCCTCGTCGCGTTCGAGCGAATTTCCGCCGCAGTTCTCGAGACCAACGATCTCGAGGCTCTGCTCGCTGAACTTCTCGGGGCATTCTTTGCCGCCGCAGACGCCGCGGATTCGGCCACGATTCTGCTGCGGATCGGGATTGGCTGCGCGTCGTGGCTTCGATCGGAACCGGCGACGAATGGTGCGTCGACACAAAGATTCGTGTCGGACATGGCTTTGCCGGTCTCATTGCTGCGGAGCGTCGACCGCTGGAGATAAACGAAGAGGAGCTCAATCGAATCGTCCAGCCGCCGCTCTTGTCCAATCTCGGGGTGCGTGCTTTATATGGCGTACCATTACTACACGAGGGGCAGGTTTTGGGCGTTGCGCACATCGGCTCGACTCGAGCCAGTGGGTTTACCGATGCCGAAAAGCGCATTTTTACGGCTGCCGCCGAACGTGCTTCTGTGGCCGTCGCGAAGCGTCTAGAAGTGTCGCTTCTAAACGAAGTGCTGGAGTCGGCGCCTGCGTTCATCGCCATCTTGAGGGCGTCGACAGGCGAGTACACCTTCGCAAACGCTCCGATGCGGAAGCTCTTCATCAAGACGCTCGTTGGCGCTCGAGTCGAGGAGTTTGGTTTTGGTAGCGAGGCATTGCGCGCGATCGAGAGCGCGAAAGTTTCCGGTCAGACCGTGGAAGTATCGGAGTTGCGCACCCAACGGGATGATGCGATAGCGACGGGCGATTTGCCGGACTATCTTAGGTTTACGGCACAACCGCTCCGAAACGCGAGCGGTCTCGTCGATCGCATTCTCGTTTTTGCCATCGACATCGCTCCTCAAGTGCAGGGCCGAATGGCGGTGGAGCAGGCTCAGCTGGCGAGGACGCGATTGTTGGAACGTGAGCGAGCGGCTCGACGTGCCGCCGAGTCGGCGAGTACGGCAAAGGATGAATTCCTGGCAACGGTATCGCACGAGCTGAGAACGCCACTAAACGCAATTCTGGGTTGGGCATCTATTACTCGCACCCACCCGGAAGCAGACAAGGAGCGTGCGCTGGCCGTTATCGAACGCAACGCACGGGCTCAGGCGAGGATTGTCGAGGACGTGCTCGACTTTTCGCGCATGTCCAAGGGGAAGATGCGCTTGGCGTTGAGGACGATTTCCTTGAGCAAGATTGTGGACGCAGCGCTAGAGTCGGTGCGACCCGCAGCCGCCGCAAAGGGGATAACGATTGAGGTCGACGCGCGGGCGAAAGCGCCGCTGGTCGGTGACGCCGAACGTCTTCAGCAGGTGGTTTGGAACCTGCTTTCGAATGCAGTGAAGTTCAGCAGTGCCGGTGGTCATGTTACGGTTTCCGCTACGTCGGACGAATGCGCAACCAGCTTGTCGGTGACGGACTATGGCCAGGGTATCGATCCGGATTTCCTCCCCCACGTCTTCGAGCCGTTTCGGCAGGCCAATGGTTCCACGACGCGTCGACATGGCGGTCTTGGTCTCGGGCTCGCGATTGTCCAAGCATATTGTGCAGGCGCATGGGGGTACGATTCAGGCAAGGAGCGCGGGCGTGGGACGCGGTGCGACGTTCATCGTTGAATTGCCCGCGCAGGAGTCACAATCGAACAGTCGAGCGTCAGCGGCTGCCCTCGACGTAGACCTGCTGCCGGGAGCCGGTTCTGGACTTCGACTCGATGGCCTGAGGGTGCTGGTCATTGATGACGATGGAGATGGGCGTGAGTTCATGGAGCAAGCCCTCGCTTCTCACGGTGCGGAGGTGATTTCCGTTAGTTCGGCGAAGGATGCCCTCGTCGAACTCGAGCGCACCTTACCGGATGTCATGGTCAGTGATATTGCGATGCCTGAAGTAGATGGCTACGAACTCGTACAAAGAGTGCGCGCCCTTCCCGCTGAGCGGGGAGGGTGTACGCCCGCTCTCGCAATAACGGCCCACGCGAGCAAAGAGATCCACGAGCGCGCGCTCGAATCTGGATTTCATCGCTATACGGCGAAGCCCGTCGACGTCGAGACGTTCGTGGCTGCTGTGGCAGAACTCGGGCGCGCGGAACCCACGTCACATGGCCAATAGTGCTCCACACTCGATGTCGCGTGCAGCTATCGCGCGTCCATCTCGGCCCAGGTCGTTACGCACGAGCCAGCGTCGGGAATCGGTGGCTCTCAGGGGAGGCGTCCATCTCGGCCCAGGTCGTTACGCACGAGGAGCAGGCGTCGGCATCTCGTGGCTCGCCGTGTCGCGTCAATCTGCTGCAAGGACGATGGGTAGCCAAACTCGGAAGACACTTCCGCGACCAACCTCACTTTCGACGGATAGTCGACCCTGATGCGCTTGGACGAGCGTTTTCGTTATGAATAGCCCGAGCCCCAGCCCTTGAGCGCTTTGGGTCGACGCATTCGAGGCTCGAAAGAAGAGATCGAAAATCCGCAGCTGTTCCGACTGCGGGATCCCGATACCTTGGTCAGATATGGCAAATTCGATTCCAGCTCCCTGCACGGTGCTGGTCACGACGATTGATGTGTCTGGCGGACTGAATTGCGCTGCGTTCTTGAGTAAGGCACGAAAGACGCGTTCGATCGCAGATCGATCCCCAGCAACGGTGACTTGGGGCGTGGCTTCGCAGACCCATTGGTATCGAGGGTTCTCTTGTGTTTGGCGCTCGACCTCGCGGCGCAAGATTGGCGTTGGATCGATCTCGTTTGTGGGAATTCCTCACGTTCCGTTGCTAGGCTCGAAGCCTCCGCGATCTGGCCGATCAGATTGGAAAGTGCATCGACCTGAACTAGCGCGCGGTCGACGGTGGTCTTGGGAATGGCCTCCCCGCGCTCGAGACGTGTCTGCGCTACCTGTAGCGAGAGCCTCAGTGTGCCTAAGGGAGATCGTAGCTCGTGTACGATTCTCCTCAGATGTGCCGCTTCTTCGAGAGAGACTGGGGCTCGCGTGGCGTCGGGGGAGCCAGGCGACGCGTGTGGATGTTGTTGCAGTTCGTTCATTCTCGTCGTGCCTGGAAGCTAAAGGGGAGAATTGGGTTGCTGCGTCGACATGACTGCACCGGACTTGGCGTTCGAGTGCAGCTGAACGTCGGAGATCTCGAGGATGCGTTGGCGCAACTTCTTTTTCGCGCGGGACTCGAGTTGTCGTGCCCGTTCACGCGAAACGCCTAAGCTGCGACCAATCTCTGCGAGGGAACGCCTGTTGTCGTCATCACTCATCAAATACTCCTGAACCACCTGTTTCTCTCGCTTATCGAGGGAGTCTAACGCGCAGCGAACGATGTTCGTCATGCGGAATTCGTCCTGAATATCGAGATACGCCTCCTCCTGCGTAATTTGCGGGGATTCTAGCATCTCGCCCAGACTCGTGCTGCCGTCAGAGAATACCTGTCGATCGAGTGAGACGTCTCGCGTCGCCAACCGTTGATTGAATTCTGCAATGCGTTCCTGAGGTAACCCGACGCGTTCTGCCAGCAATGCATCGGCAAGTTCTCCTTCCCCAACGAGACTATAGATGCGCGTGCGCTCGCGTCGAAGTTTGAAGAAGAGCCGAGAGTGCAGTGGTCCGGATCCACCCCCGACCATACTCCAGGATCGGATGATGTAGTTCAGAATGAACGCGCGAATCCAGCAGGCTGCATAGGTGACGAAGCGGTTGCCGCGGTTGGGGTCGAACTTGCTCAGTGCATGAAAAATACCGAAGTTGCCCTCCGCGATCAACTCCGCGAGCGGTATGGAGTAGCTACGGTACTTGAGCGCGAGGGCGACTACGTACCGCAAATTGGCTTGAATCAGCGCGTCTTTTGCTCGGTCGTCCTGGTAGTCGTGCCATCGTTGCCAGAGCGCCAACTCATCGTCCCGTGAGAGCTTTGGGAACGCGTTGACCAAACCGATATAGCGGGAAAGGGTCGGGTTAGGTGTCGATGGCATGAAACCGCATCCCTCTGATTGGGGCACCCCTCTGCTGGGGCACGTTCACGGGCCCAACCCAGCACACCCCGTGCCACTACGAAGTTGCTCAGCCCCTAGGCCAACGGGGGGCTCGGCGCAGTAATCGTCCTCGCTCGTTGAGGCACTGGCGGGGAGTTGTGTTGAATAATGCCACGACCGTCGCGATTTGCGTCGCATACCTCGGCCCGAGGAACGACGGCTCGTAAGCCAACGCCAACGTTTGCGCGCGGTCTCGTTGATGCTTAGTCGTGGAGAAATGCCAAGTTGTGGTGTAGCGTGCCCCCGCACGAATATGCTGGGTCGCATTCTTCTGGTCGACGATGACTCCGCCTTGGGAGACATGTTGGTCGAAGGACTTACCGAGAAGGCCTTCGAGTGCGTGTTTGTGTCGGACGCGAATGAGGCTTGTCTTCGATTTGGACGCGAAGAATTCGATGCCGTCGTCACGGATCTCAACCTGCCGGTGATGAACGGCCTGGAGCTTTGCCAGCGATTTGCGGCGAGTCGGCCGGACGTGCCCGTAATCGTATTGACCGCGTATGGCAGCTTCGATGCTGCGGTCGGTGCGATACGTAGTGGTGCGTACGACTTCATCACCAAGCCGTTCGATTTGAACGTCGTTGCATTGGCCATCGAACGTGCCGTTCGGCACCGACGTTTGCGGGATGAAGTGCGAAGGCTGCGGGACGCGGTTTCGGAGCTTCAGCACTTCGGCGACGTGATTGGGTCGAGTCCGGCGATGCACGAAGTACGCGAGATGCTCGTGAGACTCTCGGATTCGGACGCTACCCTCGTTCTTACGGGAGAGAGCGGAACGGGAAAGGAAGTCGTGGCGCGAGCCATTCACCAGCGAAGTCCCCGCTCCGCTGGACCTTTCGTCGCGATCAACTGTGCCGCGGTTCCCGAAGCGCTCCTCGAAAGTGAGCTCTTCGGCCACGCCCGCGGCGCGTTCACGGACGCGAAAGCTGCGCGGGTTGGCATTCTCGCGCAAGCCAACGGTGGAACGCTGATGTTGGACGAGATAGGGGACATGCCGCTCGCTCTGCAGCCCAAGTTGCTGCGTGCATTGGAGGAGCGCGCCGTGCGACCAGTGGGGAGCAGCCAGGACGCCGAAATTCGATGCTCGAATCATTGCGGCTACGCATCGCGATCTGGAAGCCCTCGTAGAGCGGGGCGCGTTCCGAGAGGACCTTTACTATCGACTGAACGTCGTACACATCGCGCTACCGCCGCTGCGGGCACGCGGCGGCGATGTGTTGCAGCTCGCGCAGGTTTTCCTCGAGAGGTATGCAGCTCACGCCAACCGTGAAGTGAGGGGGATCAGCCCGTCTGCTGCAGAGAAGCTGCTCGCTTATCCTTGGCCAGGCAATGTTCGCGAGCTGCGCAACGCAATCGAACGCGCCGTCGCTCTCGCCCGATTCGACACGCTGTCAGTCGATGACCTACCTGAAAAGATAAGGAGTCATCGTGACTCGCACGTCATCGTTGCGGGGCGCGATCCCTCGGAACTCGTTTCGCTCGAAGAGGTCGAATCCCGATATATTCAGCAGGTGATGCAGGCTGCTGGCGAGAACAAGACCCTGGCTGCCCAAATCTTGGGACTGGATCGCAAGACGCTCTATCGGAAGCTCCAGTCGATACGCGGGAGTGGTCCGACGCGTGATCGAAATCGAGGTACCGGATAGCCTGTCTCGTCGCCGTCGAGGAACGCTTCCAAAGCTAATCTCGGAGTTGCGCGAAGCGGTGTCCTTGCGACCCCCGTCGGAGTGCAACCACGTCGCGAGTGGCAGCCGGCCAGCCTGCGCCCAGAAGCACGCCCAGAGCAGGCCCTTGTGCCTGATAAACGTTGGTACGTGGCCACGGAGTTCTTGGCGTGGGCCAAATGGCAAATGGTGAACCTGAGCCCATTCGGGGGGCGGGAGAACGCCTGTTTTGGGAAGGAAGAACGGGAGCGCTCCAGCCACTGTCCAACCTCGGGCGATGGACTGCATTGCTGCTGGACCGCCGCGTGCGCTTCGCCACTGTCGGCGCTTCCTGCCGTGCATGGTTTACCCATCGGAGCACCAAGGCTGTGCCCAGGAGTGTCGAGGCAAACAGGAGTCTTGACCTTCCAGCGAGTGCAAAGGTGAACAGAAAGCTCAGCAAGGGGCCAACGACGCGAGCCGTATCCGGCTGGCGCGCCCCAAGTTCCTGTTCATGTGACGTCGTTCCTGCCATCGAACGCTGGTCGCGAGGATCGGGGATCACGTGGGTTCTCCTTCGTCACGAGCCGTCGAGCTCGAGTCGTTACGCAACGGCACTCTCGCTGTCGGCTGGGCACTCTGGAGACGCGGTGCGCGCGAGGCTCGGCAGCCTGACTCTCGAAGGTTCCTCCGGCGTGATCAGCTCATCCCGATCCGAGTCATCGAACATCGCCTTCACGGTGATCTCACGAAGGGATGGCTGGAGTCGTTCCATCGTACGGAAGACCTCCTTGCGGCAGACGCCGGGTGCCATTAGGACGATCGTGCTTCCAGGAGAAAGCGTTGAGGCGAATGCTCGCGCGATACGCTCGGGTAGGCTCCCATCCTCCTCCGGTGCCGCAACGACATAACTCAGTTTCCGAATGCACTTCCCACGCGCAACGATACTTCGCGCTCGGCGGAGTGCTCGAAGCCAGAACTGTTTGGCTGACTCTTCACTGTCACGCACGATTACGTGATTGTGCTCTGCGCGCGGTCGCGGCAACTCGCTGAAACGCGAGAGTCGCCCTGGAGCTGCTACGAGGAGTAGCTCCGCACTCGCGGGGCAGTCGCCCTCGTGCGTATTGCCGAAAATCAACGACATGCCGCATAAGTCTGCATTCGTCGTGCCAATCACAACCTTTCAGACTCTCGTGGAGCCTCGCAAACGGTTCGAGGCGGCCTGCCACAGCGGGTCACAATGCTGCGACCGAAACACGGTTCCTCCTCGTGCCGATGCTGCCTCGTGCCGATGCTGCCTCGCGCCGAGACGTTGCCAACCTCCCGGAGGACGCCACACCGCAGGTGTACTCGTCATCGTGTGCGCGAACGTTGCGGTGAAATCCGATGATGGGCATCGACCGCAATTCCCAATGAACAGGGCGGCGATTGCATCAGCGCGCTACGACGCCGCGCTTTGGACGCGGGAGCCCCAACCCGCGGCTGTCACATGGCGTCGCCCAACCACCATCGCAGATATCGCAGATGCGGAATGCCTTCTCGTCAGCGCTGGACGAAGCGCTCTTCGCTGGGCAAGGGAAGCTCGGTGGTTGCACCGACGTCGTGTGCGCCGCCGAGCTCGAGGATCTCCGCGGCGAGCTCCTTGTCCTGTTGCGTCGCCACCTGAACCGCGAGAAGGATGTTGCCGCCGCGAACCTTGCCCTCGTATTTCTTGGCTTCGATTTCCGGTATTCCGAGTCCGATGAGTCCTCCCGAGAGCCCTCCGACAGTGGCTCCAGCAGCCAGACCGCCCAACAGTGACAAGAATGGTCCAGTTGCCACGAGGTCACCCAATCCTGGCACAACGAGGACTCCAATTCCGGCGAGGAGTCCGAGTGTTCCCCCGAGGATTCCGCCGCCTGCAGCACCAGCGACGGCACCTTCGGGGGCCTTCGTGTGGTGCTCGTACACGAAGGCGGAGGGGCCCCAATTGTCAGGTACGAGTGCCGAGATCTTATGTGCTGCGAAACCTTTGGTTTGTAGCGTCGTGATAATGGCTTCTGCCAACGGGCGGGAATCGACGATTCCTATCACGCTCTTGGTCATGAGAGACCCCCACCACCATCGTTTCGGTTACTTCACCTCGAGTTGATCATCGACATTGACCACACCGGCAACGCGCTTGGCGGCGTTGAGGACGACACTTCGCTCGCGTTCCGTGTTGACCGGCCCTCGCAGCGTGACCTTGCCCTGATTCGTGATGATCTTCACGTTCTTTGCCGTAAACGACAGGTTGGCCTCGCCCATGAGGGCTTGGCGGATCTGCTGCGTTATCTTTCGATCGGCTTCCGAACCGCCTTGGTCCATGGGTGTCTGCGAACTGTCGTTGCGGTCACGTTCGTTCACCTTCGTATTGTCGCGCGCCGTGCCGGCATTGGGGGGGGCTGGCGTAGCACCGGTGGCCTTACCGGTAGCGCGATTGGTTGTGCTGGTTCCTTCGCTCGACCTTGTGTGGTCTGCGGAGGACGGCGTGCCCGTGGCCGTTCGTGTTGTACTGCTGGTCGTGCTGCCCGATGCGGCCGAGGTGCCTGGGCTTCCCGACGTTCCAGGTCCGGCGCCGTCTGATCCCCTGCCGGTGTTCGGTGCAGATGCGGGCGTCAGCGGTTCGGATGTATCCGCGCTGCTGGGACTGAACGTCGTGTTCGGGTTATTGTTGGGTATAGTCGACGGCGTGCTGACGGTGCTTCCCGTTGGTGTCGAGCCGCTTCCTGCAATGGCATTGGGATTCGCATTCGACGAGGGCCCCGGGTTGGGAGTCGAGGGGACTGCATCTGCCGTAGCTGGAGCGCGATTGGATGACGTTCCGGAACATGCGACAGAACCGCAAATGCAAAACAATGCGACAAATTGGAGCTTCATGTTGTTCCCTTTGTTGCGACTGATGGTACGAGCGCGTCAGCTCGCGATGGAAGGCGCGGCTCGTTGCGTAGGTAGACGCTTGCCGATGTCGGTGAACCTTCCATCGACCGGTTGCAATCAGCAACAATCATGCCCGTATGCCGGCGTGAATACACGATCCGGGTCGTCTGCAAATCTCGTCACGTGAGATTGACGCCAAATCGCAGCAGTATCGGTGCGTGTCTTTGGAGTGTGTCCCCCAAACGCGGCACGGCTCCGTGCGTTCGCTGGTCCGCCTCCTCTCTGGTGAGGTTTGCGTCCCCGCCCGCGTGCGCGAATGGAGTACCATGGTCTCGACTGTGTGGAGGATGACGCTCGATGACATGGCAAGCGACATGCGTTGCACATGGCGCTCTCTCCGAGGACGCACTGAGGCAAAGTGGCACAAGCGTTTCAGTGTAGACGAGTGCGGCAAAGTTTCATGCGATGTCGCTGTGTCATGCAGACCGCGAACGGTTGACAAAGCCTGCCTCGAGAAGTAGGAGCCGCTTTAGAAAGCCCGAGTGGAGGGATCGAAATGAAGCAATCGAGGATTCCCGGCCTCTTGAAGAAGTACGAGGCCGACCTCGTGAACGAATGGGTTCGCGAGCAGACTGCTCCAGGAGTGATTCGAGGCAATCTCATCCGACAAGACGAGCTAGTCGGTCAATGCCGTGAGTTCTTGCGCCTCTTGGTGGATGCCACCAAGGCAGGGGAATGGGACGCGATGTCCGGCGCAGCTTTCGAATCGGTTCGCGACTTGTTGGCACGCATCAGCGCCTCGAGAAGTGAGCAAGGCTTCTCGCCATCGGAGACCGCTACCTTCGTATTTTCCCTCAAACGTCCCGTGTTCAATATGCTGCGGCGTGAGCTCGAAGCCGAACCCGCCGTGCTCTTCGACGAGGTTTGGAGTGCGACGACGGCGCTCGATCGGCTCGGCCTCTTCACGTGCGAATGCCATCAAAAGTCACGCGAAGCCATTATCGCTCATCAGCAAGCTGAAATGCTCGAGCTGTCGACACCCGTAGTGAAGTTGTGGGATGGAGTTCTGGCGTTGCCATTGATTGGGACGCTCGATTCCAACCGCACACAGGTCGTCATGGAGACGCTGCTTCAACGCATCGTGGAGACGAACTCTGAAGTTGCAATCATCGACATCACTGGCGTCCCGACGGTTGACACGCTCGTCGCTCAACACCTGATGAAAACGGTGTCCGCGGCGCGACTCATGGGGGTGGAATGCATCATTAGTGGCGTTCGTCCCGAAATCGCCCAGACAATCGTCCACCTCGGCGTTGCACTCGGGGAAATTCCCGCCAAATCCAGCCTGGCCGCAGCGTTCAAGTTGGCGTTGCGGCGCGTTGGTATGAGCATTCGTACTCGTTCCGATGCAGGGGGTGAGGTGGTTCGCTTGGCACCGGAGCGGACGACGGATTGACGTTACTATGGATCACATTCCCATTCTCAAGATGGGCGAGTTCTTGCTCGTGACCATTCAAGTGGACATGCACGACCGCCTCGCCTTGTCGCTGCAGGATGACTTGACCTCGACGATTGCTCGCTCAGGCGCTCGCGGCGTGCTCATCGATATCTCATCGCTCGACATGGTGGACTCATTCATCGGTCGAATGCTGGCCAATATTGCGCTGATGTCGCGAATTCTGGATGCCCAGACGGTCGTCGTCGGAATGCGTCCGACGGTTGCAATCACGTTAGTGGAACTAGGGCTTTCACTGAACGGCGTGCGAACTGCGCTCAACGTCGAGAAGGGCATGGCTGCTCTTCGCGCGGCACTGCGCGCAGACGAGGATACCATCGATGCCTTCGGCGACGGTTGAACGTCAAGAGCTTCGGAGCGAGGAGCAGGTCGTACGCTTTCGCCAGTTGGTACGAAAGTGGTCCTCGCATCAGGGGTTTTCTTTGGTCGACCAGACGAAAATGGTGACGGCTGCAAGCGGAATCGCGCGCAATACCGTCGTCTACGGTGGAGGAGGGGTGGCCGAGAATCTTGTTGACGTCGGAGAGCCATCGACAAGGGTTGACACTCGTATTCGAGGACCGGGGACCCGGAATCGAGAATCCCGAATTGGCCTTGCGAGACGGATACACGACTGGAGGCGGCCTCGGTCTAGGATTGGGCGGGGCCAAGCGCCTCGTCAATGACTTCCACCTCGAATCTCGGCCTGGTGTCGGAACGAAAGTCACCCTCACCCGTTGGAAATAGTCGTGACATTGCACCACAGGGTAATCGTATCCGATTCGAGCGATCCTGGAGAGGCTCGGCGTTTTGCCGTCGGGATCGCAAGTCAGCTCGGATTCGATGCTGCGGATGCGGGTAGAGTTGCGCTCGTCGTCACAGAGGCGTCGACAAACATCATCAAGCACGCCGCAAAGGGCGAAATCCTGCTCCGTACCATGACGGCCACCGAAGGGGGGCCAGGGATCGAAGTCATCGCACTCGACCGTGGCCCAGGGATGTCCGACGTCGCAAGTTGCTTTCGTGACGGGTTTTCGACTGCCGGCAGTTCAGGTACGGGACTAGGCGCGATCTCGCGGCTCACGAACGAGTTCGAGCTGCACACACGCCCGGAAGGGGGCACGGCCCTTTGGGCGCGGATCTATCCACGTGGACGCCGTAGCTTCACTCCCACCGATCGGATGGAAATCGGTGCCGTTCGCGTCGCAGCGCCGGGTGAGTCTCAGTGCGGGGACGATTGGACCCTATCGCATGACGAACACGGAATTACGCTTCTGGTCGTCGATGGTCTTGGCCACGGCCCAGAAGCGGCGAAGGCCTCTGCTGCGGCAGTGCGCGCGTTTCGCTCGGGAAGGCCACCGGAGATAATCCTCGGCGAGGTTCATTTGGCCCTACAGACCACCCGAGGGGCGGCGGGATCCTGCGCAGTTGTCGACTTAGCGGCCCAGTCGGTCACTTTTGCCGGGGTGGGCAACGTTGCAGGTTCGATCGTGAGCCAGGTCGGAGCAAGAAACCTCGTCACACAGAACGGAACCTTGGGTGCCGCACACTTGGGGCGCATCCGCGCGTTCGACTACCCGTGGATCGGGGGGGGATGCCTGGTGATGTGGACCGACGGCCTTACTTCCCATACGAACACTCAAGGACACCCCGGGTTGATCGCTCGACATCCAAGTCTCGTGGCTGCAGTTCTTTATCGTGATTTCGTTCGCGGGCGTGACGACGCAACCGTTGTAGTGGTCAAGGAGACTAGTGCTCGATCATGAAGGTGAACCTCCTCACCGTCGAATTGAAGCTGGGGTACGATATCGTTGCCGCGCGCCAACGAGCGCGGCTCATCTCGGGCATATTGGGGCTCGATACCGGCGATCAGACACGTGTGTCCACGGCGGTGTCGGAAGTGGCGAGAGACACCCTCGAACATCGTCAAGGGGGTCGAGTCGAATTCTCCGTAGACTTGGGTGAGCCGCCCACCCTATGGGTGCAATTCTCGGGACTATCCTCGAACGGCGGATTGGAGGAGCGGCAGGAGAACAACAATGGAACGGCTTTGGGTATCCTTGGCGCGCGCCGCTTAATGGACTTGTGCGAGGTGGATTCCTCGGATAACGGGCAGCAGATTCGGTTCGGTAAGTACCTTTCTCGGAGTTCGACGCGCATCAGTGGGGAGCTACTCTCGAAGATTACCGACGAATTGATGCGTCAACGGCCCGGCGATCCAATCGAAGAGGTGCAGCAACAGAATCTGGAGTTGTTGCGCACTCTCGAGGAGCTGCGTCGCGAACAGGAGCAGTTGGCGCAAGTCAACCGGGAGCTCGAAGAGACGAATCGAGGTGTGGTTGCGCTTTACGCGGAGCTCGACGAGAGAGCCGACCACCTACAGCGAGCCAACGAAATCAAGACGAGATTCCTGTCGAACATGACACATGAGTTTCGAACACCACTGAATTCGGTCATCAGTCTGACCCGGATACTTTTGCAGAAGCTCGATGGTGACCTTACGGCTGAACAAGAGAAGCAGGTTCGATTCATCCAACGTTCCGCGGACAGCCTGAGCGAGCTCGTAAACGATTTGTTGGATTTAGCCAAGGTCGAGGCCGGAAAGATCATCATTCGTCCGGGGGAGATGAACGTGCGAAGTCTGTTCGGCACCCTTCGCGGAATGTTGCGGCCGCTTCTTGCTCACAATGGATGAGTCGATCTCATTTTCGAGGACCCGACCGATCTGCCACATCTCAATACTGATGAGTCCAAGGTCTCTCAGATTCTGAGGAACTTCATCTCGAATGCTCTCAAGTACACCGAACTCGGGGAAGTTCGAGTTTCCGCTCGCCGCGGTAACGGCAACACGGTCGTATTCGAAGTCAGAGACACCGGCATCGGCATCGCCGAGCAGGATCAGGAGCGCATTTTCGAAGAGTACAGCCAGATCGAGCATCCTTTGCAACAAAGGCTTCGAGGTACCGGTCTCGGACTCCCGTTGGCGCGAAAACTCGCAGCGCTGCTTGGTGGTAGCGTCGGCGTTCAGAGTCGACCCGGTGAGGGGTCGCTCTTTTATGCGATTATCCCTGCAGAATTCAAGGGGCCCAATGAGGTTTCTTTCGTTCCCGAGGTGAGTCGAGAGCTCGAATCCAACCCGACTTCCTGTGTTGGTCGTCGAGGACAATCGGGAGTCTTTGTTCATCTACGAGAAGTATCTCAAGGGTACCGGTTACCAGGTTCTTCCTGCGCGAACGCTTCGTGAGGCGCGGGATTGGCTACACCAGGTGCGTCCTGTCGCGATCGTGCTCGATATCCTTCTCGAGACACAAAATGCGTGGGGATTTCTTTCCGAATTGCGCGAGCAAGAGATCTATCGAGATATCCCCATTCTCGTCATCACGATGGTTGAGAACGAATCGCGAGCTCTTGCGTTGGGAGCCGATAGCTTTCACGTCAAACCCATCGAACGAGGGTGGCTTCTCGGAACGTTGTCTCGGCTCCTCGAGGAGCGGCCTACGGAGAAGATCCTCGTCATCGACGACGACGAAGTGTCTCGGTATCTGCTGCGTGGAATGCTCGCGGATACGCGGTTTAGACTCATCGAGGCACGTGACGCTCGCGAAGGACTGCTCTTGGCCCGAGGTGAAAAGCCTCGGGCGATTTTCCTCGACCTAATGGGGGGCGAGGGTTTCTCCGTTCTCGACGCGCTTAAGTCCGACCCCGGCACGCGAGAAATTCCCGTGCTCATTCACACCAGTAAACGATTGAGCGATGGGGAGCGCGTGCGACTCGAACGTGCGTCGGGTATCGTACCGAAGGAAGGGGAGTCCCGTCAGGCGCAGTTGGCCGCCGTTCGATTTGCCCTGGTTCAGGCTGGTCTCGGCGCATTCTTCAATGGAGGTGCGTCATGACCGACTCCAAAGCGACGATCTTGGTCGTCGATGACGAAGAGGCCACTCGATACTTCGTCACGAGGACATTACGTGCCGAGGGTTACGCGATTCTGGAAGCCGCGACGGGAATGGAGGCGCTGGCGATAGCCCGTGAGTTCGAACCCGACATGGTATTGCTGGACGTTCGTTTGCCGGACATTCTGGGATTCGAAGTTGCCGAACGTCTCAAGGCCGACGAACGGACGAAGTCTATCGCAATATTGCAGCTTTCCGCTAGTTTCACCGGTGCCGATGCTCAAGCACAGGGACTGCGCCGTGGGGCAGATGGCTATCTCACCCATCCCGTGGATGGCCACGTTCTTTGCGCAACCGTTCACGCATTGTTGAGAATGCGACGTGCCGAGCAACGGGAGAAGTCCGCGCGTGAGACGGCGGAAGCGAGCGAACTTCGGTATCGGTTTTTAGCCGATATGGTTCCACAGATGGTCTGGACGTGCGACGCGCAGGGGGAACTCGACTACGTCAATCGACGTTGGTCGGAGTTTTTCGGTGAGCATGGACCGAAAGTGGGAGATCCATTCGTGTCACCCGATGATCAGACGGTTCATCCGGTGGATCGTCCGCAATTCTTTGCGGCTGGACGGCGAGCACTCGAGACGGGGACGCCGTTCGAGATCGAATGTCGTCGGTACTCCGTGGTAGCGGCGGCATTCAGATGGCTTTTGATTCGCGCGATGCCGATGCGTGCCGCGACTGGTCGAGTATTGCGCTGGTTCGGTACCTGTACGGACGTTGAGAACCAAAAGCAAGAACTCTCTGAACGAGAGCGCCTGCTCGCTGAGGCCCACCACTTGGCAGAAGAGCGCGAGAGCCTCATCGCAGCCTTACATGCTGAAGGGGACCGTAAAAACGAGTTTCTCGCAATTTTGTCGCATGAACTGCGTAACCCACTCACGCCGATTGCAAACAGTCTGTATATTCTCGAACGCGCAGCTCCTGATGGTGAACAAGCCCGGCGCGCCCGTGAGGTGATCGAGCGTCAAGTCCATCACATGACCCGTCTCATCGACGATTTGCTCGACGTGACGCGGATAACGCGAGGGAAGATTCGTTTGCATTGCGAGCCGGTGGAGTTAAATGGTCTGTTACGGCGCTCGAGTGAGGATCATCGTGAGCACTTTCGCCGCGCCGGGATCGAACTGCAAGTACAACTGCTTCACGAGCCGTTGGTCGTTCACGGCGACGCCACGCGGATCGCGCAGGTCGTCGGCAACGTGCTTCAGAATGCAGCGAAGTTTACCTCACCCGGAGGACGCGTGGTGCTTTCGCTGCGACGAGAGAATCCGAGGGAGGCCTCGATTACCGTTCAAGACACCGGCGCCGGAATGAGCGAAGAGACGCTCAGTCGCGTGTTCGAACCCTTCGTGCAGGCGGAACATACTCTTGATCGTAGCGGGGGTGGGTTGGGGTTAGGGTTGGCGCTTGCTCGAGGAATAGTGAATCTCCACGGTGGCAGCATCGAGGCTCGAAGTGAAGGGCCTGGCCGAGGTTCCGTCTTTCTCGTTCGGTTACCGCTTGGGGCAGACCAAGGGACCCTAGTCACACCGCGTGCGGCGGATAGTCGTCGGGGAGGGGTGCACCGAATTCTGATTATCGAAGACAACGCCGACGCCGCCCAGAGCCTTCGCGAAGTACTCGAGTTGTCCGATCATACGGTGGAAGTGGCGCGAGATGGCTCCGAAGGGCTGGCGCGAGCTCGGGCGTTCGAGCCGGAGATCGTTCTTTGCGATATCGGCTTGCCGGCAATGGACGGGTACACCGTTGCACGTCAGATGCGTGCGGACCCGCGGCTAAGGACGGCATTCCTAGTTGCACTGAGCGGATATGCACTCAAGGAAGATATCGATCGGTCTCGGGAGGCGGGGTTCGACTGGCACATGGCGAAGCCTGCAACGATCGAAGCCATCGGTAACGTGCTCGCCGAAGCAAGAATGAGACAACCCAAGGTTGCTGGGGTCTGTTGACGTGATTCCTTGGGTGAGTGGCGCAGTGCCTGCATACACCGAGGCATGTATACAGGGCGACGCGTCCGCCAATTCGTAGTTTGAGCACTGAGCGCCAGCGAATTGCTACTTGCGCGATCGGCCCTACGAGCGACGGGACCAGACGAACTCATCACCCAAGAGCGGCAGAAGTCATGACCCCGGGTATGCATCACGACGACCGTGAAGGTTGCCAAGCGCCGGCAGGCGCGCACGAATCGCGTCCGTCTGGAACATCAACGACTGCAGTTGGGGAAGGGCCGGTTCACTCGGTGCGCGATGAGTCTTCGTCGAGGGAAGAGGATTGCGGCGAGGTTGCTCATCGATCACGTCCCTTGCGCTCCGATGGGCACGACGACACCAGACATTTGGCACCGGTTGGGTTCGCGCGGACGTGGAAATCGGTCGCGACCATGATAAAGGAGGCTGCTTCGGATTGGGATGAAGACAACGTCTCCAGGTTAGCGGCGGCGCTGTCATGTTACATGATTCTGTCGATTGCTCCGTTGGGCATGCTCTTCGTGGTAACGGTGGGGGTCGTGTACGGCGAAGAAGCGGCTCGCGGCCAAGTGACGGAGCGACTGCAAGCGCTCCTGGGGCGAGAGTCAGCGATGGCAATCGAAACCATCATTCGAAATGCGCAATCGCCGAGTTCCGGAATTTTGAGCACGCTGGTCGGATTGGTCATCATATTCTTCGGTGCTTCTGGCGTATTCGTGGAGCTCAAGTCTGCACTCAATCAAATTTGGCGTGTACCCCCACCAACCTCGGGTGGCGTTTGGGTCTACGTACGCAACCGACTCGCGTCCTTTACTATGGTGATTGCAGTGGTGGTGCTGCTGCTCGCGTCGATGGTGCTCAGTGCAGGGTTGGCCCTGGCGGGGAAGTTCTTCGAGGGATGGCTTCCTGGTGGCGAGCCTATTTGGCAACTGCTCACGTCCATCCTGTTCTTTGCCGTGACGACGGTCATCTTTGCCGCAGTGTTCAGAGCGGTGCCTGACCGCGAAATCGAGTGGCAGGAGGTTTGGCCCGGAGCGTTCGTCACTGCGCTGCTATTCACGTTGGGCCGGATCGGCGTCGCCATGTATCTCGGAAAATCTTCCGTAACGTCCTCTTTTGGCGCGGCCGGGTCCCTCGTTGCACTCGTGATTTGGGTCTATTATTCTAGCCAGATCGTCTTTTTTGGTGCGGAGTTCGCTCAAGTCTATTCTAGAAGTCGAGGGAGACGACTACGAATCGAGCGCGAAACCGAGCGTGCCCGCGAGGGCGCAGAGGAAGACGAGCGCGACAGATGACTCCGCGAGGTCGGGCCACATGGAAGGAATCTCCAGGGCACCGCGGAGCACCCACCAGCCATTAAGTACCGCAAGCGGAGCCGTGCACGCCGTCGCAAATACGATTCCGTTCGGCAAACCCGCAGCGAGGAGGAACGGCAGAATCGCGTAAGTCACTGCAAGTAAGCTCAGATGGAAAACGCGTGAACGTCTCGGCCCCAAGCGCAGCAAGAGCGTCAGTTTGCCACATCTTCGATCACCGTCCGCATCGGGTGCCGAGACGACGAGTAGCATGGCGCATTGAACGAGTAACAGCGGAATCATGCTCAGAACCAAGGTGAGTGACAACGCGTCTGCCTGGATTGCATACCCAATGGCAGGAACGAGCCCAGCCACGATAACTGTGGCAGTGAGCTCACCAAGTCCGCGAGAGTGGAGTCGAAACGGTGGTGCGCTATACGCCCACGCGAGCACGAGCGCGGCGAGCATCAAGTCAACGACGAGTAGTCCCTGGAAGTACACGTAGGTCAGGTATGTCGCGGTCGTTGCGAGCATTGCGCAAAGGAGCGCGGAGGCGAGCGCGACCGAAGGTTTGAGCGTTTCACGCGAAAGGACGCCGCTGCCACCGGACCAGCGTGCTGGATTTGGGGTCGTTCGATCGCCATCGAAATCGAAATAGTCGTTCGCGTAGTGAGTCATCAGCTGAATGCTGGTGACCACGAGTTGTCCGAAGGCAAAGCGGCGCCAATCGATGGAGCCAAGTTGGTTGGCGGCAACCGACGTCCCGAAAGCGAACGCTATCAGTCCGCCGGGTAGAAATTGCGGTCGTCCGAGACGTATCCAAGCGAGGACCTTGGTGAGCCATCCGGGGACGGTGCTCGGGCCATCGAGCGCACGTGTATCGAGCTGCGAAGATAGGCCACTTGCTGGATGTGTCGAGGCTACCGTGCGGACCGCAAAGCCAAGATATGCCAACCGCGTCGACCGCGAAAACCGAAAGCGGAAGTGATTCGTAACTCTTCCCGTGAGGAGTAGCTCGACGAATCCACGGTTGCAAACGATGGGCTTCATTCCGAACATATGTCGAACTTCCATCCCATGTTTACGGCAGAGGACCTGTAGCTCGCTTGGCTTGATGAAGAGGTGGAGGACGTGCAATCGTTTCGGGGTATTGCGAACGAACCATTCGACCCCTTTGATCACGATGAGCCATGCGAGCCAATTGCGATTGAAGGTATGGAAGAAGAACGTACCGCCCGGGCGAAGGACCCGGCTTGCTTCTTTCAATACGGTTTCTGGTGGAAAGACGTGTTCCAACAGGTCCATTGCGCAGACCGCGTCAAAGGAGGCGTCGGGAAATGGCAAATCCGTAGCGTCACTTCGTTGGTAATGGACGGAGTGCGTGACGTCGTGCGTCCGTGCGACACTCAGACTTGCATCCGACGTGTCGACTCCCACCACTGAAAAGCCGTCGCGTGCAAGTGCGTTACTGAGGAAGCCCGCGCCGCACCCTAGGTCCAGAACGCGGGCCTGCATTCCGTGACGGCTTTTCAGACACATAGCAATCCAAGGAGATCGTAGAGCCGCCTCCGCTCGAAGGAGGGCAATCGGATCATCCGTCGCCTCGTACCAGCGTTCGCCGAGCAAATCGTAGACGGCGCTATTTACTTTCGCCGCTGCTGTTCCAGCCATGGCGTATTCCAATAGAGGATTTGGTAGAGTAGGAATGCTCCCGTGAGAGTCAATGGGATCAAGAGCTGGGAGCGCGCCCCTCCCAGCCAGAGTAGCCCGACGCCAGCGAGCACGACGGGATGCAGTATGAACAATACAGCGTGAAGCCAATGTTCGCTCGGCTCGCAGCGATTGGCATGCACGAACTCGTCTTTGGTGATCGTTAGGCAAGACAGGATGGCGAGTGCGACGTAGGCGCTCTTTGCTCCGTCGGTTGGCGGAAGTGTCCAAGCGAGCGCGTAGCAAGCGACGACCGTGAGCGTGTCGATCGGGTGCCCAATGCGCTCCCAAGCTGGGAGCCCACGACGAAAATGAAAACGAAACTCGTCGACGAGCAAAACGAGCGCCTGCACGGCAAGGAGCAGATGGGGCCAAACTAGCATCACTTTGCCACCTTGCGCATAATGGCGCCGCAAACCGTGAGACCTGGTCCGAACGCCAAACTCACGACGAACTCGCCATCTTGGATTGAGGGATCCTCCAACATGCTCTGCCAAACATGGGGAAGTGTTGCAGAAGACATGTTGCCTCTCATCGCGAGGACTCGGCGACTGTGACGTAGCTGCTCTTCTCCGAGCGCGAGATGCCGCTCGAACGAAGTCCAGAATCTTCGGACCACCCGGATGCACGGCAAATCGAGCCGAACGTATCTGCGCCGTGTCTAGCGATGCACTTTCGGTGAGGCGTTTCAAGAAGTCCTTCAGGTTGTCTGCGATTCGGTCGGGGACGTCGCGTGAAAGGACCATCTGCATGCCAAAGCTGGATACGAGCCATTGCATGCAATCGGCCGAGCCTGAAATCACGACATTGGCGAGTCCAAGGAGTTCGAATGCGCGCGTTCCGATGTCTATCAGATCCGGGCAGAGTGAATAGGCGATGAAGCCGTCAGCGAAAATGCTTTGGATGACGAGTTGTTCCGGCGTGTGGACCAATGGATCGACGTGTAGTGAGCAGAGCTCCGTGTGAACGACGTCGACCGTTTGACTGGAGCCGGACAGGGAGACGCCTCCCCTTAGATAGCTAGAGCCAATTCGCAATGCCGGAATGGAGGCGTAGCAGCCCATATGATAGACGTGAGTTACGTTCGTGTGTGATCCCCATCCTCGCCCAGAAACGAACCGTTGCGCAGGGCTCGGGGCCGCGTACCCAGTGCAAGTGACGTGGAGGAGGTCTTGTGGGGGGCTTTCTCTCGTGCGATACATTGCGGAGATGGCACGCTCCGCAAGTTCCATGTAGACTTGCGTTCGCCTAAAGGCGTCCATTCCACGAGGATGCTGGTCGAGGCGGTAAACTCTCGCCTCTGACCATTCAGTATGAGTCAGATCGTCGAGCTCGACGCGCCGGACCGCAATTTTGTCCTGGCCACAAGCAAAACGCTTTACCAGCCGCTCCATGGACTCGTGAAGAGTCGCGAAGCTTTCGAAAGGCCCAGGCCCGCGACTGGAATGCATCGCTTGCGCAAAGGTATGAGCAGTCGTGAGCCATGCGAGCGAACGGTCTTGCTGAAGCGCGTGTCGCGGATCGATCCGACGAAAATTCGTGACGAGGACGCGCGCCGTCATGGTATGTGCCTAACGGGGAGCTCGCCTACGTTACACCATCGGAACGAGTCTTTACTTGGAGCGGGGTTTCTGTATTGGTGGTGGCGCAGACGGCGGATCTCGGTCATTTAGAACTCCAGTGCTGCGTGGAGTCCGAGGGTGTACCAGTCGAATGCCGAGTGTTCGGAGCGTGCCAACAGGGAGTCATAGCTCACGTGTGCACCTAAGTTGACGATGGGGAGAAGCGTGAAGTCGAGGGCGGCGCCCACGTCGACGGTCGGTGAAACGTAATCGGACGCTCCATCGATTTTTCCAACGCCAAAGTGCGCGAAGAGGGATGGCTCTATGACTTTGCCGACGCCGAGTCGCCCTCCGATGAATCCGCGGTAGAGTCGAGGGGAACGGTCGCCGCCGAACCAATGATAGCTGCCCCCGATTTCCGGCGTCAAAGAGATCAACATGAGATTCGAGTTTCTCGCCCACTCGCACTGCTCCCCCGCCACCGTCCGAAGTCTCTGGTTCCGACAACGGAGCGGCGTAATCGATGTCGAGGGCAATGACGGTCTTTGCGATTCCGTCTCGCGCGTGCGCGCTCGTGGCGGTCAGAAGTGTGACTGAGCTGGTGGCAAGCGCCAGGATGATAGGGAAGTGCAAGGCTGTACGAGCAGGCATGACCTTCTCCGCTGCAACGAACGTACCGTGAGAGGCGTCCGCTCCCGGACGTGGAAGGATGGCGGAGCAATCGTCGACGACCGCTTTCTCACGGCAAAATCTGGCGTTGCGTCGCGGCCATATCACATCGACCGATGCGCCACGATCGAGGCGTTGTTGCCAGATGCCCGGCGCAGAGTGAACATCCTGCACGTGCGGCAGAGGTGAACGTCAGTGCCCATCCTGGATGCCCGGTGTGGATGGAGTTGGGGCATGGAGGCGAGACTACGTTCTGTCCATTCTTCATGGACGGAGATGACCCATTCAATGCCCTTGCTCGAGGAGGGTTTGGGTCTGGCTCGATAGTTGCTCGACAGTTGCCTTGCGAAAGCGAGGACCACTGATGTTGCGAAGCATCAAGGAGATTGAAGACCACACGGTAACTGCGGTCGATGGTGACATTGGTGAGGTGCGCGACTTCTACTTCGACGACGCCCTATGGACGATTCGCTATTTGGTGGTGGATACCGCCGGATACATCGGTGCTGCACGAGAGGTGCTGATTTCCCCCATCTCCTTTCGAGAGATCGACTGGATATCCCGCAGGTTTCGTCTTGGCCTGACGCGCGACAAGGTACAGCGCGGTCCAAGTGTCGAGCTCCACAAGCCCGTTAGCCGTCAGTTCGAACGCGAGTTCCATCGCTATTACGATTGGCCTGTATATTGGGGCCTAGGAGGTGTGTGGGGTGCGGGTGCATACCCAGGGACTCTGGCGGCGGAGCAATTCAGCGAGCAGGACGAACCTGGCAAGGGAGATCCCCACCTGCGTAGCGTCAGGGAGGTGTCTGGCTATCACATCAAGGGTATGGACGCTGACATCGGTCACGTCGAGGATTTCATCGTCGACGAACGAAGCTGGACAATTCGATACCTGGTGGTGGATACGAGCAATTGGTGGTTTGGAAAAAGTGTTCTCGTATCTCCGCGTTGGATCGGTCAAATTAGCTGGCCCGAGCGCAGCGTGCACGTGAGTTTACCGCGGGAAATCATCAAAAAAAGTCCGGAGTGGAAACGCGGGGAACCCATCGACCGAGCATACGAAACGCGACTCTATACTCACTATGGTTGGCCCGTCTACTGGCTCGACGAGGCCGCTTCGTCGAGTGATGCCCATGGTGAACCCACGGAACGCTCGCCGCGTCCTCACTCGATATGAGCTCCATGACTCGGCGAAGTACTGCCATGCTCCCGCTGGAGGGAGCTGCGCGAACCTCTTCGAGGCGGAGCGCTGCGCACCTTTCGTTCGACGTCCCAGCAGAGAATCGTTTGAATCTTCTCGAGGATGGCTCAGACACCTACATGAGAATGCTGGCAGCGATTGGGCGAGCACAGCGCTACATTCGTCTGGCGACCTATCGGTTTTCGTTGGAACACATCGGTGAGCGTTTTCTCGATGCGCTTGCCAGTGCTGCACGTCATGGAGTAGCTGTTCATGTCGTCTTGGACGGCTTGGGAACGCTCCGGAGTTCGCGGACCATTGCTCAGCGGCTGGGTGAGTACGGGTGTACGGTTGAGATTCACCATCCGCTGAGTGGTGTTTTGCGCGGAGAATTTGGCAGACTTCGCAGAAGAATGCTCGTGATTGACGATGAGATTGCTTATGTCGGCGCCATCGATATCGACGATACCCCTGTCGTGTCAAGAAGGGGTGGTGGGGATGAACCCGCCGAATCAGGTCATAGAGAACGACGGCGCGAGGATGAACCCGCCGAATCAGGCCATAGGGAACGACGGCGCGAGGATGGCTCAGTCGAGTTCGGTCATTCGACGCGGTACAGTGCCTCTGTTGAGTCAAGTCGTCAAAGGGGTGACGACCTTGTGCTCGAGATAGAAGGCCCCGTATGCCGCGGGATGGGGCGACTCTTCTATGAGCCCCCGATGCATGCCCTGGGCGGAGCGATCGGTGTTCGATTCGCTCCGCTGGCAGACGGAAGCCACTTACTCAAACCGTTCCTTCGGGCTGTGGCGCGTGCTCGAAGGAGTATTTGGATTGCCTATGGGTCCGCACTTCCGGAACAAAAGCTCGTTCGTGCGATCCTTTCAGCAGCGCGTCGAGGCGTTTGCGTGCACTGGCTGTCACCGGACGTGTGCGACGCACCCTTCGCTCACACGGCAACTCGACACATTCATCGACGACTCCTTTCGGCCGGAGTACGACTTTACGTGGCACATGGTTCGATATCGAAGAGTCGAGTCGCCTGTGTCGATGGTCGTTGCTTGCTCGTTTGCAGCCCTGCCAAACGTGGCTTCGAGCCAGTAAAAAGTGAGCTGATTGCGGAAATCACCGATGGCTCAGTGGTGGAGGACGGTGAGCAATGGATCGTCGAGCGCCTGCAAGACGCAACTTCTGTGTCGTCGGTCGAGCCTGGCACGTGGTGGGTCCAATGGTTCCTGGAGCCCCTAAGCACTTTAGGTGTTCGGGTCGCAATGTTCATGTTGCGCACCCTTCCGGAAATGCGCCATTTGCGCGGCGTCTCCGCGCGGCTTCGGGGATGGTGGCGGCCTCAGTCTCGGAGGCGCGGCTCACGAAGTCTCCCGGTGTGACGGAGATCTGCAGCGTATCTCGATGGCAAGACGCGATTTCGATGGGAAGCCGGCGTCCAGGTAGTGTGTATTTAGTCCGGTGCTGGTGCGTCGAGGTTTAGGGGTCCACTCGGCACTCTGCATGAGGAAGGCGAGCCACAATGAGCTAAAACGCGCCGACGGCAGCGATGCCATATGCCGAACCCACACGCGCCGGGATGATGTGGATCGTTGGCTCAGACGAGCGCGTTAGCAGTTCAGGATTGAGCCACACGTCGATTACAGGATGAATGGTGAGCTTGTTTGCCGGGGATGTATTGACTAACGTCTCGGCGTCCGTTAGCGGACGCCAAGGCTTTCTGGTCTTGCCTGCGCTACTCGCGGGCGAACGCCATCTGGAAGCCGCGTAAGTGGCGTGCAGCCGTGGGGAAAACGTTTTAGCGAACTTGGAATGCGAGCTTCGCGAAGTCTGGCGCGTTTCGCTCTCCGTGTGAGCCAGGGCGAGAGGGCAACTGGCCAGCACGGCAAGTGTGGTGATCGTAAGGAGTACTGAAGCCGTTTTCATGACTTACAAGAAGAACCACGCATGCCTCATGCCAGATTCCACGTGGCAGGGATGCGTTGGGCGATTCCCCCGAGCCTCATGCCCGTGGATTGACGCCTCTCGTCGAATGAGCTGGTCCGCTGCCAGTTTCCTTCACGAGCAATTCGACGCAGGGGCGATTCGATTCGAGGTGCGAATTCATCGGATTGACGCGCATGGTGCATGTTGCCCCAGATCGTCTCGCACCCACGCTTAGAAAACGCACCGCGGTGAATCCACGATGACGGTCGCGATGCACACGGGGGCTCGCTCGTTTCATGGGATGTTTCGAACAATGCTGGAGCAAAGGATGCGTTGCCCTGTGGACGAAAGGTCGCTATATGTCGTCGACTGCAAGGGTAAGCGAATGGCCAATCCCGAGACTGAACGTCGGAGCGAATGCGCAATGCGCGAACTGTCGACGCGGAAGAGTTCGATGTCTGGCGTTAATGCGACTTCGGCACCGACGCTGACACCGGCACCGATGGCAGAGGTTCTGGCGCTCTTCGATGAGCTCGGGCGTGCGGAACGGCGTGGCGCGGTTGCGCGGATCGCCGCTTCGATTGCTCACTCGATAGGGACGCCGCTCAACGTCATTTCCGGTCGTGCTGCTTTGATCCGTGCGCAAGAGGGCGCGAACCGAGTCCATCTTGAGCGATGCGACGTGCATCGTGAACAAAGTGGAGGAACTCGCAAGCAAGATGCGAGGTTACGTCGATGCGCTCTCGTACACCGAGCTCCGGTCCCCCTATCTTTCGGCGCCGGAGGTGGGGGAGGTTCGGTCCGTTCTCGCGGAAGTCGTTGCGCTGTACGAACCCATTGCATCTCTTCGCAACATCGGCTTGCGTATCGAGACTCGGCCCCGTCAGATTGGCGAGGTGAGTCGAAGTTCACTTCTCGTCGTCTTGACTACGCTCCTGTCGTACGCCATTCATGGCACGCGTGCGGGGGAGACCATCGAGATCGATGTCGAGGTTGCGGAGCGCAGACCGTTGGAGCTAGAGCACACCGACTGCGTTCAGATCGTCGTCAATGCTCCAGGATGTGCTTTCTTCGGATCGCAATCTCTCGAGCGTTGCGACGTTCCGTCCTTGGCCGATCCCACCATATTGGAGGGGATGCAGGTCGCCTTAGTATGTTCCTCGTTATGTCGCGTTGGAGGCGGCAAGGTTGAGTTCAGCGCCCCCGAGGTACCCGTAGGGCACGCGGTGGTATACTGGCCCATCGTCGAAATGGCAGCGGAGCTCTAGGTGGAGTCGCGCGCATCGTCCCAATGGAGTGCCTCGCATTCGCCACGATCTGTGGCGCACGAGCTCACTGGGGCGCGTGCCCTGGCGCTAGGGGCTGAGGACTTCAGGACGGCTGCGTCTTGCGGTCCGTTCTTGGACCATGCTCGAACCGGCGAAAGAGACGGCCATGGTGAGGTCTCAATCCTGTCCCGATGTGGCACGGGGGATGCACATCCGAGGCGCAGATTATGAGCAATAAGCTTCGGGTTGAACCTGATTACTCCGACCGCTCGGAGCGAGAAGTACCGACGTTGGCGAGATCCTTCGAGGTCATCGTTTGCGGTTCCGGAGAAGAGGAGCCGATCTCACCCGAGCTGGATTCAATCCCCATTTCCGGGGAAATCATCGGCGGCGTATATCAGGTCATCGGTGAAATTGGCAAAGGAGGGATGGGCATCGTCCTCGCCGCCCTGGATCAGCATCTCGGTAGGAAAGTTGCTATCAAGCTCATTCGGTCGAATCTATCAGCCTCCTATTTTCGGACCCGATTTCTCGTCGAAGCTCGGGCCATGGCCGAAGTCAATCATCCGAACGTGCTGGCGATCTACGCCTTCGGTCAACACGGTTCGGCTCCCTACTTCGTCATGGAATACATGGAGAGCACACTCGAACGAGTGATCGCAGAACAAGGCCGTCGCATTCACGTCGACCTTGCACTCGAGTTGTTGAGCGAGATTTGTGCGGGCGTACAAGCCATGCACGACGCGAAAACCCTTCATCGCGATTTGAAGCCAGCGAATATTTTGCTCGATTCGCAATTGCACGTACGTGTCGGCGATCTTGGCATGGCACAAAAGCTTCTAGATGGAAAGGGCATTCGCGAGTTCGTCGGGACCCCGGGCTACATCGCTCCTGAGTTGGTTTTTGGTGGCGCTGACGGTGCTGCGGCGAGCCCGCAAAGTGATGTCTACTCCTTGGGCTGCATTGCCTACGAGCTCTTGACCGGTCAACCTCCACATCACGCGGATCTCGACTGCGACCTGCTTTCGCTGCACGCGTCGGCGGATGTCGTCCCGCCAACCTTATTGCGGCCGGATCTGCCGGAAACCTTTGATTCGGTCATCCTTGCCGCGCTGACGAAGGATCCGACGCAGCGAACCTCCAGCGCTGCGAGATTCAGTCAAGAGCTCCAGGCGGCTCGACGCAAGAGCCTCGAACCGTCTCGGATTCTCGTCGCGGAGGACGAGCCGGATTTTCGTGACCTCCTGGAACTGAAGCTGAAGATTGCATTTCCGGACGCAGAAGTGGAATGTGTTTCCGACGGTCAAGCAGCGGTTGCAGCCTTCGAGAACAAGCCGGCCTCGGTCGTCATTCTTGATCTGCAGATGCCCGTGATTGACGGTGTGGCAGCGACAGTACTGCTTCGTGCGCGGCCGGCTGCCGCCAAAGTGCCCATCCTCGTGCTCACCGCCTCCGGTGGGCCCCAAGAATGGAAGCTGCTCTCTTCGCTTGGAGCGGATCGCTTCTTGATCAAACCCGTCGATCTGGACGACCTGGTTACCCTCGTGCGTCGGACCGTGAAATTGCGACAAGAGCAGCAAGACGGAAGCTGCTAGTCCGAATGAAGTGATCGCCCCCCCGGTTGCAGTGGTCGTAGGTTACTCTGTGATTGGAGAACCTTAGCGTAGAGTCACATGCGAGGAAGGGAGCCGGCCAGGGCTAGGATCGCACAGAAAATAACTCGACTTGTAGGGCTTGACGTGCACGCAGAGACGATAGCTGTGGCAATCGCCGAACGAGACGGCAAGCCCCGTCTTGTTGAGGGTATCCCAAAACGGCCCGATTCAGTCCGAAAGCTGTAAAAAAGCTCGGTGCACCCTCAATCTGGAAGGCACGTTACGAGGCAGGGCCGACCGGTTACGTGTTGTACTGGCATCTGACTCAACTCGACGTGCACGGTGACGTCGTTTCGCCAACAGTGGTCTCGGTTCGAGCGGGTGACAAGGTCAAGACCGACCGTCGCGATGCGCTGCGACTGGCGAGTCGCTATCGTGCTGGCGAACTGACCGCTGTGTCGGTACCGGTTACCATTGTCGCCGAAATCGGTAAAACTCTCGCGACTCGACAATCCGCGGCAGCTAATGGGTTAAAGCGGTATCGTCTCGAGTGAGCCAAGTAGTGATGAAAAGACTCGGCGCGGCGCGACTACGACAGCGTGCAAACTACGTCGGATCATGGTCGAGGCTGCCTTGTCACAAAGGCACAAGCCTCTACTTAGCGTAGTGCTGCGCAAACGGCAGGAGAACCTCAGCACCGAGGTGCAAAAAATTGCGACCAAAGCGCGGCACCGTCTGCGCAAGCGCTCTCGGCACTTGAGCGCAAAAGGTAAATCCAAGCAATAGGTGGTGACTGCCGTTGAACGTGACCTGCTGGGATGGGTGTGGGCAACAGCCGTAGCCGTCGAAGGAACGTAAGCCCAAGGCATGCCCCGAATGGCTGCCAAGCAAGTCAAACCGAAAGATTCACCGTGGGGCAGCGCGAGCAAAGGCTGAGGAGCACGCGGAAAGGAGAATCCTCGCAGCGCCCCATGCGACAGACCACCGTGGTTTGACTCGCGCCGCTAGTACGAGGCAGATCCGGACGGATGACGACCATGTTGACGGGCCAATGCGCTCGATCCACGAATAACAGGTTGATCAACCGTCGTCGAAAGCCGCCTTGGCCCTTGCTCCCGCAGCCTCACCACGTCCAAGGAGGACGCAATCGAGGAGCCTCCGCCGTCTACCAGAAAGAAGAAGACTGAGAAACTCTGGTCACTTCATATCAGGTGCGTTGGACAAATATGGAGAGCGCAGGAACCGTAGGGCAACACCTACCTGAGGACTGAAGGCTGCGATGCGGCGGAAGGTTGACGAAAAGGTGTCCGTTGCGGCAACATGCATCGCCTCGGGCGGTGCGCATGACAAGCGACGGGAGCGACCCGCTTCACATTGATGCGACCGATCGGTCTCGAGGGCACGACGAAGTGGCGTTGATGCGTCTCGGAGCCTTGCTTGTTGGTGCTCGCCGCTGCCCTCACATGAGCGGGAGCGGTGGCGTCGTTTGTGGATGCGGCACGACGATTGCTCATCTTCGGACATGAGCATTCTGCGCCCCATACTCATCCTCACGGGTGTAGCCGCTGTCGGCTGTTCCTCAGATAGTTCTTCGGACATGACACAGGCGGAGTTTTGCGTCGAATGGGCAAAAGCCGCATGTTCCAAGGAGACGGTTTCGGTCTGCCAAGCCGAAGACACGGAGTCCTGCCAAGTTGCACAGCAACGATCCTGTCGCGATCTTGTTCCAAAGGATGGATTCTCCTCGGCACATGCCAACGAATGTCTCGACGCGGTGTCCAAAGCCTACCAAGACGGGGACCTCACTTCCAAGGAGATGATGGTCGTCTATCGACTGGGGAATCCGTGCGACAAATTGGTTGCGGGACCTCGCGACATCGGCGAAAGTTGTAACGCGAACAACGACTGCAATACCGCAGGGGGCGTCACGTGTATTTCGAAGGGAAGCTCGAACACTGGCGTTTGCGAGGTTGCAGAGGTGAAGCAGCCAGGTACTTCTTGCGCCGCGGACGCAGAGATCTGCACATCGGGATTCTATTGCGATGGTTCGCATTGCGTCGAGGGTAAGGGCGTCTCCAGTTCCTGCGAGGTCAATTCAGAATGTGGCTCTAGCGCATACTGTCGCGCGAATGGAGATGGTTCCTCCACCTGTGAATTGCGACTCGGCGTTGGATCGGAGTGCACGGAGGACGAAGCTTGCGCGAGCGGGATCTGTCTGCGAGGCGCAGACGAAGAGTCAGGGAAGTGTTTCGATCGATTGCGGCTGTCGCCGGCAGAACCGGCGTGTGATGACCTCAGTTGAATCGTCGGAACGGCGGCGTACAACGGGGCAGCTTCGAGGTAGAAGTGTGGCTTTTGTCGTCGATGAGGCGCAGAGCGTGCCCGGAGCGGCATGTTCCAGGAAGGCCCGAAGACTCGTCAGTGAGGAGGAATGTCATGGATCGCGATGCAAGGCGTAACTTCATGCTCGGGCTCGTTGCGGTGACAGCCGCATATGGCTGCCGAAAGACCGCGCAGAGAGGCGAGAGTGCTTCCGCCGCAGCTACTTCGTCTGAGAGGAGACTTTCAGACGCTCGTGTTGGTACTGCGCGCGGAGAGATCCCCAAGCGCAAGTTGGGGCGCACTGGGGTGGAGGTCTCCGCACTCGGGTTGGGCGGTTTTCATATTGGGCAGAAACTCAGCCCGAGGGAGAGCGTTACCTTGATTCGACGAGCCATCGACTTGGGGGTTACCTTTCTCGACAACTGTTGGGACTACAATGATGGAGACAGTGAGGTGCGTATGGGCAATGCTCTGCAGGAGGGCTACCGCTCGCGCGCCTTTCTGATGACGAAGATCGACGGCAGAACCAAGGGCGCTGCAACGGCCCAACTCGAACAGTCCTTACGCCGCCTCCAGACGGATAGAATCGATTCCGTTCAAATCCACGAAGTCATACGAGACACGGACACCGACCGATGTTTTGGTCCCAACGGCACCATCGAGGCTCTCGTTGAGGCACGGCAGTCCGGCAAATTGCGCTTCATTGGCTTCACTGGGCATAAGGATCCCGCAATTCATCTGAAGATGCTCGATGTGGCCAAGCGCCATGGGTTTTCCTTCGACACCGTGCAAATGCCGTTGAATGTCATGGATGCGCACTTTCGGAGCTTTCGGCAACGGGTCTTGGACGCTTTGGTCGAAAACGGAATCGGCGTCCTCGGTATGAAATCCATGGGCGCTGGGGACATCATCAAGAGCGGAGTGGTAAGCCCCGAGGAATGTCTGAGATATGCCATGTCATTGCCGACGTCCGTCGTCATTTGCGGCATGGACAGTATCGATGTTTTGGAGCAAAACGTGAATACGGCTCAGCACTTTCGTCCATACACCGCGGACGAGATGGCGGCTCTGGTTGCACGAACCGAGACAGCCGCTAGGGACGGAAAGCTCGAACAATTCAAGACTGGAGAAAAGTTCGACGGGACGGGGCGTAATCCGCATTGGCTCGAGGAGGCACGCATTTCGACGGCCGTAAGTGCTCTTGCGAGAGTAGCCGTTGGCGGCATTGGTGGAGATGAGGAGCAATGCCATCATAGTCGGTGCAAGAGGCGATGCTGAGACGGAGCCTGCGCATCTTGACGTACAACGTCCACAGTTGCAGTGGTCTGGACCGAAAGACCAGACCGGAGCGGATCGTCGCGGTGATAAGACGTATGCGACCACATCTCGTAGCGCTTCAGGAAGTGAACGGCGCCCACTCGGCAGCACACCTGGCGAAGTCGCTTGGAATGAGCTGCTTCTTCGCGCCAGCCAGAGAGGCCGAGCAAGGCGCATTCGGTAATGCCATCCTTGGAGTTCTCTCGGGAGAATCGGTCCGAGTGGGGCGGCTGCCGCACCTGCGGAAGTCGCTAGAAACGCGTTCTGCACAGTGGGTGCGGTTCGATACGGAATGGGGGCCCCTCGACTTGTTCAATACGCATCTTGGGCTGAGTCGAGAGGAACGCCTACTACAGATCCAGGATTTGCTCAGCGAAAACTGGTTGGCTAACCCTAACGTAAGCCCGCTTTCCGTGCTTTGTGGCGACTTCAATGCGCTTCCAGGGTCTGCGGTATACTCCCAATTGCGAGCGCGATTCCTGGACGCACAATCGCGCTTGAGACTTCGGCGTGCCACATTTCCTGCGCTGATGCCGGTGCTGCGGATCGACCACGTATTCTTTGCCCCCGCGCTGGCGATCGAGCGCGTAGTCGTCCCTGGGGATTGGTTGGCGAGAACAGCGTCGGACCATCGTCCACTCGTTGTCGACGTGATTCCGAAGGAGGATTAGTATGGGGCTGATTCTTTCCGAGCAAACGACTCGCATGTGCATTGCGCAATGCCGTCGACCGCGACTGATCGTGGACGCATGTGACTATTTTCGTACCTTTTACGAGTGTGCGGTTCAGGCAGAGAGTTCATCGACCTTGCTGGATGGCAGTTCGACAGCCAAGTGGAGCTGGTGCGAGGAAACGCTGCCGAAAGCTGCCGATATCCCACGCGGCTCTTGCCTTTGCTCGTTGCACTCTGTCGAGAGCGGCCGAGACTTCGGGTGAGGATTCTGGCGTGGGACTACAGTCCGGTGTTCCTGTTCGAGAGAGAGTGGCTTCAGGAGTTCATTTTCGAGGTGGGTACTCCACCGAATCTGAGATTCTGCTTCGACGATTGACACGCGCTCGGGGCGAGCATCCACCACAAACTCGTGCTCATCGATGGCCGGGTTGCCTTCGTCGGCGGAATGGACTTGGCGTCGGGACGCTGGGATGATTCGCATCATCGAGTGGACAACCCGTTCCGGGCGGAGCGCGGTGAATCGCAGAAGCCGTATCACGACACGATGCTCCAAATCCGAGGAGAGATCGTGTCACATCTGGAGCACTTGTTCGAGAGTAGGTGGAGTCGGGCGGTCAAGGAGGATCCCGTGCAGACAACCGCCCGCTCGCGGAAGAACGATCGCGAATTTCCGGAGCGCGGAGCACCGATTGACGCAACGACGGCAGCGATCAGCCGTACGGTATGTGGCTCCGACGGCTCAGCGAGCGCCACGGAGATTCTGGCCCTCTACGAGCGCGCAATTCAGGAGGCACGTCATCTCCTCTATATGGAGACGCAGTACTTCACGTCTCGGGCGTTGCGTGATGCTCTCGTTGGGAGATTCGAGAATTTCACGCGTGCTCCACTCGATGTCATATTGATCATGCCAAAGGGCGCCGATTCGACGAAGGAATTCCTCGCGATTGGCGCGGCCCAGGAGCAACTCTTGGCGGAGATCCGCGAGGTGGCAGATTGTCACGGAAGTCGATTTCGAGTCTATTCTTCCCTCGCTGCAGGCGGTGAACGGAGCGGAGTATTCACGTTCATTCACTCGAAGTTGCTCATTGTCGACGATCGATTGCTTTGCATTGGTTCGGCGAACCTCACGAACCGAAGCCTGCAGCTGGATCACGAGCTATGCGTTGGGTTCGAGGAAAGCGAGGAAGATGGCCCCCTGTCGAGGAGCATTTCGGCAATTCGGTCAACGTTGCTTGCAGAACACAGCGGGGTAGTTTTGGGACCAGACTCGTCCGGGCCGAAGGGGCTTGTGGATCACCTCGATCTTCTGGCAGACGATCCCTCGACCCGGCTGAGGCGAAGGTCGATCGATCGAATCGCTTGCTGCAGGCGACCGGATCTTACGCTTGGAGCGACTGTTCGATCCGGAGAAGCCACTAACGCAGCTCGAATTGGACGAGGTGGTGGGAATGCAACCGTAGTTGCGTTGCCTTTGAAATGGGTAGGTTTACGCCATTGTCGCGAGGCAGTAGCGAACGGCTCGGTGGCGAATCTACCGATCGTCGATGCGGAGAAGTAGGCCATGTTTTTGCACGAGCTTCGGCTTCGCCGCTCTTTGGGGTTGTTGGTCATCGGTGTGTCGATGACGTTGCTCGTACGCTTGTGCATGCGGATCGATTTTCTGAAGTTGCGCGAGTACGTCTCGCAGATCCCCGCATGGCGCATGGTGTGCGCCGTGGTTCTGTCCTTCACTAATTTCGCGCAGCTGACGGCATATGACCGGATCGGTCTTTCGTATCTACGCAGAGAGCTGCCTTGGGTTCGCGTGACCGTGGCGTCCTTCATCGCCACGGTGATTGCCCATAATATCGGCCCATCACTGGCGACCGGAGGATCGGTTCGCCTTAGGTTCTATTCCGAGTGGGGCGTAGAGTTGTCAGAAATCGCGACGCTGGTCACCGTTGGAATGCTCACGTTCTGGGTTGGATTTGCCGCTGTAGCTGGACCGATGCTCTTGACCATTGACGTCGAATCCGCGGAAAGATTGTATCTCCCACCGGATGTTCTACGCTGGGCAGGGGCAGCGTTGTCGACGATCGTGCTTGGCTACTTGCTCTTTTGTTGGTTCGGGCCGCGCCGGATCCATATCCGTCGTTGGCAGGTGCGGGTTCCCTCGATAAAATTGGCAGCTGTACAGTGCATCGTGGCTGCGAGCGATTGGTTGGCGATGACATTGATCCTCTCGCTGCTTTTACCGCCGGGAGTGCTGCCATTTCCTCGCTCTCCTTCGGGTTTTCGTGGTGGTTCAGTTGGCGGCGATGGCAAGTCAATTGCCCGGTGGTTTGGGCTTGTTCGAATCCTTGATGACGGACACGCTCGGCCCAACATTGCCGGAATCGACCGTGATTGCTGCATTACTGACCTATCGAGTCGTCTATCTCGTCCTACCGCTCATGCTGGCGACTTGCACTCTGGTGTTTGCGGAAAGGTGGCTCTTGAGGCGCTCGAGCGTTGCGCCGCCTCGGCAGGGGCGTTCGTCGAATACTCGGACCGAATCGTGAGGATGTAGACGAAACCACGGGTCCGGCGCTACGCCGTCGATGGATTCGATGGGTTTGACGAGGCCTTGACACTCGAGCTGATTGGCATCGCCGACTTCCCTGCAACGTGACGAAATTGCGAGATTCGAGCTGTTCGGCGGCGGAGTCCGCGCGACGACGGCAGGGCGGACCGACGGACCTTCGATAGTATTGCCGCAATAGGTCCCCTTCGAAGCCTCAACGTCGGTGGCTTCACAGCGCGGGCAAATCTGCTCCTATCGTTGGCCGCGGTACGTCGGTGGCTTCACAGCGCGGGCAAATCTGCTCCTATCGTTGGCCGCGGTACGTCGGTGGCTTCACAGCGCGGGCAAATCTGCTCCTATCGTTGGCCGCGGTACGTCGGCGAATTCAACGTCTCGCGGCGATGTGTCGTTCAACCGAGTGGCTTTCCGCCGGTTACTCCGAGTACTTCACCATTTACGTACCGAGATTCGTCAGAAGCTAGGAAGACGAATGCTGGAGCAAGTTCAACCGGTTGAGCGGGGCGCTGCATGGGCCAGTCTTTGCCGAAGTTCGCGTTCTTTTCTTCTCCAAATGACTGAACCACGAGGGGCGTTCATACCGGGCCGGGTGCAACGCAGTTGACTCGGATGCCTCTCTGAATGAGCGATTGGGCAAGACCCTTGCTGAACGTGACGATGGCACCTTTCGTGGTGGCGTAATCCAGGATCCCGGGAGAGGGGTGGTAGGCTTGCACAGAAGCGGTGTTGATGATGACAGCGCCAGGTTTCATGTAAGGCAGGCAGTATCGCACGAGGCTGAACATCGCGATGATATTCGTTTTGAACGTTCGTTCCACGCGCGCCGCGTCGAGATCTTCGAAGCGGTCGATGCTCTTACCTTGTTTCGCCGCGTTATTCACCAGAATATCGATGCGCCCGAACTCTGCGGCTGTTTTTGCTGAGATCTCTTTGCATACGGCATCATCGCTGATGTCACCTTTGACCAATAGCGCACGCACGCCGGCTTCAGCGACGACTTGCTCCGTCGTCTTGGCATCGTCGTCGCTTTCGAGGTAATTGATCGCGACGTGCGCCCCTTCTCGAGCATAGGCAAGCGCTACGGCACGTCCGATGCCGCTATCCCCGCCCGTGATCAGCGCGACGCGATCGCGCAATCGATCATGTCCACGATAGGAATCACGGCCGTAGTCCGGTTGTGGGTCCATCTGACTTTCGGTGCCAGTCTCCTGCTGCGACTGCCGTGGATAGGGAGGCTTTGGTTCTGCATTGCGTGGGTCGATTTTTGCGTTCATTTCGTTATTCCTCGAGCGGAGCCAGATTGAGACGATGCTCGGTGTGCTTTCGATGAGGTCCGTTTGCGCGCCGAATCAACCCCATAGGAGCATCAGGACACGCCGCTGGAAGTCGCGCTCGGCTGCCCCTCGATCGGTGCTCGGACGGCGGCTCGGCGAGCAATTCTCGTTCCCATCATCACGCGTCTACATGAAGAAGTGGTTTGCGTGATGAGAGGGCGATAGGCATGTGTCAATCTGCCGCGGCGTGTCAAAACGCGTGCACTCGATACTGGTGATCGGAGCATCACGAGTTCCAATTGGCGGCGGCATCGGAGCGCCAATATCTCTCGTTCGATGTGGGTTCGAGCGGCATTCCATCCTGCATCCGAGAGGGGCATGGACAGCGTACCCGCATTGTTTTCGTCAGTTCCAGTGGTCGTTAGGTGTACCCAATACGAGCCGCCCGGCGTGCCGCCGGAACGTCACGAAGAGCCAACTCCGAATGAGCTTCCGGGGCCGATTGACGAGCCACATCCTTTTCCGGAAGTGGAAGACGTACCACCGGTTCGACCGACGGACGACGAAGACGTCAGGCATTCGCGCATACGTGTCGTCGACCGATGAGCAGCGGTCGGTGTTGCTCAGCTTGGCCGTCACCGGTCGTTGGTGACGCGCGCCGAAATGACCAACGATGCAGCCAAATTTGAGCCATACGGAGGATGCGCCCACGATGAATTGGCAACTTGCGCCAGATGATCCGCTTCTCGAGAAGTATCGAATCGAGCGATGTCTCGGCGTCGGCGGTATGGGTGCGGTCTTCGAGGCACAACACCTCCAACTGCAGCATCGAGTCGCCATCAAATTGCTGTATCCGGAGCTTTCGAACCGTCCCGATGTAGTCGCGCGATTTCTTCGTGAAGGGAGGGCGACTGCGCGCTTACGCAGTCCTCGATGTGGTAAGAGTGCTCGATGTCGGCCGCGGTTTGCCGGGGTCAGCGTTTCTCGTCATGGAGTATCTGGACGGCGATGACTTCGAAGAAATCCTCAAGCGACGGGGAGCCTTGCCCGTAGGTGAAGCCGCCGAGTACTTGCTGCAGGTTTGCGAGGCGATGTACGAGGCCCACGGAATGGGGATTGTGCATCGCGATCTCAAGCCAGCAAATCTGTTTCTTACTCGGGATGTGTATGGCGAGCGGTGCGTCAAAGTGCTGGATTTTGGGATTTCGAAGGTCTCGCGTGAAACGGATGCACAAGATCTGTCGATCACGGCGAACGCCACGGTGGTCGGGACGCCGCTCTATATGCCGCCCGAACAGATGCGGGGTACGGCGTTCGTGGATGGTCGAGCAGATATTTGGGCATTGGGCGCCATTTTCTACGAGCTAGTGACGGGAAAGCCCGCCTGGTCGGGAAGCACGCTCAGCGAGATCTGGCGTACGTGTAGCGTCTGATCCGACTCCAAAGGCTTTGGGGGTGACGTCGGCTCTTCCGGCGAAAGTCGACGTCATCGTGTCTCGATGTCTGGAGAAGTCCGTCGATGCGCGGTACCCGGACGTCTATGAGCTTGCCGTTGAGCTCGCGGAGCTGGCACCGGCTTCGGGCGCGGCAACGCTTGCTCGTCTGCGATGTCTTGGGGAGGTCGTTTTCCGCGCGGCTGGTTTCGATGGCGACACGAGAAGGCGAGCCGGCAACCGTGCGGGACGCACGTGATATCGATCTCGCTTCTGGCGTCCAAGGCGTAACCAGAGAGACTGACATCGACGCCTTCGTTCGCGCTCGCGAATCCACGAGATTGCAGGACACTCATGACTGTGCGCAGTCGACCGTCCGAGAGGCAGAGAATTGGATTGCGCAGCGTCACTCCTTTCGGCTGCTCGCGTCGGGACTGGTCCTTTGCGCGCTCGGTGTGTCGGCGAGCGTTGCTTGGGGGCTCGCGGAACCGTTACACGATGGGTCGCGGGATACCTTGTCGAAGCGGCAGGGCCGTCGAAGGTCGACGGTGTTTCTTCGACATCTCGACTGACGCGCGCAAGGCTCGCAAGCGCGGGCGAAGCGGATGCTTCGAACGAAATGGGCTCTCTGCAAGTTGCTGAAGACATTCGACGAGAGTCTACTGAGCATGCTCAAGGTTCTCTGCCCGCTTCGGACGCGTCTGTCGCGCCGTCGATGAGCGATGCGTCGCGTGAGATGGTTCGAGTGTTGCCGAGTTCCTCGGGGGCGGCGTCGATTGCGTCGAGCCAGCCGACGAAAGGGACTTCGAAATTGCGTTCCTTCGTGACACCGCTCGAGCGAGGGCGACGGGACGAGCGCGCGCCATCGAGCCTTCGGCGTGGCACGGATCCATCGGAGGCCGTTGCGCGGTCGGCATCGAGTGTCGGCGCGAGTGGAGCAGTTCAGAAGCGAGAACGGTTTGCTCCGGATTGGGGGGGAAGAAAGTGAGATGTCGCTGCGCAAGGAGACTCTTTGCCGTGCCGCTCTGGTGGCCTTGGTGATCTTGAATGTTGCCTCTCCCTCCGTCGCCAGTGCCCAGGCTGAGGCGGAAACGAAGGAGCAACGCGCCGAGGCACTGTTTTCGTCCGCGCGACAGCTGCTGGAGCTTCGTCAGTATCCGCTGGCATGCCCAAAGCTCGAGCAAAGTCAGCAGCTCGATCCTGCGGTTGGAACGTTGCTCTATCTCGCATTCTGCTACGAAATGACTGATCGATTTGCCTTGGCGTGGAGGACATACCGTGCGGCAGAAGCGGGCGCACGAGCCCAGGGGCAGGGCGAGCGCGTCAAGCTCGCTCGTTTACGTGCCTCGCTCCTGGAACCGAAACTGGCCTTGGTAAGAGTAGAAGCGGCGTGTCCTTTGACCGATGTCGCGATAAGCCTCGATGAGGCGCAGCTTTCTTCGCAGGAACTCGAACGAGGCGTTCGGCTCGAGCCAGGGCGACATCGACTTCGTCTTCGCAGCAGGCATTTGCTCGCCTACGAAGCGGTCTTCGAGGTTCGTTCAGGGGAAGAGTCGGTCGTGCCGCTCGACTGCAAGAATGTGGAGAAACTCACGCGAGTCGAACCCGGCAGCGCGACTCGAAGGGATGTGTCCAAATCGAATGCTTACGGTCACTCGAAGGTTGGGTCTGAATCCGACCACGGTGGTGCAGTGCGGCGTTTGCTGGGCTTTGCCAGTGGTACGATTGGCGTCGTTGCTCTCGGGATTGGGACCGTCTACGCGCTCGATTCCGCCCATAAATCCGAGGACGCCGAGAAATATAGACGTTCGGGCACCGACATCTACGACGAGCCGGGCTTTACGCTGAATCGTGAAGCGCTCGAGTCGCGCTCGATGGCCATCGTTGGATTCGTCGTTTCTGGCGTGGCGTTGGGAGGCGCGACGGTGCTCTTGTGGCCGCGAAGTCCAGCAAAGGGGCGCGGGCAGAGTCAAAGTCGAGGGATCCGGTTCGCCATTTCGCCGCAATCTTTCCATCTGGCGACCCAATGGAACTAGACCTAAGGAAACCAGAGCGCCAAGTGAGGAAAGGACTGTCCATGGCTTGCACTCGAAATGCGATCGGTCGAACATTCCTTTGGCTTGGGCTCGCTGTGGTGAACACCAATTCGTGTAGCGGCAATCCTGACGCGATTCGTGGAGATCCCCGTGCCGACTCGGGCGGAACGGACCCTTCGGAACCCTCCACTGACGGAGGCAAAGCTCGTGCAACCGCTGGGACTACGAAGCGCGGTGGACGACCCGACGAAGACGATGGAGGGCGGCACGGCGCGACTCGTGACGTTGACGCGAGCGGGGGCGATGCGGGAGCAATCCTCGTTGGCGGCAGTGTCGGCAACCTAGGAGGAAGCAATGGCGGCATTCTGGGTGTCAGCGGACAAGTGCAAGCGGGAGCCGGAGGGCAGAGCACCAAAGATTCCCGATCGCTTGTAGGCGGAGCGAGGGGGGTAGGTGGCGCAACCAACGCATCGACGAGCGAAAGAGGTGGTCGAAGTGCAGCAGGAGGAGCGTCACTCGTGGGCGGAGCGGCATCCGTGGGCGGAGCATCCGTGGGCGGAGCATCATCCGTTGGTGGATCATCATCCGTGGGCGGGACGGTAGGAACATCGACTCAGGCCACATGCAACCCCCAGTGTGCGCTCGGGACGACGAAGTGCGACGGTCCCAATCGATTTCGAATTTGCGTTTCCGATCCCCGAGGATGCCGAGTTTGGGGCGACGTGAAGACGTGTACGGGGTCGCGTTCCTGCGACACCTCCGCCCGAACTCCCGAGTCTGCCTGTGTATGTCCTGCGACCCCTGCACAATGCGCGGGTGGGGTCACCTCCAGCCCGACGTGCACGTCGGCAACCACCGTCGAACGATGCACTTCGGATGCCTCGGGGTGCATCAGGCTCGAGACCGTAGAGACCTGCGTTGGCGGAAAGAGCTGCCTTGACAATGGTGCCACGGCAAAGTGCAGTTGCCCTTCGGTTCCGTCTGAGTGCGTCGATCGACTGCTCCTCCTCGGGGGTACTTTCTGTACTGAAGACGGAGCTCTCGGAACATGTGCATTCAGCGAAGGAGGTTGCCTCACGTTCTCGAAGACTGATTGTGATTTGCCGCGCCGTTGTGTTGGACCTGTTGCCTTTGCCGCGTGCTATTGCCCATCGTCTCCCGCGTGTCGATAATCACCTGTCGAGGCGGCCATCGCCAGAGAATGGCAGTGCGGTCTACACAGAGGGGGGCGCATCGGGCTTAGAACCTATTGCCGCGTCCGAGCGCGCTGTCTTACCAGTCGTGGCACCGCAATTGCATCGGGTATTTCGAGCGCTCTGTCCACTGCAGAGGCATTCGAGTCACCAAGTCGATCGAAATCGATCCATCGAGGTAAACGAACGTGCACACGAACCATACCTTCGACGTCATGAAGATAGGCTCTCATATCAGCGCGCGAGAAACGCGAAAGCGGGTGGCGCTCGGGCTGTCGGGTGCAGCGGTTCTATCTGGTGCAATTTGGGGCAGCCATCGACTTCGGGTGCCCCTCGCCATTGCAGGCGCGTTGCTTACCGTCCGTGCCATGACTAATCGACCGTTTCGCGCATTGGGGCAAGCGCTCGTGGAGTGTGTGAAGGGTGGTGGTTGTCGACATCGGTATGCAGATGGTCAACATGACCTCGTAGACGAAGCTTCATGGGAGTCCTTCCCCGCAAGCGATCCACCATCGTTCAGCCCGAGAGGCGTCTGAATTGCGGCTGTTGTACGGGTCGATGATCACGGCTCGGAGAGCAGTCGATCGGGTGCCGTTTTGGCGCGATAGCCGGAACTAGGCGGCGATGCGATACTGGGCCGATCGCCGCTCGAGGAGGTGCAGAAGACAGGATTCGGCTCGGGACAGCCCTGGCGACGAGCTTGCGTCTCCGAAGGCTGCGTGGAGCGTACCGTCGAGATACGCATCGATGACGCGCGGATCAACGTAGCTCTTTCGGCAAATTGCCATGGTGTTTCCCAATCGATCGGCAACTTGACGCAGCACGAGATTGACGCGGCGAACGTTCTTGGTCTTGGAATGTTCGGGGGGACGCTCAGCGAGTAACTCCGCTGCCATTACCGTGGCGATCCACGTGCGGAACGTCTTGGCGGTAAAGTTCGCACCGGTTATCGTCCGAAGGTATCGATTGACGTCGGTGGACGAAATACTCTGATGGTTGCCGTCCGTATCGAGATACTGAAAGAGTCGTTGGCCCGGAATGTCGCGACATCTCTGTACGATTGCGGCGAGGCGACGATCCCGTAGGCGGATTTGATAGGGCTTGCCACCCTTACCGCGAAATGAGAATTCAACAGAGGAACCGCGAAAGCGAGCGTGGCGATCGAGCAATGTCGTCAACCCGTAGGAGTTGTTCTCCTCGACGTAGCGAGAGTTGCCAACGCGTACCCCTGTGCGCTCCATTACGGTGATGACCGTCGCGAGTACCTTGGTTTTGGTGAGGGACTTCGACGCGAGATCGGTTTGGATACGTCGTCTCAACCGAGGTAGGCAGTCACCGAACGAGATGAGCTCATGGTACTTCACTTCGTCGCAGACTTGCCTCCAATGCGAATTGTATCGGTATTGCTTGCGTCCTCGGGTGTCATATCCCGTTGCCTGTAGGTGCCCGCGAGCATCGCAACAGATCCAGACGTTCGTCCACGCCGGTGGGAGAGCGAGCATGCGGATCTGGGCTAGACGATCTGCATCCCGCAGTCGAGAGCCGTCGGGCATGAGATACACGAATCCCTTACCCCGGCGAACCCTTCGAATCCCCGCGTCGGTGCAACACACGTAACGGAGTCGAGCCGATTTTGCTAGTCGTTTTCCGAAGGATATCGTTGGCACTACCGCACCTTGGCTCTGCTCGAGAGGTTCACGCTCAGTCTTGGCGTGCACTTCCGCTGCGCCGCTTTGGAACCTTTGCGCCTGAGCGCCTCGCTTCCGACAAGCCGATGGCAATGGCTTGTTTGGGGTTCGTCACCTTCTTGCCGGATTGGCCTGAGCGTAGCTTCCCGCGCTTCATCTCGTGCAATGAGCGCCCGACGGCCTCACGTGACTCTTCGTCGTACCGGCTTTGGTCGTGGGAGACCGTTCGCTTGGTCCCTCGATGACCGATTGCCGTCTTCCGCGAACGGAGGTCCTTGCCCTTCGGCTTCACCTCTCGTCGCGTTCCTGACTTGGACTTGGCTCTCGAACTCCCTGCCGTCGAGCGTGTGCTCGGGCGCGTCGTTCGACGGGATGCCTTTTCCTTGCGAGGAGCTGATGAAGTCGTTGCATTGGAGGCCTTACGCGTCGCCATACCCACAACGGTGCAACCGTCATGCCACGATGCTACTTCCGCGCTTGGCGTGCGATTGCTGAGCCGTCGAGCGCGAGCCATGGCGGATTGCCGCGGTGTGGCGCGCGAAGGACGTGCTCGAGCGAACGCGGCTCACCCAACCTTCGCATCGGATTTGGGAGAGCCCTGCCACTTGGGCGGCACGGAGTGCTCGAGAGCAGCGGCACGTCGTTTGCTCCAGGTGCGTCAGGTCAAGCGCCACCACGCGCTACGAATGACCGAACCCATGGTGTATCCGGCTCAATTCAAAGGGTGTAGTCGTTTCAGTAACTCGGCTGCTAATGCCGTGAGCGCGCCAATCTCGAACCCCACGTCGAACGAGCGCGAATGTGAACTACGGAAGCGCTACTGCGGTTCGACCGAGTGGTGGGATCGAGCTCAGCGCGTTATCCCTGGAGGGATTCACTTGTCCGGGCGACCTCTGGTGGAGGGTGGAACTACGCCGTTGTATTTCGAGCGCGGTCGAGGATGTCGGATTTGGGACGTCGACGGTCACGAGTATATCGACTACCTGATGGCGTTTGGCGCACAGCTGTTGGGTTACGCTCATCCGGAAGTGGATCGTGCCGTTGCAGAACAAAGCGCGCGTGGCCAACTGCTGTCGATGAACCACCGGCGACACGTGGAGTTCATAGAATCTTTACTGCCTGTCTTTCCCGGCGCGGAAATGGGGATATTCTTTCGGACGGGGTCAGAGGCAACGACCGCTGCACTGAGAATTGCTCGTCGTTACACCGGTCGTCGCAAGATCGCTCGTTGTGGTTATCATGGGTGGCATGACTGGTGTTTGCCGTTGGAGGACTTCGTGCCATCCGGACTCGAGTCACAGGTTCCGGAGTTTCGAGGCAACGATCCCTCGACACTGCGACAGGTGTTCAGCGAACACCCAGGGCAAATAGCGGCGGTGATTCTCGCTCCGGAAATGGTCCTGCCTTTTCAAGCAGGAATTTTCAAGGAGCTCCTAAGCATCACGCGCGAGCACGGAGCCGTCTTCATCATGGATGAGGTCAAGACGGCAATCCGTATCGCGCCAAACACGATTTCGGAGCGAGTTGGCATCGTGCCCGATCTCATCACCGCGAGCAAGGGACTTGGTAATGGTTGGCCCGTCGCGGTGACGTTTGGCAGGCGCGAGGTCATGGCGTGTGCTGCTGGATTGCACTACTCGGCCACGTTTCACGGGGATACCACCGCCATGGCAGCAGCCACGACGACGCTTCGCATCGTTCGTGACGAGGGCGTTCAGGCGCATATCGAAGGTCTTGGCATGGCGCTCATCGACGGGCTGAATTCTGCCCTGCTAGAGACGGGAGTCCCTGGTATCGCGTACGGGGAACCCTTGGCTGCAATGCCATTTCTGCGTTTCACCCATCCGAATGCGACCGTGAATGCAGCTGCTTCCCGTGTGTTCTTCCAGGAAGTTCTGGCGCAGGGCGTGCTACTTCACCCAAGACATCTGTGGTTCATCAGTCAAGCGCATACGGATGGCGACATCGACATCACACTAAAGGTGGCGAGAAGCGCATTGGAAGCGGCTGCGAGAACAATCGCGCTCTAGAGTCACACCTAGCACCGAAGCGTCTCGTCGAATTCTCGAGCAGGAGCCGGGCGTACCACCGGAAGCTCGAAGGTGTGTTCGTGGACCGTGGCCAAAGATGCAACGATCTCGCTCGAACCACGCGCCCTACCGGGTCGTTGTGCCTCGTCAGCCCGAAAACGCGCCCCGTCCCTCGTTGCGGGTACCGTCGCAGCACCCGTTGGTTGGGAGGCGTGATTTCAAACCGACGAGCTTGAGTGCTCGTGGGGTGGGCAGTGTCCGCTACGCGGCGCGTCCTTCGGCCAATGTGAGTCGTTTCTCACGAGTAAAGCACGAGAGTTTTTCGAAGCAATGTTCGAGGTTCGAGAGGGACGCAATGCGTTCGCTCCCCAAAGGTGAGCGTAATGGAAGATGAGGCCAGACGCGGCAATGCTCACGGGTTGCTGGGACGAGGCTTTTGGCGTCGACTCCGATGACTCGAGCGAATCCGCGAAGGAACTCGAATAAAGTGGACGAGCCGCCGTGTGCCAGGTGAACGATCCCAGTGGTTTGCGCCAGGGCCAAATCAAGGCAGGCTTGTGCGAGTTCCGGCGCAAAAGCGAAGGCGCATAGTCCTTCTCCGTTGGCGGATACGACTTCACCACCCTCGAGCCACCGGAGGGCTTCCCACAGACGACTCTCATGCGCCTCGACGTCGAATACCGCTCCGGTGCGCACGACGAGTGCTCCTTCGTGCAAATAGGTGACCCATCGTTCTGCGGCCGCGTGACTTACTCCCAACCATGTCGTGGGGCGAGGTACATCGGATTCCACGTACGGCGAGCCTTTCTCTCCGTCGAACACCAGGGGTGAAGAGAACGTGACCAGCCGGACCCGCGCTCGGTGGCAAGCTTCGGCGAGCATCCGTGTCCCTTCGACGTTTTCGCGATAGCAAACCTCTGGAGAGTCGAAGTGGTCGCTATGCCATGGGACCCCTGATGCGTTGATGACCAGCCACGGATCGACGTTGGTCAACGTCTTCGACACGCCCATCGCGCCTGCGGCATTCAGTTCCGAAGCCGAAGCGATGTGAACCGGTAGGCATCGTTCGAGACACGCCTTTTCGAATGCCGTTGCGAGCACGCCACCGCGACCGATGACGAGCACGGGGCGAGTCTTCGCTGGTTCCGGCACTTGGCGCTCTCCGCAGATCGGCGCCGATTGGTCGAAAAGACGATTCGATCTGCGCCACCACCCCGGCACATCGAGTAGGGGATGGGTGTAGGTCCCGGTCTTCGAGAGTTCGGACGCGGCCAATGCTAGTGCAGTGGGCCGTGGTTCTGGGCCCCGGACGTCGAAGGCCCCGGCTTCGTACGTGCCCCGAGAACGAGTGACCAGACTATCCCAGTCGTAGGCGCCGAATGCGGACCATAGGGTGACAGCACGTACGTCGATCCCGCGCTCCCTGGCCTTTCCCGCGGCGTTCCATGCCTCGACGAACCAGCGCACTTGTTCTTCTGAAGTACATCCAAGGTGCACTTCGGTAACGGCCATCGGCGTTCGGTATCGATTCCAAGTCATTTGGAGGACGTCCAGATGACCTACGATTCCCTCTTTTCTCGTTCGAACTGCCTCGGTATCGACGTAGTAATCTCTACCATTGGAACCCACTGGCAAACCAGGATACCGCGCGACTCTTTCGTCGAGGAACCTGTCGCTCGTGACGTAGTAGTTTACGCCAATCAGATCGGGAAAGCATGGGAATTCCTCGAGTCGTTGCAATGCGCTGCGTGGGATCCCGTGATCGACCAAATAGCGAAAGAGGGGATGTGCTTTGCCAACTCGACCATGAAGCAGATCGATGCTGAGCCACTTTCGGTGGTTTTCGAAGTCAGCTTGGTACTTCAAATGAGGAGTAGAGAAGACCGAACCGAAGTCCTCCGTTTGTATGAGTCGCGCGTTGGGTATATGTTTCCGAATGGCTCGCATCGCGGCGATGGTTGCTTCGGTCTCCACGAGTAGCGCACGAAGAAACGAAGCTGCGTCGCGCTTGTGTGGATACCAGTGTCCGTACAAGGCGGAAAACCGCGCAGTCGTCAGCGGTTCGTTCACCGGAGTGAAGTCTTCGAGCCATGGATATCGACGTGCGACGGCGCCAGCGAACTTTTCGAGACCAGTGACGAAACCGTCATCGAGTAGGTGGGTGTGTCGAGGCCCACTTCCGTGATGAACCAAACCGGCAATCACCCGAATTCCGAGCTCGCGCAGTCGGTTCAGCCGCGTGTCGAGCCAGGTAAAGTCGTAATCGTCCGGGCCGCGATAGGTTCTTTCCCATAGAACGGGGTAACGCACGGCACGCACGCCGAGATCCGCCAATCGATCGAGGTCCTCCAAGCGATTTGCGTGGCCCGTGCGCTCGACCTGATCGAGAAAGACATCTCCAACCCGATTGACCGTGCATTCGATTCCGCTCCAGAGCTCGATGTTTTCCCGATGCGTCATTTCCGACTCCTGTATCTCCTCGCATTCGGATCAGGGCTGCTAGTCTCGAGCGGCTCCGTTGCAGCAACCGCCGGATCGGTAGGCTCGAACGTAGTCTGCTCTTGTGCTCGACGACGTGTAGCGCGAAACATTTTCGTTAGTGGAAATTTCGGAGTTCGAATCGGCATACAATAACCCATTCGCTTCTTGGTAGGTATCTGCGAACTGGGTGTAGCAAAAGCCTGCAAAGACCTGAAGTCCACCGACGACTTCGAGGAGTGCCGCGTAACGTGTTGCCAGTTCGTCCGAGGAGCCCGAACGCGAGTATCCCCATACCGCTTCGCTCGAACGAGCCAGCGATATGCCTCCGAATTCGGACAGCACGATAGGGAGGGATTCGCCACTGTGTCCCTCGAGGACGAGAATGCGGCCGCCCGGGCGCTCGCGTTGCAAGGTCTTGGGTAATACGTCGTAGGCGAAGTACCGTTGCGCGATTCTCACCGGATCCACGTCGTAATCATGGATGCCGACGATATCCGTGACCGTACTTTCCCAACCGTCGTTACCGACCACCGGACGCGACGAATCCAAAGACTTCGTAAGATGATAGATCGATTGGACGTAGTGCCGTTCCGCGGCCGTATCAGGTAAGTTTGGCACACCCCAAGACTCGTTGAATGGGACCCAACAGACGATGCATGGATGACTGATGTCTCGTTGAATTGCCTCTATCCACTGAGACGCCATCCGTTGAATGGAGCGACTCGTGAAGCGATACGCGCTCGGCATCTCCTCCCAAACGACTAACCCCAAGCGATCCGCCCAATATAGATATCTTGGATCTTCCAGCTTCTGATGTTTGCGAACGCCGTTGAATCCCATTTGCTTTGCGAGCTCGACGTCTTTTCTCAACGCAGCATCGTTTGGCGCCGTCATCCCACCATCGGGCCAATATCCCTGATCGAGCACGAGGCGTAGGGGAAAAGGCCGACCATTGAGGACGACCCGGTCACCTTGGACAGCTATCGCCCGGAGCGCCGTGTAGCTCTCGACGACATCGAACACCGTTCCGTGGTCGTCCAGAAGACGTAGCTCGGCTCCAATCAAAGTTGGCATCTCTGGGGACCACAATAGCAAATTACCGGAAATCGTCGATTCCAGGGTCGGAAAGTGCAATCCGACGATGGACCTCGTCGGCAATGACGGCATAGGTATCATCTGCGAGGACGACATTTCCTGCCGTCAGTCGAACAGAAAGACGCAGTGAACGTCGAGTGCTACTCGCGATGCGCGCCTCCAAGCCAATTTCCCACCGCTGTAGACTCGGTGTCCAGATTAGTCGCTGGATATGAGCGCTGCCGACCCGCTCCAGCCAAACGGTTTGCCAGATGCCCGTCGTTCGAGGGTACCAAATCGAGTGGGGATTGCGCTGCCAGTCTTGCTTTCCTCTGGGCTTGGCGAGGTCTGATGGATCGTCCTGCGCACGAACCACCAACGTAAACTCCTTAGAAGCGCGGACACGGTCGGTAATGTCGACGCCGAATGGAGTGTAGCCACCTTCGTGGGCGTACGCGGGCGACCCATCGATGAAGACGGTGGCTTCGTAATCCACTGCTCCGAAGTGAAGTATGAGGCGTTCGTCTTCGCCCAAGTCGTCGGGTACGGCTACGGTCCGTCGATACCAGCATGCCTTGTACAACCCCGTGTCTCCAATACCGCTGAGAGGCGCTTCGGGGGAGAAGGGCACGAGAATGCGTTTCGAAAAGGGTACTTCGTTCGGCTGCAGGAGCAGACCCGACACGTCAATCTCGAAATCCCACATGCCATTCAGCGACTGCCAGTTTTCTCGTCGAAGTTGAGGTCGCGGGTATCCCCGAGCCAGCAGGTCTTCCGTAGAGAACCTGAGACTCGGGTGTGCTGGCTCCGGATGGACTGAGGGATTGTCGTTTGGCATGTCGCTCATGCGGCTCGAGTACCTGCGACGTCCTCGAGAGTCTCTGTGCCTCGAATCTGATCGAATAGCGCTAAAGACTGACCAACCACTTGGTCCATGTTGTAGTATCGATAGGTCGCTAGTCGTCCCACGAAGCGGACGTTGGGCGTAGCCTCGGCAAGAAGCTTGTACTTGCGGTAGAGTTCCGCGTTCTCTGCTCGCGGAACGGGGTAGTATGGATCCCCGTCTGAGTTCGGATACTCGTAAACGATACTCGTCTTGTGATGATTCTGGCCCGTGAGATACTTGAACTCGGTGATGCGTGTATACGCATGCTCGTTCGGATAATTGATGACGGCCGCAGATTGGTAACGTCGGACAGGATGGGTCTCGAATCGAAAATCGATCGAGCGGTAAGGGAGCTTACCGAAGCGGTAGTCGAAGAACGCATCGATCGGCCCTGAGTAGATCATTTCCCGGAAGTTGACTTCTCGAACGACCTCTCGATAATCAGCATTGAGTACGAGCGAAATGTTGGGGTGATCGAGCATGTTTTCGAACATGCGCGTGTAGCCATACAGCGGCATTGCCTGATACTCATCCGTGAAGTACCTGTCGTCATGGTCGGTCCGCGCGGGTACGCGTGCGGCAACGGCGGCGTCCAGCTCCGATGGGTCTAGTCCCCACTGCTTTCGCGTATAGTTGCGAAAGAACTTCTCATAGAGATCGCGTCCTATCTTACCGACGACGGCTTGCTCGGACGTTCTTGCGTTTTTGAACGGCTCCGCTACTCGCCGAAAATAAGCTGCAGTCTCTTCCGGGGACATGGACAGGCCATAGAGACGATTCACTGTATCGACATTGATTGGAAAGGGTAGCAACTTTCCATCGACGGAAGCGAGAACGCGATGTTGATACGGGCGCCACTGTGTAAACTGGGAAAGATAGCGGAATATGCGTGCTGACGCCGTATGAAATATGTGTGGTCCGTACTTATGGATCAGTAGTCCGTGGTCGTCGTAATGGTCGTAGGCGTTGCCGCCTATGTGCGGCCGCTTGTCGCAGAGGAGGACCTTTGCACCCATTTGGGAAGCAAGTCGTTCTGCCAAAACGCTCCCTGCAAATCCAGCACCTACAATCAAATAGTCGAACATGTAGTGTCGCCTTTCTGCGGTACGGATCCGCGGGATTCGCGTTTGATCGCACCGGTGATTAACTCAAGCATTTGGGTCCAGGTCTTGTCCATGAAGTGCGCGCAAGGACGTTGTCGCAAAGCTTCTGATACTGCGGCAGATCGGTGGATAGCGCAGCATCGACCGCTGCGGGGAATGTGATCTCGTCGGCAATGTGTACGAGCCCGCTTTCGCCATATGGCGTAACTACGTCGCGGATTGCCGACGAAACGATCGGTTTGCCGGCGGCGAGATACTCGAGGGTTTTTGTCGGACTAATGAAACGGGTTGCGGCGTTGAGCGCAAAGGGCATGATCGCGACATCCCAACCTGCAATGTACGAAGGCAGCGCGGCGTAATTCTTCCCGCCGAGGTAATGGATATTCGGCCGGCGCGGCAAAGAGGAATCGGCGATCTTGACGATCGGACCGATCATGACGAATTGCAATTGCGGTCGAGCATCGGCCAATGCAGCGAGCAACGCCAGATCCATTCGTTCGTCGATCACGCCGAAGAAACCTACCCGAGGTCGGGGAATTGGCGCCTGTTCGGGGGGCTCCTCGTTCGGTGCGATGCGAGCTTTCGCGAAATGAGTCGTGTCCACGCTGCTCGGGAAAGCGAATACGGAAGGATGCTGCAGACGTTTCGATTCGTAGAGGCTCTGCCCGCCCGTGAACACCAGGTTGGCGCGAGCAAAGAGTTGTCGCTCTCGTTCTACGAGCTTCGGGGGTGCACCGTGAAACGCAGACAGTTCGTCCATGCAGTCATAGACGACCAATTCCGCGTTGATTCCTTCGGCAAATGGAAGCGCCATTGGCGTATAGAACCAGAGTAGGGGCTTTGCGATTCTGTGGCTTTTTAGAAGCTCCTGAACCAACTTTCGTTGAAGCGCCTCGTGCTCTTCTTGCGGTACGTCCGGCGGGATGCATGGCGTACATACCCAGAGGTTCGTTTGAATTTCTACGGCGCGCATTTGAACTGGGCCGTCGCAGAATCTCCGGCTCTTCGATGAAGAAGACGCGCCGTTCTCGAGCGAAGCGACTCATCAAGTGGTTCGGTCGTTGGAATACGAAGCCCCATCGAAGATGGGAAAAGCACACCAAGTCCATCTGCGTCGTCATGAAAAGATTCCTCACAAGAAGCATGTGCAAGGTTCGAGCCAGCGCGTTGGTGCGATTCTTTGGACAAATTCAGCGAAGAGCCGTGGGCCGGTGTGCGTCTTCGACACGCTCGTCACGTCATCGCCACAAGGATGCGCTTCTGCACTTTGGGAAGATGGCGTGGATCGCTCACGAACTGCACGCGCACTTCAGAGACTGGCGCCGATTCTGCCGCACCGAGTACGCGTGGAAGAGAGAATGCGAGACCGCAAACCGCTTGGTTGGTGGTCGAATCGATGCGCGCTGTTCAGCACGAGGAACGCACGATTGGGGGGGGCATCGCTCGCGTGCGCAATATCGCGCAATCACGAGAGATGCGAGCAACAGCGCTGCCAGTACCACGCGGGTGGAAGGGCAGGTGCCTTCTGGTGACGGCGTTCACGAGGTGGGCATCATGCGTGCTACGCCACACCGCGGCAATCGGCCACATCTACGCCTCCCTTGGCGCATATTCGTGGCGAGCTCCCCCGAATTCACCCCTGCTTGGACGTACTTGGGTCCACGCGCCTACGTTCATCGATGGGCAAACTGGCGTCGCGCTGCTGGAGGTTGTTGGCTAGCTGGTGGCACTTCGAATGTAGACAGCCGGCATGAGGCAGGCGCGACGTTGCGGACAGGCGCTTTGCAGTGTGTATCGTTGGCAGCGCAACGAGACCATGCGCGCAACGTGCGGGAACAATGGGCAACCGGCTGTCTCGGTGAGGTCGGGTGGCGCGGTTTCAGCAGTATCCTCGTGCGAGCGTCTGATGAAGCAAGTCGTGAAGCGCGGCGCGCATTGCGTCGCGTGTGCGACTGACGTTCGGCTCTCGTGAAGTGGATCCGATTGGAAGACGGTACTTTGCGGAAGGGATGATATGGCTCGTGAGCAGACTCTCACGGGTGCGCACGAGCCATGACCTATGGCGACGCTGCGTCAACGCTGCGCGGCCACTCGATAGATATGTCCTTGCGGGGTGCCCGAGGACACGGAGCCATTGTCGCTCGAGATGTAGAGTGCACCATCGACCGGCGATATGGCGACGCCAATTGGCCGAACTGGGTTTTCTCCGGAAGACCCGCTTTGCCATTGCCATCGACCTGGGACCGCAGACGTTCCCGAACCCCCTCCGAAAATGACAGGGAATGGGAAGGTCGTGCTGGCTTGATCTGCCGTGGGTCGCGCTGCTGTGCCATTTGCGGTGAATGGCACGTAGATCACCTGATACCCAACGGAAGGCGTCAGGTTATCGGAGCCGTGGAGGGCAACGAATGCGCCACCCCGGAAGGTCTCTGGTAGCCCGCCTGTAGGTGCAGTGTCGAAGAATGCCAAGTCGGTGGGGGACGAATGTGGCGGCATGAAGGTGATCGGCGCGGCGGAATTGTTGGAGCACCATAAATCGTCATGGGGATTGGTGAATCCCGAAACGCCAGTTGCAAGTTGTGTCCCGGGGTTAACCACCACGTTGTTCGTGACGATGTGCGATGCCGTGAAGCAGTATGGATAGCCGTACGTTCCACCCTGCTGGAGAAGAAGCAAATCCTCCCCTGGGTTATCGAGGTGTTCATCTCGGGTCGCATAAACGAGATCGTCGATTCCGGTGTCTACGCCGTACATTCGCCCGAGTTGATTCCGAGTGAAGCCCAGCATATTTCCGATGCCGGTGGCAAAGACCTCCCCAGCCGTCCACGCGAATGGTGTACCGGGTGTGAAGTCCGACATCCGGAAACGCTTGAGAACGGATCGGTGGGTATCGTACGCGGGGGCCGCCGGAGTAGACACGTTGGATTCGGAGCCGGAACTCACGTACAACCAGCCATCGTAGAGGTGGACGGTATGGAACGGGTTCAATCCGGTGGAGGGCTGATCGGTCACGACTTGCTCACCTGCACCCAATGTGGTCGCGTTGGTTTGGTAGGCCCAACGGCGAACCCCCGTCGGCGTTCCCGCGTAGAGGTAACCAGAAGCGGCGTCGAAGTGAATGTTGTGGCCATTTCCGCCGGTGTCCGCAATTTGCGTGATTTCGGCGTCACCGGAGTACATCCCGTCGTTGTTGAGGTCCCGATATCGGCGCACTGCGCCGTTGACCGTCACTCCGAGGAGTGCTCCGTCGGCATCGAAGGTAATTTGACGGAGCTGCCCCTGATTCGTGGCGACGGCGCGTACGCAGAGGCCACTCGGAACATAGTATTGTGAAGCAGGCAGTTCGATCCCTCGGCAGAGATCGGCTGCTCCGCCAACACCGTCGGTTCCTCCAGCTGCTGTCGTTCCGCCACTGGAGGTCCCGCCGTTGCTCGTTGCGCCGCCGATCGATGATGACGTTCCTCCGGTGGTGGCAGTACCTCCGATGGATTGTGCCGTCGTGCCGCCATTGGCAGTTCCACCGGCACCAGCAGTGGATGTGTCTCCGCCTTGACCGCCGACTGCACTTGAGCCGGCGACTGCACTTGAGCCGCCGATTGAAGTTGCACCAGCGGTATTCGTTGCGGAGGTCCCTCCAGAACCGCCGCGTGACGTGCGGCCTCCGCTTCCGCCGCGTGCCCGCGTCCCCCCAACACTGTCTTCTCCTCCTCCTCCGCTCGCTCCCCCCGAATCGGAGCCGCCATTATCGTCGTCACAGGCAACCAAAGTGAGGGCAGATGCCAAAGCAAACACGCTAGAGCGCATCAGACTTGTGGCGGATGTTTTCAGCAGCGACATGATAATCTCCGTTTCTGTAACAGAGCGAGGCAATTACGTCTCCCTCGCGTCGGCTGCGACATTTGCAATCCGGGTGCCACCAACGGGTTATCGCACTCTCACACGTGAAGGAGTCTCGACGGGTTGTCCCGAGGTGTTTGCATAGTGTGGCGTTCGAGTCGAGAATCGGTCTCACCGGTTCGACTGCGCCGTTCGCCTCGGATGTCGACGGTGCGGAGACCGTCGTTGAAAGCTTTGCTGACCGTCCCAACACGCAGAGAGCTAGACTCACAGTGCAGCTGCGGCTGCGGCGGCAAGTGGCCTCAGCCGCCGTCCTCTTCGAGGTGTGTCGACGTCGACGCGTTGCATGCGCTCGTTGTGCCTCAAAGTACGTTGAACTAGCTGAGCCTTGCAAAGTCGGGGCTGCGAACGGTGCTGCCAGCCAAAACGATGCGTGCTGCTAATACCGTCAACGGCCGTTCTCACCGGAATGCCGCCAGGCCTCGAGCGTAATCGCACCGATTCATGCACGTGGTGAAGTGCGCTGGCGCTCACTGCTTTCACCGGCACCGACGAGACGCAAGACATTCCTCCGATTTCGCCTGGACGCACTCGCGTTCTCTACCGAGCATTCAAGCTACTCGACCGTGTCGTTTGGCTTTGGCTCGAGGTGTAGACACGAATGCGTTCAAAGGCCGCGGTTCGCGCCTTTTCGATGGGGTGAAGCCTGCTGCGCCATTCCGTCGAAGGATACCCGCCGTAGGTCATCGATTGCGTATTTGTTGTCGAGAGTCGGTGCAGCCACCTCAACGTGTCTCGCTGTCGAGCGAGGTGGTCCATCCCTCAGTTGGAATGCAAAGGTGGCGTTGTGCGTCAATGTGGCAGTCTGCGGCGAGGTCGGCAGGGGCGCAACCGCGCCGAATGCATCGACGTGTAGCGACGCGGCGCAGGGGTCTGCGGGCAATCCCATCCGGGTAAGTTCTAGCGCGTCCAAACGGCTCTCGCGGGAGTATTGCGTGCTCGAACATCGCGCGCTGCGCAAATTCTTCGAATTCGGTCGACGCGTGGTTCGATACATTTACCTTGCCGTCGTGGTTTTGGACGGCTCCAACTTCCTCGAGCGTTCAGCCTGGAGTGAGGCGCTGATGCAGCCGAACCATTCGAGCAAACGGGTCGTCGGTCTGTCGTGACAGTCGATCCGGTAGCGAAAGTATCGTGTATTTAGCGGGATCGAGCTTCGGTACGACTTCGTCCCACTCGAGCGGAACGGCGACAGGCGCGAGTTCCCGGGCTCGAGTGGAGTACGGGGCAACGAAGGTGGCTCCTCGAGAATTGCGCAAGTAGTCAATGTAAATCTTACCCTTCCGAAGGGCTTTGGATTGCGTTGCGACGTAACGGTGTGGCGACTCTCGTGCGAGCTCTTCCGCGATGCGTCTCGAGAAATCTTTGACGATGGTCCACTCGTACTCGGGTTGGATTGGTACGCACACGTGGAGTCCCTTTCCACCGGTGGTCTTGGGAAAGCTCTCGAGCTTGGCCGTTTCGAAGAGACGACGCAGCCGTTGCGCCCCCTCGACGACTAGTGCAAACGGTATGCTGGGATCGGGATCCGGATCGAAGACGAGCATGTCCGGATGTTCGATGTCAAGCACAGTACAACCCCAAGTGTGAATTTCGAGAACGCCCATTTGAACGAGGGCAAAGAGCCCTCGCCGATCGTCGATGACCGCATAGGGGGCTTTCCCTTCGCTTTCACGAATTTGGACGAATCGCAGTCCTTCGGGCGTGTTGTCCGTTGGATGCTTCTGAAAGAAGCATGCTTTGCCGACACCATTGGGACATCGGACTAGCGAGAGGGGACGATTGGCAATCGATGGTAGAATGCGTTCAGCCACCGCGTCGTAGTACTCGAGGAGCTGTTGCTTCGTGACTCCTTGTAGAGGGTAAAGGATCTTGTCAGGATGAGTAATGGGATAGACGATGTGCTTTCTTCCGCGAGAGGAAGGCAACGTTGGTGGAAGGGAGGGTCTCTCGAGGGAGACTTCTTTTGCTTCCTTGTCCTTGCGTAGGCCCTCGAATACGGCGTGTCGGACCAGACCTTCGTCGGTGAACGTGGTGAACCTGACTTCCGCAACGAGTCGGGGTTTGACCCAGTGGACGCCACGCGTACTGTGACCGTCGACGCCGATGACGTCCTTCGGGGTGGATCTCGCCAGCTTCGTGAGCTCAATCTTGAGCTTTCGAAGGGTAATGTCGTCGAACCCAGTTCCGACTCGCCCCACGTATCGAAAGGACTTGCCTTCGCCGACACCGAGCAGGAGTGCCCCGAGATGCGAGCGTGAGCCGGCAGGGTCCGTATAGCCAAGGATCACGAATTCCTGTCGTTTCGTGCACTTCGACTTGAGCCAATCATGTCCTCGTCCGCCGATGTATGGCGCATCCAATCGTTTCGATACGACTCCCTCGAGTCCCAGCTCGTACGCCTTCTCGAAGAAGACTCGTCCATTCCCACGACTAAATTCGCTCAGGCGGAATCACGTCCTGGTTCTCGAAGCCGAGAAGGTAGGTCTCGAGTACGCGTTTGCGATTTGCGAGCGTGACACGTCGGAGGTCGTATCCGTCGAGATAGAGGACGTCGAAGACGTAATAGACCAACGCCGTGTGTTCCTCTCCGCCGAGGGTGTTTTGAAGTAGTTGAAAGTTGCTTCTGCCCGAGGCATCGAGTGCCACCAGCTCGCCGTCGAGCCACGCGCTTTTGCGCGGCCCCGCTGCGAGCGCACGAGCTATCGTGTCGAGTTTGTTCGTCCAGTTCTTGCCGTTGCGGGTCCAGAGCTCGACTCCGTTTTCTGCAATTCTTGCGAGCAGGCGGTAGCCGTCGAATTTGATCTCGTGGCACCACTCAGGTCCCTCTGGTGGGTGCTCGACCAGTGTGGCGAGCTGCGGGAGGTACTCCGAATGCTCTGCACCGGATGCTGCGCCGTCGAGCTTGGCTAGGTCGATTGCCGCGTGAGGCCCGTTTCGGGACCTCGACGCGTGAGCGGAACCGAGGTGCTTGCTGGTACGTTCGGATCCCAGGGAGGATTCGTCGACCAACCTGGCCGGGCGTGATTCTCCTTGCTCCGCTCGGCGGCGGGCACCGGTAGCGGCTGTTTTCGTCTCGACGTTGCGTCGCGTTTTCCGCACGTTCGTCGTCGAGCGTGTCGCTCGTTCGCGCTCGACACTCTCGACGGTTCGTCCAGTGAGTACGCTCGCCGGTGCATCGTCGACCGTCGTGTCGTCAGGCTTCGAGAAGTCGTCCGTTGCTTTGAACAGTAGCCAAGCATCTTTCGGTCGATTCGTCCGCACCAGGTGCCAGGCCCCATGGAGCTTCTGCCCGTGAAGCTCGAAGGACAGGTGTCCCTTCGTGTATCCCGCGGAAAAGTCCCCTTTGGATGCGTAGGTGCCGTGATCCCAGACGATGACCGATCCGGCTCCGTACTCTCCCTTTGGAATAGTCCCCTCGAATGATCCGTATCCCATTGGGTGGGGTTCCGTTTCCACGGCCAGCCTCTTGACCTTCGGATCGTGACTTGGGCCTTTGGGTACGGCCCAGCTGAGGAGCACACCCTCATGTTCCATTCGGAAGTCGTAGTGGAGACGTTTTGCTGCATGTTTTTGAACCACGAAGTGAGGCGGTGCTCGCGACGCCCGATCTTTCTTGGTCGTTTCGGAGCCCGAGGGTTCTGGTGTGCGATCGAAGTGTCGCTTCGAACGATAGCGAGCGAGCGCCGGGCCAGCGTTTTGGGGCTTCGACTTCATGCGGACTTACGTTGTGTCGTTGCCTGATGACGTCGGCGCGTCAGCGCTTTTGCTCGCACCCGACCGTCGGCGGACTTCTCCGACGACGCCGTCTTGGCGGTCCTGGTGGAGCGACGGTGAGTGACGGTTCCAACACTCTCGGCAAGGAGCTTCGCAAGAATCGATGATCTTGGCGCCGTGGGGCTCAGGCGCCGGTTCATCGGAACCCTCGGCAATGCGATTGGTCTCGCCCGCTTCGGCTCGCGCCTGGATCAATGCCATGAGGTCGTCCCTGTATTCATCGCGGTACTGGTCTGGGCGAAACTCCTCGGCCATTCCATCGATGAGTCGCTCCGCCATGTTGAGCTCTTTGATAGAGATCCCGAGTTTCTTTAGATCGAGGTCCGGGAGGTCCAAGTCCGACTCATCACGCAGTTCGTCGGAGAACCGCAACAGAACGAGCAGTAGAGTCTTTTCGTGCGCGACGATAGCGGCGAGGTGTTGCCGTGTTCGCAGCACCACCTTGCCGATGCCCGCTTTCCCGGTGCGCTTGAGCGCTTCTCGCAGTACCGCGTACGCTTTCGTGCCGAATTTCTGTGGCGCGACGTAGTAGGGACGGTCGATATACCGCGGGTCGATCGATTTGAAGTCTACGAACGCCGAAATGTCAATCTGGCGCGTGGATTCGATGTTGGCTCGTTTGAGGTCGGCGTCCGACAGAATGACATAGTTTCCATCTCCGACCTCGTGCCCTTTTACGACTTCGTTCCAGGGCACTTGCTCTCCAGTCGCTTTGTTGATGCGCTCGTAACCGATCGGTGAGAAGTTTCGTCGGTCCAACATTCTCAGGTCAAGCTCGTCCTTTTCTTTTCCGCTATGAAGCGTGACGGGGATTTGCACGAGCCCAAACCCCACGGTGCCACTCCAGACTGGTCGTGCCATGGCGGGCACGCCTGCAATCGACATGCCTCCGTCCAGACGCGCTCCAACTCGGCGGCGTGCGGCGCGTCCTCAGCGCACCACGGGCGGAGGGGCATTGACAGCCGCGGGTTCATTCCCTGGGGGGATGCGGTAGACTTGGGAAAACGAGGGGCGTCGGTTACGTTCAGCGGCTGGGAGCTCGACTTCCTTTCCGGACCTCATCGACTCGAACAATGCGTCCGTAACTCGCGCGTCGAGGCAGGCCTCCTCGATGGAAGGTTCCGGCTCGACATCCTCGAGGATGCAACGGGAGAAGTAGAGTAGCTCGGCCGCAAATTGATCGCAGCGAGCGAAAAGCTCGCGACGAGTGCCTCCGGATACGGAAAGGTGATGGATGATTTCCGTGGCGTATTCGAAGCCGGGCTCCACTCTGAGTTCCCCCTCGGTACCGCAAATCCGATAGCTCGATACTTGAGAGATGGCATTGCTGACCGTGAATTGAGCAAAACCATTCGAATCCGAAGCGGAGCATCGCGGACGTCGTTTCATCGACTCCTTTCCTTGGGGTCGAGGCGGCAAATGCGCGATCTGGCTCGCGCCCAAAGAGATTGCGTGCAGCGTTGATACAATAAATGCCCAGGTCGAGTAGGGCGCCTCCTGCAAGGGTGGCGTCCCCTCGGACGTCCCCTTCTCGAATGACATGACCAAATACGGACGTAAACACGCGAGGCTGTCCAATCTCGCCTTCTCGAACGCGTTTCAGTGCCGTCAATGTCGCTTCCTCGAAGTGCAAACGATAAGCGACCATCGAGCGCACCCTCGATGCCTCGCATGCGCGGCCAATGGCATCACAGTCCTCGACGGTGGGGGCGAGTGGCTTTTCACAGAGGACGTGAACTCCGGCCTTGGCGGCACGGACCGCGAACTCACGATGAAGTGCGTTGGGGGTCGCAATATAGACGGCCTCGACCCTACCGCGCTCGATGACGTCCTCGAAGTGTTCGTAGTCTCCGTGCACGGCTAATCCATACTGTCGACTCAGCATGCCTCGCTTGGTCAGGATCTCCAGACACGATGGCGACGAGTTCGCTGTTGGTGCTGGCTCGTTCAAAGGCAGGCAGCACCGCGACTTGGCTGATGTTCCCTGCGCCGACTACGGCGTAACGAATTCTTCGTGACGGACGATTCATGGTTGTTCCTCGGAGCGCTCGGCTATGATGTCGACGACTTCTTGGGGCGCGTGTCTTCGTGAGCACGACCGCGATGGCTCGATGGCCCCGCTGTCTCATGCGAGATGTCCGCACCGGTTGACGAAGGCTGCATCGTATGTGCCGCGCATCCTGACGGAACTCAGTAAACGCAGTCCAGTCCGATGTTTGGCTTGCCCGACGTCGCTTGGCGGAATCATTGGTCGACTCGACGAAGCTGCGTGCTTGTTGGCGAAGTGGCGCGCGCGTCTACGAATCTGCCACGTTCGTACGAATTACTGTGGCGCGTTTGTGGTGCGCTCTCTACGGCGATCGGCGCCGTCGAGGAGTCTCGCTTTGGGCACGAGTGTTGCTATCCGCACGCTCCATGCAGCGAGCCCGCGCGCTCGCCACTTTCTCAGTTTGGAAATGAATCGAGGAGAATATGACAAAATTAGGGAGAGCCGCACTCGGGAGCTTGTCCATCCTTCTTGCCGTCGCGTGCGGAAAGTCCAACGATCGCCCCTCGTCGACCCCTGATAATACCGGCACGGTCACGGGGACGGTAACTGGAACGGGTACGGGGACGGCGGCTGGTTCGGCATCGGAAGCGATAGCTCAGTCGCGTTGCGACAGAGAGTCACGCTGCAACAACGTCGGAGCGGATGCGTAAATACTCCTCCTCGACGGATTGCCTCGCTCGGGTGCGTGAGGAGTGGCGAGACGACTTGAACACGCGCGAGTGCCCCAAGGGAATCAATCGGGCCGAGCTCGACGAGTGTCTCGCAAAAATCCGCGCCGAGGAGTGTGGTAATCCCTTCGACACGCTGTCTCGTCTGACGGAGTGCACGGCAGGGCAAATCTGTGCGGATTGAGTTCGTTCGCATCGTCCGTAACGGATCGCCGAAGGTGACGCCATGAAATCAACGAAAAAGTCCGATGTTCCGCAATTGGTTTCGGCCACGGAACTGCTGAAGACACAACACGACAAGATCAAAGAGCTCTTTCGGCGTATCGAACGAGCCAAGGACGACAGTGCCAAACGAGCCATTTTCGAAGAGATTGCTTCGAACTTGGTCGCTCACGACGGAATAGAACGAGAGGTGTTCTATCCGGCGTGCGAGGCCGAACTGGGGATGTCTGATTTGCTTGGAGAAGCGCTGGTCGAACACGGCGTCGTCGAGTTTGGCTTGTTCATGGCGGAGCAGGGGCTGGGTGAGTCGGACTTCGACTTCAGGAGTACCGTGCTCAAAGAGCTCATTTTGCATCACGTCGAAGAGGAAGAGCGCAAGCTCCTTCCGAAAGTCGAGAAGGCATTCGGTCGCGAGCGTCTAGAAACACTTGGCCGCGAGCTGCAGGATTGTTTCAGCGCGAAAATTGGGGAGGACTACCGTCTAGCGTTGTACGGTAACCTACGCCAAGTCTTGGAAGGCGCGCTCAAGACCCGACCATCGAAGGAACGTAAGCGTCCTAGGGTCAGTGCGGTTGCGAGCGACGGGCGCAAGAAGGGAGCCCCCTCGCGTCGTAGTCGTGCGGCCGCGACGGAACGCCGCGGCCGCGATTCATCTCCGTCTTCGGAGCGCAAGACCAGCAAGAAAACCGCTGGCTCGACGCGAGGGAGAAGGCAGGGCCCGAGCAACGGGCGGTCGTCTCGAAAACCGACGACCGCTAGCGCAAAGGGGCGAGGGAGTGAAAGCGCGCGCCGCGCTCGAGGGCAAACAAGGCAGGGCTCGAGCGGCACTGGAGGTCGGGCAGCTCAGGAAGCAAAAGGCACTCGGGGAGGGGCAGCTCTGGGGGCGCGCCGCACAGCGGAACGCCGCGCATAGAACATCGTATCAGGGGGGTGAACGGTCGTCACTCTTTGTGGACTTCGGAGAGCGCAGCTTGCATCGACTCGGACTTGACATTCACCGAAGATGAACATCGGGCCCAGACTCGCCGTCGTTGCGCAATCTCCATTGCCCGTGCTGGCCCGATACATCGACCAAATGGGCAATCGACGACCGTCGACGCTGGAGTGGAGGAGACTCTCGAACGTGTGAAGTCTCCTCTTCGGGTTGTCGCGCTGTGTAACCGATGTCGCGTCACAGATGCGATGACGAGCCCCCCATCTACCGCACGTCTTGGTGGCGCGTCGTAAGGCGATACTCGTCATCCACTCGATTCCGACACGCGAACATCGGAGTGTGAGAATCGATGCCTCGGCGTAGCGCCGGACGCTCGTATCGAAGTGCCGAGCGGGAGGGACTCCGTGGCGAGTTTAGCTTCGCGCGAGCTGCGTCGCGTGGCCAGACTTGCCCGAATCGAGCTGTGTCGCGTGGCCAGACTTGCCCGAATCGAGCTGCGTCGCGTGGCCAGACTTGCCCGAATCGAGCTGCGTCGCGTGGCCAGACTTGTCTTAGAATCTACCAATCGTGCCGACGCCAAGTGCGTTGCCCTGGACTTGAGGAACGATTAGAACGTTGTTCTCTCCGATGAGGTACCAGCTGCGTGTCGTTTTCTCGGGGATGAACAGGCTCATCAATAACGTGAGTGCGCCAATTCCCTGGACGACGCCATCTCCGATGAGCAGCGCCTTGTCTCGATCTTCGTGGCGACAGGGATGGGCATCACAGTCTCGAATCGTGAAGCGAGAGCCACGGTCCCGCGACGGGATAGTAGAGTTTATCGTCCGAGCCGCGATCCGAAGTCGCAGCGACAATCGCGGAACCCGCATAGGATGCTCCTGAAATGACCGCACCCGTCACGAGGAGGGGACGATTGGGGTATATGGTTCGCGTTGCCGATGGCTCGATGACGGGTTCTTGGGCAAGCCCTACGGGCGTCGCTTGGGCCATGGCCCCGGGGGCACTTGGTCCGATCGGGGAAACTGGAGCTTGTGCAGGCGGGGGCGTTGCGACGTTGGTGCCAGGAGCCTGTGCGTGCGCAGATATCGACGACGTGAGAACGAAGCTGGAAAAGAGGACATTGAACGCGATGGGCATCACGAGATTCTTCATGGACCTATCTCCCTGGAAAACGGCGATTCGAGCGCTTTGTCCGGCGCGCACACCCACGAAGCAATTCGTAGACCAGGGGCACGTCGAGCGATAGCAATCGCTTGGAGGTCTTGCGGTCGTTGCCTGAGGAAACGCGATGGAGACGCCGATTCGAGCCTTTCTGTCGCAGCGAGCCCTTTTGTCACGGATAACGCATACGCACGATATGCCGAGTGTGAGGATTGCCGAGTGATGATGTGTGGCATGAAACTGGCAGGTGAAGCCGACGCTTCCCATGAACAAGCTCTATTCCATATTCATGTTGTTGGTGACTGGTTGCGCGGGTTCATATCCGCCGCCTAGCGATCACTTGGCGAGCGCCGTGGCCGCTGCACGAGGTGCCCAAGAGGCTGGTGCTCATCAAGTGCCACGCGCAGCTCTTCAGTTGAAGCTCGCTGAGGAGCAGATCGCGCAAGCGCGTCGCATGATGGAAGATGGGGACAACGAGAGAGCGGATTACATGACCCTGCGAGCGTACAACGACGCGGAATTGGCGCTAGCAATTGCTCGAGAAGCTGCGGCGCGCACGCAAGCGGAGCAGTTGGAGAGTGCGGCGATGAACCCAGGGCAGTCGCAGCAATAGGTTTAATTGGATTGCTTGTCGCAAAGCCAGACGGAGACAAGAACTCATGAATTATCGAGCTTGGTTCGTTTCCTTTTGTGTTGTCGCTTTGGGCGCGTGCGCGAGTTCGACGCCCCGTAGTCTGCTCGATGCTCGGGCTGCCTATCAAAGGGCTTCCCAGGGGCCCGCTGCGCGTTTGACACCGGCCCAACTTCACGTCGCGCAGGTTTCCCTGACGTTGGCGGAGAAGACTTACGATGAGGAGGGCGATTCAGCGAATGCCAAGGACCGCGCCTACGTCGCGCAGCGCAAGGCGGAATTGGCCGAGATACAAGCGGGCCTCGTTGCGGCGCAGGTTCGAGCACAACTGGCCGAGCAACGAATCGGACAGGCGAAGCTACGTCAGCAGCAAGCGACCCAACAGGATTTGACTAGCACACGTGCCCAGTTGGCCAACGAGAAACAGTTGCTCGCAAGCCAGCAAGCCGAGCTCGAGAGCGAGCGTCAACGTCGGCTCGAGGCAGAGCGCAAGGCGGAACAGGCGATGGCGCAACTCGCTAGCATTGCGTCGGTGAAGCAGGAGTCTCGCGGTACCGTCATCACGTTGTCTGGAGCGGTCATCTTCGCCAGTGGGAAATCCGAGCTCCTCCCGAGCGCCAGAGCGAAACTGGATCAGGTTGCAACCGCATTGAAGGAAAGCGAGCCAGGGACTCGATTCATCGTCGAAGGTCACACGGATTCGCGCGGGGGCGCCGCGATGAATCAGGATCTTCGAAACGACGTGCGGAGGCTGTCCGTCAATACTTGGTCTCGCGTGGCGTTCCCGAAGACCGCATTTCGGCGGAGGGGCGGGGCTCCAGTAGTCCTGTTGCAGACAACGAGACAGCGGAGGGCAGAGCAAACAACCGGCGCGTAGAGATCATCGTTCAGGGCACGTCGGCGCAAGCGCGAGAAGCACAAGGGGGGGCACAGTCGTCTTCAGGTGGTGGCGTTAATTCTGGACAGGCGTCGAGTCCTTCTGGATTGACGGCCCCGTCGTCAGGCCAAGGCGCGCCTGCGACGAACACTTCGAGTGGTACCACCAACCCTGGGCATCCGAGTGTCACGCAGCAGCCTCCGAAGCCTTCGTCCAATCAGCCTTCGTCCAATCAGCCTTCGTCCAATCAGCCTTCGTCCAATCAGCCTTCGTCCAATCAGCCAGCTCGCTAGCCAGTGTCGGGATAGTGGAGTTGCCGCGACTGCTGAGAGGCTTCGAACGCGTCGCGGAAGCGATGCGCCTGTTACAGATGGACTGGTTTTGCCTGCTGTGCCTGGACGTCGCTTCCGCAGACGTTTTGGCCACCCTACCGAATCCGATGATCACCTGTTGCCGATTCGAGAGTTTGCGACAGCGGATCCGGACGGTGAGTGGCAATGTCATGCTGAACATGCCGAGCCCAAAGGTAGACGTCGCGAACTCCGCACCACTCAATTGCAATGCGGCGCTTGCGCTACTACTAAAAGGCGCTAGTGTGGCGCGTTTCGATGTCCCAAAGCGTCTTCAGGGCGGGGTGAGAGTCCCCACCGGCGGTTAGGCATTGAGGACCTTTCGTTCGGTCTTCTTTGCAAGCCCGCGAGCGCCTGCTTCATCGCAGGGTCAGCAGATCCGGTCAAATTCCGGAGCCGACGGTCATAGTCCGGATGAAGCGAAGACGGTCATTTCTCGCAAGATGACTCATCTCACCAGTCAAGTGCAACTCTAGGCGGGCGCACGGTGCCTTCCTCGAGTGGTTGCTTTGCTGGTGTGCCCTGAAACGCGATTCGTCGTTCGAGGCGCGTTTCCCATGTCAGTCACTGCTGTCACCCATCACGTTCATTCATCGTCGATCACCTTCGGCTCACCCGTGCCAGAAGCGCTCAACGCCTTCAGGCGAGGAGTACCGGTTCTGCTGCTCGACGATTCCGATCGCGAGAACGAGGCGGATCTCGTCGTCGCGACGGACACGTTGACCTTGGAAACGATGGCACTTTTCATTCGTGAGGGGAGCGGCATCGTGTGCCTTTGCCTGACGCCGGAACGCGCGGATCAGCTCGAACTCGCGCCGATGGTGCAGGAGAACGAGAGCGCTTATCAAACGGCGTTCACGGTTGCCATCGATGCTCGCAATGGAAATCACCTCAGGCGTATCTGCAGCAGATTGTTTGACTACGGTGCGCGCTGCGACCGCCGTTGACGCCAAGCCGTCGGATCTGGTGCGGCCTGGACATGTCTACCCACTACGGGCGCGTGCAGGGGGCGTGCTTGCGCGGCGCGGGCACACCGAAGGTTCGGTGGACTTGGCTCGTCTGGCGGGCTTGTCGCCATCTTCCATCCTTTGTGAATTGATGAATCCCGACGGCACGATGGCGCGCGGTGCCGACGTTACGCGGTTCGCCAAACAGTATCATCTCCCTGTTTTGAGCATCGCGGATATCGTAGCTTGGCGAACGCAGTTTCCCGTCTGATGGCGGCCTTTCGTGCGTCGTTGCGCCATTGAAATGGCGGCGTACGCGTCGACATCGAGTCCCGGCTCGACTCCACGTCGGTCGTCTGAGTGGGCACCCTCGATGGCCTTCTTTGAGGGGGAGCCCACGTGGGGCGGCCCGTTTGCTGCGCGGCAGCGAACCCGATTGAACGGCAGGCATGCGGGCGAGTCGCAGTGCGAAGTCGAGAGCGCCGTCGGCATCGATGGTCGTGCGAGTCGATGCCTGGGTTCGAGAGCGATTGCTCCTCGAGCCCGGTGCGCGTGGCGTGATAGGCGCCAACTTGGGGCGCATTGCCCGATGGCGAGGCACTGGGACAGGGCAGTCTCGGGCGCGAACGGCCGGTTGTCCTGGGCTACCGATCAGGTACAATCTCAGCGCTTTGCGACGAGAAACGATCAGAAATGGAGCGGGCTCCCATAGAGCATCGTGTCTGCGCCTCAAGCGACCACCCCAGCCGATGTCATGCCTGGAGCCGGCGCGGTCTTCGCTTCATTGTCTCGGGAAAGGACGACTGCCATAAGGGAGGGGGATCGCCGCGTGCGTGCTGTCGTGCATCGACACATGTCGCTCGTGTGGCGTGTGCTTCGTCGTTCTGGTCTGCCTTCCGCCGACGCGGACGAGGTTGCCCAGGACGTCTTTTGGGTCTTTGCTCAACGCGCCGCCGAAGTCCCGGAGTACGCGGAGCGTTCGTTTCTCGTGTCCGTGGCGTTGCGCGTTGCCTCCGATCGGCGACGTTCGAAGTGGAATCGGCGGAGCACCGAGCCTTTGGAACCAGAGTCCTATCCATCTCACGAACTTTTGCCCGACGAAGCTCTTGCTCGCGACCGCAATCGCGCTTTGCTCGATGAGGCTCTCGAGTCCTTGGACACGCCGCATCGAGAAGTGTTCGTCCTCTTCGAGATCGAGCAGATGACCCGCGAAGAAGTCGCTGAAGTCCTTGGGATCCCACCTGGGACCGTCGCCTCGCGACTGAGAAAGGCGCGCGAGGAGTTTCGGGCAGCGGCAGAGCGCCTGCAATCGCGAACCAGGAGGCACGGATGACCCGATCCACACCCTCGCCCGAGCCCCCGCGCGGTGACCAGCAGGACAGTACCTCGGGCTCTTGGCGTTCCGACTTCGAACAGTCACTCATCGAATCTGCATCGATGGAGCAGCCGGCAACGGACCTGGCGTCGCGAGCGCTCGAGCGAATCGCATATCGAGGTCGGTTGAACGCGCTTGCGAGCCATCCTAGGTCGCCAGTTCGCGCGATCGTCTATTGGGGCGCCGCGGTGGGTTTGGCTGCATCGCTCATCCTTGCATTCGTGCAAACCCGTCGCGCAACCCCCGCCATCGCCTTGGGGAAGGAACCCCTTGGTGCAACGGCTCCCGCGGGGAGTTCGGCGCGAATTCCTGCGTTCGATCCATGTACGATAGGAACGCGTGCTCGTGGTCGGGAGCCGCTCATCGACGACTTCGAAGACGGAGACGACACTATCGTTGCGCGGGACGGTCGCGAGGGGTTCTGGCGTTGGGCGCGGGACACGGACGCTCCAGGGACCGCTCCAGCATTGCTTCCCAATCCGCGGCCGGAGGCCAAGGAGGGAAATCGATCGGCTCTTCACGTCAAAGGTGAGCAGCTCAAGGACTGGGGCGCTTCGGTCGAACTCACGTTTCAACCGCGCTGCTACGACGCGTCGGCCTATGACGGTATCGCGTTTTCTGCGCGAGGCCCGGGACGCATCTACGTCGCGTTGCGACAGGTGGACGTCATTCCTCCAGAGTTCCAAGGTACGTGCGATCACGATTGTTACAACGCTCACGTGAGAAAAATCGACCTTTCCGAGCGATTTCAGGAGTACGAGGTGCGTTGGAGCGAAGTGGAACAGCGCGGCTATGGAAAGCCTCGTCTCGATGCGACTCGGCTACACGACATCGCCTTTCAAGTCCGTTCCGAAGACACCCCTTACGACGTCTGGATCGACACCGTACGGTTCCTCCAGCGCTAGGGGGGCGGTCGTCTCCAATTGCGAACGCGTTCACGTATAGAGGGCCTTTTTCGCAGAGGCTTTGAAAAATGTGTAGCTGAACGTTCCGTACTCACCTGTGCTCTCGCGAAGCTCGGAGATCCCCTCCGCCCATTCCTCTTCCGTCATCAATCCTCGTGCGAGTGCGCTGTCTCGCACGCCCTCCACCATCGCGATGAAGGTTGCTTTGGTAAATCCTTCCACCCAGTCAGGTCGACTTGCGTCCGCATACACCGGGCGGGGCTCCGTCCGGATTGCGTCGAACCCAGCTTGCCGAAGCAGGGGATACAACCTTCTCCCGATGAGCGGATCGCCTCCGAGCTCCGACTGAAGTCGTATCAGGCACTCGATGGTCCGTTGGGCGAGCGGATTTCGCGGGTAATAATAGGCAGAGCCATGGTCCCCTTCGATGGCGGTAATCGTACCTCCCCAACGGAGTACTCGTCGCAATTCGCTGAGTGCTCGTTCGGGGTGCGTCAGGTGCTCGAGAACGAAGCAAAGAAACACGTGATCGAACGACTCGTCGGCGAACGAAAGATCATAGAGATCTCCCTGCTGAAACTCGACATTGGAGTGGCCAGCTTTGGCAATACGTTGCCGCGCCGCCTCGATGGAGTCTCGCTCGATATCGATCGACGTGAATCTCGTGGCGGGGTTCTGTTCCGCGAGAATTACGGTTTGTGCGCCTACGCCGCAGCCCGCTTCGAGGACGTGCTCGTGGCTGCTATATCGCGTGTCGTGGTGTAGGAGGACTTCGAGTGTGGCCGCCTGATCGATCAGTCGCTCTCGTTCGGTTGACGAGTAGCCGTGGACGTATTCAATGGGGGAGATGGTCATCGGTTCCAGCTGAACCTCCGAGGTTCGAGTTCTATGCCTCAGGTGCGCCAATAACGTACTCGACCAGCGCTGGTCGCCGATGGTGCCCTCGTGTCCCACGGATTTGAGCGAGAAGGCATCCGTTCGATGGGGAAGTCTCGTCGCAGTTCACGCCAAGACCCGCGTTTCAACGTGGCTCGTCCTGGCAGATGACCGCAATTGGACGATGATGCACCGAATGCGACACGGTGCGGGTGCCAGCGCTTGGAGCGGAAGTTCTGCCCACTCAGAGCGCCAGGCGCTCGCACGGGGGCGGTCCTGGGGCATCGGGGATGGGGAGGGCCCGGTTGGGAGGGGGTGCGGTGGTAGGTTGGGCCGCCGGGCGCCGTCGAGCGAGCCTGGGTTCTTGTCCTTCCTCGGCCGAGTCGTGACCAATGGTGCTCTGCGAAGATGATGAGCCGTGTCGGCGAGCGTCGACACTATGGTTCCGAAGGTCGAAGCCATGCGTCTCATGGAAGTCCATGTGTAACCTCGCTTAGCGTGTTCGTGCTTCACGCGGAACCTCGTCGGTGTCGCTCGAGTGACTGCGTTGGTCGTTCCGCTCGAGTTCATGAGTTTTGGAGTCGGCCCCTCCCTAACGAATCGGTAGAGCAAGCGGTCTTCTCGACTACCACGGAAGGCGACGCCGTCCGTGTCGGGTGAGTGGTTGTTCGCACGTTCCCGTTCAGCTCACGCGACCGGAAAAGCTCGTGGTCAGAGTCACGAACATTGACGACTAGGAGAATGGAAGATGGTTCTCAGAACACGTGTAACGATTGCTCTCGTCGCCTGCTTGTTGGGGGTTGGTGGCTGTTCGAGCGAGTCGAGCTCCACGGATGGCAATACGTCCGCAACGGGCGGCACGTCGAACTCGACAGCGGGTGGTGCTTCGTCGACGGTCACGACCACGGACTTGGGAGATGTCGTCGTGAGCCGTACGGCTGCCGCCTTTAGCGGAAGTTGTGAGAGGCTCGATTTGGACGAAGAAGACACCTGGGATGAGAACGACGAGATCCTCGTGTCATTGAGCGACAGTGGAATGGCTTCGTCTTCCGCCGTAACGACGATCGACGGGCTCGTCACGATTTCGTCTCCGGGAACGTATCGACTGGTTGGGAGTCTCACCACCGGACGTGTCGTCGTCGATTGCGAGGACAGTGGCGTGGTGCGTCTCGTTCTCGACGGGGTAGAGATCTCGTCACCGACCGATCCCGCGATACAGATCGTCAATGCCGACCGCGTCGCTCTGGTGCTCGCCGATGGGAGCGAAAATCACCTGTCCGATGGCGCCACGTACGGTGAAACGACGGACGCCAACGCTGCGCTTTACAGCCAAGACGACTTGACGATAACGGGCTCTGGAAGTCTCGACGTCATCGGCAACTACGGCGACGGAATCACGAGCAAGGACGCTCTCGTCATCAAGAGTGGAGCCGTGACGGTCAGTGCCGTCGACGATGGGATCCGCGGCAAAGACTGCCTGCTCGTGAGCGGGGGATCGCTTTTCGTAACGTCAGGTGGCGATGGACTCAAGGCCGACAACGACGAAGACACGTCACTCGGGTACGTTGCCATCAAGGACGGAACTCTCGATGTCACCGCGGGTGGAGACGGTATCGCCGCAACGACCTCGGTCTACGTCACCAAAGGCAAGGTGAAGCTAACCACCGGTGGAGGGAGTAGCCAGACCGTCGCAACGGACATGTCTGCGAAGGGCATCAAAGGGGCGGCCGGTGTCGTGATCGACGATGGTGAACTCGAGATTGATTCAGCCGATGACGCTCTGCACGCCGGCGGCGCCGTCTATCTCAATGGAGCCGACTTCACGATCGCGTCGGCAGACGATGGCATCCATTCGGACGCAACGGTCGAGCTCAGCGGACCCGTCCTCACGATTTCGAAGAGCTATGAAGGGATCGAAGGAACGTTGATCACGATCAACGATGGAGACATTCACATCGTGTCGAGCGACGATGCCATCAATGCTTCCGACGGTTCGGGTGCAAGCTCCGCAGGTATGGGCACGATGCCCGCCGCACCGACGGCGGGAACAATTCCAGGCGCAGCTGCGACGGGGGGTGCAAGCGGAACCTCGAGCGTGGCAGCGACGTCGTCCACCACGGCGGCGACGTTACTCTTCACCGTAAATGGTGGACGGCTCGTCGTTGATTCGTCGGGAGACGGCTTGGATTCGAACGGCAACATCGTGATCAACGGAGGTGTGGTCATCGTGAATGGTCCGACGGACGACGGAAACGGCGCTCTCGACATCGGAGATGGGGCAGGATTCAGCTTGACGGTCAACGGTGGTGTTCTCGTGGCGGCAGGTAGCTCGGGAATGGCGGTCGGACCCAGCGCCACCTCCACACAGGGTGCCGTCCTTCTCACTTCTCAATCTTCGGGCGTCGGCGGTCGCGTGATGGGAATGGGAACTTCGAGCGGATTTGCTGCCGGAATGCTCGTTCACATCGAAAGTGCGGATGGAGAAAGCGTACTGACCTTCGCACCAGCAAAGACGTTCGCATCGATCGTGTTTTCTTCACCGATGTTGAAGGCTGGCACCTATCGAGTGCTCACGGGCGGCAGTTGCACTGGCACGGTGATTGATTGCCTCTACGAGGGGGGCTACTACAGCGCAGGCTCTGAAGAAACGACGTTCACATTGAACGCGGACTCGGCTGTCGTGAGCGCAGTGTGGACCCCATGAGGTTTCCCATGGGGGTGGGCTAGCCCGTCCGCGTGTCACTGCGTGCACGTTTTCGGCTTTGATTTACGTACGAAAAAGGCGGGAGAGAGACGCCTGAACGAACGAACAGCCCCGTGATCCAGTCGGGGCTGTTTTGCTTTTGGTTTGTTCGGCGTAGCGGACGTCGAATTCCCGTGCGCCGAGGCGCGCGAATGGGTTACGGTCGCGCCACCTCTCTGTCCGCGAGATCGTGGACCGAATTCTCCTGACGCGATCACGGTGCGACCGCGCCGTCGATGAAGTGTCGTGGTCGCGGGGACCTGACAAAAAAAAGATGCGACAAATGGCTCGAGCGTCGTCAATCAAATCGATGAGGCACATCGCTTCGCTCATCGGCTCACTTCCTAGGCCACGCTCTGTGGACTTGCCGCTTTTAGAGAGGTCGGCCGGTGGCATTGCACGCGGATTGCTGATTTTAGCCGTTTTTACCCCGGCTTGTGAGGCGCCCGACGTCAGTCTGGCGGACTGCATTGCGACGTGTGACGCGGGGTGTCCGGATGGGATGGAGTGCCGCAATGGGTATTGCGTGCACCAGGATATGAAGGGCTCTTGCATGAACGCCGAGGCAGGCACTGGTGGCAAGGCAGGGTCAACGAGCCAACCAGGTACTGCAGGAGCTGGCACGGGAGGTACGTCCAATGTTGCAGGCGCGGCAGGAACAGAATGGGGCGCGGGAGGAAGCGAAGGGGCAGCGACGAACACGGCATTGGGAGGCGGTGCCGGCTCGACTGCTGCGATGGGCGGAAGTGGGAACCATGGAGGGATGGGAGGTGCGGGTACAGCCACCGTGCAGGGTGGCAACGCCGGCACCTCCCAAGGCGGGACGGGCGGTTCGGCAAGTACGGGGCAGCTAGTCGTTGCGATGGATCCGGTACTCCCGCAGCAGTTGTGCACTGGCGGTGAGTACCGGACCGCACTCACCGTGACGGGCGGAAACGCTTCGTACGTGTTTCAGCAATTGCAGACCTTCTCTGCGTTGACGGTGACGGTGACCGGACCGAACTCGGCGGACGTGACGGTCAAGCCAACCCAGGCCGGAACCTACGCGGCGATCTCGATTACCGACGGCTCGAATCCGCCGACTCAGGTGTCATTCACGATCGGTGACACCCCGCGAGTGACCACCACTACACTGAGGTCCGCCTGTTTGGGTGAGATATACAGCGAAGCGTTGAGCGCTTCTGGTGGCGGCAACTACGAGTGGACTGGCGAAGTGCCCGCCGCTTTGGGGCTTTCACTGACGAGTGATGGCAAGTTGACAGGCGTCGTCAAGGCGACGGGCACCTTCGGCTTCGACGTTACGGTTCGCGACAAAGCGAGCGGCTGCTCCTCGGCGAAGCAGCGTGTCGAGATTGCCGTTCTGAATGACACGCACGTCGATTGTCCTCGCATTTCCGTCAAGCAGAAGCCGAACTTCTTTTTGGCGCCTGCGGCCTGTCGCGCCCAAAACTACACCGCAGCTTTCGAGGTGAACGGCGGCGTGGCGCCGTACTCCTGGGCAGCGACGAGCACCCCAGCGGGGCTCGCCTTCGACGCCCTAACCCAAGTGTTGAGCGGCGTTCCCAACGCGGGAGGGGACTTTACGATTCGAGTCACGGACAAAATTGGTCGGACCGTGGTGCGCACGTTTCCGATCCCACTGCGCGACAAGTGCTGGCTCGGATTCGTTACGACGGATTCGGGCGCAGCACGCATGCAGATTTTCGATCCGATTCCTCGGATTACGACTACAGCGTCCCGTCAGCACCGATGCATCGCTCGTCGTGGAGGACTTCAAGTTTTCTCCCGACGGTCGATTCATCGCTTACCGAGTGAAGGACGGAACCGGGGTATCGACCCTGTATCTCTGGCAAGGTCCCGGCTGGGATTGAGATGCCATCGTTCCTCTTGGCGGCTCGGTGTCGCACTACGCGTGGTCTCCCGACGGTAAGACCTTGGCTGTCGCCTACTCCGCACAAAATGGAACTCGTCTCGGCGGAGTCAGTGTGGCGGAAGTGCCGGACACCGCCACGACTCCCGGGATCCAGGGACTTCGTTTGCTGACACCGATCGAAGCACAGGTGGACTCGGAGATTTATTGGTACGGTGATAGCGAGTACGTGGCGTTTCATTACCAGGCGAATCCACCAAACGCACCACGGGAAATCGGCTACTCGCGCTACGACGTTGGGTTCTCGAAGCCGGAGCACTATGACTCCACCTACGATCCCAATGTCGTGGTTTATCCGTCGGTATATGGATTCTTCGCGACTCCGGGCGACGTCTCCGTTCCCGACTTTTGCGGAGCTGGCTCGACGATCGTCGTCCCGCACGGTAACGTGGCCATTTCGCCAAGTGGCGCCTTCACGGCGTCCACCCTAGAGGGCGTTCTGCGCATCTTCCGCGCAGAAGACATGTCGGATCTTCCCGATGATGTCACCATCGCGGAGTCCTCGGGTTGCTCCACCCTACTGACTTGGGGCGGCCGCGAACGGAGTCTGTGCTTCGATGCGTCGGCAAGTACACTCAGCCTGCACACGCTGAACCCGACCGCAACGCCGCCAACGGTGGAGCGTGTCGTCGTCGCGAATACTGGGGGCTATTCGGCAGAGCAATGGAGTGGTTCGCGTCGCTTGATTTCGCCAAGTGGAAACTGGGCGGCAATGTTGACCCCTGCAAACGTCTATTTGGCGGATCTCCGTGGTTCTGCGCCCTCCGTCATTCGATTCGGAATCGCTACCGAATGGCGACGCACATTCGAGCCTCGGCTTCTCCCCTGACGAACGATTCGTTTTCTTTCAGAAGGGTAACAATGCTTGGTTGATTAATTCTGGTGTCTCGGGCGGTGATCGATACTATATTGCTTCACTTCAGTCGGCTGCTTCAGCCTGTCAGGAGGAGGAGCATTCGATTCCAAGTTGGTGCGGGCGTGCAAGTGAAGAGCAAGCGTTGCGTTGGTCCACTGATTCGAATGCCGTAGCCTATGTTTCGAGCGCTGGGGCGCTCGTCGTGACGGATTTGCGGCTCGTGGATGATGGTTACGTGGAAAAGCCTATCGCGACTCAAAACTGTACGACGAGCTGTGCGGGGGGATTTCGCTTTCAGCCTTAGTTCTCAATCGTCATCGGCGCTAACGATTGAGGACGCTTTCACCGTCGCGCTCACGCTAGAAAGGGACAGCAAAATGGCAGACTTCAACGGCACCGCAATTCGCAGAGCGTCTTCCCCGACGAGCATCCAGTACCGCGTCACCGGTTCAACCGGTCTGACCACCATCTACGTCAATACGTTGGCCGAAGGCACCAATTGGGGAGAGTACGCACCCAACACGGCTCGGCTCTGGGTCACTCCAGCGGATTCTCGTCACGATGTCCGCCTGGGGTACCTCTTTCCAGATGAGCCTCACCTGTAACGGCGCCGAGGTCTCGCTCTTTACCTGCACCGCGAGTGGTCAGTGTATCGAGTTCTTCCCCAGGCTTGCAGCAGTCGCGTCTGCCGCTGCCGCCCCAGCTTCTGCGTTCGCGTGAAGATATCGATTGCGCGAAAATCCAGGTCTTTGGACAAAAACGCAATTGCATGGGTCGTAGCTCTGGGGAGAGCTCGTCTGCGATGGGCGCCATCCTGTCGCATCGAGGTCGCGTCATTTTGCCCGAGCGCGCAATGGAAGATACGGCAAGAGTCGCGGGATCGAGCGTATTGCGCAAGATCCCACGAAAACACGTGTTCTGTCTCTAACGATAGCGATAGAGGCGGATCCGCTGTACCCCGAAGGCTTGTGCCGCGATGCGTAGATGTCGTCCTTGGTGACTCCGTCCCCGCTGAGCACGCGGCGTTTGATCCATTTTCGGCATCGAGCTCGAGCTCCTCGATGGTGAGGATCCCGACGCGCTCCATTGACTCCGTTGCTGCGCCGAAGGTGAGGATGACACCGGAGCCGACGATCAGGAATTCATCTTGGGCCGTCGCGAGAACGAGTGCTCCCGATTTCGGCCATTCCGGAAGATGTCGCGAAGGCCCTGACCACTCCCAGGTGAAGTCATGCGAACAGTCGATTCGGTATCCGTCGAGCAAGAGCTGCGCGGTTGGGGCGTTCCGCGAAAGCAAACATGCGGCGACCCCGTCACGCAGCACGACATCGAGCGATTTCCCGGTCCAGCGCGCGTAGCGCGCGGTAGCAGGCAGGAAGCAGGGATTGCTCAGGATCGATTCGTTCGACGGCAAATGGGCTGAACCCGAGTGACCGAGTGGCGCCAATGGCATACAACGCGTGCACGGCGCACTCGGGCCCGCTCGTGGCCTCTGGAATGAACAGCCGATTGTCGATGCGGTCGTACGCGTGGCACCAGTGCTCGAATTCAGGAAGGTAAATGTCGGGCGAAAGCAGATCGATATGCGGAGCCGCTGCCTTCCAGACGTCGAATAGATGCGGCAGCGGTCCCCCACTCGGGTATTGCCCTGGCTTCGCGCCTGGGCGATTCAGTGCGGCATTGACGAACATTGGAAGGTCGTATTCGCGCTTGCCGACTTCTGCGACGGCATCGACGTACTTGGCGAAGAAATAGGCCTGAAAGATCTGTCCGACGCCGGACCTTCGCCGAACGCCTCCGTCCAAGTAGCCCTTCCATTGGAGAGCTTTCGTTTGAGCCGATCGCCGATGGGACAGGGCCGTTCCGCGAGCGCAAGCGCGAAGTCCTCAGGAATCGCGGCCGAAAAGGCCGCATTGGCGGCCTCACAGGCGTCGCGCGCTTGTTCCAGCATTCCAACCTCGTTTTCGACCTGGATACAGATGACGGTGTGGTGATCTGCGTCCTCTGCCTTGAGGTGTCGCATCAGTTGGGCGAAGGCACGGCGGTCCGCGTCGAGATTCTCTTGCGAAAACGCAGTCAGAATCTCGAGCGCCGAGCCGTCGTATAGACGCGCCCGAGGAAAACGCTGCTGGTCGAGCTTCACCCAATGGGGGGCATAGCAAGACATGCTGTTTTTCCAGGTTCCGAACCAGAGCAAGATCAATTGCTGCTCGTTCGCCCTGGCGAGCTGGAGGAGCTCATCCAAGAGTCCGAAGTCGTAGCGACCTTCTTCGGGTTCGAGCAGATCCCAGTAAATTGGAGCAAGCACGGTGTTGAGCCCGAGGCTCACCAGCCGCGGCCAGATCTCCTTCAGAGTGCGAGGGTCCGACGCGTTCGAGTTGCCGAGCTCTCCAGCGAGCAAAAGCTTCATGTCGTTGAACGAATGTTGGACGCAGGCGGCAGGCGACGGCTTGGCTTTCATCCTGACTTGGAGACTGCCACGCTCTTTGCCACATCGGAATCCGTTTCAAGCGACGTCTCGTAGGTGAAACGTTTCTCGACTCGAAAACGTTGCAGTCGCGTCGGCAAGTGCGACGCGAAATCGTTTGCACTCGTCGCGTTGTCGTCTGTCGTCTCGAATTGGGCGAGCGGGTGAATGTGAGGCTTGACCCTCGAGCGTGTTCCATGTCCGATTCTCGAAAACCCCGATCCCGAAATGTCGTACGAGTCTTCTACTCAAAGAGGGGGTCGCCCTTGGGTGGCCACGTGGGCGACCGCCGTTCAGCTCACGGAGGAGGGCAACATGCCTCCCAAGCCGGGGCTCGCGCATTCTACGTTGAGGCAAATCATCCAAGTGACGATCGGCGGTGATCGATTCCGGATCCATCTCTCCAACGAGTACGGCGAGTGCGCGTTGACGATCACTTCGGTGCATTGCGCGATTTCAGCAGGAGAGCATCGAATCGATTGGTCGACAGATACGGAAGTCAGCTTCTGCGGCCAACCTTGGGTCGTGATCCCTCCGGGTGAGGTCGTAACGTCGGATCCGTTCGAAATCTCGCTTGGCGCTCTCTCCACCATAGCGGTCACCATTGCTTTTCGCGAGGTTCCGAAGGGGCTGACGGGACATCCTGGCTCACGAACGACGTCGTTCATGCAACACGGTGACCTGTCGGCGTCCGAGCGTATGCCAGCGGCGATTGACGTTGAACACTGGTACATTCTCGCTGGGATCGATGTCGAGTGCGAAGGTGCAGGCTCGGTCGTGGTGCTTGGTGATTCCATCGCGGACGGTCGCGGCTCGACTACCAACGGAAATGATCGTTGGCCCAATGTGCTAGCGCGTCGCTTCCTGCGCGATCCGGCGACTGTCAATGTTGGCGTGCTCAATCAAGGTATTGGCGGTAACGCGGTGATTCAAGGGGGACTTGGCCCGACGGCGTTGGAGCGTTTCGAGCGGGACGTGCTGCGGATCGCTGGGGTAAGGTGGCTCATCGTTGCCTGTGGCGTAAACGACATCGGACTGGACACTCCGGAAGTGGTTCGGAGATTGATTGGGCACTACGAACGGATGATTCAGCGTGCCCGGGCCGCAAGGATTCGCGCGTTTTGCCTGCCCATTCTGCCCTTCAAAGGTCACGATTACTACAATCTCGAACGGGAGCGCTCGAGACTCACGGTCAACGAGTGGATTCGCGCTCCTGGGCATTTCGACGCGTGCCTCGACGTGGAAGACGCGGTGTGCGATCCGAACGCTCGTGATTCCTTGTTCGTCGAGTATCACTCCGGGGATGGGCTTCACCTCAACCCGGTCGGGTATCGACGTATTGCCGAAGCGATCGACCTTGCCCACTTCGTCGAATGACCGTGACGGGATCTAGCATTGGAATCCTGTAGTCGACCGGCGCACGCGCCAACTGTTGCGAGGTGCGGACGTCTGGAGGCGAAGGTCCGTGGTCGTCGCCGTCGCCGTGATTCACGTTTGATCTCGTTGGCAGAGCGTCCAATGCTGATGCGCCGGCATTTTGGCGGGTTCGACGCTTCACCAGGTCACGAAGAACGCCCACGGGTAGTCGCCTTGGCTAATCTGGAAACAGTAGCCACCGTTTCGCTTCTGCGGGAGCGGAGTCGGAAAGTTCGTTCCACTTGGCATGACGACGCTGTTTAGAGAAAAGGACCGGCCTTCAGCGAGATTGCCACAATGGCCTCCGTTGAGAGTCTCGGTCGTCTGATAGCAGCGAGCTCCGGTCCCGAGTTCTCCCGAATAGTAACTACTCGATGTGAATGAGATTGCGTTCGTGCAGAGCCCGGAGCACGGACCGTCCTCTGGACATGTGCCGTTGGGGCGGTGTGTACAAGTCCCATCACTGCACGTGTCCGACGTACACGGGTCGTCGTCATCGCAATCGCGAGGCTCGCAGAGAGGCCCATTGGATGCCTTGATTTCGAAGAAGTTGACGTTGACCTCGCCGATGTCGAAGAAGAGGCGAAACCAATGGAGCCCCGGAGAGAGAGGAATTCCGCCGACGGCGTGATCCGAAAAGCTCTGCCAGCCTTCACCGGGGCCGGAAATGGGACCACTCACGTCAGCACCGTCCACTTCGAGGTGGAGTCGTCCGTGGCTCGACTGTGACGCGAGCCTCAATACGACGTCGTAGGTGCCTTCGACAGGGATTTCAATCGAGTAGTCGAGCCATTCACCTGCCGTCGTCCAACCGACGTTACACCTACCTCCGGCTGGATCGAGCGTCAGCTCGGCGTCGACGTCAGTGGACGAACATTGCGCGTTGCCGCTATTGCCAGGGGTGGTGTCGGAATAGGCGTCGAAGTCTTCGGCTTCGACTATGAAACGGTCATCTGTTGGCGGAGTACCGGGAGGATCCGGTAGAATCCCCTGGTCAGCCTCGTCCGTGAGGGCCACGATGAGGCTTCCGCGCTTCGAGCGCAACGTTTTGTGGAACATAGTCGCTCGCAGAAAATTCGAAAGTCCAGTTTGCCGTGTACCATCGCTGCGTCGGTGGATTGTCGAAGTCGTCATGCATCAGTACGGTCGAGAACGGGAGCGATGCACTTGGGGAATAGTCCCACACGGTAACGTAATCCACGAAAAGCGCCGTGGGAACGGAGCTGCCATCGAAGTCTCCAGACCAAGCGGAGATATTCGGCGCCCCAGGCCACACACCCATTCGTAGTTCCATCCGCTCCGAGTCCGGCGTGTCTCCGTTTCCGTTAGTGTTGAACAGAGTCGCGTACTCTTCAGCGTCCGTTTCGCGTCGAACCTCGACTCCGTCGATGAAGAAGGCGATGTAGCTCGGCGTCCACTCCATGCGGTACGTGTGGAAGTCGTTCCAAGGTCGCTCGGCTAGGTCGAGTTTCGTTACGTGCTCCATTCGGTAAAGAGGGGGGATATCCCCGGGCGTCATGATTTGGGTTTGCAGGTCGCTCGAGCGAATCCCAAGCTCGAAATCGATTTCTTCCCAAGGCACGGAGGGTAGCTCGGAGCCCGGCTTCCATAAGAAAAATGTACTGATGACTCCCGGTCCCGCTGCCGCCTGGAGCCGCGCCTCGAAGGCGCCAAACCCGAAGCGGTTGGTGGAGATGAGCTCTCCACTCTTGTATTCTTTGGCGGGGAGTGTCGTCGCGAAGAGCCACGATGCCAAACCCACCGTGAGTCCAGGAAGCGTACGTCGGGCGCGATTTGTGTGTGTCACGATGCTTGTAAGTACGTCGTTGTCGAAGGGGTTGCAAGCGCTGTGAATGATTCATTTTGATTTCGTGTGGGTCGTCTTTCGCCAAGAGTCGAGACGATGATGCAACTCGGTGGTAGTGCTCACGAATCGTGAGAGGGCGGATTGCCTCGGGGCAAGATTGCTGCGGCGACCGTCAGGCGTTGCGTCGACTCAAGACACGGGCATGACGCTTGCGACCGAGGTGGCCGAGGTCAGCTGCATCTTAGTGGCCCTTACTGTTTGGCGTACGGCTGCCCGTGTCCAGTTTGCGCCAGTCCGACTCGTTCGCGCGCATCCATTCCAACAGCACTTCCCCTTTTGCAGCGTTGCGTCCGGATTGCGTGAGGAGGTCGACGCAAGCTTGGGCCGCGGCGACGTACGCGAGCGCCTCACGATTGGAGGCGCCCTCGAAGACATATGCGTCTTCTGGTTCGGCGAAGATGACGTTCGGTTCGCCGGAAGTGGATGACAACCCCAAGCTGGCAGCCAGGGCGTTTGGTGTCGGCGTCCAGATTTTGAGCGATGTGGTTGGGACGACTGGTGCGAATTGCGCCGCAGCATGACTACCCGTGATTGCGTAGCGTTGCGCGACCTTCGTCAGGCGCTCCAGCGTGGCACTCGTGCCTCTTGGATCGAAGTAGTGCGTGAGCCGTTCGTTGTCGGAGTGAGCAATGTCTGCTGCCCAGCGCCGAAGGAGTATGGACCAGTCGACCTGTTCGATTCCCTCCGGTTTCACTTCGACACACCAACGCTTCGGCATCGAGAAACGCGAGTAACCGTGAGACGTACCCTGGATCCATCCCACTGTGCTTGGCCAATGCGCGAACCCCGAGTGGGAGCGCGTTGTCGACGAGGAGCCGAACCACTCGACCAACCTTCGCGCCGCGCAATGAGCGACGGGGGCGAGGCTCGGAGACCGGATTTCTGCGCAGGCCTTCCGCCGACAGGAAGAGTCCGGGGTGGGACAACGTGAGGTGGACGTTGCCCGTTAGGTCGACGTAACCAATCCTCAGTTCCTTCAAGAGATGCCGGGCAATCGGACTCAAGAAGCTCGTCACCACGAGTCGGGGGAGCTCGTATTGGTTGCCTTCGACGGGACAGCCGATCATGCGCGCGTCCCTCGGTTCGAATCGCTGACGCGGGATCAGCTCGAGGTGTCCCGTGGTGCCGTCAGGCGCAGACAGGGCGAGGACGAGGGCTGTCGTCGATCGGATGCGTGTCGAACCGAGGCTTGCGTGCCAACCGGAAGGAAGTCGAGTTACGAGCTCCCTTACCGCGCGGTGCGGGAGGCCGTTGTCCAGTTTGGGCATGTTGTCCAACTCAATCAACGGCGTCTATCGAGACAACGATAGGCACTTTTCCGAATTCCAAGCGCAGCCTCGCCAGTCCGCTTCGCTCGCGAGTTCATGAGCGGCGATGCGAGTGGCCCACTGGAAGGTGACGCGAACGACGCTTTGGAATTCAGCGAGAGGTTCACGTGTGCGAACTCCTCCGTGCGCGGATCCCCTTGGCACGGTCCTGCCGCGACAGCACGACTCCGTTGGAAGACTGCGCTGCGCCCCGTCGAGCCCTGGGCACCGGACACTCGAAGTGCGATCGCAACTCGTCGTCAGCACGACGGACAGACCAAAGAGCCGAAGGCGTGAAGCCGCACGTCGCCCGCGCGAAGCCGCACGTCGCCCGCGCGAAGCCGCACGTCGCCCGCGCGAAGCCGCACGTCGCCCGCGCGAAGCCGCACGTCGCCCGCGCGAAGCCGCACGTCGCCCGCGCGAAGCCGCACGTCGCCCGCGCGCAGTGAATGAACTCACCGCTCGAGGCAAATCGAAGTCGCCGTCAGGGATCCCGGCGCAGCGAAGGACCGCGCCGGGATCCCTCGATTCGTCAGCGCCAGGTGTACGGCGGAGCAGGCGTTGCGTCGGTTCCGGGACTCGTGCAAGTCGTTCCGTCGACGAAACCACTGCAGGTTCCACTCGTACGGCTCACGCTTGCGCCCTGCAGTTCGACGTCACCTACCAACGAGCCGCCCGCGAGACTCTGACCCGACGCAAAGAACCCCAGGGGATAAAACGTCGTTTTGGCCGTGCCACTCGAAATGTTGAAAGCGGTGCTCCCATTGCCCACCAATGTGAGTCCACCCACAGTTCCTCCAGATACGGTGCCGCGCACGACCGTCGCGTGATCCTCGATACGGGCCGAGCCCGACACGGTGGCGCCGGACAGCACGGTCGCATACGGCCCGACGTACGCGGTGGTGCCCGACGGCGCACACCCGCCACCGTTCGTCGCGCGAGTCAAACCAGAAGGACAGCTATCGAGCTTGCCGTTTTGGTAGCCCTCCGGCCACGCGCCGTTGACCTGAAACAGGTATGGATAGCGCGGTACGGTATTGTAAGCCTGATCCCAAACGATGTTGTACCAGGATGACGGTGTTCCAGCGACGACCAAAAACAAGGGTTCGCTTGCGTCGATGCAGAAGGTGAGACTGCCGTCGGATCCCTTCTGCAGGGAGCTGTAGCGAGCCGTCGTCATGGAGGTGTTGGTCGCGACGAGGCCCCATCGCCAATCGGGACTCGACGGTGCCGACGTCACACCACGGAACGTGAGCGTGACGCTCTTCGATCCTGCTTCGGGATAGAGTCGGATCACGTTGTAACCGTATCGCTGAGGCGCCCACGTGTGCGGTGAGATGAATCGACGGTTCTGGGCGTAGTTGGCATCGAGTGGCTCGACCTTCGTCAGTCGGAGGCGACGAGCCGTTTGCGAGGTGTCCACGATGGTGCCGTACTTGCTGCGGTAGGTCGCGCCCTGGTTTCCTCCGGCAGTGGGCGGAGGATTTTGGTAGTCCCACGTAACGTTGTGCATGGCCCACTCGCCCATGAAGTCGTTGAGCTGCGCAACGGTCCAACCCATGGCGTTGCGAATGGCGGTAAATGGATCCACCGCGGGATTGCCCGTCCAGATCGAGTTTACGGCGCTGTAGCAGTATTTGTCCTTGAGATACTCCATGAACTGCCAGTTGCAGTACCTGTCGCGCGTCGAACCCAGGTAAAGATGCGGTGCGTTTACCAACAGCTCGGAGCAGTGCACATCCCCACGGTACTCTGCGAGCTGATGGGGCATGAAGTTTGCGTGGCTTTCGTAGATCCAACCACAAGTATTCGACTGATTGCAGCTCTGTCCCCCGCTGACGCTCTGGACCGCGTGCATGAATTCATGCGCGAGACCCCAGTGGTCCGAAAGACCGCCAGTGCCAATCCACATGCCCATGCGAGATGACGACCAGGCGCCACCCGTCAAACCCCAGTCGGAATGGACGTGGATGCTGACCTTGTTCTTGGTCGATTGATTGCACAACGGTTCTTTGAAGTAGATTGGAGACCCGAAATAGGTGGGCCACACGGTGCTCTCGAGGTAGCTCGTGGCTGCGCTCACGGTCGACGCGGAGAGGCTTTCGTCCGAGTAAACGGCGAAGTGTGCCGACTCACCCTTGAGCGCGAATCCAGAATGGTCTGGATCCGGCCCGCCTGCGACCCAAGTGCCTGCCGTGCAGCTGACAGGCGTCGTGGGACAAGTCGTTGCCCAGGTCGTGTTGGACGAGCCGCTTTCACAAGTCCCGGCGCCTCCGCTCGAGGAGCCACCCGTACTCGCTCCGCCCGCGCTCGCTCCGCCAATCGAAGCGGTTCCGCCAATTGCCGTCGAGCCACCCTTGGCGGAAGTTCCACCAGTTGCCGTCGTTCCTCCAAGGCCTGCACCGCCGGTAGCCGTCGAGCCACCCTTGGCGGAAGTTCCGCCGGTTGCCGTCGTCCCTCCAAGGCTTGCACCGCCAGTAGCCGTCGAGCCACCCTTGGCAGACGTTCCGCCCGAACCTGTCGCGCCACCCGCGGAGCTGCCACCGGAGCCTGTCGTGCCGCCCGACACGGACGCCGAAAGCAGGGTGGGACGTTGGCTCGCTGCCGTAGACGTGCCGCAGAACCCGAACCCAACCGATTGTCCCGGTGCGATATTCGCGTTGTAGGCTGCCGGCGTGGCGACCAATGTGCCGTTCGTGATGGTGGTGGTCGCACTCCACGCGGAAGAGAACGTCGAGCCACCGAGTGCAATCGACACCGACCAATTGGTGATGGTCGACGTTCCGTTATTTTTGATCGTGACGTTGGTGCAATAACCCGCGCCCCAATCCGACTGGGCTACGAGCGTCACCTCCGCGTCATTGATCGTTAGCGCCTGCGGCACTGGTGTCGTCGTCGAGTCGTCGTTGGAAGAGCACGCCCCAGCGAGCGCCATCAGGACGAGAGTCAAGGCAGACCAGGAACGATTGAAATTCATTGGATGTCGAGCCTTTCGATCGCGAATCGTTGGCGATGTCCACTCCGGGCTCACGTGGACTCGCGGCGCTGGTGTTCGTCGACCGAGGCATCATCCAACGGGCAAATTTCTTCGGGATTTCGATCTGGGTTAAATAGTCCGACAAACAACGAGGTGCGTGGCCGCCGTGCCCACGGGCGTGTCTCTCCGCGAGGGCTCGAGGACGAGCGCATCATGTCGGAAGCGCCGTTCACCCGGCCGAGCGGGCCCTCGGCGCCTTCGCGCGGGTCCTTCGGCCTTCGCGCGGGTCCTTCGGCCTTCGCGCGCGGGTCCTTCGGGAGCCGGACTGACCGAAGGTCGTGGCTGACCTCCCTCTGGATAAAAGTGCTTATATAACAACGACTTATGGTTCAGGCTGACCGTCTTTAAGGGCGGTCGTTTCAATCCGAGGGCAGATCGGATAGCCTGTCGCTCCTATGAGCGCGCCAAGCGCCCTTCGCGAGATGTATCTCGATGGAAGGCTCCGATGGCCTTCCATCGTGGTTTCGTTGGAAGTCTACCAACGGCACTACGAATCCGTCTGTGGCGTCGAGAGCCCTTCCGTCGAGTTACGGCGGAAACGCGGCTGATCTTTATCTCTGTTGTGCCTGCGCACAGAAGGATCCAGTGGCGCTCGGGATCTTCGAGCAAGAGGCAGAGGCAGTCGTTCGGGGCGCTATCTCGCGCGTCCATCGAAATGGCGAGTTCGTCGCCGAAACACTCCAAGAGTTCTGGAAGAAGCTGCTCGTCGGTCCGGTCGCGAAGGTGCGTGACTATCGCGGGCAGGGTCCACTCCAAGCTTGGCTGAGGGTTGCAGCGGCGCGACTTGCGCTCGATCGCCATCGAGCGGCCCGCGCCACTTCGGATCGAGAGACCGACCTGGGAGAGTGCCTCGCCGAGCAGGCGTTTGGGCCCGAGTCCACGCTGACGCGCGCGAGATTTCACGAGCCATTCACGGAGGCGCTACGTCACGCCGTTGCGGAGTTGAGTCAAAAGGATCGCAATCTCTTGCGAATGCATGTCGTTGGTCGTTGCAGTATCGACCAGATCGGTCGAGCCTATAACGTGCATCGAGCGACCGCGGCGCGATGGTTGGAGCACGCGAAGGAACGCATCTTGAATTCGGTTCGAGCCGAATTGAATCTTGCTGGTCGGAGGTTGACAGACAGCGAGTTCCAGAGTGTGGCTAGGGTCGTTGGTGGGGAACTCGAACTCGGAATATCGATGTTCCCGACCGACGCCCCGCTGATGGGTGAGTCTTCGACTGGATGACCGAAGGAGATGAGCCACGTTTCGAGATCGATTCGGACGCGCGCTCGAGGTGAGAGCATGACCGAGGAGCTAAAGACATTGGCGAGCGTTACGAGCTCGCACCGAGAGCGGGAAGCTCCTGCGTCAGGTCTGTGTCTCGGCACGGACGAGATATTGGCTTTTGTCCAGGGCCAAATCCCCGACGAGGGATTGGATCAGGTCCATGCGCACGTGGATGAGTGCGAGGTCTGCCAGTGCCTGCTTGCCGAGGCGGCTCATGCCCTCGACTCCGAACCGATTTCCGAATCGACTCGCACGAGCTGGAATACCGTCTTTCAGCCAAGCACAATCGTGGGTAAACGTTATCGAATTCTCCGGCTCGTGGCGCGTGGCGGGATGGGCGAGGTGTATGAGGCGTACGACACGGCGCTGCACGAGAGGGTTGCGCTGAAAACCGTCACCTCGACCAGCTGTGACAATGCGCAAGCCGTACGCTTACTCAAGGCCGAGGTACAACTCGCGAGGCGCATTAGTCACCCGAACGTTTGCCGAATCTACGATCTCGGGACCCATCAAATCGAGTCCACCGGTCACGAGATTCACTTCCTCGTCATGGAATTCGTCGACGGAGAATGCCTCGGGAGGAGACTGAGAGCGAGTGGCGCGTTTCCCTTGGACCAAGCGCAATCCGTTGCCCAGCAGCTCTTGTTTGGCTTACGTGCCGCGCATGACGCGGGGATTCTTCATCGCGACTTCAAGAGCGACAACGTTATGCTTCGGACCGAAAGCGACGGCAGGCTCACGCCCGTCATTCTCGATTTCGGACTGGCAAAGGCGTTGAACGAGAGTGGCCTCATTGCGACGACCCAAACCAGTCAAGTCATGGTTGGAACGATCGGTTACATGGCACCCGAGCAAATCGAAGGTGCGCCGCTCTCGACCGCAAGCGATTCTGTACGCATTCGGCGTCGTTTGGTTCGAATTGCTGACGGGGAGGTTGCCCTTCGAAGGGGACTCTCCCGTTGCAACCGCGATGGCACGTTTGCACCGTGCGCCAATCGCACCAAGCGCCATCAATCCGAACGTTCCGGTTTGGCTGGACGAAATCGTTCTTCGTTGCCTGCGCCGTCAACCCGTCGAGCGATTCGCCACGGCAGGACAAGTGCTGGAAGATTGGAGCAGCCGACGCGATGCTCAGCGAGTTCGAACGGTCGTTCCTGCGCGATTTCGTCGTCGAACTCCGTACGTGACGCTGACGATGTTGGTTTGTGGCGTCGCGATCACGGCTTACGTATTGTTTCTCGTTTGGCGCGGACGGGACCACGAGTCTCGCATGGTCGAGCCGCTCCGAGCGTCTCGAGCCAACGTGGTCGGCGTTTCGATTGCGACATCGAATCCGACTATTGCAGTCGAGCCCGCGCCGAAGCACGACTCGGGTAACGCGTCACCCGAGGCCATCTCACCCGAATCTTCCCCGAGCATCGCGCAAGTCCCATCAGCGTCGGACGCTCATGCGACGCGTGCGAGTGCACTTTCTGGAAACTCGAAGTCAGTCGCGGTTGGGGATCGCCAAAGTGCACGGGGGTCGATGACGCGGGGGAGCTCTCCGACTGCGGCGGAACGTAGCGGTCGAAAGCGTCCCGATGACGCGGGGCAACCACAATTGGGTGGACCTGCGGCGAAGCCCGCCGATACGGCGAACAAGGCCACCCCCGTGCCGAAGCCGAACGACGCGCTCGACAAGACCAAGAAGAACGACCCGGATTGGCTGCCGATTTGGTCGAACGCGCCCGCCGCGTCAAAACTGGAAGCCGTAGAGGACGGACGCGTGGCCCGGTAGAACGGTCACGGCAAGAGAGCTCGCTCGCTCATGCTGAGCGTCGTATCTCGGCGCGGCAATGGCGAGGGCGTACAACCCGAAGCCAATCAATCCCGTCGTGGCAGCGCCGAAAGCAAATGCCCAATTTCGGTTTCGATAGAAGTCGTCTTGGCGCTCGGCGACGTAATCCCCGTCGATTCGACCATTCACCATGCGAGGATTCTCGCTGTCGTCGTGGGCGTGCTTGGTTTCGATGGAAGCGTACACCGTCGCGGCGGCTGCGACGGCGCTGGTTCCCAACGTAGCCCAGCCCACCACCTTCCATGGATTCGTTCGACTTGGCGGAGACGCGGCTGGCTTGGTTGCCGGTGTGGAAGCAGGTACCGGCGCGGCTTCCGTATGCGGCTCGACGGGCCTCGTCTCGACGCTCGCGGGGGGCGTCGGCGGGCACTCGGCGCGAAGCTCGGTGACATAGGCTTTCGCGTCTTCTGCTCGTCCGCCGTCTTTGACCTCGGCCAAATATCGGTCGTAATAGCTCAACGCTGTTTGGCACTCCTTCATCTCGCGGTAGAGCTGAGCGAGATTGAAGAGTAGGTTTGGCGAGTGAGTCGCCGCGAAGCACTCGGAAAGCAGGCGAGCCGCTTCGCGTAGGTCCCCTTCGGAGTACGCAACCTGCGCCTGCTTATAACGTTGCTCTACCTCTTCGTTGGACAGACTCGGCGCTCTCGGTGTCGAGCTCTCGACCTCGAGTGTCGCAGGCGGAGCTGGCGGATTGGCAGCCCAAATTGGTCGAGGTGACCATCCAAGGGCAAATGACACGAACAGGACGAGACGGCGAGACATGGCGAGTGTTGCGTAGACTTTGGCGTTCGAGCCGCGATGCTATGCCGCATCAACGCCAAAAAGATAGTGCCGAGTGGCCGAGGCGGGCGAGTTTGCGGGATCCGAGCGGGATTCTTCTGGCTCGGACACAGCCCTTCGGCCCCCGTCCTTCGAGAAATGCGGGGTTGAGGGCTCCGGGGCAGCTCTATCGTCGGGCGGAGTTTGCGCAGAAGGCCCGCGGATGGGGGGACAACTCCAGTTTGAGCGGGCTCAATTGAAGTCGCTACGCCGTTGCCTGCGAGTGGAAATCTCCCGCGTCGGTCCGTCCGATGGCGATGCGCCTACGAAACCGGTGGCAAGATGTCGACTCGTTCGTCACTCGCCTGAGGGCACCGGAATATTGGTAGTAAGTGCGAGCGGCACGCCAAAGTTGGGTGTGCCGTCGGCATTCCATGCAATTCGCTGGATTCGCGTCGTCCGATCGGTCCAACAGCTTCCCGCGGCGTTCGCGGTGGCGTGATACACGAGCCAGTTCTCGGTGCCATCTGGAGAGGTAAAAAAGCCATTGTGTCCGGGGCCGATGGCACCGTTCGCCGCTTGAAACACCGGTGTCGCGCTCTTTCGCCATGAGCTTGCGAGGAGCGGATTCGAGCCCACGAGCTCGAGCATGCCGAGCTTGTACCCCGGGGATGCGCATTGGCTGGCGGAATACGTTACGAAGGTTCTCCCCTGGTGATAAAGCGCGACGGGGCCTTCGTTCACCGAGTCCGTTCCCTCTTGTTCCCACGCGTACGTTGGCGCGCTCAGTAGCGTCCGATTGCCCGAGACAGTCCACGGATTGTCCATTGCCATGATCCAGATGTTCTGGGTGGACCCCTGCCACGCCGAGAACATGAAAAATAGCCGCGTTCCAACCTTGAGGACGCTGCCGTCAATCGCCCAGTAATTCAAGAGTTGTGCCTTGAAATGATAAGGACCCATCGGATCGGTCCCGTCACTCTCTAGAACGTAAGAGCGCTGCGTCCCCAAGTCTTTGCCGTCCCCCGCAGTGTAGTAGTGATACCAACGCGTCTGTCCCGCGCCGTTGTCGAGTAAATGAAACTCCGGCGCCCACATGTTGCCAGAGCGTGATGCATTGGTATCCTTCCAAATCACCGTCGGGGTGTTGTTCTTGAGCTCTTCGATCGTCCGCCCCCGTTTCATCGTCAGTGTCGTGCCCCACGTGGTTGCTGCAAGGTAATATGCACCTTGGTAGTGGACCATGAACGGGTCGGAACCCTGAGTCGTGTTGAGCGGATTGCGGAAGGTTGCGCGACTGCCGCCAGCGCTCGTAGTCGTGCCTCCCACGCTCGTCCCCCCAATGTTTCCAGTAGTGCGTCCTCCGACCCCGCCCGAGCTCGAGACGCCTCCGGTGGTTCCGCCAGTGGCTGCGGACTTGCCGCCAGCGCCACCCGAAAACGTCGTCGTCGCGAAAGTCGTCCCGCCGAAAGTCGTCCCGCCGGAGATGGATGCCCGAGTTCCTCCCGTAGTCGAGCTTGCTTGTCCGCCCGTCGTCGACACCACGGTCGTTCCGCCTCTCGAGATCGTCGACATGCTTCCAGTGCCGCCCGTTTCGATGCTGGAGCCCGTACCGCCAGTGACATTGGAAGGGGCGCTCAGAGTGGTTCCTCCAGATGCACTCGAACCCGCGGATGCACCGGAACGGCCAGAGCCTTCCGTTCCGCTACACGCAAAGATCGAGAGCGCCAACCATCCGCCTGCAATCTTCGACGAGCACCTGGTGCTTGGCATGAAGTTCATGGTCACGAATTCGTTCTCCTCAGGTCTACGTGTCGCGGCCCGTGCATGAAGTCAGCTAAGTGAACGGCGCGCGAGTTACCGATTCGTTCTCGACGGGTGCGCGTATCAACTCGGAAATGGATGGAAAGCAGGTAGCGTTTCGTGCGCTTCACGAGGAGCGGCACGGTGCCATGTCTGCGGCTTTTGGCGCATGAGCGATAGGAGGCGAGCGGGCGGATCAAGGCCCGGCTGGGACTGGCCACCCATCACTGTCGAAGGGCATCTCGACGATGCGCAACTGGGCTGCACCATTCGATTGGAGGTACGCGTGGTAAAGGTGGTAAATCTTGGAACCACTCACCAGGACGTCGCTGTGACCTGCTGCAGCCCACGTCACGTGATCGCCCTGTACCAGCAACGTTCCGCCACCATCGAGCATCCCCTTTCCGGTTCGGTCGACGTATGGTCCCATGATCGAACGGGATCGGCCGACAGCGACTCGATAGGTGAGTTGGTTTACGGTACGGCCCTCGCCGGGGCAACAGAGGCCCCAGGTTACGAATAAGTAATAGTAGCCGCAGCGATAGAACAGAACGGGAGCTTCGATTTCAGGTGCCCAGGCCAATCGCGTGAGGGTCGTACCCAACCGACTTCCGTCCGGATTGAGCTGGAATCCGTGGATGCCATTCCAGAAGCTACCAAAGGCGAGCCACGGCGTTCCTTGAGCGTCGACGCCCACGTCCGCATCGATCGCATTGTAGTTCTCCGAACCTTTCGTGCAGATCACTGGGCCGTGATCGGTCCAATTCCCACTTGCGATGTCACTCGTAGAAAGATGCGTGATGCAGGATATGTTGTCTCCGAACTTGGCGGAGAACGTCGAATAAATGTGGTATTTGCCGTTGAAGTACGACACGTCTGGGGCCCACGGGAACCCGAATGTCTGCCCCGGGATTTGCGCCAGCCAATCCGCCACCCACGGCGAGTATGCATTGCGGAAAACCGACGGCGCGTTCTGCCAGGTGGTAAGGTTGGTCGACTTTGCGCTCGGAATATAGTCGCCCGTCCAAAAGCGATAGAAAGTACCACCTGCTGCGATCATCGTAGGGTCATGCGCGAAGGTGTTTCCGCTCAGGGCTAGAGGAACGGGTTTGGTTTTTCCGTCCCAAATTCCAGCGTTGCAGGTTGCGTCGCCCGTTCCACCCGTCGTACTCCCCCCAGAGCTCGTCGTTCCACCTCTGCTCGCGGTTCCTCCGGAGCTCGTCGTTCCACCTTTGCTCGCGGTTCCTCCGGAGCTCGTCGTTCCACCTTTGCTCGCGGTTCCTCCGGAGCTCGTCGTTCCACCTCTGCTCGCGGTTCCTCCAACGCCAGTTCCGGTCGTGGATGCCGAAGTCCCCGTCGTGCCGCCCAAGGCCGTGGTGCTGCTGGATCCAGCGTCCGTCGTGCTCGCGCCGCCGGAAGTACTTCCAGCACCACCGATGAGCGTCGTGCCTGTAGCGGTCCTGCCGCTCGAATCGCGAGTGGCGCCTCCCGAAGTCGGGAAGGAAGCCCCTCCGCTCGCAGACGACGGATCCCCACCGCTCGAACCTTGCGTCGCCCCTCCGCTCGCGGACGACTCCGTTCCCGATCCGCTACAAGCCAACATCAACGATGTTCCGAAGATGGCCGCGAATGTTTGGCGGTGGGATCGCGCGTGATCGGTGTTCTTCTTCATCGCAACTCCTTCGGCGGGTGGCTGACGCTTTCTGGAAATGATCCCATGCTGACAGGGACTGCTCCGATGCAGGTGGAATCTTTCAGAGGTCGCGTGGCTTCGGCTTCCGTCGCGTGAAGTGGCGTGTCCTCGTCTTCCCGGGCGGAAATTTATCCATCGGTTTTGTGCCCTCCAGAAGGAGAGGAGCGGCGTGCCAAGATTGGCTGTCGCGGTGGCATAGGTGCAGGGGTGGAGGACATCGTCCCGCGCGTCGGGCCAAGCTCGAGCAGATGCACGTTGGCCAAGGCAATGCATTCCGGTGGTTCGGAGCTGGCAACGATTCTGCGCAGCTCTCGAAAGTAAGCGCGATGCAGCGATTGAATTCGCTCGAAGTCGACGCGGGACACCGAAAAGAGATTGTACGAGAACGTGCCTTCGTCGCCGTCGCGCATTCGCTTGAGTGCGACTTCGGTCCACCATGCCTTTGCGTGTCGTGCTCGCCCCGCGTCCCGTCGAGTGTCGAGGGTCGGTGCAGATCCCGGCACGAGCCGACCAGCTCTTTTTCTGACTTGACCCGTCTTCAAAAGAACGTCGATGCAACGCTCTTCTTCGTCACGGCTGATTCTGCAGCCAGTCCGCAATGAACCCCGGTTGATGACGCGATAACGTCCGGTAGCTTTCGAGCTCGATGACGCGGAGCACGGCCTGGGACCATGGCAGTTCGTATGCAGCTCGTCTGGAGCTTTCGAGGACTTGCCAAGTGGCCTTGACCGAGCCGAGCTCGTTCGGATCGACGAAGCAGGCAAGAAAGTCGAGTAGGCGAAGACTCGCCGCTTCAACCAATCTCAAGAAGTCTGGGAGCCTTGGTTCTGCTTGTCCTTTCAACCACCGAGAGATGGCGAAGCGACTCCTTCGGGTCGCCTTCGCGAGCTCCACGACGGAATTGTTTCCTCGGAGATCGTCGAGGAATCGAGCGACTCCCTCCGGTGTCGTGAGTTGTGGCAAACGATCGGGTTCCTGGGGAAGACGGTAGAACCCCGATAGCGCCTCCCCAACGGAGCGTCCGAGGCGATTGAGGGCGTCGAAAAACACTGACGCAGTTGGCCACGCACGCCCGGATTCCCAGGCGTAGACGACGTTGCTGCGGTACCCCAAACGTCGGCTGAATGCCGTTTGCGAGCGTCGTCCTCGCATTACGCGGATGAGCTCAGAACTCAGGGTTTCGTAGTCCATGTATAGCCATATTGCACATCCGTAGACGTCATGGTCGACGAAAAGTGCGAAGTGGCACTTGATGCCAGAACGTCGGCGTGTCCTATTGATGACAGATGGAATCTCGACGAATCCTCATCTCCTTCGTCCTTTCGGCCTCCCCTTGGGTCGCTTTGGGATGCACCAACTCCGGGGGGCAGACCGGGGAGGAAACGGAGGATCCCTGTGTCGAATCAAGAACCCAACTCGGGTTGGACGCGGTGAGTGCGTTGGGCTTCACTCCCCGCGACGTGTTGGCCAATGTGGGTGATTCGGTGCAGCTGCCGCTCACGTGGCGCAATCTCGATGGCATCGAATACGGACCCGAGGCGGGCACCTCAACCATCGAGCTTCGATTCGAGGACGATGCTCGAGCATTTTGGATCGCGTCGGAGCCGCGTCGAACCAATCTCGAACTACTACCGATTTGCGAAATCGCGTCGAGATAGAACGTCCCTTGCGCGCGATCACGTCCGGTGGCGCGCTGAACGAATCGTTTCTTGCCACATTGTCGGCGGTCGAGCGAGATGATGTTTGGCTGATTCAGCTCTTCGAAACCGCTGAGCTGGATGGCGCGCTCTCGCTTACGACGCGCGAGCAATGGGTCCGATTGACGTTACAGGCGCACTTTCGAAAAACCGGTGTTTCTGGCTTGGTTGCCGCTGGTCTCGAAAGCAAGTCGGGGACTGGCGTTGACGGCAACACGTCGTTCACGAATCTGACTTTGGCGTGCTTTGGCACGTCCTCGGATGGTTCGTTTCTCGAATGCCTGGAATGACGTTCTAGAGCCGGCAACGTGCCGGAGCGAAATAACAAGAGCAGCTTCACGCCCCGAGCGGGCGGTGGATCGGGCATTGCCCGAGATTGGAGATGATATGCGCTTGGTAATCAAAATATTCCTGTATGCAATGGCCGCTGGCGCGTCGACCGCGTGTGCCGCTTCGGCTCGGGACGACGTGGAGGTGCCAAACTCGGCCAGTCGCCAAACCTTGACGGTTCATGAGGGCTGCGACTTTCACTCTTGTGGCGTCGTTCCTGCAGGTCTGAAGGAAACGGCATCCGTCGAGTGCGCAAGCGAGGATGGCAACTGTCTGTGGTCCCCGGTGTCGTCGGAGGGCTCAGTGAGCTACCGTCAATGCAATGATGGCGAGTGCCCAGCGAGACCGGCAGTCGACTGTCCGAATGGCACCACGTTGGGCAGTCAGGTCTGTGGAAGCGAAAATGATGCCCCGTGTGCCTGGACCGCAACCTGCATTCCTCCGCGAGTGACGACGCCGTGTGCTTCCGCCACGGGCTGTGATGATCTACCGCTCTTCGACATCGGCGTGATCTGCAAAGACGGAACTAACGGGGGATTCGCCTGTGTTACGGATGGGCAACGCTGCTTTTGGGAGCGTGATTGCGACTGAAGTAGCAACGCCACGCCAATCGGTGTGGATCATCGAATCCGTGTGCCGAAAGCGGCATGGAGAGGGGAGTCTACTTACGAGCCGCGGCGGAACGGGCATATCGGTCGCGCAATGACATCACTTGAGCACAATCCCCACGGGGCAATGATCGGAGCCCAGAACCTCACGTCGAATGAACGCTCTCTTGAGCTGTGGTTTTAGGCTAGTGCTCACCAGGAAGTAGTCGATGCGCCAGCCGACGTTTCGCTCCCTCGCACCTCCAAAGGCTCTCCACCAGGTGTAGTGTCCAGGGCCCTTTTCGAACTCACGAAATGTGTCGATGAAGCCGGCTTTGACGAGAGCGTCGAAGCCGGCTCGCTCTTCCGGGGTAAACCCGTGATTTTTTACGTTGGCTTTGGGGTGAGTGGAGATCGAGCTCCGTGTGCGCGACGTTGAGGTCACCACAGAAGACGACGGGCTTCTTGCGTTCCAGTCGCTTCAAGTAACGAAGAAAGTCTACGTCCCATCGTTGCCTGTAAGTGAGGCGGCTCAGATCGCGTTTTGAATTCGGCACGTACACGTTTACGACGAAGAAGCGTTCGTACTCGGCGGTAAGGACACGACCTTCATCGTCATGCTCTGGGATCCCGATCCCCATGCTGACGCTGAGCGGTTCGCGCTTCGTCAGGATCGCGGTTCCGGCGTAACCGCGCTTCGTCGCCGTGTTGAAGTAAATGCGATGGGCCTTCGGCCAGAACGGAGGCACATCGGTTGCTTCGCAACGCGTTTCCTGCAGACAGAGAACATCCGGCTTTTCTTCGTCCAGATAGTCGACGAGCCCTCGCTTGAGGACGGACCGGAGGCCGTTCACATTCCAAGATACGAGTTTCACGTTCGCACTTTAGCGACACGGAACGGGAAAACCAAGGGTGGGGCTAGGGCCGCCGGGCTGAACACCATTGCCTTTGCGGTCACGCACCATCTTCGAGAGGGGCGCGGCCCGCAATCGGCAAGTGCCGTGTGGACCAGGGATCGCAGCAAGCTGGACGCCCCCTAGTGGGTTGCGGGAGTTGGCCTTACGTTTTGCACGAGGACGAACTCGACGATGGCGTTTCGAACGACGGCAATGACTCCGGCACTCGAGGACTACTTGTTGCGCATCGACGTGCGAGAGACACAGGAGCTCAAGCAGCTCCGAGTGCAAACGGCGACCATGCCAGCCGCACAAATGCAAATCGGACCCGATCAAGGCAAGTTCATGCGTTGGCTCGTGCAGTTGATCGGTGCAAAGAAGTGCATCGAAGTCGGTGTCTTTACGGGATATAGCGCCATGTCCGTTGCCTTAGGCTTGCCTCCCGACGGCAAGTTGATCGCTTGCGATCGCGATCCCGAAGTCACACGGATTGCGCAGAAGTACTGGGCTCTTGCTGGGTTGACGTCGCGCATCGAACTCGTACTGGGCGATGCGAAACTTACTCTGGAGGACCTCATCTCCCGCGGGGAAGGTGGCACGTTCGACTTTGCCTTCATCGATGCCGATAAGGAGTCCTATGAGCGATACTATGAGTCCTGTCTCACGTTGGTACGCTCTGGTGGGCTCATTCTTCTCGACAATACTCTGTGGAGTGGTCGGGTCGCGGATGTGTCACCTCCGGATCCAGTCACGTCGACGCTCGTCGCTCTGAATCAGAAGATCTCTCATGACGAGCGTGTGTCTGCGTGCATCTTGCCCGTGGCAGACGGGCTGACGCTCGTCCGAAAGCGTTGAGGACGAGCGTACTACGAGCAACGTGTTCAGCGTGCCTTTCCTCGATGTCAGTTTCTCGGCGTTGCGGGCTCGGGGGCCATTTGCATCGCGTGCGAAAGTGCGGCCGGCAGGGTACAAACGGACGCTGGGAAGGGCGTCGCGTAGCGGCGCAAAGGAGGCACGTTCGTAGGCGCTCCGTGCGTCGTTCCGCAACGCGGCTTCGTGGGGCTCAGGCTCCTTTTTGCGCCAAGTACAACAGATGTCTCGAACCAGACTTTCCGAATGCCGACACTCGCTTGGTGGATGGGCGGAGACCGCCACGCTGTAGCAGTCGCTCGTACTCCGGACTCGGTCCGGCGGACCAGACCGCGAGCACCCCGTCCTTACTCAAGGCGTTGCGACAAGCGCGAATCCCCGACTCTCGATAAAGTCTCCGATTGTCCTCCGTCGTGAGCGCGGCGGGCCCGTTGTCCACGTCCAAGAGTATGAGATCGTATTCTTGGGATTTTCCTTCGATCGCCTGGTAAACGTCCACGGAGAGTGCCGTGCAACGCTCGTCCAACAGCGGAAAATCGCTCAACTGTCCGAGGTGCTCGCGGTTCCAGTCAATCAGCGCTTCGACCAGTTCTGCGACCACGACGCGACCATTCACCGGCAATCGATCAAGTACCGCGCGTAAAGTAAATCCCATACCGAGTCCTCCAACGAGAACGCGCTTCGCATGGGGAGCCAACTCAAACGCTTCACGAGCCAAGGCTTCTTCGGAATCATGCCTTCGGTTGGCCATGAGAACGACGCCATCCACCAGGATGAGCCACTCGGTTCCACGGCGTAGCAAGGACATTTTTCCACCGTCTGGAAGCGTGGTGGTGGCAATGGTTTCGCTGGTGATCACTCGCAGGATCCTGAAATGATGAGCGCTGCGGACGGCGTATCCTAGCGCTTGGCTCGGCTTGCGTCTGGGCTCTTAGCACGGGGTCGTGCATTCTGCTCCCGTCTCCCGGGAATTCCGGTGATGGCCGCGCTATACGGCGCCGCCCCGCGATCCATGACGTGGCTTCACGACGTTGACATCACGATCAGAGACGAGCGAGTTCCTACTCGGCCAATCCAATGCCAAGCGAGTGTAGCCGGCACATTTTCGTTTCGCTCAGCACAACGGAAGTGTTCGGGCGGGCGATAGGTGAAATCGGTCGTACGCGTCTGGTTCCACGGCCTCGGCTCAGCGGAACCATCACGGCGTTCTCGTGGTGGATATCGTTCGACTATCGGCCAGACGGTGGAGGAATGGTCACCTCCGTATCCGAAACGATCACTCGATTCCGACCAGTGTCTTTTGCGACGTAGAGTCGTCGATCGGCTACTGCGATGAGAGTTTCCGAGAGCGGAGCGTTTTCTTCGCAGCATGACGTCGACGCGCATCCGATGCTCACCGTGACATCGAGGGAAGCCGAGCCTACGTCGAATGGACTGTCGCAGATCGCGCGACGAACGCTTTCAGCGACGCGTGCCGCTTCGCTGAGGCTCATCCCACGAGCTATGATCGCGAACTCTTCGCCGCCGTAGCGCGCAAGAACGTCGGCAACTCCGAGCTCCGTGCGAATTCTTCGTACGAACTCGACGAGAACGGCGTCACCCGCAGGGTGACCATACTCATCGTTGATACGTTTGAAGTGATCGATGTCGAGGAGAAGGAGGGATGTGCAGCCGTCGAGTTTTCGCGAACGTTCGAGCTCATTCGAAAGTGCAGAGCCGAAGTATTCGCGATTGTAGGCTCTGGTCAGTGGATTCGAGGACGCTTTGCTCATAGAGTTGTTCCATGAGGTTCTTTTCGGTGCTGTCCATCGTCGTGTACTTGTACGCAAACCCGGAGCCGAACTGAATGACGTCACCTGGTGAGAGCCGCCGCTCTGTCACCCTCGATCCACCAATGAACGTTCCGTTGGCCGATTTCAGGTCCTCGACGACATGATAGCCGTTCATCCACCGTATCACGGCGTGCTTGCGACTCACTTGGGAGTCCGCGAGCACCAAACCACATCCTGGGGCTCGACCGACGAAGGTTTCGGTGAGCACGAGTTCGATCGGCTTACCCACCTCGAGCCCTTGGATGCAGACGAGGACATGATGCCGCCGCTCATCGCGGGATCCTTTACCCAGATCCTCGCGCTCGAATTGAATCGTCAAGTTCGCGTCTGCGCCGCCCAACTTGGCTTTGGGTTTCGGCTCACTCATCATCGAAGACAAGCATATCTCCGCCCCCCTGCGGCGCGCAGCTTTCATGAACGCGCGGATGCTACCGTGGTCAGGATTGTACGGACCTTCGGTAAGCATCGCCTGTGGCCTTGGGGGTAAACTGGAAAGGTCGAATAAATGCGAACACTTATGAGCGACATCGACGCCCTGTTTCGGGCGCGCCGTTCTGGAGGGCTTCTGCGCCGCTGTGGTTCGTGCGAGGTCAGCCCTACGCGGTTCGCCCCAGAGCAGCCGGCTCGGTTCCTTCATCGCGGGCGCCGTCTCCAAGCGCGGTGGTACCTCACAGAGGACGTGTAACTCCCTCCAGCGCATCGACCGCCACAGGGAGGGAAGCAATAAAAGCCGATGGCGCCCGCGTCGATTGCAGAGCGCTCTCCGACGCGTGCCCCTCCGCGTCGTCCACGGCGATTGCGTCACGCGCCATGCGGTACCGCGAGTGTGACGTGCCGTCTCCTCTTGCTCGCTTCAGCGCTTGGCTCCTTCGCTCGGATGCATCTTCATCGAGAGCTAGATTCGTCTGCTCGCTCGCTCGCTCGCTCGCTCATCTCGTGGTGAAAGGTTACGGGTGCAAGAACTCCCGCGGAGTCGAGGCCAGTTCGAAATGTGGTGTGAAGGTCGCATCGTCGAGTCGCGCAAAGAACGAGACATGTTCTTACTGAGTGGTAAAGGCTTGTCATCCGTACAGTTGATGATGGTCAGAGTCCTCGCTCTGACGGTACGGAACCGTATCGCTGGACGGAACGATACGGATTCGATCGTGTCGAAAACCGATGACGTTCGGCTGGAATCGAGTGCGTTCATGGTTTGCGAACAAGTTATCCACAGCCGAAATCCCAAACGCTTGACGGGATCGTAGTCTAGCGTTGCGGGCCTATTGGCAAGCAGCGCGACACATGATTGCATCCGATGCGTAGCTGATCAAAGTCACTGGCCAGAGAACGAGGGTGGAGTCGCCGATGCCTACAGCACAGTCAATGGAAGCTTACCTGCCAAGGCTGTTACTCGTTCACGACGACGCTGCGGGACTCGAGTGGCTGGCGACAGCTCTCGAATCCGTTGCTGAGGTCGAGACGTGTTCGAGTGGCGAAAGTGCCGTGAGCCGAGTCGCGCGTAAAGTTTACGACATCGTTGTAACTGACTACGTTCTGCCGGGCATGAACGGCGAGGAGCTGCTGCACGCGGTCTCTTCTCGTGAACCCGACGCTGCGGGATTGCTCATTGCCGCCTCGGAGGAGTACCGAGTTGGGCCACGACCGCGTTGTCATCGCGTGCTGCTCAAACCCGTGGAGCCGTCGCGTCTCTGCGCCACCGTTCGTCAATTGGCTTCCATCGTCAAAATGCGCCGCACCGTAAGTATGATCCGAGACACCTGAGTGCGTGGGAGGACTTTGGCTCTGGAGCGTTGCACGCACGGCTGGTTTACGACCGAGTAGCTGTGGGCGTGACGTGTCCGTGGGGGTGCCGATGCGAGTTTCGATGGCAGGTTGACCCAATCGCCGTCATGGTGCCGCGTGCCGCGACGATGGTGCGCCTCCCGAAAAGTGGCTGCGAATTCCTGAAATTCCGTTGACTTAGGTGACCGGCCCATTGTTTTGCGCCACGAGGGGTTCGGGATGGTCGCATAAGACGTTATGCTGCAATAACGTCGCGATTGCGGCGAACGCACCTGTGAAACCGACACGCTACGCTACTGGCCTGACGTTGTTCTACCTGCTGATTGCTGGCGGGTACATCCTGATATCGGGACGGATCGCTGCCGCACTGGCGCATGACGTCGCGGAGCTCGAGCGCATCGAACACCTGAAAGGTACCGCATTCGTTTTGGTTACTGGTGTTCTACTATGGGTGACGTCGTGGCTATTATTCGCACGTCTCAAGCGTTCCGAGGAGGAGCATCAGGCCGAAAGACGGGCACTCATGTTGGTGCAGAGCAAGGTGTACGCCGCGGAACTCGCCGCGACGGTCGCTCATGATTTCAACAACGTTCTTCTCGTGCTTCGCGCTGGAGTAGACGAGCTCGATTGCGCCGACCCATCGGCAAATCCCCAATCAGTATTGACCGAGATGAGGCGGGCCCTCGATTCCGCGCGGGATTTGACGAAACGTATGGCGCGGGCCGCGCGCGGTTCTCGAGAAGTCAATCTGCATCCAGCCTCATTGGGTGAATTGGTCTCGGACACGATTGGGCTCATGCGTCGCTTGCCGCGAATGCTTGGGCGTCAGATCGAGCTGCGCGTCGCGTCGTCTGCTCGATCGCTTCTCGATCCCGTTCTAGTCGAACAAATCGTCGTCAATCTGCTGCTCAACGCAGCGGATGCCGTGGGCGACGAAGGGACCATTCGTGTCGAAGTCGATGAGGATGCCGACGCCGTGTCTCTCTCGATTCACGACGATGGCCGTGGACTCACGGACAAGGAGCTCAAGGAGTTACTTTTACCGTTCAACTCGACCAAGCCGGACGGTTTGGGCCTCGGGCTCTTGAGTGTGCGTGCATCCGTCGAAGCTAGCCGAGGGCAACTCGTCATCGCCCGTTCCCCGCTTGGAGGCGCCCATTTCGAAGTGAGGTGGCCCAAGACTTCCCTCGCGACCACGGAAGTAACGCGCTCCGTCGCGTAAATCTCGCGATTGAGTCGCCTTGCGGCGACTCGTGTTGGCGGGGCTCACGACGAAGGCCGGGCTCGATGGGGGCCGGGCTCGATGGGGGCCGGGCTCGACGAGGAGCTCCCGTCAGTCAGTCGCGTCTCGCGAGGTGAGGGCAGCGCCACGTTCGTGCGCCGCGCTAATGCTCGTTTCAGCTTCGGGTGGTCGAAGACAACCACCCGAAGCTACGTACCCTTGCTAGAGGATCTCTTCCCGAGTGCAGAACTCGGAACAGCCATCGCCCGAACGAGTGTTTCCGTCGTCACAGACTTCGCCGGACTCTACGGTTCCGTTGCCACAGCCCGTGCGGTTGGTGCAGTTCGCTTCGCATCCGTCGCCTGCGATGTGATTGCCATCGTCGCATTGCTCTCCGAATAGGCTGTCGACCTTTCCGTCGCCGCAATAGTTCGTCCATTTGCAGCCCGGGTTACATGAAGGCGTCGAGTTATAGCCATATGCCGAAAGATTCACGCCATCGTCGCAATCTTCGTGATCCTTGTCTACGTTACCGTCGCCGCAGTACGGCGGTAGCTTGCAATCCTTGGTGCAGGTGCCGTACTCACCGGTGTTCTTTGCCGTACCGAGGTCGCACGCCTCGTCGGGTGTCACGTTGCCGTCCCCGCATACGGAGTGGCAGAGGCTTCGAGTGGCGTTGAAGGCGGAGAGGGTGAGGGTGTAGTTCGAGGAAGAGGTGTGACGCTCTGCTTGGAACACGACGATCTCGTACACGCTGCCGAGCTTCAAGCCAAAATCCACCGTCTTCGGTGTACCCTTCGAGCAAGTGCATTGGTCTGCCGTCGTACAAGTGATGGTCGCGTCTTCACAGACTTGGCCGGTTCCGTTCGTAGGATGGAGGGCGATGCCGCCATTGATGACGCCGTGGACGCCTCCAAGGTCAACCGCGAGCTGCTTGTTGACGAAGACCCAAACGTCGTCGTCCCCTTTGAATCGCAGTGTCTCGCCACCGCGATACTCGAACCAGTAGCGGACCTCGCTCGTGAAGTGGAAATTTTTCGTCTGCCCGGGAGTGTTGCCGAAGCCGAGGCCGGTGAGGGGAAAGAACGACGTGTTGGCGTACTGGTATTCGCCCGTCGTAAGCTTGTTCAATTTCAGCGTTTGGATGACGGTTTTGTTGTACGTCTCCGAATCCCGGTACCATAGCGAGTAGTAGTCGGTGCCTTGGAGCACGCCGTCAACGTAGGTATTTTCCGTATTGTTCTTGTTCACGGTGACGTGCTGGGGCTTGCCATCCTTGTCCAGCATGTTCTGCACGATCCCGCGTTCGAAGCCGTTGTTGTAGTTCTCGAAATCGGGGTGCCCGTTCGTCTCGCTTGCGCCGCGAAAATCGCGCAGCACGATCGGTAAGATGAGGGCGTCGCTCGTGGAGGTTTCAGGCGAACACTCGTAACCTGATTCGACCTTGCAGCTCGAGCTACAGCCATCTCCGTTCGCGGAATTGCCGTCGTCGCATTCCTGGTCGCTGTCCGTCTTCAGAATGAGACCGTCACCGCATACGGATTTGCACGAGCCGCCGGCCACGGGACATTGGGGTTCGACTCGACATGCAGGGGTGCATCCGTCGCCTGTGTCGTTGTCACCGTCGTCGCATTGTTCGGTGCCCTCGGGCTTTCCGTTCCCGCACGTGGTCCGAACACAAGGTTGTCCCGGCGTCGGGCACATCCAAGCATTCAACTCCTCGGGCCCAGGACTCTCGATGCTGCACGTCGCAGAACAACCATCTCCGCCCTTCGGTGTGGCCTCCCCGTCATCGCAGGTCTCGATCCCCGCGATGATCCCGTCTCCACAGGCAGCTGCGACGCAACGAGCTCCAACGATGGGGCAGGTGAAGCCAGGCTCCAAGCGGCATCGATCCGAACAGCCGTCACCCGCGGCTTTGTTGCCATCGTCGCAGTTTTCGGTTCCTGAGATCTTTCGATCTCCACAAACCTGAGACGGCACGCAAGGCTTGCCCGGTTCGGGGCAGACGTGCCCTTCTTCGATGGTCTTGCAGTCGCTCGAGCAGCCGTCGCCAGCGGTTTGGTTTCCGTCGTCGCAGGCCTCCTCGGCACCGAGAAGCTTGTCACCACAGACGAGACTGACGACTGTGCTCGACGCGCTACTCTGCGTGCCTGCCGTGCCGCCTTGGCCAACGATGATGCCTCCACCTGCGGAGCCACCGCTACCTGACTTTCCACCTTTGCCGCCGCGTGAGTCTGCGCCGCCGTCGCCGGCTCCGCCGTCGCCGGCGTTCGGCTTGCCACCACCACAGTGGGCAAGCAGTAGTACCGACGCGAGGAGCGCGCCGGAGTGTAAGAATGTGGAGACGCGAATCGATCGGGAGAAGGAATTGGGCTTCACGCCTGCAATTTACCTCAATTTGTCGCGTTTGCCCTTCGAATTCCCCGGTGACGATCCGACGACGAGACGCGCGTTCACACGGGGTGCTTCGCTCCCAGTACTGCAGCTCGGATCCGTCGCGATTGGGCAGAATTTAGAGGCAACCGGGGGGCGAGTTCTTCGTTCGAGCCGAGCGCGTCTCAGCTGCGACCGTGGCGGGCAGTCGACGGTTCGTGTGTATTGATGATACCAAGAATTACAGGTGACTACCTCGACCGAATGAGTACGCCTCAGGTGGGGAGGGTCACGTCGAACCAATGGCATTCGGCGCCACTCGCTTGGGCCCACCTGACAGACGCAATTTCTCGCGTGTCGTCAGGCCGTGATGGGCTGCGCCAGCTCAATGCACTTTAGTGCCGCCTCGGATCGGTGCCGAGCGAGCGAGTGACGAGGTGAATGACCTCGTGCGCCGTCGTTTCGATGGGTTTCTCGGTGACGTCCAGCCACGGGACATGATGCTTTCGGAAGGCCTCGTGGAGGGCTTCGAGTTCCAGGAAAAGGGCCTCTTCGCTGCTGTAAGCGGTGGTCTTTCCGAGCCCAACCTCGGACGCTCGTTGCTTTCGGTGCATCTGCAATCTCGCACGATCGATGGTGAGGCCGACGATCCGAGCGCGGTCCACGCGTCCAAGCTCTTCGGGCCAATCGATGGCTGGTAAAAAGGAGACGTTGGCCGTTTTGTACCCCTGCATGGCGAGATAGATGCTGAGGGGGGTCTTACCGGAGCGTGAGACCCCTACGAGCACGATCTCCGCGCGTTCGATGCTGTGGAGATTCTGACTGTCGTCGTGCTCGATAGTAAACTCGAGTGCTTCGATTCGTTCGTAATAGTCGCGTTTGAGCTCTCGAAAGCGACCTGGGGCAGACAGAGCCGTTCGAGCGAAGCGACGCTCCAGCTTTGTCATGAGTTCACCGAAAAGATCCTGTTGTTCGAGCCCGAGACGTTCCGTTCGATCCAGGCAGTGTCGCCAGAGCACTTTGTCGACGAAGCTGTGGATGATCAGGGCTTGCTCCATTGCCGCCGCATCGAGAATCGCGTCGAGCTGTTCCACCGATCGTAGGTCTATGTGGAATGTCACCTGCGTTTCACAGTCCGGAAATTGGGCGAGGAGGGTGTCTAGGAGGAGACGACCAGCGGTGCCTGGTCCGCCGCTGAGCACGAATATCGAGGTGCTTCGAGGGTGAGTGGGCGTCATGGGATGGTGACCTTACGCCACTCCACGCGAGCTTCGTCAACTCTCGCGGAGACGAGGTAAGGTAACGTGGGTGCGGCGCCGGTGCCGACTCTTAGGCTCCCTGCGATCAGTCGCATGCGGGGAGCCATTGATCTGAGACACACGTCGATGAGGGGTTCCAGACGCCCTCATTCGATGATCGTCGTCATTGGCTTTCGCGTAGCGCAGTGGATTCGGGACGTTGGCTGCAAGATGCAGGACGTGCCCCGCGTCGCTTCATCACGCATTCCCGCTCGTAGCGTCCAGCCCAGGTTCGATTGCGAGGCGCCCGTCCACGCAGCAAGGGCATCCGTTCACGTAGACGGTTGCCGCCAACGCGAATTCAGATTCGTTACGAATTCTGCTCCAAATCGCTACCGATTGGCCTAGCTCTTCGTGAAGCCGGCGTGCTTGCGTTGCCTCGCGTCGGTACACTTCACATCACTCGCTAGACATCAACGCGCGGCAGGTATCGCGAGTTTGCGAATGGATTCAGGAGCGTATCGACCCGAGTTCGTCGCACGAGACCCTGATGGACAAAAGCGGTGTCGGAAGCTGCCGGGCGAGTGCCGTACGGGCTTCTGTTCGCAATCGATTTGATCTAGCCTGATTGGGTGTGGGGAGTACATGAGAGACGGCTTGGCACAAGCGAGTGATTCCGGGGACGCAATCTCGCTATTCGATCTACTCGCGGAGTTCGATAGGTGTACGTCGTGCCTGTCCTTCGACCAGGTGCTCAAGGGCGCCTTGGGATTCATCAGCCAACGACTGAGAATCGGGCGAGCTTCAATTGCTCTGCTGACGCCTGCGCAAGACGGCCTGCGCATGTTCGACGCGACCTGTGACGTCAAGGGTGTCGAGTCTGGGCAATGGATTCCTCTCGATTCTGCAACACTCGGGGCCACTGTTGGCCAAAAAACGGCCATCTATCGGCCTGATTTGACTGCGCGACCCTTGACTAACGCAGTGGACGAAGCGCTCGTTGCGCACGGGTTCAAATCGACTTACTCCGCTCCCATCTTGGCCTTTGGGAGGTGTTGTGGAACGATCAACCTTGCTGATCAGGCCGTGGACGGAATCGATGGCGATATCCGCAGATTTCTCGAGCTTGCCGCGCCCCGTCTCGGGTTTGCCCTCGAGACTGCGCTCGCGATGGATGCGCTATCGCAGAGCGAGATGCGCTTCCGGGACGTTTTCGAAACCGTAGGCGATGGAATCGCCGTTGCCGAGATCTCGACCCAGCAGATAGTGTTGGTCAATGCCGCGATGTGCGAGTTGTTGGGGAGAACCAAGGCCGAATTACTGGCGTCGCGTATCGACGTGGCTCATCCTGCCGAGCACATGAAGGAGGTCGAGCGGATCTTCGACATGATGGCGCGTGGCGAACTGGACCAGTGGTTGGAAGTTCCCATGAAGCGCGGCGACGGTGACCCATTTCTGGCGGACGTGACCGCACGTTTGACGACGTTGGAGGGTAAGCGGTGCTTGGTCGGCGTATTTCGCGACGCGGCGTCGCGGCGACAGCGGGAGGACGAACAGATCCTGGCAAAGAAGCTCGACTCGATCCGTACCTTGGCCGCGGGTATCGCCCACGACTTCAACAATCTTCTCACGGGTGTTCTCGGCAACGTAAGCTTGGCGCAGGAGTTACTGGACGGCACGAACGAGGTGCGGGAATTGCTCGCGCAAGCCGAGCATGCAGCCATGCGAGCTACGAGCCTAACGCGTCAGCTGCTGACGTTCGCCAAAGGTGGTGCGCCGTTGCGCGACCGTGTGAACGTCGCGCGCGTGCTGCGCGATTCAGCGAACGTGAGCGTCGCTTGTGCTGACGTCAGCTGTAGCTTCGACTTCGTTAGTGAAGACGTGACCGTGATCGGAGACGAGGGGCAGCTGGCACAGGTGTTTCAGAACGTACTTCGCAATGCCGTCGAGGCGATGCCGAACGGAGGACACGTGCACCTCGGCCTCCATCGACGCAGCCACGGCGCAACGGAAGAGGTCGTGGCGGAGATCACCGACGAGGGCACTGGAATGGAACCTGAACTCCTCGACAAGATCTTCGTCCCTTTCTTCTCGACGAAGGCGAAAGGAAGCGGACTCGGACTCGCTGTTGCGTACTCCATCGTGCAAAACCATGGTGGGCGGATTGAAGTGACGACGGCTCCCGGACGAGGTGCGACGTTTCGACTGTGTCTCCCCTTCGCCGGGCGAAGCGAGACGAACGCGCCCAATGTCACCCTGAGATCGCGCGGCGAAGGTCGCGTTCTCGTCATGGACGACGAGTCCGTCGTTCGTCAAGTCGCGGAACATGCGCTGCTTCGCGCAGGGTTTGCTCCCGTCATGGTGGCGAATGGAGCGGATGCGGTTGCCGTATACCGCGAGGCATTCGCTCGGGATAGGCGCTTTGATGTCGTCGTATTGGATCTGACGATTCCTTCTGGAATGGGGGGGCGCGAAGCTGCAAAGCGCATTCTCGACATCGATCCGTCTGCTCGATTGATCGTTTCGAGTGGCTATTCCGATGATTCGGTCATGGCGAAGTATCGCGAGCACGGATTCAGTGCGGTTCTTCCTAAGCCGTTCGGTGCGCGACAACTTTGTGAGGTCGTCGAGAATCTGCTAACGCTTTCGGGCATGGTGCACACGAACTGACCACGGCCACGTGACGCTACTTTCGCCATTGAAAGAAGTGCGAAGGCTTCGAGCGTTGCGTGCTTGCGATGGCGAGCATCGAGGCTTGGTCGTCCACGGGTGAGCTCCCTTCCGCTCGGCCCGACAAACATGGACTTTGCGCATTCCACGTCTGCTACTGGAGTGGTCAGTAATGCGAACGCGACGGCTGGTGCCGGTTCCGAAGTCACGCCGGACCGGCAACGTACCGAAGCTGCGAATACGACGGCTGGTGCCGGTTCCGAAGTCACGCCGGACCGGCAACGTACCGAAGCTGCGAATACGACGGCTGATGCCGGTTCCGAAGTCACGCCGGACCGACAACATTCCCGTGATGGCATCGGAGTTGCGATGACCAACGAGATGTTCGAACGCGGTCGCCACGACGTTTTCGCTAGGGGAACGCAACGAGCCTTCCTCTCTCGATGGATTGCTCGAGTGGTGGAGCAAGCAAACTTTCCATGCGATCCTCTCCGAACATAAGCGAGCAGTGTGAATGCAAAGCCTTGCTCCGTGGCTCGATTTGCACTGGAGTGGGCTTGCGAACTTGTGCGAGTGAGCGAATCCTTACGGTGCTTCGAGCCGGTGGGTTCGCGGCGTGTCATCTCGGAGGATCTGCCGATGTTGCGACTCGAACAGCGAGGTTTCGTCCTGGCCGTCATTGGCGTGCTCTGCGGAGCGTGCGGCTCCGACGGTTCCGATCAGTCGGACTCGACGCCCTCGTCTACCGGTGGAAGCGCTGCCGACGGCGGTCGCACTTTCGAGTCCTCCGAGACGACACAGGAGCGCGGTGGCTCGAGTGCTTTCGTTGCGGGCACTTCGACTGTCGTCAGCGCATCTGGCGGCTCGACCGTGAGAAGCTCCCTTGGCGGCAGGGATTCTGGTAGTTCGGTGGTCGGCGGAGCCTCGACCTCCGTCACGACTGGCGGATTGGGCGGCAGCGGAGCACGAACTTCCGCGGGTGCGTCATCTACGTCCCTCGGCGGAGCCACTTTCGGTGTTAGCGGAAGTAGCTTCGGTGGCGTTGGGAAAGGCGGCAGTAGCGCCAGTACGGCAACGTGTCCCGAACGAGGAAACGTGACGTATACGTTGGCGAAGGCAGCTACGCCGACGGCTCAGGAGCAAGCCGCCTACGACAAGATCACCTCGGCGATGGATGAGGCTGTCCGCTACTACGATTGCTACACCAACATCACCAAGGCATTGAAAGTGTCCTACGTTCCCTCCGTGCAGACCGCAGACGGGAACATCAATGGTTCGATCCGGTTCGGTTCCACGGCTTCGATGAATCGGGTCACCGCAATGCACGAGATTGCGCACACCGTGGGCATCGGCACGGCCGCGAACTGGTCGACCTTCATCGTCGATTCTCACTTCACGGGCGCCAATGCATTGGCAGAGCTCAAGGCGATTCCAACGCATACCACCGAGGTCATCGGTGCCGACAAGAGCCACTTCTGGCCCTATGGACTGAATTACGAAAGCGAGGGCAAGACCTTGGCGGATCTCGTCGCCCATTGTCGAATGGTGATGGCCATTCGACGCGATTTGGGTCTCGAGTGAACTCGGTCGATTGCCGTCGCGACGTGGCATCGGCCACGAAGCATCGACCCTAGCATCCGCCTACGGCGAATTGCGGCGAACCGAACTCAGAAGCCGCCGACGACGCCGACCATGGACGGGCTCACGTAGGGAGTCACCCATGCGGATTTGGGTGCTGACTCTTTGGTCGGAGAACTGAGCAGGTACATGGTGATTCCTGCCGCGAGCCCGACACCGCCGCCCACGAAGCTGATTACCGAGATTGTCTTCGCAGATTTCGCGTCGTCGTCGAGCGACTGAACCTTGCTCGGTTCACCACGGCACTTGCCGTCCGCTCCCGCATCGCAGGCCTTGTCGGCGTCGGAACTCTTGTTGGAGGAAATGACGGCGAAGACCGTTCCGAGGCCCAATCCGACGACACCCACGCCGAGACTGGCGTAAGAGGCAATGCGCAGCGGGCTCGTACCGGAAGCGGCTGAAGTGACGTCCTGACTGTCGACGCCGACACTCGTGCCCGGATTGGCGTTCGACCCCGACGCTCCAGGTGCCTTTGCTGCTTCGCCCGGTCCCGTCGCTGGCAGGGTGAGCACGACCGTTTCGGTCGTTCCTTCGCGCAGCTCGATCTTGACGAGGTTGCTTCGCCGCTCACCGACGTTCGCACCGAACTCGTGGGCGCCCGGATCGACCGGATGCGGAACGCCGACGAGTGCTTCGGGAACGTTCTTTCCGTCCATCATGACGGTGACCGGTTGATCGCTGCTCGTCCCTTGCACTACGATGCTGATCTGTGGGATGCGCGGGCTGAGCCCATCCAGGCGCTTCTGCGCTTCCTGTTGTGCGGTTCGAAACACTTCGGGGGCGTCGGGACGAAGCTTCTCTCGAACGATCTTGAAGTAGGTTTCTTGTGCGGCGACGAGTTGGCCTTGGTGTTCTTGCGCCTGACCGAGATAGAGGAGGTGCGTCGGGGAGTGAACCAGCTTCTCCGCGCGAGCCATCAGATCAGCTGCTTCCGCCCAGTTGCCTTGGGAGAATGCGTTGACGCCCTTCGATGCTGCAGCGCGTGCGCCGGCTCGCTCTTCATCCGTTTGCGCGAAGCTACTGCCAGCCAGCGAGAGTAAAAATAGGGCCACCAGTGTCTTCGTTGGATCGATGCGCATTCGAATACCCATGTTTCGGACCGACTCGGTCAATCGTTACCAAAGCGGCGTGTGTCTACGTCCTCGCGAGAGGACCGAAATGCCGCCCCTGCGAAAACCTCTTCGAGGTTTTCCGACATTAGTTCGAGCCGACAGCCTGTCAATTACAGAAGCGAGCACTCGAGGGGCCCAGACGGGTAGGTCAGCTGTTCGGATGTCGCGTGACAGCGTTCTTTGTGGTGTTCCGTCGCTTGGGGATTCTCAGAAGTCGACGACGCCGTTGACGTGTTTCGAACGGTCGATGATGCGCTTCTCGAGATCCACGGTGCGATGGCAAAAGCTGCATTGGGACAGCTGCGGGTGCGGCGCGGGCGGCGGTAGGCCGTGACAGGACGCACACTCGATGCTGCCGTCGGGCGCCGTCCAGGTGGGGACCACAACGGAAAGGTCCGTCGGATCGTGGCAGTACGTGCTTCCGCAACTCGCTGCGTCGTGGTTCCACGTCGGCACGCGACCGCGCGCAGCGGCGGGGCCCGTAAAATGGACCTCCGCAAGACCGAAATCGTCGAGGTGCCCCGGCTCGTCGACGGTTCGGGGAACGGTATGGCACTCCTGACAGGGGACGGAACGACCGAATTGGCCTCCGCTCAAGTGAGCTTGATGCGCGCCGACGGAGATCCGACTTCGATCGAACGAACCGGTAAGATCCCCTGGTGGCGCCGCGTTCGCCGACGAGCCGTGGCAGAGGGAACATCCCGCTGGTGCCAAGTCGAGATGCCCATCGACGTGGCGCTCTGCCGCGACGAAGGTGAGGTTCTTGCCAGCGACGTCGCCGTGACAATTTTCGCAATCCGAACGCGGGGGATGCGGCAGCGCCGGCGGTAACCCGTGACAGCTGCCGCAGATTTGCGCTGCAGGTCTCGGTGAAGTCCAACTCGCCGCGCTCGTGCCGTGACAGTAGGTATCGGCACAGGTCGACGTGTCGGAATCGTAAACGGGGCGATGTCCATTCGTCGTTGCAAGACCCGAAAAGACGAGTTCCGCGCGACCGTCGGCATCCAGATGCCCTGGGGAATCGACGCGTTCGGGCGTTTGATGACACGCCGAACACGCGACCGCGCCGTGCGTGGCCGAGGGGACGAGATGCCGCTCGTGTGCGCCGACGCCGCGGGACTTTGGATCGACGCTTCCCGACAAATCCGGCGGCACCGCACCGGTTTCGCCGCTGCCGTGGCATTGGGAACAAACGGGCAGTGCCGCAAGCTGTACCGTTCCATCGACGTGGAGTTCGGGCCCAATGAATTTGCCGTCGGCGCCCAGCACCGCGCCGTGACAGCGGCTGCAGTTGCGATCGGACGGGTGCGGAAAAGCCGGCGGAAGTCCGTGGCAGCTGCCGCACGCTTCTGTACTCGTCTTTGGTGCAATCCAAATGGGCGACGACGTACCGTGACAATAGGTGCTGCCGCACGCGCCACTGACGCGATCGTACGTCGGTGTTGCTCCGTCACGACGCGCCAGGTCCCCGAAGGCAATCTCGGCGCGTCCGTCGCCATCGATGTGCCCGGGAGCGTCGACGGCCGTCGGCACCGTGTGACAGGCGTCGCATCCGAGGCCGCGATGAGTCCCGTTCGATTGAACGTGCGCCGAGTGTGCACCGACGCCGAAGGCGTCCGTCGACACATTTCCCTTGGTGTCCGGCGGTGGCGATCGAAGCTCGCCTTGACCATGGCAGCTCGAGCAACCGGCACCGAAGCGGACCTCGACTTTGCCGTTTACATGAAGACTCGCATCGACGAATTTCGACTTCGCGTCGATGACTTCGCCGTGGCAAGCGGAGCAGTCCGAACGTGGAGGATGCGGTAGGGCCGGCGGAAAACCGTGACAGCGGTTACACGTCGTCGTTGTACTCGATGTCGCCGTCCAGCTCGGCGTGGCATCGCCATGACAGTACGTGTTTCCGCAGCGGTGACTCTTGGCGTCGTACTCGGGACTCGAACCACCGCTTTTTGCTAGGGAACCAAAGACGATTTCGGCAGGAAAATCGCTGTCCACGTGGCCCTTCGCGAACACCGAGTCGGGCACCACGTGGCATTCGTCGCAGGCGACCGCGGCGTGACCCGCCTTCGTGAGGTGCTTTTCGTGCGCCCCGACACCCGGAGCGGACGAACTCGTATTGCCGTCGAGATCGAATGGAGGGGCCGCGCGGCGCAACTCGTTGCCGCCACGACTTCTGTCGCCGTGGCAAGCCGTACACTCGCTTGTCGCGGGTTTCGTCTCCTTGGGCACGTCCAGACAGCCAACGATGCGGAACGCCACGAGGCAGATCAGCAAGATGTGCGCACTGTGCCGTTCGAGCCTAGTTGACATGGCAGTACCTGCACATGGGGGCGTCCGGTGAGCGTTGACTGTGCCATCCGCGCGGATGCGGATTGCCGCCGCCACCGCCAACGCGGTGACACTCGATGCAATTGGTGGCTGGCCCGTGATCGTGACACGCCATGCAGGCAATCGGATCGCGCCGCGCGGCAGTTCCGTGGAAGGTCGCGGAGCCGCGATCCCGTCCCATCCAGCCGATGGGGTGCGGGTTGCTCGCGCCGAACCGCGCTGCGCTCACCCCGCGTTCGATGTGACATCCGTCGCAGCTCTGCGAGGTGTGGCAGCGGAGACAAGTGCCCGGACGTGAGCGCGACTCGATCGCGTGACGAACCAAGAAGTCGCCCACGTGCTTGAACTGACGCTCGATGCTGTCGGGGCGCCTTTGTTCGATCATGAGCCCGCGATTTTGATCGTGACAATCGGCGCACCAGGTCGAAGAGTGACAAGACTGGCAGATTTGAGTCTGCCGCGCCGCTGCGATGCCGTGTCGGTCGAGCCACGCCGCGTCGTGGCGTAGGAAGGTTTGCGGTAGCAGCTTCGGTAGCTCCGCGCGCTCGTGACACGGGGTGCAGTTGGCCCGGTCGAAGTCGGATTGGTGGCATTCGAGACAACGTGCCATCGGTGGAGACCGCACCTCGCGGACCTCTGGATCGAGTACTCCCGCGTGGCAGGTGACGCATTGCCCACGGATTGCGTCGAGATCGAGATGTCTGTCGTGCGGGAATAGGATCTTGCCGAATCGATCACTTGCCGTTCGGGAGAATCGGAGCGATCGGTTCATGAGCTCGACGCCATCGTCGTGACAGGTGTCGCAGGTCTTCACCCAAGGCGGCATCGCATGCTTTCGCGAATCCACGCTGCCATGGCAACTCGAGCAGCTCTGGCAGGGGGGCTGGTTGGGGCCTCCGCAAGGGACATTCAGATGTTGGATATGTACGAATCGCGTCGGTTTGCGATCGCACGCCCAAAGAGCGACAACGACTGCGAGGATCCCGCACAAAACTATCCACGGGTTTCCGGCTTTCATCACGGCTCTCCTCCCATGACGGCGCCGTGGGTATAGGCGAACCGAAGCATCGCTTGGAAGTCGCGCGCTGCGTAGGGAGACTCGAAGACCGATCCGGCGAGGAGAATGGTGACGGGAAGAATGGGTTTGTACGTCGCGGTCACGACGTGCACGCTGGACGTCGTGACCTGCGCAATCGCTTTGTCGTAGAGGTACTGGTACTGTTCGGCCGTCAACGTCAGGGGAGGAGAGATCCGGTACCCGAGTGACAAGCGCGTCGAGTGGTAGCCGTTGTTCGTCTCGGTGACACGCGAATAGGAGCCGTTCACCATGACGCGGTGTTCGAGATCGGGAGACCAACGTACGCCGCCGCGGGTGCGCGTGCCGAGATCGCCATGACCGAAGCGCTCGACGAAGAATCCAGAGAAGACGCGGAGACTCGGGGAGAGTTGGTACTGCCCTTCTCCTCCGAGCTCGTCGAAGCGATCGACGGCAAAGACGGAAAGCACGGACTGCCGGGACATGAGGAGCGTCGGTGTCAACCTTCGGTAGTCGATGGCGAGATCGAACGCATGGATGGGGTGGAGGGAAATCCCGACGAAGCCGTCGGCGATTTCCGCAGAGTCCAAATCGAGGAGGGCTCTAGCGCTACCATCGAACCAGCTCGTGCTCGGGAAGTGGAAATCGACGGCCAGGTCGCGCCGTCCAAGGGCTGCGTCTTCCCGTTGTTCGTGGATCGACAAGTCCACCTCACCGAGGTGACGGTGCGAGTAGCCCATGCGTGCTCCCGCCATCCAGTTTCCGGACCGCCTGGCGCGTGGGAAATCTTCGGGTCGGGACACCATGCCGTCGGCTGCCGATCCCAACAACGCGTAGTTGGCTCGCTCGTTCCAGCGCGGGAGGACGGAGAATCCCCCGTAACTCGAGAACGAGAAGCCCGAGCGTGAGCGATAGGTGCCGAGAACTCCATCCAAATGGGCAAAGCGCGCTGCGCCCTCGGTCACGTATTGCCGACCGACGACGATGTTGACCCGTTCGGTGCGATAGTTCAGCTTCGCGACGGAGACGTCTCCCGAAAAAATCCGATTCCCGTCTGCGCCCGTAAGCGTTCCCGAGCCCCAGAGCGAAAGTTCGCCGTCGATACTATTGCGCGCCCAGGGCGCGTCCACGTCGACGGCGCGAATCAACAGGTATTCGTAGATGGGGACGACCGTGGTGGGCGATACGATAGTGCCGCTCGGTCCTGGCAGCATGGCGCGCTGAAACAGGCGCATGTAGGTCGACGAGTGCGCTTCGATTGCCACACTGTCTGGCACGGAGAGTCGAGGTTCCGCCGGGCTCGATGACGTTGCGGTCAACGCCTTCGCTTCGGGCTCTGCCGCAGTGGACGCTGCCGGCTGCGAAGCGGAGCGCGTTTCTGGCGGCTTATCCGATGGATTGGCTGCGGATTGTCCGCGGGCTGCGAGCGTGACGAATTGCGCACCTACGGTAAGGAGAAGAAGGATGCATCCATGGGGATACACCCTGATTCGCCGAACGGTGATGGTGCGGATCACGGTCAATCGGTCACTTCCCTCGCGTCTTCTAGGAGTACCCGGTAGCGGTAACCCGAGCCGAAATCGACGTTCGACTTCACGGTACCTTCCAGCTGTACCGTCGTACCAACGGCGGGTAGCGCGGGCGTGGTAACGGCGAGATCGAAGTCCTCGGCGGCCTTGCTGCCGCTGCCGTCGCGAAGGTGGAGAAAGGTCCGTCCCATGACCTTTGGGGTCGATTTCGACGACAACACCACGGACACGCACGACTTTTCCGGAAAGCCGGTTCGCTTCAGCGAACACCTGTGCGATGGTCCTGCCCTGGGGGCCACTGGCTTTCGCGACTTGACCTACGGCTACGTTGTCTCCCATCGCGGTGGGATCGGCATGGGGATTGGCACCGGGCGTCGTTTGCTGGTGCGGGTCGTCGCTCGCCACCATTGCGCTGGACGTGACGTGCGGATTCGGCATCGGGCCACCCGCTGTCGCCCCGGATTTGTCGTTACCCGACGCGAGAGCGCCGAAGTAGATCCGCTCGAAGGTTCTCTTCAACGTATTGCTGGTGAACTTCTCCATCAGCTGCGCATCCCGAACCTTCACGCGCTGTCCGACTTGGATGTCGGCTTCGTTCACCGCGGCCCATTGCTCGGTGCCGTCCGACGTCGCAAGGCGCAGATAGACGTAGTTCGGAACGGATATCGTCTCGAGCACGGTGCCTTCGAGCGTCGGAGCGTCTTGGGATGGAGCGCCTGGGATCACGGGCGCCGCTCGTCCCCCGACGCGGTTGACCGTTTGCGGAGCCGCTTTTTCCGTCGACGCTGGCGCAACCTTGGGTCCGCGCGGCGTCGTCACCGCGACGATCAAACCAATCAAGACGGCCCCGAGGGGCCAGAGGAGCTTTTGGGTTTTGGTCATGGGAGGGGGATCATGTGCTTTCGCGCGTCTATTGGAAAGGGTGGCAGGCGGTACATTGAGGGGCTTTCGGGTAATGGAGGACCTTATCTCGATGGCAACTGATGCAGGGCTCACGTCCGCGGACGCTCACGTCATGGGCTTCGTGACAATCCTTGCAGCGACCATGGCCCGGGATGGTATGCGCTTTCGCGGGAGCTGTGTGACATTGGGCGCAGGCGGGTGCGCGGTCGTCGTGACGGGCATGGCAGGTCGAACAATTTCGGTGCGATTCGGGCCCCCGTTTTACACTTGCGGTTTGGCCAACGTGACATCGAGCGCAAATCTCGGAACCTTTGCGTGGGGCGTCGTGTGGCGAGTGGCATCCCGTGCAGCGATGGGAATCCGACTGTTCTCGATACGACACGTTCGTGTGGCAGGTATTGCAGGCGGGCGTGGCCGAAGGCGCGTGTCGCTCATGGCACGTTTGGCAATTCCGATGTGGCGGTGGAGACCACGCGGCTGCGCCAGCGCTATTCTGCTCGTGACAACTCGAGCATCGAAGTTCGCCGGGCTTTTTTCCGTGAGGTGAGTGACAGCTCTCGCAGGCGGAGTGCTTTCCAGTGATTTCCGGGATCGCGCCATGGCACGTTCGACATGCAGCGATGTCTCTACCCGGAGAACCATGCTTGGTGTGACAAGCCGTGCACTGACTGCCATGGGGGGCGAGTGTGCTTCCGGCGTGGCAGCGCACGCACGCCGACGTCGCGTTCGATGGTTCGTGACCGCGGTGGCAAGCTCCACACTGCCGGTGGGGTTGCGGTGTCGCTGCGCGTACGGCGGTGCCAACCGCGACGTGACACGTCGAGCAGCGCGCCTGTGCCTGCGGGGCGGCGTGATTGCCGTGGCAATTCGAGCAGCTGCGGTGCTCGGGCGGCCTTGCGCGAGCGATCTCGGCTCGCGCGTCCTCGTGACACGTTGCACAGGCTTTCACGGCATCGCGACCCGCGTGAGGATCGTGGCAGGTCGTACACGCATCATGTCCGTGCTTCGTCGCCGCGGCGTGACAGGTGGCGCAGCGCTCGGCAACCGGACGTTCACCGTGCCCGGCGTGGCAGCTCTTGCAATCATCGTGAGGGGTGAGTGAGAGAGAGGCCAGTGTCGCCGTTTGCGAAGCGTGGCACGTCTTACAGCTCTCGGTTTTCGGCGCGAACCGATGGGGCTCGTGGCACGTAGTGCAGGTCCCGTGTGCATTCAGGAGATTGAGGGACGCCCGTTGGACGATCCCGTCGTGACAAGCAACGCAGCCCTGGCGCGGCCCCGTGCGCGGGCCGTGCATGAGGTGGCACGTGGAGCAGTCTCGATGACCGCCAATTCCGGCGGAGGCGTGTTCCTCGGCGCGGGACGCATGGCACGCGATGCAGTCGGTTTTTGCGCCTTGACCGCCCGTTGCTTCTCGATGCGGGTCGTGACACAGGCGACAGGCATTGACGTTTCCGTGAACGTGCTCGGGATCGATTCGAGGCGCGGGCGGTCGCGGCGGTGCGGCATTCGCTACGATCGGTGCTCCTCGTGCGGGCGTCGCGTCTCCGTGGCAACGCGGGCACCCCGTGGCAGGGACGGCGGCTCCGACTCGACCCTTCGCGAGGAAGTCGTGACAATCCAGGCAAGCGACGTTTTGATCGCGATGACCATCCCGCAACGACTCCTCGTGACAGCGCTTGCAACCGTCAATGACGACGCGGATTTCATGTCCCTTCGACTCGTGGCACGGACTGCAAGAGCGAGTCGGCTCGTGCTCGAGGTGCAGCGTATGTGCTGTCTTTTGCGCCTTTTCGGCGGGATTACGATAGAAATGGCAGTTCGCGCAGGCCTTTTCGTCTCGTTGGCCGTGGGGAGGCGTGTCGAGCGGAACGTGCAGCGTCGTCTGCGCGAGCAACAGGAGCCCGGTCGACGGCTCCACTCGATGGCATGCTCGACAGGGAAGGGTGCCGTGAGGGTGGTTGGCGAGTGCCTTGTCGGAGGTCGAATGGCACGAGCTGCACGAGGTTGACCTGACGGTCACTTCATCTCGGACGCGTCGGGTCAATCCGCCGCCAAGCGCCGAGACAACGACGAGCAGCAGGAAGATCGCGAGCTTGCGCCAACCGAGCCGCACGGGCGGTCGTCTTCGCGGTTCGCGGGGATTGGCCTTCGCTTTTCCACGTTTGGTCCGGCTTGAGCGGTTCACGAGGATGGCTTGGACGTCCCTTGCGGCACCGACCTCGACCGTCGCCCTGACAGCTACGGCGGATTCGCAGGCAACGTAAGGTCGCGTAGCTTCGTCACGTTTCCGAATTTCGTGGGCTCTCCCCATCGGCGTGGGTGCAAGTGGTCCGAATTACGAGCGATGTGAGGGCTTCGGAGCCGATCAATTGCGGCCGTACTGGTTTCGAAGTGGCTGCACATTCACGACCGATCTCGTTGGCCCTGGGAGCCCTCGCGTGGCTCTCGCTTCTTGCGTGTGCACGAGAGTCGGATGTCCAACGCAATTCCATTGCGGTCACTCCCGTCGCTTCGCGTGCGCCGGAGACCGCTTCCACTCCAGCGAATTCCGAAGCCATCACCGAATTGCTCCGGCAGTCGGTGCACCGTGGTCTCGACTGTAGCGATTGTCACGCGCCTCGACGTTCGAACTCCGCGCTGAGCTCGTCTGGCTCCTCACCGGACTCGAAGCAATCCGAAGCTCGATGTGAGCATTGTCACGAAAAAGCTGCGCGTGATTATTCGCAAAGCGTACACGCTTCCATCGAAAGCGGCGGTCGGTCCCGGGCCGCGGTTTGTGCTCAATGTCACGGTAACCACGACATTCAACCCGTCGACAGCCCCGCTTCGAACGTCTCCAAACGCAATCTCGTCGCGCTCTGCAGCGGTTGCCACGAAAGTCCTGCTTCCACGCCGCGGATGAGCGCGGTGGGCGCCCTAGCTGGCGTCCATTATCTCGAAAGCATCCACGGAAAGGCGTTGGTGAGCAAGGGGCTCATGGTGGCGCCCTCTTGCCTCGACTGCCACGGCAGTGCCCATCGCTTGTCATCGGTCCAAGCCGAAGGTTCGCCGACCTCCAAAACGCGCGTGGCCGAAACCTGTGGCCGATGTCACGAGGGGATCAAGCAAAAGTACGACGCGAGTACCCATGCCAGCGCGTTGGCCAAGGGCAACGCGCGCGCGCCCACCTGCCCGACGTGCCACACGGCGCATGACATCACCGCCGCCCAAGGTAACTTTGCGCAGAGCAGCGACAAGACCTGCGGACAGTGCCACGCGACACGGCGCAATCAATATCTCGACACCTACCACGGAAGAGCCCATGCACTGGGCGACTCCACTGTGGCGGCGTGTTTCGATTGCCATCAGGCCCATGACGTCATCGATACCGATGACCCTCGGTCGAGTCTCTCGGAGCAAAATCGCGTTGCGACTTGTCGTAAATGTCACGCCGAGGCGAATCGGAATTTCGCGGCATTCATGCCGCACGCGGATCATCAGGATCGAGAAAAGTATCCGGCGCTTTACTACACCTACGTCGCGATGACGGGGCTGCTCCTCGGGACCTTCGCCTTCTTCGGCATCCATACGTTGTTGTGGTTTGGTCGATCCGTCGTGGCCTACGCGAAAGATCCCAAGCGGTTTCGTCAGTTGAAGCGCGAGGCGAAGCTCGAGCGGGGTGAGCGCGTATATCGAAGATTCCGCCCGGTGGACCGCTTCTGCCACCTTCTCGTCGTCGTCAGTTTCTTGCTTCTCGTTGCAACCGGGATGCCGCTAAAATTCCACGACGCCCCTTGGGCCATCCAGATTTTCGATCTCGTGGGTGGACCGAAGGCTGCAGCTCGACTGCATCGGTTCGGTGCGTTGATCACCTTCAGCTACTTCGCTATCCACATCGCGAGCCTCATCGGCCCAATCCGCCGCCGACGAGCGCAGTACCAGACCAACGGGAAGTTCGACTGGAGAAAGTTCCTCGGCCTCCTCTTCGGTCCGGATTCGCCAGCTCCCAACCTCCAGGACGCGAAGGATTCTCGTTGCCCACACCAAGTGGTTCTTCGGTAAGGGACCTCGGCCATCCTTCGATCGGTTCACCTACTGGGAGAAGTTCGACTACATGGCCGTGTTTTGGGGGGTGACGGTGATTGGTCTATCGGGGCTCGTCATGTGGTTCCCCGTTGCGACGACCCGGTTGCTTCCGGGCTGGCTGATCAACGTCGCCCACATCGTGCACAGCGATGAAGCGCTGCTCGCCGCAGGCTTCATATTTACCTTCCATTTCTTCAATGGGCACTTCCGCCCCGAGAAGTTTCCTCTCGATCCGGTCATCTTTTCCGGTGCCATCACCGAATCGGAGTTCAAACACGAACGCAAGCGTCAGTACGATCGATTGGTTCGTGAGGGTGAACTCGAGAAGCTGCGAACGAGCACGACCGAATGGGAAAGCTGGAAGTGGGTCCTCACCCCATTTGGTGCCATGGCGTTGATTGTCGGGTTGACGCTCGTCGTCTCGATCTTCTGGGCAATTCTGGCGCTCGGGCACTGAGCGCCAGCGAGACCCGTCGCCAGTTGACGCGGACTGGGCGTTCACGGCGCCCAAGCGAGACCCGTCGTCGGCTGACGCGGATGGGTCGTTCACGACGCGCAAGGCGTGACGTGAACGGGGCGAGCGCCGCGAGACGGCCGCTCCGTGAGTACTCGCAGGTTTGAGCCGATGCAACGACGCGGAACGAGTCCTTGTTCAGCTCGAACGACGACGCATCCGTTCGCGCTATCGTACGCCGTCGCTCCCACGAATCGTACGGGAACTCACGAAGATTTCGCGCTCGAATTCGAAAGCTGACAAAGCGATCGCTGGCGCGGATAGCTCGAACAGCCTCGCGCTCTTCGCGAGTTGCCTCGAGGCGAGCCGCGCTCTTCGCGAGTTGCCTCGAGGCGAGCCGTGCTTTTCGCGAGTTGCCTCGAGGCGAGCCGCGCTCTTCGCGAGTTACCTCGAGGCGAGCCGCGCTTTTCGCGAGTTGCCTCGAGGCGAGCCGCGCTCTTCGCGAGTTGCCTCGAGGCGAGCCGCGCTTTTCGCGAGTTACCTCGAGGCGAGCCGCGCTCTTCGCGAGTTGCCTCGAGGCGAGCCGTGCTCCTCGCGAGTTGCCTCGAGGCGAGCCGTGCTCCTCGCGAGTTACCTCGAGGCGAGCCGCGCTAGTTCGAGATGTCCTTCGCCATGCTCTGATTGATCACGTCGCGGACGAAGTCCGGATTGTGCACGCCTTTGCTGCCGTCGTTCGACACGAGTAGGTAATTCCAAAGTGCGCGATAAAGGTTACCGGAGGTCGTGTAGACGACGCCGCCCGCTGCGTTGCCCGTTCCATCGTCGACCTTGAGCGCCGCGAATGCGACGATGATTGCGCTTTCCGTGGTCGACGTATTGTCGCTCCACGTAATCGGAATGGCCGTCGTCAACGTAAGCTTGACGGCCAAGGATCCGCCGCTCGAGACGAACTCCACCGCGGTGATGCGATTCGTCGATGGTGTAAACGAGACGTTCGAAGTGCTGGCCGAAGCGGACGAGTAAAGTCCGGTGCTTACGCTTTGCGCACGGACCCAGACGCGCCCCATTCCGTTCAAGCGAGTGGCCACGGCGGTGTTGATGCGAGCCTTGAGCTTATCCATGGACGCGACCATCGCAGCCTGGAGTGTGCCACCATCGAATTGCCCGTGGCAGTTGGTGCAGATGTCCATCGTTGCCGTAAAGCTGTGATTCGTGCCGGTTTGGTTGTAGCTCAGTGCCGCGGGCGGAGGAGTGAGCTGCATGTGACAATGCGTGCACGTGTTCTCGATGTACGAGTGGCTGCCTCGGGAGCCAGGTGCAACGAAGTACGCGTTTTCTCCCATGAGCACGTCTCCCTGAGACGGTGCGTGCGGGCCGCCGAAGCTGCTCGGACTGCCGGATAGATCGTTGTGGGCACCGTTACGCGTGTTGTGGCATGCGATACACACCGCGCCGTGTCCCACGCCGTATGCGCCAAAGCCTGCCGGCGTCGTCGCGAGATTTCCACTGATTCGGACAGTAGCGGTGTTCGGCTCACTCGACGTATTGCCCTGCTTATGGGGTTCGTGACACGTCACGCAGGTTTGAGGATGGACGGTAGCGGCAGTCATACCGAGCGCAATCAGTTGATCCCGAGTGATTGCTGCACCGCCAGGCCCCAGCAACTGTTGCGAGAAATCGTTCTGCTTCACCCACGCGATGAAGCCCTCCGCTGAGTGGCACCTGCCGCAGTGCGCTGCGCCGGTCCCGGTGCGTCCTTCGACGGTCCCCTCGTCGAGGGCGAGTTGGAAATTGCTATGACCGGATTGCTGCCACTGCTGGAACCGGCCATGCCGTGCGGGCTCGCCATGGCACGACCCGCAGAGCTCTGCGCCCAAGCTCACTCTTTGGGCAGCCTTGCTGGGCTGCGCGTGCGCAATCGACCCATTGGGACCATGGCAGTTCTCGCACTGCACGTTGGCCAATTGGGCTAGCTTTCGGATGTCCGAGCTGGAACTGGCGAACATCTGGGCGTAATTGTTCGGATCTCCTGCGGGGGGCACGTAGTTCGCCGCTTTTACGAAGTCGTCGAAACCGTCGTTGATTGCAGTCGCTGTCGTGTCATAGCCAACCGTGTGGCAACTCGCGCATCCCGTCGTCGTCCAATGATGTCCCGGGGTGTTGATATTTTGCGAAAAGATCTCGGCGTGGCCAGACTTCCTCCAGGCATCGAAATAGGCGGCGCCAGAGGCGAGGCCGCCTTCGGCGTGACAGTTCGTGCAAGACTCAGAAAGTGGTAGGCCGTCGGCGCCACTCAGCGAGGTGATGGCGCCCATCCATTTGCCGACACTGAAGTCCAAGGTCTTGCTGCTTTGTGTCTCCGTGACGACGTAGGCGCCCGTCAGATCGGGGACGAACACCGGCCATCGACCAGTAGCATCGCGCAGTGCGGCATTCGAGCCACCGGGCTTCGTCGTAATGGCCCAAGCGTACGAGGTATTTCCGGGTGGACCCTGCAGTAGCTGAGGTACTCCCACGGCTATGTTACGTAGTCCCGTGGTAACAGTCAGTCCGAGGTTTGCCGTGACGCGCACCGTGTCCGTGTAGGTACCGCTCGACGTGGTCACGGTGACCTTGAGTGTCGTTGCGGCGCCCTCTTCGAGTGCGAAGGGATTGACTCCCAACACCGCGAATCGGTCGGCATACGCGAGGCTTTCGACCACCTCCGCTTTGTATGCGGCCAGCGCCGGCAGCGTCGCCTGGACCGAAGCCGTATCGGCGCCAGAGAGCACCACTGGAACACCGCTTTCCTGGGTCCAGTGATAGGTCAACGGCGTCGTTCCGTCGAATGGCGTCGTCGTGGCGTCGAGCTTGACCACACTGCCCGGATCGCTCGATACGTCGTTACCTGCGTTCACGAGCACGCGTGTCGTTGGAACCAGCGCGCCATCGACATCGAGCGGGACGCCCGCTAAAACGACGATGTTTTTAGTGATGGTAGTAAATCCAGGCGCTGAAATCGTTACGGTGTAGCTTCCCAATGGAAGCTCGGTGGCGTAGTTGCCCGAGGCGTCTGTCGTCAGGGGCCCTTTGACCGCCGGAGAGAGGCTGATCGTCGCGCCGGAAATCGCCGTGCCCGTCAGAGAATTGGTGATCGTGCCGGACGTGGACGTTGCTCCCGTGGTCTCACCGGCAGGTCCCGTTGCTCCGGTTGCACCCGTTGCTCCGGTTGCGCCCGTTGCTCCGGTTGCTCCAGGATCACCGGTTGCACCCGTTGCGCCCTCTGGCCCCGTCGCACCGGTTGCACCATCATCACCCGTTGGACCCGTTGGTCCCGTTGCTCCCGTCTTGCCCGTTGCACCGGTGTCACCGTCGGCTCCGTCTTTGCCGTCGCTTCCGCTGCATCCAGACAGCGCCGTCATCAGCGCGACGAAGACACTGCACACGGTTGCCGATCGGTTGGTCATGAGAGCCTCTTTCGGTGGGATTCTACGAAGTACGGCTGTTTGGACTTCTGGCTAAAGAGGCCGCCGCACTTAACTAACCGGCAGATTTTCTCACTCTTCCGTCAAAGCTACGATTGTTGCGAATACCAGGGAGTCACGGCTCGTCGTTGCCGCGACACGCGCAAGAACGTCGTTCTGTCACGGGAGTGCGTGGAGCGTGCGCATCCGCTGCGCAACGCGTCATGTCTCCCATCGAGGGCTTTTGTTGGTTGGGTTCCCGCGCAAACGGTCTTGCATCGTGGTGACGTCGTGGTCACACGGCTTACGGGCGAGCGGTGCCGAGCCCGGGGGCGTGCCGTCTGGTGGCGGGCACCCAGTCGTCACCTGCCAACGCGAATCGGCGACGCTTCGCGTCCAGGTGCAAGCTGCGGCCATCGCTTGCGCCACATCGGTCGCCGCTCCGTGGTCCGGCGGGCACCGACGACCGCGACTCGAAGGGAAATCTCCACATTTCGTAGGTTTCCGAAGGCCACGCCCGAGCGGGAGGAGCTCGGAGCCGACCCAGAAGGCAATTGCGCTGGACTCGGGAAGTGGCAGAGGATTGTAGCGGCGCCGAGGTGGGCTCACCAATCCGACCCTGCGCTCGAAGGTTACCAAGATGATCGTCATGTCGAGTGGGTTCGTCCGTCGCATTCTGTTCGTAGGTGCTGTCCTCACAGGCGCGTGGGGTCCTGGTTGTGAGCGGGATTCATCCAGTAGCGACTCGAGCGACGTCGAAGTCGAGGCCGACTTGACCGTCGCGGCCGAGCCTCCGGCGGGAACGTTCGTTGGCTCGCAGAAGATCCGTCTGGTCGCGAGGGACGGCGCGGAGATTCATTACACGCTCGACGGATCGATTCCGACCCTCGCCTCTCCGATCTATCGTGAGCCGATCGAAGTCACGGATTCGGTGCGCCTCTACGCAGCGGCGTATGAATTCGACGTTCCTGGTACGGGGACCGTGACGAAGAAGGCCCAGGCATTGCTGTCCGGCGGCGGTGGGAGCGGAGGGGCCGACACTGAACCGTCGACGGTGGGCGCAGGGGCTGGGGGGCAACTCGGCGCGAGCAGCGGTCGGAGTCTGCGCCGCCAAAGTGCGGTGATGGGCGCGAGTTATCTTAGCGTCAGCGAAGAGGTCGGGCGCTTCACGTCTCATCTGCCACTCCTCGTCATCCAAACACGAGACGCCAAACCCATCGACATCTGGAGCAACGACTTCGTACCGGCGACGCTGCTTGCATTCGAGCCAAAGCAGGGGAAATCCGTGCCACTCGGCGCGTCCACCCTGGACACGCGAATGGGCATCCACGTTCGAGGCGAACTGGCGAGGGAACAGGACAAGCTCAAGTACACCGTGGAATTCTGGGCTGATCACGTCGACGACGACTTTGCTCGCCCATTTCTCGGCATGCCGGCGGATTCCGATTGGGTCCTTCTCGATCCTATCGACGCCGACCGGAGCCTCATCAGAAACGCGCTTGCATCCGAGTTGAGCAACCGCATGCATCGATACGCCCCTCGTACGAAATTTGCCGAAGTCTATCTGTCGACCCACGCGGGGCCCATCACGTCAGCGGACTTCTTGGGCTTCTATACGGTCATGGAGAAGATCAAACGCGGAAAGGATCGCGTGGCCGTCGCGAAGCTCGATTCCTCCGATGTCACCGGCGGATACGTCCTGCGTTATGACAAAGGTACCGTCGATTTCGAGGCGGCAGACTACAAGTGGCAGTTCGTCTATCCCGATGCGGAGGCCATGACCACGCCGGAACGAAAGCCGCATCTCTCGTTCTTGCAATCCTATATCGACGAATTCGGCGTTGCTCTAGACGCTGCGGACTTCAAGAATCCTCAGACGCAGAAGCATTACGACAAGTATATCGACGTTGGCTCGTTCATCGATCACAACATCATCAATGCGTACATGAAGAACGTGGACGGTTTGCGGTTCAGCTCCTACTTCTTCAAGGATCGCGGTGGCTTGTTGGCGGCAGGTCCCATCTGGGACTTCAATCGCTGTGCGGGTGCACTCGAGGAGTGGCGTTCGACGGAACCCGAGGAATGGTTCCTCGAAGGTACGGATGGCACGGACTACTTCACTTTCGGTCTCTGGGGTCGACTCTTTCGCAATCCGGCATTCAAGGCTCAGTACATCGAGCGTTTTCGCGAGCTCCTCAGCGCAGAACTCTCCGAAGCGCAGGTGTTCCAAGTCATCGACTCACTGGCAGCTCAGGTCGGGGACGCCGCGGAGCGCAACTACGTTCGCTGGCCCGACTATCGTCCTTTCGCCAAAACTCATGCGTCGGGAAATCGAACGCATGAAGACGTTCTTCTCCAAGCGTATCGGGTTCATCGAATCGGAGTTGGATCGAGGTCTCTTCTGAGACCGAAAGCGATACTGGTTTCCCCTTGGGAGCCCGCGCGCGCCGTCTCGATGAGTCGGGATCGCCGGCCAAGCATTCGAGCCTGTTCTCGGTAGTGCGGTCCTCGTGCTGCGGGCTTTACGCGCCGGCCTAATTGCGCCTAGGATGGCGCCTTTCCGCCAACGGGTTGCGGGATTCGAAGGGACGTTCTTGGTATGACTAAGGGACAGACGCGTGCAGGTTCGGGGGGAGGGCGAGACGCGAAGTGGCGCCACGGCATAGGTCTCGCTGCCTTCGGCGTCGCCACGTCGTGTTGGCTCGGTATCGCTGGTGCGGCGCCCTCGGCGGGACCGAGCGACGCCCCGAGTGCGGTTCAGCCAGAAGCTGCGGCGAGTGCGGGGTCGACCGAGAGCCAAGACGGTCCCGCGATACCGTGGCAAGCCGGCCCAAAGACGATCGACCTCGGCCATGATCTCGTGCTCGATTTGACGGACCGCTATGCGTTCCTCGAGCGCGACCCTGCTGCCAAGTTGCTCGAGAAGAACGGGAGCATTTACAACGAAGATTTGCTCGGATTGGTCATTGGCACCCAGCCCGAAGACGACTGGTTCGTCGTCATTCGGTACGATGCCGAGGGATTCATCAAGGACGACGAGGCCATCGACGCTGACGATCTTCTCGAAATCCATTCGTGAAGGGCAGGAAGAGGCGAACGAGGAACGCGGCAAGCGAGGCTTCGAACCGCTCACGATTGGGGGCTGGCAAGAACCTCCTCACTATTCGAAGAGCGAACACCAGCTCATCTGGGGACTCAACGTCGTTGGGAAGGGCGGAACGTCCGTCAATTACAACACTCGAATCCTCGGGCGGCATGGCTATGCATCGTTGAATCTCGTTACCGAATCCGGCGAAGCTCGGCGCGCACAAGCCGCTTGCGGCTGGACTGTTGGCTAAAACCAGCTTCAAACCAGGGGCGCGATATGCCGATTTCAACTCGAGCACGGATAAAGTGGCAGAGTATGGTCTCGGTGGTTTGGTGCTCGCCGGAGCGGGCCTCGGCGCTGCAAAGCTCGTCAGAATCGGCCTGCTTGCAAAGTTCGGCAAGGTGCTCATCGCCCTTCTCATCGCAGGCAAGAAGCTCCTGGTCGTGGGGGTCGTGGGGCTTTTTGCGCTAGTAAAGGCGTTCTTCAAGCGCGGAAAGGCCGGCGCCGTGGCGCCGGAGACACCTTCCGACAATGAACCGAAGGCCGTCGAGGCCGCGGCCGAAGCGGCGGAGCAGACGCCCGAGCAGTCTCCCTGACCGCATCGTCGAAGTGCACGGCAGGCGTTCCCTCGTACTCGATTCGTGGCGAGGGAACGCACCGAGATGCTTTTCCTGAGCGCGTCTCACGGCGTGTCGCGTCTCACGGCGTGTCGCGTCTCACGGCGTGTCGCGTCTCACGGCGTGTCGCGTCTCACGGCGTGTCGCGTCTCACGGCGTGTCGCGTCTCACGGCGTGTCGCGTCTCACGGCGTGTCGCGTCTCACGGAGCGCGAATAGGCGTGGTCACGACGGACCGGCCAGAAGCCAAAGGCTTGACCATGCACGACGAAAGCCCGCTTCTCAGTGGTGCAAGAGCTTTCCCGTGAAGAAGATGGCGAGGGCCGCAAAGGCGCACAGTCCGAAGTAGCGAACGGCCCAACTTTGTCGGGTACGGGAGTCGAGATCAATCCGTTGACGCTCTTCTTTTCTGAAGAGCTGGGGTAGCGCCATGACCAAAATGAGCACGAGCTGCGGGGTGCCGGTGAAGACGAGCAAGCCGACGATCGCGATGAGCCCGACGACCCAGGCACGTTTCGAGAATGCTTGCACGATCCGCCCGCCATCGAGCGGGCTTATCGGCGTCAGATTGAACAGATTGAGGAAGAAGCCAAAATACGCAAGCGAAAGTAGCAACCGCGACTCCGCGTAAAGTCCGATGGCGGCGACGAGCAGGCTTGCCATCGTTCCGGCGTATGGGCCCCCAAATGCGATCTCGGCTTCGATGTCCCGATCCCTTGGCGCGCCCTTCATGGCGATCATCGCGCCAAAGAACGGAATGAATATGGGCCACCCCGCAGCGACGCCATGTTTCTTCATCGCGTAGCCATGGCCGAGCTCGTGGACGAGGATGAGAGCTACGAATCCGATCCCAAACAGGAGTCCGCTGCGACGCGCTTCGACGAGCACCATGAGGAGCATCGAGCCGCTGGTCAGGAGCACTTTCCCGGCTGGCAATGCCTTGAGCAGTAACAGCAGTGCCTTCAGCTTGGACAACGCGAAGATCGAGAGGCCACCGAGGAGGCCCAAGAGTCCGCGCTCCGATCGTGGGGGCGTGCCTCGTGAATTTAGCTTCTCGCGGTCTTCCGTCATGAATGGTTGGCTCACATGGTCAACGTAATCGAAGACGTCGGCGTGCGCAGGTGCCATCGACCCCAACGCAAGATACACGACCATTCGACGGCACGTTCGGACTCGAAGCTACCGGCTTGGTTGGGCAGCACCTTGCCGAAGGCGATTCGAGCTGCCACAATGAGTGAAAATTTCGACCCGCCAAGCGAAAAGGAGTCCCCATGGCCCGGTTCGTGCGCGTCCAGAGCAATTCGACCAGCGGAACCGTCGACGGTCGAGGTCAGCATCGCGATGGTTCGGGACACTTGGAACCAGGGCATCTGCGCAGATTATTGCGCTTGGCTCAGGGACATCACAACCCTGACGGAGATCCGGATTCGGTTCGCGCCTTCGTTGCGGGTAGAAAAACGAGCGAGGCTATCGGCGAGGAACTCGCGGAGGCCTTTCTCGAGTCTGCCACGTCCGGCGAGCCATGCGAACTCGAGCGACTCGAGCAAAGTCACGGAGGACGAAGACGGTGGACCATTCCTGACGACCTTGGCCGAGGAGGAACTGGCGATGGGCTCCGACGAAATCGACGGTGACGACCTTTACGACGCTACGAGCGGCAAGGCAAAAGGCTCGCCCAGTGCAAGGCCTGCGCACGTGCGGTAAAGCAGGCCCAGTGAACTCAAGCCCGCGCACGTGCATTGAACCCAGACCCGTGTGGGAGAGCGCGTGAAAGCGGTAATTTCTGCGCAAGCCGACACCCGCACGGACGGGGACTCGATTGCTCTGACGAACGGTCGGTTCGAACGAAAATCCTCGGCTCCAGGCGAGGTCGCTTCGGGACATGATGGCCTCCTCGGGACGCGTCCTTTCGCTGTGTCCACGCTCGGGCTTATCTTCGAGCATTGAGACCGGACGGACATCGCGCTACCTGGTGGCCCGGAAATGTCTTCGGTGGTGCCCTCCCATGTCGCGTTGTTGGCTATTTGCGCCGTCTTGCTCGGTGCAGCGATCGCTTCTGCGGTGATTGCGACGATCGTCCCGTTCTACTCGCGACTCGTGCGGGGAGCGTCTCGCCTGGCGCCACTCGACGGGTTGCGCGGCATGCTCGCCCTCGGCGTCTGCGTCCATCACTCCGCCATCATCTACAACCTCGTCAGGATGAACGTCTGGAATCATCCCGCGAACATACTGTTCGAGTACGTGGGACCGGGAAGTGTCGCGCTATTCTTCATGGCCAGCGGCTTTCTGTTCTGGTCGAAGCTCCTCGAGGGAAGACTCGACGTCGAAGCGTTCGTCGTGGGGCGGATTCGACGCGTGATGCCGATGTATCTGGCGAGCGCGATGGGCGTTCTCCTCGTAGTTGGGTGGATCTCGAAGTGGCAGATGAACGTCCCTCCGCCACAACTCCGGAGAGAGGTTACCCTCTGGCTACTGGGGGGATTCTTCGACGTGCCCGGGATCAACGGGATCTCGACCGTACCGATCAACGCAGGCGTTACCTGGTCACTCGTCTACGAGTGGTGGTTCTACTTTTCCCTTCCGCTTCTCTGCGTGTTCGTTCCATTCCGTCGCTTCCTGGCGGGGCTGCTCGTGTTCCTGGTGCTGAGATGGGCGGCGCCATCGCATGTGCCCGAGTACGCGGCTGGGTTCGATCGCAGCTTCGGGTTTGCCTTGGGAATGTGTGCGGCCTATGCCTCCCGTCTTCGCTGGTGGCGGCGTTGGATGCATCGCCGAGTCGTTGCCGTCCTTGCCTTGCTGTGGCTTGCCGGTTGCCTGGTCCTCCGCGTCTACGACGTCCTTACCGCGATTCCCTTCGAGATCGCTGGGTTCCCGCTGTTTGCGGCCGTGGCAGCGGGGAACAACTGCTTCAAGTTTTTGACGCGCCCTTGGGTCTTGCTTCTCGGACACGTCAGCTTCAGCGTCTACCTCTGTCACGGTTTGGCCCTGTATCTACTGGTCCAACGTGGGCTCGGCTTTACGCGCGTCGCTGGGATGGGGTTGGGCGAGTATTGGGCCTTCATCGCTTGTGCCGTGATCCCGTGTGTGGTCGTAAGTTCCGCGCTCACCTATCGGTGGATCGAAGCACCGTTCATGCGAACACGCCAAAGGCACCAAGCGGGTCGAGGGAATGTTCGCGTGCTTTCGCGTTAGGACGAACGTGTCGAGTCGCGCCTCGTCGCGAAGAGGCGCGACTGTGGTCTTCGTCGGGCCGATTCAGATCGATGTCGACGTTACTCGCGGTTCTCCAGAGACGTATCGGCTCAACTCGTCGATGACTCGGCTCTGTTCTTCGAGCACGGCTCGCACGACGTCCCCAACCGAGACCATTGCCACGACACGTCCACCGTCCACCACGGGAAGGTGCCGAATCTGCTGATCCGTCATGATGCGCATGCAATCCTGGATCGTCTGTTCCAACGTAACCGTAAACACTCTGCGCGTCATGATCTCCTCGACGAGCGTGTCCTGGGAGCGGCGACCCCTGAGAATGATCTGCCTAGCGTAATCGCGTTCCGAGATGATTCCAACGAGTCGCTCGTCGTGCAGGACCACGAGGGCGCCCACCTCGGCATCTGCCATCATGGCGACGGCGTGGTATACCGTGTCTTGTGGTGCAATCCCGAAAAGTTGGGTCGGCTTCTGAGCGAGAAGATCCCGAACGGACACACTGGACAGCAATTGGGTAGGGGTTGGGTAGGGCCGGCGTTGGGTCATGTATTCTCCTCTTCGATCGAATCCAGATGGTGCTCGAAACATTCGATGCTGCGTGTTGGGTCGCGACGAATCACGAGTTCCGAGAGACATCGCGTGCATTCGTGGGAAAGGGTCGCAAACGCGTCAGGCTTGCATTCTCGTCATCACTCCTTCGAGAAGTGTCTCTCGTTGTTTCAGGACCTCTCGATATTCACGACGATCGGTGTGATTGATCTCCTGGACCAGTCGGGCTTCGTCGCCCTTCAATAGTTCGAGGAGTAGCTCGGCTTCGTCCGGACTCAATCGGAGTTCTCGTGTCAGCTGCATGATGTCCTCCTCTCGAACGACCATCGCCGTGACGACGGTCGTTCGCTTAGTGTGTAGCGATCGAGTGCGCCGTGCCAAGTGGCGCAGTCGATGCATTACGACTTTTCGGGCGCGTCGAGTCGATGTCTTCGAAGGCTGACCGTTGTGGGCTGTGCGCTTCGGCAATACCGTTACAACGGAAGTCTCGTCACGTCTCACTGGACAGCAATCTCGCGCAGCGACAGATTGAAGAATGACCTCGACAGGGGAAGCCAAATCCTGGGTCACGTGCCCCGAACGCGGAGTTCGGGAACACGACGGAAATGCGGTCACGGCGAGGGCGCTCGAAGAGCGATTCGCAGAGCGTCGTGAAGAGCGAGAAGCCCTCGTCGAGCGCAAGATTGCTCCCATGGGCGTCGTCGATCCCAAGGTGCTCGCCGCAATGAAAAAGGTCCCTCGACATCGCTTCGTTCCACAGGATTTGGCAGATCGAGCTTACCGAGACTACCCGCTCGCCCTTGGGCTCGGTCAGACCATAAGCCAGCCTTTCATCGTTGCTTACATGACCGAGCGCGCCGAAGTGCAGCCGACGGATCGGTGCCTCGAGGTCGGAACGGGCAGTGGTTATCAGGCCGCGATTCTCGCCGAATTGAGTGCAGAGGTTTATTCCATCGAATACTTTCCGACACTTGCCGAACGCGCGCGCGTCAACTTGGAGTCATTGGGGTACCGCGTTCACCAACGCATTGGCGACGGCCGCAGCGGCTGGATCGAAGCTGCACCCTTCGACGTCATCTTGGTCACTGCGGCACCTCTGACGATTCCAAGGACGCTGTTACTTCAGCTCGCGGTTGGTGGGCGACTGATCGTTCCCGTGGGGCCGCAGCGACGCACTCAAGTCCTCGAGCTTTGGAGAAGGCTTTCGGATGCGACCGAGAACGACGCCTTTGTTTGCGAATCGCTAACCTTCGTCGAGTTCGTACCGTTCCTTGGGGGGGACGAGGTGCAGCCGCCCGACGAAGAGTAGCTGACGAGACGACTCCGAGGTCACGCGTGAATCCGTGTCGAATCGGTCGTGTTGCGCAATGCAAACTCACGGTGCTCGGCACGGGTTCGACCGCATGACGAGCGAACTCGTAACGCTCTCGATGGGTGCGACATCGAAGTGGCGAGGTGGAGAGAGCGGGCGCATGCGATCAGTAGAAAGGTATTCGGATCGAAATCCGCCTCGCGACGACTGGCATCTCGAGCGGAACATTGCATAATAGGTGGATGTGAGCGCGCGCCGTTAGAGAGCTGCTTACCGCGCTAGCGGTCACGCGCGGAAAGGGAGACGGTCATGCATCGTATCCTGGCTGCGGTAGATCTTTCCGACTCCACTCAGCCGGTACTGCGGTTCTCGGCCGAATTGGCTCGGCAAGAGAAAGCGAACCTTTCAATCCTGTACGCCATGCCCGTCGCCACCCCCATCAATGCCGTGGCCTGGAGTGGCGGAATATACTCGGTCTCTCCCATGGGAGACGATCAAGCCGACTACGAATTGTCCCTCGCGTTGCTCCACCAGATCGCCAATGGTACCGGAGTTTCGGAAGCTGACTGCCTCTGCGAACGCGGTTCCGCGGTGGACAAAATCCGCGACATGGCATCGCGCATCCACGCGGACGTGATCGTGCTCGGAACGCATGGGCATGGGCGCTTTTTTCATACGATGTTCGGCAGCGTGAGAGAGTCGCTGCTTCGCGATGCCCCCTGTCCTGTCGTCGTCGTCCCCAATCATGGGGAGGACGGTGCATCCGCGTGACGTAGCTTTCGCTTCGTCATCTGGCCCTATTGCGCGCGCCTCGAGGTGATCCGTCGGATCGCCCCGAGACGACTCCATGCTCGTGTGTCGGTGTTTTCGTTGGTTCTGTCGGACTCGTTCGTAAGAAGGAGGATGTCATGGCCGAGCAAGAAAAGGTCTCGACGCTGCTGCCGAGCTCCAGAACGCACGTCACGATGGTGCGCGAGGACGACATTCCGTCGTCGCGGGCGCGTTTCTTGGAGAGCTATCCACCACCGCCAATTCTCATGAAACCGCACCCGGAGCTCGCTTCGGTTCCACCGCCCCAACCCTATCGGGTTCTGGTTGCCTGTGACTTGAGTGAGCTATCGGAAGGGGTGCTTCGAGAAGCGCTCGCCTTCGCCCATGGCCATATGCCGGCTGAACTCCACTTGGTCACGGTCGTCGAACGCGCCAAGGAGCACTACATTCTGCATTGTGACGACAAGCGCCGGCACGTCAGTCGTGAGGTCGTCGAATCGCTGATGAACGATCTCATTTGGAAGGCGTGCGTCCCCAAGGGCAGTCAGTTGGAAGACGCACTGAAGAACGTGGCGCTCCACATTTGCGTCGGTGAGCCCGCCTCGGAGATCGTGAGCCTCAGTCGAGAGATCATGTCGGATTCTCATCGTCCTCGGAAGTCGGCAGCACGTGGGATTGCAGCGACGACTCTGGGGATCGATCTCGAAGACGATTCTCTCCAACGCCGATTGCTCGGTGGTGCTTTCGCGTCCCGTCGACTTCGTCCATGGCAAGCGAACCCCGTCGATAGAGCCGCCTCGGCTCTGGAAGAGTGCGGGGCATCGATTGCAGATGCACCACTATCACGCTTGACGGTGACTGGGCTCGAAGGCTACGCGACGCCAGTTGGTCGTGACGCGACGTTACCAACTATTCGGTGACGGGTTCCGTCGAAGACACGGACGGGGATTTTTCCACGATGCGCGCGGGGATCCCTGTGACGGTCGCGAATGCGGGGACGTCCTTGCAGACCACTGCGTTGGCTCCCACGTTGGCGTGATCGCCGATGGTCACCTTGCCGAGGATCTTTGCGCCAGCGCCAACGTTCACGTCGTTGCCCAGTTGCGGGGCATCGAAGGGACGATTCATGTGTCGATTGCCCAGCGTCACTCCTTGTCGGATGACGCAGCCATCGCCAATCGTGCAGCTGCCGTGCACGACGATGTCTCCCTGATGCTCGATGACGACACGGCGGCCGAGCTTAGCGCTGTACGGCAACTCGATTCCGTAATGGTTGCGAACGTACCGGAACATCGCTCGGTAGAGCACGCTGAAGGGAGCACGCGCCACCTTGGAGGGGATCTCCATTCGCCAGTTTCCGAACCGATGGACTGCGACGGCGCGAAAGCCCGGTCTCGTCCAGTCGCGGCCGTGAGCCTCCCAGTCCTCGCGGATCGTCTGAAGCAATTCCGTCACGGTAGATGGCGTCGTCACAACGAAAGCCCTTTCACGAAGGAACTCTGCATCACGAAGTCAGGAATGAATCGAGCCGGGTTATCGTTGACCTTGCGCTGCACGAAGCACCGAGCTTCGAAGAGAGCCTGCCCCACCAGCCATGCTGCATCGGCAGCAAGGGCATAGGCAGGCCCATGATTCTTGAGGAAGTATCTCCGTCGAGATTCGAACCAATAGGTGGGCCGTCGCTTTCGGCTCTTCTTCGGATCGGTCACTTGTGAGACCTGACCGACCAAGTGGACCACGCGACTCGTTGGTACGTACCAGCAAGGCCAACCCGCCTTGGCTGCCTTGAGACAGAAATCCACCTCTTCGAAGTACATGAAGTACGATTCGTCGAGCAGACCAACTCGATCGAACACGCTTCGACGAATGATCATGCTCGCGCCGGCGACCCAATCCGTTCGGACCTCTTCGGTCGGAACGGGCACCGAGATGGTCCAGCGGGAGAGCATGCGCGTGATGGGACCGAAGTGAACCGTGCCCTCGAATTCAGAGAGAATGCTCGGAAAACGGAAGACGGAACGTTGCGGTGTGCCATCGGGGTCTTCGAGGCGACTTCCGGCGATCCCCACCTCGGGATGAGCGTCCATGAATTGGACGAGCTTTACGAATGCCTCCTTCCGCACGATGGTATCGGGGTTGAGGAGCAGAACGTATTCGGGGGGATCCTCGCTGGCCAAAGCCGCGCGAATGCCGACGTTGTTACCGTAGGAGAATCCGCCGTTTCGTTCGCCATCGACCACCGAGCAGAAGGAGCTCAGTCGATTGGCCTGCACGAATTCGGTCAGAGTCGCAATCGAGTCGTCTCCCGATCCATTGTCGACCACGACCACTCGGCATGGCTCGACGGACGCGACTTCGTCCGCCAGGGACCGGAGTGCGTCGCAGGTGAGAGCGGCACAGCGATAATTGACGATGACGACGAGGAGTTTCAAGGCGATTGCACCGCGTTCAGAGGGAGCCACGAGGCTAGCACGGTTTCCCGGCTGACCCTCATGGAACAGTCGGCATCCACTGCACGGGAGGGGAGCCGCTTTGCGCCCCCAAGATGCAATGCGGACCGTGATGGTCAGGGCGGCGTAACTACGATGGTTCCGAGCGCCGCGGTCTCGGTGGGTCTTGCCGCTGAGCGCTGGCGCCCGCTCCAGCTCCAGCTACGTCGTTGGCGCGGTTGTGGATCACACCAGACGGGGGCGGAACTTGTACCCGTAGACCAAACAGCCCTCGGGTCCGGTTTCGCTGATGAGTCGCGTCACCATTTCGACGGGCATGCCAATGCTCACTCGATCGAAATCCACGTCCGTCAATTGGCAGGCGAGGAGGAGACCATCGTCGAGAGCAACCAGTGCTGCGATGAGGGGCGAGCTGAAGCCTTCGGGCGGGCTGCTGATCTCGGAGAAGGACGCGACCGTCCCCGTTCTTGCAATCTCGTGGATCTCGAGCTCCGGCGAGCGGCACGTCCGGCAAACGACCCGCGGGGGAAACTGCACCTTGCCGCAAGAGCAGCAACGCTGTCCTTCCAGCCGGAGATACGGTCCTTCCAAACGAAAGTAGCTGGCGGTTTGCATCGACTCATACCTCGAGGATGTGGGTGATGGCGACGGCGCCGTGGCCGCCAATCGATTGGGTCATTGCCCGCTTCGCACCAGCAATTTGGTTCTGCTTGGCTTCGCCGCGGAGCTGCAAGCACGCTTCAGCGATTTGGTAGGCTCCGCTGGCTCCGACCGGATGCCCTCGGCCTTTGAGTCCGCCGAAGGTGCAGATCGGGAGCTTTCCCGATGGCGCAAAGGCGCCATCGCGAGCGAGGTCCAGTACCGTTCCAGTCTTGGCGAAGCCGCATGCCTCGAGCGCAAGCGCCGTCATGATCGTGAAGGCGTCATGGGGCTCGAACAACTGAATGTCCTCGGGGGACGCCTTCGCCCGTGCGAATGCTTTGGCCGAGGAGTGGGCCGCCGCGGACAGCTTGGTCAGACTGCCTCGAGTGGCCAAAGAGATGGTGTCCGTTGCGACTGCCGATGCTGCGACGCGAACGGCGCGATGCCCAGGTTGCAGCGCTTCTTTGCTGCAGACGTAGAGAGCAGCGGCGCCATCGCACACTGGGGCCGCGTCGAGCACGCCGAGCGGTGACGCAACCATGGGCGTCTTCAGATATTGTTCCGCCGTGATTGCGGAGTGAAACATCGCGTGCTCGGCCGTGACGGCGTTCTTGTGGGCATTGATGACGAACGGCGCGAAGTCCTCTCGAGAACGCCCAGTTTCGTGGAGGTAACGTTGCATGAGCAACCCCGCCATACCCACGAAGGACAGACCAAAAGAAGCCTCGAACTCCTGGTCCGATGCGGTTGCGAGGCCTCCGGCAATGACGTCTGCAGCCACGTCCGTCATCTTTTCGACGCCGACTGCGATCGCACGTTCCGCTGCACCCGACGCCACCGCGAGCACTGCATTTCGGACGCAGGCCCCGCCAGAGCCACAAGCCGCTTCCACCTTCATGGCTTCGATGGGGAGCAGGCCACTCTCGTCCGCGAGGAGGGTGCCCAGGTTTTCTTGCCCAGAAACCTGCCCAGAAAGCATGTTTCCGACGTAGAGGCAGTCGGCGGTTTGCTCTCCTGCATCGGCGAGGGCAGCCAATACGGCGTGCGCTCCCAGGCTTCGCAGACTCAAGTGCCAGTGTTCTTGCACTTTCGTCAGTCCAACGCCTACGATAAAGACATCCCGCATCTTCTTACATCCGAATGGCGCCAGAGAGGCGCAAGTATTGGCCGTAGCCCCGGAGGTATTCGGCTCGAGCGAGATGACGTTCCACCGTTGCCGCGTCGCGTCGTTCGACGATCCGATCCGTGACTCGGAAAACGAAGGCGTCGCTTCCGGCGCCGGAGCCATATGAACAGTAGAAGATCCGTGCGCCTGGTGCGGCCACGTCGAGTACGCTGGCGAGGCCGAGCATCGACGAGCCAGCGTACGCATTGCCCATGTTGTAGACGCACATGCTTTGGGCAATTTGTGCTTGCGTGAAACCGAGAATCTTTGCGGCCCGTTCGACCAGCTTCGGAATCGGCTGATGAAAGACGGCGTAGTCGAAGTCGCTCGGTTTCAAGCCAGTGGTTTCGAGCATGGCGCTGGACGCGGAGAGCGTGTGATGGAAGTACCCAGGCTCCTCCGTGAACCGACCGCCGTGTTGTGGATACGATGCTTCCTTGCGTCGGTAGAAATCCGGCGTGTTGGTCACGTAGGAGAGGGACTCTTCGACGAGGGCGATCGCTCCTTCGGCGGGACCGACGATCATGGCCGATGCGCCACAGCCGGCCGTATACTCGAGGACGTCCCCCGGACGTGCCTGCGCTGCGTCGACGCCGACGGCGAGTGCCGCTTCCATCATGCCCGAACCCACGCCAGCAACGGCTTGCTGCATCGCGATGCTGCCGGCCTTGCAGGCGAACTCGACGTCTGCCGCGACGATCTGTCGAGATGCACCGAGCGCGGCCGCGACCAACGTCGCACTGGGTTTGACCGCGTAGGGCTTGCTTTCCGTCCCGACCCAAAGCCCGCCGAGCGTTGCCGGAGGAAGTCCGGAGCGGCGCAAGGCCGTGCGCGCGGCCTCGATGGCCATCGTGATGGTGTCTTCGTCGTGAGAAAGCACGCTCTTCTGCGTGACCGGCGGGCGAGCCCCGCTCCGCGGACGCCACACGTCCACGATGTCCTCCGTGCGAAGGCGAAACCGCGGTACGTAAGCGCCGTGCCCCCACAGCCCAACTGGACGCAGCGGTTTCATCTTGCCTCCCGAGAGCAGGGGACTCGCCGCGAAGCCTGCAGCCGTCCGCAACGCGAACGCATCTGCGCGACAATGTCAACCAATGGAAAATTGAGGAACATCTCGGCCAAGCTCGCGCCTGGCATATGTTACCGACCCGTGGGTGTCAAGCTCCGCACGCCCAGTTTCCGTGGAGGTTCCATGGAGCTTTTGATTCGTCGCCGAGAACGCATGAATCAGGCGCGATTGCTTCGGTTTTGTGGCCGGTGGAGACAGGCAAGGGTTGCGCATTAGCGCAAGGGATTCGCAGTTCTCTCGCGTTCGATGCTGTCTTGCGTCATCGTCGTCGCATCTACGGATTGGTCTTTTCGTCGTGGCGCAGTGCACTCAAACGCGCAGCGAGACCTTCGTACGCGGCTTGACGAGCGCGACGGCGACAGTCGGCGGGTGATGCATCGTGTCCCGCGGAATCGAGCATGAATTCGATGGCGTCGCCAAGGGGCTTCGCTCGCTCGACGACGATCCGTTGGTATCGGTGCAGTCGTGAAGTGAGAACTGGATCTTGCTGAGTGACTTCGTCGAGCATGCGTTTCACTTGGCTTTCGCCGTCACGAGCCCATCGTTCTGGGGAAAGCACCACGTCGTCGAGGAAGTCACAGCTGGCAATCTCGAGTACGTCTTCGAGGGGCCCCGAGGGGCCGCGGAGGACTCCAGTCATTTCAGCACAGACGACGTCGCGTGCCGCGACGGTCGCCTTCGCGAGTTGCGAAGGCGCTCCGTCGAGGAGCCGTGTGATGCAGCTTCTCTTCATCGAGGCGGCGATGCCGTCGCGTTCGTTGCCCCAGAGGACGCCGAATGCATCGCCTGCATCGTTTGGGTGCACACGGAAGAGTCCACACGGCAGCAGCGCGGCAGTCTCATGACTCCACGTGGTCTCGAGTGCCAGACGGAGCGCCACCAGGTTGACGCGAATAGTCGGTTCCCTTCGTCGCGGATCGATGTTCGGTAACGAGAGGTTACACGCTTCGACGGGGAACTGCGCGCGCGCTCGTTCGAGGGATTGATCCGACGCGGTTCGGTCTCCGAGTATTCGAAGGAAATAGCTTCGATAACTCTCGAGCAACGCGGAATGTGCTCCGTCGCTCGTCTTTTGAACCCTCTCGATGGTCTCGATGGCGCGTTTCGCGTGCGCCTTCGAATCGTCGAACGCCGACAATACCTCCGAAAGGGACGCGATCGAGTCGCGTGACGGTGGCGCTTCCGTCCTTCGCTCAGGCGACGGTGTGCATCCCTCGAAACGGTCCGGATCTTGCGGACGAGTCGTGGTGGTCGACGTCTTCTCGCTCGCGCTGGCAACGCCTCTTGCGAGCTTGCTTCGATTCAGTTTGGTTTTCGCTCCGGACTTCGAAGCGGGGCTCGCCAGACTGGATTGGCTGGACTGACCGAGCGATGGTGTGGATTCCGAAGGGTTTCGATTGGCCCAGTACACACCGGCGATGACGAAACCGAGAAAGGCGAGCACCAAAACGAACTGCCAGCGTTCAGCGGTCGATTCCTGCATGGGATCCGTGCCTTGGGGCGGTACGAACGACGCCAACTCCTCGGCTTCCGACGGCGGGTCTGAAGACGAGCTCGCGTTCGATGTTTCCGTGAACGTTGGTTTCGTAGTCTCGTTCCAACGTTTCGAATGAACGATCGTATTGCCGCGTGATGACCGTGTGGCTGCTTGCGCGATTCTGCTTCGTCGTTGGGGCGTTCATGTTCGAATCGGCGGGAAGCCTCCCAGACACATACGGCCGCCACCTCCGGGACTTGCGACGCGGATACGTCCGTCGTTCGCCGAAGGTGCGGTCGAGTCCCCTTCGATGCCCGTGCGCTGCGCGAAAAGCAACGTAAATGCACCCCAAAATGCCCAAGTCTGTCGATGCGGCGGCCGTATCGGTCGCCGTCTTTGCGGCGCATGCAAATCGTCACGTGGGCATTCCTCATGCGAGACGCAAACTCGCCGAGCGAACCCATTGCGTCGTCACGCAAGCACCCGCGTAAGCGCGTGCGAGAGTGAGCCTTCCGTTTGACAAATTGGCCATTTCGGACTAGTTTTGAGTTTCATTCGGGACAGTCACTGCGGCGTCCCGATGAAGGGAGGCCGACATGGCGGAGATGTAAATGGACCCATCGTCACCACCCGCGCAACGTCGAGCTCATCGTGGAACAGCAGATTCGGAGGTGGCAATTGCGTCCCGATCGCTCGACGATGGATGGGGGGCATTTTCGGCCCGTCGTCACGATTTCGAGAGAATTCGGTAGTCTTGGTTTGGCATTGGGGCAGCGCGTCGCCGAACGGCTAGGATTCTCGTTCTGGGATCACGAGATCGTCTCTGCGGTGGCTCAACAACTTCACGTCGATCCGGACAAGGTTGGGGCAATCGACGAGCATCCCGTGGGAGCGATGGCTCAGTTGTTCAACGCTCTGCATTTGGGGAGGGAAGACATTGCCTCGGACTATCACGACCAACTCAGGCTTTTGCTTGCATCCATTGGTCGTCACGGGGCAGCCGTCATCGTGGGGCGAGGCGCGCACCTGGCGACGGATCCGGCGCACGCGCTGCGTGTTCGTTTGATCGCACCGCTCGTGCATCGGGTTCGGGACTATCAGCTGCGCTTTGGAACCTCGACGGAGGAGGCCTATCGGCAAGTGCGCGCTGGAGACAAGGAACGCGCGGACTTCGTGCGGCAGGCGTATCACGCGGATATCGCTGATCGAGCTTCTACGATATCGTCATCAATGTCGCGACTTTCAGTCCGGAACGCGCCGACTCCCTGGTTCTCATGGCATATCTCGCGAAGTTCGGCGAAATCCCGGCGCAATCGCGAGAGGCCGTTCCCGAGAAGGGGCCCTACTCGACGCGCCCCATTCCGGCACCTTCTCAGTAACTCGACAGTCGTTCTCGACCGCGCCGCGCACCCGCGCGGCAAGACCCCCGTCGGGAACCTGCGCGGCAAGACCGCGCGGCAAGACCCCCGTCGGGAACCCGCGCGGCAAGACTGCGCGTATGGGTGTGGGGACTTTCGGAGTCGCCCCGTGCAGGATGGCTCTTCGCTGACGTACTCGAGTGGCGCGTCCCTGAGGTTTCCCCGTTGCTGCACGGGGTCGAGCTCGGAACATGTCGAGCGGCCTGGCGTTGGCTCGCTACGCCACCGCCGACCGCGCAGCGAATGAAGGTAGAAGTGTCGAGTGTCGAGCGTCTGACCGGTCGGGCGCACCGCTCTGTGTCGTCCCTCTGTTTCCTGGCGCCCGCGAGGAACGTAATTTTCCACAACTAACCGTGTTGTCGATCCCGACTGGGGTCTGGGCTCCGTTCTCGTGGAGTAACGCGGCATGAAGTGCAAAGTCGCGGAATCTGAGGAGCCGTGGGATTTGCCTAACTGCTCGAAGTCGGCGACTTTCCCATTGCGCGCAAGATAGGTCCGGATACCTTTGCGTGTCGAACCGGAAGGAAGAACTCTTCGTTGTTGCAAGCTGGTCCAATACGCGAACGATCAACCGGCATATCGGTTTTGCAGCGGCTCGGGGATACCGCGCTGATCGTATGCTCGTTGCTCGTCACCGTAGGATTGTACAAGGCCACCTGGTCTGCCGCATACACCACTGCATGTGTGATGGGGGTCGCCGGGTATTTATTGCTTGCCGAATTCAACGGTCTCTATCGGTTGACGCACAACGTCCGAGCCACTGCTGAGCTCGCCCAGGTCGCAACGACCTGGATTGTCGTGGTCGGTGGCCTGCTGTCTCTGGCCTTTGCTACCAAGACCACGGCTGAGTACTCGCGCGTTGCCATCACGGGCTGGGTCCTCTCGGCACCCGTGGTCGTGGGGTGCTTTCGTCTCGTGCTGCGGTCCGTTCTCAAGAGCCTGCGGGCGAGGGGGATCTATACGCAGACGGTTGCCATTGCCGGATGCACACCTGCTGCGGAACGACTGCTCAGTGCGTTGTTGTCCGATCCGACCCTGGGCTTCGTGCTCCGAGGGGTTTACGACGACCGCGCCGCACCGCGACGTTATCAAGGTGTCGAACGTTTGGCGGACATCATCGGCGACCTTCAGGCCTTGGTGTCCGATGCACGAGACGGTCGCATCGACATCGTTCTACATCGCTTTGCCATTGCGTGCCGAGGTGCGTGCGGCAGAGCTCGTGCGGCGACTCGCCGACACGACGGCAACGGTGTACTTCGTGCCAGATTTTTCGTCTTCGATCTCCTCCATGCGCGTTGGAGCTCGGTCGGTGGCGTCTCCGTGTTGAGTATCTTCGACACCCCATTCCAAGGCGTTGGCGGCTGGCTGAAGCGACTCGAGGACATCGTGCTTGGCACGATTGGGCTCCTCATGATTTCCCCGCTCATGATTGCGGTTGCAATTGGTGTGCGGATTAGCTCCCCGGGGCCAATCTTCTTTCGGCAGCGTCGATACGGCTTGAGTGGTCGCGAGATTTACGTGCTCAAGTTCCGTACGATGACCGTTTGCGAGGATGGGGCCAACGTGCAGCAGGCCCAACGAAACGACAAGAGAATCACACCATTCGGCGCGTTCTTGCGTCGAACCTCCCTCGATGAGCTGCCGCAACTGTTCAACGTGGTAGGGGGAAGCATGTCTCTGGTCGGCCCGCGACCTCATGCCGTAGCTCACAACGAGCTATACAGGCACAAGATCCAGGGGTACATGCTGCGACACAAGGTCAAGCCGGGCATCACCGGATGGGCTCAGGTCAATGGTTGGCGTGGCGAAACGGAGACCATCGACAAGATGGAAAAGCGTGTCGAGCACGACCTCTATTACATCCACAACTGGCGTTTGAGCCTCGACTTCAAGATCCTCTTTCTGACCGTTTTTGGTAGTCAGGTCCGTCAGAACGCAAGATAGTCGGGGACCTCTACGGACCGAGTGTGAACGGACTGACCTATTCGTGAGTCGACCATGCGAATTCTGCTGATTGCCTCCTCGGGGGGACACATCTACGAAATGCTCTGCTTGCGTGCCTTCTGGGAGAACAAGGAACGCTACTGGGTCAGCTTCCCGACGGCAGACGCAGAGTACCTGTTGAAGGACGAGGCGGAGGTCCATTGGGCCGCTCATCCCACGGTGCGGAACGTGCCTAACCTCCTGAGAAATATGGTCTTGGCGGCGCGACTACTGCGAACGAAGCGCCCCGATTTCATTTTGACGACGGGCTCCGGCGTGGCAGCGCCGTTCCTGTGGCTCGCCAAGGCGATGCGCATTCCCACGATCTTCGTCGAATCGATTACGCGAATCACCGAACTCTCGTTGACGGCGCGCATGGTGCGACCCTTCGTCACGAAGATGCTCGTGCAGTGGCCCGAGCTCGAGAGCAAATACCCGGGCGTCGAATATCACGGGAGGATCTGTATGATTCTCGTCATCATGGGTATGGAAGTGCACCCCTTCGATTCGATTGGCTCGCGCCATCGACGAATTGGCTTCGCATAATACCCTTTCCGAGGAGTTCTTCGTTCAGCTTGGAGCTTGTCGTTACGAGCCGAAGACAGCGAAGTTCGAACGCTATTTGTCCTTCGGAGCGCTCTGCGACAAAATCGTCGAATCATCGGTGGTCATTACCCATGCTGGTGCAGGCTCCACGTTGACGTGCATCCAGCAGGGCAAATCGCCAATCATGGTGCCGCGTCGAGCGCAGTACGGCGAACATGTCGACGATCACCAATTGCCATTCACCGAGAAGATGCAGAACATCGGATTGGCGTCCGTCGTTCATGAAATGAGTGAACTCGAGTCTGCCATCGTGGCCGCACGAGGCCGTTCCGTAAAGCAGGCTACCCTGGGCGGTTCTACCGAGCTCGTCGATTGGCTCGAGAACTTCTGGTCGCAGCTGCAACGTTCGGCCGAGCCGCGCACCTAGCGCGCCGAATAGCACCATTTAGCTCCGCAGGCGTCGCTCGGTAGGAGCGTGCGAGCGGATGATTCGCTCCGACCCTCCGTGCGTCGCGAGCCGTTTTCTGGTGCGCACTCATTGGGTACTCGCGAGCAACGTCGATGACGCTGCGCCATGCGCGGAACTCGTGGGTGAGGTGAGCGCCCAGAGCCAATCGATTTGAATCGTCCACCGCAAACGCCGATCTTCGCGCTGCGCCGAGGGGCCCCCGTCGCCGTGCTCCTCAGATGACAGCTAGTCGCCTTCCGTTGCTCGCTCCTCGGGCGCTCGGCTCGCTTGGGTTTCGGCGCTTTCGGACGGTGACCCAATCGATGGGCGCTCTGGCGAATCACCGCCATCGGCAAAGAAAAGAGGGACACACCTCGTGCGTCCCTCTCCTCTCTTCTCATGCCGCGTCGCTCGGTTCGAAGGGTCAGGTCTGCGTGTATTTCAAGATCAGATTCCGCGTCTGCTGGATGTTACCCTTGGAAGAAGCGCCGAAGACGATGGACTTGATGTTCGGGCGATCACACACCCACTTGATCGCCTCTTCAGGCGGGATTGCACCCGATGCAAAGATCGACATCGCGACGCAACGGAACTTTCGGGTGGAGATGACCTTGTCGTAGAGATTGACTCCGCCGCACATACGGAAGCCAATCTTGTTGATGTTGGAGCAAATGATGGGGTTCTCGATACCGCGATCCTCGAGCACGTCGAGGAGGCGAGGGAGATTCATCGTGAAGAAGCCCGCCTCCGCGTTGTACTTGGTTCGAATGTGGTTCGCGAACGCCGGAAACATGTCGTACATCTTCAGACCGAGGAGCAGGTCGGTGACGACGTTCTGGAGGAAGATGACGGGCGTCTTCACGCCGACGAACAACTTCAACTCGGCGTCGACGAGCATGCGCATGAGCTCGTACACGTCCTGCGTGAAGCCGGCAACGGCGCCCTTGATGAGGGACTCGAACAAGCCACCTGGAGCGAATCGCTTCAGGGTGCCCATGATGCCGACCTCGCCGACGGAATTGGCGTACTTGTGTGCGTACGGCATTCCCGGATAGAACACGAAATCCCCATAACGGTCGGGGTTGGCGCGGACGATATCGGCGACCTCGCCAATACGATCGTGGGTCGTACACATGAAGGTCTTGATGCCGAGATCATAGGCATTGTCGAGCACCTTCATGATCGCGGCGGTGTCGCGAAACTTCATCGATTGCGCTCGGGCCTTTTCTTCGGACATATGATTTACGCCGAAGAATTGGTTGTCACCAAAGAGAATGCGGTCCATCACTAGCTCCTGCTTGCTTGTTGGATGAGGTCCACGACGCGATCGGTCTCGTAAGCGCTGGCGAAGGAGTAATCGCCTTGTTGCTGCCCAGCCTTGATGGATTGAATGAACGAATCCAACTGAGCGGAGTACTCTTCTCCGCGGAGATAATACCAAACCGGCTTCTGGAGATCGGTGATGTAGCGCATCGTCCAGCCCAAGCCGTAACCCGGAATCTCCGCGCCCTTGCGGAGGTAAACCTTGAGCTCTTGGCGGTCCGCTTGGAGCTTGCCCGCGGTTCCGTAGACCGTGATGCTCGTGCTCATCTTGCGGTAACTCTCGTCACTCCAATTGGTCTCGATCTGACCGCTTGCGCCGTTGGGGTAGACCAGTGTGGCGTAGACGGCATCTTCGATGCTCTCCGAGAAAATGCTTTGGAGTTTGGCTCCGAGCACTGCCTTCGGTGGTCCCATCACGAAATTCATGAGGTCGATGACGTGGGAGCAGTAGTCGTGGAGACACCCGCCGCCCTCGGACTTCTTCGAGCGCCAAGTGCTATCTGCCTTCTTCTTGACGACGACCTGCCCGAATGCGCTGCCGTTGATGTGATAGACATCGCCAAGGGCGCCGGACCTGACCAACCTCGCGGCTTCGATGAAGGTGCCGATGAAGCGGTTGTGGTAGCCGACTTGGCTGATGCGCTTTTGGGCCTTTGCCAGGTCAGCGAGGGTCTTGCTCTCCTGAGGCGTCAGACACAGTGGCTTCTCCACGAAGACATGGAGGTTCTGCTCAAGCGCGTACTTTGCCGTTTCGAAGTGACTGGACGTCGGCGTTGCCACGACGACAAAATCAAGGCTGCTGCGCTTGATCATGTCCTTGTAGTCTTTGAACGTCTCGACGTGCGTGTGCTTCTTCAAGGGTGACGTGATGAAGCTCGCGCTGTCACAGACGGCGCTGACCTCAACATCGGGATGTGCGCCGAGAATGGCAAAATGGGAGATCCCCATCTTTCCGGCGCCGATGAGACCTGCTTTGAGCATCTTTGGACCTCAGATTGGATGTGACCGACTTCTGATTTGGCTGAAAGGTTGTGGAGCCTTACATACTCGTCTGGGAGCGGTCAAGGTCGCACCTCGGCTTCGAGTTGCGAGCTACCACGATGGAAATCCCACGGCTAGGAAAGTAGGTTCTATGGCCGGTCGAGCTTCGTGCGAAGACGACAGTGACCACTTCCAACCCCGAATTCGCTCGTCTGCGACGCGTCGCTGTTGGCTCGGGGATCACGGCATGCGAACGCCAGTGGCGTTTCCAATGTGTCTTCGCGTTGCCGCACGTCGCGTTCGAGGCGTTACCTTTCGGACGTGCCTTCCGGCGGATGCGGTCGATCGGTCTCGTCGTCTGCTTGCGTTGCGGGTGAGATCAACGACGTTGCGGTGGCGCAGCGGAGCAGCGGTTGCCGCGTATCCGTCAAGTCGTAAAAGGTCCCTTTACCGCAGCGCGAAGGACGTCCGTGTAGCTGAGGATCCCGATCGGATCGGTCCCACGCATCACGGGGACGCTAGGAATTCCAGCCTTCTGCATCAGACGCAAGCAGTCTGCAAGCGTCGCTCCCTCCTCCACGGTCAGTGCCGGCGACGTTTGTGCGTCCTTCACCTGTAAGCGGTCGAGTACCGTTGGATCGCTGTTCGCGAGGACGTTCACGATGTCCGTTGACGTGATGACCCCAACATTTCGACCCGCATCCCCCGGAACGATCAGGCAGTGAATGCGCTGCTGGCCCATCAGGAGTGCGGCGGCACGCAACGTGGCCCCGGCGGCAATCAGGATTGGGTTCGGTGTCATCAACTCGGCCGCTGTCATTTGCAGGAGAGTCATGTTGGGCCTCGCTTCATGCGCGCACTCCGGCACATCCGATCGAGAATAGACGTTCACGCCCGCCAAGTGAAGCGCGCTTGCCAACAACCCGAGGGCTGCGTCTCATCGCACGAGTGACCCTCGTCGAAGGGCGCGAGTGCGATGGGGTCGACCCAGTGGCCTACCCATCGGACCAGGCGCGGCCAGTCGCGACATTTCGGTGGCTGCTGCGAGTTCGCGCATTGTCGCGTAAGATGCGCCCCGCCATGGCGATTGAGATTCACGAGCATGTTCCAGGGAAAGACGTCGAGGCCTTCATTGCAGCTGGAAAGGAAGTCTTTCGGTTCGATCCCACTTGGGTGGCTCCTTTGGACTTCGAGTTTCGGGATCGTCTCAATCCGAAGAAGAACCCACTATTCCAACGCGCGGAAGTGGCACTGTTTACAGCGCGCAAAAATGGACGCTTGGTCGGGCGATGTTCCGCCACCGTCGACCGTGAGCACTTGAGAGTGCACCAGGACGAGACCGGCTTCTTCGGTTTTATCGATACGATCGAAGACCAAGAGGTGGCCACTGCGCTCATGGCACACGCGGAAGCGTGGCTCCGCACCAAAGGAATGAAGCGGATGATCGGGCCGATCTCGCTTTACTTCAATGACGAAGTGGGTTGCCTGGTTGAAGGCTTCGACCTTCCTCCCAACGTCATGATGGCACATTCGCGCACCTATCAGCATCGCTTGATCGAGGGCTACGGCTGTTCGAAGGAGAAGGATCTCCTCTGCTGGCGCTACGACGTGACGCTGCCGTTCCCGAAGCGAGTCATCAAGGCTTGGGAGCAAATCCGTTCGCTCCCAGAGGTGACGCTTCGAAGTATCGACGTCGACAATCTCCCGCAAGAGATGGCAAACGTGATGAGCATCTACAACGACGCGTGGGAAGGGAAGTGGGGCATGGTTCCTGCTCTCCCTGCCGAGGTCAAAAAGGTTGCCGAAGAGCTCAAGCTCATCGTCGATCCGGACGTCGCATTCATTGCCGAGATTGGCGGCGAAGCGGTGGGCATGTGCATCATGGTGCCCAATCTCAACGAGGCAATCTACGACTTGAATGGCCGCTTGTTCGATTGTGGGCTACCCATCGGGGCGGCAAAGTTGCTCTATCGTATGAAGGTGCGGAAGCCCAAATCGACGCGCCTGATGATGCTCGGGATCCGCAGTGACGTTCGACAGAACGTGAAACGTTACGGTGGTCTCTCTGCCGCGATGTACGTCGAGGTTGCCAAACGCGGTGCGGCGAAGGGCTATCAATGGGGGGAGCTCTCGTGGACACGAGAGGACGACGCCCCGATCAATCTCGGGATCCGCTCCATGGGCGCGTACATCTACAAGCGCTATCGCGTCTTCCAGAAGGCAATCGAAGGCAATCAGTGAGGAAGCCCGGTCTCGACGCGGCCGGTGACGACGACTGCAAGTGAGGAAGCCCGGTCTCGACGCGGCCGGTGACGACGACTGCAAGTGAGGAAGCCCGGGCTCGACGCGGCCGGTGACGACGACTGCAAGTGAGGAAGCCCGGGCTCGACGCGGCCAGTGACGACGACTGCAAGTGAGGAAGCCCGGTCTCGACGCGGCCGGTGACGACGACTGCAAGTGAGGAAGCCCGGTCTCGACGCGGCCAGTGACGGCGGCTTCGGAGGGGATGTGACGGTGCGATCGAGCGGGTGGTTCAACTCACCCGCTCGGTGCCGACGTCGAGGCCATTACGCCATCAGGGTAAGCAACTCTCGATGGCCGTCGGGCCACAGCGAAAGTCGTGAATCCGAATTGATGTGCCCCAAGACCCCAAAGTCGACGAAGCGAGCGCCCCAATGTTCGGTGAGTTCGCGGAGCCGAGCGAAGTCCATGAATGGGTCATCCCGACTGGCGATGACCGTGGTTCGGAACGGGAGCGGGCGTTCGGGAATGGGGGCGAAATTGCGGACTTCTTCTGGCGTGTGCTCGTCCGAATCGACGTCGGCGGGCGCAACGAACAGCGCTCCTCGCACCTTGGTCGTCAGCTTCGATACGGCAGCCCAGTGGGCAATCGCGATACAGCCCAAGCTATGCGCCGCGAACACGACCGCCGTAGGACAGGCTTCGACCTCGCGTTCGATTGCCCAGACCCAGTCCGCGCGTTCTGGCATGAGCCAATCGTTTTGCTCGATGCGGTGGTACCCGTACGCTTTCTCCCAGTGGGTTTGCCAGTGATCATCACCGGAGCTGGCGTATCCCGGTTGAACGAGGACGGTAACGGGCGAGGCCTGTACGGGCCGAACATCGGAGAGGGACATCTTGGGCGTGTATGTATGTATCGATTGGTCGCATTGCGCCAGATGTCGACGCTCGGTATCCCCCCGCCCGATTCCTTTTGGCTCCGCATTGGGGCTCCGTATTGGGGCTCCGCATTGGGGTCGCGTGTCGGCGTCAAATCCGTGACGCTCCTTCGGAAAAATCCGCGATTCACACCCTTGCCAGAGGGATCGCTTACCTCCTTCGCCGTTCTGGTCGCTTGCAGGATCGACGTGCCGAATCCTTCGTGGCCTCAATCCGTCTACCGTCGGCTCGCGCGATCCGCCTCGGATCGTGATTTACCCTACGGAAGGTGGGATGCTCGTCTTGCGGAAACCGTCACCGTTCCGACAAAGAGTCGACTTCGAAAAATACGAGGATCGAGTGCTCATCGGCTTGCGACGGGGGGCACATCGCTGACGATGGTGGGTGGACGACCATGAAGCGTTATCTTTCTGCGAAGTACGTCGAGCAGTTTCGTTGCGACGGCAAGGCGTGTGGCGCGCGATGCTGTCGCGGGTGGTCGATTGGCTTGACGGAAGAAGATCGGAAACGTCTCATTGCCGGCTTCGCCTCTGCACCGGTCCCCTTGCGGCTGAAACGAGATGCCGTGGTCCGAAACGACTCTCGGTCCAACAATCAACTGCATCCCTACAGTATTCGGTTCAACGAGGAGGGCGTATGTCCGTATCTCGAGGACGACCTGCTCTGTGGGGTGCACTCGACTTTGGGGGAAGGTGCCTTGGCAGACCTCTGCGCTCAATACCCAAGAGAGGTCGGTACGATTGGGGGGGAGTACGAGATTTGGGCGACGTTGGCTTGTCCCGAGGCTGCGCGACTGTGCCTACTCTCCGACTCTGGTGCAGATCTCGTGGAACTCGTCGACGTTGCATCTTTACGCCACGTCAACAATCTGATCGCGGTGAATTCGAATACCACCGACTACGAAGCGTACCTCGACGAGGTGCGAAGGTTCGTGGTCGAGCTCCTCTCCCGAAAGGAGTTCTCGCTGCAGACGCGGCTGTTTGCCGTAGCCTATTTCGGCCAACGCACTGCGACGTACTTCACCGATCGTTCGAAGCAAGTCGATCGACGTCGACTGCTCGCAGACATGGCGACGGTACGGGAACCCTCCTTCCTCGCAGGGCTGAACCGCGAGCTCGACTCCAATGCAGTGCCTGGCAACTACGCGATGGCGCTCATTTCGTCCGTCATCGAAGCCGATCTCGGTACCTGTCTCGAGTCGCCGAACGACGAACAACCCAAGGTCACGACGGATACGGCTGAGATCACGAGCGAAGCATGGCTACAGAACTGGATTGAATACTGCACCAAGCGCCAGCGGTGGGAGAAGGACTTTCGAGACGTCGTTGATCGCGCTTTCGAGAACTATAGCAAAGTATTCTGGTTGAAGGACTGGTACGTCTATTCGCCGAATTTGTTGGTTCACGCCGTCGCGTGCATCCTTCGGGTTGCGGTCATGCGATTTCGGCTATTCAATCACGGCGCGCTACAGCAAGTCGTCGAAGGGGCGACGTCGGAACGGCATAAGGAGTTGCTGGAACGCACCATGCTCGAGGTCGTGGGTGACGTGACTCGAACCATCGATCACAATCGAGCGTTTCGAAGGTCACTGCACGAAGCTCTCGCTCGACGCAAGATGGAGGATTCTTGCACATGCAGGGATCCTCCTCATGATTTAGGGCGCCGAGGATTCTCGGCCGCGCCTGACGCGATGGAGTCCGCAGCGTCGACCGAGCGCGAAGTCGTCGTTCCGACGTGGTTGTCCAAGAGGGTTCCGCCTCGTCGGCGCGGGCGGGTCCGGCACGGATGAGCCTGGATTTCTCCCTGCGGTACTGACGGGCTCGTCAGCGCTTGGGAGTTGTAGTAGTGAGGCGGAATGAGCACGTCCTCGCGCTGGACCTTCTTCCGTGCCGGTGGTTTCGATCAGGTAAAACTCGAGTCGGGCGCCGATCTGATGAATCTCGAGAGCTTGGACCAGAAGCTCTGGGTCGCTCTTGCCTGCCCGACGAGTGGCCTCGAAATCGACAAGCGCACCCTCGAGCTGATTGACACCGACAAGGATGGGAGGGTTCGTGCGCCAGAGCTCATTGCCGCACTCAAGTTCGCCGGCAGACTCCTCGAGAACCCCGACGATTTGCTCGCCGGTCGGGGGCAACTGCCACTTGCGTCGATTCGATCCGATTCACCAGAGGGTGAAACGCTTCATGAAGCCGCGCTGCAGATCCTCCGCAACTTGGGTAAGTCCGATGCCACCTCCTTGAGCGTCGAGGAACTCGAGAACCCCATCAGCGTGTTCGCGAATGCACCTTTCAATGGCGACGGGATCATCACGGAGCAGTCCGCCGATGTGGAGAGCGACAAGGCCGTCGTTCGGCTCATCGTCGATCACATCGGATCGGTGCTCGACCGTTCCGGGGAACGAGGCGTTTCTTCCGAGCATATCCGTGAGTTCTTCGAGGAGTTGCGCGCATTCGCAGATTGGCAAGAGCGGGCAGCGGCCGAGCCGAAGGTCCTACCCCTCGGTCGCGAACGTACCGAGACCGCTTTTGCCGCCGTCGAGCGGGTTCGCGCGAAAGTCGATGACTTCTTCACGCGATGCCGTCTCGCCGAATTCGATCCACGGATCTCGGCTGCGCTCAATCGAAAAGAGGACGAGTACGCGGAGGTGATCGGTCGCGACATGAGCCTGACCGCTGAAGAAGTGGCAGGCTTTCCCCTGGCTCATGTAGCGGCTGGGCGCGCACTACCGCTCGAGGGCGCGCTCAATCCAGCCCACGCCACTGCGATCGAATCCTTGCGAAAAGACGTCGTCCTTCCGCTCCTCGGGGACCGACGAGAGCTTTCGGAAGCCGAGTGGCGTGGAATCCTCGAAACCTTGGCACCCTTCGCGCAATGGCAGCAATCGAAGCTCGGGCGAAAGGTCGAGACACTCGGAACGGACAAGGTGAACGAGTTGCTATGGTCGGGCGCCGAAACGCGATTGAAGGAACTCGTCGAGAAGGACCAATCTCGCGAAGACGAACTCAAGTGTATCGAGGACGTCGAACGGTTGGTTCGGTACTATCGCGATCTGTATCGGATCACGACGAACTTCGTGAACTTTCGGGACTTCTACTACGGCAAAGAGGCCTCCATCTTCCAGTGCGGAACGCTCTATTTGGATCAGCGAGCATGCCGTCTCTGCATACGGGTGCAGGATCCAGCGACTCACGCGAAAATGGCTGGTCTAGCGGGTGCGTATCTCGCGTACGTCGAGTGTCGCAGACCCGCCGACGACGAGAAGTTCAACGTCGTCGCCGTGGTCACTGCCGGTGATAGCGATAACCTCATGGTTGGCCGCAATGGGCTATTTTACGACCGTAACGGTCGTGATTACGACGCCACAATCACCAAGATCGTCGACTGCCCGATCAGCATTCGTCAGGCATTCTGGTCGCCGTACAAGAAGTTCGTGCGCCTCATCGAACAACAAGTCGCGAAACGCGCGGCGACGGCAGAAGGGGAGACGCAAACTTCCCTTGCGACCACGGCAGCGACCACGGCCAACTTGGACAAGGAGCCCGCCGTCGCAGGAGCGAAGCGTGTCGACGTCGGTTCCGTCGCCGCCCTGGGCGTCGCCGTCGGCGCGATAGGCACGTTCTTCACTGCGATGGTCGGATACGTCACGGGCGTATTGCGGCTCGGCATTCTCGCCACCATCGGCGCCGGGATCGGAATGATTCTTCTCATTTCGATGCCGTCGGTCGTCTTGGCCTATATCACCCTACGGAAGCGCAATCTCGGGCCGATCCTCGATGCTAGCGGTTGGGCGGTGAACGCGAACGCCAAGATCAACGTGGCGTTCGGCGCGTCACTCACGAGCGTTGCCAAATTGCCGGCTGGCGCACGTCGAGACGCGTTCGAGCGGTTTGCCGACGAGGGCTTGCCGTGGAAACGTCTGATCTTCGTTGGGCTGCTCTTGGTGCTGCTATATCGATGGGCAGACGGTTCTCTCGATCGATTCGTGCCCGATCACCTGCGTGCGCGGACGCTCATCGGCAAGATGCTGCCGTCGCGTCCTCATTGAGACACCAGCATTCTGCTTCGAGTGCGTCGCCAGCTCGGGTTGTTCCGGCTACTTGCCGGTCAGTGCGAACACGATCAACGCACAAGCGTGCGGTCCGATTTCGACCTCCGTCAGTTCGACGGCGATGTGTCCAACCGCGCGAAGTCTTCCGCTGAGAAAGAGCGGCAATCCGAGCTCGATGTTTCCCACCTGCGACGAGAGCTTCGTCTTCAGTGTTCCCGCTGCGATGTTGATGATCTCTCCCATTGCGTCGTTGGAGTCGTCTTCGGAGATCTCGTCCTCGGGATCCATGCCAAGCATGAGTTTGGCCAGACCAGCACAACTCTCCGAGGTGCCCGTGATGCCGAGCAGAACGGCTCCCTCGGGACAGACCACCTGGACGAAGGCGCCGAGCAAGTCGTCGGGCATCTGCTGCTTGTGTCCAACTTCCGCGACGGGCACACCGCAAAGAAAGCTACTTGAGAGTTCTTGAACCGACTCGACGAAGGTCCTTCTCCAGCTTGCGACGTCGCTGATCCCGAGTGTCATCGCTCTCCTACACAGGAGACCTGCTGCGGAGGCCCCCTACGGCGATGGGTACGGACCGAGTCCGTGAAAAGGTTAGAAGCGCGTCGCACGGTCGGCCTTTTTTTCGCAAAATTGGCGGCTCGGGGCGTCTGAGATCCCTGAAGGACGAGGGGCGCTCACGCGCGCGGGCTTTCCAGGGAGCTCAGTTTCTTCGGGCGCTTCCCGCCTCGGCTCGAGGGGCCTTGGGGAGAGCGTGCTGCGAGGCTGGAAAGCCGGCGCGCGGCTCGTGGTAGCGTCTGGTCGGGAGCCAATGACAGATAGAGAGAGGACTCGAGTTCGTGAACGGCTGCGCAGGACTGCGATTCGGGAGCGCGGGCGCACCCAGGGCGATGAGGGTGAAGCCTCACTCACCCGGCGCTTGCGATGGGCACTCGAAGGTTCCGCATGAAAGTGTTGATGACAGGGGCTGCGGGTCAACTCGGACGAGCCATCTCACGGCATTTTCGAGAACGAGGGCACGAGGTACGCGCCACGGACGTTACCGATCCGGAAACTGCTTCGGCTCGGGCTATCGTGCGTTGCGACGTCACGGACGTAGACGGCCTCGCTGCGTTGGCTCGCGGCTGCGACGCCGTAGTGCATCTCGCGGCGCTCGGGACACCTTGGGCTTCGAGCGAAGAGGAGATCTTTCGTGTGAACGCCTCGGGCACCTTTTGCGTCTATCGTGCGGCTGCGCTTGCAGGTGTCCCGCGCGTCGTATGCGCGAGCTCGATCAACGCGCTCGGGCTGTACTTCGGACCGCGACCTGTCGCCGTCGAACGTATTCCGGTTGACGAGGGTCATCCTTGTTCGCCAGCGGACCCGTATTCCTTCTCGAAGCTCGTTCTCGAGAGCGTAGCCGCGTACTTCTTTCATCGCGAAGGGATCGCCTCGGTCTGCTTTCGGATGGGACAAAACATGGGTGAAGACCTGCGGCCGGTCCACGAGAGCGTACGTGATGCCGTCTCCGCGCTGCTTGCGCTTCCGCGTGCGGAAGGACAGTCTCGAGCGCAACGGGTCATTCGGTCGTTCTTCGATGCCAATCGCGATCCACGCCGACGCTATGAGATTCCCTTTCCCGACCATGCCATCGCGACGGGTGCCGTTCATCTTTGGTCTTGTCTCGACGATCGGGATCGCAATCATGCCTTCGAGCTTGCCGTAGCCAAGGAGCTCCACGGAGCACATGTCGTGAATCTGTGTGATGATCACAACCAGCTCGGCTTACCATCGCGCGAGCTTTCGGAGCTGTTTTACCCGAATGCCGTGGTGGAGCCGCACCTTTGCGGTACGCAGTCGTTGCTTTCCGTCGAACGGGCCAAGTCGTTGCTCGACTTCGTACCCGCGCATTCCGTGAAGCGCTTCTTCGCGTGATGGTGCTGCCTCGGCGTCGCGAGTCATGCGTCGCGAGTCATGCGTCGCGAGTCATGCGTCGCGAGTCATGCGTCGCGAGTCATGCGTCGCGAGTCATGCGTCGCGAGTCATGCGTCGCGAGTCATGCGTCGCGAGTCATGCGTCGCGAGTCATGCGTGCGTGGGGAAACCGGGGGTATCGGTAGGCCCATCGTTCGGAGGGCGTGCATCGTCGAATCGGCGTCGAATCCGCGTCGAATCCGCGGAATATTACAAGCGGGCTCTTTTGCCTTTTCGAGGATCGCTCTGCTCCACCGGCCAAGAGCATCGAATCTCCTGGACTTCGGGGGCTGTCTTTCTAACCTCCGGTAACCCGTGACCAGCGAAAGGACCGGGTTTGGAGCTCGTTTCCACCCGCGGATCTGGATGGCAGCAGACAAGACGCCCTGGACAGATAGATGGTCGCGCGCACTCTTCGAGTTTTCGAAGAGCGCAACCAGTCGACAACTGCTCGTCGCCGTTCCCATCGTGCTCGGGCTGACGTACTTCTACGCGTTTTTAGCGAGCGCGGGCACCTTCAGAATGATCCCGTCGCGTCCCGATTATTACGATCGCATGTGTGAGGGCTTTCGTGCGGGGCACCTTTACATCCTCGAGCAACCGAAGCCTGAGTTGCTGGCGAAGCCCAATCCGTACGCTGACGAGAACTTCTTCCAAAACCTATGGCTTTGGGACGCGTCTCTGTACAAGGGGCGGTACTATCTCTACTGGGGTCCGGTGCCGGCTCTGCTGCTCTGGCTATGGAAGGTGCTGACCGGATACGTGGGCACCGTGAGCGATCAGTGGGGTACGGTCTGCTACATGACCGGGCGCCTCGTTTTCGGGACGGGGCTGATCTTGGGGCTCGCGAAGTACATGAAGGCGCGTCCACCGACGTGGCTCGTGGCGTTGTGCGTCGCGGTATTCGGCTTGACCTCACCGATCCCGTTCATCGTCGCTCGACCTGACATATACGAGGCTTCCCTCGCGGCAGGTCAGTGCTTTATGTTCGCAGGCTGGTGGTTTGCTTTCCTCGGTTTGGTCCAGGAAAGAAGACGCTCGTCGTGGTTCGTCTTGGCGAGTACGGCTTGCGCTCTTGCGTTCGGTTCACGTGTAACCACGGCCATTGCCTCGCCCTTCATCTTGGGCGCGACCTTGTTTTTCGTTTGGTACAAACTCGAGCGTTCCCTCGCAAAGTGCTTCCGTTTCGCGTTGGCTCTCGGCGGCCCCTTCGGACTCGGTTGCGTGGCGATTGCGAGCTACAACTACCTGCGATTCGACTCACCCTTCGAGTTCGGAATCCGATTCCAAGTCACGCTCCAGCACTTTACTAGACACGACGTTTACGTCATTCCGAATCTGTTCTCGTACTTGTTTGCGCCGCTCAAATGGAGTTGCGCGTTCCCCTTCGTTGCAGGACAAAAGTTCCGACCGCTCACCACGCTCATCACCTGGCCGCCTGGGTATTTGACCTTCGAGGTCGCGGGCGGCGTTTTGGTCATGGGCGGATTCCTGTGGCTTCAATTCGCGCATCTTTACTGGGGTGCGAGAGCGTTGGTACGTCGATTCGCGAAGTGGGCCTTCCCGCCGGTGATGTGCGTCTCGTGGATTCATCTGTGGGCGATCATTTGTTCCATCGGTGCCATCCTCTCCCTGTGGCCAGCCCTTGGGCTATGGGAATCCTCGATGCGTTACTCTGGCGACGCCGTGGGCGGCATGGCCATTCTCGCGTCGATTGCCGCTTTTTGGTTGGTGCGTCGTGGTGACGAATCGGCGTGGTTTCGGGGTTGGTCGAAGGCCATCGTCGTCGTTCTCGGCTTGCATAGCTGCCTCGTGGGAGGACTCGTCGGGTTTACCTCTTACGACGAACCTTTCCGTCATTACAATCCGGCCTTGTTGGCGAAGCTCGTCGAAACCTTTTCGATCTGCGATTGGTTCTAGGACTCATTCACCGCTCGTGACTCGCAGTGCGTGCGTCATCGAACGCGATGCGGGGCACGAGCGCGAAGCCGGTCAGGGAGCTCTCATATCGTACCCTGGGTCACGCTTCGGAGAGCGGTCGCGCAGAACCAGAGGGGTCGACATCGAGACCCGGGATGCGCCACCATGGTGTCGGTTGAATGCTTGCGGCGATGGCGTTCACTGCGGCGGCGCGAGCCGTCTCGATACTTTATTGCGTAAGTTCCATCGACAGTTATTCGAGAGCGGTGTTCGTACGGGCAGACTGCGATGTCATCGTATCACGTGTGGCGGTTCGTCGTTTCCCGGCGGCGACGGCGTGGTAAACCAGAACTTCGCGACGCGACGTGGCCGATGGCGGCGCTTCGGGTCGACGAAGACGAATCCAATGTTCTTCCGCAATACATCACAGCGAGTCGGCAACGAAGTAGCGGTAACGAAGCGAGCCTACGGGCTGCCTGCCAAGAGAACGGAGTCCTGCCGTGCCACGTCGCTTCGGTGCGGCTCGGTGGCGTTGGCTGCCGGATTGCTCCTCGCGTGTAGTGGCTCGGGGCGCGGGCGCTCGGGAAGCCAATGGGATGTCGGGCCCGCTGCCGCAAGAAAGAACCCCTTCGAGGACGTTCAGTTCTACCTGAATCCGAACTACACGGCGAAGGTAGAGGCCGCCGCGAAGGAACATCCGGAGCTGGCAGCGAAGATCCGAAAGGTCGCGACTTATCCCACTGCAATTTGGCTCGACAGCATCGAACGTATCCCATCGATCGGGCCTGCCTTGGACGGCGCGAAGCAGCAGCAAGACAAGGACGGCAAGCCTACACTCACGCTCTTCGTCGTCTACGATCTGCCCAATCGGGATTGCGCCGCAAAGGCGTCCGCGGGCGAGCTCAAACTGAGCGAAAACGGCGAGGCACGTTATCGAGCCGAGTTCATCGATCCCATTGCCGCACAATTCCGGTCACACCCGGGGCAGCCCATCGTCGTCGTTCTCGAGCCCGACTCCCTCGCCAACTTGGCCACGAATTTGGGCAACCCTACCTGCGCGGAGTCGGCACAAGCCTACCTTCGTTCGGTGGCGTACGCAGTCACGCAACTCTCGCAAGAGCACGTCAGCATCTATCTGGATGCGGCACATTCCGGCTGGCTCGGGTGGTCCGACAATCGTTCACGGATGGCGCGGATCTTCAAGCAGGTGCTCGACATGGCCGGCGGCGTGCACAAAATCCGCGGGTTTGCCACCAACGTTTCCAACTACACGAGCGTTTCCGGGCGAGACGGCAAGAAGCTCGACGGCAGTAATCCCTGTCCCGATGAGCTCACGTACGTGCGGCGAATGTCGGACACGCTGAAGCGTGTCGGCATCAAGCGCAAGGGGTTCATCATCGACACCTCGCGTAACGGCAAGACTGGGATCCGTCGCAAGTGGGGCTCCTGGTGCAACGTGAAGGGGGCTGGGATCGGCGAGCGCCCACAGGCGACTCCCGACGAGGCTCCGCTCGACGCGTTCTTCTGGATCAAGCCGCCGGGCGAGTCCGACGGCGTTGCCGATCCGACGCAGCCGCGGTTCGATCCGAGTTGCAAGTCCTTCGATTCGGCGGAAGGCGCGCCTCAGGCAGGAAGCTGGTTCTCGGAGTACTTCCTCGAGCTGGTTCGCAACGCCGAGCCGCCCCTTCCGTAACCGGGCGCCTCGTCCAGGCACTTCACCTCGAGGCATTGCGGCGTCCAGTAGGGGGTAAATCCCTTCGAACCGTGGGTTGGCGCCGGGATGGGCCAACGGTTCAAGGACAATTTACGCACCTTTGACGTAATTGACTGCAACGTCGTTGACAGACCCCTGAGGTGTCACTAATCGAGCCCATGGCTTTCATCTACGACGAGCCGAGTCGGACCTTCGGCGAGTATCTGCTCATCCCGAACCTTACGACGAAGGACGCTATTCCGTCCAACGTTAGCCTCCTTACTCCAGTCGTTCGGCACAAGAGCGGCGAGCGTTCCCCGCTCACGATCAACGTTCCTATCACCTCGGCGCTGATGCAATCGGTGTCCGATGACAATCTCGCGATTGCATTGGCTCGCTGCGGTGGCTTGTCGTTCGTGTTTCCGTCGCAAACCGTCGAGGCACAAGCCGAGATGGTCCGCCGTGTGAAAAATCACAAGGCTGGGTTCGTCGTCAGCGACAGCAATGTCCGTCCAGACGCGACCCTAGCGGAGGTTCTCGAGCTGACAGCGAGAAAGGGTCATTCGACGGTAGCCGTGACCGAAGACGGTTCGGCGACTGGGAAGCTACTCGGGCTCGTGACAGGGCGTGACTATCGCCCGGGGCGTACGCCTGTCGATACGAAAGTGCGCGAGCTCATGACGCCCTTTGCGTCGCTTACCTGCGGTCGGGTGGGTTTGGATCTCGAGCAGGCGAACGATCTCATTTGGAAGCACAAGTTGAACTGTCTGCCCGTGATCGACGCAAATGATCACCTGCAGTTTCTCGTGTTTCGCAAGGATCACGACGCGCATCAGGCCTTTCCACTCGAGAACGTCGACGCCGAGAAGCGTCTCATCGTGGGTGCCGGGATCAACTCACGCGATTATCGAGAGCGCGTTCCCGCATTGATCGAGGCGGGCGTCGACGTCCTTTGCATCGATTCCTCCGACGGCTACTCCGAGTGGCAGGCGGAGACGATTGCCTACGTCAAGAAGAACTTCGGCGAGTCGACGTACATTGGCGCAGGCAACGTCGTCGATCGCGAGGGCTTCCTCTACCTCGTCGAGGCTGGCGCGGACTTCGTGAAGGTGGGGATCGGCGGCGGTTCGATCTGCATCACCCGCGAGCAGAAGGGGATTGGTCGCGGTCAGGCTTCGGCGGTCATCGAAGTGGCGAAGGCACGCGACGATTACCGTCAGAAGACGGGGATCCACGTACCCATTTGCTCGGATGGCGGCATCACCCAGGATTATCACATTACGCTCGCCCTCGCGATGGGCTCGGACTTCGTGATGATGGGACGTTACTTTGCTCGCTTCGACGAGGCTCCCGGGCGCAAGCTTCGGCTCAACAACAGCATCGTCAAGGAGTATTGGGGTGAGGGGAGTAACCGCGCGCGCAACTGGCAACGTTATGATCTCGGCGGCGCGAAGAAGTCCGGCGAAGGGCTGGTCTTCGAAGAGGGCGTCGACAGTTACGTTCCCTATGCCGGTCGCCTCTCGGACAACCTCGAGACGTCTTTGGCGAAGGTCCGCTCCACGATGTGCAACTGCGGAGCGCTCACTATCCCAGAGCTGCAACGCACTGCGCGTCTGACGATTGCCTCGGCAGTGAGTATCCACGAGGGCGGCGCGCATGACGTCGTACTGAAGGAGACTCGCACCGCGTCCGTCGACGATTGAGGCTCCTCGTACAGGTGACGCGAGGTCGACGCCTGAATGTGGCAAGCTCCTCCCATGCGCCCGCAGCGCGCAAGCGCTAGGGCGCGTCGGGGAGGAGCAAGCCTCGCGCGCGAAGGCGCGCGGGGCGGTGGTGGGCAGCATCAGCTCTCGAAAGGACCATCGTGGCGTGTGGACGAAGGTGAGAGCCGTCCCTATTGAAAAGCGGTGGAGTAGGTCTGCTGCGTGGCAGATCGGAGATGCAAAACCATGAGAGCCGAACTCCAAGCCATATTCGAGCGCCTGAATGCAAAGGGGCCGCGTAACATCTCCCTCGACGAGATTGGCGACGTCATCGGTGCGGCGCTCATTAGTCAAGCCGAGATTGAGATGCTCTTCGACGCCCTCGAAACCGCGGGCAGTCACGTGGGCGGACCGTCGCCGAGCCTCAAAGAACATCTCATGTCGGTTTTGCGCGAGGCGCGCCGATTGCAGCAAGCGACTGCAAGTGCGCCGCGCGTCGAAGACATCGCCATGGCAACGGGGCTTTCGGCAGGGGAGGTGCGTGCGGCCTTGCTGTACGCGTCCGTCCTTTCGCGCTGAATCCCGACGGCCTCAGCGAGTGCGTTTCGTAATGCGTCGGAAAGAACGTAGTTCTCGATACCGATGCACGGCGCCAGCAGTAGCGACGAAGATCCCACTGAGTTCGCAGAGCGCGTTGACGCGAATGAAAAAGAGCTTCGTTCCCAGGTACGGATCGACGTAGTGAAAGGACGTCGCGCGGACGAGGACGTAGCCGAAGACCGCGCAGAGGCCAACCGCCGAGAGCTTGAGCGAGCGTGGCATGGACCACGTCCACTTCAGCACGAAGATGGAAGCCGCGATGGTGAGCACGCCGAACATCTCGACGAAAGCGCGCTGGTATTCGTGGCGCTGCTCGTACCATCCCTGCTTGCGCGCCAACATGCGAAAGCCTTCGGTCATCGCGGTTTGGAGATCGAGTTGCTTGTTGACGGCGAGAAAGGCGAAGAGCAGGGAAAGACCCAGCCAGAACCAGCTCTCCCTCGTCTCTTGTCGATTGCGCCGTCGCTTGAGCTCGCGATGATTCAAGCCGCACATGGCAGCACAGATGGCGTAGGCGAAGACCGTGATCCAGCCGGCGAATGTAGGATCTCCGATGCCGGGGGCCCAATTGCCAATCCAGCCCCCTTGGGACGGATCGACGAGGGATACGGCGAGCATGGGTAAGGGCGAAGGGAAGGGAGCGTTGGCCACGGGAGCTTACTTGCGTTTGCGGCGTTCGACGGACGAGCGTCAGTGTGCCCGAGGATAGTCCGTTAGGGCGCTTGCGCCACGATTCTATTCGCACAGGCGAATTCGGCGTGCTTTTCGCGTCGACCCCGCCCGATGGTTCCGCGCTTCTCCCGCACGTCTCCCGCACGTCTCCCGCACGTCTCCTGCACGTCTCCCGCATTGCACGCTTTCCGACGAGACCACGCCGGATTGCGCTTGTCACGCCAGAGTAAGGCGGTAATGCGAGTCACGCATGGACGAGCTGAGTGATCCGCCTGGCCCCGTACGCACTGTCATTCAAGCGGATAGTTGCAAGTGGATGGATGAGAATGTCGCAATGGTTGGCGACAGCGTGGTGACGTCGCTTCCCGACGTTTCCGAACTCGGGGAACTCGACTTCGACGGTTGGCGCGCGTGGTTCGTGGAGTCTGCGCGTCGCATCATCCGGTGGATCCCAAAAGATGGCGTTGCCATTTTCTTTCAGAGCGACATCCGGCGCGGCGCACGCTGGATCGACAAGGGATACTTCATTCAACGCGCTGCGGAGCTCGAGGACGCGTACCTGGTATTTCACAAGATCGTCTGTCGTCGTCCTGCTGGAACCGTCGCCATTGGACGACCGAGTTACTCACACCTGTTGTGTGTCGCGAAGAATGAGCGAGCCCTACCGGTGAAGCCGGGCCCCGACGTGTTGCCGGACGCAGGATGGATGTCCTGGAGTCGCGCGATGGGCGTCGAAGCCTGCCGCGTCGCGTGCCGGTTTTTGCTCGACGAGACGACGACGAAACGCGTCGTCGATCCTTTTTGTGGACAAGGGACGGTTCTCGCCGTGGCAAACGAACTTGGTCTCGATGCGCTTGGCATCGAGCTGGGGGGCAAGCGTTGTCGGATCGCTCGCAACCTGAAGATCGATCTAGGTCGCCCAGTGGGGTGACCGTTCTCGTTGCTCGTGCCTCGACAAAGAGCACCGCAGGCGTCATCCTTCGTTGGTTCTCATTGTGGGCATCTTTCGCCTCTCGCCAATTTTCGAGATTCTGCCGAGCCGTGCGGCGTTACGGCGTGAATCACTCGCGACGATCACGCCTCATTCTGTTCCGTCACCCGACTCTCGGTGCCCGCTCGATCCTTCTACTCTCTAATGGTTTTTCTAGGTGATTGCACCACTCTGGCGCCCGATGTCTCTTTACCGCTTCCCGCGTCAAGGTTAGCGGCAACCCCGATTGGAACTCGGAGTTACGGAGGGGGTTCAGGGCAACCCCGCTTGGAATTCCCAATTGCAGACGAAGTTCAGGGTAACCCCGAATGGAACTCGGAGTTACGGAGGAAGTTCAGGGCACCCCCACTTGGAATTCGAAGTTACGGACGGAGTTCAGGGCACCCCCGATTGGAATTCGGAGTTACGGAGGGGGTTCAGGGCACCCCCGATTGGAATTCGAAGTTACGGAGGGAGTTCAGGGCACCCCCGATTGGAACTCGGAGTTACGGAGGGGGTTCAGGGCACCCCCGATTGGAGCTCGAAACTTCAGATGGAGTTCAGGATGGCCCCGATCGGAACTCATGTCGGCGCGCGTGGTTCTGGGCTGCCTCGTATGAAGTTCAGCTGCGGACGGAGGCTTGCCATATGCCGAAATTGGACGTCGAGCGTTCGAGAGTGCCATCACTGTCGATGAAGCCCGAGAGTGCGCGCCAAAGGCGAGCTGACGCGGTTGTGAGCGGTGTGTCCGTCAGTTCTTCAGGGAGGCATCCGGAGGAGTCTCGGTTAGCAGGATAGATAATTCATCATCAACGGTTTCTTTTTGAAACAAGGAAGAACCGTCGGTCAAACCACGTTATGAATGCGCAAAGTGTGCGGTCGCCTTTGCGGCGGTCGCGTGGAGGTCATCATGTCTGAACGGGTGGGGCTAATGGGGATTCGAGGAGGCAAGCGCAGGCGAGGCTTATGAGCGCGTTCTGCCGGAGGCAATGGAGCTGGCTCCGGAAGAGGTGCGGGCGGTCTACTTGGACGTCCATAAGGTCATCATTCGCGTCATGGCGGCGGCGAAGCGACTGCCGCACTTCGAAGCCGAGCTTCGTGCGCTTCAGGGGTTTCGTGTCGAGCGGCTCGAGCGGCTGCCGGACTATGCGCTAGCGCTCTACAGCGCCCACAACCGCTACAGATTTCCTGCCAGCAAAGCGGAGCCGTTGCCGGTGCTATACGAAGCGGCTACCAAGCGGCGGAATGCCTTGCTCGCTGAAGCCAGGTCACTCGTGGAGAGAAGTCTCATCAAAGCGGAGCTCCTGAAGGCGCTGGTTGGGCACCATGGCTACCGCAACGTTGCTCATGACCTGGCCGGGCTCGCGCACATTTTCGCGGCAGACTGGGAGCGTCTTCAGGAACATACGAGCCTGAAACGAGCTGAGCTCGAAAGCGTGGGTCAGCTTGCGTTGCGGCTCACCGGCGCGTTGGCAATGCGCAAACGGACTCCAGAAGAAACCAAAGCAGCGAAGGACATCCAACTACGAATGTTCACGTTGCTCTCCCGCGCATATAACGAGATTCGGCAGGGCATCCAATACCTCCGCCGCGATCGTCACGTTGCGGATGAGATTGTCCCATCGCTCTACTCCGGCCGCCGGCGCCACAGCAAGCCGAGTGATGTCGAGAAGGAGCACTTAAGGCAGACCACCCCACTCTCCAACGAATCGATCACGCGCACACTGGCATCGCCAGAGGCAGGTAACGAAGGCAACCATGCAAGTGCCGATGCTACTGGTCCGCGCGTGCCCGTCGAACTCATTGGCGATCCACTGACGTACAATTCGATCGCTCGCGTGCCACGACACACGAGGCCGATATCGAAGTTCGACATCGAGCAAGGAGGATCCCCCGAGCAGCATCAGCAGCGAAACAGAAACAATCAGCGGTTGGGTTGGGCGGTGCGTACGCCGCTGGACTCGGGGGCCTCTCGAGAAAGCACTTAGTACTTTTCGGGGGCGAACGTCAATACCGTTGGTTAGTTTCTGTCACGCCTCGCGCAGCCCTTCCTATGCTAATCTCCCGAGCGTAATGGGGTTTTCGGACTTCTGGCGAGTTGAAACGGAGGTCGGCTACGTCGAAATCGAGCTCGATTTCGAGGGTGGCGAGCTGACGGATCCCGAAGACATCTTCGACTCGCAGAGCGCCGTCGATCAGATCACTTACGCGATCCAATGTCGAAATCCGCGCACGACAGCGACCGTGCTCGAAATCTACGCGCAGCTTCATCCGGAGCGTTTTCCGCCGGGGCTCAGTTTGAATCGTCTCGAGACTCGCGACATCGATCCGATGCGCGGCGAGCTGATACGATTCATCGAAAGCGCTGTCGAGAGCGGCACGCTTCGCGCGTTTACCCCTGAAAACATCATGGGGCGCATGCCCGATGATTTAGGCGAAGCGCCAGTGTACACGCCGCAGCCCGTCGTTCCCGAGAAGGAATCCTTCATCGGCGTTCACGTCACCGATCAGGATGGTAAACCCGTTCCGGGTACACGGGTACGCGTCACTCTGCCCGATGGCGACGTTCGCATCGGTCGTACCAATCGCGATGGCGCGCTCAAGGTCACCGGCTTTTCCCAAGACGGCATGGCGCACATCGAATTGCTCGACTTCAACGAAGCGGGCGCTGCGTTGCCCGTCGACGATGACGATCCGGTGACGCCGCAGCCAGAAGAGCAACCCTTTACGGTGAAGCTCGTGGACGAAACGGGCAAGGTTGGGATCGATGGAATCGTTTTGGTCTTTCGCACCGCGGAAAAGGAAGAGTCGGTCACGACTGACGGCAGCGGCGTAGCCCAATGGAAGGCCGCAGCCGACGACGCGACGGTCACGGTGCAAGACGAAAAGGCCCTTTGCGACAAGATGGCGGCACTGTGGAAGAGTCGCCCCGCGACGCCTCAAAGCGACTACGTAAAACCGAGCGGCGACGTGTCCACGGCAGCGGCGCGCAGCACCGCTCTCGAAACGGACGACGGTGGCCCCTTTGGGAGCCTATCTGTGTCCGCGAAGGGCTCACGCGTGCTTTCGATTCACCCTGCAAAGAAGCGCGCCGTGATCATCGAGATGCACGACACGCTGTTCCGAAACGATTCAGCCGTGGTCAACCCGGAAGGCGAGGCACCGTCGAGCAAGGTTGGCGAGCACGAGTTCATCTCGACGGTGGGACTCATCGCGACGATCCTTCGTTACAACGAGGAACACCCCGGAAAGAAGCTCTTCATCGGTGGGCATACGGATTGTGCCGGCTCCGAGAAGGGCAACGTCAAACTCAGCGAGGAGCGGGCGAAGGCAGTGCTCGCTCTCATCGAAGGCGACAAGGAAGCGTACGTTGCCGCATGCAAAGCGAAGCACTCCGAGGTGGACGTGACGCAGCTCATGGATTGGGCGCACAACACGTACGAGTTCAAGTGCAAGCCCACGAACCTGACCGCGGCGCCCAGTGACGAGAATTACGTGCTGTTCCGGAAGTCGTACAACGATTGGTGCAAGGGCTCATTGGCGGAGGGTGAGATTGGCCCTCGCGGCACGCCAATTGGCCCTTACGGACGCCTTCAGGATGACATCTGGGCGGCAATGTTCGATTTCTACGAGCACAATCTTCGTCAAGAGCTCGGAGAAGAAGCAGCGGCCGTTCAGGCGCTGCGCGGGAAAGTGACGTGGGTCAGTGATTCGAAGAAGTCCGTCGGGTACGGAGAATCCCATCCGACGGCAAAGAACACCATCGACGGCACACGAAGCCAGGCGGATAGACGAGTCGAGGTGTTCCTCTTCGACGAGAAGGACGAGCCGGACCTAGAGGCGACCCAAGGGGCGGATGTTTACGATGGGGTGACGTTCGACAAGAAGACGGTGGAGCCGATGAAGAGCGCGCGGCGCGTATACGTACGGATTCGATTGCATGATGTCGCAGCGAAGACAATGCCAGCCACGCCTTTTCGATACCGCCAGACCCCCCAACTCGACTGGGGCCCAACCATCAAGGCAGACGCGCAGGGGTGGGCAACCGTTCCTTTGGTGCCGTCTCGTAATGATGCTCAGCTCACGTTGGAGTGGGACTTGTTGTCGGAAGACTCCGATGTTTTCCGCTATCGTCGTATAGTACACATTGAGTGTTCCCCGGTGGGGCAGGCCTCTGCGGATGTGGAATGTCTTCGTAATCTGGGGTATCTTCACGATAGCATCGAAGAAGCGGTGTCCGCCTTTCAACGCGATTACAACATTCAGGAATCCGGGTACGGTAGTGCCTCCCAAGACATGCTTCGCAAGATTTACCAGGAGCGCGGCTGCAACGCCGCTCGCTCAGTCTAGGGACCTGTGTTCGCGAATGTAGCCCTTCAGGGATCACATGCCCATACCGCAGCCATTAGTTGGAATCCCGCGTATCACCATCACGAAGGACATGGTGCTTCGGCAGATCATGTACCACGAGTTTCCAAAGCGCCTGACGACTTCGACTGGCGCAGAGTCCTTGGGTCTCGACGAGGAACCGCTGACGACGTACCTGGATGGACTCACACCACGCCAGCTTGAGTACCTGCTCACCTACGAGCCCCCCTCGGGCGCCAACGATTGTCTCGTCGTGTTCATTTCGAAGACCAGCGGAAAGGGCAAACTGCATGGCAGCGGACAAGTGCGATCCGCCGGTCAATACCCAGATGAGATCGAACGCGTCCTTTGCCGTGTTCCATTGTCGAAGAGGGATCGATCCTGTCCTCATCTGCTTCACCGAGGAGATGTGCCTTGCGAGCCACTACGAAATGCCTTTCTGGTTCCAGAATCGGACAGGTAAGGTAGACAAATCCAAGGTTCTAAGGCTCTGCGCCGTCGTCCCTGTTGCTGACGAGGCCTGGAACGTCTGGCATCGACTGATCACTGCAAAGGGCGTTGACGTGATGCCGGGTAATCCCAATCTGATGAATAACTCGATTCATGGGGAAATCAATACGATGGGGTGTTGGATGCTCTTCCGGAACTACAACTGGCCGAAGGCAAAGTTTGATGACTTCGAAGTGGCGTTTCGAAAGTTCTATCGAAACCAAATGGATGACGAATACCGCATCGCGCTTGCCTCACTTGGCTATGAAACGAACGGTGTGTGCGGTCCGGACAACAGGAACAAGGCGCTGTTTTGGGACAAGAACTATGCGTATACGCGATTTACCCGCCATGTTGTCGGCGTGAAGTACTTCACGGAAAATCGCTTCGATAGTTTGTACAACGTGGACGGTGAACATTTCGACGCTACGGCAACGAAGGCGTACTTCGATGCTCGATTGCCTAGAGAAAACGCTCACGATTTCACCGTCGCCTTGGGGAAGTCGATGCCCGGTTTCTCGAGTTCGAGCGGCCTCGTACGCGCTCCCGATAGCCTTTTCGACGATTCTCGGCTGGGTTTCGTCAGACAGCAACGCTGGGCGCCAACGCTCACTCGAGAGCAAGTGAGTCGACCGCTTGAGTGCTCGTGGGCCGACGTTGTGCTCTTTCGATGAACGAGAGGTTAAGCAATGGTGCCCAATCCAGAGATGCTCGCGTTGACTGCTACCGTAGTCACCATCGTGGGTTGTACGAGTGTCGCCCAGACGGTCCAGCCGCCCCCAGCGCATGACGCCCCTGTCGCGACTTCTCGAGCTTCAGATAGTCGGGTTGTCGAACCAGACGCCGGTCGACAAGAGTTCGTAGACAGTTGTGGATTTCTCGGCCGTCTACGGCAGGGGTGCTATGCGAACAGCGCCAAGCCGGAGTACTTTGAGCACAATACGACAGCGGAACTATCTGATTGCAGGGCGCTTCCAGCGATAATGTCGCAAGGTACACTCGAGGCGGTGCACAAGTGCGTCCAAGGAATCGATGTGAGGGAGGTATCTTCCGATGGGGAACCTTCCTATTGCTCCTCCTATGTCGTAAATGACTGTATTGTTAGAGTTTTGGAGTCCAAAGCCGAAACATCCGGATCTACAAGACCTGAGTGTTCCGAGTTGCGACGCGTTTGCGGCAGTCAACCCAGGACTTTCCGAACGGACGTCTGTGCCGTAATCGACACAACTATCGAACCGCCGTTCAGAAGAGCAATGCGCGCCTGCCTCTCCTGGCATTGTGATGACATCGGTTGCAGCCACCAGCTGCTAAGTCTCGGCCGCAAAGCTCAAACGTCGTCGAAACAGCCCCCCGCATCGCTCGAGAATCCCTCCTGCGCTGCGACTGACGGTGTGCTGAAGGTGGTGCGCTCAGAGGCGCTGGAGATCTACGGAGACTGTCCGCCAAGTTACGGCAGTTACCATATGTTCTTGTGGTATCTCGATGAGCCACCCGACGGGGAATTTCTCGACGAATGCCAGGAGCTGGTGAAGCACTGTGAGGCAAGACGTCTCAAGGTCAGTCGAAACGACGTTCCGATGAACCTAACGCCGCGACCGTGTTGAACCGCGCTTTGGGCAGCAAGACCTGAGTACCGGCGTTCGTTGAGGCAATGCATGGCGAGCGGCTGCAACGCTGCCGATTGCCTCTACAATCTGGCCATCAAGCACTCGAAACCATCGTCTCGATAAGCGAACCGTCGCCAAGACCGTCGATTTCCGAAGACGATCCCATCGTCATGGTCGACGGCTTGCCGATGCCGCTTTCTTACGAGTCTAGGTCGCCAAAGAGCGAGGTATCACCGAACTAACACCGCCAAACGCAGATTTGCTCACCCTATATCTCGCGCTCGAGTACGAAGTAGGCGAGTCGCTCTGTCGCTGACGTAAACGCAAGCACCAACTTCAAATCGCGATAGCGATAAATGTAGCTGGAGACCCCTTCTGGCCCGGTATCGGGGTTCGTCGTGGTCTTGAGAGGTCGTCCAAACCTTGCGAGGTCCATGTCATTGCGGCTAAACGGATAGTCAACGCCAAACTCGACCGACAAGAGCCACCCCGGATTATTCTTGTCGATTGTGAGTCGCGCAACAAAATTCGGCTCGCTGCCACGCGCAAGAAAGAACTCCGCGTACGGGCTTTCGTCATCTCTTGAGAACCGAACTCCTATGATTGCGGCAATCCGCTCGGGAGTGATCTCCCGAAGCTCGACGATTTTCCTCATCAGCAATTCCGCACGGTCCATGGTCTACCGTCCTGAGTTCTCAATTGCAACAACGCATAAGCCAGCCAGCAAAGGCAACCTACCATCATGGTGTAGAGGGGTTAACCTTATCATATTCCTTGGCCCAGTGATTGCCGTAGTAGTCCTTGTACCGTTGATTCGTATTGCTAGTTTGCTCCCGCGCCATCGTGTCAGCCATTTCCTGCTTTAGCCTGATCCTCGGTGAGTCCACCTCGCTTGTGTCTCTCATAGGTATCTTGATATTCCAGCTCGTGCTGACCAGGTATGCCCGTATCTTTTCCACCGTTGCCTTTGACCTCGTCCCGCACCTTCGCTGCGTTGTATTGGGCATCGCCTTCATCACGCATGTTCTGGCTGACCTTTTGGTCAGACGTAGTCCCCTCTTGTTGATGCCCCCGTGGGGTGAGATTTCTGGCTCTGGCGCATATTTGGCGTGACCGACCTCGTGCGCAACGACACCCGTGGCACGCGCCCCTTTGTTCTGGGGATTCGATTGAAATGACTTTCTGGTCGCGATTGCACGTACTACCAGCACCTGGTGTGCCGTGCACGACTCTCCACTTGTCGCGCTCCAGTTCCGCCAACTGCTTTTGTAACGTTGGTGACCGGTTTGCGGCTTCGCGAGTTTCGTCGTCGAAGGCCTTGAGCATCCGGTCGGTGGCGGCTTTTCGTTCCTTTGCCTCGGCCTTCTCCGCTTTCTTCTTGTCCCTTGCGGCCTTTCTGTCTGCAAGCTTGTGCTTCTGCCGGTGCACCCACCCCCGCAGTCCCTTCTTTCCGCAATTCGGGCACGCCGGATAGGTGCCTGCAGAGCCTGCCTCGGCAGCCTCGAACGGGCCCTCGGGACCCGGCGCTGCTTTGCGATCTAGCGGCGATTTCGCGTCTGCTTTCAACTCGCCGGGGGTGCCGTCATGCGTTGTGGCCTTGATGCCCTTGCCGCCCACCTTGGGATTCGCGCCTGCCTCTCCTGGCATTGTGATGACATCGGTTGCAGCCACCAGCTGCTAAGTCTCGGCCGCAAAGCTCAAACGTCGTCGAAACAGCCCCCCGCATCGCTCGAGAATCCCTCCTGCGCTGCGACTGACGGTGTGCTGAAGGTGGTGCGCTCAGAGGCGCTGGAGATCTACGGAGACTGTCCGCCAAGTTACGGCAGTTACCATATGTTCTTGTGGTATCTCGATGAGCCACCCGACGGGGAATTTCTCGACGAATGCCAGGAGCTGGTGAAGCACTGTGAGGCAAGACGTCTCAAGGTCAGTCGAAACGACGTTCCGATGAACCTAACGCCGCGACCGTGTTCGAACCGCGCTTTGGGCAGCAAGACCTGAGTACCGGCGTTCGTTGAGGCAATGCATGGCGAGCGGCTGCAACGCTGCCGATTGCCTCTACAATCTGGCCATCAAGCACTCGAAACCATCGTCTCGATAAGCGAACCGTCGCCAAGACCGTCGATTTCCAAAGCACGATCCCATCGTCATGGTCGACGGCTTGCCGATGCCGCTTTCTTACGAGTCTAGGTCGCCAAAGAGCGAGGTATCACCGAACTAACACCGCCAAACGCGGATCCAGCAACGTCACTTCTTAGAGATCAGGAACTCAAGCAGCCGTCTACTTTCTGAGGTAAAGCAAAACAATAGTCCATATTCCCCATGCTTGTAGGCAAGACCGACACCACCCTCCGGTCGCCAGTCTGGAAATAGCTGAATGTCGACGATTGAACCATAGCGAGCTAGCTCGAGTTCTGTCTCGTGATAGGGGTCATCGATATCGAAGCATGCTGTAATGGCCCAGCCCGGACCGTCCTTGTCGAGTCGCATTCTGGCACTTTTTATCCGACCACTCCCATCGCCCTTGTAGAATCGAGCGTATGGATTTTCGTGGTCCAACGCGAACGCTACGGACAGGATTGCCCCAACAGTGTCCGTACGGATGGTCGCCAAGGCGACTATTCTATCGATCAGGCTGTCAATGTCGCTCATTGTAGGTCAATCTTGAGTGATTCACTTCGTTCAAATGGGGTGTGTAAGTTCAATATAGCTTTGTCGTTGGCTCGTCTACGGCGGTGGTGGATACCGATTGTAGTGTTTCCCATAGAAATCACCGTAGTAGTCCCGGTAAGGCACATTCTGATTCTGTTGGCCACTGACGGTTTCTCGTTCCATCGTTTTCGCCATCTCTTGCTTAGCTTGGTCTTCCGTGAGTGTACCAGCTTTGTGCCTGTCGTAGGCGTCCTGGTACTCCTGCTCGTGCTGACCGGGTATTCCTGTGTTCGGTCCGCCGTTCTTCCCAATTTCATCTCGTACCTTCGCTGCATTGAACTGCGCGTTTCCTTCATCTTTCATATGAAGGTCGACGTTCTTGTCAATGTACTCTTGCCTGCTCATTCCGCGCCTCAAAGGTACTTGAGGCGCTGACTGGTAAGTCGCATGTCCGGCCTCGTGTGCGATGACTCCAGTTGCCTGCGGGCCCTTGTTCGACGGATTGATGGTAATAGTACCACCTCCAGTATTGGGATCATGAACTGCGTGCGATCCGAGATCCCGGCCTGCCCTTAACAACTTGCCACTTCTTCTTCTCCAACTCCACCATCTGCTTCTGTAGCGTTGGCGACTTATTCGCGGCTTCGCGAGTTTCGTCGTCGAAGTCCTTGAGCATGCGGTTGGTGGCTGGTAAGCCCCTTATGTCGCGCCTGCTAGCGGTCCAGGTCGCGTCCGCCACAATGGCGTGGCGATGACACGGAAGACCGCAGAGCAGCAACGATCACTCGGAGCGGACGACGGAGGCCTACTGGGCGCCTTACTTGGTGGCTTGTTGGGTAGCCCAATTCGCCGGGGTAAGCTCGCAGAGATCCCGCAGGCGCCAGCCGGACTCGAGCTTGGTGATGACGTCGACCAAGTAAGCGTGCGCGTCGATCCCCAGGATCTGGCAGTTGTCGACCAGAGTGAAGGCATTGGCGAGGCGCTCGCCTCCGCGAATGGATCCCGTGAAGAGGAAGTTGCGTCTGGCGACGGCGAAGGGCCTGATCCGACGTTCGCAGCGACCGTTGTCGATCTCGAATCGGCCGTCCTCGAAGCAACGACGGAAGTAGTGCCGTTGATTGATGGCGTAAGTGGTTGCCTGTCGCAGGGGCGACTTTGGCAACAACTTGGGATCGGTCTTGTCTACCCACTCATCGAAGATGTCCAGGATAGGCCACGAGCGCCCCCGTCTCTCTTCGAGCCGTTGATCAGCCGACAGTCCTCTCCGCTTGCAGTCGTCTTCGATGGCGTACAGATCGGCAAAGTACTTCAGCGGAATCGAAGCCCGCCCATCTTTCGCTAGCAGCGCCTGATGGAACTTAGAGCGAATGTGCATGCCGCAGCCGAGCCGACGGTCATCGGGGACTGCAACTCGAGTTTCGCCATCGTCATCTTCGACTTCTCGGGAGTACCCGGCGTACCCATCCACCTGGATGAAGTGTTCGATGCTGCTGAACCAGTCGGCAATTTCGGTCGCCTCCCAGCTCTTGGTGTAACCGTAGGCAACCGTCTCACGTTCGCCCACGGAGCCATCGGTGCCGACAAAGCACCAAAGGTGCCCGCGGAAGGCGCCGTGCTTGCCCGCCTTGTTCAACGTCTTGAGATGCGAGTCGTCCGCGGCCACGATGAGCGACGCGAAGACTCCAGACAGCACCGCTTGGGCAACGGGCTCGATGATGTCGGTCGTGTAGTCCCAGTAAGACTGAAGCGTCTTGTCTGGGATTTCGAGACCCATTCGAGCAAACTCGCGACGCTGGCGGTCGAGAGGTTGAGCCAGTGCGCACTTGTCACGGACAATCTTCGCCAGCAGCGAAGCATCGACCTTGCGATGGACGGCTGGAGTGCTCATTCGTGGAGCCGTCACGGCGTCCTGTCGGCAGTCGCAGCCGAGCTTCTCGCGCTGCTCGACATGGACCACGATCTTGGCTGGCACGAAGGTAAAGAGCTCATGCTCGACATTACCGAAGCTCTTCATCTCTTTGCCGCAGACCGCACAGTTGCGCTCCTCTGCCGGCACTTCGACCTTCTTGATGACACGCTCGACGTTGGCGCTCGCCTTCATCGATTGGACGCGAGTCCGCTTCTTCTTCGGTGGGTCCGAAGCGGGAGCTTCCTCGGTTGCTGCTGCTTCGTTGCCGGCGCATTGCTCGGGTTGTTCCGCCACCGGCACGGGCAGCTCGGTCGTGGTTTCCGCCTGCTGCTGGTCGCCGCCGAAAGCGAGGAACAGTTGTTTTAGCTCGTCCCGTGACAGTCGCTCGGTGCTGCGTCCGAAGCGGTAGCGCACCGCCTTGAGCACTCGCCAGGCGAGACGGTCACTGGCTCGCTCCATCGCCAGCATGGTGGAAACAACGGAGTCGATGGCTTGCTCGAATTTGCCTTCATGGGCCATCGAAAGCAGCGTCGCTTTGAGTTGCTCCATGCGCTGCTGGCGTTCGTTCTCGATTTCGTCATCGAGGACGATCCCAGCCACGAGCAGATCTTTAGCCACCGGCAACGGCCCGGAGATGACGAGATTCTTGCTCGCCTTTCCCCGTTTTTCGCTCTTGTTGCCGGTGTTCCGTTTAGTCACGACTGCTTGCACGGGTATGATCAATCGCGATCATTCGTGCAAGCAGATTCGTGCAACGAATCTCAGTTTTCGATGCGCGGTGGCACGTAACGCTTGCGTCGCTTTGCACCAGCAAGTTCGATGCCCTCGAGCATCAACGCGAGCTCCGCTGAATCGATCTCCACCTGACGAGCACCGTCTCGAGATTGCTGTACCAAACGAAATGTGCCCGCCTCGAGACGCTTCTTCACCAGACAAAAGCCGTTTCTGTCCCAAAAGAGCATCTGGGCCACGTGACCGCGTCGATTCAGGAAAACGAACAGATGCCCGCTGCGCGGCTCGAGCCCAAACTCAGATTCTACCAACGTAACCAATCCATCGAAGCTCTTGCGCGCATCGGTTGGTTCAGTGGCAACGTAGATACGCACGCTCGGCGGAAGTGTCAGCATGACTTCATTCCCTCCACGACTGCTAGAAGGCGAGACAACGTCTCAGGCTGGAACGCTCCCGTCACACGCACGGCTCGTCCGTTGGTCAACACGACCTCGAACTCCCCGCCTGTCGTCGGCAGTCGCGTCTTCGTCTCCCCAACCGCTCCACCTTTGGTGACGCGAAGAGGAACGAATCGTTTCGTCCGCTTCGACGCAGGGCTCTTCGTTCCCCCCTCGTGCCGGAGTCGGCTCGCCCAGTATGACAGCGTCCCTGGGTGCAAGTCGTGCGCTCGGGCATATTGCCCGCACTTCTGGCCACTGTCGCGCCACCGCTTTACTTCGGTGACCCAATCCGCACGCGTCCTCGACGCGCGCTTCTCACGCCTCGTGCTGCCTGTCGCGTTCTGCATGTGGCGCAGTCTGAGTCCGCACGCGCGATCCCGCATTCAGGCGACTCGTAAGGGGCTTACGGTGGCTGCCTCTCGCTCCTTCCTGGCCTTCACTTCCTTTGCCTTTGCCGCCTTTCTCTTTGCGCGGGAATTTTTCTTCTTCTTGTTTCCTCGGGACTTCCGCCCGTGATTCGCTCCCTTTCCGCAATTCGGGCACGCCGGATACGCGCCATCCGGTTCAGATTCCGCAGCCTCGAACGCGTCATCGCTTCCGGACGAAGCCTTGCGGTCGAGGGGGCTCTTGTCGTTCGCTTTGAGTTCGTCTGGCGTGTGGTCATGGGCACCGGACTTGATCCCTTTGCCGCCCGACTTCCCTGCGGAGCCAGATTTTCGTCCCCGCTTTGCCCACCCCATCGGATCGTAAAACCCGATCGGGTTCGGCCCGTATCCGAACAAATCATGCCCGCCGTCGTAGCCGATGGGATCGGGGCTCAGGTACCGCCCCGTGTCGGGATCGTAATAGCGGTACCGGTTGTAGTGTAGCCCCGTCTCTGGATCTTCGTATTGCCCGGGGAAGCGGAGCTGCGTGCTCTCCTTGGAACCACTGACGAAGGTCGTGCGCCCGTAGGCTGTCTTTTGCAGACGACCTAGCACCTGACCGCGAGCGTCGACGATGAGCTCCGGGGTGCCGTTGTGATCGCTGAAGTAGTATCGCCACTCGCCGTCGTTGTCGCGATGACCGAGGGCGATGACGTCGCCGATCTCTTCGTACAAGTAACTTCGCGTTCTCGTACGAGTGCCCTCGGCGTCGTAGTCGATCTCCTGCAATAAGCTGCACTTCGCCCAGACGTAATCGGTTCGCCACAGCAGAACGTGCTGTCCCGCCCTTTCGCCTTCCGTCTCGAGTCGCAGGATTCGCTTCCGCATGCGACGAGCAAACGCGTCGTAGTCGTACTCCGCGCGCAGACCCTTCGGAGTCGTGACGGCGGACAACATGTCCCAGTCGTCCCACTCGTAGTGCCACACGAGCTCCGCGCCGTCGTCGAGACGCTCACGCTTCGCCTTCATGCGGTGACGGCTGTCGTACTCGTAACTCGTGTTACCGCGATGCTCTAACCAACCTCCGGGGCCGTAGCTGCGGCCGGGACCGCCGTCGTCGCGGGACTCGTAGGGACGCCCCATTTCGTCGGGGCGAAAATCTCCGTGCCAATCGTGCCAGCGGGACCGCTGACGCGTTTGGCCTTGAGAAACTGCCGGGAATCGTACTCGTAGGTCGTCGCGGTTTCGGCGCTGGTTTCCTGCACCAGCTGGTCCATCGCGTCCCACTGATACGCACGAAAAGTGCCCTGATTGCTCTTGCCGATCCAATCGGGGCCCTGAAGATAACGCTCGTCGAGCCGCGTCACGAGCTCGCGACGTTTCACGCGCTCGAGCGGATCGAGCTCATCGACGATGGCCGCATTGCCTGGCAGCGTCAGCTTCTGCGCCGTGCCTTCGGGACTGCGCTCAATCGCGAGGATGGGGTAACCCTTGGAGCTGATCGACTTCACGCGCCCGTTGGCATCGCGAACGTACTCGAGCGTTTGCCCATCGGGATCTTGCACCTTGATGCATTGCCCCGCGAGATCGAGACCGTAGGTGAGCCGATACTTCGCGTCACCAATGGTAAGCCCTTCGCCGACGAGGGCACCGCCCTTGTCGCGCTCCCAATCGAAGCTGATGGGGCCGTTTTTTGCCGCGACCATCTTACCGCGCACGTCGTAGTCGAAGTTTTGCTTCGTGCCGCGCATGTCCTTCTCGAGCAATAGCCCGAGGGGACTGCGCTCGAAGTCGATACGCACAAACTGATCTTCGATCCAGCTCAGCCGCGACATCGCGTCGTAGCCGGCGCGGATGGTACGACCATCGTAGGTGGTCTCTTTGTCGGGCAGCGCGTTCGGGTCGTGAGCAACGTCGTATTGCTCCCCGCGCTCGTTCTTGTACTCGACCGCCCAACCTTCACGCGTGTACTTCGTCTCGAAGGACGTCCCGTCGGGATGCGCCGTCAGACACAGCCAACGAAAGCCGCCAAAGACATAACGCGTCCACAGGCGGTCGGAAGCTTGATGGGCGGTGCAGTTGCCCATGCCGTCGTATTCCCAGCGCTCCTCGTTACCGAGAGAGTCCTCGGTGCGCACCAGCTTGCCCGAATCAGCATACTGAAACTTCGTGACGAGCCCCGTTGGCGCGTGTTCCTCGAGCTGATTGCCCCACCAATCGTAAGAGAATCGCCACTCGCTGCCGTTGGGCTCGCGCCGCCACACGCAGTTGGCATGAGCGTCGTACTGAAAGTCCGTGCGCCCGCCGTTTTGCGTCACCCGTCCGAGCACGAGCCCCCGCTCGCCCAGGTGATTGAAGATCATCCCGCCGCGCAAGTCCTCGAGATATTCGAGCTCCCCTGCAGGCGTGTAGGCCTCCTTGATGCTGCTTCCAGCCGGATCGGTGATCTTGGTGAGATGGTCGTCTTCGTCGTATTCGAAGCGATAGGTGTGACCTTCCGCGTCGCGCTCGAGGATGACGTTGCCGTGCTCGTCGTAGACGTAGGTCGTCGTAGCGCCAATGCGATCCGTCACTGCCGTGACATTGCCGCTCTCATCGTAGGTGCGTTCGGTGGTGTTGCCGTACGCATCGACGCCCTTGTCGACGAGGCCGAGCTCGTTCGTGAAGAAGCGCTGCACACGCACCGAATCGATGACCTCGCGATAGCCCTCGGGACCAAAGTCGAGCTTGAGGTGATAAATCCCCCTCGCTTTCGTTTCGTTATCAGCGAGGTACTCGGGCACCTTGGTTGACAGGGCTGGATCTTGTCCGCCGGGATAGTCGCCCCAGGTTTCGATACAGCGACCTTCACGGTCGTAGCGAAAGTGAAACGAGAGACCCGTCGCGTAGCGATACTGAATCAACCGATGATCGGCATCGTAAGCGTAAGTGGTGCTGTGATTGTCCGCGTCCAGCACCTCCGCAAGGTTGCCCTCTTCGTCGTAGCGGAAGCGCGCGAAGACGCGCGTCTTGCCCTCCGGCGGCGGCACGTCAATCGACGTGAGTCGCCCCTTGCGATCTCGCGCAAAGTTGATGGTGCGCCCGACACTATCGACAACGGTGACGAGCTGGCCCTGCGCGTAGAACAGACCGAGCTCACCGCGACTTGGATGCTTCACCCGCGTCAATCGGAAGTGTTCCGTGTCCGCTTCTTCCGCGACGAAGTGGTACAAGAATTCATTGCCCGCGCGGAGCACGTAACCGTCCCTGACCGTCGTGAGGACCCAGGGACCGTCCTCCGTCGATTTACCGAGCTCGGGCGCGATGAAGTCTTCGCGATGGCCCTCACCGCTCGTCACGTACAGTCGATCGCCGTCGCGCTGGATCTCCCAATCGAGGGAATGAGCCCAACCGAAGCCCATTCCGCGATCCAGTGTTCTGTCCCGTGAGCTATAGGAACGAACCAGCTCGAACTCGAAGTAGCCCGGCAGCTTCAGATCGGTGACAGGCAAGGTAAACACCTCGCCGGTGGCCACGTCGACAGGATCGCCCTTCGCGATCTGTGACGAACAACCCGTGCAGCCGCCGTTGCCACCGGCGCCGCAATCTGCGCCGGATTTACTGCCGTCCTCCGGATTCTGATTGCCTTTACCCGTTCCTGCGCCTTCGTTTGCATTACCCGCGCCACCGCTGCCAGGACCACCGCCGCCCGCATTGCCGCCGCCGCCCGCGACGCACATTCCGGGATTCATGGCGGGTCGTATGTTCGGGACTGGAGCCGTGTTCGCCATTGCTTATCGTCGCATCCCCTGTGATAGCCGTTGCTACGCCGAGCAGACCAAAACCGCCCTCGTTGCCTTACCTCGGCTCGCTACCACGCGCGATTGTTAGCACGGAGGGGCTGGCGGGGTCACGCAATCCAGTAGTGTGCTTGTTCCGGTGCAAAGATTCTCCATGAGGCCGAGGGGCACCGATTGGCTCCAGCTTCCGCGGCTTCATTAGCGGCGGTGATCCAAAGCCTGGCTTCTTGCCTCAGAATGGGGATAATTCGTCCGCCTAAGGCGACGCTTCTTAGCGTGCTCGCGAGAAGAGGGGATGGGCATCAGATGAAAAGAATCACGAGAACGTCAGTCTGGGCAGGGTTCCTGGTGTACGCGCTTGGGTGTTCGAATTTGAAGCCCATCAATCGCGGTCACGGCGGGGGCGCCGGCTCCGATGGCGCCGCGGGTGAGACGTCGAAAGGTGGCCGGGGTGGCTCGTCGGCTTCAGGCAGCGGAGGCGTCGCGGGTAGTGTTGTCACGGCTGGTGGCACCAGTGCCGCAGGCGGCAGTGGCGTGCTCACGGGTGGTTCCGGTGGCGCGGGCGGTGCGACAGGAACGACGACGCTTCCCGTTTCGAAGCTGAGTGTCACGACCGAGACACCGACGGTGAGGGTAGTGGCGATTCTGGGCGCAACACTCGATGTTTCCGTCGCGCGCGAAGGAACCATCACTGGCGACGTCAAGATCTCCGTCGAGGGACTCCCGAGCGGCGTCGTGGTGCCCAGCGTTCTCGTCCCCGCCACGGCCAGCTCCGCCAAGCTCACGTTCTCTGCGAGTTCAGCTGCTCCGATCGGGGGACCGTACAAGATATCCGTATCTGCCTCGACAAGCGACGCCAACGTCCAATCAGTACCGAGCAGCGTCAATCTGTACGTCGCTCAGTCTCCGGGATCCTTTGACGCGAGCTTCGGGGACAAGGGGGTCGTCAGGTTCAAAGAGGTGCAACCCGGAAGTTCGCCCAGTACTCCGCGAGAGAGGGCTTGGCGTGTAGCGGTGGACGACGTGAGCAGAATCTACGTTGGGGGGGCGAGCGGGTCAACGGATGGCACAATCATCCGCGCCTGGGTGCTTCGTCTGGCTGCGAAAGGCATCTTGGATGAGGGATTCGCCGATCGCGGAGTCTATCGGGAATTCGGCAATACTCCAACGGGTGTCCATGCAATACTCGCCGCTAACAGCAAACTGTTCGTATTTGCGTCATACACCGATACCGTTACGAGTCGGTCCAACTACTACTTGCGTCGCTATTCGGAGACAGGTGCAATCGACAGCGGATTCAATGGTGGACAGGACTTCCCAATCAAGGAGCAACCGCGATCCCTCGTACGATTCGGAAACGGCATTCTGAGCCTTTCGTACCTCAATCTTCAACTTCTGACGTTCGACGGTGAGGTCAACGGCTCATTTGCCCAGCCCACGAGCATCGGAGAAATTAGCAACGTCGCCACCGATCCGCAAAACCGAATCATCTATTCCTCTAGGCCGCTTGGTTTGGATCAAGGTTTCTCCGTCGGCCGTCTCCTAAGTAACGGAACGGTCGACACCTCCTTTGGCGTGGCAGGGCTCACGAGGGCACCCTGCCCCGTTGATCCCAAACGCTCTGTTCCGGGAACACTCTGGTCCCTCGGTGTCACCGCGGAGTCCGGTGTGTTGGCGTTGACCGCCTGCGGGGCTGATCTCCGTGACTCCTACGAATGGGAGGGGGCGATTCATGCGTTCACGTCTGCCGGGATGCCTGCCACGGCGTTTGGTGAAGGGGGGAAGCTGCTTCTTGCTTCACCCGGATCTGGCCGAGACATGATCTTGCAAGAGGACGGGCGGATCTTGGCTGTCGTCGGCGACTATGTCCCTGATCCGGATCTTTGGATGCTGCGGCGGATCGAGGCCAACTCCGTCACGGATTTCAGCTTTGGCCAAAATGGTAACGTGGTGATTTCGAACGCAGCAGCGTCGGCGTTTGATTACGGTGGCATCGCCCTCGACGTTGCCGCCCAGCGCGTCGTCGTCGTTGGCAATGACGCAAATGAAGGATTCATCGTGATGCGGGTTTGGCTCTGACTCTTGGGCGTGTCGAACGCGACGTTGTTGGTTCTAGTTCCGGCAGCGATATCCAAGCTCCACAGTACGGGGTTTGGATACGTCATGGGGTAGCTCCGCCATCCGCAAGCGCAGACATCAGCCGTTCTTCTCGTCTCCGCTTCCGTAATCCACGACTCGCTCGCTTGCCGGAACAAAACGCTCGAACTCGCGAAGGAACGTGAGGGTCGACGTGTCCGCGCGATCGACGAAGAGCTTACCGTCCAGATGATCGCACTCGTGCTGGACGACCACCGCGCGGAAGCCCTCCCAGACGGACCGTAGCTCGTTCCCTTCGGGATCCATTGCTTCAACGAGGATCTTGCGAGGTCGCGTCACACGCCCTCGCAATCCAGCGACTGAGAGGCAACCTTCGTACACGTCCATGGTTTCGTCTCGGGCTGGCGCAGCGGGATCCCGGAGGAGGGGAGTCAACCTGGGATTGACGAGTACCATGAGTTCGATGGTCTCCACGGCGGGGTAGCGTGGATTGGCACGAACCTCGATGGCCACGACGCGAATGCTCTCGAAAATCTGAGGGGCCGCGAGCCCGGCGCCGTCTGCGTCTCGCATCGTCTCGATCAAATCCCCGACGAGTTGCTTGAACCACGGTGTGCCCAACTCAGTGAGTGGGACCTCCGCTGCTCGTTGCCGAAGCACGGGTTCACCGAGTTGTGCGATCTTTCGGATGGCCATGGTAGAAGTGTTACCTTGCGCTGAGTAACGTGGAGTGGACGCCTACGGGTAGCAGCAGCGGAAGCCCAAAGAGTCAACTTGAACATTCCGGGGAAATGTCAAATCCGGACGCGCGCATTCCGTGTAGCTTTGGACGGCTTCTTCAGTAGCCCCGTACCACCCGGTGGAGGAGCCGCCGACTCTTAGGCAAGGAGCATCAACTGCACTTGACGCGCAGGAATCCTGCCATTCTTCAGCGTTTCCTGCGAGATCATAGATCCCAGCGTAAGGAACCGCGGGTTGACACTGTGCGAATGTGCCGACAGCTCGGGTCGTACTAGTCGTTTGACTATAGGTCGTGTAGCAGTAGTCGCGCTGGTAAGTATTCCCGTACGGATAGACGTTTTTTCCGCCGGATGAACACGCGTTGTACCACTGGCTTTTCTTGGGATCCGTGAAGTCTGCCGCCGAAATCGGTCCACCCGAGATGCTCCCACAAAGACGTTTTCCCACTCCCTTACAGTAGGCAACGGCGTCACACCAGTCGACACAAACCTGGGCGTAGTCCGCACAATTGCTTGTGCATCGTTTGCTTGGATCGCAATTGGACCCCGACGCTGGATCGAACGACGTGTTCCAGCCGCAGGTCGTGGCGTCCTGCGCGTTTACTGTGGCCGCGGAGACGGTGGCAAGCCAAGCCGCGTATTGGGCGCGAGTGACCTCCGTGCTGTCGATGCAGTATCCATCGGGCAGCTTCACCATTGCGGGCCCGCCAGAGCTCGGGCAAGTGACTTGGGTGGTTGTCGCGGTCGTTCCTGCCCCGCCCTGGCCCGGGGTCGTTCCTCCTTGACTACTGACTCCTCCCTGGGAGCTGGTTCCGCCCGTGCCCGGCATACCGCCGGTCGTCGCTGTGCCACCGCTCGGCGAAGTCGTGGTGGCACCACTTCCCCCGCGCGCATCGCTGCCCGCCGCCGTGGTCTGCGAGGTTGTCGCGGTTCCTGCACTGCCGCCCCGATTCGATGTGCCTCCTGATCCATGGCTCGTTCTTCCGGCTTCACCGGCTTCCCCGCCGTTGCCGCGGTTGATTGGCGCGAGATTCGAGCAGCCAAGAATGGTAAAGGTGAGTATGTGGGCGAGCGGGCAATACCTGAGCGTCTTCATGGTTCGCTTTCTGGTTAGAACGTCGTGGTAAGGACTACGCCGCCGCGTTGGGGCTCGATCACCGGAATGACCCGCAAGCGTGTGGCGGATGGACGCGCTTCGGCGCGTCGCGGTGCCGTTAGGTAGAAGTAAATCGTCGCCCCAGCGGAGAGCGCCGTCGCACCGAGTCCAATGCCCGTGAGGAGCTTGTATGTCGCGTGTTGATCCGCCAACTCTTCGGCGCGCTCCACGTTGTCTCCCCGATCGTTGACTCGATTGTAGTCTTTCTCCTTGGAGAACATCATGACGGTTGTCGCAGTCGAACCGATTGCGAAGACGCCGGTAGCAATGGCGCTGACGTAGAAGGGCGTCGAGAGCACTCGCGGACTCGAATCCGTCGAAGCCGACGTTCCCAGGGTGTCGACTTTCACGGACGGGTCGCTCGCTCCCTTGTGCTCAGTTGCTTCGCCAACGGCAACGAGCTTGAACTCGTGCTGGTGTGAGGACGCCGAATCCGCTTCGAATTCCCAAGTTTCTGGCTGAAATCCTGGCGATTTTGCGGTGATGCGGTGATGGCCCGGATGGATGCCGAGTCGAAGCGATCCGCCCTTTACGTCGTAGCGGTTGGAGATGACGCTTCCCTTGGTAGGGACGCGTTCGTCGAGCAGCGTGACGTCTGGCGGCGTACTGGTCAGCGTCAACGTGACGAGACTCGCCTCGAGCGTCGCCACGTCCTGCTCCATGATCTTGCGCTGCTCTGCCGGGATTTCGCCGGGCGCCGCCTTCGATAGAAACTCCTCGTATGCGGCGATGGCTTCCCCGTCGCGCTCCAGGTTCAACGCGCAGAGGCCCAGATTGGTGAGGATCTTGTAGGACGGAGACTCCGCATACGCGATGCGAAACTCGCGATAAGCCTCTTCATACTTTGCGCCTGCGGGATCTTCGACGTACGCCACTCCCGCTTTGAAGTGCTGCCTGGCTTTCTCCGTAATGGTGACTTTGTTTTGCGCGAAAGCCGTGGTCGCGACGAACAAAACCAAAACGAACCCGAACCAATGGATGAGCTGACGATGCATGGTTTCCCCGGTGCGGCGAAAGACTCCCGCCTTCGCGTGACCCTAGCTCGACCAGTTCGGTCTGCAATTCGGATGAGCAAGACAGGCAGAAGTCTTAGCGAGCGTTTTGGGGAGAGGGTGCGGCAAGCGAGGCCAGGAGAGCCGTAATACGCGGTGAAATCGGTACTTCCAGGTATCTCGATGGCCGTAGGCTTGGGGGCCAGCCAAGCCCGGTCGGTGATGGCGTTTGAGCCAACAGCGGTCACGGGCCGCGCCCGGGACCTCGTCGTTCCGTCACCAGACGGCGAGAAACCTGCTGTGCGCGCCAGCCGACATCGCGCTTGCACAAAAGACGACGCGGCTCGTGCGTTTTGAGCTCGAGCCGCGTTGCGGGTGTTCACGAGGTCGTGAACCGATCTGTATCTTCGATTACTGGATGATCACGCGGCAGTTTGCGTCGCAGCCGCCACTCGTTTGGCCACCGCTATCGCATTCTTCACCTGCGGCAACGTCGAGGAATCCGTCTCCGCAGAAGTGGGCTCGCTTGCAGGCCGGCGTGCAACCGTCCGTGCCGTACTCGCCCGTGTTCTCACGGCCCTTGTCGCAGTCCTCGTCAGGAGCATCGGCGTTGCCGTCGCCACAGTAGGGTGCGTAGGTGCAGTCAGCCTTGCAACCGTTGTACGCGCCAGTGTTGTTTGCTTCACCATCGTCGCACTCCTCGCCAACGGTCACGACTCCGTCGCCACAGGTCGGCTTGCATTCCGAGTAGGTTCGGCTGAAGCCCGTGAGCGTGAGCTGGTAGTTCGAGTCACGCGGATGGTGATTGGCGTGGAAGATGGCAATCTCGTAGGTGTTGCCGGGGACGAGGCCGAGGCCGGTGGTGACTTGGGGCTTGCCGTTAAGAAGGACCGTATATTCGCCCGAGCCAACGTCTTGGGCGCGGAGAAGCGCACTCGCACTATCGTCGCTCAAGGTTACCGTTCCCTCAAGGCGTTCATGGGTGGCTCCGATGTCGAGGACCAACTTGCCGTTGACGTAGACCCAAACATCATCGTCGCCATGGAATCGAAGTGTTTCGCCGCCGACATAGCGGAAGAGATAACGTGCCTCCGTAGTGAAGTAGTAGTTGTGCTGTACCCCTTGCACCTTTGTTGCCGATGCACCTTCAAAGCCTGGCTTGCCGGGATCTGCATCGACCTTCGAGTCCCACTGGTCTCGGGTGCAACTTGACTGTTCAGTTGTGCTGAGCCCCCAGTAAGGCCAAAGGTTACATAGAGTCGCGGCGTGTGCGCCTGTTTCCGCGTCCAGCGGGAAGAATCCACTGGTCAATTTGGTTGCAGGGGGCGACGACACGGCTGGTTTGTTGTTTTGCTTTAGCCAAATGTCGTGAATGTCGTCGTAAAGGGTGCGCCCGTCGCTGGCCGTGAACTGGTATGTATTGTCCGAGTTGGCGAGCGGCTCAAGTTCAAGGACACCGACGTATTTCGTACTGTAATCCGAATCGGTATACCACTGCTTGAACGATTCTGCGCTTTGGATGACCTGAACACCAGTATGACTTACTGTCCAGACTGTACCGCTGCCTTGATTCACGCACGTTTTGAAGGTGTATCCGGCGGCCTTCAGTTGAGTCTCAGTTACTCCGGCGTTTTGGTAGGTCTTGTCCCAGTCCGTAAACTGGCAGGCGCATTTGAGACCACCTGCCACGTTTGCGTCAGGTTTCCCGCTGCTATTGAGTTCCGGTTTTGTTAGCTTTTGGCAAAGTGCGGTGGAGTCATTGCCTGGGCAGTCTCCGCTCACTCCTTGTTCGCGTCCGCTCGCGTTCGGCACGCAATACGTCCTCGTTCCTCCCTTGGGCGTAGCAAGCATGTACAAGAAATCCGGATGCCCCGTCGTCAGGTTCGCGCCATCGAAGTCGCGATACGTGATCGGGAGCTGTAGACACTCACCCGTGCCACTCGAGCAGGGCTGAGCGTCCTTCTTCGTCTTGTCGACGCAGGTGAAGCCGTCTTCTTTCTTGCACTCTGCCGAGCAGCCGTCGCCAGTCACGCCGTTGCCGTCGTCGCACTCCTCGTCGCGATTGGTGTCGATGTTGCCATCGCCACAGCGCGTGACGCATGCAGACGTCTTTCCGGTTTCGTCGCGACACGTCGGCTCTTGCGTGCAGGTGCGAGAACAGCCCGTGCCGTCGCCGTGGAACAGGCCGTTGAGATCCTTACCCAGATCGCAGGCCTCACCGGTTTCTTTTTCGCCGTTGCCGCAGGATGCGGCGGTGCACGTGCTCGGCGTCCCCGCGCAGGTGTAACCAGGCTCCGTCACGCATGTGGAAGAGCAGCCGTCGCCGCTCTCTTTGTTTCCGTCGTCGCAGGTCTCGACACCCTCGACGATGTTGCTATCGCCGCAGATCGACGTGCAGGGCTTGCCGGCGCGGCAACGCCAACCGGGTGCAACGGTTTGGCAGTCCGCGCTGCAGCCGTCACCATCCACCGTGTTCTTGTCATCGCATGCTTCGGAAGAAGACAAGAAGCCGTCACCGCAGACAGCGGTGTTCGTGCAAGGCTTTCCCCACTCCGGACACTGGTAGTCGGCGGCAATTTGGCAGAGACGGTTGCAACCGTCTTTGTCCTCCTTGTTGCCGTCGTCACACTGTTCGGTGGCGTCTTGTTTGCCGTTGCCACAGTTCTTGAGATCCTCGGGGATGCCGGAGCCCGTGGGGAGACCATTGCCTCCACCCACGTTGCCTCCTCCGCCGGTCGAACCATTGCCGCCATTGGGACCAAGGCCCGTGCCTTCGCTACTGGCGCAACCGACGATGAAGAGTGAATAAGAAACCGCGACGAGACTGGTACAGCGCAGGAACCTTCCCATGCCCTAGGATACCCTGGTCTCCGATCATCGCTACGACTATGTGTCGTTTAAGTTGCAGCATAGGATTGCGCTACCGGATCGATAACGCTTTGACCGAAATCCATGCTCCTACGCAACGCACGCGTTCGGCTTCGTGACGCGATGAGACGATGAGCGATTCACTTCGCGTGCTCATGACGTCGTGAGACCTCGTCATCGTGTGGGCCATCACGTACGCATAACGTCGTCACCGCGGGCGACAGACATAACGACTTCTGTACTGAACTGGTCAAAAAGGAGATGAATGCTCGCAATCATGTATGAGCCTGACCGCTCACTTCTTGCGCCGTGGGAATATTGTCGAAGGCGAAGAACTCTTGTCACCGAGTGACCACCTTGTGGGACGGAGCTCGCTCGAAGCGTGCCGCCGGCTTCCCCGTGCGGACGCCCGCGTGGCCCGTCCCTGTCGGTCATCCTTGTCGGCCATCCTTGCGACGCAGTGAGTCACCTTGCGACGGGGGCGCGCTCTTCTCGGGATGAATTTTTCGTCGCTCGAGCGATGCTCGATGGAGCAGGTCGAGCCAGCGGCGCGAGGCTCGGATCGGTGAAGCCTGTCGAGCTGACTTGGCGCCTGCCGAATCGCCCCCTCTTGGGTGACTCGGAGAGGTCGAATCAGGGCGGAATGCGTGAGTTCAACCGTTAGAACGTCGGCTCGTCTGGTTCGAGCTCGAGCCGGTGCTATGTCCGGGAGCAGCCTTCCTCTTTCAATCATGGGTCTCTTCGACGTTCACGCCCATCTCACTCACCCGCAATTCGCGGTAGATCTCCCTTCTGTGCTCCTTCGAGCTCGGGAACGTGGAGTGACGACCATCATCTCCAACGGATTGAACCTGGAGGATAATCGAGCCGTACTCGAACTCGCTAGAAGTGAAACTCTGGTGAGGCCTGCCTTGGGGTTGTATCCCGTAGATGCCGTCCTTCCCGAGATGCGCGCCGCAGGCGTCGAATACCCGAGGGAAGGGGACGAATATCCCGCCGAGGAGTGCATCGCCTTCATTAGGGAGCACCTCGATGAGGCATTCGCGGTAGGCGAAGTCGGGCTCGACGGATACTGGGTCCCGGAAGCATTTTGGGGGTCGCAGGAGGTCGTCTTCCTGAAGCTCGTCGAGATCGCTCGCGAAGCCGACAAGCCGCTCATCGTGCACACCCGAAAGCGCGAGAAGCGTTGCTTCGAGCTCTTGTCGGAGTACGCCCCGGGCCGAGTGCTCTGGCATTGCTTTGGGAGCAAGTTGAAGCTCGCCGAGCAGATCGCCGCAGCGGGACACTATTTATCCATCCCGTGCAACGCACAACGCTCCGAGGGCTTCACTCGAATGCTCGAGAAGTTGCCGCGCTCGCAGCTCCTCCTCGAGACGGATTGCCCCTACTTGGGACCCGTGGCTGGCGAACGGAACGAGCCCGCGAATGTTCAGGGTACGTTGATGTATGCAGCGTCGCTATGGAAGGTGTCACCCGAAGGCGCCCTAGCCATCTTCGAAGAGAACTTCGAACGGCTCTTCGGCGTCGCACCGTGAACCGGAGGGCATGGGCATTCTCGGCGAACTCGCGTCGGCCGCGTTGGCCTCGCGTCGGCGGGCTCGCGTTGGCGGGCTCGCGTTGGCGGGCTCGCGTTGGCCTGGGCGGACTCGCGCGGCGGGGTGACGACTTTTCGCGGTCGATGGGATCGGCTAGATTGCGGACATGCATCGGGTCATCTACGTCGCGGTGATGCTCCTCGTCGGTTGCGGTGGAAGCGCGCCGTCCACGAAAGACGAGAGCGCTGCAGCAGCCAACTCCCGGGGCTCAAGTGTATCGACTTGGCCAAGATGCCACGTTCGGTCCTGCCCAATGCTCCGGCGAAGATGGACGTTTCTCACATCGTCGTGAAATACGCCGGGTTGCCACGCGCGGATTCGATCACGCGGACGCGGGAGGAGGCATGCCTTCGCGCACAAGAGGCGCGAGACAAGCTCCTTTCGGGGGGCGATTGGGACGAGGTCTACGCGGCCTATTCGGATTCGAAGGATGCCATGAAGGGAGCGTTCCGGCAGATCACGCAGGATGCCGTCGAGCCAGTCTTCGGCAAGGCCGCATTCTCCCTGAAGGTCGACGAACTGAGTCAAGTCGTCGAGACGGAGAACGGGTTTCACGTCATTTGGCGCATGCAGTGAGCGCAATGGGGGGCCGAGCGAGGGGGGAGATTTGTGGGCAAATTGGGCGCGAACATGGGCGGGCGCATCAGTCGGGCACGTCCCTCGGCACCCCATGTTGCTGAATTGACGCCATTCGCTCCTGGCATTGGGCTACGCTCGTCGCCGTTCCCATGACCGAAGCTCCTTCGAACTCCGTGGATGACAAGGCATCGCGCGAGCACTTGGCCCAGGCGTGGTCATCGCTGATCGTTATCGAATCATCGAGACCGTCGGGGCAGGAGGAATGGGGACGGTGTACGCCGCCGAGCACCTGACTCTGCGCAAGAAGGTCGCCATCAAGGTGCTCCACCGCGATCTCCTTCGGCTTCCGAACATCGCCGCGCGGTTCGAACGGGAGGCGCGCGCTACCGCGCGAATCGAGCATCCCAACGTGACGGCCGCCGTCGACTTCGGTGCTCTCGAGGACGGCGCGCTCTATCTCGTCCTCGAGTTCGTGGACGGACGGACCCTTCGCCAAGAGCTGGCCAAGGGACCCCTACCGCTGCCGCGGGCGCTTCATATCGCCAATCAAATCGCGTCGTTGCTCGTGACGGCACAGTCCCTCGGCATCGTGCACCGAGATCTGAAGCCCGAGAATGTTTTGTTGGTGCAGCGTGGTGACGATCCCGACTTCGTGAAAGTCATGGACTTCGGCATCGCGCGCATGACTCGAGGAGAGGACGACGAGGACGCCTCCCAGCCACTGACCAAGCTCGGTGCGGTGTTTGGAACACCGGAGTACATGGCTCCCGAGCAAGCGCTCGGGCAACGTGTCGACTCGCGCGCCGATCTCTACGCATTGGGCGTCATGCTCTTCGAGATGCTCGCCGGCGTGAGACCCTATGTCAGCGCGGGGCCGGGCGGGATCTGAGTCGACAAATCACGTCATCCCGCCCCACTTTCGCGGAGCGAGCTCCAGGGATTGTCGTGCCCCCGGAGGTTGAGCGGGTCGTCTATCGATTGCTCGCCAAGGGTGCGCAAGAGCGATACCAGAAGGCGAGTGACGTTGCGCTCGTCCTCGACGCGTTGCTTGCCGGGCATGAGCCGAAAAAGGCGCCCTCGAGTCTGCCCCAGCGGGCGCTGAGCCGTTGCCCGCCTTCGAGCTCACCACGAAGCTACCTTTGCAAGAGGGGTCGATATCCGATCGGGAGCCAGCGTCTCCCAAGCCCATCACCGATGCCGGGCCCTCGAAGGCGGCCGTCGACGTCGGTCAAGGTCTGCGCCGCACCGCGTCGCAGCTGGCGCGACTCAGCGTGCAAGCGCGGGACGTCGCGATCGACCATGCGGATCGACTGGTGGCGCAGCTCGATGGCAAGCTATCGCCAACCGCACGGCAGAAGCTGCAAGGCGTTTCTCCGGGCGCGCGACGTTGGCTTTTCTTTGCCGCCGTGTTGCTCGTCGCGGTGCTACCGGTGATAGTCGTGGCTGGTGTGGTGAAGGTGGCTCGACGTCATGGTGCAGCCGTCACGAGCGCGCAGCCGAGCGTCTCGGTGGCTCCGCCACCGGCTGCGTCGCCCGAACCTCAAATTCAACCCGTGGTCCTCGACGAGAACTCGAAGGATCCCGAAGTGCTCCTTGCCCTCGCCAAGGAACGTCTCGCCGCCAACAAGGAAGCCGACGCTCTCGGTTTCGTCATCAAGGCATTGGGACGTCAACCGGAACGACGTAACGACGAGCGCGTCTCTGCCGTGCTCTTTCGCACGGCGGACTCGCTTCAGCGCGATCTCTGCGACAAGACGTTTTCACTCCTCCAAGGCGCCATGGCGGGCAAAGGTGCAGAGATCCAGTATCAAAATCTGGCTCGATCGCGGCGTACGCGAAGCCACCCGCAAGCGTGCCGAGCGATGGCTACGCAGCGAAGCATTCGAGCGAACCGCGCCCGGTGCCATCATCATCGCGACCCGATTGCGTCAGGCGGACTCCTGCGAGAAGAAGCACGCCTTGCTCGCCACTGCGGGTAAGATTGGCGGACCTGCGACGCTGACTTATCTGAAGGAGCTCGAGAGCACGTCGGGTTGCGGCATCGATGGTCAGCAGGATTGCTATTCGTGCTTGCGCAAGGACGCTCGGTTGCAGGAAGCCATCGAGCAAGTGCGCGCCCGCACGACGACGAAGCCGTGAACGAGCGCGCAAACGAGTGTGACGACAATGTGCCGAGGTCGCGTCAGGTGTGCACGCCGGGGGCCTCGTATCCCGTTGCTCCGACGTACTCGGTGTAGCCTCCGCCGTAGGTAACGGGACCATTCGGCGTCAGCTCGAGCACGCGATTCGACAGCGTTCGCAAGAAGTGGCGATCGTGGGACACGAAGAGTAGCGTTCCCTCGTAGGACTCGAGGGCTTCGATGAGCATCTCCTTCGTATCCAAATCGAGGTGGTTCGTTGGCTCGTCGAGCACGAGGAAATTGGGCGGCTCGTAAAGCATTTGTGCGAGCACGACGCGCGCCTTTTCGCCTCCGGAGAGGATCTTGCACGGCTTTTCAATCTCGTCACCGGAGAAGCCGAATACGCCCGAAAGCGTCCGTAGGGATCCGATGGATGCCTTGGGGAATCGCGCCTGAAGGAGTTCCCAAATGCTCGACTCCGCGTCCAAGAGCTCCATGGCATGTTGGGCGAAATAGCCGAGTTGGACGCTCTTGCCGACTTGCACTTCGCCACTATCGGCTTCGATGGCGTTGGCAGCGAGCTTGAGCAAGGTAGATTTTCCGGCACCGTTGACGCCCATGACGCACCAGCGCTCTTTGCGTCGAATCAGCCAATTGAAGTCTTGATAGATGGTGCGTGTGCCGTACGTCTTCGCGACGTTCGTCAACTTCAGGAACGTCGTCTCCCGAGCGATTCGGAACGGGAAAATCGAATCGGAGCTTACGCCTTCGCTTGGGCGGTTCCACGCGCTCGATCTTCTCGAGTTTCTTCACTCGCGACTGGACCTGCGCGGCGTGACTCGCGCGCGCCTTGAATTTCGCGATGAACGCTTCCTCCTTCGCGAGCATGGCTTGCTGCCTCTCGAAGGTGCTCTCGGCTTGAGCATCGAGGATGGCCCGCTTGCTCAGGTAAAACTCGTAGTTGCCCGAGAACACCGTGACCTCGCCGCCGTTGATCTCGATGATCTTCCCACGATACGGTTCAAGAACTCGCGATCATGGGACGTCATGATGAGCGCACCCTCGAAGTTCTTGAGGAACTGTTCGAGCCAAAGGATGGACTCGATGTCCAAATGGTTCGTCGGCTCGTCGAGGAGCAGCACGTCAGGATTCATCAGGAGAATGCGCGCGAGCGCCACGCGCATCTTCCATCCTCCCGAAAGCGTTCCAACGTCGGACTCGACGACCTCAGGGGCAAATCCGAGACCCGCGAGGATCTCGCGCGCCTTGGCGTCGAGGGCATATCCGCCGAGCTCCTCGAAGCGCCCTTGCACCTCGCCGAACTCCGTGAGCACTTGGTCGAGAATGTCCGCACATGCGGGATCGCCGAGTTTGCTTTCCAACTCGCGGAGGCGCGCTGCCACCTCGGAAACGGAGCCAGCTCCTGCCATCGTTGCGGCAATGACGCTTTGTCCTCGCATCTCGCCCACGTCTTGGCTGAAGTAACCGATCGTCGTTCCGCGATCGACCGCGACCTGACCCATGTCAGGCTCTTCTTCCCGCATGATCAGTCTGAAGATGGTGCTCTTGCCGGAGCCGTTGGGGCCGAGCAGGCCTACCTTCTCGCCTCGAAAGAGGGCGAAGGAGGCATCCATGAACAGCACCTGACGGCCATGTTGCTTACAAACGGAGTCGAGACGAATCACGCGGCGTGACCTAGCATTGGAGGCCGGCACGGGTTAGCGACGAAGGTGGGGGGCGCGGTACGCAAGCCGTTTCGGGGATGGAACTCCGCGTCCGGCGCCCTCGGAGTGCTGGCGGGGCAGCGAGTGCATCGGTTGCCGTGTGCTGGTCAGACCACGGCCGAGCGGCAGCCCGGGCAGCGCAGGTCACGACCTTTCGCTCGTCTCCTCGTTCCTTCGATGTCCCACGAAATGCAAAGTCAAAAAGTGTCGTACCGCCCATGGTTGAGCAGACGAACCGGCTGCCACTGCCTGAGACGTCGAATCTCCCCCTTCCGTGAGGCTTCCACCATGATCATCCGAAAGACCGTCTTCGTACCGATGTTGCTACTTCTGGCGTCCGCATGCGGGGAAAGCAGTTCCTCGTCGGGCGAGGTGGGCGGAGCAAGCTCTTCCATCGGAGGAAGCTCGGGGACTACGACTTCGAGCTCGGCCGTCGGGGGCACCACTTCCGCGACCGGCGGGCAGAGCTCTGCCGCGACGGGCGGCACGACCAATCCCGCCGGGGGAACGTCTGCCGTCGGTGGCTCGACGGGCTTTACGACGGGACCGTTGGTGAATGGAACCGTGACGGTGAACGGCGCGACGCCAAAACCGGTGTCATCTCTCTTCTTTGGTCAGAACTATTGGTCCTGGGTTCCGTCCTGGGGCGACCCCGTCGCCAAGGTCGAGACGAAAACGAAAGAGCTCAAGCTGCGTCTCTTGCGCGCTGGTGGCGCCAACAACGATAAGCAGTCTCCCATCGCGTTCTCGCTCTCGGAGATCGACGACTTCGTCGCGTTTGCGAAGAACGTCGGAGCCGAACCCCTGCTTCAGATCCCGCTGATCAAGAACATTTCCGGCACCGAGGCCACGGCTTCCGACGCGGCCGATCTCGTCACCTACGTGAATATTACGAAGAAGTACGGGATCAAATACTTCTCGATCGGCAACGAGCCCGATCTCTATACGGAGCAGAGTCTGCGCGCGACGACCTACGACGCGGTCGCATACTGCACCGAGTTCAAGTCCTTTGCGACGGCCATGAAGGCCGTCGATCCGAGCATCAAGATCCTCGGGCCGGAGCTGTCGTGGAAGTACCAAAGTGGAGCCAACGATTGGCTCACTCCGTTCCTGAACAATTGCGGTGACGTGACGGATGCCGTCGCCGTACACCGCTATCCCCTTGGACCCACCGCATGCACCGAAGGGGCGGCTTTCGCGGACGTCGAAAAGTACAAGCAACTGCTCACGCGTTTGCGCGCCATCATGACGGCTACGGGACAAGCGGATAAACCGCTGATGGTGACCGAAGCAAACGTCACGTGGGACGGTGATCCTACGAAGAGTACCATGGCCGCTTCACCCGGAACCTTCCCGGCTGCGCTATGGGTAGCCGACAACATCGGTGCGTCTCTCGAAGCCGAGGTGGACAACGTGAGCTACTGGAGCTTGAGCGAGGGGTGGACGCTCGGCTTCTTCGACGGCACGAATGCTCGTCCTGCTTTCCACGTACTTCGATTGTTCTCGAACCATTTCGGGACCGAGGTGCTGAGCGTGACAGGCAGTCCGACGGGCGTATCGATTTTCGCGGGACGCGATGCCGCTGCCCAGAAGTCGACCCTGTTCATCGTCAACAAGACCACGAGTCCCCTAGCGCTCGACGTTCAATTCGCTGGACTTCCGCGGACGGCAAACGTAAGCCTCGAGGTGGCACCGCGCACGCTTCTCGTGGCAGGCGTTGCCGACGACGGCAGCGCGCCCACCCGCACGACCTTCACCCAAGGGGACACTGCGCCCTCCGACGTCATTCAGTGATCGAGTAATACTTGGGGCTGCCCGATGTCTCGTTCACCCCGGTCGAGACATCGGGCGGACTCGTTTACCACGACGGCGTCCGAGCTTTCACGAGTAGCGTCGAGGCGCCCAACGGAGCCGTTGGGCGGACTCGATTACGCCGTAGGGCGTCCGAACTTCTTGAGCTTCTTCGGCGGGCCGTCGAACAGGCGATTCGCGCTCGTGCCGTGCTTGGTCGAGGGCGCACCCGCGGCACCGCCCCAGCGTTTCTGGGGCGCCTCTTCTCGATCCGACAGGGGATGGATTCGGATCCGTGGCTCCTGCGGATCGGGCTCGAGCGCTCGGCTCGCGAACTCCGCTGCGACCGTTCCTTTGACCTCGATGATCGATGCCGTGGGTCCAATCCGAATGGCGCCGACGTCTGCACCTCGGATCCCGCCGCGTCGGCAGACCACGGCGAGGACACGTCGAGCATCGGCTCCCTGGAGCTGACCCCAAGTGATCCGGAACATGCCCCAATGCTCGGAGCTGCTGCGGTCCCAGTTGGAGCCGGCCTGCGACGGCATGCGTGAGTCCCCGTCGCGTCTGCGACTCGGGCGAGAGTCGAAGGGCGCACCGGGGAACCCAGACTTGGAGCGGTTGTTCTCTTCACGCTCGGAGCCGCGAGCCCCGTAATAGCCGTCGCGGTTTCGCGCGGGTGCTCCGTCTTGGAAACGCCCACGAGGGCCCGATGCATTGCGGCCGAAGCGATCATTCGTTTCGGGCATGATGACGGGAACGTCGCGAGGCTCGGGTTCACGTTCTGAGAGCTTGGTCATGAGCATCGCGACTACGGCGGTGGGGTCGCGGCCGTCGAGGAGTCGCTCTGCCAACGTCTTCATGCGTTCGGCAGGTTCCCCCGTCGATGCGCACTCCGCGAGTGCAGTGAGGACGCGTTCGTCTGCGGTCGCTCGGACCTCGGCGGGTGAGGGGAGCGGCAAGAACTTCGCCTTCACGCGGGCTTGCGCCAGTAGCGCCGCGAAACGACGTTGCATTCCCGGTGCCAAGAGCACGATGCAAGTGCCCTTCTGTCCGGCGCGACCGGTGCGACCGCTGCGATGCGTGTAGCTCTCCGGATCCGTCGGAGGATCGACCTGAATCACGCGAGTCATGCTCTGGACGTCGATGCCACGTGCCGCGACGTCCGTTGCGACGAGAATGGTGATCGTGCCATTCTTGAAGGCCGAGAGCGCTCGATCGCGTGCAGGTTGCTCCATGTCCCCGGAGAGCGCACCGACGCGGAATCCCGCTTCGGAGAGACGTTCGGCAATTTCGCCAACGTCAGCTCGCGTGCGAGCGAACACGAGGGTTCGTTCTTCCGGAGAGAGCAGGAGTAGATTGATGAGCGCGCCCAGGCGATGTGCCGGTGCAACGAGGTGCACTCGGTGTTCGATGTCGGCGTGGGCCTGTCCGTAGCGAGTCCCCTCGACGTGGAGGGGATTGCTCTGGTAGCGATTGGCGAGTCGCAGCACCTGCGGTTCGAGCGTTGCCGAAACCAGGTGGGTCCGCTTCCGATTCGGGGCAGCTGCAAAGATGGCTTCGATTGCTTCCGTGAAGCCGAGATTGAGCATGCGATTGGCCTCGTCGAGGACGATGACTTCCACGCCGTCCATCGCGAGTGCCCCACGCTCGATGTGATTCGATGAGTCGCCCCGGCGTGCCGATGACGACGGCGGGCCTCGCGCCGAGTGCTCGTCGCTCGTCGCGATAGTTCGCGCCGCCCGTGACACAGGCGAGACGTATCCCGAGGGAGCGATAGAGCCAGGTCAACTCGTCGTTGACTTGTTTGGCGAGCTCCCGGGTGGGAACCACGATGAGCGCCTTGGCGGAGGCGTTCTTCGGACTCTCTCCGTCGTTACTTTGTAAGAGAGTGTTGCGGAGGAGCAGTCCGATTGCGACCGTTTTTCCTGAGCCCGTCTGCGAGGTGACTCGGAGATCGTGTTCGTCGATGCCGGGATCGAGGACTTTGGATTGAACTGGGGTAAGACTTTCGAAGCCGCGCCCTTGTAGGGCTTCGCGCAGCTTCGGATCGAGGTGCTCGGCGTCGTCGAGACGGGTCATTGAGGGTGCCGCGTGTAGCAGGGAATCTCCGCCGATGACACTTCGGCTCGTCGTTCCTGCCCCTTTGCGCCCAAAAGCACGATCCTGGGGTTCGCTCAAACTGGAAATACTTCGGTCTTGCGCGCTCCCCGCGGCGACAACTGACCTCGCGGCAATGCCCGATGCAGCTCGTGGCGCGTCGCCCCGATTTCGAAAACGGCTGACATCCTTCACCGACCAAGGCTCCGCGGGCAACGGGGGCATCGGCGCGACGCTGCACGACTCGACTGCATCTCACCGGTTGGGGCTGAGTTTCCGGTAATTGGGGAAAGGAGTGGATATGGAGCGGAAACGGGGCAAAGGTATGTCGTCGGACCGCTGGTGACGGTGGGCTCGGTTGGTTGAGTATCATTCTCGGCCAGCAAGTGACCAGCGTGCGTTGGACAGTCGTTCTAGTCGCGACATAATCGAGGCGTTCGTTCAACTTGGGTGACGTGCCATCACGGCGAGGAATCACACATCCGATGAGCTCATCCTCTTATCGCAATACGCTTCTCGAGATCGCGACTGCGCTTGCTCTGCTTGTTCCACTAGCCTGTTCGACCACTGAAGGCAGCCTCGTCGGGGCCGAAGGGGGAGCTCCGGGAGCGCAGGGCGGATCGACGTCGGTGCAGACGACCTCTACGGTTCGCGCGGGCGCTGGCGGTACGACGGATGTTGGGATTGGTCTCGGGGGGAGCACGGGCAATCCGACCACCGTTGCCGATGTTTGGCCTTCGCCACAATGCAAGATCGCACCTATCGCGGGGCTGATCGGTGCGTATTGTCGTGGGCCCGAGGTCGGCAAGGCCGACGGGACTCAAGACAACGACAACGCCAATGCTGCCGCAGGGTGCGGGACGACGCTCTGGGGGATCGTGCGGGATTTCGTCACCTACCGATCGGATCTCCCGGTGACGTCGCCGGACTTCGGGAGCTATTGCTGCAACGTGCAGAAGGGGATGGTTGCGGTTGATCTCGGCGACGACGACAATCCAGTCTTCACCGGTCTGGGCGCGACTTCGAGTCCTCAGCTCATGACGGACGCCGAGCACTTCCAGCAGTGGTACAACGACGTGGAGGACGTCAACCTGCCCTATTACGTCGCATTCCGTCTCGAGAATGACGGCGCAGGGACCTATACGTTTTCTGCCGCGGATGCTACCCATCAGTACTTCCCATTGGATGGTACGGGGTGGGGCAACGACCAAAACACGTCTCACAACTACAGTTTCACGACGGAGATCCACACGCAATTCGTCTATCGGGGTGGCGAGGTCTTCAAGTTTACCGGTGACGACGACCTTTGGGTCTTCATCAACCGCAAGCTTGCGATCGATATCGGCGGGGTTCACGTTGCCACGACCGAAGAGATCAACCTGGACGAACGTCGCGAGGAACTTGGGCTCGAGGTGGGAGGCGTCTATCGATTGGATCTCTTCGGAGCGGAACGTCACGCCGGGGATTCGAACTTCCGCATCGACACGTCGATGACGTTCGTCAACTGTGGTGCTCCGCCGCCCATCCAATGAGGGTCCGTATCGTTGCGCGCGTGAGCGCGTAGCAGTTGCGAAACGGAGGTCGTGCGCTGAGCACTCATGCGGACGCGCTCGGCCTCGGTTGCATCGTCACTCTTAACTATAAGTCAGACGGTGTGGACCTCGTGCGGGTGGATTGCCGCCCGCTGCAATCCGGTTTGCATTTCCGATGCAATCGACGCGTGAGAACATCCGGCCGCGATCCCCAACGCTGTGCCTCACTGCCTTGTCATTCTTGCAATCAGTGGGTTTGGCGCGAGAATTCCGTCGAATTGGCACACACTGACGGTTAGTCCAAATTGAATGGACTGACTGTGAAGAAACCGGCTGGTCAGGTGTAAGTGCTTGAAATCGCGCGAGGGTGGCGGAAATTGTATGACTTACGAGTCCCGAGCGGGACTGTGGAGTTCGCCCGACGGGCGGTAATGTGGTTGCGGACCAAGGCGACAGGCGAGTCCCTTGGACCTAGCGTCCCAATGTGGCGGATCGACAGGCGAGCCGCCGAGCGTGAACTGGGAGATCGAATCGGGGAGGCAGCATTCGGCGTCAAGGGCCGGGTGGCTGCCGCTTTTTGTGGCGGCTGGTGCTTCTCGGGCAGCGCCCCTTTGCTCTGCTCCGGGCCGGCCGAGGACGCGAATCAGCCGCGCGTCGTTCTACCGTCAATCGGCTTTTGATGTCGGTCCGTCGTAGTGACGCGGCGGTTCATGGCGTGACTGAAGCTCGAGGCGTCGCCCCGATGCGGTGATTCGTCGTGCGTGAGAAGCTCGAGGCGTCGCCCCGATGCGGTGATTCGTCGTGCGTGAGAAGCTCGAGGCGTCGCCCCGATGCGGTGATTCGTCGTGCGTGAGAAGCTCGAGGCGTCGCCCCGATGCGGTGATTCGTCGCGCGTGAGAAGCTCGAGGCGTCGCCGTTCGTGCGCTCGGGACCCCCGGCTTGCGGCACAAAGCCGCGTCGGCCCACCTTCATTTCGAGGGCGGGCCGACGATGAGCTCTCGTCTGCAGTCGTATCAGGGTTGAGCGGGAGGCGGCGGTGGGGGTTCACCTGGTCCGCGTTGCAACGGACCTCCAGCTGGCCCGGGCGGCATCATGCCTGGCATTCCAGGGCGTGGCCCCATGGACCGACCATTGGGGATGCGCAACGAGACCTCCTTCTTGGGCTCGAGCGGGTCGTTACTGATGATGACGAGCTTGCCGACTTCACCCGTTGGATCACTCTTGGGTGCCGCACCTTCCTGCATCGTCACCTTCACCTCGTAGGCTGCCTCGGTGCCGCCAGCGTCGGGCTTCTCCAACACGGCTTTGAACGGGCCACTCTGAACCTGGACGTCCTTGAGCTTGAAGTCGTTCTTGCTGCTAGAGACTCGCAGGGTGCGCTCCTTGGGCCCTGGACGCTTGTCGTCGAAGTAGAGCTGCGCCGGTAGGACGCGCAGGTTGCCCTTGACGTTCCACGAGTACCTGAGGACGATTTGGTTGGGCTTCTCGAGGCCAGTCGTAACGACGATGCGACCGCTTCCGTAACCGACCTTCTTGCCCTTGAGCTTGAAGCGCAATCCTTGGAGCTTCTTGTCGCCCTCCGTCTTCTCGGCGCGCTCGACGGTGACCTCTTTGTCGTCACTTTGCTCCGAGATGGCGATCTTGGCCTGATCGACGAGCTTTCCCACGAGCCAAGCCTCGCGCACCTGCTCTTCACCGTATTCGGGCGTGAGTCGTACGAAGAACGGATCGAACGCGAGGAGCGACTCGACGTTGACGGCGACCTCCATCTGCGTTCGCGGACTGTTCGGGTCGTTCGACAAAACGGTAATCGATTTGCGATTGGGTCCCCGACGCGCCGTGGTGTCGAAGGTCACCTCGATTTCGCCAGTTCCCCCGGCGGGGATCTCCTTCGTCTTGATGACGGCGTTGGTGCACCCACAGGAGGTGGTTACTCGGTCGAGAACGAGATTGCCAGCACCAGTGTTCTTGATCTGGAACACGTGGGTGAGCTTGTCACCTTCGGTGGCCGTGCCGAAGTCGTGAAGCTTGGTCGGCACCTCGATCTTCGGAGCCGCTGCGGCAGCGTCCGCCGTGGCTTTGTTTCCGCTCTTGCCTCTCGAGCACCCCGCCGTCAACGACAAAGCGGATAGCGCAGCCACTAGAACGCATCCTCGCCAATTCCGGTAGTTCATTGCGTTCGCAACGTTACGCGTCCTGGGGTGGGTTTCAAGCCCCTAAAGCGCATTTCTTGGGCATCAAGGAGGTCTCGTGCGCCGCGATGATCGCCGCGTGACCATCGCGTCTACGGCGTCGGTCGAACCTTTCGAAATGTTGCCCGCATTTCGGCTTTCAGGACGTCAGCCGCGCAGGGGCGCCCTCGATACCGTCGCCCTCGGTCGTCGGCGCACGCCCACTCGTAAGCTCCCACCGATGGCGAGGAATGGTCCTCGGTCGGCGATCGAATGGGACATGCGAACATCGACTCAGGGGGACTTGCCCCGTCGCGTCGCTGAGCCTGCTGACTTAGCCCGAATCGCCGCGGGGCTCCGCAGCGTGATGAATCGCCGCAAGTCTCGTGCAATGCGGTTCACGTTAGTCCAAGGAGAAGAGCGGGGTGCGCTGCGACGAGGGGACAGGGGTTGGGAATGGGAACGCCTGCCCCTCCAACGTAAAGAAGACGTCGATTTTACCCCAACGTTCGCCGAGCTCCGGACGCGGGGTGGTGAGGGGAAACGCCACGTCGAGTCTCATCGCGACCCGTTGGAGCTGGGGTGCCGTTGCTCGTCCGCCGAACCCGACGCTGTGCTTCGGTGCAAGGAGACGTTTGGAATCGAAGGCGTCTCCTACGTCGTAAAAACCAACCAGCCCGAAGAGCACACCGTGGACGCCCACGGAGCGCGTGCGGAACTCGAGATTCGAAGTGACCAGGTTTCGTCCCAGGAATTGTTCCGAAGGGTAGCCCCGAAGGCGATTGTCTCCACCGAGTGCGAAGCGGAAATTCCGATAGTCCTGGTATCGATAAACGGCGCCACCGTCGTAGACGAATCTGCCGATGGCGACCGACGGCGAAACGACTCGCACGCCGCCTTGGATCAAGCCATCGCTGTCGGCTGCCGTGGGCGAAATTTCGGCGGTGTGCACAGCCCAAAGGTGCAACAAGGATTGATTGTAGGACGCCGTGTACCTGAGGCCGTTCGATACGCCGAGGATATCTCGCGTCGACAGGGCCCGTTTCGTTCCGGTGTAGAACTTGACGAACGCTTGTGGACCCAAGCGGTAGTCCTCTTGGAGCCCGAGCGTCTCGACATCGTAGAGCGACACGAACCGATTCCTGAAAGACTCGAGCATGAAGAACGGTCCGAGCCGCACGTTGCTGCGCTCGAGGACCTTGCGCTCGAAGAGTCTCACGTCCTTTGGATCGTAGCCCTCATCGAGCAAATTGCGCGCGTTGAAGCGACGTTGATTCGCCTCGAGCCCAAATGTCAGGTTGACCTTCGTGGTGTAGCCGTAAGAGCGCTGCACGTAGGTTTGCCACGCGAGCTGTCGCGAACGGAAGCGATAGGGGATGTTTTCCGCTTCAGGGGTGGAGCGATCGTCGAACAGTCGCGGCGTATAGCCGCCGTTTCCGTCGGGCAGCAGATAGCGATGGACGCGCTCGGCCCATTTCAGACTCGTGCCGTACGCCCACTTCGTGCGAGACGAATACAACGGTTGTTCGAAGGTGAACGTGCCTGTCGAGCCTTCGAGTTTTCCCGTGGCTCGATGTTGAATCACGTTCACCGACGTGAAGAGGGACAGTCGGCTACCGAAGAGTCTCTGGTGCGAAAGCGTGCCACCGAACGTGTTCGTCGATAGGTCGTAGATGTACTGTCCAGCAAGGCGCAGGTGACGACCCGCGAGATTCTCCTCACTCGGTTGGAGGGCGAGATACTCGATCGACTGGTTCTTCATTCGGAGCGCGGAGTTCAGTCGAAGACTCCAGACGTCCTTCGTGATGACGAGTAACCGGATGCGCTCGTCGCCACTCTTCACCGGCAGGATGAGGACGAGGGAGAGCTGGCGCAGCGAACGCAGATTCCTCGCGGATTCGTCGACGAGGTTCGAATCGTAACGTTGCCCTGGTCGAGCCAAGATTTCACGCTCGATGACGTCGACCCGGCTCGTCGTGTGAAACCAATTGACCCACCCAGGAAGCGGATCCTCGCGCTCGAACACCTCGAGGGGTTCGACGTCGATGCCATCGATCCATTTGCCTTGAGGGGTCGGATCGAGCGTCAGCCCTCGCTCGGCCAGAATGCGAGACGCGATCCCGCGTTCATAGGGGGACAATCGCGATAGCGGGGGTTCCGTCGGCGGAGAAGAAGTCGATTCCGCGCGCGCTGGGCGGCCGTGTGACACGAGGACGGCAAACGCGACGAGCAACGGCGCGACCCACCTTCCCAAGGTGCGCGGGTCTCGGAGCTCGGACGGCCCGAATCGAAGGAAGACGTTTTGCCTCAAGGCTCGTAGTCTAAATCACCGACAACGATTCTGGAACCACCTCATTGTGGAGGCTCCTGTGCCGACGAGCCGTCACACCGACGAATCGGGCCATCGTGGGCGAAGCTCGGAATCGAGGCGAGCTCGAAACATCACGAGCGGCAGACGTTGCCGCCCCGCGTGGAGGTTGCTCGGTGGCACGATTGGAGCGGCTTCTTTGGCTATAGGTCGATCCACTCCGTTGGTGCTTTAGGCGAGTGTCTCTTGCAACGCTCCTTCGGCCGCCAGAATCGTCGTCGTGATGTCTTCTTCACTGTGTGCCGCCGAAACGAAGGCCGCTTCCAATTGGGATGGGGGCCAATACACACCTCGTGCCAACAGGCCGCGGTGGAATCGCGCAAACCGATCGCGGTCCGTGCGGGCCGCCTCCGTGTAGTTCGTGATGAGGGTCGGGCTGAAGAAGACGGTCAGCATCGACCCGACCCGCTGAACCACAGCGGGAGCTCGGTATTTCGCGATCGCTTGCTCGAGACCGAACTGAAGCGTTGCGCTCGTTTCTGCCAGGCGATCGTAGACGCTATCGTCGAGGAGCGTCAGGGTCGCGATGCCGGCGGCGACGGCAATCGGATTGCCACTCAAGGTTCCGGCTTGGTACACCGGTCCGAGGGGAGCGACGAGATTCATCACGTCGCGACGTCCGCCATAAACGGCCAAGGGCATTCCCCCGCCAACGATTTTGCCGAGGCAGGTCAAATCCGGGAGCAACCCGAGCGTTCGTTGAACCCCACCGGGGCCAATACGGCACCCCGTCATCACCTCGTCGAAAATGGAGAGCGCGCCATGGGTTCGGCATAGTTCGACGATCGCTTCGAGAAAGCCCGGCTTCGGCGGAACGCAACCCATGTTGCCCGCGACGGGTTCGACGATGACGGCAGCAATGGCACTTCCGTGGGTTCGGAACAGGTCCTTGAGCGCCTCCGTGTCGTTGTACGGCAAGGTAAAGGTGAGACTCGCAAGCGCTGCAGGTACGCCTGCCGAATCCGGCATCCCGAAAGTTGCGGCGCCGCTCCCGGCGCGGACCAGAAGGGAATCCGCGTGACCGTGATAGCCGCCCTCGAACTTCACGATGACGTCGCGTTGGGTAAAGCCTCGGGCCAGACGCAGGGCGCTCATCGTCGCTTCCGTGCCGCTCGACACGCAGCGCAGCATCTCGATGCTCGGGTAACGTGCAGCAATGAGTTCGGCGAAGAACACCTCAGGCTGGGTGGGCGCGCCGAAGCTCAGACCGCTCTTCGCTGCATGTTCGACGGCTTGAATCACGTCGGGGTGCGCGTGTCCGAGGATGGCGGGTCCCCAGGAGCCGACGTAATCGATGTACTCGTTGCCATCCACGTCCATGATCTTCGAGCCGGCGGCTTGGGCAATGAACCTTGGGCAACTCCCAACGGCACGGAACGCGCGCACGGGGCTATTGACCCCCGCCGGCATGAGTCGGGACGCGCGATCGAATAGATGTGCGGATCGGTCGGTCATGGTGCCCGTCGACAATCGTCCGTCGCCGCCAGAAGTCAAGATGGTTCGACGCGAGTGCGAGCCGCGGCTCATCGTTCGCGCGCGTCGGTATGACGTCGTGAGTGCCGGTGCGTCGTCTGCTTGCGGCGGCTCGTTCCACGCCTTTTCGGTTGGAAAGGTGAACCCCCGTGCGGTCGAGTCGGAGCAGCCCGGCGTAATGCGAGACTGCTCGGCGCCTTCAGGTTTCTCGCGTACGGCGATTGCGCTCGGCGATGAGTTTCCTCCAACGTACGACGACGCCGTGCGCCTTCGCGGAGAGCGGCGTTCGCGAGAGGCGCGCCAGGAGCTGGGCCGTGTGATCTGCCACGCGTTGATGCTCCTCGAAGAGCGCGAAGGCGGACAGGAGACGTTGAGACGCGTCTTCGAAGCGTAAGCTTTCCATATCGAGCCACGCATCCGTGAGGAGGAGGTGTTGCTTCACCTCTGGCTCGATGATCTCGATGCGTCGGGCTTCCGCGAGTGCGCTCCTCGCATCGGACGCGTTTTTTGCCAATAGATGGGCTTGCGCGAGCAAGATGGCGGCTTCGACTTGCCCCGCGGGTTCGGCAATGCTGCGGAAGAGTCGTTCGGCCTGCAATGCGTGTTCGGAAGCGCCCTCGAGCTCGTCGAGATCGACGCACACCATGGACAGCATTCGTTCACAGGCGGCCTGATGACGCGGCGTGCTCAGGGCTTCGAAGATCCCGAGAGCGTCGATGCTTCCGCGCTCTGCACTATAGAAGTTGCAGAGCCGATACTCGATTTGCGCTATCGCCAAGTCTGCTTGAGCAATCCCGAGGCGATGACCGGCGCGCTCGAACTCGTTGCGCGCCTCGACGGTTCGCCTTCGCGCGCGCTCCAAATTGCCTTCGGTCTGCTCGATCGATCCGAGCAAGAGGAGACACTGACCGCGTCCGAGGGGTTGTCCAAGGGACGCAAAATGGCTCTGGCCACTCTCCACCATGGCCCTGGCCGTGGGGGTATCGCCGAGCGAGAAGTGGATTTCTGCTGCGACAGCCTCGCATTGAGCGAGCCCGGAGATATTGTTCTGCTCTTCGAACAGCCCGCGCGCTTGTTCGACGAGGGACAATCCCTCTTTCGGTCGACCACGTTCGGCGGCGATGTGTCCGAGCAATCTGAGGGCGTGCGCGCGATTCTCGCGATCTCCGAGTTCCTCGAAGGTCGAACGGGCGATTTCGGCGTGAATGGCTGCTTCCTCGCCTCTTGCGAGTTGGCGAAGCGCCTCGGCTTGCCAGCGGTGCTTGAGTGCGAGGGTACGACCCTGGAGTTTGCCCTTGAGCAAATCCAAATCGGAGAGCAGCGTGAGCGGCTCTCGCGCGGCGCCTCCGGCATTCTGCAGGAAATCGAAGAGCAAGAGCGAAGCCGCGTCCGGATCTCCCGCGCCGAGCAGATTGACGACGCGTTGGCGAACGATTCGACGGGTGCCCGCGAGTGGGTGGCGGGTAAGCGCCTCGGAAGCGGCTCGCAAGATCCGGCGCGCGTCGTCGGTTTGATGCAGTCGCTGTGTGAGATGTTCGAGCAGCAACGCGTGCGGCCAGCTGTAGCGACCTGGGCCACGGGGCACCAAGAATCTCGGCGTTCTGCAAGCTCAGCATCGCGGAGTCCGCGGGCAGCTCGAGAGCCGTGAGGAGTGCATGGAGCACGGCGCGTCGGATGTCGCCGCCGAGAGACGCAGCTGCAAAGGCCGCGAGTCGATGTTCCGCTGGAAGGGCGGCGATGCGGCTGTCCCAAAGCTCTGCCGTCGTCCGCGGTTGGACGGCGAGGACATCGGGCGGCACTCGGTATCGCCCTTGGAAATGCTCGAGCTCACCGGCAAGGGCCCACGCGTGTAGCTGCTGAAGCGCAAAAAGCGGATTGCCGCGGCTGCGACGTGCGGCTTCCTCCACGGCGTCGTCGGCGAGGGGCAGGGCGGCCCGCAGAAGCGTGCAGGTCGTCTCGTTGTCCATCGGTCGCACTTCGATGATATCCGTGCCGACGACGTTCTTCAGCGGTTCGAGTCGCTCCGCGATACGGGGATCGATCGCATAATCCTCGGTGCGGATCGTTGCGACCATCACGATGCGCTGATCGGGCTCTTCCTCGAGCAAACGCATCAATCCCTCGATCGTCGTGTCCGAGGCGTGATGAAGATCGTCGAGCCAGAGCAAAAGCGGCCTTCCTCGCGCGATGCGACGCAAGGTGTAGCGGATCACCATCCGCCGCGTTTCGGGCGTATCGAGGGTGAACCGGATCCCGCTTGGACCGATGGGTTGATCGCTGATGGGACCGAGCGGACGTAGCCACTCGGCGACCCCAGCAACCCAAGTGCGTCCCGCTTTGTCGTTGCGCCCAATCTTCCAACGAGCGAGCAAGGTTCGCTCGATCGTGTCGCGATCGGCACGTTCGAAATTGAAGTACTGGGTGACGGCGCCCATCATGCCGTCGAGCGGACCGCGCAGGGGACGGTATCTGGCGCGCAGTGGGACGAGGGTTCCTTCCTCGTGCACGGCTTCGTACAACCACTCCGCAATCCGGCTCTTTCCAACACCGGCAGGTCCGGTCAGAATGACCAACCGGTGCAGCATCCCGCGACCTTCGACTACCTCGTCACAAGCGTCGCGCAGTAGCGAGCGAATGTCATGGCGCCCGACCAAGGGGCTCTGCCGAATGCTGAGCAGACCAGGCGCTCGTTCGATTGCGACGCCTGGCGGCAATCGAAACACCGATTCTCGTCGGGGTGACTGCTTCGGAGGCGGTGCAGATTGGCCTTTACGTCGTGGCAACGGCGGGAAGCGCCAGACGGCGGGGTCCGCGCTCACGGCCGCACTCGGGCGCCAGCAATCCCACTCGGCGCGCGCTTCGCTCGCGAATTCCCAGCGATCCCAAGGGTGCTTCGCGAGCAGGCGCATCACGAAATGCGCGACCTCGTTGGGTGCTTCGATCTGCACCTTGGGTACGGGTGGCATGTCGAAGGCGTGGTGCCTGAGGAGCTCCTTCGAGTCGCCGGAGAAAGGCGCCTTGCCGCTCAGCATGCGATAGAGGATGCACCCGAGGGAGTAGAGATTGGTCGCGCCACACACGTTGTGGCTCTCGTGTTGAATCTGCTCCGGCGCCATGTAGCCTGGCGTGCCGGCTCCGGCGTGCGGTGCAAACTCGAGGGCTTTCGTGCCATCGAGTCGCTCGTCGTGACGATTCTGCTTCAACCACGCCAACCCAAAGTCGAGGATTTTTACTCGCGGAGGTTCTCCCTCCAGTTCCTCGACGAGCACGTTCGATGGCTTGAGGTCGCCATGAATGATGCCGCGGGCGTGGGCGTGGGCCAGAGCGCCGAGCATCTGACTTACGATCGACCAGACGAGCGGAAAGCTCATCTTGGTGTGAGACAGCTCGTGCAAGGATGCGCCGCTCGCCATGTCCATGACGAGGTACGGCGAGCCATCCGGTAACTGACCGAAATCACGGGCCCGCACGATGCTCGGATGATCGAGCGTCGCGAGCGCGCGTGACTCTTTGTAGAACCACATCACGTATTCGTTCGCGAGTGGTCCGTCCGGGATGATGACCCGTTTCACCGCGACGTCGTCGCCGACGTAGGTGTCGCGGCAATGATAAACGATCCCCATGCCGCCTTCGCCGAGGACGCTCAGCACGTCGTAACGATCGGCGAGGGTTTGTCCGACCGCGATGCCGCTCGGCGACGTCGGCCGTGATTCATGTACGGCTGGCGCAGCGTCGTGCACGTTGGCTGCCGACGGGATACTGGGCGGTCCGCTATCGAGGGCAGCCCAGAGATCGGCTTCTGCTTCGACGGCTCGTGCTCGTCTCGGTCGTGCTTTTTTTGCGGCAGCGTCGGCCAAATCGCGTCCCAAATCCCTGAGACCAATCCCGAAATCAGGTCTCGGTGGGAGAACGACGGGACGAAGTCCCAACAGTTCACGATGGGTCGGCAGCGCCTTTTGATCGGCTCCTCGTCCCTCCCCTTGTGCTGGATTGGGATCGGGCACGAGTGGTGCGCCAGCTCCCTTCGCGTCAGCCGCTTCACCCTTGCGATCGGGGCTCTTCTTGTCGGGGGCTGGGGGAAGCGGTGGAGGGCGCAATGTGCCGTCACCTAAAGGATTCGTGGTCATGGCTCGCTGCTCGGTCGTGGGATTAGGCGGACCAGGATTGTCCGCGCGCGGTGGTGACCACGGTCGCCTCGAGGGACTGGATGCCCTTGGTGGCCGTTCTGATGGCCCGGACTGATTTTTGCCCCCTTCGGGCATATGAACCGGGGGGATAATAGCCACTGGGCGGCGTGCGTCGAGGGTGGACGCGCGGCCGGTTGTGCTTTGGCCGCCTGCTGGGCAAAGATTGCCAGCCCAGCCTGGTGCGGCTCGTTTGGTCGTTCGGTCGTCATGGTGAATTTCGCCTCGAGATCCGTGAAGGGCGGCGGTGGACCTGACCAGGAAGGGCGATTACCCTGCGCACCACTATGGTTGCCCATCGCCCCGAGCCCACGTTAACCGAGTCCGATCCCGAGATCGCACGTCTGATTGCCTTCGAGCACGAGCTCGAAGCCGACAAGCTCCGTCTCATCCCGAGCGAGAACTACGTCTCTCGCGCCGTTCTCGAGGCCACGGGATCGATTCTGACGAACAAGTATTCTGAAGGTTACGCCGGAAAACGCTATTACGAAGGGCAGCAAGCGATCGATCCCATCGAGCAGCTGGCGGTCAGTCGTTTGTGCACGCTGTTCGGCGCGGAGCACTGCAATGTTCAGCCGTACAGCGGTAGCCCAGCGAACCTTGCGGTTTATCTGGCATTCTGCAATCCCGGCGATCCCGTTCTCGGTTTGGCTCTTCCGGCAGGTGGACATCTGACGCACGGGTGGAACGTCAGCATTACTGGAAAGTACTTTGCCAGCCGTGGATACGGCGTTCGACGTGAGGACCATCGTATCGATCTCGACGAGGTTCGCAAATTGGCTCGGGAGATCCGACCCAAGATCATCTGGTGTGGCACCACGGCCTACCCGCGCGCCCTCGAGTTCGACAAGTTCCGTGAGATTGCGGACGAAGTTGGCGCCAAGCTTTGTGCAGACATCTCGCACATCTCGGGGCTCGTCGTTGGCGGTGTTCATCCGTCGCCAATCGGAATCGCCGATGTGGTTACCAGCACGACGCACAAGACCCTGCGCGGACCCCGCGGCGGTGTGATCTTCTGCAAAGCCGAGCACGCCAAGGACATCGATCGGGCCGTGTTCCCGGGACTTCAAGGTGGTCCGCACAATCACACGACCGCCGGCATCGCCGTTGCGGCCAAGGAAGCGAGTCAGCCGGAGTTCAAGCTCTACGCCAAGGCCGTCGTGGACAACGCGAAGGTTCTCGCCGAAGAGCTGACGCGTCTCGGGTTTTCGCTCGTGACGGGCGGCACCGACAACCACCTCATCCTCATCGATTTGACGAACAAGAACGTGCCCGGCAAGAAGGCGGCCCAGGCGCTCGACCGCGCTGGAATGTGTGGCAACTACAATTCCGTGCCCTTCGATCCCCGTAAGCCCTTCGATCCTTCCGGGCTCCGCATCGGAACCCCTGCGATCACCTCTCGTGGCATGGGTGCGGCCGAGATGAAGAAGCTCGCCGGTTGGATGAACGAGGTGGTGTCGAACATCGACGACGAGAAGGTCATCACGCGGGTCGCTGGCGAGATCAAGGAAGTTTGCGCGTCGTTCCCGGCTCCGGGATTGTCGACCTGAGTTGGTTCGTAGGTTCGCGACGCTAAGGTGAGGTCAACGTTAGATGGACGACTCGATTCCTCCAGCAACCATGAGTCACGGTGCCGTCGGTACCCTACTGGTTTCCTGCAAAGACCGGCGAGGTATCGTCGCTGCGTTGGCCCAGATGCTTTTTGGCCATGGCGCCAACATCCTCGACTCGGATCAGCACACCGACAGTGTAGCGGGCCTGTTCTTCCAGCGGATCCGATTCGATACGCGGGAGTTGCTCACGGATCACGGCACGCTCGAACGCGCGATCCACGAGGTCGCCGAGCGCTTCGAGATGACCTATCGGCTCGAGTACTCCCATCGGCAGAAGCGAGTCGCCATCTTCGTCTCGAAGTACGATCACTGCCTCATCGATCTGCTCCTGCGTCACAAGGCGGGGGAGCTCCCATGCGAGATGCGGGTCGTCGTGAGCAATCACGACGACCTGCGCGAGCTCGTCGAGCGATACGGGATCGAGTATCGAACGTTTCCCATCGATCCGAGCAATAAGCTCGCCCAGGAGGAGCGTGAGCTCGAGCTCCTCGACGAATGCGGGATCGACTTGGTCGTATTGGCGAGGTACATGCAGATCGTCTCGCCGCGCTTCACGGAGAAGTTCGTGAATCGGATCATCAACATCCACCACTCGTTCCTGCCGGCCTTCGTCGGAGGCAAGCCGTACCACCAGGCTTACGAACGAGGGGTCAAACTGATTGGCGCGACGGCCCATTACGCAACGTCCAAGCTCGACGAAGGTCCGATCATCGAGCAGGACGTCGTTCGGTGCTCTCACCGAGATCAAGTGGGTGACTTGATTCGAAAGGGCCGAGATCTCGAAAAGACCGTGCTGGCGCGCGCGGTTCGATCTCATCTCGACGATCGGGTTCTCGTGTACGGGAACAAGACCGTCGTTTTCGACTGAAGCGGCTTGGGCACCGGTGCCGCGGACTCGGCACGCGGCTTTCCGGGAACGAGACCGTCTTCGTCGGCCGCTCGGGCGTTTCGTTCGTCAAACGCCTCGCAAGAGCCCATTTACTGCGAGTTCGAGCTCGTTCCAGGTGCCGAGTACCCTCGCGCGGTTCGGTAGGTCGTCCACTGACATGACGCCCTTGCCGCCGAGCCACAGCTCGACACTGCCCGGGAGATGCTCCGCGAGCCACTGAATGTGTTCGCGCGCAGCCGCCACGGGGAAACAGCTCGACACGCTGAGTCCGACGGCTTGGGTGCGCAGGGCGCTTGCTGCTCGGCTGATCTCGAGGGGAGGGGTGTCGGTGCCGAGCAGGTGAACCTGGGCACCCAATACCTGTGCGAAGAGTCCGACCATGTGCATCCCGATGGCGTGCTGTTCGCGGGGCAGGGTTGCGAGCAGGAGTTTGGGGCCATCGGTGTCGTCATGCAGCGCCGACATGAGCCGCAACTGCGCGATCAGGATGTCCGACAGCAAGTGCTCGTGATGGACCTGAAGTTCGCCTCTGGACCACCCATCGCCGACCGCTTCGACCAGGGGAGCACAAACGTCCACGATGAATTGTCGCGCTCCGAGGATGCTTGCGAGCCGTCGGAGCTCCCGCCGGAGTCCTTCCGGATCAGCGGTCGCCACCCGATCGAGCAGGGGTTCGATGTTGGGGTGGGGGCCACGCTCACGCTCGACGGTGATTTGGGTCTGGGTCGCGAGGAGTTCGGTTAGCGCTTCGGTACTCAGCCGGATTGCTTCTCCGGCTCGGTAGCCCATCTTCATGGCTTTTGCCACGAGGACCAGCCGCTCTACGTCGGGCTCCCGATAAATCCGGTTGCCGACGCTGTTACGCACCGGCGCAGGAAACCCATAGCGCCGCTCCCACATTCGGAGGGTGTCCACCGAGAGTCCGGTGATGCGAGAGGCGACTCGGATGGAATGTCCTTCGTGGCTCGTCTCGTCATCTGCGGAACCCTGGTCCCGGGCGGCACCCGAGGCGGGTCGATCTGTCATGTTCGTTCCTCGATGGTGAACAGAGATTAGACAAATCATGGACGAATTAGTCCAGTCTTTGTCCAGGGAAGAATCAGGTCTGAGACAGATATGCGTCAGACCCTCGACAACCGAAAGTGGGGGGCGAGCGCGAAGGTCTGAGCACCCGCTCAAGGGCCAGCGACTCGAAATGGGATCCCAGGCGCACTGGACATAATCAGACAATATCTAGACAAATCATTGTCGGAAGATATTGTTCCCGAGATGTAGTGAGGTTGTCTACCTGCTGCTGGCGCTCATCAGCCGCCCACGTCCGGACCGCGTTCCGCGTGGTTCGTGACGGGTCATCGGAGCCTCCCAGCGCGGCTGGACGGGGCCAGAAAACCAAGCTAGGTCGCCGGCGCCGAAGGAGTTCCACGCGCTCTTTCAGCGCTCCGTCTCCTGCGTTCTCGGAGAATTCGAAACGCATTCGCGTCGTTCCGCGCGGGGCCCCAATCGCGCCAAGCGCGCGGCAAATCACTTTTCGCGAGCCTGTGGCTTCTGGGCCGATTTGCCGCGGCAACTAAGCTGAATTAATTAGCAATTCTAAACACTTAACTAAGTATACGCAGTACACGTGTACAGCGTAGATCGGAAGAAGCCGACGACGCCGACGGCGCCCACGACGCCCAGCCGACGACGCCCAGCCCACGACGCCCACGAGTGCGCCGTGACATGGATGCTCACCTCTCGCCCAGCCGACGACGCCCACGACGCCGACGACGACGCCGACGACGCCCACGAGTGCGCCGTGACATGGATGCTCACCTCTCGCCCAGTCGTTCCAGGGGGTGGATCGGCGCAGCGGATTGGCGCAGCAGTCGTTTGGCGCAGCTTGTGCGAGCCAGCACACCGCTTGCTCACTTCGGGCGTTGGAGCTGTCACCTGCACCAGCGATTTCCACCCGGCGCTGGGATCGGGGGGGCGACAGTAGGGTAAGGTCGACTTCGGGACTGTTTGCTTCAGCAGCGGATCCGCTCGCGCCCGCGTTCGCGCGCCCAGTTGCGGGGTGGGCCCGCTGCTCCGAGTGCGACGGGGACGATCGGAGTTCGGATTCAGGGCTGCTGTGCGACCGGTAGAGTGGCCCGTTGGAGCGCCGCGTCGACCGAGCCAGGACTGAAACCGACGAGGATTTGTCCACCGATGTCGATCACGGGAATGGAGCTCGTGGGGCTCATCTTGGCGCGAGCCAACTTCGCGCGGAGCTCCGCCTGGACGGTCGGGCTCTCATCGACGTCCTTTTCGAGGACTTTGACGCCCTTGTGGGCCAGGTACTTTTTGGCCTCCCGACAGGCCCCGCACCACTTCGCGCCGTAGATGACCGCCACCAATGAACCCTCGGCTTTGGCATTCGAAGACGGCGCTGGACGCGCCGACTCTTGTGAGGCCACGGGCGCCAGGGCTTCGAGTCGCGCCTTACGTTTGGTCGCTCCAAGCTCCTCCCAGGCCGAGCGCGAAAGGGTCGTGACGGGGTAAGTTTGATCCGGTTTTTTTTGTCGGAGATCCGCGACATAGACGGGATCCGACTGTCCCGCGTCTCCCGTCGTGACCACGACCCGAACCTGGGCGCGGTTTTCGGCTGGAACTTCGGCGATGGACTCCACCACGTGGAAATCGCCCGAAGCGTCAACCCACGTCAGCAGGAGATCCTTCGTGTCATCCCGAAGCGCGAGCACCGGAAGCGGGCGATCGCTCCCGGCTGCGGAGCCTTCCGCTGCTCCGTGACTCCGCTTGCACCCGACGGCGCCGACCAGGACCGTCATCACGACGAGCAGACAAAAAAGTAGTCCTGAGGAGCGCACTCGGTGCTTGCGAGTTTTTCGCCAGTTCGCAGCCACGATCCCGCGTGCTGCGAAGGAGTGATCGCGTGCAGTTTCGTGCCGGTGCCCGCTGGGCGGATCGGCGCTCAGGGGCCCGGCGGCACGGACTTGCGGTCGCCGATTTTTCGCAACTGGTTCGCGAGGAGACGCGTGGTTTCCAGGAACCCTATGACGACGTACATCAACAGGAGCCATACGAGGACGAACTCAGGTCGGTAGCTATGCCACACGAAGGCGCTCGTGCTCAGGGTGAACACGACGAAGACCAGGGAGCGCGTGTCGAACCTCAGATCCTTGAAGGATCGGAAGCGGATCGTCGAGACCATGAACAGGCTCAAGAGGAGCGTGGCGGCGAAGACGAATCCGACGTTTCGCGGATGGGAGAGCACGCCCTCGGCTGCTCGATCCGCCAATATGAGGGAAACGAGCCCCGCTGCTGCGCATGGAATGGGGAGGCCCAAAATGTGGCGGCCGGGCTTCGTCGGAACACCGGTGCTCGAAGACGAGAGCACGTTGAATCGCGCCAGCCGGATCGCTCCCGCTGCCACGAACAGGAAAGCGGTGAACTGCCCGAGCACTGGGGATCGGAACAGCGCCCATTGATATACGATTAGTGCTGGCGCGACCCCGAACGATATGACGTCCGCGAGCGAATCGAGCTGCAAACCGAAGGCGCTTTGGGTCTTCGTCATGCGTGCGACCCGCCCATCGAGCAAGTCGAAGAACATGGCGAACACCAGCAGCGTGCAGGCTCGATAAATGGGTTCTGCGGTCGTGCGCGGCTCCGAAACGAGCCGAATCGCGCTGATCCCGCAGAAGACGCTGGCCAGCGTCACGAGGTTGGGCAAGACGAACAGCGCCTTGCGGAGGTCGAAGCGGCGAACGGTCAATCCACGGCGCTTGGTTCCCACGGACCGGAGGGTAACCTCGAGCCTGGACCGAGTCCAGACATGGCTGGATCCCATGGGCGTTTTCGTTCTCAGGGCCCGCTCGCCAATGACTGCGATGCGGAGGCGCAATGGCCGGGGCACAGGGGTGCATTGGCGATTTCACGAAAGGGATTTGTCCCGGACCCGAGGCCTGAACTACGATCGCTTCCTCATGACCTCGACCGCTGTCCTTCGGGTCCTCGCTTTGGTGCTCTCGTTCAGTGTGGTCGCGTGTGGGACTCAATCGGACGAACAGAGCCGACGTCTCAACGAACTGCGCGAGCGGCTCGAGAAATTCCAAACGACGACGGGGCGTTTGGAAGAACGCATCGCCGCTTTGGAAAACGCGGTGCGAGCTCAGGAGACTCGTCTGGGCAGTAGCACGTCATCGCCGACACAGGTGAGTGCACCAAAGGATCTCCCGGTCGTAAAAATGGCTCCTCCGCCCACCAATGAGGGCGCGCTCGACGAGCTGGCGCCGCCCGAAAACGAGGATGGACGAACACTCATCGTCGGTGAGGGAAATCGTGTCGAAGCGCGAACCGCTGACGCAAGTGTCGACCCGCCGAAGCGAACCAAGGAGAAGACTCCCGCGACTCGGGCTACGTCCAAGGGTCAGTCCAATGCTACGGTGTCGGGGAACAAGGCTCCATGAAGACCAAGATCGTCGCGTGTGCCCTAGCACTGGTGTCGTTGCTCTCGTCGGGTGGCAACGCACAACCGACGGTGACCGATGCTCCTGCGAGTGGTTCGTCGTCGTCGGCGCCTTTGGCGCCCGGTGCGAGCACGCCCATCGCGTCGAGTACCACCACGTCGCAGGTCACGACGACCACCACCACGTCGACACCGGGCCTCTACTTTCCCATGGGATCGGAGGCGGCGAAGAACAACGCTGCAAGCCTGCCCTCGAGCTCGAGACCACTGTCTGACATTGGCGCGAGTCGCGATGGGTTCGATCTGAATCAGAATTCGCACGCCACTGTCGTGCGTGGCAGCAAGGGTTCGGTCGCAATCACCGGGGAATCCGCCCGGGCAGTCGTCGTTCCCGACGTGCACACGGTTCGAGCGGGCGACACCATGTGGGACCTGTGTGGCCATTACCTGGGTAACCCTTGGGACTGGCCGCGGATCTGGAGTTACAATCCGGACGTACAGAATCCGAACTGGATCTATCCTGGCGATCAACTTCGGTTTCGCTCACCCGATGAGAGTGGTCGTGCTCCCGTGGCGCAGTCCGGCTCGCCCGACAACCAGTCGGGGATGCTCGGCTCTGGACCGTCGAGCGGAGAAGGGCAATTGGGATCGCCTCTCGGAAGTACGGCGCGGGTCGGCAAAGATACGGTCTTCTTGCGCAACGAGGCGTACATCGACGATCCGGACAAGGACGTTTGGGGGCAGGTCGTGGGAGCCAACGAGGAGCAGATGCTGCTTGGCCAAGGTAACCACGTTTATCTGGATCTGAAGCCATCCGTCGAGTTGAAGGTCGGTCAACAGCTGACGTTGTTCGAGCGAAGTCGGAAACCGGATGCCGTAGAAGGGGCTCGTCAGCCGCCGGGCGAGATTCGTTCTCATCAAAGGCACGCTTCGCGTCAGTGACTTCGATCCCAAAAAGCACGTCGCGCGGGCCGAAATCATCGAATCGAGCGATGTCATCGAGCGGGGCACCAAGGTTGGATCCCTAGGCAGGCGCTACGTCGTGTTGCCTCCCAAACCGAGTCGCGTGACCGTGTGGGCACGCCTTTTGAGCGGGATTCTATCCGCACGTCTACTTGGGCCAACAGCAACTCGTTTTCCTCGATTGTGGCACCGAAGACGGCCTTGCTGCGGGCAATCGGCTGCTCGTCATTCGCCGTGGGGATACGTGGCGCAAGTCGCTGGACACGACGGCCCGCTCTTCGCGAATTCGGATCCGCACGGATCATCCCGAGCCCACCCACGTGGAGTCCGTGGAGCTGCGGCGCGACGACCGAGACTTTCCCGACGAGGTCGTTGGTGAAATCCGAATCGTCCAAGCTCATCCCTGGAGCTCGTTGGCCGTGGTGACTTCGTCCCAACGCGAGCTCGTTCCTGGGGACCGCGCCGTCGCGCGCCAAGGGTACTGAGCCGCGGCGCGCGTCGCGGTCTGCCGAACGTCGCGCGAGCGTCGGGCGAGCGTCGCGCGGTGTCCGTGGTCGGCTCCTGTCGCGCAAGACCTAGCCGGCACACGAAGCTGCTGTGGCGGGATTGCGACGATTCCGTGTGGCTCGGCGAGCTTGTGGGGATAGTCCTCCAATTACGGCGGCTGGCGGTGTGTCGCACTCGACAGACTGCGCGGCCGGAGTGGCGTCTCGACTTTCGTTTCGCGTCGAGGGCCCCTTCCTGGTGGCAAACTAGGCGAGCGGCAATTAGTCTCTCGCGCCGTTGCAGCTGGAGCTGCCACTGCCGCTCGCCGGAATTTTCGACCGATGGGACCCAACCGAGTTTTTTTCCCCCAGGATTCTCTCGATCATCGGATCGGAGAGTCTCGTGTCGATCTCGTCGGCAACGAACTCGTCATCAAGGCGGAGAATCGTCGTTATCGGGTCGTCGAGGCCGTTCGCGTTCTCTCGGAGGTCACGGGGACCCCCGACTTCCACGAGCTGGTCGGCAAGGTGAAGAGCCTCACCTTTCTGAGCGAGCTGGGAGCGGAGATCCTTGGAACCTCGATGGTGCTCGGCGACAACGCGTACGAAGTGATGCCTGGTTTCATGGGAACCGCGATTGGCGCCTTCGCGGAACACCGCGCCCAACACATGCCCCCGCCGAGCGAGCCCGCCCCGAAAAGCGAGGAAGCGTTGCTCGCTCAGTACTTGCTCCAGGCGCTCGAATGAAAGCGCAAACTCGAACCGATACCGCTCGTCGTCATCTGCGCGGCGCGTTAGCGGCTCGGCCGTCGTCAGGGGACTCGAGAGGACCTTCGCCATGTCGTTTGCCCTCCTGATTACAACGTTGGTTGCGTATTCCGCGGCGGTGCTTGCCTTCTACCTGAGGCTGGTGCGTCCGTCCGTGAGCGGCGGGGCGAGTCGCGGCGGTGCTCGGATGTTGCTCGTCCTCGCGGCAGGCGTGCACTTTCTCGACATTGGCCATCGCAGTGCCGTCACCCGGACTTGCCCGGTCACGTCCGCGCAGTTCGGTCTCAGTCTGGCGGCATTGATCGCCGTCGTCGCGTTCCTCGTGTGGGCACGCAGTGAGCGAGCGCAATCCCTGGGGATCGTCGTCGCGCCCGTCGGACTCGCGATGTTTCTAGCGTCGGAGGCGCTCCAGAGTAACACCATCGAGCCCGAGATATCGGGATGGTTCCTTGCCGCTCACGTCTCGGCGAATCTGCTCAGTGTGGGCTTACTCGTCCTTGCTGCTGCGGCATCGACGGCGTATCTGGTGCAGTCCTCGCGTTTGAAGTCCAAGCGCGTGAAGGTGTCGCGGTTCGGACTGCCCGGGCTCGACCAACTCGAAGCCATGAGTCGTCGTGCGCTCAGTGTTGGGCTTGGCTCGATGACGCTCGGGGTCGTTTCCGGCGCCGTGTTCGCTCAGCGATTGAGCTTCGGCGGCATCGAGGGGGTGCGCGTCACTCTTTCGTACGCGTGTTGGCTCCTCACCGCCCTCGTCGTCGTCGGGCAACGCGCACTCGGCTGGCACGGACGTCGAGTGGCGTGGGGGATCGTGGTTTCGGCGTTGCTCGCCGTCGTACTCGTGTTGCTTTACGCTTTGACCTCGGGAGGTCACTCGTGATTTGGGTCTTGGGTCTTTCACACAGGACCGCGCCCATCGAGCTCCGCGAACGTGTCGCGCTCAACGAAGAGGCGTCCGCGACGCTCTTGCAAAAGCTCGTCGATACCCGGGTGATTGCCGAGGCCATGGTGATTTCGACGTGCAACCGGATGGAACTCTATTTCGTTCCGGTCGGTCGCGGAAGTAGTGCGTCGGCGCCCAGTGACTCCGGTTCGGAGCGCGAGGGGGAAGCCGTCGATCGCGCGCTCGAGGCGCTCCGCTTCTCTGCCGCGGATCTCGGTAAACACGTGTATCTATACCAAGGACGCGACGCCGTAAAACACCTCTTTCGCGTCGCTGCATCGCTCGATTCCTTGGTCGTGGGCGAACCTCAGATCTTGGGCCAGCTCAAACGCGGCTACGAACATGCCCGTAGCCTCGGCGTGCTCGGGCCGGCATTGAATCGCGCCGCCATGCGGGCATTTCGCGCCGCCAAACGGGTTCGTTCCGAAACCACGATAGGCGCGGGGCAGGTATCCATTGCCTCGGTGGCACTCGAGCTCGCCCGGCAGATCTTCGAGCAGCTCGAAGGACGTACCGTCGCTCTCGTCGGAGCGGGCGAAATGGGTGAAGCGATCGCCCGGCTGTTCCAACAAGCTGGTGCAAAGCTGGTCATCGTCGGGCGAACCGAACGAAGGTTCATGGCGCTCGCTCAGACGGTCGGCGCTGAAGGACGAGCCATGTCGGAGCTCGAACGGACGCTTGCCGAAGCGTGTGTGGTCGTGACGAGCACGAGCTCCAAGCTTCCCGTCATTGGCTACGATCTCGTGCGCGCCGCAATGCGACGGCGTCGCGGTCGTGACCTGTTCCTCGTCGATGTTGCCGTTCCGCGCGACGTCGAGGAGAAGGTGAGCTCGATCGACGGCGTCTACCTCTATAACATCGACGACCTCTCCTCCGTCATTGCCGATACGAAGTCGTCGAGGCGACATGGCGCTGAACAATCGGAAGCGATTCTCGAGGAGGAGATTCTCGACTTCGAGCGGCGAGAAGGCGTCGATCAAGTCACGCCGACGATTCGTTCGCTTTACGCCACGTTCCGGAAGACCTTGCGAGGGGAGATCGATCGCAGTCTTCAGGGCAAACTGCGCGCTCTCGGAGCGGCAGAACAGATTGCCGTCGAGCAGCTCGTCGAAGCCGCGACGAAGAAGCTCTTGCACCAGTCATCGACGACGCTCAAACGCTGGGTAAACGAACGCCCAGAAGAGCTCGATTCCATGCTCGAGATGATTCGAGAGCTGTGGCTCCCGCAGAACCCTTCCGAAGTCGATCAGCCAATGAGCCCCGAGATCCAGTCTTCTCCACGCTTCGAGGACGACGTGCGGATGAAGAAGACCGAGGATCCGCTACGGCGAGGGAATTCGAACATTCCGTCGCGACTCGAGGAGAAACGATGACGAAACGGCTCGTAGTTGCGACTCGCAAGAGTCTGTTGGCCCTGACGCAAACGCGTGCATTCGTTGCAAGCCTCGTGGAGCGTCACCCCGGGCTCGTCGTCGAGGAGCTCCAAGTGACGACGACGGGCGATTCTGATCCAACACGTTCCCCTGAACGAAGTTGGCGGCAAAGGACTTTTCGTAAAGGAGATCGAACAGGCACTCATCGACGGGCGCGCGGATTTCGCCGTTCACTCGATGAAGGATGTTCCCGCCGAACTTGCACTGGGGCTCTCGATTGCCTGCGTGCCTTCACGAGAGGATCCTCGGGACGCTCTCGTCACCCGAACCGGCGTGGGGTTGGACGACCTTCCCGCGGGGGCAAAAATTGGGAGCTCCTCGCTGCGGCGGACGGCGCAGCTTGGTGCACTTCGTCCCGATTTTTCTTGGTCGATGCTTCGTGGCAACGTCGATACGCGGATCCGCCGCTGTCACGAGGGGGTGGTCGATGCCGTCGTGCTTGCGATGGCTGGGCTCAATCGACTCGGCTGGGCCGGTCGGGTCACGGAAGCCATCTCCGTGGAGCGATGTCTTCCTGCCGTAGGACAGGGTGCCCTTGCAATCGAATGCCGCAGTGACGACTCCTCCACGAAGGAGCTGCTTCGTGCCGTCGCCGATCTCGAGGCGACGCGATGCGTGATGGTGGAGCGTGGGGTTCAGCAGGCTATCGGGGGAGGCTGTCACGTTCCCTTGGCGGCATATGCGGAAAAACAGGGGAGCGGGATCCGGGTGCGGGCGCTGCTCTCGGGTGCCAGTGGTGATATTTGGCGACGAGAGCGGATCGCCACTTGGCCGGGGGACGACGCCGCCGCTCTGGCCCTAGGCGCCGAAATGGGGCGCGAGCTACTCGAAGCTTCGGCAAAAGCCGTGTAAGCTCCGCGCCATGACGAAGCGTACGTTGAAGAGAACCGTTTTGCTCCTCGGTTTGTTGATGCCCGTCGCCGGCGTCGTTGGATGTGGCAGCCGCGCAAAGACCCCTGTGCTCGCACCCGGGGAGATGCCCGAGGGAGCGCAGTGGAAGGGCGTTTATTACAGCACGCTCTACGGTTACCTCCATCTCGAAGAGAAGGGTGACGAACTCCAGGGTGGTTGGCGTACCGTTGCCGGGGACGCTTGGGGTGAGATGACGGGCAAAGCAGAGGGCGACTTGATGCGCTTCGAGTGGACCGAGCATCGCATCGGCATGGTCGGACCATCTGCTCAACGCTCCGGGCATGGCTACTTCCGCTACGTTCGCAAAGCCACCGCCGAGACGAAGGCACCCGACGAGATCGACGGTAAATGGGGGCTTGGCGATGCCGATACCGGCAACAGCTGGACGGCGACCAAGCAGATCAACATGGAGCCGGATCTCAAGAGCGTGCGTCCGGACGAGGTAGAGTCGGCTGGAACGGTTCAAGCTGGCGGCTGGGATGAAGGCCCTGGTGGGGCGAAGGAAAAGGCGAAAGAGAAGAGCGACGAGGAGTGAAGCCACTGCTGCGAGTCGTCCCAACTGGTCGGCTCGCTTCGCTCGTCTCGAGGGAGCATAGGCTGATGGACAGGTTCGCGACGCGCATCGTTCATGCGCGTCGCGTCGGGTCACGATGCCTGTGGTCGCCAAGTATGAGTTCGCGACGCGCATCACTCATGCGCGTCGCGTTGAGTCTCGGCAATCAGGCGGACAGCGATGACGTGATGGCGTGATCCTGTCGCGTGTAACGTACGAGGCAGCTCTCGAGGATCCGGTATCATTTCGTCGATGGCCCATTCGGGTACGCGCAACTCCGGCATGAAGCGGAGCACATTTGGCCGCGCCGCATTCACGAGCAACCCGCGATCGAAGCACGCGTCGCGGATGACTTCGGCGTTCGGTGTCGGGAGAACCAACCCGAGCAAGAGTCCCCGACCGCGGACGCGGCCGCCGATGCGCATGGCAAGCCCTTCGAGCGCGTCACGCAGGTATCTCGAGCGTGCCTGAACCGTGGCAGCGAAGTCGGGTTGAGTCATCTCGTCGATGACCGCGTTGCCGACGGCCGTCATGAGCGGATTGCCGTTGAACGTGCCGCCGTGATCTCCAGTCGTGAACACGTTCGCGCGTTCCGTGACGAGCACGGCGCTCAGGGGGACGCCCGCGCCGAGTCCCTTGCCCAACGTCACCACGTCGGGCAAGACCAAACTCTGCTGAAACGCAAAGAGTGAGCCCGTGCGAAATAGCCCTGTCTGCACCTCGTCGAAGACGAGCAGGAGATCGCGCTCGTCCGCGAGTGCCCGCAGGCCGCGCAGATATCCGTCCGGTGGATCCACCGCGCCTGCCTCGCCTTGAACCGGCTCCACGCAGAGCGCCACCGTACTTTCATCGATTGCATTGGCCATGGCGTGGAGATCGCCATACGGCACCTTCTTGAATCCCGGTGGATTGGGTGGGAACAGATTCATCCCAACCGGGCTTGCCGCTCAGGCTCATCGCCGCGAGCGTTCGACCGTGAAATGCGTCGTGGGTCGAGAGGATCCCAAACGCACCGCGCTGGTGTAGGCGTCCCCACTTTCTGCAGAGTTTGATGGCCGTTTCGACCGCTTCGGCACCACTCGAGCAGAAGGTGGCTGCTTGAAGTCCGCTGAGCCGACACAGCTTGTGGGACAGCTCGAGCTCCTGACGGTTGTGATATGCCGGACTTGCCGTAAGTAAACGAGAGGCTTGTTCGTGCAGCGCCTTGCGCACGATCTCCTGGTGCGTGCCCGAGGGCGTTGACGGCCCAACCCTGGATGAAGTCCAGATAACGCTTCCCACTTTCGTCCCAGACTTCACTGCCGAGGCCGTGGCTCATCACGGTTTCCGGCCGCTTCACATGGGACATGAGACGCGAAGGAGCGAGCGATTGATTGGCTTGATTCATGGGTACCTCCGAATGGGCGGCACACATGAATTCCCGACGAGGCCGCCCGATGTTTGCCTGGGCGGCCAGCTTCGTCGTCTTGCTCAGCGCGTCGACACGACGAAGCTTCCGCCCGAAATAGCGGCGGCTCGTCGAGCGATGGCGTTGAGATGATGCGACATTGACCCCTACCTTTACATCTCCGTTCCTTCCTGTCAAAGGCCGAATGCGCCGCGACGTCGAAACGCTCGAGAGTCGAGGCGCTTTGTCGGCGGGAAGTCGAGGCGGGGGCTTGTGCCGAGGCCCTGCGGGTCGTTATTCTTCTCGATCACCATGGCCACGCAGAGCTTCACTCGCAACTATAACGATCACTCCAACGATTCCGGGTTTCAGTTCGAGTTCTTCTGCGACAAATGCGGGAACGGACACCGATCGAGCTTCACTCGAAATAACGTCGGGTTCGCCGCTTCGATGCTCAAGGCAGCAGGTGCTCTCTTCGGCGGCGCGGTTTCCCATGCTGGATACGGAGTCGACCATCTGAAGGATGCTTTGCGCGGTCCCGCCTGGGATTCGGCATTCAAGGCAGCCATCGATGAGTGCCGTCCGCAATTTCGCCAATGTACGTTGTGTGGCAAGTGGGTCTGTCCGGAGGTGTGCTGGAACCACGAGCGAGGGTTGTGCGAAGAGTGTGCGCCGGATCTGAAGGAACATGCTCCGGCGATTCAGGCGCAAACTGCCGTCGAACAAGCCCGCGAAAAGGCTCGCGACCACGATCAGATGCAGGGGCTCGACATCAGCAAACCGCTCGGCGCTCCCGGTGTGGTCAACTGCACGAAGTGTCACGCTTCGCTGCCTTCCGGAGCCCGCTTTTGTGCGGGATGTGGAACTGCCGTCGTACAGGCGGTAGCTCAGCCTCGCTTCTGCACCGGGTGCGGCCAGTCCCTTGCCGCCGGAGCTCGCTTTTGTGCTGGCTGCGGCACGCCGAACGGCGGCTGAGTCCGCGGCGCTTCGAGGGGGATTCTCGTGCAACCCAGGCGGCCCGTCGCGCCCAGCACGCGTCGATTCTCATGAGCCCGTGGCGTATCTCGTGATCCCTGGTCTGCGTGCGTCATGGATCGCGTGCGTCGTGGGTTGCGTGCGTCATGGGTCGCGTGCGTCGTGGGTCGCGTGCGTCGTGGGACTAATCGAACGTCGAGCTCGCGTACGATTGGCAATGAACCCGAAGCGGCATCAAGCCGCTTGCGAGAGGAGGCAGCGGAGCCCAGCGAGGCGACGGGCTCCGACTTGAGTCCAGGTATATTCTCTCGACTTCTGGTACCCCGCGTCGCCGAGCGCTTTTCGGAGCTCGGCGTCGGATGCAAGGCGAACGAGCGCATCCGTCAAGGCCTCCACGGAACCTGGGGCAACGACGATGCCCTCGCGCTCCGTAATGGCTCCCGACGTTCCCATCGGGGTGACGACACACGGCAAACCATGCGCCATGGCTTCCAGAGTGACCATGGGACCGCCCTCTTCCCAAGTGGGGAACACGAAGCAATCGGCGTTGTCGTAGACGGCCGCGACGTCTTTGACGTGTCCCAGTAACTTCACGTTCGGCTGGTCGAGCCAATTCGAGCCTTGCTGCGCAAGGAGTGGATTGAGTGCGCCAGCAAGGAGCAGCGTTCCGCGGATCTTCGCCGCTTTCCAGGCTTTGAGGAGCCACGGAACGCCCTTGCGAACGTCCAGGGTGCCGACGAAGAGGACGTTGATGCCGTCGTGAGGCTGTGGCGCGTGCGGGTGCGAAGTCAGTCGAGACTCACTCCAACCGTAACTGCAGTCGATGCAGCGATCTTCGGGCACGCCATAGGCCCTCACCGACGCGCGAACCTGCGGATTGGGGCAATAGACTGCGTTCGCAGGCGAGTAACTCGTCGCGCTCGAGTCGGACCTCCTCGTTCGAGACCGGTGTAGGATTGGGCCAACCGAGCAAGTGATATGCTCGCTCCAACTCCTCACGTCGAACCTCCGCCGTGCAGTTGATCATCTCGCGGAGCGTGAAACCTCCACGGCTCTTTACGCGACTTACCAAAGCGGGGGGCGAGTTCAGCCAGAAGTATGCGATCGTGCCGGGTTCGATACGCGTTTCGAAATAGCGATGGAGCAGGAAGCTGTTGAGCGGTTTGCTCGTCGAGCCCACGAACCGCAGGAGTTGACGCGGCATGACCGAGTGGACGTTCGGCTCCTTGGCACCTTTGCCGCAAGAGAATACGCTAAGTTCCGTCCTTGCACCCGCAAGCTGCATGCCGTCCAAGATCGACTTGCAGCTGTGTCCCACCCAAGCGTTCTCATAATAGTTTGGGAAGAGCGCCTCGATTCGGATGCTTTGGTTCGCCGTTGCCAAAAGTCGCTGCCTCATGCGGGACACATTACGAACCGCAAGCGTTATCATGAGGCCCGAGGGGCGGCAAGGCAGCATTTCCCTGCGATGTGGACCGCCCGAAAAAGCCAAGAACCTTCGGGAGCCCCGCCCCCAACCTTTCTGTGCTGACCGCTCGTATGGATGAGAGCTACTTCACGGAGTGTTGCCGAGGAACGTTTCGACCCTGTGTGATGTTTTGCGGAGCAACGCGCGGGGAGAGAGCGCGATTTCGTGACGCATCACGGAGCAACGCATCGGGAGCGAGCGTGATTTCGTGACGCATCACGGAGCAACGCATCGGGAGCGAGCGCGATTCGTGACGCATCACGGAGCAACGCGAGTCGTTTATCGATCTGGCGGACGCTTCCCTCGAGTGGCTTGGGCTTCAGCACGAATGAGCGAGAGCCCCCGAGCGTGATTACGGCATCGGGGGCTCTCGTGAGGACTTCGACGTAGGGTGCGATGAGCCTACTCGAGTTTGGTTGGGCACCAGAGCCGTTCGTCACAGAACGGTGTTGCTGGGCTTGCGCTGCACGTCGACGTTCCCGTCAAGGTCGTCATCGCCAGCACGGCCTGTGCGTCTCGTCCCCACGTGTTCGGATTGACCGACTCCGTATCGACGTTGAGCGCCATGTCGAATCGAACCTGGCTTCCCGTGCTTACGGAGGCGGAGCCTGGCCATGGAATTCGAATCTCGGCTGCGTACCCGTTGTCCGTATAGCGCATTTTCGCCAGGTTCGGATCGGTGATGGGCGTGTGTGTGCCGCTGGTCGCGTCGCTCTTGACCGTTACGCCTTGCGAGTAGTTCAAGATGACGTGGAGTGCGAGCGGATCGTCCGACGTGAGCCCTGGCACGTTCGCATTGGTCGTAATCATGAGTTCTACGCTGTCGCCGTCCCAGATTCGGTTCGGATCCGAGTTGGCTCGCACGGGCTTGCCGAAGACCTCGACGTACGCGACGAAGGCTTCCGCAGTCCAGCCGACGCGCGCTACCGCGTACTGTTTGAAATCGCCAGTTCCGCCACCAGTGACCTTGTTGTTGTTCACGCCCGCCGCGTTCTCGAACGAGAGCTCGAAGGTTGGCACGCTGCAGAAGTCGTCACCGAGCCCGTCGACGACTTGCGTTCCGGTGTACTTCGGGATCTTCTTGCATGGATTGACGGTGCCAGCTCGGTTGGTGCACCCCGAGGTGGCGCTGCCGCAGCTCGCGCGACTGTCCGTCACCGTACAAGCCTTGCCGTCCGTGCACGCTTCAGCGCTGCCGAATCCGCTTCCTTCCGCGTTACAGGTGGCGACTCCGCCTCCGATACACGCCTGATCGACGTTGGCGACACAGATGTCGGCGACGCAGGAACCTTGCTTGCAGTATTCCTTTTCTGCGCAATCCGCGCTCGACACACACTCGCTACAAAAGCTCGGACTCTCGTCGACGTTGCACTTGAGCCCACCCGAGCAGTCGTCGTCCGTAGAGCACGGCGCGACGCACTGATGATTGGCGCAGATGTTCCCTTCGGCGATTGTCGCGCAATCACCATCACCGACGCACTCGACGCAGCGTGCGGGGCTTGCGTCGCGGTCGCACACTGGTTCCGATGCCGACGTGCACGCAAGAGAGTTCTTGCAGGGGGTGATGGTCACGCACTGATGGTTCACACAATCGCTGCTTGCGGGGTCCTCACAATCGTCTGCCGAGTTGCAGGCGACGCATCGACCGCGCTGGGCGTCACAGGCATGCCCCGTGGACGAAGATGCGCAGTCGTCGTCCGTGCTGCATCCCGCTTGTCCGCCACAGACGCCACTGACACACGCGACACCGTTCGTGCAATCGACGTCGAGCAGGCATTCGACACACTTGGAGCGCGGAATGTCGCAGAGTAGCCCCGCAGACTTGCACTGCACGTCGGACGTGCAGCTGATCTCCGGAATGGTCGTGGCAGTCGTCGTACCTCCGGTGCTCGCACCCCCAGGGGAGCTCTCGCCTCCGGTTCCACCGACGTTCCCGCTGCTTCCGCCGACACTCGCGCCAGCATTGCCACCAGAGTCGTCCGCCGAGCGTTTTGAATCCTCCCAGATACACGACGTGGGGATGAGAGCGAACATGGCCCCAATGGAGGCGATTTTGGCAAATGTGTAGATGTGGATCCGTGACTGCGACATCATCGTGGCTCCTGATGTGAAACGACCGAGCGTTGTCGTGCGTGCGCACACAGTATACGCAGCGCTGGAAACGTGCCACCTGCGTTTGTCGAAGGTTCTCTCATTTGTGTCGCGTACGTCAGCTCGTGCGGCACGGCGAACTGCGGCGTTTTGCGTCCACGTATCGATTCGGTGAAGCTGCGGGGCAAAATCGAACTATGTCTCACCACGCTGTTGGAAAGTTGCACTCTCGAGCGCGCTTGGAATCACTCTGCAACGTCGTCGACGCGCTCGATTGCGTCGACGACTGGCTCAGCGAGGCACGCTGCGGAACCCGTTAGGGGACACCGGTGAGGGGCAGGTCGTAACGGTGGTGCAGCTCATCGTGTGGCTTTGCGTTCTGCACGTGCACATCGCCGCGATGGACCCTCTCGGCGCCTGCGCAGGTGCGACAGCGAGCTCCGGGAAGCGGAGGTCCGAGCCTGTTCGGTACACCCAAGCAATCGAGCCCTTCACATTTCTATTCAGTGCACGGTTCGAGCCAAATACACCCTTGTTGTGGTTGATTAGGGCAGATTTGATATGTCGGCGGCGTTCCTCGCGAAACCCGATCGCGGCGGGGATGGCCGGGGAAGGGATTCTTGCTAGAACGCAAACTTCAATTTCCCGATGGGTTCGGGATTCTTGAAATGTGACTTGAAGCTGGTTGGGAACCGTCATGAATCATCGATGCTTAACTTGGGTTTTGTTGGGCTGGTTCGTCGCAGGTACGGCTGCAGGTGCGGTCGGTGGTTGTGCCAAGGCCGAACCGTTGGGGGACGTCAATCAGGGCGGAGGTGCTGGAAGGGGCGACGGTGGATCGACTCACGGGGGCGCTGCCGCCGCAGGCGGAGATACGAGTGGCGGTGGATCCTCTTCCGGCACGAGCACCGGCAGTATCGGAGGTGGGACCTCGAGCAACGGCGGTTCTGCCGCAAGCGGTGGGTCAACGACCTCGGGCAGTGGTGGAGCTACCGGCGGAGGTTCGAGCGCTCGCGGTGGCTCGACGGGTCTTGGGGGAACCACGAGCGGTTCGACGTCGACTGGGGTTGCCGGTGGCGAAGCGTGCAGCGTCACATCTACTCCGTCGTGTTCCCTTGCTGGTCAATATTGCCAGAATGGTGTTTGCGCTTGTCCCACCAATCAAACGGGGTGTGCCACGGGGTGCACTGGGCTCGGTTATGACAAGGCTAATTGCGGAAAGTGTGGCCAAGCCTGCACTGGAACTCAATGGTGCAACAACGGTGTTTGCACCGGCACTTGAGTTCCCGAGGGCGACATCGATTCGAAGAGCGACTCTGATCGCCCCTGCACTCGTTGCGAGCGACCATCGCTGAATGGACTCGCCGACGCGATGGCTCGAAGGACAAGCGCTCGCGTCGGTGAGCATCCAGACTCAAAAGCGGTTCCCCTGGGCGCGAAGCGCTTGCGTTGGCCACGAATCGAGACCGTTCGAATCGCGTGCGCATGCTGCGGTGTCAGCGTCTCAGCGCACCGCGATGGTGGTCACGACGGCAGACGGATTGCGATGGCAGACGGATTGCGACGGCAGACGGATTGCGAGCGGTGTCGAGTTTGCGAAGTACGAACCACTCCAGTTTCAAAACCCGGAGAATTCCCGAAGTCGAAGTGCATCCGTCGTCGGTCGTCCCGCGGAATCACGAAGACATAGCTCGGTTTGTTTCACCTCTCCGCACGGTGTGCGAGCCAGAGTCCATACCGAGAACAACGTGGCGCGACCTTCGCGTGGTGTGACGTCGCAGCGACGGTGAATCGCGAGAGTGCAAGTCGAAGCGATCGCCGCTACGCGGGATTGCGCACGAGAGTCGCCGCAGAGCACCAGCCAACCATTGGGTGCAAGCAACGAGGCCGCAGTTTGGACGTAGGCTTCCACACCACCGCGGTACTCCACCCGAGCGTACGCCCGCTGTTCGTCTTCCGCGTCGAGAGCGCTTTCGGGCGGGAAGTAAGGTGGGGTGCCGGTGATCAGCGGAAAGCCCGAGCCGAGTCGAGCGATTGCTTCGGGCTCGCGGAGGTCACCGTGCAAGATTTCGATTCGGTCGGCAAACGTCGACTCCCGCACGTTTCGTTCCAATAGTGCGAAGGAGATCGCTTGGGCTTCGATCCCGACGAGGCGTGCTTCTGGCAGACTCCACGCCAAGTGGAGCAGGACGGACCCGAGTCCACAGCCAAGATCGAGGACTCGCGAAGCGTCGGGAGCGGTGCTTGCGGCAATGAATGCGGTGACGACATCGTCGGACGAGAAACGATGCCCCTTTTTCCGCTGATACACCCACACGTTCCGGGTCAGTCGATCACGGGTCAGTTCACCAAGGATTGGGTCGACGATGCACGTTTTGGGAGCCACTTGGGTCGGGGTATGACACATCTTTGGGCTAGCCATCCGTCAGCAACGCTTCGAGGACCCATCGGTCCAGTCGCGCTGCAGCGTGACGATGCAGGAATACCGTTCGGCCTGCATCGCATTGCGTTTCCGACGAGGTTGGCTAAAACGGAAGTCATCGGACCAGGCCAACATGAAACCTTCCTCTCTTAGTCCTCTCGCCGTTCTCTGTCTCGTCGTTGCGTGTGATTCAAGCGGTACATCTGTGGTTCCTGGCGGCGTCGGTGGCGCGGTCGTGGCTGCAGGCGGTTCCCAGCCACAAGGGACGAGCGGCGCTGGCGCGACGCTCGGTGGCTCGGGTCCCACGGGACAAGGCGGCTCGTCGGTTGCTTTGGCTGGCACTGCAGGAAAGCCGACCACCTCGGTGTCTCCAGGCAGCTACGCATTGCCACCGCCGAGCGAGTGTTCGAATCAGTTCTCGGTGCAGGGCTGCATGAAGGGCGTCGCGTCGAGCACTTGTGCCGGCAAATGTGCGAATGACTACGGTCCGACTTCGAAGAACGCATGTGAGAGTGGCAAAGAGGGGGTTCCCGTCCAATACGCGTGTCCGCGGGACATCCTGTTTTCGAGCGAGATGGTGCAGGCGGCCGTCGACGACGGTTACGAAGGCAAGTTCAACTATGCCGTCGTTGGACATGATCCGGATATGTCGAATCTCGACAAGGGACTCAGCGATTCGTGTTGCCAGTGCTATCAGCTCGTCTTCGACGCGCCGCGGTACCTGACCAACTCGACGTTGACACCGCCGAAGCCCCTCGTCGTACAGAGCTTCAATACTCAGGCATCAGGCGCTACCGGGTTCGACGTCTACATGGGCGCCGGTGGCTTGGGCGTATTCAACGCCTGTAATGCCTCGCTTCCCTTCGGTACGAAGGCTGGGTATTCGCTCTACACGTCCTATCCCTCGGAGGGGCAAGCGTTCAATGGCGGAGTCAAACCAGGACCTGACAGCTTGAAGTGCGATAGCAACGGCAAATTGACCGATGCGCTCATCGCGGATGCCGCGTGCCAATCAAAGATCACTACTGCGTGCAATACGATCGCTGCAGCCGATGAGACGGTTCAGGAGGAAACGCGCAAGTCGTGCATCCAGTCGAACCAGGCAACCTCCTACTATCACGAGAACTGGAAGGTCTACGTCAAGCGAGTCACGTGTCCGACGCATCTGACGGAAGTGACGGGGTGCAAGCTCGCTCCGCAAGCCGGGCTTGCGGCACCAGATCCGAACGTTCAGACCGCCGCACAAGCCGCAGCGGCCGGGTTCAGCAACATGCAGAACAACGAACCCTACCACACGACCACGATGCAAGACTGCTGCATGCCGACATGCGCGTGGAAGGACAACGTGAAGTCCGCGACCGTTAACGGTTATAACTCCTTCTATTCCTGTCTCGAGGACGGAACACCCGTAACCAAGTGATCGATTCGCGAGGTGTCGAGAGGCCGAGACAATCGTTTTGCGGGCCTCTCGACCCATCGATTGATATCGGTGTTGCAGGCGCTTGACGCTTGTGGAGGCGGCAGGCCCTTCTGAGCGGGAACGGTCGCGTATCGGGCAGAACCGTCGCGTTCACGGGGCGGAGACTCGTCGCGTTCACGGGCGGAGACTCGTCGCGTTCACGGGCGGAGACTCGTCGCGTTCACGGGCGGAGACTCGTCGCGTTCACGGGCGGAGACTCGTCGCGTTCACGGGCGGAGACTCGTCGCGTTCACGGGCGGAGACTCGTCGCGTTCACGGGCAGAACCGTCGCGTTCACGGGCGGAGACTCGTCACTGTCGGTTGAACCGTTCGCCGCGCAATTCTTCAGCTCGGCGTCTTCGAAGTTCCGAGCGGATCAGTGGAGCCATAGGCGCCCCCGTTTCGTTCGTGCCGTTGGCCGACGAGTGCTTTGCTTCTCGCCACTAGGGCTGGCCCCGTCAGCCATTCTCCAAACGGCGTACCGAGCTCGCCCGTTCGTCAGTTCCATGCTTGCTAATGTGGCAACGACAGAGGTGACGAACTTTCAGCTTGGCCGAAAGTTCGGGCGGCTTGCGCGAGCCGTCGCATTGCACTCTAAACCGATGACGGTCGTTCGGGGCGCGGAGCTGTCGAGCTCCCATTCAACACGAACTTGGGCTTTTTCGCTACCGCAGGCTACTGATAGCCTAGCTGGGCCGATGACCTCGCGCTGCCTCTGAGGGGAAAAAACATCATGATCACACTCGAAGGACTCTTTACTAGCTCTCTACGCGCTAGCATTGCGCTCAAGCAAGAAGTGCTTGCAAGCCGTCTTTCGGAGATGGAGTGCGCGGCTCGGCTCCTCCTCGAAGCGTATCAGGGTGGGAACAAGGCTCTCTTCTTCGGCAACGGGGGTAGTGCGGCGGACGCGCAGCACCTGGCAGCTGAAATGGAGGGTAGATTCATCCTCAACAGAAAACCTCTGCCTGCGTTGGCGCTGCATACCAATGCGTCCACCATGACGGCGCTCGCCAATGACTTCTCGTACGACGAAGTGTTCGCGCGTTTGCTCATTGCCCACGGCCGACCTGGGGACGTTGCAATCGGCTTTTCCACCAGCGGCACCTCTAAGAACGTCGTGGCGGCGGCCAAGGTCGTGCGTGATCTTGGCCTTCGGTTCATCGCGTTCACGGGTGAAAACGGTGCAATTTTGGCGCCATTTGCCGATGTGGTCATTGCCGTGCCATCCCGTGATACGGCTCGGATCCAGGAGGTCCATATTCTTCTCGGACACGTGCTATGCGAGTACGTCGAAAGGAGTCTCTTTGCACCCTAGCGTGTCCATTCTTCGTCCTGCCTTGTTCCTCGATCGCGACGGCGTTCTAAACGAAGAGGTCAACTACCTTCACGATCCGAAGGACTTGATCATGATCCCCGGCGTGGGAGAGGTCATCGCCGAGTGTAACCGTCTCGGTGTGCCGGTCATCGTAATAACGAACCAGGCCGGGATCGGGCGAGGCTATTACGACGTCGCAGCATACGAGAGCGTCAATCGGGCAATGGCCGAGCACTTGGCTGCGGTTGGGGCGCACGTGGATGCGTGGTACTTCTGTCCGCATCACCCTACGGAAAGCTGCACGTGCCGGAAGCCAGCGCCGGGCATGCTCGAGCTGGCTGCGCGAGATTGGCAGCTCGACCTATCGCGTTCGGTCGTAGTTGGCGACAAGGAGAGCGATCTGACTGGCCGCTCACGCCGTGGGTGCCCGCGCCGTTCTGGTTCGAACTGGTTACGGAAGTGCGGAAGAGCAACGGTTGTTGGAATCCAAGCGCCAAGGGATCTTTGCGCATTGTGCAGACTCACTGAAGGACGCAGAGTCTTGGCTTCTCGCGTCCTTTGGCAAGAACAAAGAGCGTCAGGTTTCCCCCACGCACTGAGCGTCGAAGTCGGTGCGAACGTGTGGCGTCGACCTGAGCGTCGAAGTCGGTGCGAACGTGTCGCGTCGACCTGGGCGTCGAAGTCGGTGCGAACGTGTGGCGTCGACCTGAGCGTCGAAGTCGGTGCGAACGTGTCGCGTCGACCTGGGCGTCGAAGTCGGTGCGAACGTGTCGTGTCTGCCGTTCGACCGCGCAACGAGCAGCAAGAGATGTTCGACGTCATTGCGTTGTGGGGATAGCCCTACGCGTGGCGTCCAATCCGTCCGGTGTCCTGGGCTCGCGAACCGAGGCGTGTACGCTTATTGCATGAACGGCGACCTTTTCTCGTGTTTCGCGCTCGTGACGAAATCGCGACACGCCTACGAAATTTGCACGACGTAAGCGCTATGAACCGCGCATTGTCGTTGTACGACGTGCAAGGGAATCAGAAATGGTCGACCAACGTCCCCGGCGATGCTCTTCGCCGCAGGAGTTCCGGGGACTAGCCATTGCCCTCGGGGCGTCCTAGGTGACCTCCCTGCCTATGTTGTTGGCGTTGCATCCGATTCGGGTCGCGCTCGCACCGGCAAAGCGCAGGACACCATGCGATATCTCATTGCCATCGTTGGACTACTCTTGGTTATTGGCGGTCTCGTCACGACCAAGTACGCTCAGATCTCCAAACTGATCGGGTTCGGGGAGACGATGAAAGCGGCGGGCCCTCCACCCGAAACGGTGTCGTCGGGACGCGTTCAAAAGCAAGAATGGAATGACGGAATCGAAGCGGTTGCGAGCGTCGTGGCTGCCAAGGGGGTGACCCTGAGCAACGACACCCCTGGTCTCGTCGCGCGCATTCTATTCGATTCCGGTGCAACGGTTCGGGCAGGGCAGGTTCTCGTTGAGTTGGACAGCTCCGTCGAACGAGCGCAACTGGCGTCCCTTCGCGCGAAGGTGCGACTGGCGGAGACTTCACTGGCTCGGACGAAAGTCCTCGTCGAGTCTGGGTCTCTTGCTCGTGCACAACTCGACAGTGACGAGGCGACGTACCAGGGATTGGTCGCCGATGAGCGCGCACTCGTGGCGCAAATCGCTCGCAAGACGATTCGTGCCCCATTTGCAGGCAAGTTGGGGCTTCGTGCGGTCAACCTCGGTCAATATCTTGCGCCCGGCACGCCAATCACCGTGCTTGAGTCGAAGAAAGCCATTTACGTCGATTTCACGGTGCCTCAGACGCGTGTGCGCGAGCTCAAGCTCGATACTCCGGTGCTTGCCTACGTCGACGGCGCGACGGAGCCTTCCGCGACCGGCACGGTTACGGCAATCGAGCCGACGCTGGATGCATCCTCTCGCAATGCTCGGGTGCGCGCGAGCATCGAGGACCCTGCGGATGAATTGCATCCTGGCATGTTCATGCGGGTTCGCGTGGTCAAGTCGGAACGCCGAGAGGTCCTCACCGTGCCGACCACGGCAGTGATACACGCGTCGTACGGAGACTCGGTGTTTTGCATCGAAGAAGAGGCCAAAGGAGACGCGACGGTCGATCAGCCCCGCAAGACTGCCCGTCAGAAATTCGTCAAATTGGGGGAGACTCGGGGTGACTACGTGGCCGTTCTCGATGGCGTGACTGCCGGAGAAGAGGTCGTCACCGCCGGGGCATTCAAGCTCAGGAAATGGGCTGCCCGTGGTCATCAACAACGCCGTCGCTCTCGACTTCCGACTGTCCCCCACTCCAGCCAATCGCTAGGGCGGTGCCATCATGAAGCTAACGGACCTGTTCATCCGTCGTCCCGTTCTCGCCATCGTCGTGAATTTGGTGATCATCATTGCCGGCCTCCAGGCCATAAAGACGCTCAACGTCCGGCAGTATCCGAAGCTCGAGAGTGCAACCGTCACCGTGCGCACGGCCTACGTAGGTGCGAGCGCCGACTTGGTTCGCGGGTTTCTGACGACGCCCCTCGAGCGCGCCATTGCAGCAGCCGACGGAATCGACTTCATCGAGTCGCAGAGCGTGCAGGGGCTTTCGACGATCCATGTGCGACTCAAACTGAATTTCCCCGCGGCAAGCGCTCTCGCGGACATCAGTGCCCGTGTGAATCAGGTGCGAGCCGACCTGCCACCAGAAGCCGAAGTGCCGTCGATAGCGATTGAGCCTTCGGATTCGCAGATCGCTGCGATGTATCTGAGTTTTGGCTCCGATATTCTCGCGGAGAATCAAGTTACGGATTATCTCTCTCGGGTCGTCCAGCCGCGACTGTCCGCGATTGAAGGGGTCCAACGGGCCGAGATACTCGGCGGGCAGTCGTTTGCGCTGCGCGCCTGGCTCAAACCAGAGAAGATGGCCGCATACGACGTGAGCCCTGCCGAAGTGCGGCAAGCGTTGTCTTCGAACAACTTCCTTGCCGCCGTTGGCCAGACGAAAGGGCAGTACGTTCAAGTTGCCTTGAGCGCCACCACGGACTTGAACAACGTCGAGGGATTCAAGAAGCTCGTCATCCGGGAGCGCAACGGTGCCCTGATTCGTTTGGAGGACATCGCTGACGTGACGCTTGGTGCGGACAATTACGACCAAGACGTGCGGATGTCGGGAAAGAAGGAGGTGTTCATGGGGATCTGGGTGCTTCCCAGCGCCAACTCCTTGGACGTGATTGCCCGCGCTCGAAAGGAAGTCGACGTCATCAAGGCCGAACTCCCCGTGGGAATGCGCGCTGCGGTCGCCTTCGACTCGACGAGCTACATCAAGAGCGCCATCGAGGAAGTGTCGAGCACCCTGATCGAGACGATTCTCATCGTCGTCGCGGTTATCTACCTGTTTTTGGGGTCGATTCGGACGGTTTTGGTGCCGATCGTTGCGATTCCCGTTTCGCTGGTCGGTACCGTCTTTCTGATGCAGGTCTTTGGTTTCACGCTGAACCTGCTCACCTTGCTCGCTATCGTGTTGGCAGTGGGCTTGGTGGTCGACGACGCCATTGTCGTCGTCGAGAACGTGGAGCGGAACATTCGCTCGGGTAAAACGCCATTCGAAGCAGCGGTCACGAGCGGTCGTGAGTTGCTCGGTCCGGTCATCGCCATGACGATTACGTTGGCAGCCGTGTACGCGCCAATTGGTTTTCAAGGCGGACTCACTGGTGCGCTCTTCAAAGAGTTCGCATTTACGCTAGCCGGTGCAGTCACGATCTCGGGTGTAGTCGCGCTCACGCTATCCCCAATGATGTCTTCGCGGCTATTGAAGGAGAACCACACACCAAAGCTGCTGCCTAGGTTGATTGATCGTGGCTTCGAAGGATTGCGCAGCTTTTACGACCGAGTTTTGGGACTTACGTTGCGCCATCGTCCTGCGGTGTACGTCGTCTGGGCTACGCTCTCTCTTCTAGTGATACCGCTTTACTTGTTTTCACCTGCGGAACTCGCACCCAACGAGGATCAAGGCGTCGTTTTCGGTGCGATTGACGTGCCGGCCAACGCAACGCTCGAGCAGCTGACGCCCTTCACCGAACAGGTTCAGCGGACGCTCGCTTCCGTCCCTGAATTTGCGCACAGCTTTCAGATTACGTTTCCAACTGCTGGTTTCGGCGGAGCGGTGATGCAGCCTTGGGAGAAGCGAAAGCGGAACATCTTTGCGGTCCAAGCAGACCTGTCTCAACGGATGCAGGCGGTCGCGGGGATTCGTTCACCGGTGTTTCTGCCAAATCCCCTGCCTAGCGACGGCTTTTTCCCAGTGGAGTTCGTGATTGCATCGACGGTCGACCATACGCGTTTGGTCGAATACGCCGATCGAATCGTTCAGGAGGCGACCAAGAGCGGACAATTCGCATTTCCGCCGATCGTGGACGTTCGTATCGATCAGGCGAATGGTTCGATCGTCATCGATCGCGAAAAGGTCAGCTCGATGGGCCTCACGATGCGTGACGTTGGTACCGACCTCTCGGTGCTTTTGGGCGGCGGGTTCGTCAATCGGTTCAGTATTGATGGTCGGAGCTATAAGGTCATCGCCCAGGTGGAGCGGAGCGGTCGGTTGACTCCGAGCGTTCTCAAGGATTTGTACGTTTCAGGACCGTCTGGCAAAGTCGTGCCGCTTGGCGCTGTCGCAGATCTGAAGAGCGGAGTCGAGCCACGTTCGCTCAATCGATTCCAGCAGCTCAATGCGGTCAAGATCTCGGGTGTGGCGCCTCAATCCCTCGATGGCGGACTGAAGGTGCTCGAGAAGGCTGCGAAAGAAATCCTACCGCCTGGATCGCGAGTCGACTACACGGGTGCTTCCCGACAACTCCGTCAAGAAGGTGGCAAGTTCTTGCCTGCCATGGGACTCGCGGTGCTCCTCATCTTTCTCGCGCTGGCGGCGCAATTCAATTCCTTTCGCGATCCGCTCGTGGTCCTTGCTGGTTCAGTGCCCTTGGCGATGTTCGGCGCACTCATCTTCACCTTCCTAAAGTTCTCAGGTCCGCCGGGGATGCGGTTCCCACTGACGGAGGGGTGGACGACGACGTTGAATATCTACTCTCAAGTCGGCTTGGTCACCCTCGTGGGTCTCGTCGCGAAGAACGGGATCCTGATCGTGGAGTTTGCCAATCAGCAACAGCGGTTGGGTCTGGACAAGCTGGCCGCAGTGCGTGCGGCTGCGACGACTCGCCTTCGACCCATTCTGATGACCACGGTGGCGACCGTGGCCGGGCATTTCCCACTTACATTGGTTTCTGGTCCAGGAGCCATGGCACGCAATTCAATCGGTATCGTACTGGTGGGAGGCATGGCGATCGGCAGCGCGTTTACGCTCTTCGTCGTGCCGTCGCTCTACATGCTCATTGCGCAAGTTCATCGTGGCCGAGACGCCGCGCCGGACTTGGAGAGCATCCGCGGTGACCGCAGCGGCATGCAGAGCGACATTCGGGAACTGGCGCCGACGGCCTCTGTTGGTGCGTGAAGTGAGGCGCATCCGTGGCGGCGGATGCGCCGTCCCTCGATTCGAGCATTTTCGTGAAAGCTCGACGGTGAATCCAGGCGAGGCGCATCCGTAACGGACCGGATGCGCTCGCGCCACCGACGGCGCTCCACGGACCGGATGCGCTCGCGCCACCGACGGCGCTCCACGGACCAGATGCGACGGCGCTCCACGGACCAGATGCGCTCGCGCCACCGACGGCGCTCCACGGGCAGGATGCGCTCGCGCCACGGCCGGCGCCCTACGCATCAGTTGCGGCGCTGGCAGTGAAACATACGCTCAGCAGAGCTCGAGGGCCGGTGACGCGTCGATGGGGCTTCGGTTGTCGAGGCAAGAGCGACGCGTCGATCGGGCTTCGGTTGTCGAGGCAAGAGCGACGCGTCGATGGGGCTTCGGTTGTCGAGGCAAGAGCGACGCGTCGATGGGGCTTCGGTTGTCGAGGCAAGAGCGACGCGTCGATGGGGCTTCGGTTGTCGAGGCAAGAGCGACGCGTCGAACGTTCGTTGCTGGCTAGCTGCCGACTAGAGTGCCGACAGGAACTCGAGGAGCGCTTTGCGCGTTGCTCGCGACGCCTCCACGAAGTGGACTCGCGCGGTTTCCGCCTCGCCGCCATGCCAAAGAATGGCCTCTTCGATGCTGCGAGCGCGGCCATCGTGCAGGTAAGCTCCTTCGCCAAGCGCCGCCTCGGCCAAGCCGATCCCCCAAAGAGGTGTTGTCCGCCATTCCCGCCCCGACGCGTCGTAATCCGGCCGCCCGTCGGCGAGATCATCGCCTAGATCGTGCACGAGGAGATCGGTGTAGGGTGCAATTGTCTGATTGGATAGAGCGGCAATCGCATGTTGACCGGTGTGGAGGGTTGGTCGATGACATCCGGCACAGCCGAAGTCGGCAAATGCGCGGCCCCCTTCTTCCGCCGTTGGCGTTAGGCTCGCGCGAATGGGTACGGCCAGAGTCTCGGTGTAAAACGCGGTGCTCTCGAGCACGTCGTCAGACAAGTCAGCGGTGCCATCCTCGGCAGGATGGAGGCGATTGGTCACTCCCATGTCAGCGGCGTATGCTCCCGCGCTCTGGTGAAGGAAATCCGTCGTGTTCGCCTTCCACCCGAAGCGACCAATCTTTCGTGCGCGCTTTTCGATATCCCAAGCCCGGTTGACGCGTCCCGAGATGCCGTCTCCATCGTCGTCTTTGGGATCCTCGAGTGCTTCGAGTGTCTCGTCACTGACCGCCTCGAGCAGCCCAAGTCCGAAGACTGGGGGCGCGATACGAGGCGATGTCATGACGTTGGACGGCAATGGCGTTCCATCGGCGAGAAGAATGTCGAACTTGGGTTTGCGAAGAACGTATTCCGTGCCGTCGCCGTAGGCTCCCTTTTTCTCCTCCCAGGTCAGGGTGATGGAGGCTTCCGGTCGTTCTCCTGGAATGGCGTGATCTTGGAGTTGATCGCCGTAGGTGTCGTACGGTACCGCTCCACCAGTTAGCGGATCTCGACCTGACACGCTCACACGCACCAAGAGCGTGCTTCCCGCGGCTGTGGCGTCGACTCTCGGGAACCCGCGACCGTTGCGAATGTGACAACTGGCGCAACTGTCGTGATTGAACTGCGCGCCCAGGCCAACGTGCACCGTGGACGGCGGCGGTGAAAAGATGGCTTCGAAGTCCGCATCGCCGGCGAAGTGTTTGAGCTTTTCGGCTTCCGTGAGGTTCGGCGCCGCTGCCTCGAAGCTTCCGGGCGAGCGCACGACGGTCGTCGTGTCTCCACCCGAGAGCTTGAGATAGGCAACTTCATTGGACTCGGTGTTGCATCCGAATGCGAACACGGAGACGATTGCGACAGACCGACGGATCATGGGTGCATCCTTGGATGTGAAGCGGTTCGGATCATTGGCGTTGTGCCACGTCGTTGTTGGCTCGAAGCCAGGTCAAGAGCTCCTGGGCTTGAGCTTCGGAAAGCCCGGCGTTGCCTGCCATCTGGGCAACCACGCGTTGCCAGTCACGGTCAGAATAGTCCGTCGGCTTTGGCAAATCGTGGCAATTGCCACAGCGTTGTTGAAAAAGTGCTTCGGTCGGTGATTTCGGTGGAGGCGACGCGTGGCAAGCGGGCCACGTCGAGACGAGTGCTGAAAGTAGAAGGCCGCGCAGGTAGAAGGGCTTGTTCATCGGGCGAAGAGAGGGAGGAGCTCGCCGCTGAGGAGGTCCATGACTGAAGCAATCTCGGCTTGTGCGGTTTCGATGGCCTGATCGCGTTCCGGATCGAGAATAGCGTCTCTAAAGGTTTTACCGTCGTCTCCTATTGCCATGATGGAATCGACTGCGCGATCGATTTGGCTGCGGACTCGCCGGTCGAGTGATGCATCATGGTCGGCGACGAGTCGTGAAAGGCTGTTCTCTCCAACTTCGCCGTTCAGCGTCCCGAGGTATACGTTCTTGATGCTGCGGATGTTGTCCGAAAAGTCGAGTAACGAATTGTAGCTGAATTGGGATTCGATGAGATTTGGGTCGCGAGCCTTGTACGGCTCTGCAATCTTACCGAAGGCCACCTCGTCGCAGATCCCGACCATGCCACCGATTAGCTCTTGGATCGCATCGAGCGCCGTCGAATAGAGGCCGCTCTCGGTTCCCGAACTGGCGAATCGTTCGCCAAATCCGGTCTCTTCGTCAGTACCTTTCCAGAGCTCGACTAGCGTTTCGGTGTCATTGGCTAGCGCTTGCGTCAATGCAACGAGGTATTCGGCTTCTCGTGGCGCGGCATCGAATCTGCAGCCGTGCGATTGTGGTTCTGACCCCAGAGCAGGTACTCGATCGTGTGGAATCCCTTCATTCCTCCGCCGAGGTTCGACGTAATCGTATCTGCCGAGAGTTCGACCGAGCTATCCATCAGTGCCTCGAGCTGCTGATGATCGACGGGCCAACTGTCGAGTGCTGGATCCAGACCTTCGTCAGCAACGGGACCGAAGAGGAACCCTTCACTTTGCTCCCAGGGTTTTCGCGCAGCAACCCAGGCCTTTTGACAAGCTTCCAGTTGGTCGTTCGTTGCAGCTTCCGCCAGTTTGGCCGTGCACGCTTCGAGCTTCGTCGCTTCGTCGTGTAATGCCGCATAGGTTGGAACGATGACGTCGCTTACCGCGGAATCCAGGATGAGCGAGAAGTCTTGCTCTGCCAGTGCTCCCGAGCCTTCGCGAGTACCACCGCCCGAACTACAAGCGGCCAACGTGAGGACTAAAATGCAAGGCGAGAAGCAGCGACGAAACGTTTGGGATGCTTTCATTGTAGTTTCCAATCGAAATGTCCGGGCGGTCCGCGACCGACTAGAGAACGAATCCGAGGGCTGCGTTGAACTCGGCTTGGCGGCGATCCCAGCTTCGGTTCTCATTGAGCCAACGCGAGACGTACTCGCCCTTGAGCACGACCCGCGGGTGAGGGAAGTAATTGAGCCCGGCTGTGACGACGCGTCGTTGCAGCAGAGGATTGTCGAACTTCGCACCGGCGCGCCACATGGTGTCGTAGGCATCGAAACGTGCGAATACGTCGAGTCGATGGGTTGGTTCCCGTAAGAAGAGTGGCAACACGTCGTAGGCAGCTTCGAGCCAAGCGGCGTACGCGGCCTTCCCCACCGGTGTGCGAGAGGCGCCGAGGTTGCTGCTCAGACTGGCATTGGCGCGCGTGATCTCGGCTGCGTTCTCGACATGGCCGAGCAGTAAGAGGCCGCGTAATTTGAAGGGACCGCTCTGATACCGCGCGTGCACGTCTCCGAGCGTGACGCGGCCGCCGACGTCATAGAGGTCGCGCTTCGGACGGTTCTTGTTGCTACCAGACGTATACCCCGACAAGCCGAGGACCGTATTTCGGAGCCCCAGATAGTCAACGGCGAGCACCGTCGCGAGGTCGTTGGCGAGTGGCTCTTCGAAGGTGCGTTGGGTTCCACCGGCAATCCAGCGGCTCGAGGAGAAGCCCGTGGAATCGAGTCCCGTCACGACCTGCAGTCGAGCGGTGAAATCGTAGGCGCGAAGTGCGACTTCGACCCCATTTTCGTGCCAAATCGAAGGAAGGAGGGCCCGTTCCGATTCGGGTCGACGAACGGACGAGAACAGATTCGGCGTATGATACTGGGTCGTCATTCCGACCGGCACGAGGAGATGTCCGGCGCGCAAGGTGAGGTAGTCCGTCGGCCGCCCCTCGAGGTACGCTTGTTCGAGGACGATTTCACCACCCTTTTCGACCTCGGTCTCGTACTCGCCGAACTCCTCCCACTCGACTTCGCGCGCGACGCCCGTTCCACCGTGTTCGAATTCGATCTCGCTCGAGAAAGAGATCCGCTTGGTGATGTCGGTACCGACGAACAACGAGAAACGTGCCAAATCGAGGTGGGTGTCTCGGTATTTCGAATCGGTGTTGGTGACGTCGGGGTGATAAAATGACGTGGAGAGGAGTAGTTCGCCGTATCCTCCGAAATGCCAACCTCCGTTTGGGAAAGGGATCGCGGTGGCAACGGACGGTTCCGTCACCGCGGATGAAAGACCCAAAACAGGCGAATCGGCTGCTTTCGATGGCTCTGCGCGCGGCGGTTCGCGAGCGGTGGACGAAGTCGCGTTGCTCGACGGCGCCGATGGTCCCGTTGAATCGAGGGGTTGGTTGACTTCCGTCGACGCTTCTTCCTGATGAACACCCGCGATCGAGGGTTTGCCATCCGTGGCCTCAGGCTCGGCGCTTCGAGCTGCATCTTGAGGTGGTGCGGCGGGCGCCCCCGCGGCCCCTGTCCTCGAGGCGTCCCCGGTTCCCACTGCATGGTCCGGCGGCGGCTCCGCAGCCAGAACCGCGGATTGCGCGAAGCCAATGAACCCGATCGCTGCGGAAAAGCGGAGAATTGACTCGCCTGTTCTACTTCGAGTCAGAGGGCGAGGGACCACGTCAGCTGGGCGCATGGGCTCGGATGTAGCAGTTGTTCTGAACATGACAATTGTTTTCAATAGCGAGCTGGATTCGTGGTGGATTACCCACAGGGGTCGTTCTCGGATCCTGTGGAAGACCATTGGTGGACACGGGGTCTCGATTCGCGCTCGGTTGCTGCCGTTCGACGAGCACGAACAGCGCACTCGCCCGCTCGCTTTCGCTGTCAGGAACAAGAGACCAATCCAGAAATTCGACGAGCTCGGCTCGAGTTCGTCGTTCCATTCGCGTCAGCGTTGCTCCGAGGGAGGTGCGCACGACGCGCGCGCAAAGCTCGAATACGCCCGGATGCCGAAGCGCCAACCTTGCCAATGTGCGACAAGGCGGCTCCGACAGAGTCACTGTCTTCGCAGCGAAATCGATTGGACTCTGCAGCAACACCTGCGCGCCCGCGGAGCCGATCGTCGTTGCCAATACGTGATGGAGCGCGTCGACGGGGTCGAGCGCAGAGAGCGAGCCGGGCCGAAACCAAGGAATGCAATCGCACATGTCGTGGCCGCTGCCTTTCTCATCCCATATGGGATAATGAAAGTCATTATCAATAAACAGGGATGGGGTCAAGGGATCGGCGGCTTTTATGGGGTTTGGCTCCCGTGGTACCGTCGGCCAACGGTCCCACTCGCCGTTTCGATGGGACGACGACGGCGAGCAACGACGCCAACGACGGCGAGCAACGACGCCAACGACGGCGAGCAACGACGCCAACGACAGCGAGCAACGACGCCAACGACGGCGAGCAACGACGCCAACGACGGCGAGCAACGACGCCAACGACGGCGAGCAACGACGCCAACGACGGCGAGCAACGACGCCAACGACGGCGAGCAACGACGCCAACGACGGCGAGCAACGACGCCAACGACGGCGAGCAACGACGCCAACGACGGCCGCAAACTGCCGACGCGTCATGCGATATGGCTCGAGCGAAGCGACGCTGCACGACAACGGAGTCACGGATCCGTCGTCGCTCGGTGCAGGCGTGAGAGCTCGATGCCGTTGCGGCAACCGCGATGGCGACGCGACGGCGTGCACCGATTGAGGCACGGTGCGAACGTCGCTCGGTGCAGGCGAGGGAACGCAGGCGCGCTGTGGTTACGAGCTTCGAGGCTTCAGGGACGTGCTCGTCGGCACAACGAAGGAATGTCTCGCAAGTGCAGGTCGAAACCGTTCACTTCGTCGCTTGAAGTGCTAGGCGGCGACGCGATCACACCAAGCGATAGCTCACGAACGCAAATGCGCTTCCGTCGGGGTTCCACGACGGGACGTTGATGGTTCCCTGACCTCCGAAGAGCTCACAGAGCACTTCGACGGGACCATCAGGGAGTTGCATCATTCGTAGGCAGACGGCTTGATTGGCCGGATGCCCTTTCACGGAGCTGTCGTAAGACACGAACACGAGGTGCTTTCCGTCTGGGGAGGGGTGGGCAAACCAGTCGCCGAAGTCCGAATCGAACGTCAGTTGCGTCTGCTCGCTCCCATTGGGTCGCATCCGGTAGATCCTCATGTGCCCCGACCGGTCCGAGTTGAAGTAGACGTACTCGCCATCCGCCGAAAAATCCGGTCCGTCGTCGAGCCCCGGAGCATCCGTCAGTCGTGTTTCACCCGACCCGTCGAGGGTTGAGGCGTAAATATCGAACTGCCCATCGCGACCTGCACAATAGACGAGGGTACTTCCGTCAGGAGACCACCCGTGCCAGTAAGAAGGGCCTGCGGTGGTGACCAGACGTGGCATGCCACCCGTGGCAGGCACGAGGTAGATTCGAGACGGACCGTCGGTTTCGTCGCTAATTGCGATGTGCTGGCCATCTGGCGAGTAGCCATGATCGTTGTTGCACCGCGTCGCCGTACCGGTATCGACCAGCTCGAGACATCCCCCTTCGACCGGAATTCGGTACAGTAGCCCAGCGGCATTGACGAGCAACGATTTGCCGTCCCGTGACCAATTGGGCGCTTCGAAGTGTCTCTTCTCCCGGTGCACGACGTGCCTTCGTCTAGTCGCGACGGAAAAAATCTCGAGGGTGCTTTCGACGGACAAAGATTCGACGGGCATCGGTGGGGCTTTCGCAAGAACGGCTCGCGGTCACCTTAGCCTACGGGTAATGCTCTCCCCGAAAATGGGCCCATTTTACCGAAGATTTCCGCTTTTTTGACACCGACTCTTACCCGTTTGACCCAATTGGAGCATCTCCCTGGGTCGGGTGCGGCGACTCACTCCCGGTGGAGTCGTCGCTCGGGATGCTGAACGTCACCCGGGTTCCTTCTCCAACGGTGCTTCTGAGCTCTAGCGTCCCGCCCATTTCGGTGCAGACGGCATGACAAGCGCTGATCCCCGTACCTCTTCCCGAGTACTCCGAAACGACGGCTTTTGTGGAGAGGCCGCCACGGAAGAGTAGTTCTGCGAGTTCGCCTTCAGTTTCGACAGCTTTGCCGAGTTCGCGTGCTTTGGTTCGTACGGCGTTCCAATCGATGCCCCGACCGTCGTCTTCGATTTCGATGTCCACGCGACGGCCAATGAGCCTCGTTGCAAAGCGGATCCGGCCTTCCGGTGACTTGCCTCGAAGGAGGCGTTCCTCGGCGGTCTCGATGCCGTGGTCGAGGGCATTCCTGACGACGTGAATGAATGCTGCCCAGAACGGGGCCCAGCGTTCGGATGCGAGCCGTACATCGTTGGATTCCGTGACGACCACGACGTCGCCCTTACCTAGTCGCTTGGCGAGTGCTTTCGTCTGCTCCGAAAGACGCGTCAAGCGTCGTTCCGAAGGTTCCCTTTCGAGATTCCGCAACATACGTAGTACGTCGTCCGAACGTGCGCCGGACGAAATGGCGCGTCGGAGTAGTTGGAGATCGGTTTGCGTAAGTTCGACTTGATAGTTCGTAGTCTCGGTGAAGTCTCTCACTCGCGCCGCGAACGCGTCCCAAACTGTCTGCAAGCGAGTACGATCCTCGTTGGTGAGCGGTTGACCACGATCGAGCAACCGTGACTCGAGCTCGCCGCAAAGCGACGTCAGCGTCACGACGCCGTACACGCTGGCATTGCCTTTCAGCGTGTGTAAAGCGCGCATGACGACGTGAGGAGCGTCTTCACCAAGAGCATTCGCGATCAGACGCTGCGACTCCGAAAAGAACTCGAGGAATCCGGACCGATCTCGGTGGATGTGTCGGAACACGCTGCCGAGTTCCTGTTGCTCCGCTTCGCGTCTGGCCTGTTCGAGTTGGGCTGTGACGTCGGAAACGACGAGCAGCATTTTCTCGAGTACGAGTCCCGATTCGATGGGGATGTAGGCAATTTGGAAATGTCGGCCGCGACGTACTGCCCGTTTTGGAAGCTGATCGAGAATGGCCTCGAGCGGCAAGATCGCATCTCTGAGTTGATCCCATCCGAGTCGCAGCCAGGAAGATGCGACGGGATCCTCGTCGAAGACTTCCCAAACATGTTCCGCCTGGCCACGACCTTTGAACCAAACGTCGAATACGAGTGAGCGCTCGCGAGCCAATTTCCCGTCGAGATCCACGGTGAAGAGCGCTTGCTCCACGTTGTCGAGAACGAGCCGCATTTCTTCGTTTCTTTGGTGCAACGCCTGGGTGCGTTCGGTAACCCGTTCTTCGAGCGTAGCGTTGGCGGCGGCGAGCGCCCTTTCGCTACGGCGGAGACGGAACACACCCAAGGCGACGAGCACTCCGAGGCTCATGCTCAGCATGTAAAGAATCGATCGGTAGCCTTGGGCCGAACGTTCCGCTTCGGCGTAACCACGTGCGTAGACTTCGGCGACCTTGTTCTCATGCACCGTTACTGGCTGCGCGAAGATCTCGGTGAGGAGTTGGTCGACCTGCGGTTTGGTGTTGAGTAGACGTCGGATCGCAATTGCCAACGTGTGAATTCGGCGCTTCAAGTTCTCGTTCTTGAGCTGCGATCCGCTGGTCGAGAGCGTGAGGACGTCTCGTTCGATGATCTTTGCGTAGGTCTCACTCGAGGTGAGATTGTACAAAAGCGTCAACTTCAGGACGTCGTTGGTTTGCTGCGCCAACTCTTCGAGCTTCTGATCGATGCAGACTTGTGCGACGCCAGTTCCTGCACCCGGCAGATAGTTGAGCAGCTCCATGAGCTCCGCCGTCCGGTACTTGAAGCGCTCGATGCGGTCCTGTTTGAGCGTTACTGCGGCTCGGTAGTCCCGAACGGCGTGCGAGAGTTGAAGGTTCGCTTGTGGGGTCAGGTAGGATATCGGTCGAGCGATGATGGCTTCGAGTTCTTCGATTCGGCGATAGCTCTGGAGAACGGGATCGTAGGAGTCGATGAGCTGATATCGGGCTCGCAACACATCCTGATTGATGGTTCGATCGAGGCTCCGAAGCTCGCGCAATGCCGCATCGAAGCGCGAGTGCTCGTCCGGCTGCACGCTGCGCGTCTTGCCCCAGACCCACGTGAGGGCCGCGAGCAGGAAGGTGGCCACGAGGGCGAGTAAAATTCGGGATTTCACGGGGCTCGAGTTCAGGATACGCTGGTTTCTTCGCCGGGGTAAGAGTCAGTTCCCTGAGGAAAGAGCATGGTCTCGGGGGGTATGAGTCAGCCTAACTGAGGATCTCGACGCTTTGGGTTAACTTCCATAAGTTCCAGGAGAACGTTGATGATTTCGGTCTCCGCCTCCACACGCTCGAAGAAGAGCCGACCCATTTCCAGAGCCTGGCGAACGGCTGCCCTCGGGCTCGTCCTGACGCGACTTTCCGCCTGTGCCCCGCGAGACGCTGACGACGCGCCTGATGCGACGGCGGCTCGTCCAGAAGGGCGACTCTTGGAGCTGTTTTCTTGGTGGACGGCGCCCGGTGAAGCCGAAGCGTTTCAGAATTTGGTCGACACGCACAAGGTCCGATATCCCGAGTCACGACTCTTCAACGCAGCTGTTGCATCGGGGATCCGCGCCAAAGAGATCCTGAAGCAGAGGTTGATCCAGAACGATCTGCCCGATCTGTTTCAGGAAAACGCGTACGATCTCAAGATCTACGTGCAGAACAATCGCGGGAAGATTGCGCGAATCGACGATCTTTACGAGAGCCTCGCTCTGCGCAACAGCATCTTTCCGGAAGTACTCTCGGACCTCGCCATCGACGGTCACTTCTACGCGATGCCAGTGAACCTACATCGCGAAAACACCTTGCTCTACAGCAAGAAGCTCTTTGCCCAGTATGGCCTCTCCGTGCCGCAGAACCTGGCTGAATTGAAGACCGTTTGTGAAGCATTCAGGCGACGTAAGGTGACGCCAATCGCAACGTCCCACCAGGGATGGATTCTGCGGATCATGCTCAACTCGATCGTGGCGGGCATGATGGGGCCAAAGGATTATCAGCTTTACTTCACAGGCAAGTTGCCGAGAGAGGACCTTCGACTGCGGCAATCGATCCATCTGCTGGGGGAGCTCCTGACAAAGTACTCCAATAGCGATGCTGGGGATCCCGGTTTCGGATGGATGAATGCCGCTCAGGCCGTCATGAACGGTGACGCCGCGATGTATCTGCACGGGGATTGGGCAAAAGGCTATCTGGCACAACTCGGCGCGGTAGCCGACGTGGATGTCGGAGTCGTTGCCGCGCCTGGGACAGCTGGGCTATTCCTCTACAATAGCGACGTCTTTGCCATTCCCCTCGGGGCACCCAATGCCGAGGGCGCACGAGCATTTCTCGAAACCATTGCGTCGCCGAGCGCCCAAGCTGCATTCAATCGGGTGAAGGGTTCGAGTCCTGTGCGTCCCGATGTCGAGCTTCCTCAGAGCGATCCGGTTTCCCAGGCGACACTGCGCGATCTTCGGGAAGCCGAGGTGCGCATGGTGCTTCATACCGGAGATGGCTGGGACGACGCCATAGGTCGCTTTGCAAAGGATCACGATGAGGAGGCGCTGTATCGCGTCTATCTCACCAACCCTCCCATGCAGTGAAGCAGACGTTCATCTCGTCCGCGTTCGACCGCGTGCACGCTATCCCAAGTGTACGGCGCGGGAAGAAATGGAGTGCCCGACGGTGCTTCGAAACGGCACGAAGTCGACGGTGAGTGACGTCACGGTATTCGGACGATCGCTTCGCATCATGGGAATCTCGACCCTGGGAAGAAGACCGCCATCGCTCATTCGTATTCCCGTCTCGTTCGGATCGTAAACGTTGAAAGCAGCGAAGACCCCGTTATGAGCAACGGGGTCTTCGCTTCACCTGGCAGAGCAGCTAAAGGAGAATGATCCTGCAGTTGGCGTCGCAGCCGTCGCCGGACGTCGTATTGCCGTCATCGCACTCTTCACCGGCGTCGATGTGGCCGTCTCCGCACCACTGCTCCTTGCGACAGGTCGAGCTGCAACCATCGCCACCGACTCGATTACCGTCGTCACACTGTTCCAGACCTTCGATGACACGATTGCCGCAGATGGCCTCCTTCTGGCAAGTGGAGCTGCAACCGTCGCCCGAGACGTTGTTGCCGTCATCACAGCCCTCGCCGGCACCAACGGTATTGTCGCCACACCATGCCTCCTTTACGCAAAGGCGGCTACAGCCATCGCCGGATACCGTGTTTCCATCATCGCATTGCTCCCCGCGCTGGAGTTGGATGCGACCGTCACCGCAACGCTCGATTGTGCAGGCATCACTGCAGCCGTCACCGTTTCCGAGGTTTCCGTCGTCGCACTCCTCCAGACCGTCGAGCTTGCCATTCCCGCAGCTCTCGAGGGCGCACAGGGAGCTACAACCGTCTCCCGATATGCGGTTTCCGTCGTCGCAGGCTTCTCCGATATCGGTCTTGCCGTTCCCGCAGACGCCTGTCTCGAGTTGACAAGTGGAGCTACAGCCGTCACCCGAGACGTTGCCACCGTCGTCACATTGCTCGAGTCCTTCCTTGGCGCCATTGCCGCACACCGTTTCGAGCTGGCAGCTTCGACTGCAGCCGTCGCCCGAAGTCGTATTGCCGTCGTCGCACTGTTCGCCGCTCTGAATGGCACGGTCTCCGCAGCGTTCGATGAAGCAGCCGGAGCTGCAGCCGTCGCCATTCGTGAGGTTGCCGTCGTCACATTCTTCCAAACCGTCGAGACGAGTGTTGCCGCAGACCTCGGTCTGACACATCGAATTGCATCCGTCACCCGCGATTCGATTGCCGTCGTCGCAGAGCTCGGTACCTTCAATCTTCTTATTACCGCAGACGCTGCCTTCGGACTTACAAGTGGAGCTGCAGCCGTCTCCGGAGGCATTGTTCCCGTCGTCGCACTCCTCGCCCAAACCTGCTTGTGTCAGGGTGTCGCCACAGTACTCTCGGACGCAGGTGCCGCTGCAACCGTCACCCGACGTAGTGTTTCCGTCATCACAGGTTTCGGTGCCCTCTCGAGTGCCGTTGCCGCAGACGGTCTGAATCGTACACGTGGAGGAACACCCGTCGTTGTTCACGAGATTGCCGTCGTCACAGGCCTCGTCGCCTTCGAGGACGCCGTTGCCGCAGACGACCGTTCGTTTACAGGTGGAGCTGCACCCATCTCCGTCGATGAGGTTTTTGTCGTCGCACTCCTCTCCGAGGTCACGAATGCCGTCACCACACTTGGGTATCGTGCAATTCGGGTGGCAAGCGTCACCATAGAGGCGATTTCCGTCGTCGCATTCTTCTCCGGCCTCCTTCGTGCCGTTGCCGCAGACGGATTCGAAAGCACAAGCGGACGAACACCCGTCTCCGGACAATCGATTCCCGTCGTCGCAGAACTCGGTCAGCGCCGCTTGAACCACGCCGTCACCGCAATACTCTAGGACGCAGCTTGCGTTGCAGCCGTCACCCGCGACGGTATTGCCGTCATCGCATTGCTCCGTTCCGTCGAGTGTGCCGTTGCCGCAGGCAACGCGCCGTTGGCAGAGATTCGTGCAGGAATCCGTGTCTATCGTGTTGCCATCGTCGCATTGTTCGCCGCGAGTACTATCGATGATGAAATCTCCGCAGCGCTCAATCGTGCACGTAGGCCGGCAGCCATCGCCGTACACGGCGTTGCCGTCGTCGCATTGTTCGCCTCGTGCAGCCTGCGTTACGCCATCACCACATCGCTCGATGCGGCAATCGCTACTACAGCCGTCGCCATTGATCGTTCCACCGTCGTCGCACTCTTCGGTCGAGCTGCGCGTTCCGTCGCCACATCGCGCGACGAGTCGACACTGGTCACATCCGTCCGTTGAAATGTTGTTCCCGTCGTCGCATTGTTCGGTTCCGTCGAGAATGCCATTGCCGCATCCGACGTTCCGTAGACACTGACTCGTGCAGCTGTCGGCGGAGTTCGTGTTGCCATCATCGCATTCCTCGCCCACATCGACAATAGCGTCTCCGCATCGAGGTAGGGTGCAGTTCGGATGGCAAGCGTCGCCGTAGTTCTGATTCCCGTCGTCGCACTGCTCTCCACGGGTCGATTGCGTCACGCCATCGCCGCATCGTTCCGTTTGGCACGCGGAGCTGCAACCGTCACCGTTCGTTCGGTTTCCGTCGTCGCATTGCTCGGTTGACTCGCGTACACTGTTGCCGCAGACGGCTTCGACCAGGCATGTCGTTCCACAGCCGTCTGCCGCGGTCGTGTTTCCGTCGTCACATTGCTCGCCACCTTCGACGATACCATTGCCACAAGTGGCTCGAGTGAGGCAGGAATTGTTGCAGGTGTCCGTGTCGACGACGTTTCCATCGTCGCATTGCTCGCCGCGGAGGGCGTCGACGATGCCGTCACCGCAACGTTCCAGTGTGCAATTGGAGCGGCATCCGTCGCCCGAGGCGTTGCCGCCATCGTCGCACTGCTCGACACCTTCGGTGCGTCCATCGCCGCAGCGGGTCTCGAGCCGGCACGTATTGCTGCAGCCATCTCCGGAAGTGGTGTTTCCGTCATCGCACTGTTCGGCCAGCCCCAACTGAGTCGTGCCGTCTCCACAGCGTTCGATCACGCACGCGCTGGTGCAGCCGTCCCCGGAGGCAGTGTTGCCATCGTCGCATGCCTCGCCGGATTCCACCTGGCCGTTTCCACAGAATTCTTCCCAGGTGCACCCGGGGCTACAGCCGTCGCCGGCGACGCTGTTTCCGTCATCACATTGCTCTCCGGTTTCCTTGGTACCGTTCTGGCAAACTGGGATTCGGAGGCAATTGGTGCCGCAGCCAGCTCCGCCATCGCATTCTTCGCCGAGTTCGACGATGTTATTGCCGCAGACGCAGCTGACGAACACCGTTACCAGTGCCGAGTCCGTGATCGGCACCAAACCGGTTTGCGGCGGTGTGGCGGTCGTACGACCAAGAATCGCCGTGTAGTTGAAGGTGTCGCTTCCGCCGCAATAGCCAGTCGGCGGGGTGTAAAGGACGTGATCGCCTTCGATGACCACCGTACCGCCTCGAGCCGTCGGCGTTTGCACGCTTTGAATCGCGAGGACCGGATCGAGACACGCACGTTCGCTAACCGTGTCGTTGGAGAGTACGTAGATCGGATTCCTGGTCGATCCCGTCGTTACGCGTGCTCGATCGTCGCGAGCCGTACCCGGTAGATAGCAGTACGGCATCGTTGCTCCGATGTTACAAACTGCGCCCGGAGCCGACAGCGCGCAATCGGCGTCGGTTTCGCAAGAGCGCGAGAACAGGTAGCAAGCGCCGTTCGCCGAGGGGCAAATCACGAAGCCACTGCCGTCCGCGGCAGTCGTCGCTCCGTCCACCGCAACCTCGAAGTTGGAAGCGACGGTGGGCGATTTGAGATGGAATATTGGTGGTACTGCTGCCGTTGCAGTCAGGAAAGCCCCTGCAGTCGTGTAGAAGTTGAATAGCGGCGTCGCGTTCGAAGAGACCTTTCCGTGGATGCCGATAATGGGCTCGCCGGGCACGAAGAAGAGGTTATCGACCTCCGTGAGTCCCGGTCCAGGAGACCAGAGACCCGTGGCTTGTGCTGCGAACCTGGTGCCGGAGAAAGTCGGACCAGCTTCTCGACCGAAGGTGTAGAGTGCTCCGGCGGACGTTCCAACGAACATTCGTCCGTCTTCGCCAATCGTGACGGACGCGAGCGTTCCGCTGAGATCTGCACCGAGGTTGGTTCGCAGACTGTCCGTCGCAGTCGTGTAGACGCCGGTGCCGTTCGGTGGCGCGTACGGCAAAGCCGAAACCTCCGTCAATGTGCGCGCTGCGTCACTTTGCACGAAGAAGTAGTGAGAGGAGTGTGGGTCATAGACCGCTCCGTCGAGCTTTCCTGCCACTGGACGGACGCGCGTTCGCAATCCGGGAGTGTCAGCCGGGTTGAGCACCGTGCCGTCGAGACACAACTCGATTGGGAGCTGGGCCTCGGCTTCCTTGAAGGCCACGAAAATACGTGTCGCCGGATCGTAGACGACCGCAGGCGGGTTGACGTTGGAGACCTGCCAGGTGGAAACCTGAACGAACTCCATCACCGCTTGACAGTGGCTGGTTTGGTACTCTTCACCGCTGCATCGGTACAGTGGCTCGACGGCGCAGCTGGCGTTGCAGCCGTCGCCGCTCGAGGTGTTCCCGTCGTCACAGCCTTCGAGTCCTTCGAGTCTGCCGTTGCCACAAGTCGAGCGAACACAGGGACTGCCTTCCGTTGGGCAGTACCAGCCCGAGACGAGTTGACATGTAGAGGTGCAGCCATCGATTGGACTACCGCTCGTGTTGCGGTCGTCGCATTGCTCGAGTCCTTCGACGACGCCATTGCCACAGGTAGCCGTACGACAAGGCTGGCCGATGGTCGGGCAATACCATCCGGATACGAGCTGACAGGTCGAGGTACAACCATCGACTGGACTGCCACTGACGTTGCCGTCGTCACATTGCTCGCCGCTTTCGAGGATGGCGTTTCCGCAGACGGACTTACGACAAGGACTTCCGGGAATGAGGCAGTTGTAGGCGGTTTCGACGCGACAGAGGAGGGAGCATCCGTCACCGGAGACGCGGTTTCCGTCGTCACACTCCTCCGCCCCCGCGACGAAGCCGTCGCCGCACTCCATACTTACACAGGCCGTTCCTACGGTTCGACAATTCCAACCCGGTTCGGCGATACAGGTCGACGAGCAGCCGTCCTTCGACGTGCGATTGCCGTCGTCGCATTGCTCGGCACCTTCGATCGCGGAATTTCCACGAATCTCGCAGGGTGCTCCCACCTGGGGGCACGTGGCGTAAGGTTCGAGTTGGCAGGTGCTGCTGCATCCGTCACCGGCGATTGCGTTCCCGTCATCGCATTGTTCGGTGGACTCCTTTAGGCTGTTGCCGCAGCGCTCACAACGCGCGCCGGGGGTTACGCAGGTGAACGTGGCGTCGACGGCGCGACAATTGGCGCTGCAACCGTCAGGCGTTCCCGGGCTGCCGACGGTGTTCCCGTCGTCGCAGACTTCATTGGTCTGGATGATTCCATCGCCGCATCGAGCGCAAGGTCGCCCTTGGATTGGGCAACTCCAGCCCGTCTCGACGAGGCGGCAGTCGTATCGGCAGCCATCGCCGCTAACGTGATTGCCATCGTCACATGCTTCCAGGGGAGACTGGACGATTCCGTCTCCGCATCGAACGCAAGGACCTCCAGAGGTCGGGCACTGGTAATACAGGTCAATCGCCGTGCAGGTGGCATTGCAGCCATCGTTGGCAATCTCGTTGCCGTCGTCGCAGGTTTCGTTTGGCTCGATGATTCCGTTGCCGCAGTCACCACAGCGCTGTCCAGGTACGGGACAGACGTATCCCGCGTCGATGGATTTGCAATCGCTGGCGCACCCGTCGTTGCCCGTGCGGTTGCCATCGTCGCAGATTTCGGCACTCTCACGAATGCCGTTGCCACATTGCTCGCATCGCGCACCGGGGACCGGACATGAATAACCGGTTTCGACCGCATTGCACGTGGCCGTGCAGCCATCACCCGACAGACGGTTTCCGTCGTCGCACACCTCGTTGCCTTCTCGGATCCCGTTCCCGCATTCGTAGCACCGTGTTCCGGGCGCAGAGTTGACGCAGTCGAACCAACTCGCTTCGACCGCTCGGCAGTCGAAGCGGCAGCCGTCTCCACTGACGACGTTTCCGTCGTCACAGCTCTCTCCCGTCCCGACGATGCCGTTTCCACATCGTTCGCAAGGTAGACCGGCCACCGGACAAGAGTAGTTGGCGGAAATGGTGGTGCACGTCGAGTTGCAGCCGTCGTTCTCGGCGGTGTTGCCGTCGTCACACTGCTCGTTGGGTTCGATTGTCCCGTTTCCGCAACGGCCACAGATTTGTCCCGCGATGGGACAAATCCAACCGCCAGCATCGACGGTGCATGCGGTACATCCATCTCCCGCAATGGTGTTGCCATCGTCGCACGCTTCGGTGCTGACCTTGATGCCATTGCCGCAGCGATCGCAGGGTACGCCTACTGTCGGACAGGTGAATCCAGCTTCGAGCTTACATGTCGAAGAACAGCCATCTGCGTCATTGTGGTTGCCGTCGTCGCAGATTTCTCCGGTCTGGAGCTGGCCGTCGCCGCACGTCGTGCACGCTCCGCCCGCGGTTGGACAAGACCACCCCGGCTCGGTTGCGAGGCAGTCCGAGCGACAGCCATCGCCACTCGCATTGTTCGCATCGTCGCAGAACTCGGGAGCTTGGACGACGCCATCGCCACAACGGACACAAGTTCCTCCGACTTCGGGACAGTGATAGTTCGACTCGACGACGAAGCAATTGGCCGAGCATCCGTCGTTGCTCGCTGTGTTGCCGTCGTCGCAGCGCTCGCCGACGTCGACGCGGCCATTGCCGCATTGCACGCAGAGCTGTCCCGGGATAGGGCAGGAATAGTTGGATTCCGTCGTGCAACCGCTGGAGCAACCATCCCCTGAGGTCGTGTTGTGGTCGTCACAAAGCTCCAGGCTCTCGACGAAACCATTTCCACAGACCTCGCATGGGGCACCTTCCACCGGACAGGCCGCATATGGTTCGATGGTGCACGTGCTCGAACAGCCGTCACCGCTCGTCGCATTGCTGTCGTCGCAGGCTTCGCCTGGTTGGAGTTTGCCGTCGCCACACGTCGTGCACGTGCCGCCGGTCGGCGGACACGTCCAACCCGTCTCGACGACAAGGCAGTCACTGCGACATCCTTTGCCGCTGGTTGCCGTGCCGTTGTCGCAGACTTCTGGTGCTTGCACGATTCCGTCACCGCAGCGAACGCAGGCTCCGCCAGTAGGCGGACAGTAGTAGTTGGGATTGGTAGCCTGGCAGCCCGCCTTGCAGCCACCGAGGTCCGTGGCGTTGCCGTCGTCGCAGACTTCGCCTGCCTCCACGGTGCCGTTTCCGCAGAACGAGCATGGCAGTCCGGCTACGCGACAAACCCAGCCGCTCTCGATGGCGCCGCAGTCGCTGCTGCACCCGTCGTTGTTCCTGGTGTTCTTGTCGTCGCAAAGCTCGTGCGGCTCGACCACACCGTTGCCGCACTCCTCGCATGGCTCTCCCTCGGCGTGGCACGCGAATCCTGACTCGACCGTGCAGGTCGAGGTGCAGCCGTCGCCGTCGTTGCGATTCCCGTCGTCGCATCCTTCGTCGTCTTCGATGAGGCCGTTTCCGCATTCGAAACACGGTTGTCCGGGTTGCGATTTCGTGCAGTCGTACCAAGACGCCTCGACCGCGAGGCAATCGCGGCGGCAACCGTCGCTGCTTCTCTGGTTTCCGTCGTCGCAAACCTCGCCTGTCTCGAGCTTGCCGTTGCCGCATTCAACACACGGCTGACCGGGGACGAGGCAGCGTGCGTTGCTCGCGATGAAGTGGCACTTTTCGCAGCCTACATCGTCGCGACTCGTTCCTTCATCGCAAACCTCCGTCGGTTGGAGTATGCCATCTCCACAACGTTCGCAAAGCTGGCCCGAAACGGGACAGTCGTAGCCACTCTCGGTGGCACAACTCTCGCTGCACCCGTCTCCGCTCGTGGTGTTACCGTCGTCGCAAGTTTCCCGACTCTCCTTCACTCCGTTGCCGCACCGCTCACAACTCGCGCCCGGTACCGGGCAAGCGTAGTGGGGCTCGATGATGGCGCAGTCTTCACTGCAACCGTCACCACTCGAATTGTTGCGATTGTCGCACGCTTCACCGGGCTCGACGATACCATTCCCGCAAAGCCGGCAACTTCCGCCGCCGTTCGGGCAGATGTAGCCGGTTTCTGCCTTGCACGCCCGAGAACAGCCATCGCCGGAGACGTTGTTGCCGTCGTCGCATTGTTCCGGCGCGACGACGCTACCGTTGCCGTATTTTCACAGATGACTCCGGGAGTCGCACAGACGTAGTTGGCGTCGACGGTCGAGCAATTGGCGCTGCAACCGTCGTTTCCAACGGTATTGCCATCGTCACAGGTTTCGTTGGCCTCCAGTTTACCATTGCCGCACAATTCGCAGGGCTGTCCCGCGATGGGGCAACTGTAGTTGGCCGCAATTACGGTGCAGTGGGATTCGCATCCGTCACCATCGTTGTCGTTGCCATCGTCACAACGTTCGGTGCTCTCTTTGATTCCGTTCCCACAGATCTCGCACAAGGTCCCCTCAACGGGACAATGGGCATTCGCTTCGACCTGCATGCAGTCGGTGGAACAACCGTCTCCGCCCGTGGTGTTTCCGTCGTCGCAGTGCTCGGTTCCCTCTTTGATACCATTGCCGCAGGCTTGGCAACTTTGTGCGCCAGGAACACAGGTGTATCCCGGTTCGACCGCACTACAATTGAATCGGCAGCCGTCGCCCGACAGGTTGTTGCCGTCATCGCAGGCCTCATGCGCGTCCCGTTTCCCGTCACCGCAGCGTTCGCAAGGCGCCCCATCGACGGGGCAAGCGAAGAAGCGTTCGATGACTTGGCAGTCCGAGGAACAGCCGTCACCATCGATCGTATTTTTGTCATCGCATGCTTCGGAAGAGTCGACGACGCCGTCTCCGCAATGCTCGCAGTCGGAGCCGTCGACCGGGCAGACCCAACCAGGCTCCACTTGGCAACTGCTGCTGCAGCCGTCGTCGCTATCGTGGTTGCCGTCGTCGCACTGTTCTTGGCTCTCACGTATTCGATTGCCGCAGAGCTCGCATTGGACGCCTTCGACCGGACACTTGGCGAAAGGCTCGATTTGCATGCCGCACTACATCCGTCGCCCGCGGTTTCGTTGCCGTCGTCGCACTCTTCGTCCGCATTGCGGACAGCGTCGCCACATCGCGCGTTCGGATTCGATGCTCCGCCGGTGCCGTTCGACACGCCCCCGTTGCCACCAAGAGAAATTCCGGTGCCCGGGTCGGTGCGATGGGACGTACCACCTTGACCGGTGCTGCCTGCGCTGTTCTCGGTCATCTCGACCTCGGGTTTGCCACCACAGGCAAGTGCCGTTACGAGAACGGAACTCATGAGCGCGAGTCGGAACGAGTTGTAAGTCGTCATGCGCATCCCCACTCAGTCATTCGCGCGATCGAAGGCGCGACGGAATTGTCCAGTGGGGGGAACGACCCGTCTTGCCGGCCAACTAAGGTGCCGGAAACGAAATCCGAGTGTCCACGGTGGTTGACGAAGATTCAAGGCGCTGTTGCGCGCATACTCGTCGGAGATCTTTCGGGTTGAACGCGGGGCGGAAACGCGTTCCCTCGCCAAATCTCAAGTGCATCGTGGCGAATTGCTACTGTTGCGATTGCGACGCGGAGGGTTGCTCCCTCGAATGCCACCTGGTCGACTCGGGTCAATTTGACCCGGATTGCGCGCGACGGGAAAAGTGCGGCGGTCATCGAGAGGGCAGATGGCGCTTGAGTACGGACATTTGGGGACGATCCTTGCCGTCCGCAGCCGGCTGAACGCTGAGGAAGTTTTCGCCCCACCAAGGACCTCCGGCCCAGACCGACCAACCCAGCCATACATCCGCATTCTGACCGAGGTAGGTCAAGAGGGAATCCAGGGCCAAGTAGCAAGTCTCATTGGCTCCGCCGTTGAATTCTCCCAAAAATCCCGAGAAGTGGTGGGCTTTGAGCCATTCTGTGGCTTGAGTCACGCGCTCGATGCCGATGGATGGGCTGACGCAAGTCGCACTCCGCCCGGAGCTGTCGTCATCGAGGTATTGGTGAAATTCAAAGGCAAAATGATTGGCTTGGTCGGCGACGTCGAGCATCGTCGTCGCATTCGAACTTCCGTAATAGTTTGCCGACCAACTGTGCGCGCCGGTCCATGCATTGCCGGGCACAAGGATCAGGTTGCGTGCGCCAGTGCTGCGAATGGCCGCGATTGCTGCGTTGGCGGAGGTCAACCAGGATTCTGTGGATGGCATGTCGTGAGGCTCGTTCATGAGCCCGAAAATAACTCTATCGTCGTTGGCGTATACGGTGGCGAGCCGGCGCCAGAAGTCGGCGAAGTCATCCATCGAAACCGCGCCTCCAACGACATCGCTTCGATAGCGGCCGAAATTGTGGAGATCGAGGACGACGGTCATGTTTCGCTCGACGGCGGAGCGAACCGTGTGCTGGAGCCGCGAGAGCTCCGTCGCGTCGAGTTCCGCGCCGAGCGAGCGCTGAAGGCGCTCCCATCGGAAAGGCAACCGAATGACGTTCATGTGCGCCTTGGCGAAGGTCGCAACGTCCGAGTCGGAGGGGTAGACGTAGTCCGTCCCGTAGACTCCGGGGAGCTTCTGATCGCCGAACTCGGCTCCCGCGAGATTGACGCCACCATACTGCACCTGTAGTCCAGGTCCCGACTCGAACACCCAATCCGGAATTGCGCTCCAACCCGACCCGGTAAGGATTTCGAATTGCCCCAGGCACAAATCGAACGCATATTTCGCGTCGCGACTCGGGTATGCGTAGATCTGTATCGCCTCCAACGCGGCGATGTCGACCGGTGGCGCCGACGGATTCGACGGCAGTGTCGCGTCGGCGACGAGTGCCGTCACGGGACCATGGCTTTGGACGACGACGTACCTTGCCGTCGTTCTGTTTCGCTCCTTGAATACGACCCGAAGCTCTCTCGGCATACGCGCGTCGTCGGGTATCATGAAGCGGACCCCCGCAAAGCTCGACGCAAGACGGCTGGACCAGGGGCATCCGCTCAAGGTGTACGAAGTATCGGGCGGAGCGTCGCTCGATGCCGAGCGGCAAAGATTGAGATTGGCGATGGCGCCAAAGTACCCGTCGTAGTCATAAGTAGCGCCGACCAGCGGAACCGTAGCCGTGGAGCCACTCAGGCAAAGTCTCCCATCTTGGACTGTCAATGCGAGCGTAGAGTTCGATCCCGTGCTTCCCGTCCAAGAACCTTGGATGGCGAGCGGATTTCCATCGCGTGAGATCCAAAGATTACTCGAGACGAGGAGCGGCGTTGCCATTCTCGTCGAGGTGTTCGTCTGACCACCTTCGGCGGTCGTTTCGGTTGCGCCGTCCTGTCCACCCGAGGCGCCACCTGCGGAGGTTTCCGCCTGCGTTGCGCCCCCGTGCCCCCCGGTTGGAAATGAAGGGGGAGACGACCGTGAGGGCTCGCCGTCGCCGCAACCCATGAGCGTGCAGTGGATCGTGAGACTTGCAATGATCGAATGGCGGTAAGTCATGCGCATCCGCGACCTCGGCGCGTCGTATGGGTAAAGCGTTCGTTTACGCCTCTCGTGCGCGGAGTTCAAGCTCGCGCGCGCGGCGCCAGGCTTTCGTCGGCTGCTTTGAAGTGTTCGGGCACTCGCTTGGCTTCCGTGGGCGACGCTCGTCGTCGACCGCGAGGACCGACGAGCAATGGCGGGAGAGGGCCAAGCTGGCATGATAATGGCTACGACCCACTTCGGCTCCAACTTACAGCGATGACACTCACCGATCCATGCCGTCCGGTTCTCGGTTACTTGGCGTTTAGTGCTGCCGTCCTCTTGGGTTGTCGAAGTAATTCGCCGACTCAGGGTTCGCAGGATGGCGTAACCACGACGCACCGACAACCAGCTACGCTTGGTGCCTCGGGGCAATCTGGCGCAGCTGCGACGCGTGAGGCGGCGCCCCTGGAACGCCGACTGCTCGAGGATCAGCTCGTCTTTCCCGAGCGCCCCCAGAACGAGCCGATGCCCTTCATCCTCTTTTTGCACGGCTTCGGTTCCTCCGGGGCGAGTTTGAAGCAAGCGCTTCTGCTATCCCGGGTTGCGGAGCGATATGGGTTTGCGTATGCCGCTCCGAGCGGTCCGACGGATAGTCATGGTCGACGCTTCTGGAATGCCGATGGCTGTTGCGACTTCGAGCATACGGGTGCCGATCACGTGCGGGCGCTTCTCGATCTGTTGCATCGTGCAGCGTCCGATCCGCGCATCGATTCTGCTCGTCTTTACGCCTACGGGTTTTCGAATGGAGGCTACATGGCGCATCAATTGGCATGCGTTCCTTCGACGCCCCTTGCAGGCATCGTGTCCGTCGCGGGGGCCCCACCAACACGAGAAGAGTTTTGTCGGCCAGACAAGCCTCTCGCGATCGTGCAGGTTCATGGCGACGAAGATAGGGTGGTGCCCTTCGGCGGTGGCTTCCTACTCGAAGAGCCGAGCTATCCACGGGTCGAAGCCATCATGAAGGGTCTCAATCGATGGGCAACGGCGCTTGGCTGCGCGAATGCTCACGACGCCGTAGTCTCTTCGCTCGATCTACTTCCCGAGTTTCCAGGTCGAGAGACGACTCGCACCTTCTGGGCGAGATGTCGTGGCACTCTGGCCCTCTATTTCGTCAAAGGTGGCACGCATTCGAACGTCACGGCGATCCCCTTACAGGTTGCAGCACTCATGACGATGATGGGCCACGATGTAACCCCCGCAGCGTCTCAGCCCGAGTGACCACCTGGCAATCTGCGTGCGCGGCGGTCTGCTTACGATGCAACTCGAAGAGCAACGTCGCGTCGAGCAACGTCCGAGTGACGCCATGAAAAACGGAGTGCGCGGCGGCCCGCTCCGCTCGAGGCTCAGGAGGCCATTCGCTCGCGTCGGATCACGCAGGAGACGGCGGAGCGACCATTCGATAACCCACTCCGCGCACGGTTTCGATCATCTTCGCCTCCGAGCCCAGCTTTTCTCGTAGGTTCTTGATGTGGGCGTCGATGATGTTCGAACCGGGATCGAAAGAAGTCTCCCAAACATGTCGGAGTAGCTCCGATCTCGGGACGACCCTTCCAGCCTCGCGAGCCAGAAATGACACCAGAGTGAACTCCCGGGGAGTGAGATCGAGCACTCGCGAATCCAGGGTTGCACGACGTGCCAAGCGATCGATGCACAGTCCGCCGACGCGAAGGACCACTTCCGCGTTGGTTCCACGACGAGAGAGTGCTCGCGCACGTGCCATGAGCTCTCCGAGGTCGAAAGGTTTTGGAAGGTAGTCGTCTGCACCGGCATCGAGGCCAGCAATCTTTTCGGTGGTCTCGGTGCGCGCCGTCAGCATGAGGATGGGAGTCGCGTTGCCGTTTTGACGCAACTCCCGACAAACCTGGAGACCGTCCATTCCGGGAAGCATCCAATCCAAGATGATCAGATCGAAGCTCTCTTTGCTCGTCGTTTGAATGGCTGTTTCGCCATCGGACACCGTCTGCGCAGCGTATCCTTCTTCTTCGAGCGCCCGATGAAGGAAGCTTGCAAGTTTCGGGTTGTCCTCGACGACGAGCACTTTCATGGTGACCTCAGTCTAGCCAATTTGTTTCGGATTGCCCCTCGATGAATGGGCATTCACGTCGACACGCGGAGAGTTCGGGTCCTTTCGAGCGCGTCCTTTCGCGACAGAGCATGAACGAGGTTTCACCTCCGGTTCGATGAAAAAAATGTCATCGTTGTTTCGTGGGAATGTCGACGGAGAATCTCGAGAGCACGCGAGGGAGCGTGCCGCGATGTGCGATGTGGTTAGTGATTTTGGCCTTCGGGGCATTCTCGACCGGCGTCGCCCGAGCTGCCGCTCCGTCGGTATTCGCTCCGACGGCCACCCTGACCTTTTCGGACTTGGTTAACGCGGTCTCCCAGTCTCCGGACATGGCGGCAGCCTCGAGGGAACTGAAGGTCCGCCAGGCGGCACAGGCTCAATCCCACGTGTGGCCAAATCCGGTGCTCGACGCTACCTGGGCGACAATTCCGGTTGGCCGAACCAATCCAGAGGGGTTGGGAGAGCCGATGACTCGCATTCCGAGCTATCACGTTGGACTTTCCTACACCGTGCCCATCGGCAAGCGGGGCCCCGTCCAGGCGATGCGAGCCGCCGAGGTGCGAGCGACGCGGTCTCAGCAATGTGCGACGGGACGGCGATTGGCTCTCGAGCTCGCCGAGGCTCTCGGCAACATGGCAGCGGCGGAATTGCGCATCGACGCGCTTCGGCAGCAAGTCCAGGCGGCGGAGGAGCAGGAACGTCAAGTTGCAGCGCGACTCGCGCAACAGCTGGCTAGCGGTCTCGAACTCGATCGGGCTGCAATTGAACGGGGGCGTTTCGAGCAACAGGTGTATGCGGCCGAAAGTGAGCTCAACGAGCAGCGCGCCGTATGCAGTGCCACGACGGGGATGACTTGTGTGCCGTTTGCCAGCGCGGAGCAGGCCAAGGACTATCTCGAAAAATGGGTGAACGTCGCGGTCGATGATTTGGTCAATCACATGGCGCGGATCGAGCGCCCCGAAGTGGCTGCCCTAGCGAGCGCCGAAGCGGCCTCCCGCCACGAGGAAACCTACTATTCTCGGCAGAAGGTTCCCGATCCGACGATCCGCATCGGTTACGTTCACGATCAATTTTGGGTGTCCGGAGCGCAGCCGAATTCCCTCGAATTGACCGTGAGTCTACCGCTCCCGGCCTTCGATCACGGGCAAGCCGGAAGCCGCTCTGCGCGTTACGCTGCCGAGGGCTATCGGGCCGAGCGGGCTTCGATGCAGCGCGTTACCGAAGCGGTCGTTCCCGCATTGATGGAACGCCTGCAATCTCAACGGGCTCGACGAAAAAACCTCGTCGAGGTCCTCATTCCACGTGCGCGGGCCGTCGTAAGTGACGTGTTGCGTTCGTACGATACGAGACTTCTTTCCATGAACGACGTAATTCAAGCGCGACGTGCGCTCCTTGACCTATTGCTCGGCGAGGTGGACGGCCTCGCCGATGCTTATTCGGCTGTGCTTGGTTTGCGCTCGCAAATCGCCGTGTCCGAGGACGAGGGGTGCTCGAGATGAACTCGAGGCTCAGCTCTTTGGTTTTGGCAACCGCGGTGACGTTGGGATGTCATCCGCATGCAACGAAGGACGCCGCACCGTATTCAGCGACGAAGGACGAGGTCGTCGTGCGGCACGTGACGCCCGGAATCGTCTTCAAAACCGTCGCCGCGAAGCGAGGGGATCCCTTGCCTTCGCCGCCGCTCACGGCACGGGTGACCACGGTGGAGGCCTTGACCGAGCCGGTCTTTTCGCCGCTGCGAGGGCGCGTTGCGGAACTTCGCGTTCGCTTGGGCGATCACGTCAAGAAGGGCGATCGGCTCATGCTCGTACAGACGCCGGAGCTGCCAGAGCTCACTCGGCAGCGCCGCGAGGCCAAGCTCGCCGTCGCGCTCAAGCAATCGACCGTGGATCGTTTGCGACAACTCGTCGTCGCGCGCGCCGTGCCAGAGCACGATCTGGAGGTCGCGCAGACCGATCTCGAAACGGCCAAAGTCGACGTGCTTTCCGCGGAGGCGAAGCTTCGGTCGTTGTCGGTCGCGCCGGCAGGGGAAGGGGCGTACTGGATGAGTTCGGACCGCGACGGGACGGTCGTGGAGTTGCACGTCTCTCCAGGAGCCGCCGTGGGGCCCGATTCTGGATCATCCCGTCTGCGTCATCGCGGATCTGCGTGAGGTACTCGTCATCGGAGACGTTCCTCAGTCGTTCGCCAACGGGCTCGAACCGAGCCTTCCCGCGACGATTCGTATTCCAGGTCAGCAAGGTACATCGATTCAGGGCTCGATCCAAACCGTGTCCGGCGTCGTCGACGCCGAACGTCAGAGTGTACCCGTTCGCGTACTCGTTCCGAACTCTCAGGGACTCCTCAGACCGAATGCCTACGTCGAGCTCGAGCTGAGAGCCAAATCCACGAGTAGTACGCTGCTCGTGCCCACGTCATCCGTGGTCACCGATGGTTTGGACACCGCCGTCTTCGTTAAGCGTTCCGAGCAGAAGTATCAGAAACGACAGGTCACGGTTGGGCGTCAAAATACTGAGCACACGGAGATTCTGTCTGGTATCGAGACGGGCGACGAGGTCGTCGTCACGAACCCGCTTCTGCTCATCAATGCGCTCGAAGACTCGTAGAAGGTCTCAGGTGCGATAGGCATGCTCGACAAGATCGTGGAATTTTCTCTGCGTTCGCGATGGACGGTCATCGTGGGTGCTTTGGTGTTGGCTATCGTCGGCGTGATATCGCTTCGGGGGCTCACCATCGAAGCCTTTCCCGACCCTAGCGATACGCAGGTCAACGTCATTACGCTCTATCCTGGGCAACCCGCGGAAGAGCTCGAGCGCCAGGTCTCTGTGCCCATCGAGCGCGCCGTGAACGGAACCCCTGGCCTCGTTCGGATCCGTGTCAACAACTTGTTTGGCTTGTCGTACGTCTCTTTGACGTTCGCGGATTGGGTCGACGTTCATCTGGCGCGCGCGCAAATCTTGGAGCGCATCCATAACGCACATCTTCCGAGCGAAGCCGAATCGCGCCTCGGAAGCCTCTCCACGCCGATCGGCGAAATCTATCGCTACACGCTCGAATCGGACACGCACGATCCGCTAGAATTGCGGACGCTTCAAGACTGGGTGGTTACGCCGCGACTGCTGCGTGTGGACGGCGTGGCCGATGTCGTCTCGTTCGGTGGTTTGGTGAAAGAAGTGCAGGTGCGCCCAGACCCTGCCGTTTTGGCCGCTCGTGGGTTGACCATCGATCACGTATTCAAAGCTTTGAATTCAGCCTCTGCCAACGCATCAGGTGGCGTCGTGGAGCGCGGAACCGAGCAGCTCGTCATTCGGAGCGAGGGTCTATTTCGGTCGCTGGACGACGTACGCGACACTCCAATCGTTAGTCGCGGTGGAACACCGATTCGAGTCCGAGATGTCGCAAGTGTGCTCGAAGGCTGGGCGCCGCGTCAGGGAATTGCAAGTCGCGAGGGCGATTACGATGCCGTCGAAGGGATTGTCGTCATGCGCCGTGGCGAAAATCGATCGCTTGTACTGCAGCGCCTGCGGGACCGAGTGGATGAGCTCAATCTGCGCGTTTTGCGTAAAGGGGTACGCGTCGTTCCATTTACGATCGCACTCAGCTCGTCGATAAGACGCTCGAAACGGTGTCGCGCAATCTGCTAGAGGGCGCGCTTCTCGTCGTTGCCGTCCTTTTCGCGTTTTTGCTGGACCTGCGGGCTGCGTTGATTGTTTCGACGCTAATCCCTCTGTCGTTGTCGGCCGCGTTCCTATACCTCAAAGCGCGCGGAATGTCGGCCAATCTGATCTCGATGGGCGCGGTCGACTTCGGCATCATCGTGGACGGCGCAGTCGTCATCGTCGAATCGATCGTGCATCGGGTGGGACACCGCGGGGATCGTCAAGAAACGGTCGCAAATAGCGTGCTTTGGGCAACCTCACGCGTGATGCGACCGACGGTGTTCTCCCTGCTCATCATCATTGCGGCTTACATTCCACTGTTTCTGCTGGAACGTGTCGAGGGCAGGATCTTTGGCCCGCTCGCCCACACGGTCGTTGCTGCGCTCGTCGGCTCATTGCTACTTTCAGTGACGCTGGTTCCCGTTCTTGCGGTCTTCGCATACCGAAAGCAGATTCGGCACCGTGAGTCGCCGCTGCTGAAGTTGATGGAGCGTGCTTATCGTCCCAGTCTCGAGCTGGCCATGAAACGACCGTGGGCGGTGCTCGGCTGTTCCGTCGTGCTGCTCATTTTCGCCGTATATCGACTGCTCAATTTGGGAAGTGAGTTCCTTCCTGAACTGAACGAGGGGGCACTCTATCTCACGTACACCCTCCCTTCGAACGTTTCACTCACCGAGGGGCGACGACTCGTTCCTCAGCTCGATCGGGTCGTCAGCAAGTTTCCTCAGGTCGAAACCCGATTGAGCCAACTCGGTCGGCCCGAAGACGGTACTGACCCTTCGCTGGCGAACAACCTCGAGCTATTCGTAAGGCTGAGGCCAATGGACACGTGGCCCAAGGAGACGCCGAATCTCGAAGCGTTGATCGTGGCCATGAATCGGGAAGTGGTGAAGACGGTTGGAATCGAGGTGAACTTTTCTCAACCCATTCGTGACAACGTAAACGACAATATTTCCGGTCAGCCGGGGCAAATCGCGCTGAAGATCTATTCGAACGACCTTCGCCGTCTCCAATCTGCCGCTGAAACCGCGAAGAACGCGCTGTCGAAGGTGCCCGGAGTCGCGGACTTGGGTATTCTCAAGAGCGCCGAAACCCCGCAGGTTCGAGTTCGACCGAGGCGGAATGATTTGGGACGTTACGGGATGGCCGTGGCGGAGGTACAGGATTTCGTCGCGACGGCGTTGGGCGGGAAGGCTGCGTCTGAGTTTTGGGAAGGCGAGCGTGTTTTCGACGTGGTCGTGCGATTGCCAGAAGGTCGTCGGAGCACTGTCGAAGACATCGCCAATCTACGGATCCCGACGAAGGATGGTGCGCTCGTGCCGCTCAGCGCGGTGGCCGACGTTACGATCGACCGTGGTCGCGCATCAATCAATCGTGAGAATGGGCAGCGTTACATCGGGGTGCGCATGAACGTGCGCGGCCGGGACATGGGAACGTTCGTGCAGGACGCCCAGAAAGTCATCGACCGCGTGCTTCATCGCGGTGATGGTCTCGATTGGGAGTGGGGAGGCGAGTTCGAATCCAAGCAACGTGCGATGAATCGACTTTTGCTAGTCGTGCCACTTGCGATTCTGTTGACGTTCATCCTCTTATTTCAGGCCTTTGGCGCTAGTGCGCCATCGCTCATCGTGCTCGGCAACGTACCCTTCGCTCTGGTGGGCGGCGTGTTGGCCCTATGGGCATTCGCCATGCCGTTCAACATTTCGGCAGCGGTGGGTTTCATCGCTCTCGTTGGGCAAGCTTCACTCAATGGTGTGCTGGTGATTTCGGCGATTCGCGAGCGTCAGGCCGCAGGCGTGCCACTGGAAGAAGCGATTCGGCATGGCGCCATGTCGAGGCTGCGTGCCGTGCTCATGACTGGCGCTCTTGCTGCTCTCGGTCTGTTGCCGGCGGCCTTTTCCAAGGCCATGGGTGCAGATACGCAGCGGCCAATCGCGGTCGTCATCGTTGGCGGCACGCTATCTGCCGCAATGTTGACACTCTTGGTCTTGCCGGTGACGTACCTGCTCTATCAGCGGATGGCCCAGCGTTTTGGGTGGGGCACGACCATCGACCGCGAGGATCCGGTCGTCGCCTCTTCGTTGCTTCCGCCGCCGCAGTGAGGCTCAACCCGACGAGCCGCCAGAAGTGAGGGGCTGCTCGTCGCGGTGCTTTCAATGGTGGTACTGGAGTTGAACGGTGATCGCAGTCGAGCTCGGTTCGATGGCGTACACCGCGTTCTTCGAACTCGTCCATGGAACGCGTTCCATGAACGTGAGTCCCTGATCGACTCGAGTGTAGGTGAGGTCGCCGAGAATCCTCAGGCCGTCGAGCGGAACTACGCCGACCACTGCTGTCATGAGTGTCCGTGCGCCACCGCTCGATTCGGGGTTGAGGTCCAAGCGTTCGACCTTTCCGGCTGGTACGAAGGTGAGCCCACCTAGCTTGAATCGAGAGGCCAGCACGACATATCCCGCGGCGAAGTGATCGGAGCCAACGCGTTTGGGGTTCGTACGATCGCCGTAGAGCACCTCCGTACGGAGTTGGACGTGCTTGAACAACAAGGTTGCGTCGAGGGCCATGGCTTTGCCGGGATCCAACGTGGTCACTTCTGCGTAATATTTCGCTCCGGTGTCGGCGTTCGTGAGCCGCTGCATCTCCACGCTTTTCTCGGGACGGTACGAGCCACACGCGCCCAATCGAAGGTGTTTCCAGGGAAAGCTTTCGATCCGCGCGGTGACGAGTTTGAGCGGATCGGCATCGTAACCCTCGTCGATGTCGCCTCGAAATGCACCTACGCTCAGCGTCAGCCAGCGACGCTTCGGTAGCGGACTATACCGAACGATGGTACCGACGTCGCGGCCGCCATATCCCTCGTCCTTGATGAACGAATCGGTCGGACCTAGGTCTGCGAGCTCATGATTGACGATGGGGAGTAGCTCGAGCAGCGAGTAGGTTCGCTTCATCAGGCCAACGTCGAACTCGAGGCGATTCGTCGCGTGTATTTGAAGATAGGCGAGTTTGAACGACTGTCGGGGTTGTCCGTGTCTCAGCTCCGCGAAGTCGACGAGTAACTTCGTCTCGATCGCGTCCATCGGTCGCGCCGTATATCTCAGGAACGCACGCTGGATGTCATAGCCATCTTGGGCTTGGAGCGTCCCCCGTTGTTCCCGTTCGATCTCGGATTGATCGCTCAGCATCGATTGATCGGCGATGGTGTGTCGGTACCGAAGCTGAAGCAAAATCCGGAATCTGCCCTCAGCGGTGTGGCCTCTCGAGTCGTCACCGTCGATGGCACCTATCTCGTCTTGCGAGTGCGACATCGACGTCGAATCGCGCTCCTTCGAGGGCTGGGTAGCCTCCGGGCTTGGTTGGTTCGGGGGCGAGCTCGGGATATCTTCTCTCGTTCCGTCTCGCGTAGCCGCGTCTGCCGTGACTCCCCCGGTGGTCTGGGTGTCTCGAGGATGCTCGGTCGCGACCTGACCTCCGGACCGATCCGTTGGCGGCGGCTCTTGCGCGCGACCTTGGGGCAAGGAAGCGCTTTCGCCTGTTGGAGGGGGCTCCTCCGCATGCGCGACCGAGGTCGCAAGACTGAATCCGAGGGCAAGCAACGAGGAGCGCTTCGACATGGGTATCGCGAAGCCGCGTCAGAAGTTGGCGCACACGGGGCGCTTCTAGACCTGCGCGGCAACGTCTAGTGTAGGAACCGAAGTGAGATCGATCGGAAATCTTGAGTGATTCGCCGTGACGGGCAGCGCGTGGACTATGTCACCTCGCCGCGATAATGATCGACCATGAAAGGAAACTCATGAACGGGTGGACCGAGATGGTCAGCAGACCTAGCGGTTCGCCCGCAAAGGCGTGCGGGGGAGGACTGGCGCGTAGGACAGGCCGTGTACGGTCCGGCAGTCGGATAGCGCGAATGTTCACGTCGTGCGCTCTTGCCATGCGCGGCAAGATCTCCGCGCAAGGGTGGCGCCGCGTATCGGTGTTCGCCAGGGCCGGCATGTCCGGGGTGTCTCGGTCGTCAGCCTTTCCATGAGCCGCGAGGCTCTCGTGCTCGCCAGCGTTTCGGGGATGGCTGCGTGCCGCAAGGTTCTGGTGGCGTTTTTCTCGCGGAATGCCCACTCGGAGACCGGTATGCTTTCCGTCCCACCAGGCAGAGTGGTCGAGCTTGGTATCCAAATCGAGATTTAGTTGAGGAGTCTTCGATGCGATCGATTGTCGCGTTTGCTTGTTGTCTGGGTTTGACGTTCGGATGCGGCACTGCATCGTTGTCTTCCGGCAGTTGCGTGAATCAGGTGTCGACCCCAGCGTCTTCGGAGACGGCCACGCCACCTGCCGTTCCATCTCCGCGCTGTGGGCTCCCGAGTGTGTTGGAGCGTCCCGAATGGCCTAGGATTCTGCCCAGCACGACGGCAGAAGAGCACGAGCCCCCTTCCGAAGGAACCCTCACCCTCGCCGTACTTCCGGATACCCAGTATTATTCGACTTGTCGCTATCCACATCTTCGCAATCAAAGTGCGTGGCTTGCGCGCGAACGCGGTCGTCGGCACCTGGTGGCAGCGCTGACACTGGGGGATCTGACCGATCACAACACCGACGATGAGTGGGCATTCTTCAAGGAATCCGTAGAACCACTCGGCCCCGACTTCCCGCTGCTACTGACGACAGGTAACCACGACACCGGAACCCAAGGTGCGTCGGACCACCGAGAGACGTCGCTGTCGCGCTACTTCGACGAGACATTTGCCTCGAGAGGCGGTCATCTTCGAGCGGTGAAGACGCCAGGCGCGATTGAGAACGCGTTCTATTCAATCGACCTGGGCAAGGTTCGCCTCGGGGTGCTCATGCTCGAATGGAGCCCGCGGCTATCGACGGTGCAATGGGCCAATGACGTCCTAGTTCGGTTCCGCGACCATCGTGTGGTCATTGCGACCCATGCATATCTATACGACGATGGGACACGCTATGATTTCGCGCGGCGACGCGGTGAGCAGCGATGGAGCCCCTTCGAGTACGGGACCGCGGTCGGGAGTGAAGCAACGGATCCGAGTTTCGATGGCGAAATGTTGTGGGATGCGCTCGTTCGGCGTCATCCCGGTGTTTTCCTCGTCGTCAGCGGGCACGTTCTCGGACAGGGTTCTGGGCACTTGACCAGCCGCGGTGATGCTGGAAATGTAGTTCATCAAGTTCTGGTCAATTATCAAATGCTCGACGAGGGCGGGCTCGGCTACATGAGGCTCATCGAGTTTTTTCCTGACGGTCAGACTCTGCATCTCAAAACCTATTCTCCGTCTTTGGGACTCTTTTCTTACTCGTCGGAGCAGGACTTCCGGCTTCAAGTAGAACCACCACTCTTTTGAACTCCCGTGGTTCGGGGGCATGTCGACGGGCCCCGCGGTGCCTCTTTCATGGGGCTTTCCGCGAGGGCGTGTGTGCGGCATGCATCGGTCTGCGACGAGTGGTTCCGTGGTGGCTCGGTGCGTTGGGCAACGCCAACTGAGGCGACAGCGAACTCGCGGCGCTTCGAACAGCCGCGCATAGCCGCTTCATGTCGAGCGCGCGACGTTGCCTCTACTTGGTGATTTGCGGCGTGTCACCTTGAGATTGAACCGTCTTACGCTCGCGTCGTTACCTGTCCACATCAGAAGTGACGTTCGGGGAGGTTCGCCGCTCAAAGGTGGTGGTCGTTCTCTCAAGAGGCAGATTCCCATCCTGCGAGACCTGGCCCATCCCGGCAAGGGGTGCCGAAATGAGCCTATCAGCGTGCTGAGTTCGCGTAGTTGAGGCAAGCCACGTGCCTTCGGTCGGTGCTCATCGGTAGAGGAACGCTCGGGCCTGGTCTCGCCGGTCGAGAGCCCGTGGTCTTGCGGGTCGGAAGCCTACGTCATCCGACTTCTTTGGCGTTTCGCTCGTCGGGGTTTGGTAGCCATCGCATGAACTGCATGCGCGTCGCTCCTAATTACTCGAAGCGTCAGCCCACCAACCCTTCCCATGTGGCAGCTTGCCTCAGTTGTTTGAAGCCATTCCGTGCGGGCCTGGTGGTGCTGCACCATCGGGCGCGCCCCAGTGTCCTGGAGCGTCAACGCCTCCCCGCTCGAAGTCATCGATTCGTTCCGTTCCCTCCCGGCGGAGATTCGGGCTTTCGGAATGACGACCGTCGGTACGAGTGTCCGACTGCCGATACAATTGGGTGGTAAACGGTCGAATTGACTGTGCTCAGCCCACCGATGCGTCGAGGCGTACGCTCGTGCGGAGCTGACCGCCCAACCACCGCTCAGCCTCGCCGATATTCGAAAAGACCTCTAGGGGATACGGATCTGAGCAGCCAGAGGATGACCTTGATGACCCCGATTTGGAGGGAATTGGCCACCACGACAGCGCAGGGACACACCCTCCCGTATAGCTTCAAATCTCGCTCGATTCGCTCGGCAACCTTACGGCGCTGTTCGGCCGTCGGCGCTGGTGACTGTCGCACATCGAAAAGAAACCCAAAAAATTCGCCACGTTCGTGGAACGCAGTCAACTCGTCGAGATGCCTCTCGAACTCCTCTTCAGTCATCACGTGTGTCGGCGTCGTGACTTGCACGATGGGCCAACGACTATCGTCGTACCGAACACGCTCCATACGAGACTTTATGCCACCGCTTGGAATTACGTCAAGTTCACTGTCCTTTGCCCGAAGCGTGAGCTGCATTGGCTGTGACACCAACGATGTATCACGACCGCACTACGGAATATGATTCGGTGCGCTCACAGTCTCATTGGTCTTTGCGTCTACTCACATAAAACCGATACTTGGCGTCGGCCAGCGTCCTTTCTCGGTGAAATTCGTCGGGTAGGGGCTAGACCATCGAGTCCAGACGGCATCACCTCGATCAGCGGTAGATTCTCGCAGCGTTAGCACTCACACGAACGAGAAGCGTCGCGCGAACGTCGGTTCTCTCCTGAGCCGTGCGTATTCGTTCGATTATTGGAACGCCTGGAGCGCCAATTGGTTTGAATTGCCTACTGCAAAGGCCGATCCTCTCGCTGCGCCGAGCGGCCTCGTCGCTGTGCTCCTCAGATGACCGCTAGTCGTCTTCCGATGTTCGCTCCCTGGGGCGCTCGGCTCGCTTCGGTTTCGGCGTTTTCGTGACGGTAATCGAACCGATTGGCGCTCTAGCGCCTTAGCCGAAGTGCCAACCTTTGAAGCAGGCTCCTTAAGATCAGGACGTGGAATGGTCGGATCAAGGTAAAGTACCACCTGCCCCAACCGTTGTTGAAGCAGACCACGGTCGTCACCGACAACGTGAGCTCGTTTACGCCATTCATGGTGCGACGAACGGAGGCTCGAAAATCCAGATGACGATCGGTTTCTGCCATTACGATCTCGTCGTCCGTTCGATGGTTGACATGGAAAAAGACGGCCTTGCTCCCTACGCGATAGTGGACGTCTCGTGGCACGACCGAAGGTAGCGACCAGTCATCGGACTTCAGTCCTACGAGGACTCCGATTCGATCGCGCAGCACGAATAGTGCGTGCGCCCATTTCGGTATGGATGTGAAAAGGAGCCCAGTCAGGAAATCGAGGGAGTAAGCGCGGCGAGACTGGTCGTGTGCCGGGACGACCACGTCGAACCGATCGACGTAGTTGATCGGAGTGCTGAGTCCCACGAGTATGATGGAATCGTTCGATATGGCGGTGCTCGTCCCAATCGTCGTCATCGGGATGGATCCTTTCCGTTGGTTCTTGTGGGTTTACGCCGTATCGTCGTGATACGAGGTAATCGCGACGAAAGAAGTTCGTCGCTTATGCGTTGCGAATCATCTGGACGCGTGCGCCGAGAACTTGCAGGAATCTGAGAAGGCCCTGATGGGCCCTGCCAACGTACAAAAAACTGCCGTCATAGTGCTCGAGAAATCGATGGGACAGTCGCGCGAGTCGTGCCCCCTGCTCGAAGTACGGTTCGGCACGAGAGAAATCGAAGTGGGGCGTCCGGAACGGCTCGCGCAACCAGTCGCCCCAGTCTTTCAAGAAATTTTCGCGCTCTCGTCGCGGCATGTTGGTGCGGTAACGGATACCGAGTCGTGCGTGAGTGACCTCGATGGGTTCGCTCGAAGTGTGGTTCGGATCGGTCAAATCGTAGAAGGCTTCCACCTGCTCCTTCGAGAGCCGACGAATGCAGCCGAAGTCCAGCAGTCCGAGACTCCCATCGGATTGAAATAGGTAGTTGCCGAAGTTGGGGTCGGCGTGAATGACGCCCAAATCGAAGAGACAGTGGTAGAAGAGAGAAACGAGAAGTTGTCCGTAGCGGTTCCGCTCGTTTTCGCTGGGGCAGCGGCGCAGCCATTCCGTCAGATGTAGTCCGAGGAGTCGTTCGGTCGTCAGCACGTGACGTGTCGAGTGGGTCGAGTGGACCTGCGGCACGATGACGTTGGCGAGCCGTAGATGCTCACGGAACCAGTTCGTTTGTTCTGCTTCGCGGTCGTAGTCGAGCTCTTCGGATAGGCGGGTCCTCATCTCCTCGACGCATGGCATGAAGACGTCCCCTTGCGGCGCGGAGCGAAGGATGGTCCGGAGCGCGAGCAGATCCGTGTGGACGGATTCTTTCATGCCCGGGTATTGAAGTTTGACGGCGAGATCTTCACCTTCGAAGCTCGTGGCAGCATGCACTTGGCCGAAGCTTGCGGCAGCAAACGGTACGTCTTCGAAGCTGGCGAATCGTGCCTCTGGAACGCCGATTTCGCGAGTGACGAGCTTGCGCACCAGCGCTTTGCCGATGGGGGGCGCGCGATGGCATGCACGCGCGAATTCGGCTCGATAGGCTTCGGGAATCAGTTCGGGTTCCGTCGCCAGCAGCTGTGCGAGCTTCAACGCGGTTCCTCGCAACACTCCGCAGGCTTCGAACAGCGTCTTGGCCATGTCCTCCTCAGCCTTCACGGCTGCAACGGCTTTGCCTCGCTCGTCGCGGAAGGGTTGCGTCAGCGCGAGCCCCACCCGCGTTGCGGATGCACTCACGACGGCTTTGCCGAGAATACTACCTCGTGCGAAAAGCCCGCGCGGAGGAGCTGCGGTAGCCGAGGCAACGTGTGACGGCGGTTGCGGGATGGCCTCAGCTGCTTTTTCCGCGGAGGCGACGCGTGCTGGCCGTTGCGGGGGGGCTTCTGCTGCTTCGTCGCCCGCCTGAATCTCGGTGGCAGAGCCCTGGGGCAAGTCTGCTCTCGGTTCGTCGTCGCATTGCGTCACGTGAGCCCTCAGTGATGTCGCGGTTCGGCGCGTCTCGTGCCCCGGCTGGAGTGTCGCGCTTCTTCTCGTCACGTCTCTTCCTCCTTGCGTTGACGAGCGAGCGCGTCTCCGATGCCTCCCACCAAGTCGGAGAGTGAAGCGAAGTGATCATGCAAATGGTGGCGGACGAGAAAGCCGAACAACCTTGCGGCAGAATCGACGATTCCGCTGCGCACGAGAGCTACGTAGATGTCCAAGCTCCGATCGATGAATTCGGACGTGCGGGCGCGCCCCTCGGTGTCGTCCTTGAGCCAGTAGAGCACGACTACGACCGTGTAATCCCAGAAGGCTCGAGCGAGAAAGCCACCGTGGGTGCCCTCGGGAAGCTCGTCATTCTCGACGGCTTCTTCGAGGAATTGCTCGACGAGAGTCGTCTGCTTGCGCTTGACCACCTGCATTGCGCCGACTGCTTGAAGAGGTGCCTCCAACAAGCTCTTGAATGCCATGGCAACGAACTGACGGTCGGGCTCGTATTCGGCGAGCTGTGCTTCGAGAAAGGCTTGAAGCCTTTCCTTGAAAGTGAAGTCTGCGAAACCGGGAATCGCAGCAATCGTTGCTCGAGCCGCGTCGAATCGGAATTCGAAGAAGGTGTGGACGAGCTGATCGCAATCCGGGAAATACTTGTAGGCAGTCCCGGGGGCGACACCCGCTCGTGCCGCTACCTCCCGAGTGCTCAATTCGGCAATCCCTTTCTCGATTGCCAGTGCAACCGCCGCGTTCACGAGGGACTTCCGGATCTCGTCTCGCTTCTCCTTCGACACCTTCATGGGGGACCTCGATAGGGATTAGTTGTTCATATTGAGGCGAACAAATCAACTCTTTTGTGGTCACCGGTTCACATATGAAGCGGGCAGGCCGGACGACCACCGGCAGCTGGGGCGATCATCGGGCTTTCGCGCGAGGTGAGTGGTCGCGGGCCTGTGACAATCGATCGGGCAAATTGGCTTCTCGAGCCGCCGCCAGCGGACCTGCGAGCGCTGCGCGAACGTTTCAGCGTCGCCTCATCCTGTCCGTGATTTGTGAACGTGCCGCGCGAATGCTTCAGCGCTGCCCGTCGCGTCCGAGAATGTGAACGTGCCGCGCGAACGCTTCAGCGCTGCCCGTCGCGTCCGAGAATGTGAACGTGCCGCGCGAATGCTTCAGCGCTGCCCGTCGCGTCCGAGATGATGCGTTCTACGCAAAAGCAGTCCGTCGCATTCGCGCACGCTGTTCCAAAACGCATTCGGTGAATGTCGTCGGACAGTGAGATTCGCCTTGGTCGTCCCGGTCGGAACAGTTGGCTTTCGTTACCTGCAGCGGCTGTAAGTTCAGTTACCCGTCGCCATCCAGTTGATGTGGAGGTTTCGTGTATTGGCTGCATCCGCCGTCGTGGCTTTGGTGAACTTCACGTATACACGGAATGCGGATGGGCTAATGTCGTAGGGATCATTGCCTCCAGAGGATTCAACGAAGGTGCCCGTGGCGCCGAGGGAAGCCACCACGGCGGGAGCTGACGTGAAGCCGCAAGGAGCAAGATCGATCGTGGTCGTCAGCGTTGACGTATCGACAGCGCTCCAGTTGGTATTGCCAACCGGTGTCGATCCAGAGCACACCCGTGCGGCGACCGTGTTGCCGCCATTTACGCGAAGGGCGCCTTGCGTAGCTGCCGCGGCCTCGAGCGCATAAGGCACGGCGCCAATCTTCGTTCTGCCCAAAGGACTGCCATTGACGAGCACTTCCGACCAAAGATTGGCGTTGCCTCGGACTGCCGACGCGCAAGTTTCGGGAAGTCCAATCGAGAAGCGACCGTGAGGATCCAACGCGACGCTCGATGCCTCCGTCTGACACACCGGCGTTCCGCCGGATACAGCGGCATAAAATCCGATCTGTACCTGATGCGTTCCGACGAGCGGTGAGCCGTCAGCAGCTTCGAGTGTCCCCGAGTACGTCAACGCCGAGGTGGCGGGTACGCCCGCTGCCCAGACGCGAGTGCCCGCAAATGCGCCGGCGAAAAGGCTGAGGGCGAGGAGGATGACTCGGGTGCGTGGGAGCTGTGACAGGTTCATGTTCACGTCCGTTTGACTACGGCTTCAGGGGGATATCGAGGTATCAGCGACGCAGATGGGCGAGGTACCGTTGGAGCAGGTCCGGTTGGCGGATGACAGCTGTCCGTTCACGAGGCGAATCCCCGTCCCCGCCGCGATGGGGAGCAAGCTGAGTTTTCCGACGAGTCGGATTCCGCTGCAGGTGCCGGCGTTACAGACCGGTGTGCTGCCGACACAGGTCGCTCCTTTGAGCCAATTGCCGTTTTGGCAAAACTCGGGGACGTTGCCATTGCAACGAGGGCTCGATTCGCTGGTGCACGACACGCATCGCCCGTCGACGCATAACGGCGCGTCCAAGCCGCAGGGGACTGGACAAGATTGACTCGAAGTGCCGGCGGACGTGTTGAGTCCTCCACTTCCAGCACTGCCTCCGGACGTTCCAACCCCACCGCTGCCGATGCTTCCACCGGAAGCCGTCGATCCGCCGTGAGCGACCGGATCCCCGCCGGAACCGCCAGTGCTACTGGGTGCAGTGGTTGCGGCGGTGCCTCCTGACGCGCTCGTGTCACCGCCGTTCGGATTGCCTCCGACGATTGACTCGGTGTCGAGCCCCGTCCGTCCTCCAATCCCGTCGCGACCTGCGCGTGGTTCCGAGGTCGAATCTCGACCGGCACTGCCGCCGTTGTCGCTGGCAATCGACACCTGGCGCTCGGACACGGTGCACGCGGTCGCTACGACGAGTACGATGAGAGGCCAAAGGTTAGAACGCATAGGACAAATCCACCCCTTGGAGCCCGACGTTCACGGCGCCCGTTCGACCGAGCCCTTCTCGTTGCGTCGGTTTCCCAAAGACGAGAATGGCGGTTCCGCCCGAACGAGCCCCCGGCGGCAATGAAGCTACTCACGGACAAGATGCCCGCTCTGCGAGCATCTGCTTCTATGGAGCGGATTTCGCCTAGCTCCTGAATGGTGCAGTTGTTGCTGCTCGGGCAGATTGCGTCGCGGTCATCCATGCCTTGCAGCCGTTTGCTTTGAAATATGGCTCCGAGGACGACCGCGGTGGCACCGAGCGCGTAGGCACCCGCAATCGTCGGAACGTGCCAACCAGGACGTCGGTCATGCGGTTTTTCTCCCTCCGGCGGTTTCGGAGGGGACGCTGCCCAAGGGCGTGGTCGTTGCCGACAGCGTTGGGATCGTGACCTCTTTGCAATCCCCTTCGGCCGCCACGTGAAGCTCGATTTCGAACGCCTCGTGTCCTTTGGCAGTCGCCCGAATCCGATGGGCACCGCCATCCACCGGGAGAGAACGCCCATGAGGCTCGGCCGAGTTCAACCCCGTCGACGAATATGGCGAGCCCCGAGACGCGACTCGTTTCGGGTACGATGACGGACAACCGACTCACACGTGCTTCGAGGGCGATGGCGCGCGCTCGAGCCACGGAGACACGTGAATCGCCGCGCTTTTCGGCAAGCTCTGCTGCTTCGCGAAAACCCGACCAAGCGCGGGCGAATTGGCTTACGCGCTCGTAACAATCCGCGACGTGGAGTAGTGCGCCGAGTTGAGGATCCAATCGATGACTCTCGGCATATTTCGGACAAGCCGCCTGAAGCTCGCCTCGTGCAGCAAGCGCCTCGGCCTCATCGAACAAGACTACGGCTGCGGCCTTTTCCGCGGTTTGTCCGAACGCGGTCGAAGACAGCAGTAGCAAAGGTATGTGCCAGCGAAGCGCAAAAGCCATGGGAGAGCCATGTCGACGAGCGCCGCGGGAGCAGCACCCGGACGGAGCTATAGTCTTCCCCCAAGGGCATCGCCAGACCTTTGCGCTGCCGCGGGCGGAGCTTCGGCTGCGTGCTCGGTGGTCGCGGAGCTCGCCGCCGCAACCTTGGTCTTTTGCTTGGTGCTGCCGTTGGGAAGCAAGCCGACTTGGGTTTTGTTGGCCGTGGTAACGGTTGCGCGTTCGTCGGGAATGGGCTGCACCGTCTCGACCGGGGTCGGAGTCGGCTGCTGCTCGACCGTCACGGCATCGTGCGCGACCTCAATCCGAGGTACGGTCGCGACTCTGGGCGAATTCGAACCCGAGTCCGCCAGGACGGGAACGGCGGTTGGGCGCGCGAACGCGACGAGCAACGTCGCCGTTGCTGCTGCCACTCCCAGGCCGGCAAAGGCCAGATGCTTTCGTCTTGGTCGCATCCGGGTCTGACTGAAGTCCCACTGCGTGCGTTGTGAGTGCACGGTCGGCGCAACCGAGTTCTGTGTGGGACGGGCCGAGGTCGCGCGTGAGGACGAGGTGACTCCCTCGGTCATGCGGAGGATTCGTTCGACGGACAATTGCGCCGAGTAGGGCGCGTAGGGTTGCAGTCGCAAGACCAGTTCGCTCACGCTTTGTATCCGTCGCTCGCGGTTCTTCTCGAGGCAACCGAAGAGTATCGTGTCGATCACGGTCTGAGGGACGCTAGCTCTCGCTGGTGACCAAGGGCGAGGCGCTTCAGTGGCAACTGCAACGCTCAGTCCTGGGAGGGAATCTGCCTCGAAGGGGTGTTCGCCCGTAAGCAGTTCGTAGAGGATGACCCCGAGGGCCCAAATGTCCGTTCGATGGTCGACGTCCTTGGCGGAACGAACCTGTTCGGGGGACATGTAGTAAGGCGATCCGAGTACCGTCGCTGCCTGGGTCATCCCATAATCCGCTGCAGACGAAAGCGAGACTTCCGGCGACGAGAATTTGGAGATCCCGAAATCGAGCACCTTTACACAGATGGAACCGTCGGCGCGCCGCGATAGGAACAGATTCGCTGGCTTGAGATCTCGATGGACAATCCCCAGTGCGTGCGCCTCTGCGATCGCGACGCATGCCTGAAACACGTAATCGAGGGCGTCCGCGACGAGCAACGGACCGTGTTGACTCAGCTCGACGTTGAGATCGTAGCCCTCGAGGAACTCCATGACCTGATAGGGTGCTCCGTCCGCCAAGAGGCCCACGTCATGCACGCGCACGCTATGTTCACTTCGAATTTTGGCGGCAGCGCGTGCTTCGCGATGGAAGCGGGCAACGGCGTCTGGGTTACCCACACACTCGGGAAGCAAGACCTTCGATCGCGACGCGTTCGTCGAGCTGCAGATGGCGCGCGACGAGGACCACTCCCATTCCACCTCGCGCCAGGACCTCCTCGATCCGGTACTTGCCGGCGATGTCCATGCCGGGCTGGATGTGGCCGAGGGTCTCCATCGGACGGATTCTGATTGAACCCGGGCGCGGTTGCCACGTCGGAGCCCGGCTATCGGAGTTCTTTTTCCCTGAGCATTCTCGGCTAGCTCGAATCCAGGTGAGCTACCGTTCTGGGCAACGCATGGAACCCGCAAGATCTCTCGAAAAAAACCATGTTGGCCCAAAGGTCAATTCCAGCAAGGGGAGCAAAAAGGGGGATGCGACCCGCGCAAGCGGCGCTCTTGCCAGTGGTGCAGCTTGCAATCTTTGCGTTACTGAATCGGAGTAACTGCGTCTGGTCGGCGGAGTCGCGCGCCGTCGCGCGTCTTCTTTGCAAAGCCGTTGTTGCCGGAGCATCACAGGGGCTCGAGTGATTCGCGGCCATCGTGAGTCCGTGCCGAGCTCGTGCCGAGCTCGTGCCGAGCTCGCGCCGAGTCCGCGCCGAGCTCGCGCCGAGTCCGCGCCGAGCTCGCGCCGAGTCCGCGCCGAGCTCGCGCCGAGTCCGCGCCGAGCTCGCGCCGAGGCCGTGTTGCACTCGCTGTTGGCGTTCGAGCAGGCGTACGTCACGTTTCGCTCGTCGTAACGACGGAACTCGAGGCGAGCAGTGACGGACCACATCGATGAAACGGAAGCGATGGAGATCGAAGACCACATCGACCTGCATGGCTTTTTGCCGCGGGACGTGCCGAGCGTCGTGGAAACCTACTTGCTCGCCGCTCGTTCCAAAGGTTTCGCGCAGGTGCGATTGATCCACGGTCGCGGGCACGGGGTCCAGCGAGCACGGGTTCAGTCGCTCCTCAAGCGGTTGACGTTCGTGCGCACCTTCGGCGACGCGCCCGCGTATCTCGGTGGCTGGGGCGCAACGATTGTCGAATTGATTCTGGATGAGCCATGAGGCTCCGCGCCCGAAGCACGGCAATGAGGTCCGCGATTCTGGAGCCGCGCCACTATCACGACGTCCCGGCGAGGGATCCGCGAATGGGGCGCCCCTGTGATGCGGACGTATCAGTCACTTCAGAGTGCGGGTCCAACACCAGGGAACCTTCCGCAAGTTCTGCGCTGATGTTGGGCGAGCCGCCTAGAGGAATGCTCCTCGTGAGAGTGTCCACCGTGTTGTCACGCCCGAGCGTCTGCGGTGCAGCGACACTGCGACGGACATAAGAAGAACGTGAACACCCGATGGCACGAGTGATGAAACGACAGCTTGCAATCTCCGATGGTTGCGCCACACGTGGCTGACTTGCAAAGAGAGTACGACGAGGGGGCTGGCAGGATGGTTCGTTCGTCCAGGGTTGCGACGTGCGGCGCACAAGCCCAAATGGAGAGTGGTTCGAATTCGAGACTGGAGGGGATATGAAGGCGTTTCGACTCATCGTTACTTCGATTTCATTGATGCTCGGCGCTTGTCATCCAAAGCCGGATCCCAATTGTTCGGATGGAGGTGCTGAGTGCCCTCCCGAGGTGCCTTGTGGCGGAATTGCCGGCATCAGTTGTCCAGGGGCGGGGTCTTGCGTCGATGACCGCACCGACGACTGCAATCCAGAATCTGGAGGAGCCGACTGTCCCGGAATCTGTGAGTGCAACGCACAGGCGCTCTGCACGGAAGGATACCGCTTCGACGCGTCTCCGGGGGTCTGTACCTGCGTAGAGGAAGACTCCCCGTGCAAGTCCGTCCGGTGCGAGGATGGTACCCACTGCGAAATGCACGACGGACGACCGCTGTGCGCCCCCGATGATAATCCATGCGCCGTAGTGCGGTGCGGAAAGGGCACCGAGTGTGTCGTTAAGGACGGGGCTGCCGTATGTGTGTCGACGGGTGGTTTGCCTTGCGGAAGCACCACGTGCGGAGCTGGTGAATACTGCTGCAACGCCAGTTGCGGGATGTGCGCTCCCCCGGGGGTCGCATGCATTCAGATTGCCTGCGACTGATGAACTCGGGGAACTAGTGGAGGAGCGGCACGGTCGCGTCGAGCGAGCGTGCCGCTGCTCTGCGTGGCCTCGCGACGATATCGATTGTCGGGGCACGGCCATTGCAGATCAGCGGACGTTCAAGGAGATCGTTATGGCCGTACAAGGACTTCCTCTCGCAGTGGTAACGGGCGCGTCATCTGGCATTGGTCTCGAACTTGCCAAATGTTGCGCCGAGAGCGGCTACCACCTACTCATCGCAGCGGACGAGGACATGATTCACGACGTGGCGCGGCAGTTACCGGACCCCGCTGGAATGGCGGAGGCACTCAAGGTAGATCTTGCCACGACGGAGGGTGTCGAGCGTCTTTGGTCGGAAATCAATGGGCGCCCCGTCGATGCGCTTCTGGCCAATGCTGGACGCGGACTCGGGCGTGCATTCCTCGATCAGGATTTCACGGATATCCGCAGGGTCATCGACACGAACGTCACTGGCACGTTGTATCTTCTCCACAAGGTTGGGCGACAGATGCGCGAACGGGGGGCGGGACGCATCCTCATCACGGGATCCATCGCGGGTTTCATGCCCGGTACGTTCCAGGCGGTTTACAATGGCACCAAAGCCTTGCTCGATTCTTTTTCGTTTGCACTGCGTGCAGAGCTGAAGGATACGAATGTCACGGTGACGTGCCTCATGCCGGGAGCGACGGATACCGAATTCTTCGAACGTGCCGATATGATGGACACCAAAGTCGGTACGCAAAAGAAGCAAGACGCCCACGAGGTTGCAAAGCTTGGCTTCGACGCGATGATGCGCGGGGACGGGGATGTGATTACCGGGTTCAGTAACAAGCTTCGCGCCGCAATCTCGCGTTTGCTTCCGCAGAACGTAGTCGCGGAGCAGCACCGAAAGTTGGCGGAACCGGGCACTTCTCGAGACGCTTGAAGCAATCTTGCGCGTCTTGCATTGAGCGTAGCTCGCGCGAGTCCTGCGCTGGCGGGGCTCAGGGCGCCCCGCTCCGCCAGCGTCACGGCGCCCGCCGCCAGCGTCACGGCGCCCGCCGCCAGCGTCACGGCGCCCGCCCTCCACCAATTGATGCAGTTCGTTCGCCAAGCCTCGTGTCGTCAAGCCGTCCGCGTAGCAGGTCTTGGGTGCGCGGCGGGGGGCAAGTCACGTGCGGCGGCGCGTAGCTTTCGATGCAACAGCACGAGGTGGCGCATCGAAAGCTACCCGAAAGCGTTGATAACCTGAAGGTGATCTCGTGGTAGGGTCCTGCGTGTACGAACGGTGTACGACCGTAAACGAACTCGGCAAGACGGGGCAATAGCGAGCATTGGGGGTGCTCGATCCCGAGCTTCGGCGAAAGGGCACGCCGTGTCGAAGAGTACCCTTTTCTTCGCAGTACGAAGCTGAGTGTCCAGTTCCCGTGCGCTCGAGCCAGGCGTACGGGCATGGGCGCTGCATCGAGCATCATCCGTTCGCCTCTGCGCTCATGGGTTTTCGAGTCGATGCGGGGGCACGCCGCTTGCGCCTTGCGCTAGCCATCGCGGCACGGGTGTGGCGTTCACGTTGCGGCGCCGATCATCGTGATGGAGTTCGCAGTCGTTCATACAATCGGGGCGCCTAAGGTTTCATGGGATGCTCCGCGGCACAACGGTGCACGAGTTCTGTCCGATTGGCTCGTGCAGGGAATACTCTGGTTCGACTCGTGCGCGGCACGCGGGCTGCATGCGGCGGAGGCCGGAGGTTTTGGCGATGATACATCGACATGTCACGAGCGCTCTCATTGTGGTTACCCTCGCGTTCGCAGGCTTGGCTTGCAGTCGACAAAAGGGGAACGACTCGATGACACCAGCAAGCGGAACACCTGACGAACGTCCGCGTGGTGGAATGGGCTCGACCGAACATAGCTCTGACTCAACGAACGCTGGGGCGACTCCTGGCCCAGACACCAATTCCGAGGGAAGCGGGAATGCTTGGACTGGTGGAGGGATGGACGGTTCGTCGGGTTCCTCAACAACAGGTTCGGGCACGACGGGCACAGGCACGACGGGTTCAGGCACGACGGGCACAGGCACGACGGGTTCAGGCACGACGGGCACAGGCACGACGGGTTCAGGCACGACGGGCACAGGCACGACGGGTTCAGGCACGACGGGTTCAGGCACGACGGGTTCAGGCACGACGGGTTCAGGCACGACAGGCACGGGCACGACGGGCTCAGGCACGACAGGCACGGGCACGACAGGCACGGGCACGACGGGCTCGGGTCGTTATGGAGCCAGTCGCGGTGCCACGAGCTCGGCGAACTCCACGAGCGACGTGGGTCATGGTGGCGCATCGAATACGACTAGTACTCAACGTACGCGAACCGATTCGGCCACCGCAGGCGCCAAATCCCGCTGAATGCCACATCACCAATGCCAGGAGCACGAGCATACGAGTACTGGCGCAGTTCGACGCTGCGGATCGCGTGGGCTCAAGGAGCCGTGTACGTTGCGACAGGAGCGTGGCCTCTGCTTCACATGCAGAGCTTTGTTGCTGTCACAGGGCCAAAAGTCAATCTTTGGTTAGTGCAGGCTTTCGGGATGATCGTGCTCGCTCATGGCGTCGTCATGATACTGCTGCCGTTGCTTGGCGTCATCGAAGTCTCCCTGATTGTGTTCGGATTGGCGAGCGCGTCGATGCTCGCGTTCATTGATGCCTACTTCGCCTTCGGTAACGTGATTTCGAAAGTATACCTTCTCGACGGCGCGTTCGAGCTTGGTGTCGTGATTTGCTGGGTATTGACCTTGAAGTCATTTCTCGGTGGAGAGCGATAGCACGTCGAGCGAGAGTCGTGAGCCCTTCGTGAGCAGGGGATGCTTGGCTGCCCAACGGCGACGAGCTCGAGCCGGCTTTCACATCACCAGGGTCGGGGCCGTCACTGAACGTAAGGTCGCGGGACTCGCAACGGGTACCGCACTGAACTGCGACTGGATAGTTTCCATACCGGTAAGCACGACGCGAGGCATTGCGGCTTCGCTGCAGACATAGGCAATTACGACGTGAGGAACACCATGGCAATCGATCTGCTAAATGATCACGGTACCCCGATTGAACAACAGAAGTTTACATGGAAGGAACTCGTTCAGGTTCCTTATAGTAAGCTCGACGACGATGCATTCACGCGCGTTCGCGTGATTCTGATGAACGGCATCGAGTCCGAAGCTCTCCGGTTCAGTCATGTATGTGGCAGGATGAATCAGAATCTGCAGGTCGACCTGGCGCGACTACGACGTGTCGAGCAACATCAGCAAACGCTCGTCAATTGGATGAATCCTCCTGACCAGAGCGTGCTCGAAACCACTATTGGCTTCGAACAAGTGGCCGTTGAAGTGACGGCTGCGATCGCTCAAGCCGAACCCAATCCCTACTTGGCACAGGTTTATCGGTTCGGGCTTCTGGAGGATTTCGATCACCTCTATCGATATTCCGCACTGATGGACCGAGTCGAAGGGAAGGACGCCAACAATATCCTTCAAAGCTACACCGATATTCTACCCGGGCGACCGACGTGCTTGGAACACCGTGCTCCGGAGGACGACATTCGTGCTGCATACGATCGCAAGACGGCTGAACTCATCACCAAGCTGCACGCGTTGACGCTGGTCGGCGGAGAGTATCAAACTCACGACTACTACATGACGGTTGGGCCGACCTACTCCGACCCAATCGGCCGACAGCTGTATGCGGAAATCGCATCCATCGAGGAACAGCACGTGACGCAATACGAGTCGATTATCGACGCAAATGAGACGTGGCTCGAGAAGCTACTCTTGCATGAAGCAAGCGAGGTATATAACTACTATAGCTGCGTAGAATTCGAGGGTAATCGGCGCATCAAGGCCATATGGGAGCGCTTCTTGGACTATGAATTGGGACACGTACAGCACGTCGCGCGACTCTTCGAGCAATTTGAGGGAAGGGATGCGGCGGAAGTGCTGAACGCCAAGCTTCCGAAGCCGATTGCGTACGAAAGCCACCGCCAATACGTTCGCGATGTGCTCAAAAGCGAGGTGGGCCTAACCGCAGTAGGGACGCAGTTCGAGCCCTTCAGTGAGGTGGACGCACAGAGTCCGAGTAACCGACAACGCGCACAGCTAAACTCAGAAGGTTCACCTTCGGAAACCGTCGCCTCGGGCTACATCTGGTCACCGGGCAGCGAGTTGATGCGGCGAGGACCAAGAACCGTCGACGTTCCAGCGGCCGGATGGACCTAGAGCATCGAACGGCTTGAATTGCCTATACGATCGCCGACCTTTTCGCTGCGCCGAGCGGCCGCGTCGCGGTGCTCCTCAGATGACCGCTAGTAGTCTCCGGGGGCTCGCTTCTCGGGCGCTCGGCTCGCTTCTGCGTTTTCGTGACGACAATCAAACCGGTCGGCGCTCTGACTAGTGAACTCCTCAGTCGCGCTAGTGCTACCTTGCTCGTATGCAAGGGGAATTGCTCGGTGGATGCAAGTTCGTGCATAGCACTCGAAGCAGACGGCGGCATTGCAGCGAATGCGGGACGCTCGAAAGGCTTGGAGCTAGCGTCGGCGCCTTTCGAGCGAGAGGTCGACTACCTCGTGGATCCAAGTGGCAGAACGCCACAAAGGAACCCTTGGCGGCTCTTCTGTCCCTCGTGATCTATCGGTGCGGGTGACGAAGAAAGGCGCGAAGAGTGCCTTCGCGCCTTCAGAACGACTATTAGGCCGCCAACTGCCGTTTGATGTTGCGGATAGCGTCATGCGTTCGCCGCTGTTCCGGGATAATCGTTACCTCCAGCAGGTGTCGTAGGCTGGGGTCGAGATCGGATAGGTCTCGTTGGTAATCGTTGATTCCGTGGTCCTCGCCCTCTTCCAGAGCGGCAATCGCCGACTTCTCACCGAATGCCGCTGCACTCGACTCCACGAGCTTCGCGAAAGTACCCCAAGCACCTGAACTGGTTGCCGGAACGCCACCTCGTTCTAGTATCGCTTGGGTCAGAGCTTGCACGCGCTGCTCGTGAGAGCGAGAACATTCGAGCAAGATGGAGCGATGCACGGTATTGGTGAGCTTTTGAAGGGCTTGCCGGTAAGTCTCTACCGCCGAGAGTTCTCCGCGAAGAAATGAGTTGAGCTGGTCGATGGTGTCAGTGTTGCGGATCGTGTCCATGGGCGCTCTCCTGTCGGCTCGAAGGGTCGCGGCTACCTGCCGCGACGGGCCAAACGTGCGCTCGACCAAGCAGGAAGGATGCCACCTCGGATGAGCGAGAATGCCCACTGGGAAGGGGACCTCGCACCGGCCTCACAAACCTGGGCGCGCGTTTTGCTTGGCGCCGTATATGCTCATTTCTCAGTATTCTCGAACGCGTGAACTCCTTGCTGCACTCGTGCTAACCGGGGTGGCAGCTGCTCCAATGGGGTGCTCGTCAGACGACGGAAGTGGTGCGCCGGCCACTTGTAGCGGATTGGATACGACCGTGCGCGCCCAAGCCACGTTGCGGGCATACGCAGAAGCAACGACTGCACTGCGCGAGCGAGCGCTCGACGTGGAAGCCAAGTTTCTTTCCGTGTGCAACGCTATCAATCGAGACGTTGGGGAAGACTCCTCCAAGACAACCGCTGCTGAAGCATGTTCGATATTGAAGCGGCGCATTGATGCCGCAGTGGCGAAAGGTGCCTCGCTTCAGGTCGCGATCGACTTCAACTGCCGAGCAGATCTGAAGGCGCAGGCTGAGTGCGAAGGAACCTGTCAGGCTGACGCAAATTGCGACGTCAAAGCCGCTTGTGAAGGTGGCAACGTGGTCGTCGAGTGTGAAGGTGCTTGCAGTGGTAGCTGTGACGTCACGGCGCCTGACTTCGCGTGTCAGGGGAAGTGCGAGGGCGCCTGTTCCGCCGACGTTCAAGCGTCGTGCTCCGGGGAATGTCAGGGCACTTGCGATGCACCCACCTTCGAGGGAACTTGTGACGTCGGTTGCTCGGCGGGCTTCGAGGGCTCCTGTGAGGGGACTTGCGACGGAACGTGTGATGGAAGCGCTTCGAACGGAAAATGTGCGGGCACGTGTTCGGGTACGTGTAGCGGCGGTCGTGCTACGGGTTCGTGTCAGGCCAAGTGTAGTGGAAAATTCACTGGAGGTGAGTGCCAAGGTAGCTGCCACGGAGCTTGCGTGACGCGCGGTGAGGTCGATTGCAACGGCATGTGCAACGGCACGTGCTCCTATACGCCGGGTTCCGCCGAATGCCATGGTAGCTGCCACGGAGATTGTGCAGCGGAGGTAAGCCCGCCCACCTGCACGGGCCAACTCAAGTGCGAAGCGAGCGCCGAGTGCCACTCCAGCTGTCAGGCTCAAGCGAGCGCGAAGGTGGATTGTCCTCCGCCCAACGCAACGGTTCGGGTCGTTGGCGACGCCGCATTGCATGCTGCGCTGACTGCGCATTTCCAAGATTTCGCCACGGCAGTCAACCTGACGTTGGCTCTTCGTGATCCCGTTGAATCGGTCGCGGGCAAGACCATTGGAGCATTCGAAGCGTTGGGTGACGTTGGTGTATCGGGAGCTGCATGCATGGCAAGTTCTCTCGAGTCGGCCGTCAAAGCCCAGGCCAGCATCAGCGTATCGGTTCAAGCGAGCGCTTCGATTCAAGCATCGGGTTCATGAGTCGGAGGGTGAACATCGGGCGCCCTTGCGTCATTGCCGTGGGCGCCTGAGAATCATCTCCCTACCGGCTCCGCTCGCTTCGCGTTTTGCCAGAGCCAGTCGAGTGCGGCGCCCATCGTGAGTTCCGGAGTCGGCCCCATCGCTCCATGCGTGGCTTCAGGAATGAGCATGAATTGCGCTGGCACTCCACTCGACTTTAGCGCTCGCTCACTCGCGCGCATCAAATCGCGTCGGTCACGTTCCCCCGCCATCAATACTGCACCATCGAGGTTGGGTAAGTCGAATGGCCGAAGTGATGTTGGCGCCGCCATGGAAATCAGTCGGGTGTAACGTTTTGGATAATTGCGAGCCAAGGCTTCTGCGCGCGTTGCGCCTTGAGACATGCCAATCACCACTACATCGACAATCGGATCGGCGAAGCCGAGTTTTCGAAACGTCGTCTGAATTCTTGCGTCGAGTGCCGAGATATTGCTTGACCATTTGGACCAGGGCCCTCCGCAGCTCAGATCACCTTGTGGTGCAATGAGCGTTCCCTTTTTCGCTGCACTGTACTGGAATGCTTGAGCGTACCCAAGGCCGTGTCCGCACATTCCGTGGAGAAATACGAGCTTCCCGGGCCCCTGAGCGCCACCGCGCAGGACGTATACTTCAGGTCGTTGCCCCTCTTCCAAAATTTCCATTCTCAGTGGCGACGGCTTCGAACTTCCAGTCGCGGGGTGCCGCTCTTGGCTTCGTGCGCGAATGTGTCGTGTCTGATCTGTGACTCGTCCGAATGGGATGTCGTCGTCGCAAGTTTGTGTCGTAAGTCCACATCCGAGTAACGCGAAGAGAAGGCGCATGTCACCCTCGCTGCATGCGCCATACCATTCGAGTGATCAGGCTATTGGTGTGTCTCTCGAACTTCTCTTTCGGTGGGCAGGGCAAAGACTCATTATTGTCGGGACTTGGCCGCGGACGCACTTCGCGACCAAGGTAGCAATCTTGCGATGTGGAGCATGCCTCGATGGTCGCCTGCGTGGGGATTTCTCTCGAGCGGGGCAAATCTAGCGAAAGGAGCAAGTCCGCGCGGCTACGGCTCAATCGTGGCGAGGGCGTCGATAGATGGGACAGATTATGTCACTGCAGGTCGGGCCATTTCCTTGTCTCGTGTCATATTGGTCCCGATGTCGTTCTGGACCTCCTGCGAGCTACCCTTCGAGCAATCCGTATCGGATTGCTCTCGAGCACCTTCTCGTCCTGCCGAAGGATTGCGTCGCGAGTTCGAGATCGGTAACGTCGACGCCGTGGATTGGCTGCGTACTCTCGACACGGAGAGCGTCGATCTCGTCGTTACCGATCCGCCCTATGAGTCACTGGAAAAGCATAGAGCCATTGGCACGACCACCCGATTGAAGCACAGCAAGGCCTCCAGTAACGATTGGTTTCGCATCTTTCCCAACGCGCGTCTCCCGGAACTCTTCGCCGAGATCTACAGAGTGCTACGTTCGAACACCCATTTTTACCTGTTTACCGATTCGGAGACGATGTTCGAGGCGAAGCCATTGGCGGAAGCCGTCGGGTTTCGCTTTTGGAAGCCCATCGTCTGGGACAAGCGCAAAATCGGGATGGGGTATCACTACCGGTCCCGTTACGAGTTCGTTCTGTTCTTCGAGAAGGGCAAGAGAAAGTTAACTGACCTTGGGGTGCCGGACGTACTCGAGTTTCCCCGAGTCTACAATGGTTATCCCACCGAAAAGCCGGTGGCTCTAGCCGAAGTTCTCGTTCGGCAGAGCTCTGTTGTTGGTGAATGCGTGGTGGATCCGTTCGTGGGGTCGGGGGCCGTCGGCGTGGCTGCACTCCGTCTGGGGAGAAGATTCAAGGGTACGGACATCAGTGAGAATGCGGTCGAGCTTGCCAATGGTCGACTCGAAACGGTGAGCCGCTTGTGCGTCCGTCAGTGACTCGCATGACGAACCGTATGTTGCTAGGCCATTCGGAATTGCAGGGGACTTCGGCAGATGACGGGCGCGAGCGTCAGCTCGAGCTCGCGTCGATCCGAATCTTTTACCGTAGCCACGCGAGTGGTCCGCGATTCATGGAACGCAATGGCAAAGGACCTGCTTGCCCCGATTTCGGTGTTCGGCGAAGTAGTCGTCTAAGGCGGTCGCGATATCGTTCCTCCGCTGCCGTCATATTTCGCCGATCTTCTTCCGTTGGCAACGCTCCTTTGGTCAGCGCGCAGTATCCCAATCGGAAGGCAAGGTAGGCTGCCAGATAGAACGGGATTCGGTGGGACAAGGAGCTGTCGCCGGATCGTCGTACGTAGTGGTGAACGAGCATTGAGAGCTCGTTCTCCGAAAGAGCGAGCTCCACTGCAGCACCAGCGAAATCCCACGCGATGTCGCAAGGCCCTGGGAAGAAGTGATCGTCGCCATGATCGTAGGCGTCGACTTTCATGTAGCCAGATTCGGTTCCGAATCCATTCATGCGCTTGCATTCGGCCGTCGACATAGCAACATCGGTCACCGTCGGTTGCTCCTGCTTCGGCGAGGGAATCGACGTTCGGAAGATATTCGGCGCCGAGACCTTCTTCGACGTTGTTCCGCAACATGCCGACCAATGCTTCTCGCTCGGAGCTCCTCGAGCGCAGCGCATCGCCCCGAAATGCGAGGTAATTGGCTATGGTTTCGAGGAGTCGTGGTGAGGCGCGTGCGGGCTCCAGTGGCTTCCCTGGTACGAAATGGACTTCCATCAGACCGTCGCGCATGTGGCCCACGCGAGGGACATATCCGCTTTCCTGAAGGACGAGTGCCCGCGTGTGCGTTGCAGTGCCGATCGGGCCCAGACCACAGTAGCGATGGATTCGGATTGGGGCTCCAGCGGACGAGAGTTCAACGTACTTTCTTCGTTCGTGGTGGGGTACGACCAGTAGGCGTTCTGCTCTTGCGTCGATGAAATGGTCGCGCCAACGCCCCGCAGACACATCTACGGTGCCGGGAACGAGTCGAGCCGGGTCGAATGTTCCGAGGAATCGGAGGTGCTGCTGCCAAATGACTCTTGCCTCATCGTTGACGAATGACGAGCCATCAGTATCGTAGCTCGGAAATAGGACGACGTGTTCTCTTGGGATGCCGAGACGAGTCAGCGCCTTTGCGATCGATGCCAAGGTCGATCCGCTCATGCCGGGGCCTTCGTCAACTACGAGAAAATACTCGAACTCTATCCTTTTCATCTGCTCATGCACACTCGATTCGAAGTGCATTTGGCGATCGAATGGATGCCCAATCGGGCGAACCGTGAGGCTCTCCGTCGATACGCCTCGGCTAGCCAAATAGCTTTCGACTACGCTCGAGAGACTGGTACCGATGCTCCGTGCCCCGATGACGAATGCACTCCTTGGTCGAACTGCTCGTAAGAAACATCGGGCAGCGTCGAGGTATTGCTCTGGGTAGAGGCCCCAGTATGCGTAGCCTTCCGGCCGGGTTGCGTGGAGCTCTGGAGGTAATTGACTCGACTTCAACCGTTCCAGGTAAATCTCGCAACCATTCATGTGGTCACTTCGCGAACACCGAGTCGTGTCCTCGTATTCCGAGTTGAACCGTGCAGCAAGAGCGCTGCACACGCGGCGTAGTGCTCGAACGACGTCACGTCTCTCAGCGGAATCCTGACGTGCGGCGAGCGCGTCGAGTAGCGCAGACTCGAAGATCCCAAACTCAATCAGGAGATCCCTCGACTGAGCCGGTCGTGGGGAGGCGCTAATTCGTTTCGCAAGACTCGACAGCCACTCACGGGTGTCCCTTTGCTCGGCGGTGTCTCGATACACCAACATGTGATCAGACGATAACTGCAGGATCTACGCCGCGCATCATGACGGCCCTGGGGGGGACGGTGCGCCTCTACTTGCGGGTAAGGAGCTGCCTGCGCAGCGCGGGGCTCTCTCTGCAGGACGTTTCGGTCAAGCACCGCGTGCACTTTTTGGCCCTTCCGGCCACGCGAACACCCAGGTCGAATACCGCGCGCCGAATGCATGATGTCTCGCGTGCACCCCAGACTTGTGTCGCCCTTGCGTCACGTCACCTTTGCGGGCGCGAGTGTGGATGTGTTTTGCGGGTCGTCGAGCCTTGTCTATCCCTCGTCGCAATGAGTGTGTCTAGAGTCGCCGCGCGCCCCGTGCGCCATTGGGACAACGCCGCCGACCAAGGCGCCTCGATGTAGCAACGTGCCTCAAGTCTGTGGCGTTCACTCGCGAGTCGTGAGATTGCGACACAAAGGCGGTTGATGTACATCAATCCTTACATGTGCACGCAAGTTGGCTCACCCCCCCCAACCGGCCCTGTGCAGTCATCTCCAGATTGGAAAGAGTGGCGTCGACTCCGCGCGCTTGCGCTCATCAACTCTGGACATCGCGCGGCGGAGGTTGCACGGATGGTTGGTGTGACACCGGGGGCAGTCAGTCAATGGCTCAAGCGAGTGCGAGAACAAGGTGGACGCCAAGGACTGCTTCGTAGAAAGGCCAAAGGGAGAGCGGGGCGACTCACTGGTTCGCAAGTAGGGGAACTCGTTGCGTTGGTTCGAGGCAGTCGTCTCGAACCTTTGACCTCTCGCGCGATTTGTCAGTGGATCGAGAAGCACTGGGGAATTCGGATTTCACGAGCGCAGATCTGTCGAATTCTTACCGCAACGGGCAACGCGCTGAGCGTCAAGGGCGCGGTAGGTTTGGCTCGCTCCTCGGTGCGGTGAGCATCCAATCGATGAACGTGTCGATGATGGACGGGCGAATCGCGGGACTGAGCCATTCGTAGCGGTGCGCGTCGTGCCAGTGAATGGAGAGTGAATCGATACTTTTGTATCGCGTGCGAACGAGTCGTCGTCGTGTGTCGCGCGATCAAACGCTGTGTCACGTTTAGCAATCAACGCGACATTGGTGCGTCTTGATTGCGCTGGCACGCATTCTGCATTGTGCGCATCCGACCATCACCTGTGATGTGCCCTGCATGGGTTCCGCGCGAGTGCGCCCATTTTTGAGGTATCGCCCGATATGAAACGCATCTTGATCACCGGAGGAGCTGGGTTCATCGGCTCTCATCTATCCGACGAGCTCCTTCAGCATGGTTACGCGGTTCGTGTCTTGGACAACTTGTCGCCACAAGTGCATCGCGAATCGGGGCGCCGCCCCGCCTATCTCGATTCCGCGGTGGAACTCATCATAGGGGACGTTCGCGACGCGTCCGCCGTCAAGCGTGCACTCGAGGGTGTCGACGCCGTGTGCCACTTGGCTGCTGCTGTTGGCGTGGGCCAGAGCATGTACGAGATTGCCGAATACACGTCGGTAAACAACCTCGGTACTTCGGTTCTTCTGCAACAACTGATTCAAAAACCAGTCGAGCGACTGCTGGTGGCGTCGAGTATGAGCATTTACGGCGAAGGGCTCTATCGGGACGTTGTAGGTCGAACACGAAGCGTACCAGAGAGAAGTGTCGAACAACTCAAGGAGCATGAGTGGGAAATTCGCGACGACGACGGGTTGGGCCTCATGCCAGTGCCAACACCAGAAAGCAAAGAAGCCGGCCTTTCATCCGTGTATGCGCTTTCCAAGTTCGATCAGGAAAAGTTGTGTCTCATGGTTGGTCGCGCCTATCGCATCCCGACGATCGCCCTTCGGTTCTTCAACGTGTACGGTCCGCGACAGGCGCTTTCGAAATCCATATACCGGCGTACTCGCCATTTTCGCAGCGCGTCTCCTGAATGGGAACGCCCCGCTCATATTCGAAGATGGTCGAGCAAAGACGTGATTTCGTGAGCGTGCACGATATTGCGACTGCATGTCGCCTCGCTCTCGAACACGATACCGGCGCAAATGCCATTGCGAACGTAGGAAGCGGAAGACCGCGCACAGTACTTTCCGTTGCGCAGGACATGGGGCACGCATTGGGAAGGGAGATTCCTCCGATGATAACGGGTACGTATCGGGTCGGTGATATCCGACATTGTTTTGCGGATATCACGCGCGCAAAAGAGCTGTTTGGTTACGAGCCAAGCGTGGACTTCGATTCCGGTCTTCGAGAACTCGCCGAGTGGTTGGAGCGACAGACTGCGGACGATCGAGTCGTCGAGGCACGAGCAGAGCTCGAAGCACGAGGTTTGACGCTATGAGCGCGGTACTGGTTTCGTCGTCACGACCCGTTTTAGTGACGGGGGGTGCCGGCTTCATTGGCGCCAATCTCACGGACCGGCTGCTTTCGTCTGGAAAATCCGTCATCGTGTTCGATGACCTTTCGCGATCGGGCGTCGAGCGCAATGTCGAATATTTACGCGCGAAACACGGTTCCAAGTTCGAACTCGTCATTGCAGACGTCCGGGATCCGACGCAGATCAGAGCGGCGGTCCGACGCGCGTCGGCCGTATATCACTTTGCAGCGCAGGTTGCCGTGACGACCAGTCTCGCGGAGCCGCGACGTGATTTCGAGATCAATGCACTCGGCACCCTCAACGTGCTCGAGGCCGTTCGCGAGACGAATCGAATCCATCCCTGTACTCTACACGTCGACGAACAAAGTCTACGGCGCAATCGATGAGGTCGAGCTGCTGGACACGGAGCTTCGGTGCGTGCCGGTGAATGGCCATGACCAGCTTGGGTTTGGAGAGACGAGGCCACTCGACTTTCACAGCCCGTATGGCTGCTCCAAGGGAAGCGCGGATCAACTCGTGCGAGACTACGCGAGAAGCTATGGCTTGAGTACCATCGTGTTTCGAATGAGTTGTATTTACGGTCCGCTTCAATTGGGAAACGAGGACCAGGGCTGGGTTGCGCACTTCGTGAGGTGTGCTTTGCGTGGTGAGCCCATTACCATCTTCGGAGATGGTCGCCAGGTGCGTGACGTTCTCTTCGTGTCCGATCTGATCGATGCAATGCTGCTGGCGCAACGTGACACAAGAGCGCTTGCGGGCTCCGCCTTCAACATGGGCGGTGGCCCGAAGAACACGTTGAGCTTACTCGAACTCGTCCGAGAAATTGAGAAGTATTCCGGTAAGGAATGCAAGCTTGGATTCGAGCCGCCGCGCATGGGTGACCAACGATACTACGTCTCCGACGTGAGTCAGTTCAGCGCGCGCACGGGTTGGGTTCCGAGCGTCGATCCTAAGGTCGGAGTCTCGAGACTCGTTCAATGGATTTCGGAACAACGTGAACCCGCGAGACTTCACACGGAGATGGGAGCGCTCAGATGAGGCTTGCTCTGTTGAATCCAGCGTGGTCCTTCGACGGAAGTGTCTACTTCGGCTGTCGAGAGCCTCACCTTCCCCTCGAGTTGGGCTATGCTGCGGAGCTACTGCGGTTGCACGGGCACGACGTCGCGCTCATCGACGCACATCTGATGGCAATGAGCCTTTCGGACGTTCGGGCCGAGCTGGCTTCGTTTTCCCCGGACGTCACGGTCGTGACGACGGCTCCAAGCTATCTGTTTTGGCGTTGTGCACCACCGGAGCTGAGAGTTCCGATGCAGGTCATCTCAGCAATTCGCGACTGTGGTGGTGAGATAGTCGTCGTGGGTCCTCACGCGTCTACGACGCCAAAGATCACGCTCGAGAAACTCGACGTGAGGTTCGCCATTCAGGGCGAATGCGAGGAAGCTCTCGTGGAGCTTGCTGATTCACCAGTGGAACTCTGGCCCCGGGTCGAAGGCGTTGCGTCACGTTTGGGGCGGGGGAAGGTCCATATCGAAGGTGGCCCCCGAGCCGTCAATGTGAGGGAGCTTCCCGCCCTGGAATGGTCGAAGCCCATACTTGCGCGGCACGCGCATCACCACCATCGGTTCGAACGCGCCGCTACGGGACCTGGTGCCGAGGTCGAAAGCTCCCGAGGCTGTCCCTTCTCTTGTACGTTCTGTGCAAAAGAGAACTTCCGAAACAAGTTCCGGCAACGTCCTCTCGAAACCGTTTTGCGGAAATCGACACTCTCGTAGCGCAAGGAGTTACTTACATCTATTTCGTCGATGAGATATTTCTTCCCAACCGTCCGCTTCTCGAAGCACTCGTCGAGCGACCAATCGAGTTCGGCGTTCAAATGCGGATCGATCTCTTCGACAGTGAGCTCCTGGAGCTGTTGGGGCGCGCTGGTTGCGTTTCAATCGAGGCTGGTGTCGAGAGCGTTACGAGAGAGGGGCGATCGCTATTGGCGAAGAAGTGTCGCTTATCGACCTCCGATTTGGTCCAGCTACTTCTTACGGCCAAACACTTCGTGCCGTTCGTGCAAGCGAATCTGCTCAACGGAACCATGGATCCAGAGGACGAGGTGCGGCTCTTCCGCTCGAAGTTGATTGAGCATGGCGTATGGGTCAACAATCCAGTTCCCCTCTTTCCCTATCCAGGATCTCCCGAATACAGCAGCCGATGGGGAAAACCCGATGATGTTGCCTGGGAACGAGCTTTGGAACATTACCTTCGGGAATTCGACGAATTCAGCGACATTCAAGAGCGGCGTCCGCGTCCGCTCCACGAGCTGGAGGGACCCCTCCGTGCTTGAACGGTCTCGTGCGATTCTCATGACAACGGACGCAGTGGGCGGGGTGTGGACCTATGCACTGTCGTTGGCGCGGGAATTTTCACGGGTTGGAATGCGCGTAGTACTTGCAGTAATAGGGCCGTCGCCTACAGATGGTCAGCGACGAGAGGCCAATCGAATTCGCTCGGTGGAGCTCCGCGAGTGTAACGAATCACTCGAGTGGATGGCTGATCCCTGGCTGGGGGTGAAGCGCAGTGGGGAGTACCTGCTCGATCTAGCAAGCGAGGTCAAGCCGGATATCGTGCACCTCAATGGCTACGCGCACGGCGCACTGAACTTCGATTGCCCCAGAATCGTCGTCGGGCATTCGTGTGTCCTCTCGTGGTGGGAGGCGGTGAAGTCGGAGCCACCGCCCGTTCGTTATGCCGAGTACCGCCGAGCCGTTGCCGCGGGCCTCGAGCGAGCCGACCAAGTCGTTGTACCTTCGGCGTCGATGCTGCGCGCATTGTGGCGACACTATGGTCTCGACCGCGGGCACGTAATCCATAACGGTACGGAATTTCCCGAGGTCGAGAGCGGTCCCAAGGAGACAATTGCATTTTGTTCGGGGCGGGTGTGGGATGAGGCGAAGAACGTACGTGTCGTTGCGGCTGCAGCTCAGGGCTCGCGCGTGCCCTTCTACATTGCAGGTTCGGGAAGCACGGACGAGCGCTGGGGATGCCTTCGCGCCTTGGGGCGCCTCGAGTCGCATCAGATACGGTCGTGGTTTGCTCGGAGCGCCATTTACGTGTCCCCCGCTTTATACGAGCCGTTTGGTCTTGCGACGCTCGAGGCGGCGTCTTTCGGCGCGGCTCTCGTCCTCGGCGACATCGAAAGCCAACGAGAGATATGGGGCGATGCTGCTCTCTTCGTTCCACCACGCGACCCAGAACGGCTACGGAGCGCCGTAGAGCGCGTTGCATTCGATGATGCACTTCGAAACGTGCTTGCTCGACGCGCCGCACGTCGGGCACGTCAATTCACCGTGGAGAAGCAGGCGCGCCTCTACGCTGATCTCTACGGGCAACTCATCCGTAGCCGCGAGAGCTTGAATTCATACCATAGCCCGTTGGCGATGTTTTGAGGAAAGGGGGGACTCTCCCCATGCGAGTCGTAATCTTCTGCCACTCTCTCATCAGCGATTGGAATCACGGAAATGCGCATTTCCTGCGCGGGTTGGCGTGTGAGCTCATCGGGCGAGGCCATTGCCTGGCCATCTACGAACCTGAGGACGCGTGGAGCGTAAAGAACTTGGTTCACGACCACGGACAGAAGGCTCTGGAGGGCTTTCATGCCGCGTATCCCGAGCTCAAGAGCCATCGGTATCGCGCGGGACAGCTCGACTTGGATCGGGCGCTCGAGGGCGCGGACTTGGTGATCGTGCACGAATGGAATGAACCGTCGCTGGTGCGTGACATCGGGGTGCATCACAGCGGTGAGTCGAACTACGTACTGTTCTTTCATGATACTCATCACCGTTCGCAGACTGCGCCTGCGGAGATGCAGCAGTTCTCGCTGTCGGATTACGACGCGGTTCTCGCTTTCGGCGAGGTCGTCAGTGACACGTACGTCGCACGCGGTTGGTGCAAACGTGCATTTACCCTGCATGAAGCAGCGGATGTTCGTCGCTTCCGTCCCCTCGAACGCGCGACGCGGGGTGGAGACCTTGTCTGGATTGGCAACTTCGGCGATGAGGAGCGCACGTCGGAGCTAGAGGAGTTCTTGATTGAACCCGTGAGGAATTTACGTTTACGGGCTCGCGTCTACGGTGTTCGATATTCCAGTTCGACGCTGAAGAAACTTGCCGCTGTCGGTATCGAGTACGGTGGCTACCTCCCGAATTGGGAGGTCCCGCGCGTATTTTCCGAGCATCGAGTGACGATTCACGTTCCTAGACGACCTTACGTCGAACGTCTGAAGGGGATCCCCACCATTCGACCTTTCGAGGCGATGGCGTGCGGGATTCCGCTGGTCAGCGCACCTTGGCGAGATTCCGAGGGGCTCTTTGGTACTGGTCGAGACTATCTCGTCGTCGAGGACGGGAAGGAGATGCAGAAGGCGCTACGTTTCGTGCTGGAGCATCCCGAATTCGCCAAGGGAATGGCCGTGCGAGCGCGCGCCACGATAGTTGAAAAGCATACCTGCGCCCATCGCGTCGACGCACTGTTGAATCACTATCGCACGGTTCGAGCTGAACGTCGATCGGTTGCAGTGGGCCAAGAGGATGTTCGTGACGTCAACGTAGGGGCACGTGTGGCTTGGGCCTGACTGTGCCCATGAAATTCGAGAAACAACATGAAGATCTCATTCTTTGGTTCGAGTTTGGTTTCGGCGTATTGGAATGGAGCGGCGACTTACTATCGCGGACTCGTTCGCGCATTGTCGGAGCGGGGGCACCGGATCACGTTTTACGAACCGGATGCGTACGATCGGCAAGCGCATCGGGATATCGAGGATCCCGATTGGGCAGCCGTTGTCGTCTATGAAGCCACCGAGCGAGGCGTTCTTGGGGCCCTTGCGCGTGCTCGCAGTAGTAACGTGGTCATCAAATGCAGTGGCGTCGGCATATTTGACGCGCTTTTGGAAAAGAACGTTCTGGATCTTGCAACGCCGAGCCGTTCGATTGGCTTCTGTGACGTCGACGCACCGGCGACGCTAGAGCGTGTTCTAGGCGACGCGACCGATCCGTTTCGCGCACTCATTCCTCGGTACGACTTCGTATTTACGTATGGGGGAGGGGAATCCGTCTGTAGTCGATATCGTTCGCTTGGTGCTCGGCGTTGCGTTCCAGTCTACAACGCTCTGGACCCAGCAACGCATCATGCTTCGCAACCGGATGAGCGCTTTGCCGGCACCCTAGGGTTTCTCGGTAACCGCCTTCCCGACCGTGAAGCGCGATTCGAAGAATTCTTTCTCGGGCCGGCGAGAGCGCTCCCGAATGCCCAATTCGTGCTCGGTGGGAGTGGATGGCACGATAGGTCACTATTGGGAAACGTTCGCTGCGTCGGTCACGTTTATACGCACGAGCACAACGCATTCAATTGCACGCCATTGGCAGTGCTCAACATCAATCGAAATAGCATGGCGGACTATGGATACTCACCAGCAACGCGGGTCTTTGAAGCCGCGGGCGCCGGTGCGTGCATCATCACGGACGCGTTCGAAGGTGTGGAGTGCTTCTTCGAGCCCAACGTGGAGATCCTCGTTGCGCGAGACGGTGAAGAGGTGCGCTCGCATCTCGAAACGTTGACGGAAGCAAGGGCGCGGCTTATCGGTCAGCGTGCACTGGAACGGGTCTTGCGCGAACATACGTACGCGCGTCGTGCCGAGGAGCTCGAAGCTCTGCTTTTCGAGCACCACGGTCCCATGGATACGATTCGTGACGGCAGGGTTCGCTCGAGCGCGTCTGCTAGTGCCGAAGGAGCATCGTAAAGTGCAATCCTCTCAATCGACTTGGGTGTTCATTGGCCTTTCGATCAGGTCGTCTTGGGGAAACGGCCACGCGACGACCTATCGTGCGCTATTGCAGGCTCTCCGACGACGTGGACATCGAATCGTGTTTCTAGAGCGCGACGTGCCGTGGTATCGCGACAACGCGGACATGCCGCATCCTCCTTTCTGTGAGACGATTCTCTACGAAAGTCTCGACGAACTTCATGCGCAGTATGCAGAACTCATCGAGCATGCGGATGCTTGTATCGTCGGATCGTACGTGCCCGAGGGCGCAAATGTATCGGACTTCGTCACTAGAACTTGCCGCGGTGTCACTGGGTTCTACGATATCGATACGCCCATCACGCTGAAGGGGCTCGAAGAACAAGCGTGTAGTTACTTGCGTAGGGACAACGTTCCCGAATTCGACGTCTATTTCTCATTTACCGGTGGCCCCACCTTGAGAAAACTCTGCAAGGAATTTGGCGCACGCCGCGCCGAACCGCTCTACTGCGCCGTAGATCCTGACCTCTACTTCCCGTCACTTGCCGAAATTCGTTGGTCAATGGGGTATCTCGGTACGTTCAGTGACGACCGGCAGCCGACGCTCGAGCGCTTGCTTTGTACAACTGCAGGACTGCTTCCAGAGGAGAACTTCATCGTCGCCGGGGCTCAATATCCGGAGGAGCTCGGTTGGCCAGCAAATGTGGAATATCGTGCGCATATCCCACCCCAGTTGCATCGAGAGTTCTACTGCGCTCAACGAGCAACGCTCAACGTGACCCGTCGGGATATGGTGCTGGCGGGATACTCCCCGAGTGTTCGCCTCTTCGAGGCCGCAGCTTGTGGGGTTCCGATTATTTCCGACGAGTGGCGGGGTATTGAAACCTTTTTCGTACCGGACGAAGAGATTCTAGTCGCGGAGAGCACGGCTGACGTGATTCGCCACTTGGGCGGAATGTCGGATGAACGTCGAAGCCAGATAGGTGGTCGTGCTCGTCAGCGCGTGCTTCGCGAACACACGGCATTCCATCGCGCTCTGGCTCTGGAGTCCACGATCCGGTCGATACGTTCTAGTAAGAATGCTGCGCCCGTTCGAGTGCGAGGAGCTAGCTCCCGAGCGTATGTGCACGAGGTAGGTGAATGATCATAGTTGGAGGCGTGGAGTCTGGGCCTTCAGTCCTTCCTGCGGACGTGCGGCACGGTCGCATCGACGTGGTGTTGCCGTACGGGTTGATGGAAGCCGATTGCTCGGCCGTCGGAATGCCACTCGAGTGGAGCATCCCGATGGATCCGGACGTCTCGGCTCCACATGAAACTCGATCGAATACATCGTATTCGGTGCCGGTGCTCACTATTTTTGCCGAGCATTGGTTGGCGGATGATGCAGACCTTCTCGGCTTCGATCGTGCAATTCACGAGCGAGAGGACCTAGGCCGTCCCTTCGCATTGCGTGTCGTCATGGAACATCGGAGTCATTGCCAAGCGATTGGGCAAATCTCCGTTCGGTACCAGCGACTCGGCCCGATCGACGGCGGCTCCATTGCCCGCATGGCGCGTTTGCGTGACGTTCTTCGGTTTCATCGTGCGCTATATGACAAAGGTAAGCCACTCGTGCGTGCCGACTACGATCACGCGATCGACACCTGGCGATGGTTGCTCAGACTGGACCCAGACGTTGGGGAAGCACTGCAGATTGCTGCATTGTTTCACGACATCGAGCGATTGTGGTCCGAAGCTGACGTGCGGGTAGAACAACACGCAGACGACTACGAGTCATTCAAGCGTGCTCACGCCCGTTCGAGCGCCGAAAAGGTGTCGACGCTGCTCGAAGAACTGGGGCTGCCCAATGAACTCCTGGTTGAAGTTGCTCGTCTGGTCGGCGCCCACGATTCCGCTGGCAACGCGTCGCCGCACGTCGCTCTCCTGAACGATGCGGACTCGCTGTCTTTCTTTTCGCTGAATAGTTGGGGATATTACCAGTATTTCGGTGACGATCAGACGAGCCGAAAGGTGAAATTTACGGTGCAACGAATGAGCGACCGAGCACTTCGGGTGCTCCCCCATCTCCGGTATCACCCGAAAGTGCAGGCATGTCTCATGCAACTCCTGGAGACGAAATGATGAGCGATCCCCGTATGGACGGCCCATCGGGCCTGACGCAGAGCGAAATTCGCGCGAGGATAGCCGGGCTAGGCGAATGGTTTCACAACCTCGACTTGGCTGGAGTCCCAACGGCGCCCAATCACTTCCTCGGGGATTATCCGACGCTGAAGTGGCGCGGTTTCCAGCACGCCATCGCAGAAGACTTGCATGGTGCCACGGTGCTCGACGTGGGGTGCAACGCAGGTTTCTATTCTTTCGAAATGAAAAGGCGAGGTGCCGCTCGCGTCGTCGCAATCGACACGAGTGAAACGTATCTCGAACAAGCCAGATTTGCAGCGCAGGTGCGCGGCGTGGACATCGAGTTCAGGAATCTGTCGGTTTACGAGGTGGGCCGTCTTGGTGAGCGCTTCGACGTCGTGATCTTCATGGGCGTTCTGTACCACTTGAGACATCCACTCTTGGCACTCGATTTGCTGCACGAATACGCTACTCGGGATTTGTTCGTTTTCCAGACGATGCAACGTGGTCCGGTCGGGCGCGAGCTGGCCGAGGACTATCCCTTCAGCGAAACGAATGTGTTCGAGCATAGCGACGTGCCTCGCGCTGTATTCATCGAAAAATCTTACGCAGGTGACCCTACGAACTGGTGGATTCCCAACGAAGCTTGCAGCCGCGCACTGTTGAGAAGCGCTGGGTTCGAGGTGGCCATCCATCCGGAACCGGAAGTGTATATCTGCAAACATCGCGAACTGGAGCCGTCAGAACGTCAGTTTCTCGACCTTCCAAGGATGATGCCGTGATCGAAGCCGCCATGATTTGCGAACGAGCCGAATAATATGTCGCATTGGGACCGCGATCTCGATCCAGACTGGGAGATATTCTCACGAATGGCAAAAGCGGCTGGTTCGGCAATTCGTGCGGAGGCACCTGGTCTGACGAGGGTCATGGGTGGCATTTCCCCAATCGATCCCGCGTTCGTTCTGCGACTCGGAAATTTGGGGGCACTCGACGAAGTCGACGTGGTGGGCGTTCACGGTTTTCCGCTGGATTGGAATCATTGGCAGCTCGACGAGTGGCCGCAACGTATCGCGGAGATCCGAGCCGTCACGCCGCTGCCGGTGTGGGTTACGGAGGTTGGTGTCTCTACGTTCGGCGCCGAGGAAGTCCAGGCGTTTGGATTGCGGCGTACGATGGAGCTGCTCCTTTCGGAGAGTGAGCGGATTCACTGGTATAGTCTCCTCGACCTCCCGAAGGCGTGGCCTGCCACGACGAGGCATCGCGAGGCAGAGGGGTCGTCGTACTATCGGCATTTCTACATGGGTCTCATTCGCGAGGATGGTACACCGAAGCGTGCTTTTTCGCTGTTTCGAGAATATGCCGAGGTGTGCGGCGTGTGCCAGTGGTTCCACTTCGAAGACGAGCGATTCGAGGGTGCACTACGCTGGTTGAAGGAGTTGAACGTCAAGCGGCTTCGCACCGGGTTGAGTTGGGCAGATAGCCTTCGCCCCAACGCGCTCAAGTGGTTCGACAAGCAAATGGCGAAACTCGAGGCGTTCGATACCACAGTGACATTCTGCTTTACGCCCGAGGAGCGGGGGGTGCGTCCGCATCACACGAGTCCCCCTCGCAACGTCGAAGAATTTGCGGAGTTTTGCGGAAGGATGATCCGACGCTATGCGAGTTGACTGGGCATTTCGTTGCGCGATGGGGCACCGTGGTGCGCCGCTGTATTCATTGGCGGCGGACGAAGTGCGGAGTCCTGTGCGCGTACGGGCTGCGCGCGCAGGGAGTGGCTCGTTGCCGACACTCCTTCGTTCAAGACGTTACGTATCCGCTCGGTCGACGCAGGGCGATAGATTTCATTGGCTACGCCGCATCAACAACCAAAATAGTCCGCTGTACGCCGGTCTCGGCGCAAAGGAGTCGTTATGGGTCTCGGATGTGCTCACGCTACGGCATTGGTAACCGGCGCCGCTGGTTTCCTGGGTTCCCACCTCGTCGATCGCCTGTTGGCCGAAGGCTTCGAGGTCGTTGGTGTAGACAATCTCATGACGGGTGATTTGGCAAATTTGAAGAACGCGTCACGTGATCCACGCTTCTACTTCCAAGCGCACGATGTTCGTCAGCCGCTTCACGTATATGCTCAGGTGGTATTCAATCTGGCGTGTCCGGCGTCACCCGTGCACTATCAGCATGATCCGTATGCGACGTTTACGACCAGCGTCCTCGGGGCGATGCAGCTCGTCGATATGGCCCGAGGAAGACCATGCCGGATCGTTCATGCCTCGACATCGGAGGTCTACGGTGACCCGTCGGTACATCCGCAGCCGGAGTCGTACTGGGGCCACGTCAATCCGATCGGGCCGAGGGCGTGTTACGATGAAGGCAAACGCGCCGCAGAGACGCTCCTGATGGATGCTCGGCGTTGTTGGGGGGTGGATGCTCGGATCATTCGCATCTTCAACACGTATGGGCCTCGTATGGCTTTCGACGATGGACGTGTCGTTTCCAACTTCATCGTGCAGGCGCTCAAGGGCCGCCCGCTTAGTCTGTTCGGGACCGGACGTCAAACGAGGTCGTTCTGCTATGTAGACGACTTGATCGAGGGATTCATGCGGGTAGCGACGCTGAAAGATCTCGATGGTCCCGTCAATATCGGTAACCCCGAGGAGACGACGATGCTCGAGCTTGCGAAACTGGTCGTTGAACTCACGGGAACCAAAAGTGGTTTGATCAGTGAACCCCTACCTGCCGACGATCCTCGCCAGCGCCGACCGGACATCAGTCGGGCGCGCGAGCTGATTGGATTCGTTCCGACGGTAAGCTTACGTGGCGGGCTGACCCAGACGATTGCCAATTTCAAGGAACGACTGGAAAATCGCGGCAATGGTGCGGAGCGAGAGGTCGTTCGTGCGAAAGGAAGTCGAGTCGGGGGCGCGTCTGCAGATTTTATGAACGGGGACGTGTCGGCGATCACCCTATGGATTGGTCTAGGAGGGGATTCGAAGGGAACCTCGCCGCAACGGCAGTAGTCTCGAAATGAGCGGCTCTTCCGTCGCGACGAGGTGTTTCGGTCGGGGCGCATTGTAGTCTACAGCGTTATGAACGCGAAGCATCCAATGGCCATCTCGATAGTGGTTCGATCGTTACGGTAGGTTCTCGTCGCGAGAGCGATGGTGAGCCGAAAGACGGTCTAACGTATCGAGCCAATCTGTCGCGCTGGACGAGGCTTGTCTCATTGGGTGGTTCGACGCAACGGTCGTCAATCGGCGCAAGTTCGCTTTGCTCTCACTCCAGGTCCGCGCCCGGGCGCACACCAATCGCGTGCCGTGACACGAGCTCTCCTCCCAACCAGGCCGTGACGCCGGAGAGAAGGAACGCCGTTGCAGAGAGGACCTTCGCGGCTGAACGCGGGCGTCCTCCGCTGCGATCGCGCTCTCGACGTGGCAAAGAGTGCGAGCATGGCGGCGTTGCCCACGGCGTGAATAAGCCCAATCCGCTTGGCTCGCGTTCCTGGTGCAATGGCGCGCCAATCGACGAAGCCGAACGGCGCGGCAGCCACCGCGGTAACGAGCCCGACATCGAGGGTCATGCGTGCAGCCCGGGCATGTTCTGGGTCATGCGTCAGGCCATGTAGCGCGTCGAACCCAATCGAGAGCGCAAATGCCCCGATAGGAAATG
>JASGIX010000057.1:0-61741 GCA_049840955.1 Polyangiaceae bacterium
AAGGTTAATAGGGAAACACGATAGAATCCGAACAGCACCTGATTCGGTCGGACATAGGGCAGTCGGTCGCCCACCACTCGATGTGGTGCGGCGCCGAGCCACAGGTGCGACCGATGGGTGGGCGGAGCTTCCGCAGCCAACCGGTCCATCAATCGAAATGTCCTGGGGATGACGGAAATGTGACCGATGCGAAGAACGCCGGGTCCTGGATGGTACTGGCCCCCCGAGAGTGCGGAATCGTCGTGTTCTGCCCGCTCACGGCGCCAGAGGCGGAGCTCCGCCATCATGTTGCTCGGTTCGGGGCCCCTCCAGCCGGAGAGCCGCCGAAGCGAGTCGCACGACAACTTCCGCTCCGACGACCTCGATGGGTGGCGAGGGCGTCAACTGGCAATCTTGTTTTGCCAGGCTCGCCCATATCAACAGAAAGGCCGAAGCTGCACGTTCCGCTCGGGCTTGGGTGGCAAATCCGAACGTGAGCGCGAGCGTCAGCGTCGTGTTCGACGATCGACGAGTAGCTCGATACTTTGTGCTTCTCGGAGCCACCTCGCTGCAGCCGGTGCTCTCGACTCGACGAGCGTCGCGATACTGCTCGGACGCAAGACAATCGATGCAAGTCCGAGTTCCTTGGGGATTGGGTTTCGCGTGCCGTGGTAACGTTCGACGGTGCGCTCGACGGCATCGAGCTCCGTGTAGCTGACGAGGACCAGTGAATCCGGTGGCGCAAAGTACACGCGAGCCAGCCCCGAGCGATCGAAGTCTCCCTCGCAATCGTAGCGCAACCACCCGCCACCCAAATCGAGTCCCCCGCGCGTGAGCCCGAGTGCTCGACGGAGGTCCAGTTTGCGGAAGTCGCCGCGAGCGACCAAAACGGGATCGCGACAACCGTCTCCGTGAGGCCGACACGCTGAAGAGAGTCGCGTCGTGTGGCGAAGTAGCTCGATGTAGAACTCGTCGTTCGCCGTGGCATCCGAGAGTGTGACCACGCCATAATCCCTCAGCACCGCGAGCAACTGCCGTTCGGGTTCACGCAAGAAAAGCGCCTTCAGGCGCTCGATGTCGAGCCAAAGGGCGACATCCGAATCCGAAGGCAAGAGCGTGCTCGCGGTGGCTCGACTCGATGGCACCGGTGGCGGACGAGCTGGCGTCTCTGGCAAGCAGCAGACGAACCACGTCCCGCAAGGATCGCCGTGGTCGAACGCAACCATCCCCACCGGGCCATCTCGCTAACTGCTTGCATTCAAGTTGCGGCGATCTCCCGAACGCGATTCACCATCACGTCGACCACCTCGTCGATTCCCATGAACGAGCTGTCGACGAGTTCGGCGTCTTTGGCTTGATCAGGGGCGCGATTGCGCCGATTGCGGTCGCGAGCGTCACGCTCCCTCACTTCGCGGAGCACCGTTTGAGAATCCGTCTGCTCGCCGCGTGCCACGAGCTCGTCGAGGCGACGTTTGGCACGAACTTCGTCACTTGCGGTCAGGTAGAACTTGGCCTCGGCATCGGGAAAAACGACGCTGCCGATGTCGCGTCCTTCGACGACGACACCACCGTCCTGTCCGACGCGACGTTGCAAGTCGAGCAGAGCGTCGCGTACGAGCGGTATCGACGAGACACGGCTGGCGCCTTCGCTCATCTCCTGCGTGCGAATGGCGAGGCTGATGTCTTCGCCATCCAACCAAACCGATTGCGATTCTCCGCCCTCGTTTCGAAAGGCGATTGCGTCGCGTTTGGCAAGGCCATAAGCGACGAGTGCGACCGCGTTGGCGTCAGACCAGTCTACCGAGGCACGACGCGCTGCCAGCGCCACCGTACGATAGAGCGCGCCCGTATCGAGAACGAGATATCCGAGCTTTCTCGCAACTCGCTTGGTGATGGTGCTCTTGCCCGCACCGGCAGGACCGTCAATCGCGACGACCGGTTCCGTTCGACTCATGGCGACACCTCGACGGTGGCACCGAGCTTGCGGAAGGTCTCAGTGAAGGAAGGAAAGCTCGTCGCGATGCAGTCGGCGTCGTCGATGATCGTCGGGCCATCGGCGACCAGGCCGAGCACAGCTGCAGTCATGGCGATGCGGTGATCCCCCTTGCTCGCAAAACGAGCCGCCTTGAGGGGGCAATCTGGGTTGCCCTCGATTCGAAGTCCGTCGGGACGCTCTTCACCGTCGACCCCGAAATTGCGGAGCATTGCGGCCATGGTCGCGATGCGGTCGCTTTCTTTCACGCGCAACTCGGCCACGTCGGAGAATTCTGTTGTGCCCTTCGCACGCGCCGCGAGGGCGCATGCAATCGGGATTTCGTCGATGGCGCGCACGGCCACCTCCCCTCCGATTGCCGCTCCTCGTAGGGTACCGGAACCTCGTACCGTGAGCGCGCCGAGAGGCTCTCCAAGCACGTCGCCGTGGGGCTCGACGGAAAGGGCGGCTCCGAGATGTCGGAGAATGTCGCAAATCCCAGTTCGCGTCGGGTTGGTCCCGGTGTTTACGGTGGTCACTGCGCTGTTCGGTACGAGCGCGGCGGCAACTAGGGGGAAAGCCGCGGCCGAGATCGCCCGGGAGATCGACGGCGAATCCACTCCAAGCTTTGCGCTGCGCTGGCGGTAAAAGTCGCACGGTGGGTCCAGCGGTGTCCAGCGGCAACCCGAGGGCGTGCATCATGCGTTCGGTGTGATCGCGAGAGAGCAGTGGCTCGCTCACGAGCGTCGGGCCATCGGCGTAGAGTCCGGAAAGCAGGAGCGCACTTTTGACCTGGGCGCTCGACATGGGCATGGCGTATTCGATAGCCGTCAATCGCTTACCCGATGGGAGCGGTCCGAATCTCGAGCGGAGCAGTGATGTCCCCTGCCTTCTTCGGGTGGGGACGTCCATCGATGATGGCTCCGCGTTGACGAAGCGGGCCAGCGACGCGAAGCATGGGGCGACCGGAAAGCGATGTGTCTCCAACGAGAATACTCTTGAACGGTTGGGCCGCGAGGACGCCGGAAAGCAGTCGCATCGTCGTTCCGGAGTTGCCGCAATCGAGTGTTCCACCTTCACGCAGCCCGTCGAGTCCCACGCCGTCTACGACGACGGTCCCTTGCCCGTCGTCAGCGATGGTGACCCCCATCTTCTGCATAGCAACGAGCGTGCTCACGTTGTCCTCGCCGTAGGAGAACCGCGTCAGTGTTGAACGTCCCCAGCCGAGAGCGGCGAAGATCAGCGCGCGATGGCTGATGCTTTTGTCACTGGGTAGGTTGACTTCGCCCTTGAGGGCGCCTTTGGCTGGATCGATCTTGAGCGTCGACATGAGGCAGATGAACGGTCCTTGTTAGCGAACGGGGTTCTTGATGAGACCCGAGCGTGCGCCAGCCACGATGGTAGGGGTCATTTGTGAAATGAAGCGTCCTAGGGTGACGCCGTTGGCCGAGGCAACGAAGTCCACCTCCGTGCCGTTGGCCTTCGCTTCTAGTCGCTCGAGGGGCTGCGCAACGCCCAAAAGTGCAATGAAGAAACCGGCCTGACCTAGGAGGTCTCGCGTCTGGTTGAGCCGTTGGGCACCCGTAGTTGCGGCTTCGGCGCTGGGATAGCCGAGGCTTCCGGCGAGGTTGAGTCCAGGCGCCACGAAGTTGCCTCGCACGCGCGCCGCTTCGAGTCCTTCGACGAACGGAAGCTGCTGTCGAACGGAGTCCGATGTTGCAGTGGCGCGCAGATCGAGTCCGAATGCAAAGGGAACCTTCGGATCGTCGAGGAGTTCCTTGGTCCACGCAGGAAGACGATTGGCTGCTCGTCCCTCGCGGATGCGATCGAGCGCGCGACGAATGCCCGTTTCGTTACCAAAATCGGGCCGTTTGCGCGGTCAACAGACAAAAGCCCATGTTGTTGACCGTGTAGACCGCTCGACCCGCATAAACGCTCTGAACGAGGGCACCTGCTTGGGGCATCTGACCAGGCGAGCTCGTTTGTTGAGCCGCCATGCGGATCTGGTTTTCGTCGAAGCGTCCTTGGGCGACACCGGCGAGATCGACGCCAGCAATCGAATAAAAGCCGAGATAGACTCGCGTCAGGTCACGTTCGATGACGAACCCGGCAGACGGAGGCAATGGTGCTAGCTGCCGTGCCAGTTCCGCGAGACTTGGACCGAAGGCGGTTTGGAAGACTGCTTGTGCGTCCAAACGTGCAAAGCCCACGAGGCCTCCGGGAAGCAATGCGAGCGGAGCGCCGTCTATCTCTTGGGCGGTCATCTCATGGCTTGCCGTAGTGGGAGTGATGCTGTCCTTTGCTCCCCACATCCACCGAGCATGGGAGCAAGTGCACTCGAGATTGCAATAGCCAACAACGAAGTCAGCCGACCCCTCTTCACCGCTCCCGTCTTCACCCAGCGCTGACCAGTTATCGTCGTCACGATTTCAAGACTCCTTCGAGTGCGAGCAGCAGTCAATCATTTTCCTCGGGAAGTCCGACGGTGATACGCAAATCGTCCGGTGCCGCACCAATCGCGCGCGTAATGACGCCGTGTCGAAGGAGTCAGCTCGTAAATGTCCCGGCCGGAGCGCCCCGTACGTACGTAGACGAAATTGGCTTGGCTCGGGGTGACCTGACAGCCGAGAGACGCGAGTCGTCCGGATAGACGTGCTCGCTCCGTTCGATTCAGGTCCACCCCGCGTTCGACGTACTCTCAATCGTCGAGAGCGGCCATCGCCGCGACCTGACCCAAGCTGCTCACGTTGAATGGCGGTCGGACCCGATTTACGTAGTCGATGAGCTTCGCTGGTCCGACGAGGTAACCGACGCGAAGTGCCGCAAGTCCGTAGGCTTTGGAGAAGGTTCGCGCGAGGACCAAGCGTTCGCGGACATGCCGTAGCGTAAGACCATCCGGGAAATCGGGCGCATCGGCGTACTCGATGTACGCCTCGTCGAGCACCACAATCACCTCTTCGGGTACGCGAGCCAGAAAGCGCTCGAGTGCTGCACGCGGGACGTAAGTTCCCGTCGGGTTGTTGGGATTGCACACGAACGAAAGTCGCCGTGCGTGGCGTGACGGCTTCTGCCATCGCGTCGAGGTGATGGAACATCGTTCAGCAGCGGAACCGCCGTGAAGGGTACGCCGTGAGACAAGGCGGAGAGTCGGTAAACGACGAACGCGGGGACCCCGAACACGATGTGGTGTTCGGGGGTGGCGAAGGTACCGACCAAGAGCTCGAGGAGCTCGTTCGAACCATTGCCAGGAAGGAGCTCGCCCATGGCAACGCCGAGCTTTTCCGAGAGCTTTTCGCGTAGCCGATACGTGGACGCGTCCGGATAGCGGTGCAGAGCCGTGAGGGCCTGCTGAACCGCTTGCACGACTTTCGGACTCGGCCCGAGGGGATTCTCGTTGGACGCCAGTTTGATTGCGTCCGTGATACCGAGCTCGCGTGCAAGCTCTTCCAGCGGCTTACCCGCTTGATAAGGCGCTATCGACTCGATGGAGGCGGTGACGAGGCTCATGGTCGCCTCGGCCTCGTACCACAACGGTCACGAGGTGGCTCGATTCTTGGCTCTTCAGTTGCTGGACGCAGCTGGGCAAGCGCTCGTGCCGCAGGCCCCGGAGCTACACGGTGACGAGCTCGACGACTTCTCGCTGCTGCTGGAACTCGACTTGGTGCTGCTGTAGAGGTCAGAGTACCAGCCGCCACCCTTGAGGATGAAGCCTGCTCCGCCGGAGACCTGGCGCTTGGCTGCTGCGGCTTTGCAGGAGGGGCAATCCTTGAGCGGGTCCTCGGAAATCCGTTGTTCCGCTTCCCAGACGTGTCCACAGGCCGTGCAGATGTAATCGTAGGTCATTGTGAAGAGTTGCCTCAGCTCTGCGTGGCTAGATGTGTCTTTTTTTTGGGTCTGTCAACCGCGGGAACGTTCGTTCCGCCGTCGCACCCCGTGGGGAGAATCACCGGCCTGGCGATGACCTTGGGAACCCCGCGAGCGTTCCCCGATTGTCCCACGAGCCGAGGTCAGCAACTTGCCTCTGCCGTTCGTTCTCCTGAACAATAGGTTTCTGTGTCGAGCACGTTCGGTCGGCCGCCGGTTCGTGCGCCTCGGTCTGCAACTCTGGGAATCTGTTCAAATTCTTCAAGTTAGACTTTAGGTCGGCTCGAGAATTCAGTATAAATCCCGCTGCTACAGCTGGGTGTACGGCCTGCACATTCTCTCAGATTCCCCCTTGCCTGAGGGAGGGGTGGCGCGTAGAAGAGGGAACGACTGCACTACGCGGCGTGACCATGCATCACAACGTGTGACCATATGCATGGCCCGCGGCGCTCCCTCGGGGTGGACTCGGCCTGCACGCGTTACCAGGCCTGCGGGGCAACAAGGACGAATCGATGCACATCGAAATCCCTCGAAATGTGTGGATTCAAGTCGTTCGTCGACCGCACCGTCATTCATTTCAATCACGACGTCATCGGCATCGTCGGTCCGAACGGCTGCGGTAAGTCGAACATCGTCGATTCCATCCGCTGGTGCATGGGTGAGCAGAGCGCGAAACACCTGCGCGGCCGCTCCATGGAAGACGTCATCTTCAACGGGTCGGAGTCCCGTGGTCCTCACGGGTTCGCGGAAGTGACGATTACCTTCGACAACACCGACGTCGAGCAGGCCGCAGAGCTTCCCGAAGAATACAAGCACTATCCCGGAAATCGCGGTGACGCGTCGCCTCTATCGAGACGGAACCAGCGAGTACCTCATCAACAAGGTGCAGGTTCGGTTGCGCGACGTGACCAGATCTCTTTCTCGGCACTGGTGTCGGCACGAAGGCCTACTCAATCGTCGAACAGGGCAAGATTGGCCAAATCGTTAGTGCCCGTCCCGAAGAATCGACGCATCTTCATCGAAGAGGCAGCGGGGATCACCAAGTACAAGCAGCGTCGCAAGCAAGCCGAGCGCAAAATCGAGCTGACGCGGCAGAATCTGCTTCGCATCACGGATATCGTCAACGAGATCGAGCGGACGAGAAATTCGCTGAAGCGACAGGTCGCAAAGGCGGAACGCTACCTCGATTACCGCAAGGAATACGAGGATCTCTCCCTTCACGAGGCTTCTCACAAGTACCTCGAGTTCGTCGTTACCTCTCGAGTACAAGCTGAGCTTTACGAAGAGAACTCCACGAAAGCAGAGGAGCTTCGAGGCAAGCTCGAAGCTTTGGACAATGGTTTGGAAGACCAGCGGCAAGCAGCCATCGAACTCGAACTCGAGACCGATGAGACGGCCAAGGCTGCCTTCGAAGCGGACAACGACGTCACGACGCAGAATGCGCAGATCAGTCGCAGCCGCGACAAAATGGCCCATTTGACCGATAAAATGGCCGCCATCGAGATCGAGCAGCGAGACGTTGCCGAGCGAATGCAGTCGCTTTTGACCGAGCAAGAGGAGTTCGAGAAGCGAGTGAGCGAGCTGTCTCGCGAGCTACGTGCTCGTGAAGAAGACGCCACGGCGGAGGCGGAGTCGCTGGACGTGCTCAAGCTGGAAGAGCAGCGAGCGCAGGAAGCCGTCCAAAACATCCGCTCGCGGGTCAACCAAGCCAGCAATCAGGCGGCGGCTGCCTCCGCGAAGTTGGATGCTCTCGAGCAACGCCACGGCGACCTACGGGCTCGCAGGGATCGCATCGAGGGGGAGTTTGCCAAGCTCAACGAGGAGCTCCTGGATCTCGAGGCCCGCAGAGCGGCTCTCGAAACCAGTGTCGCAGAACTTGCAGAAGGCAAGCGGCTTTCGGCCGAAGAGAAGGTCGCCCTCGAGCAGCTCGTGACCGAGCTCAGAATCGCGACTTTTCGAGAGCGAGCGTGCCGTCGACGCGGCGAAAAACGAGCTCGGTGTCAAACGCAATCGTCTTCGTGCCCTCGAGGATTTGCATCGCAAGCACGAAGGGGTCGGCGTGGGCGTGCGTGCCCTTCTCTCTTTTGGGGATCCCTGCGTTCGCGGCATGGTGGCCGATCGGCTCGAAGCTCCGTCCGACATGCAACATGCCCTGGCAGGGTTGCTCGGAGAGCGGCTGCAATACGTCGTGGTAAATGATCTGGCTCGAGGTCTCGCGTTGCTCGAGCGTCTCGGCAAAGAGAAGCGCGGTCGAGCCAACGTGATCTCGGCCAACCCTGGTTACATCGCCGGGCATCGTCGCTCGCTCCCGCAGACGGATGGTGTCATCGGGTATCTCGTGGATAGCTTGCGTTTCGCGCCCCAAGACGAGGCGCTCGCTCGCTCGCTCGTCGGGGATGCCGTCGTTGTAGAGTCGGCCGAAGTGGCTCTGTCTCTCTCGCAACGGATGCCCGAGATGACGTTCGTTTCGAAGGAAGGCACGGTCATTCGGCCCTTCGGTGTGGTCAGCGGTGGGACAGGCGACGAGATCGCGGCTCATCTGGTCGAACAAAAGCGCGAGCTTCGCGTTCTTGGGGAGGAAGTGGCTCGGCTCGAGGCCGTTCACGCGACCGTTGCCGAGGAACACGCGACGTTGCGGGCGCGATTCTCGGAATCTTCGGCTTCCCTCGACCGGGCACGACAAGACGCGCACCAGGGGGAGCTGGCTCACGTCACCGCAGAAAAGGACCTCGCCGCGACTCGCGAGCAATTGATGCGAGCGACCCTGCGGCGGGATTCCGCGCAGGTGGATCTGACCGACATCGAGAAGAAGCTCGAAGACTGCAGTGCAGAGGCCGAGGTCGGCAGCGTCAGTCTCGACGAGCTCCATGTCGAGGTGCGTCGGCTCAATGACGAGCTGAACCAGGCCAACGAGCAAGCCGCGGAATGGCGTGAACGAGTCGCGGCGCAATCTTCGACGGTCACTGAGCGCAAGATCCGTCTGGCGCAGGTCAAAGAACAGATTGGTGCTGCTCGGGCCACGCTCGAGCGCAGCGAGCGATCTTTGATGGATTTGGATACGCGGTCACGCCGATTGCTGGAGGACGGGCGCGATGCTGCAGCATCGTTCGGCGAGGCGGCTGCGAACACGATGATTGCCCAAGAGAAGCGTCTGGATGCAGAGGCGCGCGCCAAGGAATTCCACGGACGTCTCGAGGACATGCGGACTCGACTGGACGAGCTGCGCCGGGCGCTCAACGAACGTGAAATGGGGCTCCGTGGGATCCGCGAAGAGCTCGATACCGTCGACGGCATCGTTCGCAGTGCCGAAATGGCCCTCACTAAGCTTCGAATCGAGCACGATCACCTCCTCCAGACGGTTCGAGAGAAGTTCCGCGGCTTGGATCTGCCTCGCATCATCGGGGACTACCACAGCCGTCCCCTTCCCGATCCAGAGCAGCATCGACGCATCGAGGAGTTGGGGCAACTCATCGACCGGATGGGACCCGTCAATCTCGACGCGAAGGCCGAGTACGACGATGCCGAACGGCGTTTCAGTGAGCTCAATGGTCAGAAGGTCGACCTGGAGAAGGCTCTCGATGACCTCGAGAAGGCCATCAAGTTGATGAACAAGGAGTCGCGCAAGCGCTTCCGAGAGGCCTTCGACGCCGTAAACGATCTGTTCAAGAAGACCTTCACGCGGAACTTCCGTGGCGGTCGCGCCGAGTTGTTGCTTACGGATCCCGAGGACTTGTTGGGGACGGGCGTCGACATCGTGGCGCAGCCTCCTGGCAAGAAGCTGGGCAACATCGAGTTGATGAGTGGTGGTGAGAAGGCACTTACGGCAACGTCGCTCATTTTTGCCATCTTCCAATACAAGCCTTCTCCCTTCTGTATTCTCGACGAGGTTGATGCTCCGCTCGACGAAGCGAACGTGTCTCGTTACAACGAGGCCATTCGCAGCATGACCGCCCGATCGCAGTTCATCTTGATTACGCACATCCGAAAGACCATGCAATCGGTCGATGCGCTCTATGGCGTCACCATGGGTGAGCCGGGTGTGTCGCGTATCGTCAGCGTCAAGGTGAACGATACTGCCGTCAGTCGTAGCGAGTCCGTGGCTGCGGCAAACGCGCTGCGAGCAGCCGAGAAGGCGGCTACTCCGCCCGAGGCGACCGCCGAGGGTGAAGTGCAAGTCGCATGAGTCGTTGAGGATTACGCGGCTGCACGATGGGCCTGCGCGCGAATGCGCAGGCCTATTTTGTTTGATGCGCGCCTAAGGATGGCCAGGGGCTGTCCGTATGCCCGTCATCATGAAAAAACAGATGGCTTTCGCTGTCGCGTTTCCAATCCTCGCTCTTGGTTTACTTGGATCGCAATCGGCTATGGCCGAAGTGCGAACCCATGACGGGTTTTTCCTGCAGCTCGACGCGGGACTTGGGTACTTGAGCTCGACTGCATCGGCGAATGGCGTCGAAAACACCTATTCTGGGATGACTTACGCCACCGCAATCTTTCTTGGTGGTACGATTGGACCCGTTGCGATTGGTGGCGGAATGACGTACGACAACGCCTTTTCCCCCAAGAGCGATCAAGGATCCCTCTCCGATGTCTCCCTTCATCTCATCGGCTTCGGGCCTTACGTAGATGTCTATCCGAACCCTACTTCAGGACTTCACTTCGTGGGATTTGCGGGCTGGGGCGGGCTCGAGGCCTCCTACAAGGGTAATGTTGGCGGCAGCGATCCCACCGGCCTCGTCGCATTTCTCGGCGGTGGTTACGAGTTCTGGGTCGCCGATCAGTGGAGTATTGGCCCGCTCGCGCGTCTCTCCTATGCGCCCCTGTCCCTAAATGGTGTCGATTTCAACACGACGGCATTTACCGTTGTGGCTGATTTCAAGTACCACTGAACCGCGGGGCAGCTTAGGGCTGCAGCACTTCAGCGGTCGAACGCGCGCTGCGTTTCATGTGGTCGCTCCTGGCGTGGCGCGCGTGGGTCGGGTCAACGTAGACGTGGGCGATGCGTTGCAGACGCGTGCCGCCTACTTCACCGTGGAGTTTTCGGCTTCGTCCGCGAATGTCGCTTGGCCCTGGCAGGGATCGGGGCTCAAAAGCGAGCGACCTAGGACAACGGCAAGCACGGCTGCTGCGAGGCTTGCACCAAGGACGCCCAGCTTGGCGGCGGCAAGCAGTTTGGGGTCGGAGAATGCGAGCTGCGCGACGAAGAGTGCCATCGTAAACCCGACACCAGCGACCACGCCGAGTACGGTGAGGTGACGGTATGTGAGCCCTACCGGAAGCGTTCCGAGGCCAGTTCGCAGCGTGATTGCGACTGCTAGGAGGACGCCAATGGGCTTTCCGAGAACGAGTCCCACGGCAACTGCCGTGATCACCCTCGTGGTCGAGGGAGCGACCGCGTGTGCATCAATGACCACTCCTGCATTGGCAAGGGCGAACAGGGGCATGATGCCGAATGCTACCCAAGGATGGAGTTGCTCGATCAAGCTTTCAGCCGGAGAGGTTGCCTCTCTGCGGGCGTCGTCGACGTGTTTGAGGTGACGTGCCAAATCATGGGCCGAGACGGCGTCAGGTGAAGTCGCGTCGAGGCGATCGAGCTGTTCACGAACCCCGTTGACGAATCCTTCCCGTCCTAACCAAGCGCGCACGGGGGTCATCAAGCCGATGATCACCCCGGCAATGGTTGGGTGAACTCCCGCCGTATACGTGCCTGCCCAAAGCACTAGGGCTGGGATGACGTAGGCAGCCTTCGAGCGCACGCCGAGACGCTGCATGACGAAGATGGCGACGATACCCGTCATCGCGACGAGCAGGCCAGAAATGGCGATCCCTGTGGAATAGAAGAAGGCGATGACGAGAATGGCTCCAAGGTCGTCGATGACGGCAAGGGCCAGTAGCAGCACTCGGAGGGCAGCTGGGATTCGCTTGCCAAGTAACGTGAGAATGCCCACGGCAAATGCAATGTCGGTGGCCATTGGGACTCCCCAACCCGAGCGAGTATCGGGAGCGCCAGCGACGGAGAGATAGAGAACCGCTGGTGCGATCATGCCGCCGAGTGCAGCTGTCGCAGGTAACAACGCTCGTCGCCATTCGGACAATTCACCATGGTGTAACTCTCGTCTAATCTCGAGGCCAACGACGAAGAAGAACACCACCATCAAACCATCGTTGATGAACCATTCGAGGGAGCGTTCGAATACGAGTGGACCAAGCCGAACTCCGAGAGTCGTATGGAAGAACGCACGGTAAGTATGGCCTAGTTGGGAGTTTGCCCAAATCAGAGCGGCTGCGGCGGAGATGAGGAGCAAAATCCCGCTTGCTGCTTCGATTCCGAGAAATCGCTCGAGTGGACGTTTCGCAACTCTCGCGACACGAACGAGGGGCGCCCATGCTTCGGGAGGGATGGGTCGGGGCGCTGCCACGTGCTTTGGTCCTAGATTGTTCATGGGAGATCCTCGCCGGGATTACCGGCAAAGATGGCGGCCCGACCATCTGAGATCCTGCAGCAGAGTGCTGCACCCTTTCAGCTGAAAAAGACGACTTCCAATCTAGGTTAGGAAGGAAGGTGTGTCCAGTCAGCCTCGAACGTTTAGTCGAGGGGGATCGACCGCGGCTGAATCGAGAAGTACGGGCAGCCACTTGCCAAACGAAAAATGCGCCCGTCGATGGGCGGAAAGAAGGCGAAATCGCGAAGCGTACCAAACCTTTCAGGTAGAACGAGAAAAGCTGAAAGAGACGTGACTCAGTGGAAGTCGCGCGAGAATCCCGACAACTCCTCGTCGCCTTCATCGAGGCGTTGAAAGCCTTGCGTCAATACATGGATGACGGGAACGGTTTTCTCTTCTTCTGGAGCGGTACGTTCCAGCTGTCCCCAGGCCAAAAGTATCGATGCTTGCCGGAGCATGAGGCCATAGCGCGCCTGTACCTCGGGACGTACGATGAGATTGATGCTTCCCGATTCGTCTTCGACGGTAATGAAGATGATGCCATTCGCCGTCATGGGTTGTTGCCTGCATAAGACGAGCCCAGCTACGGAAACTGAGTCCCCCTTGCGATATTGGGGCAGCTGAGCGGCAGTAATGACTCCTCGACGACGAAGTTGGCTGCGGAGAAATTGCAGAGGATGAGCGGAAAGGCTAAGTCCCTTAGTGGAGTAGTCGAAGCGAAGTCGCGTTTTGTCGTCGAGCTTCGGCAAGCGAGGCATTGATATCGGGTGCGCCTTTTCCGTTCTCGTGAAGAGAGGCAAAAATGCTGGCCTCCGCGCTTCCCAGAGCGCAGCACGTCGCGAAAGCGAAAGACTCTCGAAGGCCCCGGCTTCTGCCAGGAGTGCCAACGTATCTCGTGGGGGACAAAGCCGTAGCCGGAAATCCTCGAGATCCGTAAACGAGCGATAATTCCGCTCATCGACGAGTTGTCCGACCCATGCTGGCCCGATGCCTTTGATGAGACGAAACCCGAGGCGTACGCATCTTCGTTGCGGGGGACCTTCTAAGGTCACGTCCCAATGACTGAAGGATACGTCTATATCGAGGACCTTGACCCCGTGCGCCACTGCGTCGCGGATCAGGGAGTGGGGTGAATAGAAACCCATCGGTTGAGCGTTGAGCAACGCGACTAGGAAATGCGCTGGGAAATGGGTTTTGATCCAAGCGGAGGTGTAAACGAGTAGTGCAAAGGAAGCGGCGTGAGATTCCGGGAAGCCGTATTCACCAAAGCCTTTGATTTGCTCGAAGAGGGCTTCGCCGAATTTCGAAGCGATCCCTTTGCGAGCGAATCCTTCGAGCAATCGCTCCCGGTGGCGCAGTAAACGTCCATTTTTACGCCACGCAGCCATGTCGCGACGCAACTGATCGGCTTCTCCACCACTGTATCCTGCCCCGACGATCGCAATCTGCATGACTTGCTCTTGAAAGAGTGGCACCCCCAGCGTCCGCGTCAGGATCTCCTTAAGAGATTCATGCGCGAAGTCGATTTTTTCTCGACCGTTGCGCCTGCGCAGGTACGGGTGCACCATTCCACCGTGAATGGGGCCCGGGCGAACGATGGCCACCTCGATGACGAGATCGTAAAAGCGTTGTGGTCGTAGTCGCGGGAGCATCGCCATTTGCGCTCGACTCTCGATCTGAAAGACCCCCATCGTGTCTCCCCTCGAAATGGTGTCGTAAACTGCGCGATCTTCGGCCGGGATCATCGCGAGGCATTCGATAGGGCAAAATGGGGATGCCGGAGCACCCCGACCACTCACGTGGCCATCGTCATGCAACAGCTCCAAGGATTTACGGATTGCGGTGAGCATGCCCAGGCCCAAGACATCGACCTTGAAGAAGCCCAAACGATCGATGTCGTCCTTGTCCCAGGGCACCACGGTGCGTCCCGGCATTCGTCCGGGTTCTATGGGGCATACCGATTCGATTGGTTCCGCGGAGAGCACGAATCCGCCGACGTGAATGGAAAGATGTCGCGGAAATCCTTGGAGTTCCTTTGCGAGTCGCAGGATCTGTCGTAAACGGGGATCGTTTGCGTCGAGGCCCAACGCGCGTAGCCGTTCGACGGCTACGGTCGAGACTGGTGGTGTTCTGCCGCTCACCAGTTGAACTTTGCTGCGTTGTTCTCGCGAGGTCGCTTTCGTGAACTCCGGCGCGCCGCCGACATCGACACACGCGCCGCCGACATCGACACACGCGCCGCCGACATCGACACACGCGCCGCCGACATCGACGTCCGTGCTACTGACGTCTGCACTCGTAGAAGGGACCGCTGCCTCGCTGGAGTCGAGGGAGACGCGGGGGCCGTCGGCGAGCTCCAGTGAACGATTCTCTTCGGGATCGACCCAAAACAGACTTTCCCAGCCAGAGACGGCACTCGTCAATCGATCGATCTGATCGGGCGAGAGCCCGAACACCTTCGCGACCTCGCGTAGTGCGCTGCGGGCTCGGTAGCGAATGACTTCGGAGACCATGGCGGCGCGATCTCGGCCATATTCGCGATAGATGTCTTGGATGATCTCCTCTCGTCGCTCATGCTCGAAGTCGATGTCGATATCCGGTGGCTCTCGACGTTCCGGACTCATGAATCGCTCGAATAGCAAACTGCTGCGATCGGGATCGACCCCCGTGATGCCGAGGACGAAGCAGACGGCGCTATTGGCAGCACTTCCCCGCCCCTGGCAAAGTATTTTCGCTGCTTTGCCATCTGAACGACTTCCCAGGTGCTGAGGAAATAGGAAGCCATCTGCATGCCAGTGATGATGTCGAGCTCGTGTTTGAGCTGTTGCTTGACCTTCTCTGGTACCCCGCGAGGATAGCGACGTCGCGCGCCTGCCTTGACCAGAAATTTCAGCTTTTCATCAGCGGTTTGTCCCGGCTCGAGACGACATGGAAATTTGTAATCGAGCTCGGATAAGCTAAAGGGGCAGCGTTCGACGACCTCTTCGGTTCGACTCACCCACTCCGGTCGATCCGTGAAGCGACTGCGGATTTCTGCTTCGGAGAGGAGTCTCGCTTCGCTATTGCCGTGAAGGAATCGTCCGGCCTCGTCGAGGCGAACACCGCGACGAATACAATCGAGGACATCGGCCAATGGACGGCGTTCTCGATGGTGAAATCTGGGGCGAGCCGACGCCAAGATGGGAAAGCCGAAGCGCTCGCTAGCTCGTCGGATCAAGGTTTCTCGCCTGGGATCTTCGGCGTCGAAGTGTCTAAACTGTCCCAAGTAGGTCTGCTTGGGAGCTTCGACGGCAAGCCGAGCTAAAACCCGATCCAGGGGCGATGATTCATCGTCTTGGTCCGGATCTCGACATCCGTCAAGGGCGAGCAGACTATCGGCTGGGACGATATAAACGAGGCCTTCAGCCGGAATTCCATGCCGAAAAATGCGATACCCGGACGTTCCCTTGGGACGATCCTGATGCGCGAGGGTGATGGCTCGGCACAAGCTTCGATAGCCCCGATGATGTTCGGGATAGACGACCAACGTTGGGGTAAATTCGGGGTGTTTCCGGCTGAAATCCGCTATGGCGAGCCGTGCACGACCGTCGTTTTCGTTGTCGTGGATGGACAAATCCAAGGAGAGCTCTGCGCCGACGAGGTATCCCTGTCCGAGCTCCTGCGCCTTGTCAAAGGCTCTAACCGACCCGTAGAGCCCGTCTCGATCGCACAATCCCAACGCGAGCAGACCGAGTTCATGGGCGCGTTCGACCAGCTCCTCAGGGTGAGATGCCCCTCGAAGAAAAGAGAAGTTACTGCAGGCAAGTAACTCGGCGAACAATCGTTTGGGCCGACTCCTTTGGATGCTTCGAACGATGAGGGGCTCGGTTTGGGCTCAATCTGCTATGGCCTGGAGAAAACACCGGCCTTTCGGGCGATCGACGTAAGCCAAAGCTTCGAATCCTCCATCGGCTCCCCTGAGCCAGAGTCGGACGTAATCTCGACTTACCGAATGAGTACGCCACCATTCGACGCCATCCAATCGTTGTTCGAAGCGCACGGCGTCGATGATGAAAGCTTGGGCGCCGATGAACAGTGTCGCTCCGACGCGGAGGGGTGGTTCGATGGGGGTTGGACGCTCGAGGAGACGAGTTAGCGGTGAAAAGCCGTCGAGATGGGGCAGCTCTTGTTGAATGCGGGGCAGTTTGGCCTTTTTCAACCCTGGGCGCTTTCCTCGCGGTGACGCTTCCGTCGAAGAGTCGGAGTCGAGCCGATAGGGGACGAAGAGACTCTTCTTTTCGGGACGATGACTGAAATCGACGGACAACAAACCGACCCGCTCGTTTCCGAGCTCTCCCTCGAGTTCCGCGAGCAACAGCGGCATTCCGTCTTCTGCGGGTGCTTGACTACCGAATCCAGCGATTAACCGAGAGAGCTCGAGCTGCTTGGGGATCCGTGCCGCAGGTTCGACGATCTTGATTTCGATTCCGACAGTAGGAGCCAGGAGCTGGGTTTTTTCACTCTTTAGCACCAAGATCCGTTCGAGCTCCTCGGCATACCAAAGCGGGGCGCTTAGTTCGAATCGGAGGGTGGTGTCGCAGGGTACCCCTCGATGTTTCGCAATGGCGCGATCGTGGAAAAAAGTGACTTGCAGGCGCTCGGCGGCTTCTCCTCGAGCATTCAAGCGTGCCTCGAGATTCGTAGTGAGTCGTCGGAGGATGAATCGTAAGCGCTCGAGCCCATCGATGGGCTCGTCCCATTCGAGGCTCTCGTTCAGGACTCGCTGAGGAACGAGGGGGACCAACGGTTCGGCATCTTCCCCGCGCGCGAGCTGAACCCATTTCGTCGACGTTGCGCCTAAGCGATCGATGAGTTCTCCTTCGGGGATCCGCGTCAAATCGCCGAGGCGAATGAGTCCAAGTCGACCAAGCCAACCCAGTTGTTCATCGGTCAAGGGCAACGTCGTGAGTGGCAATGCCGCTACCTCGCGCTGCGTCGCATTCGTGGAAATGATGCGTCCTTCTGGATGGGTTTTTACGGCGTAGCGTGCGAAGAGTTGCGAAAGTCGAGGTCCGTCGGCGATAGCCAAGGTGACGCGATGTCCAAGACAACGCACCCGTTCCAGGAGCTCTTTTGCCAGCGGTTCTTCTCCGCCGAAGGTTTTGACGACAGGACCGATTTCGAGCCAGATCGTATCCGGCGGCTCCACGGATACGATACTCGCGCGATCCAGTAGTGATTCGGCGATTCGTTCCAAGGTGGCTCGCAGTAGCTCCCTCGGGAGCGCACGCACCTCGAGCTGCGAACACAGACACCGGGCTTCGATGACACTCAGTCCTCGTTCGATGTCGAAACGTCGTGCCAAGGCGTCGACGGCGCAAAGCTTGGCCGTGGGCTCGACATTGCGATTCAGTTCTGCGAGGTTGGCTCGGCAAGACACGGAATCGAGCAAGACGACTCCGAGGGGGCGAGGCTTGTCTACGAGACGTGCGTTGGAAGAGACTGCTTTGATTGGCCTCGAATCCTGAGTCGAACGGTTCGATTGTGGAGGTTTGACCTTCGACCAGCGCGCAAGTTCACAGGCGAGTTCTGGGAGCACCAAGCAGACCACGCGTCGAGCCGGTGATTGTCGAGTCACGGGAACACCTCGCTTCGGTTACGCCGAGCGGCGTAGGGGTTGTGCAAACGTGAGACTTCGGTGATCGAGCACTTGCGCTCGTGCGGATTCACGAAATCGATCTTTGGCGATCAGCAGACGCAATTGCTCGTGATTGGGTCGACTCGTCTCGATCCGTCGTGCAACGGGCAGCGTCATGGGGCGGCGTGCGCTCGCGTCCGTGATGAGCAGTACAGCCGATTGCGTGCCTTCCAGCGCTAGGTTCATTTGACGGACGATGCGCACCCAGCCACCCAAATCGACGTGAAGCGGGTGCCCCGGCACGCCTGCCGTATCCACGACGACCAAAACAAAAACCCGCGAACGGACGAGCCGAAGTGTCACTGCGGCTAGGGACTCTAGAGGAGGACGGACGACCAACAGGCGATCGAGTCGGACCCCCATGGCTTGAACCCCGGGCGCGTACAGCGAACAGGAGGGATTGACGTAGGCACAGAAGTGGCCTTCTTGGTCACCCAGAGCGAGTCCCTGTTGCTGCGCTTGTGCACAAGCCGAAAGCGCCAAGCGCGTGGCCTGCCCCCCTACTCGTGGGACGCACAGCTCCGTGACCTGACCTCGGAGGAGTCCCTGTTCAGGGCGAAGTTGGTCGAGCCCCAGAGGCAGGAAGCTCTCCGTCGATTCGGAAGAGCCAAGGCTAATCCCCGCACTCTTGGCGCGAAGCAGGAACTCATTGGGGAGACGTTCGTGGAGCGCTACGGTGGGTGCCATGATACTGAACAAGGTATCAGTATCCTCGCCGCTCGCCAGAGCCTTTGACTAACTTATCGATTCGTTAGGACAAATTATGTCCTATGGCGTATGGGCCACATGATCTCCCGACCCTGATTCCGATCCTCTCCATCGACGAGGCTTTCCCACTTGGGCTTCTTCTCCTTCGCCTTCTCCTTCTCGAGCGCTTTTTTCTTAGCTCCTCGTCTTTCGTCGCTTGCCGTCGGATTGCGGTGAGTTCGTCCCTCGCCGGCTCTTGCCGACTTCCGCCTTGCGTGTGGCCCCCACGGCAGGCTGCCAGACTCGGCATTGCTCAGGAAGGCAGAGACTCGACGGCTTGAGCTCCGGTGTTATTCCTCATTTACGATGTCCGACACCACGGTCTCGCCTTCTCGGCTAGCGGAGCTCCGCGAGCACCTTTTCCAATTGGGTTCAGTGCTCGTGTGTTTCTCGGGTGGCATCGACAGTGCTTTGCTCTTGGCCGTCGCAACCGCGGTCTTGCCCAAAGGACGAGCCATTGGACTTACCGCCGTGAGTGCAAGCTTGGCGCCGAGCGAGCGGGCCGATGCCGAAGGTCTCGCCCGACAGATCGGTGCCGATCTGCGTTTGGTCGAAAGTCACGAGATCGAACGGCCAGAATACGCGAGAAATGAGGCCGATCGTTGCTTTCATTGCAAGACCGAGCTCTACGAAATTGCGGAAGCAAAGCGGCGCGAGTGGGGGATCGAACACATCTTGAACGGAGCGAACGTCGATGATCTCGGGGATTATCGGCCCGGGATGGAATGCAGCACGCAACGCTCGGGTAAAGATGCCCTTCATCGACTTGGGCTTCGGTAAAGCGGACATTCGCGCGGCAGCAAAGGAGCTCGGTCTACCCATTTGGGACAAACCTGCTGCGGCGTGTCTTTCGAGTCGGCTGCCTTACGGTGCAACGGTGACCCGCGAACGTCTCGAGCAGATCGGCAAAATGGAGTCGGAGCTAAAAGCGCTCGGCTTCCGACAGGTTCGCGTTCGTTGGCACGAGCGCATTGCTCGAATCGAAGTTCCAGTCGACGAGCTAGGGAGCTTTCTCGACCTCGAGCGGCGTAATGCCGTCATCGCACTGGGCAAAGCTGTCGGCTTCACGTACGTGACACTCGATCTGGCAGGCTATCGCACGGGATCTCACAACGAGGTTCTCGTAGGCAACCATCTGAAACTCGTGAGTAGTTAGCTGCCGAAGTAGCGACGGCTCAGACCGGGAGTTGCCGCGAAAAGGACGACGGGCTGCGAGACCGAAGTCGCGCAGCCCGTTGTCACATCGTGCGAGTGTCGCCCAAAGAATTAGAAGCGACCGCCGCCACCGCCACGACCGCCGCGATCCCCACCGCGAGGAGGACCACCGCGACCGCCGCGATCCCCACCGCGAGGAGGACCACCGCGACCGCGATCGCCACCACCACCGCCGCTGCTGCTGCCCTGGTGTGGCCCTGCTTCGCGCGCACGCTGGATGCGTTCTTTGGCACGCTCTCCTTCTTCCCCTTCGGGGAGAGGGAGAACCTCTCGACGGCTCAGTCGGATACGGCCTTCGCGATCGACGCTGATGACTTTGACATCGACCTCGTCCCCTTCCTTGAAGACGTCCGCGGGCGACTCGATTCGCTCGTGTGCGATCTCGGAGACGTGAAGGAGCGCTTCCGTGTTCGGAAGGATCTCGATGAATGCACCGAAGTCCACTAGACGACGAACGGTGCCCCTATAAACCTTTCCAACCTCGGGTTCGGCGGTAAGGCCGTTGATGATGTCGATCGCTCGCTGCACGGCATCGGGATCCGAGCCGGCAACGGCCACCGTTCCGTCATCATTGACGTCGACGGAGCAACCCGTCTGATCGATGATTCCCTTGATGGTCTTGCCACCTGGGCCGATGACGATCCGGATTTGATCGGGCTTGACCTTGACCGTGGTGATTCGAGGCGCCCACCGGTTGATTTCCTTGCGGGGCTGCGGAAGCACCTCGAGCATCTTGCGCAGGATATGGAGGCGCCCCTCGCGTGCTTGCGCCAGCGCTTGCTCCAAGATCTCACGGGAAAGTCCAGCGATCTTGATGTCCATCTGGATCGCCGTCACGCCGCGCTCGGTGCCACAGACCTTGAAGTCCATGTCCCCGAGGTGGTCCTCGTCCCCGAGGATATCGCTCAAGAATCGCAACCTTGCCGCCATCCGCGATGAGCCCCATCGCGATACCAGCGACGGGCTTACGGATGGGAACACCGCAATCCATCATGCTGAGCGTTGCGCCACAAACCGTCGCCATGGAACTCGAGCCATTGGACTCGAGTACTTCACCAACGACACGGATGGTGTATGGGAACTGGTCGTGGGCGGGAATCATGCGGGCCAGTGCACGTTCCGCTAGCGCACCATGGCCGATTTCTCGTCGGCCGGGACCACGCATGGGCTTGGTCTCACCCGTCGAGAAGGGCGGGAAGTTGTAGTGCAGCATGAACTGCTTGTAACTCTCGCCGATGAGCGCATCGATCTTCTGCTCGTCGCCCGAGGTTCCGAGTGTGGTCGTGCCGATGACCTGTGTCTCACCGCGCTGGAATAGCGCTGAACCGTGGACGCGAGGCAACAAGCCGACCTCGCACGTGATGGGGCGGATCGTCTTGGTGTCGCGCCCATCGATGCGTTTACCCTCGTTGAGCACCATTCCGCGAACCACCTCGGCTTTGCGGTGCTCGAATTCGTCTTCTACGAGCCCTTCGATGGTCGCGAACGATTCCTCGCCGATTTCGGCCTTGAGCGTGGTTACGACCTCGGCTTCGATGGTGGCATAGGCCTCGTAGCGAGCCTTCTTTTCGCGGATAACCGAAGCTTCACGCAATTTGGCGTCGGAGAGCGACGCGACTTTCGCCTTGATAGCTGGATCCAGCTCCGGGATTGCGAAGGCCTTCTTGGGCTTACCAATCGCTTTGCGCAGCTTCTCGATGAGATCGAGAATGGGCTGAGCTTCGCGATGGGCGAACATGAGGGCATCGATGAGATCGGTCTCGGATACCTCGTCGGCGCCGCCTTCGACCATGACGATGGCGTCTTTGCTGACGGCCACCACGAGATCGAGATCTGCCTTTTTGATCTGCTCGAAAGACGGATAGACGATGAGCTCACGTTCGACGCGAGCCACGCGAATCCCAACGACAGGACCGTCCCAGGGAATATCCGAAATATGGACGGCCGCGCTCGCGCCAGTGAGCGCGATCACGTCGGTGGGGTGGACTTGTCCGAGGATAGTACCGTCGCAATGACCTGGGTGTCCTTGCGATAGCCCTTCGGAAAGAGTGGACGAAGAGGGCGGTCGATGATGCGAGACGTGAGCGTCTCGGCATCCCGAAGCCGCCCTTCTCGCTTGAAGAAGCCGCCTGGGATACGTCCCGCGGCGTAGGTCTTCTCGACGTACTCACAAGTCAGGGGGAAAAAGTCGATGCCTGGTCGTTCCGAGGTCGAGACCGCGGTAACGAGCACGACGCTCTCCCCGAAGCTTACGAGGATTCGAGCCGTGCGCCTGTTTTGCCAGGCGCCCGGTCTCGAACGTCATGGGACGTCCTCCGACGAGGACGGATTCACGTACGAACATGGTTGAAGTGCGCTCCTTGAACGCTGTGCGCCGCTTCGTGCGGCTTTTACGCCAAGTACGTGCGCTTTGCCTTCAGCCTCGGTTGCCGTGCGTTACCCGCTTTTCAGTGACGCGCGCCAATCGAAGTTGAAGCGACGCTGCGCCGTACTCGAGAGGACGGTTGACGAGCCTGCTTGGCCCGCCGCTTACTTACGCAGATTGAGAGTCGTCACGAGCTTGCGGTACCGAGCGATGTCGGTCTTCTTCAAGTAGTCGAGCAAACGACGACGCTGCCCTACCATCCGAAGCAAGCCGCGACGGGAATGAAAATCCTTCTTGTGAATCTTGAAATGCTCGGTCAGTTGCTCGATACGCTGGCTTAGAAGCGCAACCTGGACTTCAGGAGAACCCGTGTCCTTCTCATGCAGTCGGTGCTCAGCGATCGTAGCGGTCTTCATTCCCAAATCGTGATCCATTGTCAGTCGTTCCTTGGTTTTTCGGCCGGCGGAGTATACGCGTCAGGCGCGCAGGGTCAACCTCAGCGTGTAACAGAATTGGCTCGATTGTGATCAGGCTCAAAAGCCGGTGCTCCATCGAGCAGGTCAGCGAAGCAGGGGGCATACCCTTCCGTGACCATTCTTTCCACTTCTTCTGCAGTGGAGGAGGCAAGCGCGGCATCGGCCAGTTGTTCCAGCTCGGCCATCGAGACGCGGCTAATGGCTTCCTTGAGCTCGGGAATGGCGGCGCCTTCCATACTCAGCTCGCGCAAGCCCATCCCGAGGAGCAGGAGCACGGCCAAGGGATCGCTCGCCATGGCTCCGCACGCCAAAACTCTTCTGTTTTGTCTTTCACCCGCGCGAACGGCGCGACGAATGAGTCGCAATACGGCGGGATCAAAGGGGGATGCCAAATGAACGAGCTCCCGACGCGCGCGATCGACTGCCAAGCTGTACTGGACGAGATCGTTCGTTCCGATGCTGAGAAACGCAGCTTCACGAGCGAGCTCATCGGCCATCATGGCTGCCGAGGGGACCTCGATCATACATCCACACGGGATGAATGCGGCTCGAGGGAGGCCTCGCGCGTCGATCTCGTCCATGGCCTGGTAAACCAGCTTCTGCACCGCTCGGAATTCCCCCACCGTTGCTACCATGGGGATCATGATTTGAACTCGACCGTGCGCTGACGCGCGCACCATGGCGCGCAGCTGTGTCAGAAGCAATTCTGGCATCGCCAACCCGAGGCGAATCGCGCGAACACCCAAGGCCGGATTGAGTCCCGAGGGGCCGTGAAGGGCGGGAGCGAGCTTGTCTCCGCCGATGTCAAAGGTGCGTAGCGTTACCGGGAGTGGCGCAACGGTTTCGACGACGCGGCGGTATACCTCGTACTGCTCGTCTTCCGAGGGCGGCTCCGGGCGATCGACGTAGAGAAACTCCGTACGGTAGAGTCCAATACCTTCGGCTCCGTGTGCGAGTGCGCCATCGACTTCGGTGGGAAGCTCGATGTTCGCTCGCAGGTGGATATGAATTCCGCAGCGAGTCGTTGCGGGCCGGTCATGTAGCTCGCGCAACTCTTGGGTGAGTGCCTTGTAGCGCTCTGCGCGCCGCCTCGAGGAATCCAGCATTTCCTCGGTGGGCGACACGATGACTCTTCCGCGTAGGCCATCGACGATGACGCAGTCGCCGTGACCAATCCGACTGACAGCGCCCACCGCGCCAACGACAGCAGGGATTTCGAGCGCTCGCGCGACGATGGCCGTATGCGACGTGCGTGTTCCGACTTCAGTGACCAGAGCCAAAACTCGGTCTTTTGACAGCTCCGCAGTTTCGGCTGGTGAGAGATCGCGGGCCACGATGACCACGGGCTCCCCCGATTCCGGAAGCGTGACGGTGCTGTGCTGGCCCGACAGCACGGCAAGAATACGGTCACCGACGAATTGAACGTCGTGACTACGTTCCGATAAATACGGATCCGGCGCGTGAGAGAGTCGAGTCGCAATCTCGTCGACGGCTAAATCGAGAGCCCATTCGGCGCATACCAAGTCGACGAGAATGCGTCGTTCGACGCTCTCCCTGAGCGTCTGGTCTTGCACCATGAGAACGTAGGCTTGCAGCACCGAAGTCTCGACATGCCCGCCCGTCGCGCGTGCTGCGACTTCGCGGAGCTCTCGTGCGGCTCGTTCGATGGCCTGATTGTAGCGTTCGACCTCTTCTGCGGCCTGGTGCTTGGCAATTCGCCGTTTGACCGCTCCGGAACGCCGCCCCTCGATGACGAGCGCGGGTCCAATGGCGAGTCCTGGCGACGCAGCAATCCCGTCGAGCTCGACGACCACTCGTGGGGCCGCCCGTGTAGAGGGAACGCTATCCGACACCTACTCCCCCTCCCCAAACTTGTCGTCGATGAGTGCTCCGAGTGCACGCACGGCCTCGTCTGCTTGATCGCCGTCCGCTTGGACGTCGAGTGAGGTTCCTTGTGCGCCGCAAAGCAACAACACTCCCATTACGCTCTTGGCGTTGGCTTCTTGGCCATCGCGAGCCAATTGAATCTCGCACGGAAACTTCGACGCAAGGGATACGAGCTTGGCGGCTGCGCGCGCGTGCAAGCCAAGACGATTTCGAACGGTGAATGAGCCTCGCGCGACGGTCATGGGGCAACTCCTCGTACAGATTCCCCCCTAGAACGCGGCAAGTCCGAACTCTGGTTGCGTTCGGTGTCGCGGTGAATCACTTCGACGGAACGCGCTGCTTCGTCCGTCAGGTGCCGACGTATCGCCTCCGCCACGGCGACGGACCGATGCTGTCCACCGGTGCAACCCACGGCGATCGTCAGGTAGCTGCGGCCCTCGCGTTCAAACCGGGGCAAGCAGAAGTCCAGGAGGTCATTGACGACTTCGAGATAGGCCGCCCCCTCGTCGTTGTCGAGAACGTACGCCCTGACGGGCCCATCGTGTCCCGTCATGTGCCGCAGCTCGTCGACGAAATAGGGATTTCTGAGGAAGCGTACATCGAACACCAAATCGGCGTCGATGGGGCTTCCGTATTTGAAGCCGAACGACAGAATCCTGATGCGAAGGCTTGGTTGTCGACCTGCACCAGGTCGATAAAGCTCGATGATCTGGCGGCGAAGATCGTGAACGCTGAGTGTCGTCGTGTCGATGATACGTGTTGCCCGGGAGCGTAGACGCGACAGCTGTTCTCGTTCGAAGGTGATGCCCTCGATCACCGCGGCGGCTTCTCTCTCGGTGCCAGGCAACCGAGCCGTACTCAGTGGATGGGGGCGTCGGGTACTTCCGTAACGTCGCAAAAGGGCTTCGTCCGAGGCATCCAAGAAGAGCACTGCCACCTCGATGCCTCGAGAGGTTCGCAATTCATCGATGACATCTGCCGCATGTTCGAAGAACGCCCCCACGCGAACGTCGATTCCGAGTGCGATCTTCTCTATGCCCTGCGCGGCAAGCGCTTCCAGTGTTGCGCGCACGACCGGGGTCGGAAGATTGTCGACACAGAAAAATCCCAAGTCTTCGAGTGTGGCGACAGCGGTAGAGCGTCCGGCGCCACTCAGCCCGGTGACAACGACGAGCTGCGTCGATGGGACGTTTTTCGCGCCATCGCTCATGTAAGCTTCCCCTTTTCGCTCGTGCGTTTCGCAGCTGGCGGGTCCACTGGCGGCGGTGACGAGCTCTCGTAGACGGGCTCGGGCGTCCAACGCTGGCTAGGTGGGAACGAAGGCTGAAGGGGGGCCGTGGGATCGACTACCGAACCCACCAAATTGCTATCGATCTGGGCTATGAATTCTCGTGCGGGGTAGTGTCCGGCTTGTCGAAGTAGCTCAATTCGGGCTGCAATTTCGATAATCGAGCTCATATTGCGGCCTGGGCGGACCGGCAATTTGACCTCGCGAACCGGCACTCCCAAAATCTCAGTGAAGCGATCATCTGAGCCGATGCGATCGTATGTTGCGTCTTGCTGCCAGAGCTCAAGCTGAACGACGAGGTCGATGCGTTTACGGTCGCGCACGGCCGTCACGCCGAAGAGGTCCTTGATGTTGAGGATTCCGAGGCCTCGGACTTCGATGTGATGTCGCAAGAGTTCGGCGGGCTGTCCGAAGACTAAGCCCGGCGGCTTGTAGTCGCACTCGATCACGTCATCTGCGACGAGTCGGTGACCTCGCATGACGAGGTCCATCGCGCATTCACTCTTTCCAATACCGCTCTTTCCGAGCAAGAGAACGCCGACTTCGAACACGTCAACGAGAACCCCATGAATACGTGTGCGCGGGGCAAGTCGCTCGTCGAGTAGCGTATGAATCGAAGTGATTGCAGTCGAAGAACGCTCTTCGCAAACCACGATGGGGGTCGAAGTTCGTTCTGCCTCCTCGATGAATGCTATGGGGGGATCGGCGGCTCGTGTGACGATGACGCATGCCAACCGCACCGAAAACAGGTTACGCGCGGCCTCTCTTTGTTGTTCGACCGTGAGCTCGTCGGCATAGCTGAGCTCGGTTTCGCCCAAGATCTGAATCCGCGTCGGCACGATCCCGTGAAGGTGCCCGACCATCGCCAGTCCCGACTTCTGAATGCGAGGATGGGTAATGACTCGATCGAGCCCAGCAGCACCCGCAAGTAACCTATGGCGCAATTGAAGGCCAGGATCGGCCAACAGTTCTGCGGTGGTTATGGTTCGAGCTCCGAGGAGCGGAGGATCGTAGACGGCCATGATTTGCCGATTCTAGAGGGTCGCGTCTTGAGTGACCACGAGCTGATGTGCAAGCGCGGCGCTTGGGCTGGCAATGAGCTTGCTGCGAGTGGCAGGATCTCTCAGTAGACGCGAGATCCGAGCCAGGGTACGCAGATGTTCGCCGGTGGCTCGGCGCGGGCCGATAACACCGAAGATGATTCGGACTGGGGCACCGTCGATGGCTTCGAATTCGATGCCGCCTGGGCAAACCACGAGCGCTGCGGCTTGTCCAGGAGCATCATCAGTCGAAGCGTGCGGGATGGCGACACTATCCCCAATTCCGGTGCTCTGCAGCTTTTCGCGCTCGAGGAGCAGACGATAGACCTCCGCGTCGGTAATGCCAATCGCGGCGGACAAGAGCGAGCCGAGTTGCTTCAGAGCCTGGTCCTTTGACACGACGGCCGTGCCGTCGACATCGACGAGGACACGTTGTTCGCTTAGGATATCGCTGAGACGCATTGGATTCTCGTCGAGAAGGGCCCGATGGGGATATCGGGCCCGCCCCATTACTTCGCGGACGACTTCTTCGCCACCTTCGCCTTCTTTGCCGGTGTCTTTTTCTTCGCGGCCGGGCGTGTCTTCTTGGTGGGCGTTGCTTCTACGTCGTCGTCAGCGTCGGCGTCAACGTCGTCCACGTCGAGTTCTTCTGTTTCGGCGCCTTTTCGTACTGTCGCCTTACTGCGTCGCTTTTTACTTACGACCTCACCTTTGCTGGTGCTGATCTGTCGCTCGAGCTTGTCGACTACTTTATCTATCGAGGCGTACATCTCTTCGCAGGATTCTCGAGCCTCACTGCGCTTCCGACCACTCGCGATTTGAACCTCTGCCACGTGAAGCTGCTTCTGTACGGCCAGCGTTATTTTGGCCGTCATCGGCTGTTGGAGGAGCTTCTGCAGGCGCGAGACCTTCGTCGTTGCGTACTTCTTGATCGCCTCGCTAGGTTCCATCTGGCGGAAGGTGATGCTGATGTTCATTATTCCTCCTGATTGCCACTGCTGCCGCCCAAGCGGCGTTCGAGTCAGGGATGAAGAGCTGGTTTCGGAGCGGGGCAAAAGCTCCGTCCGTCAAAGGTCCAGAGGAGAATGAGCCTCGGCACGACCCGGCGGGCGGGCTCAACGAAAAGGTTGGCTCGTCGAGGGGCGCTGTCAGAAAGGCCTCTTGCGTTTCGATGAAGCCAGTATACCAAGCATTTCTCTATACTTGGCAACCGTACGGCGCGCAATTCGAATCCCCTCGCGTTTCTCGAGCATCTCGACGATGACTTGATCGCTCAGCGGGTCCAACTTGTCTTCTTCGTCGATGAGCTTCTTGATGGCTTGTTTGACGCTCTCGCTTGCGATGTCTTCGTTGGCTACGCGTCGAATGCTCGAATTGAAGAAATATTTCAGTTCGAACAAGCCCTGTGGCGTGTGCATGTATTTGTTCGTCGTTACCCGCGGAAATCGTCGATTCGTGCATGTCCAGCTCGCGAGCTACGTCCCGAAGGATCATCGGCTTGAGGTGCGCCACACCTTTGTCGAGGAAATCCTTCTGCATGGTAACGATGCACTCGGCAACGCGAATGATGGTCTTACGCCGTTGCTCGATGGCGCGGATGAGCCATTGCGCGTTTCGGGAGCTTTTCTCCAACGAAATCCTTTGCCGCAGGATCGTGCAGGAGACGTTTCGTCAGATTCTCGTTTATGAACAAGCGTTGCAGACCGCGATCATTGTCGAGGACGACCCACTTGTCTCCGTCCTTGATTACGTAAACGTCTGGGGTAATTCCGATACTGCGATCGTCTTGATCGGTGAAGTCGCGCGCGGGACGACTCTCGAGCTTCTGTATCTCTTTGGCAGCTTCGTAGACATCCTCGATAGGGATGTGCATTTCCCGGGCGATCGCTTGGTAGTTGTGCTTTTCGAGGTGATGCAGGTACTTCGAAATGATCTCGATCTCAATCTCGTCGCACCCGAACGCATGTGCTTGGATGAGCAAGCATTCACGCAGATCTCTCGATGCCACCCCAATAGGATCGAAATTCTGAATCATCTCGAGCACGAGCGGAACGTCATCGGGATGTAGTCCAGCTTCGTTGGCCGAATCCTCGACCGTGTGCTGGGGCGTGTTCAAGCCGTCGGGACGTTCGACGCCGGAAAGATCGAGGTATCCCCGCTCGTCCAGATTGCCGATGACCTCTTCGGCAAACTCACGCTCCGCGTCAGTGAAGTCACTCATCTGGAGCTGCCACAGCAGATGATCTTGGAGACTGCGGGGCTTGGTAAGGCTCTGCTCTATCGGCGGCAGCTCGTCGAAACCGTTTCGCGAGCCCGGTGACGCTTGCTGCAGGGTTCGGTTCTCGAGAAACTTTTCCCAGTCGACTTCGCGGGCGGCTTTTTCGTCCACGCGATTGGTCGATGCCGTCATTTGCCGTTCGAAGTCCCGCTCTTCCGACGGCGGCGGTGGGAGTTGCGAATCCGCTCGACCGCGTGCAGGAACGTCCGGCTCGTCCTCGGAAAGCACCGGGTTGTTGTCGAGTTCCTTGCGAACCTCTTCGATGAGTTCCAGCCGCGAGAGCTGCAGGAGGCGAATCGCCTGCTGTAGCTGCGGCGTCATGACCAGCTTTTGCTCGAGTCGCAGCGCCGCGTGTTGTTTCAGTTCCATCTTCGGATCATCCCCAGCGGGAGCAAATCTACGAACAGCATAACACTATCTTTCCTGGCAAATGCCAGTCCAAAGCGCGTGGACCGCGAAGGTTCCGGCATTCGGTGTTGCCCTTCGCGAAGCACAAGACCCACATAACGCGCCCGTTTCGCGCTACCAGTGGTCCATTGGCTGGGTGTCCGCCGCTACTTTGCTCGGGCCTCGATGGGGATTGAGCCTCGAATTTCGTCGAGCGTAATCCGTCCGGTCGGAAGATCGATACTGGCGTGCTCAGCTTCGATCCAGCCTTTTCCTCGGGAAATCTTGACGTCGCCGATCAAGCGTACACGTCGTTCTGGGATCTCCACCTCAAGGCTTTGTGCCGTTGCAGTGATGCCTCTCATACTCGCGCGCACGCTCCCCGAGCCGCGGGCCCAACGCACCATGGGGGCGTCGTCGTAGCGAATGTCCACTCGATCACAACTGATATCGAGCTCACCGAGCTTCACGTGCACGTCCCCATCGAGCAAGGCCACGCCCTTGGCGAGATTGACGTCCAATTGCTTCGCCGAGATGTCGAGCACTTCGGCACCAATTTGCACGAGCGGCGCAGACGTCGATGTCGACGTTGCAAACAGCAGAAGGCACCCCATGGCAAGACTGCCGCCCACTGCTCGTCTCCAAAGCCGGTTTGCAGCCCTCGCGCGTGACATCTATTCGAAGGCTAGCAGATGCGGCTCTGCGGCGCAACCCCGTCCAGTGTCCCAGGCATTTCGGGGAGCCCTCTCCCCTGCCCTGTCACTGACTGGTAGGGGGGCGCGGTCCGTTTCCCTTCGTAACGGTCTTGAGATTTCGCCCTCCAGGAAAATAGCGGGGGCAGAAGACGTTTTCGGGATTCTTGGCCTGGGTTCCGAACGGAATGGGCAGAACTCGGATATCAGAAGACATTCTTCGTTCCCGTGGCAGCCCACTTGCGTGTAGGCTTCATTGTCCGCGCGAACCCCTCGATAGGCAAACACTTCGTCGTGCAACCGCAATTTCAACCGGCAACGACCACGGCGTCCCGAGTCAAATGCTTGTTTTTGCACATTGACGGTCATTACGGGCGCGCCCAAGCCGACGCGTTTCTGCTCGCGGCAAAATTGGATCGGGAATACCTCGACGATGAGACTCGACCAATTCCCGTCGAGGCATGGCTCCGTGCGCTACTCACGTTCACGTCGCGATGGGGGCGCGCAGAGCTCGAAAAGGTGGTGGCGAGCCACGTCCATGCCGACAATCTGGGCGTTTGGGCGCGAGTGCTTAGGGGTTCTGACAACCCTACAGCGGCTTTTCGCCAACTCGGTCAGTTGGGGGGCGAAGAGGTTCTCACTGAGCGCTGGGAGACCTTGGAGCTGGGGGAACGACACTGGGTCGGCCACGTCCTCGTTCGTGCGGATCAGGCGGCGGAACGCGATGGTCTTTGCTCCTTGGCTCGAGCAGCCGAGCTCGCGAGCATTCCCATGTTGTTCGGTCTGCGACGTGGGAAGGTTCGCACCGAAACGCTCGCAAGTAGTCGTCCGGACACTTTGGAGCAGCGTTATCGTGTCACCTGGGGAAGCTCGAGCGTCTACTCACACTGCTTGCTCGCTGCATTGGGCGCGGTCGGTGGGGTCATCGTGTCCGTTGTCGAACGTGTGGGTTGGCTGACGGGGGCGCTGGTGTCGAGCGTTGGCGCCTTCGCTGGCTTCATCGGTGGAATTGCGCACATGCAATGGCACGTTCGTAAGCTCGCGAGTTCCGCTCAAATCGTGCGCCTACGGGCTCTCGAGCGCTCGGTGGCTCTTCGCGAAACGCGGGAACGCCGTGACTCGGGGTTACTCGAAGGCGGCGTCGTTGCTGGTCAATACCGCTTGGGCAACAAGCTCGGCGTTGGTGCGAGTGGTGCAGTGTGGGAAGCTACCCGTCTTTCAGACGGACGTGTGGTTGCGATAAAATTGCTCCGCGCCGCAGTGGCACATGACACCGTTGCCGCAGATCGGCTTCGTCGTGAAGCGGCTGCGTTGGGCTTGGCTTGGCATCCCAACGTCGTGGAAGTCTACGACGACGGTCACCTTCCTGACGGCACGAGTTATCTCGTGATGGAGCGGCTTTACGGAGAGTCGCTCTCGGATCGTCTGCGTCGCGTCGGGACGTTGCCTGCGGAACACCTGTTGCCGATTGCCCTTCAGGTTTGCGATGCGCTCGGGGCCGTGCATGCGGCGGGGATCGTTCACCGAGATCTCAAACCGAGCAATATCTTCCTGGCGAAAATACAAAGCAACGATGCCTCTCCTACTACTCCCAGTTCTGGAGGGGAAAGGGTAAAGCTTCTCGATTTTGGCATTGCGCGAGTGGAATGGGCCGAGACTCGCCTGACCAACGCCGGTGCGCCTCTCGGGACTCCGGGATACATGTCACCCGAGCAAGAGCAAGGACTCGAAATCGACGCAAGAAGTGATTTGTTTGCTCTCGGCAGTATTCTTTTCGAGTGCCTCACTGGTAAGGCGCCACCCATGACCAGTGCCGAGTTTCGCAGCGAGCCTCGAGGGCCGGTGACCGATAGCGTCGTTCAACTCGCTTTCCGCGAGATGCCGGAGAAATGGCGCATCGTCATCGAGCGGGCCACCGATCCGCTACCTCGTCATCGATATCCGGATGCTCGAGCTCTCAAGGATGCGCTCCTGGAGCTGGCTGGAGCACCCGTGTCCCAAGAGCCCACCGGGAAGCCTTTGGGGTGAGTTGAGTTTCAACGCGTGGCGTCAGCGGCTGCCGTCGGGCAGCGTACGACGAGATAACGTTGTGCCGTCCACGCGAGTGGGACGGTGGCTTCAGGAACGCACTGCAGCTCAACCGCGATGTTGGCGACGCGGCTCTCGACCTCTCGAGCGAATCGGCTCTCGTTCCATTGGGGCAGGAGGGGCGCGTTGTCGTCGAGGAGCAGCACCAGGTGATCGACGTTACGCGTTCGAAGGTGGGCCGGCTCGATGCGCTTCGAGGTATGCCCACCAGCCAAATGGGCGAACGAGGGCGACGTCACACCCGCAAAATCGACGATCGTATGCCGATGAGCAACCCCTAGGAAGCCGACGTCGAGCCCTCCGACGACACGGGCGAAGGCCAGGCGCTGAGTCATATCCTCGACGAGTTTGGTTCGTTGCTCGACGATATGGCGCCCCGGCCATCCCGTCTTGATGCTGAGGAATGCCGTCGCCACGACGGCCAACACCCATCCCGGAAGCGCGCTCCAGACGCTTCTCGATGACAGAAGCAGCGCGGCAATGCGCAATGCCCCAGGGAATACTGGCGCCGAGAGGCGCAATAAGACCATCCAGTCTCCTCCGACCAAGAGCACGGACGCGAGATGCGCCACGATGGCTAACGCAAGAACACGCTCTTCCCGTTCGAGCCGGTTCCAACCCGGACCCAGCCAGAGATGAAAAGGTCCTCCCAAAAGAACCGTTTGGCTAACGTAAAGTAGTCCAAATCCGAGCACTGCCGGTTTCGCAACGGCCGCTAACGGGTAAGCCGAACCGAAGTAATGGAGCCTCGTGATGGCAACGGCGGCTGCGGGGGCGAGCGTCATTCCCACGGTTCGCCATCCGGTCCGCAGCGAATTCGAGCGGCCAGCGGCCAGCACCAAGGCATAAGGCAAGAGTTCGGGACGCAGAGCGGCGGCGATCCCAGCGGCGAGCAGACCGGCACCGTGGCGAGTCGTCGAGTACGTGACCAGGGCGATGACCAGTCCTGTCTCCATCCCAGACGTCGCCCATGCGCCAACGGGTGAAAGTCCGCAGAGGAGCAGAAATGGGGTCATGCAAGCACGGCGATTACGGAGATCCCATCCCAACCACGTTGCCGCCGCTCCCCAGCTCAGCGCGCCGAGCCATCGTGCTGCTTGCCAAGCGTTCCACGGCCCAAGTTTCGCAAAGGGCGCCAAAACATGCGCAAATCCGAGCGGTGTGACGGCATCGACGAGCGGACCTTCGGGGTTGAATCGATAGCCGACACCCGCACGCAGGTGGTGGGCCATCCGAGCAGTAATGAGGGCGTCATCGACGGTGAACCCCCAAAACAGCCACATTCCGACGCTCGCGCAGAGCGCCACGAGCAGGGCTTTGCCGAGCGCTCGAGGGGAGAAAAATGGGCAGATTTGCGGAAAAGTTCGCAGTAGGCCCCCCCTACCCAGCTTTGGTCGCTTTGACAAGTCTTGAGCGATCGCGCCCCGAAACTTTCCGATGAGCGTCGGGCTTTCTTAGGATTGCTGACGAATGACAGCCATCCATGTCGTGGTTCGTCCCCTCCCCGAGCGGGCCAGCGGGTCAGACCTTTCAGCCTTGCGCGGTCTCTTCGATGTCGTTATCGACGGCGTCAACATCACGGCGAGAGTGGGAGAAGGACAGGCCCTTGCCTTTCTCGCCGAGCTCGGGACCACCGTTGCGGAGTTGCTTGCCGGTCGGCGTACGCGCAGCGTCGTGCAGTTGTATTCGTCCGAGGACGCGTGGGAGCTTGGCTTGGAAGCAGATGGCAGACAGGCGCTCGTCACCGTCTTCCGAGCGGGACCCGAGCCGGAGGTGGCGGTTGCCGAACGTCCCGTCGAGCTGCTTTCTTTGCGTCAGGGGCTTCTGGACGCCCTGAAGTCTGCTCGAAAGGTCAAGGCGCCTCGAGCCGTCGCGAGTGCAATCGAACTCGCCCAAGGCCTGCTTCAGGCCGTGACGCCATCGACCCTTCCCCCTCGGCCAAGCTGCGACGTCAGCGTCACTCCTCGTCCCATTCGTAACTTCGCATTTCGCGCGGACGCCCAAATGCGCTCCGTTACCCAGGAACCCGCCAAAGCTTCACCGCAAGTGGAGCGGGCCGACCTACACGCTCTGCTCTTTACTGGGACCTTTGGTGTGGCCACCAAGGGTCGCGTCTCGAACGTGCCCCGTGTCCCGCTCTTTCTGGTTGCAGAGCGACTGATCGAATTGGCCCGCGAAGCGCTCAGTGCCAGGCAGATGGCGAAGCCGCTGTTTCGTCGCGTGCAAGTCGGACAGGTACGCTTGGGGGTACGCCTCGCGCCAGTCGATTCGCCCTTGGCTTTCAGTCTTGGGTCGAGCGAAGCCGCTCCCGGCACGGGGCTCACTTTTCCCGAGCTAGACCCGGTGGTTTTTGCCCAATCTGCAGTGCTTTTTGCGCGTTCTCTCCGGGACGCCATCCTCGCAGCCGATCCGACTCAAGCGCACAACCTCAAACTGACGAGCCTCGTCGGTGCAGCCAACCGATTGGCGGAGCAGGCCCAGCCGGTGGACAACGAGCAGCCGGTGACCAACCCTCGCCCGGAAGAATACCGTCGTTTTCTCGGGACGCGGGTGGCGAGCGAAGCGCGCGGGCGGTGGGAAAACGGCGTTCCCCTTCGATTCTCACAGAGGTGGTCCGCTGCAGTTCCGAATATCGACTTGAAGAGTGTTCTCGTTTCCGGAGAGCATTTTTTGGTTGGTTCGTTGCGGGAGACGGCATGCCTCGACAAAACGACGGGAGACGTCCTCTGGCGCCAGTCGATGCCACGGGCTGGAACACTTGCCATTCCCGGTGGGTTCGTGCGTCTTCATCCCGACGGTCGTCTCGCAGTGCACGAGGCCGAGTCGGGCCGGGCTCGCTTCAGCTTGAAGATGGTTCCCCGTGCGTATGGCGGGGCAGCTGGCGCCGTCGTGCTTTCGCCGGGGCTCCCCAAGCTCATTGTCGTGTCTGAGGGTGACCGCCGGATTACGGCGGTGGACCTCGTCTCCGGCGAGGTACGGTGGAGATACACGGCGCGACGGCCATCACCGCTGCGCGTTCGTCGCGCTGGAAAGCTCATTCTCGTCGGTGGAGGAGATTCTTTGCTCGTCGCGTTGGATGTCGCGACCGGCGAAACCGTGTGGCAAGCCACCGACAAGCTACCGTTCACTGGCGATTTGTCCGTTGACGGAGAAGAGGCCATCGCCCTGTCGGCGGGGGCTCAGGGGCGTTGCCACCTTCATGGGCTAGACGTCTGCTCCGGAGAATTGCGATGGCGAGCGGTAGTCGAAGATCGACCCGTTCTCGGTCAGGCCCCACTCGTTTCGAGTGGGGTGGTCGTCGTGCCTACTCGAGACGCTCGAGGCTCGGGTGCTCGGGCTTTCGATCGCCGCACGGGCGCCGAGATTTGGAATCTGCCTGCAGGACAGCTCTCCCGCGTGGCCGGTTATGTCGGAGTCGACGACGAGGTTGTCGTCAACGGTGCCGATGGAACGATCACTGGAATCGAGGTTTCCACGGGAGCCCTGCGCTATCGCCATGTACTTGCTCGTCCGCTCGATCCCGACGTGCCCCGCCAACTTCAACCAGTGTTACGCAGTGGTGCCCTGTTCGCGCCACAGCAGCAAGTCGTCGTCATGAGGCCCAGAGACGGTCAAGTCCTTGGAACCGTACCGTCGGATTTGCTTCCGGATGTCGTACGGGTCGATGAGCAGTCGTCGGTCTACCTCGTCGAGGAGAGCGGTCACGTTGCCTGCTTCTCAGCAGCACCCATGCTCATGCGAGTCAAATGAGCCGTGCTGGCGTGCCGAGAGAGCCGTCGGCCTACGGCACGCCAACCTGATTCCGTCGTAAGGCCTAGCCCGCGTGGCCTTCCCCACCATCAATGTAGATGGTGTTGCCCGTCATCCAGTGCGTTGCTGGGTGGGACAGCGCGACCAATGCGCTCGCGACGTCCTCGGGCGTCGTTAGCCTACCCATCGGATTTTTCGAAGAGCCGTTTCGATCATGCGAGCGGCTTGCGGGATCTTCCGCAACGCCGGGGTATCCGTCACTCCTGCACAAATCGAGTTGGCCGTGATGCCCATGGGTCCGAGTTCGCAGGCCAGCTGACGAATGTGAGACTCGAGGGCGCACTTGGCTGCGCTCACCGCTCCGTACCCCTTCCAAGAAGCCGAACCGCCTGCGCTCGTCATCGCGAAGATTCTCGAGTGTTTGCCCAAGAGACCGGACGCGTGGCAATCCTGCGTCCAGTAGACGAGGCTGTTGGCCATGACGTCCAGAGTCATCTCGAGCTGCTTCTGTGAGGCCTGTTCTTCGGGATCATCGGCAACCAGCGGTCTGAGCGTTCCGAACGCAAGGGAATGCATGAGCACTCTGAAGCGTTCCTGGCTGCCTCGCTTGTCGAAACGTTTGGTCACCTCGGCAAGTACTTCGCGACGCCTCTCTTGATCGGCTGCGTTCACGTTGAAGAACCAGGCGATGCGTCCCATCGACTCGATTTGGCGAACGATGCGTTCGGCGTTCTCTTGCGTCGCCCGTCGATCGAGGTGTACCCCGACCACATTCATACCTGCTTTGGCGAATGCGAGCGCAGCGGCTTCCCCGAATCCGCTCGAGGCACCCAAAATCAGCGCCCAACCATCAAGGGCGGGCACGTCCAGAGTTGTTGAATCGTTCGTCATGGATTGATGCCCATTACTACAATTCGGACTGGAAGGGGGCAATCCCGAAGGTCGCCTTTGATTCTTCGTCGAGTCGCGGCCTTCTGCCGGAAACCTGGGACCAGGTGGGAAGACCAGATGCACGACGGCGTAGGATGTGATCGGGGTGGACGTGACGGAGGTCGGAACGGTTCGTGTTACGGCGTGACGGGGGTGTTACGCTTGTAAATGTACGAACAAAAGGATAAATTTGTGGCACGAGTTCTGCTTGAGGGCTTGCGTCCGCGCTGGACGGACAGGAGAGCCGAACATGATTGCATGCGAACTCGAGCACACCCCTTCTGCTGGAACGACGGACCGTTGGGCGGATGAGAACGAGCTCATCGTGAGCTTGATCGCGGGTGATCAATGCAGTTGGCGCGAATTCGCGAGGCGCTACAACCGGATGATCGAAGCGTGCATTGCTCGAGTGACGACGCGCTTTCCGGGGCTGATGGGTCAAGAGGACATTCGCGAAATTTCCGCCCTCTTTTGTTTGAATCTATTGGCCAACGATCGGCACCGTCTTCGGACTTTCGATCCGCAGCGTGGGGTGCGGTTCTCGTCATGGTTGGGAATGCTTGCGGTGCATACGGCATATGACTACTTGCGTGCTGCGCGACGGCAACCCCAAGGTCCTTGCGTCGAAGACGTACCAAACCTAGTCGCCCAGGTTCCTGAAGCGGCTTCGGCGTTCGAGCGCCGTGAGCAAGCCAAGTACGTAGCAAAATTGGTCGAAGAGCTCTCCGAACGCGACCGACAGTTCATGAGCCTGTATTTTGGTGAAGGTCTTTCACCGGAGTGTGTCGCTGCAAAAATGGGGATTAGCGTGAAGACCGTCTATTCGAAGAAGCACAAGATTCGGAGTAAGCTCGAAGCTCTAATCGGCCATTCTCAAGTGGCTGCATAGCGATTCCGTTCCACGAGACATCGGGGCTGTGCTAGAGGGGATGGCCCTGCATGTCGAGCCGGAGTGGTTCTTTCCACTGGTACTGGGTTGCCGTCTTCGTCGCGTCGCTGCCGGCGCTTCACGGGTGCGGCGGTCGCGCGAGTTCGGGAACGGCGCTCGGTGGGCGGCACGGGGGCGACGCTGCCCTCGAAGAACGTCATATCGACGAAAAGCCAGAGGTTGCCGCGATCGTTCGAGAGGGCGATCCACGAGCGGGCCTGGCACTGAGAATCGGGGTGGATGCTGGGCTCGAAGATACCTTGGCACTGTCGGCGCTGATTGCGTCGCGTTTGAGCGGTATTGGCGCCATCTTTCAGGTCGAGCCTGGTCTCGACAGTGTTGTCGCCGTCGGCGGAATCGAGTCGTCGAACGTACCACCAGAAGATCTGCGCACGGTCGTGGCTGCGTTGGATTCCACGTTGAGAGCAACGGTGACACGGGGCGAGACGGAAGCCCCAGGCTTCATTTCGAGTTATCGTCGAGTGGTCCAGCAATACCTTGGCACGGATTGGTTGCTCAATCGCCGCGGCTGTCTCGGGGAGGCATCGACCGTACCGGGTTCGGCCCTAATTTCTACCCCCGACCTCGCTGGGAGATTGGAGCGGTTGAGGCGTCGCGTCTTCGGTCGAGAGAACGCGCGATTCGGGGTCGTCGGCAGCGCAAGTGTCGTTGCGGGCATCGTTCATGCTGTCGAGGGCATACCAGCATGGCCGTCGTTCGAGTCGCTCGGAGACGTCCGCCCCATCGTCGACGGCGTGGAGTTGATCAAGGCGTCTCCCGAATCCCTGAGTGTGCTGCTTCGCGTGAGCGAGGCAGAGCGGATTTTCGCCATGGAGCGAGAGCTGCTCGGAAACGCCAGCGGACCACAGCAACTCTCGGTCGCGCATCTTTCTGGCATTCGGGTCAGTCGAGTACGAGCGAGCGCACTTCGTCGAGGGGGTTGTCTTCGCGTCGATCTGGCACCTTCCGCCGAGCCATCTACCGATACGTCAGTCGCCGCGTTGCTTTCCGCTGCTCGACTGCTCGTGGAATCGGCGAGCGCCTCTCTGGATGTCAAATCCGAATGGGCGCGTCTTGCCATGTCTCGCGCCGCCATTGAGCAAGCGAGTTCGATCGGTGCCGCCGCATTGGCGACCGAAGTCTCGCTCTCGGAATCCGAAACGAACCGTAAGGACACGGTCTTCGTGCAGCTCCGCTCTCTGAATGGAGGTTTGGACGTTCAGGGTTATGGAGCCTACTTGTTGAATCAGGTGCTCGGCAATCTGCCCCAAGAAGAGCGTATCCCTACGCTCGTTCGAGTCGAACCCGGGCAAGGCAAGATCCACGTGCTCTTGGCTTCACCATGCATGCCAGCGAATGAACCCAAGCGGCTCCTCGGCAGCACAACTCTGTTTCTCTCTGCGATTGCGGAGCACTACTCGGGACTCGAAGGGGTCACGTTGAAACCCTGGGTGACCTCGCAGGGAGCCGGGCTCTATGGCTCAACAGGTAAATTGCACCCCAAAGAACCGAGTGACGACCAAGTGGAGCGCTTGGGTCGTGTGCTCGGACAAGCCATCGCTTTTTTGCCCGATGACAATCAACTCTTTTGGCGCCAGCGGGCCAATCAGTTGGCGCGATTGGGCCCTGGCCGACGTCCAGCACTCTGGCAGGCAGTCTTGGCGCTCGCGCCGGAGCGACCAGGGCTCGTTTTCCAAGAGGGCACCTTTGAGACGGTGGAGTCTGCCCAACCACTCGAATTGAGAGAACGAGCGAGACTTTTCGCTACCGAAGAGCTACGCGCCGCGTTGGTCGTCAGTGAAACTGGGACCTCCGTGCCAAGGTTCGAGCGGGCTCTCATGCGCTGGCTTGCGCCCCTGCGTGGCGGCGCGAAACGCTGTCCCGTCGAAGCGGGAGGCCCTGTGCTGACCGGCGACATGCGCGTGGAGTCAGGTCCAATCGAACAAGGAGACGCACCTCTCACCGTGAGTTTGGTCCTTCCTTCGGTAGAGCCGGAAGACGGGAATTTATGCGCAATGGCTCGAGCAGCTCCTCGACGGATTGGGCGGATGGCTCGACCGTGCGAGTCGAGCGGCTCACTTGGCTGCGCAATTCGACGCCGCTGTGGTGGGTGGGCCTTCGCGGCGCGGCCTTGTGCTTGCAATTGGAGTTACTGAAGGACAAGCAGATGCCGTTCTAGGTGTCGTCTCCTCATTGCTTGCTGACCTGGGCCGCGGGATTACCGACGAGAACCTCGACTTCGCCTCTCTCGAACAATGGCATCATGCCCGCGAGCTTCGGCGGCTCTCGGAGCCTTCGGAACGGTTGGTTGAACTCTGGTCGGCGAGAGCGGCGTCGCCCAAGCCCACCGAAGCTGGATTTCTCGCCTACCTCAAGCGAGCGTTCGCGACGACCAAGCCTTTTGTCGTGCGCGCGACGAGCAAGCCAGAAAAGGTCCTGGACCGCAGCACCAATCGACCTCCCGCCAAGGCAAACGTGGCTCCGCCGAAACCTCGTGGCAGAGCGCCTTCCGCGACGCGGCGCTAGTCGGCCTTCGGGTTGGCTTTTTCAACTCCCTTGAGTCGTGCTAGCGAGCAGCCCAAGCCATGTCACGACGCCAGACAGTCCTCATTCTCGATTATGGTTCGCAGTACACGCAGCTCATCGCCAGGCGGGTGCGTGAGAGTCATGTTTACTGCGAGATTCCATCCGGGAACGCTGGGACTCGAGAAAATCGTCGCGATGCAGCCTCGGGCAATCATTCTCTCGGGTGGCCCGCAGAGCGTCTACGCCGACGAAGCTCCGCAATGTGATCCGGGGATCTTCGACCTCGGGATCCCGATGCTCGGGATTTGCTATGGGGAACAGCTCATGGCTCGTCATCTCGGTGGCCGTGTCGAGGCGAGTTCGCATCGAGAGTACGGGCCCGCGACGGTGACCGTGGATCAGGCCGTCGGCGTGCTCGGCTGTTTCCAAGCGGGGGAGCAGATTCAGGTCTGGATGAGTCACGGCGATAAGCTGGTCGCCCTCCCCCCGGGTTTCGTGGGGATTGGAAAGAGTGACAATGCGCCCTTCGCCGCGATTGCGAATGAGTCCAAGCGCATCTACGGCATCCAATTCCACCCAGAAGTCGTACATACCCCTCGTGGTTCTGAACTGCTGCGAGCATTCTTGTTCGAGGTGGTAGGACTCGAGCCAACTTGGACGCCGGGATCCTTCGTGGCCGAAGCGGTCGAGCGTATTGCCGCATCCGTCGGTCCGGACGAGAAGGTCATCTGTGGACTTTCGGGTGGTGTTGACTCGACCGTAGCGGCTGTTCTGTGCCATCGCGCGCTTGGCGATCGTCTAGTTTGTATCTTCGTCGACAATGGCCTCCTGCGCGAAGGCGAGCGCGAAAACGTCGAGCATACGATGCGCTCGAACCTCCACCTGAACCTCATCGTCGCAGATGCTCGCGAAGCGTTCCTGTCCGAGCTCTCCGGGGTGACCGATCCCGAGAAGAAGCGCAAGATCATCGGGCGCGTCTTCATCGAAGTGTTCGAGAGATATGCCAAGAGCATCGACGGCGCGAAATTCCTCGTGCAAGGGACGCTGTATCCCGACGTGATCGAGAGCGTGAGCGTGCGTGGTCCGAGTGCCGTGATCAAGAGTCACCACAACGTCGGTGGATTGCCGGAGCGCATGAAGCTCAAGCTCATCGAACCCCTGCGAGAGCTCTTCAAGGACGAAGTGCGTCACGCCGGGGAGAGTATGGGCATTCCCCATGACCTCGTCTGGCGGCAGCCATTCCCCGGTCCTGGTCTGGCAGTGCGATGTCTCGGCGACGTCAATGAGGCTCGTTTGGCGGTGCTTCGCAAAGCCGACGCCATCGTCGATCAAGAGATCCGCGCGGCAGGCCTCTATGAGTCACTCTGGCAGTCCTTCGCCGTATTGCTTCCAGTTCGGAGTGTCGGGGTCATGGGTGACGATCGGACTTATGAGGAAACGTGCGTCATTCGCGCGGTGCACTCCACGGACGGCATGACTTCGGATTGGGCCCGACTGCCCCATGAAGTCCTCGCGAAGATGAGCAGTCGCATCATCAACGAGGTTCGGGGAATCAACCGCGTCGTTTACGACATCAGCAGCAAACCTCCGGCAACCATCGAGTGGGAATGAGCCGGAACTCAGGATGGATCGGGTTGCAATGAGTCCAAAGAGAACACCCCCTCTCGCTCCGAATTCTCGTTCCGGATTTCGGTTTGGCTCGTTCGCTCGTCGGGGCCATTCGTGTCGGGCGGCTTTCGCGGCAATTCTGCTTGCATCCTTCGTTTTGCATTCGACCAACGGCTGTGCCGTGGGACCTCGAAGCGCCGTGTCGATGGAAAATGACTCGCGCCAAGGCTACGCCTCGTGATGCGAGCGTCTACATCGACGAGGAATTCATCGGTCCCCTTTATTACGTTGCAGCGCATGGTGTCCGATTGCCCACGGGCAAACACCGGATCACGATCACGAAGGACGGCTACTTTCCGTGGGATCGAGTGGTGGAGGCGGACCGCCTCCCCTTGGCTCTCGACGTGGAGCTCGTGCCGGTCCCGGATTGAGCGAAGCGTCAACAGCGCTGGCTGGCCGTGGTGGGTATTCGGGTCGCCCATTCCTGCCTTGACGACGTCAGCCTTCCAAGCACACGAAACCCCAACGAGCGAGACGTCGTTGGGGTTTCGTGTTTCCCATCGGTTCGCCTCGGTGTGAATTCGAGGCGGAACCAACCTCTCAGTCTCGTGTCGGCGCGCCGATCAACGAGCCTGAGCCTCGATTATCCTGATTGACTGACTGAATGGAAGACGATTCCGTTCCCATCTCAGGGTTGCGAGCAAAAATCAGCCGTTCGGTTCGGTTTTCGAGTATGTTGGCTCGCTAGAAAAGATCGATTCCGTCGTGCACGGAGGATCGGTCGTGCTAGGGTCCGGGCCCTTTCGGGGTGTACCTCAATCTGGTAGAGGGCCGGCTTTGGGTGCCGGAGGCTGAACGTTCAAATCGTTTCACCCCGACTGAAGAACCTAGTGGAAACACTGGGTTTTTCGCTTTTGTGGCCGATCTCGTCCGTCATGGCGCGGCGGACGTCACGAATTCGCGCAACTGGCTTGGCTGCCGTCCGACGCATCTCTCGTGGCCAGGGACCTCTCCGTCTCGGGTCGCAGAAAGCGAGCGATGCGGTTATGCGCAAATTGGAAAGTGAGACCAGTTCGGAACGTAGTGGCGATTGGAGCTGCGGGAACGAGCGTCCTGTGGCTCGCCGCAGCGAAAGCGTGATGGGGTGGCGCAAGTGTGCCTCTTTCGCGCTGCTTTGCGGGGGCATATCGGGTTGCAGCGGTGAGAACTCGACTGAGGCGACCTCGGATCTCCCGTCGATCGTCGACGCGGAGACAATCGTGAGGCCGTCACTCGAATCGGTGTCGACCTCCGGAGGGACGACAGGGACACTCACGGGTACGCCAATGCCCATCGGGGGAAATCTCGCCGCTGGCGGTGGTGGAAGCGCGGCACAAGGAGGCACGTTGGGCACCACGAGCGGCTCGTCGTCGACCTCCGAGGTACCAACCCCATTTCTTCTCCTCTCGGAGCTCAAGATCGATCCCCCGGGCACGGATGGGAATCAAGAATACATCGAACTCGTTGGCGAGGCGGGCAAGAGCCTGGATGGCTATTTCCTCGTCGTGATCGAAGCGGACAGTGAATCGAACCTTGGACAGGTCGATCGCGTCGTCGATCTGTCCCGATGCACTGGTGCGCCATGTCGACTCGGAGAAAACGGTCTCCTGCTTTTCGTTGCGGCTGACGGAGTGGTGACGAGTGGCGACGAGGCGAGTCGGGTCGAGGTGCTTTCGGCCCTAGGTCGTGGGGCTCTCGAGAACGGGACCGGGTATGCCGGGATCTACCGAGGTGGCACTCTTCCGCCTCAAGGTAGCGATTGGGACCTCGACGATGACGGACAACTCGACTTACCGCTCGGCGCAGTGGAGCAGGACGGCATCTCGTGGACCGATGGTGGGAAGGGAGATGCGCTCTATTCATCGGTTCGTTTAGGGCCCAAACCGCTCGCTGCTGCGGCATTTCGTTGCGGGATGGACCGCACGAGCTGGCGTTATGGCGAGTTGCGGGGCGACGCGACGAGTCTCGTGCCGGAACTTGCCAAATGGAGTCCGAACGGGCTCGAAGATTTTCTCTTGAGCCCCGGTGCGGCCAACGAATGTCCCCCGCTCGATCCGTCCACTGGCGGCGCCGGCGGAGGAGCGGGCACTGGCGGAACGGCAGGAACTCACCAAGCCGGCGCAGGCGGCACGACGTGGGTGACGAGCTCGCACGCCGGAGGGGCGCTCGGCCTGAGCTCTGCAACGCGTGACCCGGTCGTCGTACGAGGTTCCTCCGCTGCTGAGGGCGGAAATACTTGGTGGACCACGGAGCCACTCGGCTCGCGAGGGGCAGAGGGCGGACGTGCCGGCTCACCTTCCGTCGATGTGGCTGGCCAGAGCACACGCGGCGGCGATAGCAGCCAAGGAGAGGCGTCTTCCTCTAGACCAAGCGTTCCTGGAGGATGCGCATTTCGGCCGATTCTCGCGACTCATTGGCAGTCTTGGGGGGCCGTATTGGCAATGGGGGCAGCGTTGTGCTTCCTCAGAGGTTCTAGAAAACCAAGAGTGACGGCTCCTATCCGCAGGCTCCCGACGGACGGTCGGCGAACTGTGCTTGCATAAGTCGATTGAGTCGGCTATAGGCGCGGTCCTGCAATGTCGAACCGAGCGATTTGGAATGTGCGCCGTCGTCACGAGTGGTTGACCAAGCCCCTGAAGGGCAAGCGTCTCAAGAAGCGCAGCCGCGCCCGCGTGGGGCTTCAGGCTGCCATCGAGCGTCGCGAAGGCGCACCCGCGCCGGCCGAAGGCTGAGTTCCCTCGGCGCATTCGCTTCGAAGCGGCATGTCGGTTATTTCCGATATGCCGCGTTTGGTGTTTTGTCGCGCGTATCCGCTTCGTCGCGTGGGCTACGTCGTATTGTAGATTAGCCAACGGTTCGATGTTTGCCGGCGGTCTTGCGTCATCGGCACGGCGGCGCTGCTTGGAAGCGTCTCCCTCGCAGCTTGCGGTGGGCAACTGGGAGAACTCGTCGGCTTCTATGGGCCTCGCGTGGAATTGCGTGTGAGTGGTTCATCGGGGACAAGGGGTGCAAGCTGGATTCTTGATGGCGCCCTACTCGTGGGGAGTCGGGAAAGGAAACGACACCATCGGTGCTGCGCCGTCGATTTGCTCGAGGCTTTACCTAGCCGCTCGTATTAGCCTGCGACGCAGGGCAAGTCTCCATGACGCTGCTGGATCTTTTCTCCTCCTTTCTATCCCTCAATAGCCACCTCGCTTGGGCGGACTTCTTCTGGGATCACCCCATGTTCGCACAAGAGAAGTGGGAGAACACCATGCGGTTCATCCGCCTGGCTCTCGCTCTCGGCGGCGGGCTGTTCCTCATCTACGAGGCGCGGGCGCGCAAGTTGGGCGAGCCACTGCGGAACCGCACCCTGAAATGGGTCGTCTATTCCGTTACCGCTTTGGCGTTTCTCGCGTACTTCCGATTTCTTCAACGAACACACGCGCTACAAGGAATACTACCATCGACACGAGCTCTACCATTACTACTTGGGCTCGAAGTACAGCGACGAGGTGGGCTACGTACGTCTCTATGAATGTACGTTGATTGCCGAATGGGAGAATGCCGAAGGCAACGAATCCCTACGTAAAGAGATCCGGAAGCGCGAACTCCGCGATTTGCGCGTCAATTTGATCAAGCCCGTGACGGATTCCTACGTGTTTACCAATCCCGGTGAATGCAAGAATCGATTCACGCCGGAAAGATGGGACGCGTTCAAGAAGGACATCAACTGGTTCTATGAATCTGCACGTGGTGATTACTGGGAGAACATGCAGAAGGACCATGGATACAATCCACCCCCCGTGTGGACCATGGCAGGCAAGTTCTTCGCCAGCTTTGCCCCCGCAGGCGACGTCTTCTTCAAGTGGCTCGCGTCAATAGACGTATTTCTGCAGCTCGGCTGCGTCCTACTTCTCCATTGGGCATTCGGCGCTCGAGTGATGATGGTCGCTACCATCTTCTGGGGCGTCAACGGCGCCGCCAACTTCTATTGGACGGGGGGAGCCTTCCTCCGACAGGACTGGATCTTCTTCTTCGTTGCGTCGCTCGCACTGGCGCGAAAACGGTATTTCGCGCTTTCAGGTGCTGCCCTCACCTACTCCACATTGTTGCGCGTTTTTCCGATGCTCGCGTACTTCGGGTGGTTCGTCATCATTGGTATCGACGTGTTTCGCCGAGTTCAGAAGCATCTTCGGGGCGAACCATTGCCTGGGCGCGGTATTGCTCGTTGGCTACATCCCGACCATCAGCGACTGCTGGCCGGATGCATCGTCGCGGCAGGCGTGCTCGTACCGCTTAGCGTCGTCGTCGTTGGTCCGGATTCCTACGTCGACTTCGCAAAGCATACGCTACATACGCACAATACGACGCCCTTGACGAACCACATGGGGCTCAAGAGCATGGTCGCCCATGACTGGGACAGTCGTATGCGATTCGGGCGTAACGATGCCTTGGACGACCCGTTTCAAGGCTGGAAACAGGGGCGTATCGATCGGAACAACGATCGCAGCTTGTTCCGTAATGGTATTACCGGAATCATTGCGCTTTGGACCATTTGGGCCCTGCGGCGTACGAAGCTACTTTGGGTCGGAATGGCCATGAGCGTGCCGTTCATGATGTGTCTGTCCGAGCTGACCTGTTATTACTACTCGTTCTTCTTGGCTCCGGCGGTGCTCATCTTGCTCAGGCCCACGATCGGACCTCCCTTTCTCGCAATGGCTGCGAGCAGCGCGATCATCCTCGATTGCTTCTATTGGGTCGACGATCGATTCGTGGCGATGAGTTACGCATTCTTCTTGTTCGGGCTCATGCAGCTTTATGCGTACTCACGCCCATTTACCATGGCGCGGCTCAGCGCGTGGTTTGCCGGTAAACCCGAACCGAAATCCGAACAAGGCGATGCGCACGTCGAGGAACTCTCGTTGACACCGTAGTCAAGCGATTGCTGGCGCATTTACCAAAAAGGGCGAGTCGACGTGCGACTCGCCCTTTTTACATGCGTTTGTCTCATTACGTGAACCCTGCACGTTCGAGACGTTGCGAGCCTCTCGCTTTCGATGCGCAATCCGTGCGAAGCGTCCGTCTTGGTGACTACCTGAAAAGCTGAGCGATCCCCTGCGGTAAAGCCTTCAATGCTACATCGAGGTGAGTTCGGTCCGTTTCTACTGCATCGATTCGCAGAACGGTTGCGACGGCTCCGATGATGCGACGAAGCCTTTCGTCTCGTTGCAACTCGGGATTGCGCATCAGATCGAGTACGATGCGGTCGTCTTCGGCTTCGATGAGCATCGCGGGGCGTTTGGGGAGGTGAGCGACCAGGTTGGCCACACGCGTCAGATCGAGTGCACCCGAACGGACCAGCGCAGCAAGGGGAGTTGCGACGTTGTCGTCGAGTAGCCTCAGCGTCACGTCAGTCAGTCTGATCTCGATCCGAAGTCGTTCCGAAGAGACGTCGACGGAGAGAACCGAGAGCACCGCCGAGCCACGCAGGAGTGTTCCCATTTCTTCGACCGTTGCCGTCACTCGTATTCCAGGCGGAATGGGCTCGAGCTCGATGTCTTTGGGGCCGTTTACCAACTCGAGCTGGGATACGATCCATCTCAAAGCTGCGATGGGGACGCCGAACCGTAACGCGGTCGCCTTGCGTGCGGCGCGAAGTAGTTCCTGCGGGTTTTCTCGCAGGTAGGCCAGACTTCCGAGCAGCATCGTTTTGATGTCGAGCATGAGCGGACGGCAGCATACGCTAGCTTACGAGGCTCATCGACTAGGGAATGGGCCACCTCGCGTAATCGCGTCCAGCGAGCCATTTCATCTGGGCTAACGGGGTGAGTCGAGCTATGTCGCGTTCCATGAAAGACGTCCGCGTTGCAGATCTCGAGTGTCGCCTTTGTGGTGGCACCGATGGGAACGGTGCGGGTGCTGGCCCGCTGGTCATCCTGCTTCACGGGTTCGGCGCTCCCGGAACTGATCTCTTGGGGCTGTCGCGGATGTTGCGAGCGCCCGAGGGAACTCGATTCCTCTTTCCGTCGGCACCCTTGGATCTGGCAGCGGAAGGGCCGTTCCCAGAGGGCGCGCGAGCGTGGTGGCTATTGGATCTCGTTGCCGCCCAGATCGCCGCATTGACGGGTGACGTGCAGGCGTTCACCAAGAGTCTGCGTCCCGGACTCGATGCGGCCAAGGACGTCCTTGCGGCGCTCCTTCGTGAAGTCATTCGCGCACTCGAGCCCGATCCCGAGCGTGTCGTGTTGGGTGGCTTCTCTCAGGGCGCGATTCTCTCATTGGAGACGGCTCTTTCGATTGACCTGCGTCTTGGCGGACTTCTCCTCTTCAGCGCGTCTTTGCTCGATGCCGATGATGTACGTCGTCGCGCCGAAGCCTTGAGTTCCATGCGTGCTGTCGTCAGTCACGGGCGGCAAGACCCAATTCTTCCATTCCTGCTAGGACAAGAACTGGCGAAAACCTTGAGCTCGGCAGGGTGGCAGGCCGACTGGGTGCCGTTCGATGGTGGACACGGGATCCCTCCAGAGGCTCTTGCAAGCGCCGAGCGGCTGCTTTTCAATCGCTTCGCCCCAGCCGCCGTGGGACCGTCCCGATGAGCATTCCTCGCGGCATTGCCGAATCCTCGGCTGTGCCTGCGCCGAAAAGATGCTAGGGCGCCACGCTCATTTTGGCACCCGTCCCTCAACCTCTTTTGGCCGTACGGTTCGAATGACCGAATCTCGCACTGTCCGTGATGTCGATCCCACTGCGATCGAGACCGTTGGAAAAGACGATCCTGAACTTTGCCGCATCGTCGGCGAAGAGTCTGGATGTTTGAACCGGGTCGTCGAACACGTCCAAAATCGACGTAATGCCCCAGCAGAAAAGCCCCTAACGGCGTCGGACTACGACGCTCAGCTCTTGCTGTTGCGTGACGAGTTATCGACCGCGCGCCTCGAAGACGTGCCGCCACTCCTCGAGCAAATGGAGCGACTGCAGAGCCTGGCAGATCAGCGCCGTAAGGAGCAAAGCCAGGGCAATATCGACCTGCGCTCGCCGTACTTCGGTCGCCTCGTGCTCGAAGAGAACGCGAAACGTCGCGAGGTACTCATCGGTCGGGGCACGTATCTCGACACCAAGGTCGGGATTCGCATCGTCGACTGGCGCGATGCTCCGGTGAGTCGACTCTATTACCGTTATCAAGAAGGCGACGACTACAACGAGGTTTTCGGCGATCGCGAGGTCGACGGAGAGGTCGTCACTCGACGAAGTCTGTCGATCGTGGATGGCGAACTTCGACGGATTGGTTGTCCTCAGGGGTCATTTGCGCGCATGGCCAAGGGCGGTTGGCGTCGACTCGATCTCGCGTCCACGCAATTGCGCGGTGGCGAAGGAACCGCCACTCGAGCCGACCAGGGGCGCGGCGGGCTCGGGATTGGTGACAATGCTCTGAGCGATGACAAGTCACTCAAGGAGATCACGGCGCTCATCGATCCTCGACAGTTCGACCTCATCACTCGTCCAGACGCGGGACTCGTCGTCATACAAGGTGGAGCGGGTAGCGGAAAAACCACGATCGGGCTGCATCGTTTGGCCTACTTGGCCTACAACGATACACGTCGCTTTCGTCCCGACCGCATGCTGGTGGTCGTCTTCAATGCCGCACTTTGCCGGTATATCGCACAAGTGTTGCCGTCTCTCGGCGTCGAAGGTGTGGCCATTCGCACTTACGGCGATTGGGCTGGGCGTCTGCGGACGACGCATCTGCTCGGTCTTCCGACGGATTACTCGAGTGAAACGCCGGGAGTCGTCACCCGTTTCAAGAAACACCCGTTCATACTCAAGTTGATCGATGAATACGTCGATGGCCTCGGAAGACAGGTGGAACGGGAGCTTGCTGCGGCGTACGAACGCGCAGGTTCGCCTCCCCTGGCTGCGGATCTGATCGAACAATGGAACAAGGGAAAGGGCCGTCCGCTGCGGCATCGCGCGCATGCCTTGTTGTCTTTGGCCCGTGACTACGCCTCTCGCTCGGACGGCGATGGCGGCGCGGTAAGCGTCGATCTGCGGGTAGCGATCGAGCGGATTGCAACGGCCGCCGACGCGAGGGGTCGCGATGTAGCTCTCGCGTGGTCCGAGCTGCTCACCGACAGAACGCGCATTGCGGAGGCGCTCGATCGCTTCGCAAAGGGAGATTTCACGAGCGCCGAGCTGTCGAGGGTTCTCGATTGGTGCACGTTCCACTGTTCGCGCGTCGTGGGGGATCTCGAGGCGCGTCGCGAGGGCGAGCATGTCACGTCGGAGCGTTCGGAGCGCCAAGAGCGATCGAGCAAGAGTGCGGACTCCGAGCTCGGCGATATCGCGGAGCTCGGCGAACGTCGCGAACGTCGGAGTGAACGGCCTCAGCGCGAGGAGATGCGGACACGCGACACTGACGACGATGACGATGGATTCGAAGACGACCGCAGTCACGGTATCGATGGTGCTGCGGTCGACGACGAGACCGTCGTGGACCGCGAGGACGACACCTTGTTGCTCCTCCTTCATCAAAAACTGAGAGGTCCCCTCCTTCGCGGCAGCAAGGCTCGAGAGGCGCTCATTTACGAACACGTCCTCGTCGACGAGGCGCAGGACTACAGTCCTGTCGAACTGGCCGTGCTGCTGAACACGGTGAGTGCTGGTCGGAGTGTCACCTTGGCCGGTGACACGGCGCAACGTGTGCTCTTGGATAACGGATTTTCGGATTGGAATACCGTTCTCGGTAATCTCGGTTTGTCTCACGTGGAGATCGAGCCGCTCAAGCTGAGTTATCGTTCCACCCAAGAGATCATCGAATCTTTCCTTGGCCGTTCTCGGGCCGCTCGCGCCGGAGCATCCCGGCATGGCCGTTCGTCACGGCGCGCCCGTCGAACTCTTCCGTTTTGCTCACAGCGGGGATGCTGCGGGATTCTTGGCGGAGCAGCTGCGCATCTTGATGGCTTCCGAACCCCGAGCGAGCGTTGCCGTCATTGCGCGGTTCCCGGAGCAAGCGGACGCCTTCTACGACGTTCTCGATAAGGGCGAGGTGCCGCGACTCAGGCGTATTGCCGATCAGGATTTTCCGTTCAAGCCGGGTGTCGACGTCACTGACGTCAAGCAAGTGAAAGGCCTCGAGTTCAACTATGTCGTTCTCGTCGAGGTCAACTCCGACACGTACCCAGAGACGAACGAAGCTCGTCACCTGCTTCACATCGGCGCCACTCGTGCGTCTCACCAGCTTTGGATCCTCGCGACGAGTGAGCCGTCCAATCTCTTGCCGGAAGAGCTGCGGGCGCGGGCACTCTAGTGGTGGCGACGGATCCGGGCATTGCCGGCTCAGTGCTGCAGCGTGCGGCGACGCGTGCACGCAGGGTCAACGACTCGCGACGAAGCTTGGAAGTCAGCCATGAAACGTAAAGCGAGCTCGGAACGCAAACCTTCTCGTTCAGCGGTGAAACAGCCGTCGCACGTTCGAACTCGGACGCAGCGCACTCGGGACGGGATTCAATTCGACGCCAACGGACGGCGGGGGATCGACGCGGTTCCCGCTGACGAATCGGCGAGCGACTCGACGTGGGAACGCCGTCCGTTTTCCGACTCCAAATCGGAGGAGCTGTCGGTTCCGGCGCACGTCCCTCCGACTGCCCTCACTCGGATCCTCAGAAACGTATTCGAGTCGTTGTCTTGGAGCCGCTGTCGCAGTCTCGTGGAGTCGGGCAAAGTCTCCGTAGACGGTGAACGCGTCACTGACGTTGCTCGTCTGGTGCGTCCCGGAAGCATCATTCGAATCGAGCCGCGAGCACCGAGAGTGCAGACGGGAACACTCGGGAAGGTCGAGATCGTGTACCGCGACGCTCAGATCGTCGTGGTGGAGAAACCAGCCGGCGTCAGCACCGTGGCTTTCGACGAGTCCGAGCGCGACAACCTCGAAGAGCGCACTCGTCGTACATTGAGTCTACTCCGAGGGGAGCGATGTCCGCCCCTCGGTGTCGTCCATCGCATCGACAAAGAAACGACGGGCTTGGTCGTGTTCGCTCGAACCACGACGGCCAAACGCCATCTGAAGCAACAGTTTCGATTCCACACCAATCACCGATCGTATCTTGCGCTTGCGTGCGGTCACGTCACCTCCAGCCGGATCGAGTCGCGCTTGGTGGAAGATCGCGGCGACGGGAAACGCGGATCGACGCAGAATCCCAATCTCGGTCAGGTTGCCATCACGTACGTCGAAGCAGTCGAACATTTTGCTCGAGCGACGTTGATTCGCTGTCGATTGGAGACCGGGCGCACTCACCAAATCCGCATTCACCTGGCCGAATCCGGTCATCCCCTTTTGGGCGAGCGCGTCTATGGTCGTGTCGAGGAAGAGCAAGGCGTTCACGTGCCGCGCCTGATGCTTCATGCGGCTGAATTGGGCATCACCCATCCAACTCGAGATGAGCGTCTGCTCTTTCGATCCGAGCTGCCGGCAGACTTTTCGAACCTGCTCGACCGCTTGCGGCAACGGTAGCCTCGCTCGTGGTTTTGGGAAACCTTGCGCAGCGCGTCGGGGCAATCGCTCCCGCGACGCGTCAGCGTGGGACGAGCGGAGACGCGCCAATAGCGGAAAAGGTCGCACGCTGACGCGCCGACCTTTTCCTTATCTCGAGCGGGAAATGGGGTTCGAACCCACGACCCCAAGCTTGGGAAGCTTGTGCTCTACCAACTGAGCTACTCCCGCGGAATCGGACCGAATCATAGTCAGGCGACGGGACCTCGCAAGGGATTTTCCATCGGTGGGGGATCGCGGCGTGACCGAGGGGAAGAAAGTCCTGCCTCATGGGCCTCGAACGTTGGGCCGCAAACCGCGCTCTGCCAATTCACGGTCACCGAGTTCGACGAGATACGGGGCATTCCACGTCACGGCAGGCGAATTTCTCATCGAATAATCGCGAGGAAGAAGCCCATGGCTAAAGCTCCCTCGTTCACGCGCCGTACCGCTAGTTGATTTCGAGCCGAACCTATCTCACCACCCATCAAGTTGCTCGACTGGTCGGAGCCAGCCCGTCCACCGTGCTTTCGTGGGTCGACCGCGGCTGGCTGCCTGCGCATCGGACTCCCGGTGGGCACCGGCGAATCGAAAAGCAGGCTTTGGTTGAATTCCTTCGCGCTCACGACATGCCCGAGCTGGGGTCCGACGCTGAACCCACTCGACTGCTCCTCGTCATGCGTCCAAGTGACGAAGTGAAGGTTCTCGTCGAGGCGTTGAAAGTGCGGCAACCGGAGTTGCGCGTCGATCTTGCGGAGGGCGTCGTCAGTGGTTTGGCTCACCTCTTCGAGTCTCCACCAGACGTCCTGCTCATTGACGCGACGATGCCAGGGATTCGATGCGGTCGTCATCTGCCGCGAATTGAGTGGCCTTTCGATTTCGTCACGGCTCAGGGTCATCGTCGGGCGACCTCGCAACCTGCAAGACAGAGACGCGGCAATTCGCGAAGCCGGAGCCAACGCCATTTTGGACACACCGATTACCGCAGACGAAATCTGCGACAATCTCGCGCTTGGCAGTTTCGACGTCGCGAGGATCAAAGCAAGCTAGGTCGAATCAGGCGACTCATTCTGCGACTACGACGATGCGAACCGCGCCTAGCGCAACTGGCCGCTGCGGCCGCTCGCGGTGTCGATTCTAGTCTTATTCGCAAGGAGAACGCGACTATCGAGTCGAGAGCGATTCTCCACCGGTTGCGGCTTTTTGCTCGGCTCGGACTCGATCGATCGTTTGAACGAGAACGTCGACCGTGTACGGCTTCGACAAGAACGCCTTTACCGAAGGCTCCTGGAGCAACAGCGGATCGACGTCCTCTTCTGTATATCCGCTCGACAAGACGACGGCGATCTCTCGTGTCGCCTGGAGCGCCAAAACAACCTTTCGCGCGTCTTCGCCTGGAAGGTTGACGTCGAGAACGATCACGTCCACTGGATGATCCACCACGGTTTTTACTGCGTCTCGTCCGCTGCGCACGGTGAGTACGTCGAAACCGAACTCTCGAAGAAGACCTGCGGTGAGTGCCACCAGACGAGCCTCGTCGTCGCAAATGAGGACGGGCGTTTCGGCTCGACTCGCGGCTGCCGCCTGCGTTGCTTGGGACCGTTCCGTGTCAGGAGCAGCCTCTTCAGAGCCGCCGAGACGTACGGCGGGTTCAACCCAGTCTTTGGGAGGTATGGTGACGTTACGGGTGGATGAAACTTCGGGCGTCAATGCGGACGAGTGCTGGGGGTCCAACGAGAGTTCGACTTCGAAGCAGATCCCTCCCCGTGCTCCGGCGTGGGCTTCGACCCAACAACCTTGTGCTTGGAGCGAGGCGATCGCTCCAAGCAGGTCGAATCACGAGCTTGTTCCCAGGCGCTGAATGGAAGCAGGCTGGTCGGAAAAGAAGCCGACGCCGCTCGTTCTGCTGCTTTGCGTGGAGCTCCCGCCGAGATCGATAGTCGATACGCTGGAAGCGTCTCCGGATCGCTTTTCGAAAGCTTGGCGCCTCGGATGGTCAACGGCACGCTGCTCACGCGGGCTTGCCAGGCGGCGCGCACCAGAATGGCCAAGCCGGGGGCTATGACCGAAGGGTCTCCGCGAACGACGTATTCCGCGGGTTCGAGGTCGATGAGGACATCCGACGAGGAGATGACGAGTGGCTCGGCGACCTGGTCAGGTACGGACGAAAAGGGTGTGGACGAAAAAAGTCGAGAGCAAACCCTTCCGACCAATTCCTCGAGTGCAGCGGGATCCGTTTCAGTGGCGCTTGGCACGTCGGCTTGTGCGAATTGAGCCGCGCGCACGTTCAGATCTTCGGCAAGTTGCTCGAATTCTGCACCTGTCGTCGGTCGCGATTCGCCGGAGCGCCCCATGGTACGCGATGCCAATCGCTTCAGCCTCGTGGCGAAGGCATGTAGTTCCGAGGCGACGGTAGCTGACATACGGGCCAGGCTCTCGACGCGGCGCGCATTTTCGCGTCGGGACTGCTGTCGCTTTCTCTCCAAAATATCGCGGAAGAAGAGAAAGCCTGCTCCCATTTCATCCATTCGCGCTTGGGTCGCGCGACACTCCGCCGGAAAGGCAGCGCCGCCTTTTCGGAGAAACATCGTCTCGAACACCTCAGAGGGGCTGCGTGCCCCATCTTGGCCGAGATGTAGATCGAAACGACCTCGATAGTCCCCATCGAACGAGGTCGCCGAGCGGCCTCCCCACGAGTTCGTCCGGGGATTGGTACCCAAGAAGTCGAACGGCTTCGGGGTTGGCGTACAACAAGATCTCGGGATCGGTGTATGACGATACCGTCTGCGGCAGAGTCGACAAGCAGGCGGAAGCGCTGCTCCGCAGCTTGGAAGGCTTCGCTGGTCACGCGTTGTTCCGTCACATCCTCGAAAAGGACCAATATCCCGCGATCGGCAGCGACGAAGAATGGCAGAAAGTGAAGCTTCCACTGGCCGTGGCCAGCTCCGATGATGGGCGGCTCCGCGGTTTCGATGACCTCCGCGGTCCCAGCCAAGGATTGGTGCAGCGCAGCGAGCACATCCTTGGAAACGTTGGTGAGTGGTCCGAGCTCCTTGAATGCGTGTGGATTGCGCGGGAGTTGAACGGTCGAGGCGATATCGCTCCCGAGCCGTACGTGGTTCCACAGTGTCCCGTTGACTGCGATACAACGAAGGTTCGCCCGCAGAATCATCATCCCGAGCGGCGCGCGATCGAGCAACGAACAAACGAACGTGGCTGACTCGACGAAGCGGTCAGAAGCAGTCGTACTCGTACCTTCGGATTGCACTCTCCCTCCCCACGCACATTACCCGAGGGAGCAAAGACCGGACAGGGGCAATCTGGATTTCTCCGAGGGTCAATTTGGCCAAACAATCGGTCACGGCGCGTTCCAACGCCGTGTTTCGCCGTTGGAACGCGTGTCGGTTCCAGAGGCGATGAGCGATCGAGCGGAGGGACCACGTAGTCTTATCCGACAAAGGCACCGCGCCGTTGTTTCGTCGTGCGTCGACGGACAATGCGCACCTCCTGGCTGCTGGTTTCTTGTCTTGGCCTTGGGATTGTCGGGCAGTCCTGTCAAGGCGGAATTCCTGTGATTCAGCCCGGTGAGGCTTCGGATGGTGGCATCACCACGGATTCGGGACGCGCTCCCATAGAGGACGTGGTGACCATCGACTCGGGCTGCGCAACCTCGAATTCTCGAGGCAAACTCCGACCGTCGAATCTGCTGTTTGTCATCAATCGAAGCGGCAGCATGGCGTGTAATCTCCCCGAAGACGGTCAATCGACGGAGAACTGCTCTGCCTTTCCGACGCGTCTCTTTCCGAACCTCCCTTCGAAGTGGGAGCTGACGAAAAGCGCCGTGCTTCAGGCAGTTTCGGAGCTTCGCGATGCGGGTACGGTCCGACTGGGCCTGTCCGTGTTCCCCAAAGCCGGGTCGCAGTGCACCGTGACGACCGAACCGGACGTCGAATTGGCGCTGCTCGATGCGGCACATCAGACCAAGATCACCGAGGTGCTCGACCGCGTCGAGCCTGCCGGGGAAACGCCGCTGGCAGGTGCGACAATCCTCGGGTACGCGCACCTGCTCGAGGAAATGCGAACCACCGAACTGGATGGCGAGACCTTCGTCGTCGTCGTCACCGATGGCTACGAAACGTGCAAGCCCGACGAGCTGCCGAAGCTGACGACCCAAGACGTTCCAAACGCGCTTCGTCAGCTGGGCATACGGACATTCGTCATTGGTGCTCCTGGCAGCGACGACGGACGGTACCTCCTCTCGCAGATCGCGATTGCCGGTGGGACTAGAATCAGTGCCGACTGCAAGCTTGGGTCGGCTCCGAACGAAGGCAATTGCCACTACGATATGACCGAAAGTGCGGACTTTGCGCGAGACTTGTTGGCTGCGCTGCTCAAGGTGAACGCCGAGGTACTGGCGTGCACGCTCGAGAATCCCTTCTGCGCCGAGCGGAGGCGAAGTGAATCTCGAGGAGGTCAACGTGCTCGTGAATGGCGAGAGTCGACCAATGAACAACGACGGGGCTTGCGGCAAGGTGAACGGGTGGCGTTACTCATCGGATTTTACGTCTATTCAGCTCTGCGGCGACACCTGTAGGGCTGCCAAGCAACGCGGCGCGGACGTCACGGTCATCTTGGGTTGCCCGACGTACATTCAATGAACCGCGCCGAGCGCCATCCGAATAAGGGCGCTAGGGGTGAGAGCCGTTCGTCTTGGGCGCTTGCGATGCCGTCGACCATCTTCACCGATTCGATGCACTCGTCGAGGGGCGCGCGAAGCCGTGCTAATACCCACAAGTGATTTCCTCGGTTATCGTCCTTTCCGTGCTCGCGTCGATGATCATCGGCTCGGAGGGTGCAACGACGGGAGTTTCCGTGGACATGCTACGGGAACCGCGAATCGCTCAGTACGACGATGACGCAATTGCCGCTGATTCCGTGGCAATCGAGCCGCTGCGAGAAGAGGGAGAACGCGAGCGTCCCGAAGGACTCGTTGCTGGCGCCGTTGCGGATGAGGTCCTACAGACGTGGAATTTCGGTGGGCGGAGCAATCCGGGTTACGTTTCCAACCGTCCGTCGTACCACCCCGGCACGCGAGTGATCGTCGACGTCGTTCTGCGTGGCGCGTCTCGATTTCGGGCGCAAAAAGGTGGAACGAATGTCGGTGTGCGCGTTCTTGCTGGGCTTCGCAATCGTGGCTACTGGCCATTCCGAAATTGCTTCGAACAGGCGGCACGGGAGCAACCGGATCCTGGTGGCAAAACGGAGCTCATTGCGACACTTGCAGCTCAGGGAAATGTCGTCGGCGTTCGGTTGTTGCGAACGCACCTGAAGAACCGGGCGATAGCGCAATGCATCGGGCGCGAACTGAGGGCTCTGCGTCTCGATAAACCCATCGGGCATCGCGTCGATGCCCTCATTACCGTTTCACTTTGGCCCGGTGACTTGCCTTTGCTGCCGTCACCACGGCAAGCAAAACCAGAACTTCGGCAACCCGCGAAATACGTCGATTGGGATCGGCCGCTCGCGAGTCTCCTTTCGGTGTTCCGAGAATGTCTCGTGCCCGCCCGACAACGCGATCCCAAGCTGTGGGGCCGCTTGTCAATTGCGTTCTCCGTCGATGGTGAAGGTCGAGCATCGGATTTTGCCGAATCGCTCAGCCAGTTCGGCGACGAACGCGCGAAAAATTGCGTCGTCTCGGTGCTCGCGGAACTCAGTTGGCCGCGCCCGCGGAGTGGTTCCCGCTTGGAATTCGCGTTGAGACTCTCGAAGCCAACGCCCCTTGCGACCACGCCACCAGAAGGTGATGAGCCGCCGGCCAACATTGCACCGAACCACGTCGACATTTCGCAACCGTAGGCGACGGAGTTGGGCGAACGCCCACCGGACCAGGAGCGTCGCCGGGGTCGACAGCCAGACGAGTCGACTGAGCCGTCCACGATCGAGCGTCTCGGCTTTCGGTTCCCGAGCTAGCGCATGAACGTGCGAATGTCGCGAATGCCATTCGTCGTCATTCGAGCGCGCGTCTCGAATGTGCAGCAAAGCAGGAAAGGACAATCCTCCGTACTGGAAGATTGTCCCCGCCTTTCCCTGGGTGGGTCGACAGGGACTCGAACCCTGGACCTACGGGTTAAAAGCCCGCAGCTCTACCGACTGAGCTATCGACCCTGGAGATCTGTCGCAACGGCGACGTGCGCTGTGTAGCTCGAAAGTGCGGGTCATGCCAACCCACTTGTTGAAACTTTCGTCTCGATTGAGACGGCATCGAACGCGACTGCGCCGCTATCTGCACAGGTCAGCCGACAGGTCGCAGTTGAGCGAGGATGGGCGCGACTTCTCTCTTCAGTTTCTCTTCCGCAGTCGCACCAATGAGCCCTCCGGCGGTGAAGACGGCAAAGCTCACGTAGTCGTGCATCAACTGTTTGACGAGCTCTTCTGGGTCGGTTCCCGCGGCAACGACGAGCGAATTCTCCGCCACTTTGGCCGCGTTGATCTCGCCCTGCGCGTCGGGTCCCGCGCCGATGAACAGAATGTCGTACACGCCCGCGCCAACCGCAAATGACGCGAGGCTTCGTTCGACCTCTGGCCAATGTTGCGTTGCGGCAGCGGCATGTTGTACGGCTCGCAGTGCCTCGTTGGCTGTTGCAACGAGTGCCGCGGGGCCGCCCACGCGCGGGGGACGCACCTGAACGTGTTTGCTTTGGACGAGCGAATACACCTGCTTGGTCACGGCGAACTCCCCTTGCCCCGTGACGCGCCCGATTTCCTCGACGCTGCGGCGACTGTCGACGCACGCGTAACAATCGGACAACTCTTCCGGTGGTGGTTCGCGATTGTCGGTGCGCACCACGACGTGTGCCTTGGTCGGGACTTTCGCGCGGAAATATCGCAGTTCGTCGATTCGGGTCACGGCGTCCATCAGCAGCGCATTGGCGCTCATCGCTTGACCGGACGCGAGTCGAGAATCATCGAAGCCGTCGAGGAAGTAATACATGCCGTCAGCAACGAGGAGCGCCGAAAACGTAACCTCCTCGATTTGACGCCGAATATGCGCGTAAATTTGCTCGCGAGACGAGACCGCTAGATCGACTGCAGCATCGCCGAATCGCGCCCCGGAACGGACACGGCTCATGATTGCGGAATATTGCTCCTTTGCGATGGCGCCAAAGCGATACATCACCGCGCCCAGGTGTTCGTCTTCTGCGCTCGTCGAAACGCCCAAGATGTTGCCTTGGTCGAAGAACAGCGAACGTTCTACGTCGCGTTCCACGACGTAGAGCTCACCGCGCCAACCGGTTTGACCCAACATCGCGATGATGTCGCAGAGCGCGCCGGGGTGGGTCACCTCGCCGGCGAGACGCACCACACGACCGTCTTGCTCGTCGCGCCGGCCATCTTCACCGGTGTAGCGCATGAAGACCACGTGCTTCGGCGCCGGCATGATGCGAAAGGTTCCCGCGCGCTCTCGGAAGCGCAAACTTGCGACTCTGCCGATGGCGTGGGCTTCCCCCGTTGCCTCGACGCGAACCAATTCATCGCGGGAATCCTGCATCGTCGGATCAGCCTATCAAACGGTGAGGAGACTAGGCAAAAGTAGAGTCGAGCACGATGAGCCGGCCGCATCCGAGGCTCTCGTGGGCGTTCAGCACCCGAGCGAGCGCCGAGCGAACGCGAAAATCCTTCGGGAGGTCCGCATCGGCACTCCCTGACGCACAGCGCCCTACAATAGCTCCACGGTGTCGTATCCCAATCGCTTTTCGAGCTCCGAGAGCAGGACATCGTCCGGATTGACGCGTCGCTTGTCGACGACCAGCTGCGCCTCCGCCCCATCTTCGAAGCAGAAGTTCAACTCGACCACGCAATTGCCCGGGTGCAATTCGAACAAGCCGGAAAGCTGCATCAGGTCTTGTCTGCCAATTCGATCGACGGGCAGCTTCAGTCCGACCGCTCGTGCAATGCGTTGAGCTGCGGCTGCCAGGGGTTCTACGTTGTCCACGAGTAGAGTCGGTTCGCGTTCGACCTCCTCGTCATCGGAGGGCGGAAAGCTCACCTTCCCGCTGACGAGCACCGGTAGTCCTCCTTTGAGGAGGTCGGAAAAGGCTTCGAACTTATCGTCTTTCATCTTCGCGCGAACGCGACCGTAAATCCTCCAGCACGAAGAAGGCGGCCTTCCCTCCACCACTCTTGAACATCTTTTCCTGGTAATCTTCGACGATTCCGGCGACCGTTACCGCGCTCCAGATTCCTCGAGGCTCGAAAGCTGAATAGTCGGAATCACGTTCAAGCGCGAGAGTCGTCGACCGTAGCGCGAGAGTGGGTGCCCCGAGACGTAGCACCCGAGCGCATCCTTCTCACGACGGAGCATTTCCAGATTCGATCCCACTCGGAGGAGGCAATGGGCGGATAATCCTCGAGTTCCCCGCTTTTTTGCGATGCTCCAGCGGAAAGTAGCCCGAAGAGCGAGGTCTGGCCACGATCGCGATCGCGACTCCGCGCTACGCGACCGTTCGAGCGCACGATCTACGGCGGCATAGCATCGAGCTCGCGAGATACCGATTGCTCGTGAGACGGTGTTGAACGCGCCGCACTGGATGAGTGCCTCGAGTACGCCTTTGTTCAGCCGCTTGCTGTCCACGCGCTTGGCAAAGTCGAATAAATCGGAGAATTTTCCGTACTTCCTGCCGAACGGCGAGGACACCTTGAGCGCGCTCTCGCCGAGTCCACGGACGGCTCCCAGTCCGAAACGAATCGGGCCGTAGCGATCCTTGAGCTTTCCTGGCCCTCTACTTCGGCCATTTCCGTCGGGATGCTCGTAGACCACGGCGAAATCGAGGAGACTTGCGTTGACGTCCGGCGGTAGCACGCTGATCCCCCAAGCGCGTGCTTCGGCATCGTGCGACGACCTTTTCGATCTTCGTCCTTGTCGGCGGTCATCGTGGCCGCGAAAAAACTCGGCTGTGTAGTGCGCCTTGAGGTAACCGGTTTGAGGTGCTGTTCGGATTCATCGTGTTTCCCTATTAACCTTAGCAATACGTACGGAACCAAGTAACCAGATAAC
>JASGIX010000058.1:0-105096 GCA_049840955.1 Polyangiaceae bacterium
CCTGTGCGCCTTTGGTTGGATTACGTATTGCTAAGGCTAATAGGGAAACCCGATAGAATCCGAACAGCACCTCCTCTTCGCCGACAGCCACCGGTTCCTCGGGCTGGGGGGACGCCCCACGCCGTTCGTGATCGGCGTCGCCGGGTCGGTCGCGGTCGGGAAGTCGACCGTGTCCCGGTTGCTGCGGGAGCTGCTGTCGCAGCTGCCCATGGCGTCCGCGGGTCGACCTGATCACCACCGACGGCTTCCTTCTCCCGAACGCGACGCTGGACCGGATGGCCGTCGACCGCAAGGGTTTCCCCGAGTCGTACGACCGGCACCGGCTCGTCCAGTTCGTGATGGACGTGAAGTCGGGCGCCCCCGAGGTCACAGCCCCGGTCTACTCGCACCTCGTCTACGACATCGTGCCCGGTGAGGCGATCACCGTGTCCCAGCCCGACATCCTGATCGTGGAGGAACTGAACGTCCTGCAACCCGCGCGACGCCGGACCGACGGCACCACCGGGCTGGCGGTGAGCGACTTCTTCGACTTCTCCGTGTACGTCGACGCCGCGCACTCCGACATCCGCAACTGGTACGTCAACCGGTTCCTGAACCTGCGCGAGACGGCCTTCCCAGGACCCGCAGTCGTATTTCGTCCGCTACGGGCAGATGTCGGAGGAGGACGCCGTCGCCGAGGCCGTCGACGTCTGGAACCGGATCAACGGCCCGAACCTGGAGCTGAACATCCGCCCGACCCGGGGCAGGGCCACCGCGATCCTCCGCAAGGGCGCGGACCACCAGGTCGGCTCGGTGCCGGATCAGGAAGGTGTGATGGTCGAGCCGCTGGGCGGTGACGGGGCGGACGTGGAGGTCGAGCCGCTGGGTGACGCCGACACGGACGCCGCCGTCGCGCTCTGGGTGCAGGCGGGCCTGACCCGCCCGTGGAACGACCCGGGCGCGGACTTCGCCCGTGCCGTATGTCGCGGCCAAGGGCTCGAATTGGAGTCGCGTTGACTCACGCGATCCCAATGGAAGCGGATCTTCACGCGACCGTAGGCTTCCGTGTAGATGGCTTGGTCGGCCTTGTCGTCCCCCGTCACGAAGGCCGTCTGATGGCCGCGGATGCGTGGCTTTGACGTCTTTCGCGCTGGTGCGAAGGGGGCGCCATAGGGGATCCCGTCGAACCAATTCGTACAGAGCACGTTGACGGCCGCGTCGTCGTTGCGCTGAAGGCCCTGGGAGAGGAGTTTCGTCACGATGTAGCTCCCATCCAGCCCGTCGTGGTGGCTACCGAGGACCGTGAAGGCGTGGCCCACCTTCAAACCGATGGCCCCAGTTTCGCCCTGGCAAACGTCGGCCCCAGCTCGCAGCTCTGCCAGCCGCACCTTGGCCAGGTCCCGAAGCTCCGCTGGATCGAGGGAGCGCGCTGGATACTCGAAATACGGCTTGGGCCAGTTGTCGGTTTTCGCCGCCGCGCCCTCGGGGAGCGTCCGGGGATCCTTGAAGTTGTAGTCCCGAAGATGGACTGTCGTCGTCTTCAAGGTGCGACGGCGCGAGAACCGCTCGATGAGCTCGGCTCGTTCGCCTTCCTGCGGCGACAACGCCAGGAGCGGACCCGTCTGCTCGAAACCCTCGATGGTGTCGTGCAAACGCAACGTGCAACCGTCTGCCTCGTGCTCGAAAAAGTAGAAAATCCCCGCCTCTTCGAGGAGTCGCGAAACGAAGCCGAGCGTCGACTCACCATATTGGACGATCAACTCGCGGGGCTTGTGCGTCCGCTTCAGATCCCACCGGACCGGTTCTACCCCAGCCTCGCCGAAGATGGTTTTTACTACGTCCGGGATGGACTGTTCCTGAAAGATTCGATGGTCGGCGCGATGCGCCAATGCGTACAACGTGGGGCGCAATTCGAGATCGAAGACCTGGTGGTTGCCGACCAAGCCGGCAAATTGCGCCGTCTCGACCGCCCCGTCGAAGTAACGGGTCTTGCGCTCCGAATCGGTCACGACGAGTACGACGCGCGTCCGCAGGAGGCTGCGGATGCTCAGGTGCTGCTCACTCGTTTGGAATCGAAGCTCGATTCGATAGGGCGTCGAGATTGCCTCGTCGGCTGCAAAAGACAGGACATAGGCATCGCTAGGCAATGCCGCCCCGAAGAGCTGAAACTGTGCCACACCCGCCATGACAGGTTTCTCCGCGTCGAAAGCTAGCCGCTACCGCCGCCGGTCTGTTAGCCGAATTGCAATAGTACCCACGTTTTGCATTCTGCCGCCCCGTGGAGCAGGCGATGACACTTGGGCGATTCGCGCAGCTCACGGCTAGGCTGGACGGCTGTGTGTCGCGCGACGCGGTGCTGCAACGAGAAGGCCTGACGCTCGAAGACTGGCTGCGCGGGCAGAAGTATTGGCTCGACGAACTGGCGAAGCACGCATCAGCGAACCGCCCGCGCCTGTTCAACCACTACCTTTCGCTGCTCGACCAAGAGCGCCAAAGTCTGGGCAAGCCGCCGCTCGCCGGAAAAGCCGCGGAGCAACCGTCCGCGCGAAAGCTCTACGATCTCGAAACGCCGCGAGCGAATGTCGGCGACGCTGCCCCTGCCGGCTCTTCACTTGAACGAAGTCCGCAGGATGATCCGTTGGCGGTCAGCTCGAACGAGATCCCAGATTTCTCCGACAGAACCCCGCGCCAACGCCCGCCGAGATCGCGCCAACGCCCGCTCACGACATTCACGTCGCTCACGTCGCTCACGTCGCTCCCGTGGAATCGACGCCCATTCATGCCGAACCCTTTGCCCACCGAGTATCGGCTCATCCTCCCCATTCGGATCGGCAACCCGCGCCGCCCAATCCGGCATTCGTCCCCGCGACGCACCAACCACCCGCCTCTGTCTCCGTCCCCGCTCCCGCATTCGTCCCCGCGACGCATCAACCACCCGACTCTGTCTCCGTCCCCGCTCCCGCATTCGTCCCCGCGACGTTTCAACCACCCGCCCCAGTCTCCGTCCCCGCTCCCGCATTCGTCCCCGCGACGCATCAACCGCCCGCCTCTGTCCCAGTCCCCCGCTCCCGTCCCAGTCCCCGCTCCCGCATTCGTCCCCGCGACGTTTCAACCGCCCGCCCCAGTCTCCGTCCCAGTCCCCGCCCCAGTCTCCGTCCCTGTCCCCGTCCCCGCTCCCGTCCCGGTCTCCTCGTCGACTCCGGACATCCCCGATTTCCTCCGGGCGGCATCAGCGCCACCGCTCGCGGCGCCATCGTTTGCGGCACCACCTCCCGCTGCCGCTCAGTCGGCACGGCCTCAGCCATCCACTGCTCCGCAGCCCTTCGTGGACGGCGATATTCCCGCCTTCCTTCGAACGTCTTCCGCGCCTGAACGCCGTTGATGCTCCGAGCAATTGATGTTGGCGCGGCGTAGCTACGGATCTTGGCGTTCACCGCGGTAGCGCGCCATGAGGGCGGGCTCGGTCGTGACGCGACGCAACCAATACGCCTGTGCGACGAGAAAATCCTCCAAGCGAAGGCGACGCTGCCCGAGCAATGCGCCCAAATCCTGCCCGGCTTGGCTCGCGTGACACAACCCTCGCCAGGTATCGAAGTCGATGGATACGTTCGAGTCATCGCCGCCGGTAGGACGAATGCCGCTCGCGAGCTTCCCGAGTAACTCGACCGTTTCGTCCTCCGACAACTCATCCGAGGACAGCAGCGCGTCGCAGTCGTCTTCCAGCTTGGTCCAAGTCTCTTCCGTCAAGCCGCATTCAGCCAAGACGCGCTCGAAATCCGCACCAGGCTCCGTCAATTTCCCAAGCACGCGAGCGTACTGCTCGATTGGCGGAAGCTCCGAGAATGGAGTGTCGACTGGCTCCATGACCGCAACCTAGCACGCCCCTCGACCGCCTACCGATTTCTCCGTACCCAACCCAAGCCCCACTCGATTTACTCGGAGATCCTAGGTCACAACCTCAAGTCACTTTGGCTCATCGCGTCGCCGGGCGGACGCTCTGCACCCATTCCCAGCCGAGTGCGCCGCGTCGAGTGGTCACGACGAGCCGTTGCTGCGCTGGGCTCGCGGGGCCAATTTCTGGCATGGTCCGGAAGTCGTACCGGAGCGACTGCGATTGGTCCGGCTCGTTCCAGGAATCCACGACGAGCACGCTTGGTCCCTTCGCGTTGGTAACGAACTTCGACAGGCGCACTTCGTGATCCATCGCCGGAGAGTCGTCCATCGAGCGATTGGCGATTAGCGCAAGGGCAAAGGTCCAAAACGGCGGTCCCAAGTGCCGAAGGCACCACCTCACCTGCCGGTTCTCGAAGTCACCCTCGGGGCGTTCGGATTTGGTCCGAGCACTGCTCGAGGATTTCGGTTCCCTGACCGCCGCGAGCGCGACGCCCATCGCGGCTCCAATCGTCAACGTGAGGAGATATGGGTACCCCTCGACGGTGCCGAAGAAGAGGTACGCCTGCGACGCGGGTACGAAAATGACCGCTAGGGCGAGGGAGATCCTAACTCCGTAGGTGTTCACTGTCGGTCGCGCATTTAGGGCTTTGCAACTCGATAGACGCCGCCATTCGTCGTGGAGGTCGAAGCAACGATCCAGTAGACGAACTTGCCGTAGATCCTCAGGTTGGAGGCCGCCGACAACCCCGTAATCAGCGTCTTGACGCCGCCTTCGCAGTCCGGCAGCGAACAGTACTGAATCGAATTCGAATTCAGCAGGTACAAGTTCGTCCCATCGGCTGCCATTTCGCCCACCGAAACCTCGGAGGCAATTTGGACCGACGCCGCAGTCGCGCCCGCATCCCGACGGTCGATCTGCATGGGCGTATTGACTACCCAGTACACGTTGCCACCCCAGGCGGCAATCGCCTTCGGCGTACCAGTCAATAGCGTTTTGTAGCTCGCGTCGGTCGTGTTCGAGACGAAGCGATCGGCGCTCACGAGCACCGAATTGGCATCGGTGAGATCATTTCTCACGAAGTAAACGAACTTCTCGTCGACGGCAACGGGAGAAGCTGCAGCCACTTGGTTTCCGACGGTCACGCGATTGGTAACGTCCAAGGTGCCGGCATTCGCACCGACGGCGCGATAGAGGTAGCTCGTGTAGGCAGCCCCACTTCCCCGGTACTGAAAATAGATGTCCCCTCCATAGCCGATCAGGTTGTTATAGACGGACGTCCCGTTACTCACGCCCTGAAGGGACAACACTGTCCCGCTCGACACGGGCACGTACACGTAACTCGCGGCCTTGTCGGAGAGACTGACGAGCCCCGAGAACGCGACGACATTGGTAGTCAGCGTCTTCGTTACGGCGACGAGCCCCGCCGACCGCACCGCGCCAATCTGCTCCGGCGTGGTCAAGCAAGGTTTGGCGAGATCCGCACAACGTTGGATCGTGCCTGCTCGAGAGAAGAACAGACCATCCACGGACACATCCATGCCGCTGATCCCCGAGACGTCTCCCATGATCGTCGCGGGTTGACACTTGCCGCTGACGCATGCGGAGAAGGCGCCGCAATCATGTCCGCAAACCCCGCAATTGCTCGGATCGGTGGTTGGAGCGACGCACTTTCCAGAGCATTCCACCTCTGTCGCACCGCAGCTCAGCGTCGTCGACGTGGCGCCGCCAGTCGAAGTGGCGGTCGAGGTAACGCCGCCGGTCGATGTGGCGCCGCCTGCCGTGTTCGTCGAACTCGAGGCCGAAGCGCCACCGGATCCCGTCCCCCCGGTCGCTCCTGCGGTGCTGGCGCTCGACTTGCCACCACTCGAGCGACTCGAGCTCCCACCGACACCTTCGCCACCGACACCTTCGCCACCGACACCTTCGCCACCGACACCTGCGTTTCCACCGCCGTTCTCGTCGCTTCCGTAGGACCGCTTGGGTCCGTCACACGCGAAGGAGGAAAACCCAAGAACGAGGATGAGCAGTCGGCGGTGAGGTTTGAGTACCATGGGCGCACGGTTCAATAGCGCAGCTATGCCGGAATGGTCGCACCGACCGTCGCATTTGCCTTCGTCCTCGAACCCGTGTCCTCGACTCTCGCCCCATCCCGCCGGGATTCAGGGGACGTCGCGGCCTGAAATAGGCTCGTCATGGCACGTTCGAAATCGATTCCCGTCGGTCCGAAGCCGCCACGGCGTCGCGCGAAGCCGTCCCGCGCTCCTTGGTGTGGGCCGCTGCGGTCTCGGGCGTTCGCGATCCCGCGCGCTTTGGGCTGGGCCTCGCCGATCTCGGGCGTTCGCAATCCCGCGAGCACCGTCGAGTCGGCGGTGAGCGACGTCTCCATGGGCTGCGTCGACGTGATGCGTGTGCACGACGAACCGGCAAATCCATCCACCCTCCTCCTCCACGCCGTTCCCTCGCCAGCGTGTTTCTGCCTTCTCCGAAGGGGCTGTGACGACCATCCCTGGCAGTCCCCAGCTCGACGCCCGCTCGTGCGCTCGACGGCGGGATTGGAGAGCAATGCGACACAACGGCAAATGGCTTGGAGTTTTGGCTGCCACTTCGGCACTGGGTCTCGTCGCCTGTTCAGGCGACAGCGGAGACGGCGATGACGAAGGCGCTTTCGGCGGGACCGCAGGAACCTCCGTGGGTGTGGGTGGAGCTACCGTGGGTCAAACCACTTCAACCGTAGGCCAAGGCGGGCAGAAGATTGGTCTGGGCGGCGCGGGTACGACCTCATCCGCAGGCGGCAAGACGAGCAGTGGAGGCGCGTCGAACACGACTGGAACGACGTCGAACGGCGGCGCGTCGAACGGCGGCACGACGAGCATCGGCGGGACCACCGCAAAGGGCGGCACGACGAGCATCGGCGGGACCACCGCAAAGGGCGGCACGACGAGCATCGGCGGGACCACCGCAAAGGGCGGCACGACGAGCATCGGCGGGACCACCGCAAAGGGCGGCACGACGAGCATCGGCGGGACCACCGCAAAGGGCGGCACGACGAGCATCGGCGGCACGACGAGCACCGGTGGAACCACGGCAAAGGGTGGTGCCGCGTCTTGTACGGACACTGCGTGGAATCCCCCCGCTACCGCCAACGGCAACACGGGGATCCCGGCGGGCCTCGACAAAGAGTGGGCGAGAAGCGGCGCGACGATCTTGGCTGCAGGTAACATCAAAACCCGCCAAATCATCGAAAACGGCGGCAAAATGCGTTACTGCGCTCGCTGGGACTCGAACACGGCCATCACGAAGACGCAACGCCAGCAAGTCGCCGCACTGATGGCGAAGTGCGATCAGCAGTGGGCAAGTCAACTCACGGGTTGGGGATGCTGGCCGTACTCGACCATTGACGTCAAGATCACGATGTGGGTGGTGAAATCGGCGGCACTGCTAACGGATTGGGACGCTTCGGAAGGCACGTACATCGTCAGCAGCGACGCGGATGTGCCATGTCCAGCGAGTTGCGCTCAAGTCCCCGGCACGACGCAAAAGACGACGTGTAATGGTGGCGCCGTCTATGACGAGTTCTTGTGGCTCGATGGAGATAAGACAGATTACACCGGATGGGGTAGCGCTACGGGTTTCTACATGAGCCTCAGCGCTTACATGAGGGCCGCGACGAGTAACGCCGCTACGGAGACCATCGTGGCCCACGAACTCGGCCACGCTCACGGTCTCAACGACTTCTACACGGCGGACGTAATCCCCGCGGGCTGGACCAACTTCGTCATGATGGCAGGCTCTTCGACCGTGGTGACCACCACTGACGGCTGGATGTTGCGGGACGTCTGGCGGCACATTCGCTCGAATTACGGCTACCCTCGCGGGCAGTGAGTCGATGACGGGCACTACGGCGATCTGGAATCGCCCCGATCGCCGTAACCCGGGCGCGACCGAACGCACCGATGACGCGAGTGTGCGACCGAACGCACCGATGACCCGTGCGCGACCGAACGCACCGATGACCCGTGCGCGCGACCGAACGCACGGATGACCCGTGCGCGCGACCAAACGCACCGATGACGCGAGCGCGCGACCGAACGCACCGATGACGCGAGCGCGCGACCGAACGCACCGATGACGCGAGCGCGCGACCGAACGCACGTGCCAACGTACGCGATCCGTTCGTATTCAGGTTTGTCTGTTTCGGAATTTGGACAATGCGAGGAGGACGAGCGCGATGGCTACGATCGGCACACCGAACGCTGCTCCTCCGAGGAGCACTGCGGCAAACACGAGAACCAGCGCCGGCGGAAGAACGAACAGGAGCCACTCGAGAACGGACAAGAGCATTCCCAAGGGGCGGAACTGACGCGCCTTCGCGTGGAGAACCGCCGCCGTAACCCCGAAGGAAACCGACAGGATCCCACCGAGGTAGACGCCCGAGAGGAAGGGTCCCATACCAAAGTCGTCGGTCGGATCCGGCGCGATGAAGCGATGAAACAGGTACGCCGTCGCAGGGATCGACGCGATAGACAGGCCCCAGACCAGCCATGCAGCGGTTAGATATCGATTTGCCATCGGGCGGCAATCTGTCGGATCTTGCATGGGAGGGTCTGCGGGCAAAGTAGCAGGCTTCTCGCCAAACATGGGTTCGCGTCTCCCGGCGAGCCACGAAATCCCGGCAATTCCCTTCAATCCCCGACCGATTTCGTCAATCCCCGATGGATTTCGTCAATCCCCGATGGATTTCGTCATCCCCCTACAACAGCGACCCAATCCCCGCCGCAATATCCTGAATCCCCGAAGATTTGAAGCCTTTCCCCGCGGGGAACGAGCTTCGACCATGGGGATAGAGCTCGATGCGAGAGAGAGCGGATGCTTTTCATTGGGATAGAGCTCGATGCCGGGGAGAGCGGCTCCAAGTCATGGAGACTGTGCTCGACAAGAGCGGGAGAGCACGCCCGCGGACGAAGGCGGCTCCAATGCCAGGGGTTACGGCCAAGACCACTTGCTTTGGGTGCATCCTCGCTGGCTTCGTTGTCGGCTGCGCTGCGTCCTGCCGTAGCGGCCTACCCTCCAGGCGCATTTCGTCCGCACTTTGCCTCCACCTCGCAATTGAAGCGCGGTCTTCGCGAGTGATTCTTGCCGTAGTCTCGCTTGGCGTGGACGCCGAGCGCTCTACGGAAGTGAATCCCCGTTTACACTGCCACCCAGAGGCACACTCGCTGGATCACATCAATGTCGCTGAGACATGAACACATTGCGCCATTCGCCCTTGGCACGACTCTTGATAAGTTCGTCGTCATAATCAAATCAGGGGTGCGGATGGGGTATGGGTTGGTACTGGTTTGCGGACTATTGCCGAGCTTCATTGGGCTTTCGTCTTGCGGTGGTAAGACTGTCGAAGACGCCGTAACCAGGGCGGCATCGGCCTGTGAAGCGAAGTGCACTCGGAGACAAAGAGTTCAACTGCCCGAGTTTCTCAGCGGAAGAGTGCCAGTCCGATTGCGATATTCTCACTGAACCGACCGATTGCGCGCCGGAAGTGGAGGCCCGGTACCGCTGCCTTGAGGGTTTGCCGTCGAGCGACTTTCGCCTGTGAAGCAGGGATCGTGAGCTACGATGAACGGCTTGTCGTGAAGAAGAGCGTTCGATGCAAGCGTGTTTGGCAGCAGCAGCCGTCGAACTCGTTCCGAGTGGCAAGAGTGCTTGCGAACGCATGAAACAGGCCTGCCCCAATCAAATACAGGAGGACTGCAACTTCAGCAGCACATTCCAAGTCCTGGAGGCCGTATTCCACGGCCCCAGCCTGCTTGACACAGTACGCGAGGCTCTCCGAATGCGTCAGCGCATTGCCACTGGATCAATTCGACTGCGCCGAGGATGGTAGCTACGGAACGAACTGCGCTGCCGAAGTGACAGCGTTCTTCGATTGTTCACCGGAATAGGCCCCGCTGGAGTCCCGGCGACGTCAAGTACGGCGTCGGGACGACGAAGCTACGGAACCTGCCGCCAAGTCCATTGAACGCCGCCATCGATGCTCGTAGGCTGGCCGACAATCGCCAATGACAACCGCCCTCATCATCTTCGGTCTGTCTCTGCTCATCACGGGCCCAATTCTGTTCATCGTCGTGCGCGGCTTGCGCGCTGAACGGGTCCTAGTGCAGCGGGATAATCGGCTGCTCCGGGAGGGCCACCTGGTAACGGCACAGGTCGTCACCGTCGGACAATCTACGGCGAGCGCTGCCTATCCCGGAAATTGCAGCTTCCTCCACATCGAACTCCGCCTGTCTGATGCATTCATCGGTTCGTCCACGACGTCAGTCGTCTCCTTCGATCAGGCAATCCCCAAGCTCGCGGTCGGCGCAATTGCCCCGGGCTCACAGGTCAAAGCGCGCGTGCTTGCGGAAGGCGGACAGCTCCTCGCCATTGTTGACACCTACGCCATGGGCTATCGCTAGCGGTCACATCGGTCGTTCCCCGCTCCTCACCGCATTGCCTCGCAATCGCCATTGAACATCGTGCTGCAACTAGCAGAGTCGATGTTTGGGTTACCGGGCAAGATTATCAGTCGTCGTCACGTCAGTCGTCGTCACGTCGGTCGTCCTCGCAATCGCTATCCTCGAACAGATTAGGCAGCGATTGGCCATTCAGAATTTCGTCCGGCGCTGCACCGTCGTACGGATGAAGCTCGAGAAGGTAAGTCGGAATGAAACCCACGCCGTACCCACCCGTCGTGTATCCAGAGACTTCGACAGTGTACTTGCCGGGCCAAAGGTCGAGCTCACAACAATCCAGGCCGCTGTTGACATTCTGCAATTGAGGCACGCACCGTAGAACGTCCAGACGTCCATCGGCGCCGAGCAATCGAGCGGATAACGACGCGGCAGTAGCACTCGACGTCCGAGCAATCGACAGTCCTCCTCGGGCATGTGACCGCGGCAGAAGACGAGTCGGTAGTCCCACTGATGCACGCCCCAAACCGGCACGAAGTGCCCCGCGGCGAGCAGCTCCTCGCCTTCTTCGGTCGTCGTGAACCGGTGCATCGCATTGCCGTCCTCGAGCCCGGCGAGGTACCGCTCGAAGGGAGCGGGAGCGGCGAGCGAAAACCCATGTCCGCCCAAGGCCACGAAGCTCGAGGCCCGATATCGTTCAGGCTGCTCTAGCGAGTCCCTCACGGATGCGACAGTCGAGCCCAACACGAGTTCGACGAACACCAGCGGAGGTCGCTCCTGGGCAACGGGGAGCTCGTAACCGCGTACGATGCCAACCTGGGCCCGAGCGCCATTCACCTCGGGGAGCGGTGCTTCCTCGTAGCCGACGCGAATGGTGTCTGCATCCACGTCGAAGGGCTCCGTCGTCCAACGGTGTACGCCAACGAGCCCCTTGTCCACCCGCGGTATCGGACCCGTTCTCACGATAATCCCGCCCAGCCATTCCCATCGGCTCGCGTTGGCACCGTTACGGCTCGCTTACCGAGCAACAGCCCCTGCTGAAGCTCCCTCTGCTCGACCGTGAAGAACCCGACCGGGTTACGTGAGGATGACACCACCCCTCGATAGCACGCCGACCGAGCCTAGGGCGCTGCCGAAGTCACGAGAGTCCTCCTCAGGCGCTCTCGAGCCATCGATCTGCGTCCGAGGGGTTAGCTCTCGTGACTTCGGGACGCTTCGAGACTTTCCGTGATGCCTCGCGACGCCTCACGACGCCTCGCGACGTCTCACGACTTCCGGTGAAGCATCGCGACAGTCGAGGGCGCGGGTAATAAACCAATCCGCAATAACCCGCGAAAGAGCAGCGTGCCGGCAACGATGGCAATGGGGAGAAGCAAGAAGTTTACGACCGGGATCCACAGCAAGAGGACCAACGCGGCACCGAAGCCAAGCGCGAGCCCGATGCGCTGGCGCAATACACGAACGACGGCGCTGAACGGATAGAGATGCCGCGCCATTGGCGCCGAAAGGTGTTCTACCGCGAGCCAGAACGCCGACCATGACCATGAAATCACGAACCAGACGACACTACCGACGATGGGCACGAGGTTGATCGGCCAAAGCAATGCAATGCCCACGACCATCAGGAGCACGCGCAGCAGCGTATGGGACGTCGAGACAAGGGTTCCGCGAACGAGACCGGCAAAGGTGAACGGCGGCGATTCGAAGTCGCCGCAGGCAACTTCCGTCGCTTCCGAGGAATCGGATCGCCAAAGGGCGCGAGTAGCACGTTCGGGATCGTGAGCGCACCGATGACGAGCAAGCTCAAGTAAACGATGACGGCCAGTGCCACTTGTGCCCCCTTCGCCCAAGAGCCCTCCCCGGAGAGCCAACTCGCCGTCAAGTCTTGCGCCACAGGCCAAAACCCGATGGCCATGGCGACGAGTGCAATTGCCGTGACGACTCCGCTGGCAAGCGCCAAGAGGAACAAGCGAGGAGTCCCGAAGACGAGGCGCACCGCGCGAAGCGGCAGCAAGAAACCTAGCGCTAAATCACTCGAGAAACTGCGTCGTACGAGTTCTGGAACGGCATTCTTCGACATTTGGTCCTCAGCACGCGTTGCCCAACATGATAGTTCGCTCGATAGGAAGGATTCCGAGCACGCACTCCCTGACTCAAGCCCACCGGGCCCAATCCACCTCGCTCGGATCTTCGAAGGTCTGCCAGAGGTGCGGATTTACCCCTCGAAAGGCCGCCGTCCAACGTTCCTTCGTTCCATCGTCACCCTTGACGCGTCGAATGAGCACACCGACGATCTTGTCTGGGCGTTCGCGAGCCACTTGCCCGTAAAATCTCCGGATCGCTCTCCCCGAATCACCTATGAGCAGATAACGGCGATTGGGAAAACGGTCGATGAGCTCGAGAATGCGGGGAACCTTGAAGGCGAAGGAAGCGAATGCAGGAATTCTCTCAGGCTCGAGTCTTTCAGGCGCAGACGCTTGCAGACGATCATTACAGTGGGAAACCCTGCTTCGCTTAGAAAGCTCTCGATGGTAGGCCAAAGATGCCAAGGGCTGCATGACACGAAGTGAATGGCCGCTCCGCGTTCGACGAACGCCTGATATCGAGCGGCCATTTCGGGCACCGCAGCAAATGGACGAAGGAGCGTACTCCGAAGCAATTCCCGTCGATCGAGCACGTGCGAGATCTTCACCGTGTCGTCCAGATCACTAATGATGCTAAAGCCCGTCGGTTCGAGAAGCCGGATCTTTCCAACGAACGTCCGCTCGGGATGCGCCGCAGATAGAACCTCGACTTCGAGCCAACCGTCACGTGCCGAGGTTTGGGCGGCCTCCGACGATAACCGTACTGCGCCATGAAAGTGCCCTTGAGGATCCGTTGGACCAAGTACCAGCTGCTGCTCCGCGACGCGAACGGTGACGAGACGAGCGCGCTTGTTGTCGACCAGGAACCAACCCAAGCGATTCTCCAGCAGGCGACCTTCGGCAACGTCGAGATCGAAAAAGCTCAAGAGGGCGTTGAAGAACGCCCGGCGCAAAAGGTCGCCGCGACCGGGGCGATGGACCCAGCCATCGATGGGTACGTCCCAACCGCCGTCTGCTCGTTGGTTGGCTGCGGTCGGAAATATGACGACGCATTCGTCTTGGCGAGGCGCACGTTTAGTGAGCCATCGTGAAAGGAATTCCGGAAAATTGCCCCCCAGCTCGTCGCAATCACGAGCAAACAAAAGAGTGTAAACTTTCGGAACCACCGCAACGATGTACGAAAGGCACTCGGAATCGAAGCGGTGCTCCTCTTCATATGCCCATCACGCACGCTTGCGCGTCACCTTCGCCTTCAATGCACGTATCGGTTCGGCGAACCACGGATTCTCGTCGTTCAGGCTCAGGTAACGGACGTGCGGCACTGAGGTCTGGAAAATGTCGCTCTGGGGTTGTCAGCTTCGTCGCGACATCTGGCGCGAGATCAATCCCAATCGAGCGACAGAGGTGCTGAACGAACGCCGAGCAAACGAGCGCGCGTTCGTCATCGCGTCTACTTTTGCCACGGCCGCGCACGTGGGGATGGTTCAATCCAAGCCAGACCTCTGCCACATCGCGCAGTGAGTATTGTGTGCGCTTGGCCAACGAATCGAGCCCGAGGGCGACCATTTGAATCCGCAGCGTCCTTCGAAAGTCCAAAATCGAGGATCGCTAGATGCGGGTAAGCTGCACTGTCGGCATACTTGTCGATTCGGCTCTCTTGCACCCCGATCTGAACGCGCTCCGGCGCAAAATCGATGTCGCTCTCGAGCACCCAGTTCCACCCGTCGGCTCGAAGTCCTTCGCAGAAGAACGCGTGACTGAAGAGACTCCGAATACCATCGAGGCGTTGCTTCTTCTGAGCGCTTCGAATGGCCGCGTCAATCGGTTGTGGACCGCCCACCAAGCCAATCCTCCCGAGCGCCGCAAAGCGCTCGAAGAACTCCAGATTGGTCATATTTCCGACGACGATGGTTTCGATACTCGAGCCCATGGGGCAACGGTTACCCTGGGTCGCGCGCGGTTGTCGAGAACAAAAGCCGATGCAGCACTGCTGCCAACGGATGAAATGCATTCCGAAGCCCGCAGGCGCAAGCCAGTGGAACGGGCCGTCGCGACGGATACCGAGGGAGACGCAGATCGAGACGACGGCTGCAGCGCGGCCTCGCGTGACCACCGCAGCGAAGAGCCACCTCGCCTCCGCCATCGAGATGCGGTTCTGGCCCATAATTCTTGCAGAAAGCCCCACCGCGAGACACCTCGAGGCATGATCTGGAAGACAAGCCCCTGCGGCCCTGCTAGTCTTCGACAGGGATGTGGGCGGCGGTTGCTATGGAACGCATGTCGAGGCTCCGTGCTCAAAGAAAGCGATTTCTCGTGCACCTTCGACTGAACCATCCGTTCAGCTCTCCGCTCCGAACTCACTTGTAGGTCCGAACGACTCACCTTATGCCCAGGGAGGGAACGATGCTTAATCGACGGATAGTATGCGTGGTGCCTGCAATCTTGTTCCTCAGTGCCTGCGACGATTCATCGAAGGACAACGACTCGACAACCGGCGGAGCCACTTCGAGTGCCGGCACCACTTCGAAGGGTGGCACTTCGAGTGCCGGAACCACTTCGAAGGGCGGCACTTCGAGCGGCGGAACCGCGTCGAGCGGCGGAACCGTGTCGAGCGGCGGAACCGTGTCGAGCGGCGGAACCGCGTCGAGCGGCGGAACCGCGTCGAGTGGCGGAACCGCGTCGAGTGGCGGAACCGTGTCGAGCGGCGGAACCGTGTCGAGCGGCGGAACCGTGTCGAGCGGCGGAACCGCGTCGAGTGGCGGAACCACGACCATTTCCTCGATCGCGTCGAAGCAAAATGTGACGTTCCGAATGACGAACGGCACGAGCAACGTCATCTATATTCCTTCTCAGACTTCCTACTGCGACAAGTTTACGATTGAAGCTTGGCGCAACGGTGCATGGGAACGCTTACCCCGCTCGATGGGGTCGATCCCAGAGTCCTGTTATTGTCCCGCGGTTCCTTGTGACTACTCTCAACCAGGCGTACACAAGTTCGAGCCGATGCAGGGCGGTAACGTTACGGAGTGGTCTTGGGACGCGCGGGCCCTCGTCATGTGGGACCTGGCATACTCGTGCGGGATGAGCACGGTGAACGTTCCCAAAGGTGCGGAACAACCGGTAGCCGCTGGCCGCTACCGCGTTACCGTTGGTTTCGAGGCAACGTCGCCCGCTTCGTGCAACGCAGATCCCCAAGCGGGAGTATTGACCTGCACGACTGGCATGACGGGCAACGAACCAGCGCCCTTCTTACCGTGCCCGACAGCACGGACAGCAACCGCAGAGTTCGAATCTCGCAGCTTCCGGCGATCTCACCGTGCCGGTTTCGCTCCAGTAGACGTGAATTCGTCAGTCAGGATCGCTTCGAGCTCAGAGACGAGTTTCAGACCGTAGGGGCTGAGCTCGCTCGGCTCGAATCGCGATCCTGACGGACGGAAACCCGTTCTAAAGGACGAGCTCCGGAGAACCGGCAAGTGACCTGGGGAAGCTGGCGCCTGCGCCGGCTGGCATCACGAACAAGTGAAGGAACGCCAGCCGACGATAGGTCTCACCACATCGACGCCTTCTACAGGCCGCGATAGACGAAGTTTTTCGCGCGCACCTCACCGCTACCTGCGGCAAAGAGTGCAATACGGAGACTAAGAAACCCGCCGAACACGTTGTGGTGGAACCCCGAAAGCTCCATCTGCCAAGGGTGCTGCGTCCACTGCTTGCCGTCCAAGGAATACTTGAAGGTCACGACGTTGTTGTGATTGACGATCTTGACGTGGACGGTCTTGCTCGAGAACGAACTTCGCATCCAGCCGTGCTCTTGCCCGTAGTTGTAGGTGTAGAGCTGACCGTTACCAAAACCTATCCCCGCGTGCCCGCGCTCGTCGTAAAACAGGGCAAGCCCGCCGTGGGCTTCGCCGATCATCTCGAGCTCCACTGAAGCCTCGTAGCTGAAATCTCCGACGATGCAGCAGAGTGGCGAGCAGTCGGCGAGTGTCGAACCCTTGCCACGGATCACGAGGCTCCCGGCTTCGTAACGAACCCGACTGAGATCACCATCGGCGGGCGAAAAGATGCTCCACTGCAACCCCATGCGGTTCTGGGAGAAGTCGTCGGAGAGAGCAAAACCGGCGGGGCTTTTCTGCGGAGCCTTGGGGCTCGGAATTGGCGCTTCGAGCGTGCCGCCCAGCGCGCGAAACCAACCATCTTCCGTCCATTTCATGGGCTCGAGTAGCGTCTGCCGTCCGAGAGTGCGGTAGCCGTTCTCGTAGCCGTGATAGACCATCCAGAAGTCGCCCTCGGGCCCTTCGACGATGCTGGCGTGTCCCCGTGACCAGAAGGGCTCTTCTGCACTCGTCGTGCGAACGATTGGGTTGTGCGGACAATGCTCCCATGGGCCGTGAATGGAACGCGAGCGCGCGACGGTCACCATGTGGCTCGTGGGTGGCCCTGCGGTGCCACCGACAGCAGCAATCAAGTAGAACCACTCACCCCGACGAAAGACCTTGGGTCCTTCTGGCGCCACCATCTCTACCACCCAGTCCGTCGGGTACTGCCAAGGATCGCACACGTGCTCGAGCTCCCCCACCGTGGACAGTCCGTCGTCTGCAAGGGCGATGCGGCGGATCCCATTGAAAAACAGGTACCGTTTGCCGTCTTCCCCGACGGCATGACCGGGATCGATGCAGCCATGAACCCGCAGATCGATAGGCTCGCTCCAGGGGCCTCGAATGTCATCGGCGTAAATGACGTAAATCGAAAGCGCGTCTGGTCCGAGCGCGGGAATGTAAATGTAGTAACGCCCTTGGTGCTTTACGAGATCGAGCGCCCAGACGGTGCCGATGGGTTTGTGCAACGCGGAAACGATTGGCGACCAATTCACAAGATCCGTCGAATGCCAGATGACGATTCCGGGGTAGTAATTGAAGGACGAAAACGTCAGATAGTAGTCCGATCCGTCTTTCAAAATCGTTGGGTCGGGATGATCACCGGCAACGATCGGATTGCGAAAGGTGCCGTCACCGAGGCATGCCTTACGCTGCCCCTCGATGCCAACTCCAAAGTCTCGACGTCGTTTGGGTTCTGTCACTTCGACTTCCAACTCCTGATAGATGCCCGTGGTGGCGTTCGCTACTCAGACGCTCGGCTCGCTTGGGTTTCGGCCCTCTCGCAACGGCAAGAGGGCCGTCGACACTCGAGCAGTAGGCGCTTCGAGCTGCGACCACTACTGACCTCGAACGCACTGTCAGTCAATCGCCTCTGCTCCAAATTTCGATCTGCGTAGGGCAACGTTTCGATTTGCGTCGCTATCGCGCTCGCGGGCCTTCGCAGCAGGAGTTGGCTCCGATTTCGCTCAGCAGTCGCGCCTTCCACATTGGGGCTTCATCGTCGAAAGCTGACCTACGGCGACCGAATGCGGCAACGCATTGGCACATGAACGAACGGCTCCGTTCGTCCTCGGTGGTCCACCATTGGGAGCCTCTATGAAGCAAGTAAACGTCGACTTTACCATTCTCGCTCTTTGTTGTTGCGCCAATGCCTGTAGCGGAAGTGATTCCGCAGCTTCTGCGGGTGCCGGGGGCGTCGTGAAATACGGCAGTAGCGTGGCGCTCGGTGGAATGGTTTCGACAGGCGGTGGAACCGGGAAAGCGAGTGGAGGGATGGGGCAAGGCACGAGTGCGGCAAGCGGAGGAGCCGCGAGTGCGGCAGGGGGAAGCTCGGTGAGCGGTACGTCGGGCGGCACCTCCGCCACCATCACCACGGCCCGTGGTGGCAGCACGAGCGCCACTTCCGCAACGGGCACCAAGGCGACCGGCGGTTCCTCGAAGGGCGGAACGAGCGGAACGGGCACGGGCGGAATCGCGATCGGAGGAACGTCCGTGGGCGGAACCACGAGCACGGGAGGTACGGCAAATTGCCCATTGCCGACCACCTTCAAGTGGACTTCGACGGGAGCGCTCGCCACCCCCAAGACGGGTTGGGTGTCCCTCAAGGACTTCAGTAGCGTCGTCAACAACGGCGAGCATCTCGTCTACATGTCGACGGTAGATACCGCTGGTGCCTACGCTGGGGCGATGATGCGATTCTCGGATTGGTCGCAGATGGCGACGGCCAAGCAAACCCCGCTCCCCTACGGGGGATCGCACCAACGCTTCTCTATTTCAAACCGAAAAAGCTCTGGGTGCTCCTGTACGAGTGGGGACCTTGGTCCTTCACGTATCTCACCTCGACGGATCCGACGAACGTTTCGAGCTGGGCCGGTCCTTACAACCTCTATCAGGGCGACTCGATTCGACGAAACGGTGGTCTGCAACACCACCACCTGTTACCTCTTCTTTGCCAACGACGACGGAACCATTCGTCGCGCCTCGATGCCCATCGGAAGCTTCCCCGGTACCTTCACGAACGCAACGACCATCATGACTGACACGAGGGAAAACCTGTTCGAAGCCGTTCAGGTCTATTCGGTCAAGGGAGCCAATCAGTACCTCATGATCGTCGAAGCCATGGGCACGAACGGCCGATATTTTCGCTCCTTCACGGCGACCGATCTCGGTGGAACCTGGACCCCGCTCGCAGCGACGGAGGCCAATCCCTTTGCGGGAAAGGCAAACGTCACGTTCAACGGTACGGCTTGGACCGCCGATATCAGCAGCGGAGATCTGGTCCGCGTCAACCCCGACGAGACGCAAACCATCGATCCCTGTAACCTCCAGTTTCTCTATCAAGGTCTCGTCCCAACGACGGGAAGCACATACAACCAGCTGCCATGGCAGCCAGGCGTGCTCACCTTGGTGCGATAGAGAGCACGACGGATCCACGCTCATACGGAAGTGACTTCGGGCACCTTCGTCGTCATTGAAGGTGCCCTATCCGTCCGTGGCACGTGTCAACTGAAGCTTGCGTCGGTACGCCCCAGGCGGCATGCCCGTTTCGCGTCGGAAAGCGAGGTTCAGGAGTGACGCATTCGTGAAGCCGCTCTGCGCGGCAATATCCGCCAGGCTTTTGCCCGTCGTCGAAAGGAGAGACTTTGCCAAATCGACGTGAGCGCGCCGAATTTCGTCTTGGATGGTGCGGTCGAGGGAGCGACGAAACCGACGCTCGAGCCGCTGTCGCCCACCGCCCACCGCCCGCGCGACCATCGTGACGCTGAGCGGGCGATGGGCTTGATTGCGGATCCAAGTCACGGCTTCCGCCACCAGCGCGTCGTCGATTGCCAGCACGTCCGTAGAACGGCGCGCGACGACCGAAAGAGGAGAAACGACGATCCGCTTCTTCGAAATGGGTTGGTTACCGAGGGAAAGGCGCACGAGCGTCGCGGCGTTACGACCAACCTCTTGCCAGGGGATCATGACGCTCGACAACGGCGGAGAAATGAGCTCGCATTCCAGGGTGTCGTTGTCCGCACCGACCAGAGCGAGATCCTCGGGGATACGCAGTTTCGCCTCGCGGGCATAGCGCGCCACCACACGTCCCCAACCGTCCGTGCACGTAAAAACACCGCAGGGTCGAGGAAGCCGTTTGAGCCACTCCACGATGGCGAGGGGACGCTCGCCTCGCTGCTCCGGCGACAACGCGCTGCCACCCCATCCGGGTACGACGATGGCGCCCGCGGCCCGAGCGTGCTCGATGAAGGCCCTTTCTCTGGCGAATGCAAAGGGCGATTCATCGAATCGAAACGTGGTCACATGCCGCTGCCCGATCCTTCGCAGGTGTTCGAGCGCTAGCGCAGCGATCCCCTCCTCGTCCAAGCAGACGGAGGCCACGCTCGCAGCGCTGCGATCCACGGTCACGGACACGAGCGCTGCAGGCGCCAGCTGGTCCATCTGTGACTGGCCCAATTCGGGGCCAATGACCGCCACCGAAGGCCTCCACTCCTCGACGATCCAGGTCAAATCAGGCGTTGGATCGTAGTGGAGCAGTTGCCAATCTCGTTCGGCCGCGGAACTCATGAAACCACGCAAGATCCCGCGGGACCAGGCCGCATTGGAACCGAGCATCACCAGCACGCGCGGGGCAATCCCAGGCATTGCATTCGCTTAGCATGTCGAACCCGGCGCCGGCTAGTCCGCCGGGAGGCTTGTCGACGCTTCGTGCTGGTGCTTCGTGCAGACGCGAACCAACGGTCAATTGGTCTGGGTGATCACGCCAATCTGCCAGGGGATCTTGTTATAGTTCCCCCCGTTGTCTGCGTTCGGATCGGCACCTTGGAACATGAAGCGCAGGTGGCAGGGATCGATTTCGAGTTTTTCGTCGTAGCCCGCTCGGATCATGTCGCCGTGACTGATGTCGTTCGTCCAGGCTTCTCCCTCGAACTTCACGTTGCTCTTGCCCGCGAAGGGAAAGGAGCCACTGGCCTGCCAGGGTAACCAGGGGCCATTCAAATCCTTGGAAATCCACGAGCGGAAGTAGCGCTTGTCGCTCGAGGTTTGGTCGAAGGCTTCGACCAATGCCAGGTACTGGTCGGTACCCTTGATGCGGTACACGTTCGAAGCCTCGAAGATGCGACCCGCATTGGAGTCTTGCAGCGCGATCTCGGGCTCCCCGAAGCCATTCGGGAACTGCTCTATCCCCGTTTTGCTGTGATACCAAATCCCCTGATTGTTCGAGAAGAAGAGGTGGCAATTTACCGTGTCGCAGATCACCCAGTAATCCAGCCATCCGCCTCCGTTTTTCGTCACGATGGCGGGCGTCGACTTGAAGAACGGTGCAGGTGCCGTCCAGGTGCTTGGATCGCTCAGATCGTCGGTCGTCGAGTACATGGGCGGCCCCGATTGGTAAACGAGGTACCACTTCTTCTGAGGCGTGAAATAGAAGACCTCGGGAGCAGCCGTGTATCCGCCTAGCCCCGGCGTTTGATCCAGGTAGTGAAGCGGTGCACTCGACGCCTCACTGAAGTCTGCAAAATTCACGTAGGCCATGCTGTAAGCCCCGCTTACCGAAACCGTGCTCACGAACACGTGCCAGCGATCGTCGTACCTGACGAGCGTCGGATCTTTGACGGCAAGGATGTCGTGCTTCGCGTCCGAGATCGGCTTGATGAGCGGCGCCGATGCACTCCATTGGATTTCAGCCGGGAAACTGCAAGCGGCACCGGTACCCCCCGACGTCCCAGAGCTGGCAGAAGAACCCGCAGACGCGGTACTCCCCGCCGTCGCTCCGCTCGTGCCCGCAGAAGAACTCCCGCCGGCGTTGTCCCCACCACCCGCCGTTGCGTTCGAGTCGCCGTCGCTCGAAGAACAACCGACGATGGACACCAGGAGAGACGAAACGCAAAGAACTACCAGACGCGAAAATCTAAGGCACTTGTGCTGCATGGGGATCTCCAAAATCCAACGAGCTCGATCCACGAACGACGAAGACGACGCGCTCGTCGGTCGGCGGCGGAAACCTTGGTTCAATAAAAACTGATGTTGTCCACGGTGAGCGAATAGGGGCCGGCCTTGTACTTGAAGTCCGGTGGCGGGTAGCTCATGTACGGCTGGATGACGATACGCACGATGTTCTGACCCGTAAGGGGAATGCACGAGAACCCACTTCCGACGCCAGGCGTGAGCGCGCTCCACGGGACCTGCACCTTGATCCAGGTCTCGGGATCCTTCGGTAGTGGCATCTCGATTCGTGGATCCTTGCAGTCCGAGGCAACGGCGTTGTCGCAGAGTCCATTTTCGGCAACCGTCGTCGTGTCGAGCAACGACATACTCACGCCGAACCGACCAGAAGGCGAAGCGCCTTTGAGCGAGAACTCGAGTCCTTTGTAGGTGCGCGCGTCGAGACAGCCGAGGACCGTTGCCGAGCCGGGAAAGAGGAGCATGAGCAGACCGCCCCAGTTGGCAGCATTCGTACTCGAAAATCGAAGGGCATAACCACTTCCCCCTTCGCCGGGCACCATCTCGGTCGCGATCACACTGGTGCCGCCGTTTTCGTCCGAGCCGTCTCCCACGTGGAGGAGCGTGCCCGCGATTGCGCCGTCCGTGCCGGTATTCACGGAGAAACCGTATTGGGTTGCGTCCGTGCCGGTAAAGTCGTCGAAGTTCGTGATGAGAGGAGCCGTGACCTTCGTGCATTGGCCGGTTTCGGCAGGAAGGGGAGCTTTGACGCCACACTGATTGAATGCGGATCCGCCGTAGCCGTTCAGACCGACACCTGACGTGTCGGTACCACCGGTCGAAGCATTGACGCTCCCGCCCGCACCCCCGTTAGCCCCGCCGTTCTCGTTCGAGTCGCTCGCCCCGGCACTGCCGCCCGACGCGCCGTTTGCGCTGCCGCCCGAGCCGTTCTGGCTATCGGATCCTTGCCCACAAGCCGTCACGCCAGCGGCGATCAGCGCAGAGGTGATCGCGATACATCGAAAGCGAAGGCCAGTAGAATCGGAACGTCGTTGTTGCATTGCGCTGCTTCGTCCTAAAGTTTTGTCGGGAAGGCGGGGGACCTGACTGTTCCACCCCACCGACGAAGTCACGAGCGTCACGCTCGCGGCTCGAGGCCAGGCCGTCCGTAGCAGCGATTATTGGGAACAACAAGCCAACGGCTCGAAGCGACGCAACGCCGAATTGAGAACGACGTAAAGGCGAATTTGTCGGACCATGGGCGTCCAGAGCCGATCGGGATAGGCATCGTACGAAAGCCGGAGCACTTGCGGCGATTGCGACGATGCACTTCGCTCGGCCTCGAGAAGTGAACCCATGCAGCACTTCACTTGAAGCCGCAACGAGGGCGACGCTCGCGCTGGGCAGTGACATCGACGTAAATACGAATTCGCACCGAACCAGATCCAGATCTCCCCGAAACCTTCGATATTCGCCGCTCGTCGCACCCCAAAGCCCCAAATGGGAAGAGAGAACGACGCGGGTGACCACGAGCTCCAAGAATGCCCCAATCATCGCACTTGATTCCGAGACGACGACGAGTGAAAACTGCACGCGCACAGCCGAACGGTCGCTTCGATTCCGTTCTCCGCATTCTCTCTTCGATTCCGAATAGAGTCCGTAGATTCGACGTCCCTACGGCTCGAGACACAGGCGAAAATGGTCAGCTATTCGAACCCCATCATCAGTGGATTTTTCCCCGATCCGAGCATCTGTCGCGTCGGAGGCGACTACTACTTGGTAACGAGCACCTTCGAGTACTTCCCCGGTGTCGCGCTCTTGCACAGCACCGATCTCGTCCATTTCGAGCATATCGGCAACGTGTTGACGCGCGCGAGTCAACTCGACTTGGAGAAGACACCGAGCTCGTTTGGCATCTTCGCGCCCACCCTGCGATATCACGAGGGCGTATTTTACCTCGTTACGACCAACGTCGGCGGGGGCGGCAACTTCTACGTGACGAGCACCGATCCGCGGGGTCCCTTCAGCGAACCGGTCTGGCTCGACGATCCTACGGGGGTCGATCCATCCCTCTTCTTCGACGATGACGGAACGGTCTATTACACTCGACAAGGAGGCGCGGAAATTGGTGGCATTTACCTCTCCGTGCTCGATCTTCACCGTGGTCGATTGCTCGCACCGCCAAAGCTCGTTTGGACCGGGAGCGGCGGTACCTGGCCAGAGGGGCCACACCTGTACAAGCGTGGGGGCTTCTATTACTTGCTCATCTCCGAGGGCGGCACGGGATACGAACACATGCTGACTGTCGCTCGCGCTGGCTCGCCCTTCGGTCCCTACGAAGCCTACGCGCGCAATCCAGTGCTCTCTCACCGAACGCGAGCGTCACACGCCATCCAAGCAACGGGTCACGGCGACTGGGTCCAAACGCCCGACGGAAACGACTTCGTCGTATTCCTCGGGATCCGTCCTCGTAACGGGCGACATCATCACCTTGGGCGCGAGACCTTTCTCGCTCCCATGTCATGGTCGGAGGATGGCTGGCCCGTGGTGGGTAGTCACGGCACGGTGGAGCTCGAAATGGAAGCAATGGGACTACCGAACAGCACCGCCGTCGCTCCGACGCCGACGCGTGATGACTTCGATTCCGCGAAACTTGCACCTTTCTGGTCATGGGTGCGGACGCCGCGCGCGAGTGCCTTCACACTCTCCGAAAAGCCCGGAGTCCTGCGGCTCTTCGGAACGAGCGCGACTTTGGACGAAGTTGCGCCCCAAACCTTCGTCGGGCAACGCCAAAGGCACTTCCACGTTGCGGTTCGCGCGCGCCTTGCGTTCACACCTCGAGACGACGGAAGTGAGGCGGGGCTCTGTCTGCGAGCCAACGATGACAACCACTACGATCTCGTAATCGCGCGATCGGGCTCGAGCCGCACGGCGCGTCTGCGCTTGCGCATCAAAGGGCAAACGATCTTGGCTGGAGCTCCGCTCACCCTCGCCGACGGCCCTCTACGACTCTCGATTCACGCCACGCAGGAGCGATATGACTTCGCGGTGCAAGTGGAGGGTCACCCCGAGCAGGTCCTCGGCACCGCCGAAACGACGCCCCTTTCCTCTGAATCCGCCGGAACGTTCACGGGGGTCATGATCGGCATGTTCGCGTGTGCGAAGGATGGTGAAACGGCCGTCCCCGCAGACTTCGACTGGTTCGAATACGTTCCCGCGGCTGAGCAGGAATGACACCCCCGCATACTGGTGAATCAGTCAACAACGTACGCGGTTTGCGCCGGGTGACTGCGGTCTCTTTGCGCGTTCCTCCCAATTCGAACGCGCAGATCGAACAACGATGTCACGCCGTGGCCCTTGCAAACTGGGAGTTCCCGATCCCACGGCCCCCCATCGGCTGAAGTCTTGCGCGGTAGTCTTGCCAGCGAAATGAACTGAGGTTACCCTCAGCGTTCGAGGGAGTCGTCATGGTCGGAAGCCGAATTTGGTCCGTGCTATTAGCGTCTGGATGGATGGCTTGTAGCGGCCAGACCAGTTCGTCTCACGACGGCGCGTCCACGGCCACGGAACATCACGCAGCGGATCCCCAAGGCTCCGCCGGTTTTGCCTCCGACACGGCGCCGTCTTCCCTATCTACCCTTCCCAAGGGAGGGACCGACGTCAATACCGGAGGTTACGGAGAAACCAGCGCAACGACGGGAGGCGTCCGTACCGCCGTGTCGAGCGCCGCGACCGGCAACGACGCGCAAGCTGGCAGCTCGCAAACAGGCAGCGCATCGCCATGCGCGGCATGCGGACCGCTCGAACGGTGTTGGAATGGGCAACTCTGTGTCGCAAGGATGGTTACCGTTCCGAGCGCGTTCTCCATCGACGCAACGGAAGTCACCCGCAGTCAGTACGACAGCTGGCTCGCGTCGAGCCCGAGCCCCAAGGGCCAAGATGGCGTTTGCGCCTGGAACTCGACCTTTCGTCCCGATGCAGCTTGCATGGCGCGGTCTTCGGTGTGTCAAGGTCCAGAGTGTCGGCAGCATCCACAACCTTGCGTCGACCAATGTGACGCAACGGCATATTGCCGAGCCGTCGGTAAACGTTTGTGCGGAGCGGTGCCCAGCGGTTCGGTGGTATCGCTCCTTGCTACGAACGGACAATGGCAGAACGCCTGCACGTCGAATGGCGCCCAATCCTTCGTCTACGGAGACTCCTTTCAACCCGAATGGTGTAACGATTCGACGAGCAGGATGCCCCTTACGGAGCCCGTTGCCAGTCGCGCGCTCTGCCAGTCCAAAGTGATCGGCTACCGCAGAATTTACGATCTCATCGGCAACGTCTGGGAGTGGGAGGACAACTGCATCGGCAACGCCGGACAGGCGGATGTGTGTAACCCTCGTGGGGCCTCATTCGGGATCAGCGCGGCGATGCCGAATTGCGAACAGGGGATTCCAATCGTCCGGAACACGGCTGCGCACAACGTCGGTTTTCGATGTTGTTCGCTTTGAGCCGAGTGTCACTGCGCGAACACTCGCCTCGATTCGCAACGACAACGCAAACCCCGAGTCGATGCGGTCGAGGTTTCGTGGTGTCCTCCTGACGACGAGCGAATCGCGACGGCTTCCTGACGACGAGCGAATCGCGACGGCTTCCTGACGCAGAAGTACGTCGTGGGGTCTTGCGTTCGTTTCAAGAGCCCACGACGACTTCTCGAATGCTGCGACTCGCCCGGAAAGCCAAAAGGCGAGTCGCATTTCGCTGCCTCTGGAGCGCCAATCAGTTTGATTACCGTCACGAAAGCGCCGAAACCGAAGCGAGCCGAGCGCCCCGAGGAGCGAGCACCGGAAGACTACTAGCGGTCATCTGAGGAGCACAGCGACGAGGCCGCTCGGCGCAGCGAGAGGATCGGCGTTTGCAGTAGGCAATTCAAACCGATTGGCGCTCAGGTCCAAACCGTCATGGTCGGCCCAAGAACGCCGTCAGTAGCCACCTTCGAACCAACCCGTGCTCTCGGCGACGGTGTACGGAAGATTGCTCCAAGACGTTCGAGTCAGCCCATCCATGTACCAATGCTGAATGGTTCCCTGTGCGCCATGATGCCAGGTGATGTCGAGCTTACCGTCGTAGTTGACGTCTCTCGCTGCGAAAAAGTGCCAACCAGAGCTATCTGCAACCGTGTACGGCAGATTCGCGAAGGTGTTCATCGTGACTTCGTTCAAGTACCAGAACTGCATCGTTCCGGATTGTCCATGACGCCAAATGACGTCCACCCTGCCATCGCGATTGAAGTCGCCGGTGCCGGCGAATGTCCAACCGGAGCTATCCGCGACGAGATATCTAGGATCGAGGTTCGGCCAAGAGACGAGTCCGAGGGAGTCGTTGAGATACCAAATCTGCGTGTACCCCGTCGAACCGTTGTGCCAAACGATGTCCGACATGCCGTCGAGGTTGAAGTCGTCGACACCAGCAAAAGTCCAACCGGAACTCGCGGGAACTGTGTTCGACAGGTTACCCCAGCTGGTACGGTTCAGCCCGTCCATGTACCAGATCTGCACGGTGCCAGCACCCGGATGGTACCAGATGATGTCCGCCTTACCATCGCGATTGAAGTCCCCTTGCCCCGCGTACTTCCACCCGGTGCTCTCGGCAACGGTATACGGAATATTGGCGTAACCGGTTCGCGTCAGGTTATCCATGTACCAGTATTGCGTCGTGCCGTTGACGGGATGACGCCAAACGATGTCCGACTTCCGATTCGAGTCGAAGTCCTTGCCGACATTGCCCCACGGCGGAAAGAAGCCCAGTAGCGAGACGGCATCCCGCCCCAAGTCGACCTGCTGACGATTCCATTCCAAGTTCAGATAGGTTTGCAGATCCGACATCGCCGTCGCCTTGGGCGTGGCCGTCCCACCCTGCACGGAACTCCACGGCCCATATGCCGCGGAATCCGCAATCGTGACGCGCACGTCGTTCAGCGTCGGTACCTGACGGAGAAGCCAGGCCTGCCAAGTGAGTGGTTGAGACGCGTCGATGGCTGCGTCGAGAACGTAAACCTGACCGCTCGAAGCGCTCTTTACGATGGGAACCACGTGCCATCCCCAAGAGACCGTCGTTGCCGGCGGTTTGGCATTGGGTGTCGACACGACGAGGTTACCGAAGGAAAACAGCTTGTACGGCTTCGGTTTGCCAGCCTCGGCGGCCACCGTAGCCGCCAACTCCGCTCGAATCCAGCAGCCGTCATTCGGATAGAGCCACGAAGGCCGACGCACGAAGCCGCTCGAATCCGGAATGAAGCGCTTGTCACGTGTACTCCGGAACTGAGCCCAGATATCGGCATCACTCCAAACCGGAACGTTGGCGAAATTGGCGCTGGTGACGCTGGTCGCCGGAATGTCGTTGCAGTCCACCTCCAAGGGATGGCTCGCGCAATAGGTTGCCGACCTCCCAAGTGCAAAGTTGACGACACCCGTGGTGGCCCCAACCTCGGACGAGGCAATGGCACTTCTACAGGCGTCTCGATACACCGTCCAGTCCGTATTGGGATCCCGTTCGGCACTCTCACAGATGCGAGGAGCCCGCTTCGCTACGGTCGTCGAGGCCAACGCTAGAGTCGCACTTGTAGACTTATCCAAAGTGTTCGTCGAGCTCGCACCGACTCGAATACCACCACCTGCCAGCTGCTTGTTGTCTGCGCCAGGATTACGGACGCCTGCCAGAGACGTTGCCGGCGTCACGTGCACGGTCTCGCCCGCAAGGAGCGCCGAAGCGGACAGCTCGAGGGTCGTACCCGCGACGCTCTGGCCATCGGTCGATTCCTCCGCCACGCCCCCCGGTTCATCCATGCACCCTGTTAGAGAAACTAGCCCGAGTAACGAACCAAAAATGAATAACTTCTTCACGCTCACCTCTCCTTCTCTTAATGACGTCGAAATACCAACGCACCCCGCATAACCCATTGAACGCGGACGGGATCGTAATCAACGAACGGTCTCCACCGCAGCACAGCAACCCTCACGGCAACCCTTGGCTCGAACATGCACGAACCAATCGCTTACAGCCAAGACCACTTACTTTGAGCGCATCCACGATGGCTTCGTTGTCGGCTTCGTTGTCGGCTTCGTTGTCGGCAGTGGCGCGTCCTCACGTAGCAACCTACGCTCTGGGTGCCTTCCCTCCGCATCTTGCCTCCGCCTCGCCATCGAGGCGCGGTCTTCGCAAGTGATTCTTGCTGTGACCCCAAATCCTTCCCGTCGCGATGAGGACCGTACTTTTGACTTCGAGGCGGGTCAAGACAAATGTGAGCACCGTTCATAGTCATAGTTACAGATTCGATTGCGGTGGCGCGTGCGTTCCGCTCGACTCGCGTGTCGCGCGAATGGACGCGCGTGTCGCCACGTGCTGAGACACCTCGCTAACCGAGTTCACGGCGAACCCGTCCATAGGTATCGAGCCAAGGCGTCGTATCGATTGAATCAATCTGCATCGATCCGTCGAACGAGCGGGGCTCTCGGCGAACGACGTGTCGAACGCGGCATCTCGCGCAACTGATCTGCTACTAGAAACATCAGTTGGCCTCCTTGCGTCCGAGGACGCATATCGAGAACTTCGAAGGACGTTCCGAACCTCGTCCAGATTTCGTCAACGACACCGCGAGCGTTGGTGCCCCCGTGGGTAATCCATCGAGCATCACCATGGGTTTTCCCACGCCGACGCGACATTCGGATTCTCGTTCGAGGTTTCTATGTTTCGCAGTCACCAGACCGTCACCGCTCGATTCGCAGAGTGTCGCAGGAGGCCGACACTCGTTGGCCACGGCCAAAACCGTGGCCTCTCGACCTCTTCTTACGCCAAGATCGAACGCATCGCGTCCTGCACGCGGCGGTGAAGAGGGACTGCGGCACTTCGGCGGCGGCTTCCCTCGAGATTGCACGCGGTGACTATCGGCAAGAAGTAACGCAAGCGCTCGTACCAAGCGACTTCGAGTGACGTACTCGACACGAGCCCTTCACAGAGCGCGCCATTCACGCACGTCAAAGGGTGCCGTATCCACTCATCGGCATGGGTGTGTTCCGCATCCCAGTGTCTCATCCCGAAGTCACAACGACGTCTTCACGTAAAAGAGCCTCAGGATTGAAGGCCCCGAATCGACGTGGAGAACGGGGTCTCTTCCGTCACATCGGCACAGGAATGTCCATAACATCGTCGATGGGCTCCGCATGATGCGTGGGAAAACTTGCCGGTTCGGGATCCTCTCACGAGATGGTATTCGGCGAATGCACGGCGAGCCTCGCGTCGTTGTGACGGGTGACCATTCGAAGTTAGTGACGGCACGAAGCGCATTGCCGAATCACTTGGACGTGAGGGCAGCTTCTATGTCGGTGCGTCGTGGTGACGGGGCGTGCGATCGCCCTTCGGCGCCCATGAACGACCGCGTTGGTGGCCTCGCGACACGGACTTCATCGCGCAATCGGCAGGACCGGCCCCGACAGTGGGACGAGCCGGGACACCAAAGAGAGCCGGACGATCCCGAGGATGAGCCGGTCACCATCGAACGAGAAGGGAATTTGTCGCGTCGTACCGGCAACACTCACGGTGAGCGTCCCTTGCGCAGTTCCCTCGCCCGCGCCGCGTACGATTCCGATCAGATACTCACCCGGCTTGGCATTGCGCATGGCGAGACCCTCTTCGCGGTTGCTGACGACGTTCGTCGCGGTGATGACCGATCTCGTCGGCGCACCGAGCCAGGAAGCGCGGTGTGCGTCCGGATCGATGAGAGACAGGTCTAGGTCGACGTCACCCTGATTCCATGTGGCACTGATGCGGAGATCACCGACGAGGGTATCGACGGGGCTCGTCTTTTCGAGAAGCGCTTCGGCGGCATGCTGCGTCCGTTCCGGAGCGAGCTTTCTCAGCTCGAGAGCGACGTCGGTTCCACCGATTGCCCCGAGGCACCGGAGTGCATCAGCGAGCGCCCTTTCATCGTTGGGACGAAACTCCGACAGCGCCAGAGAAAAGCGACAGCTCTCGGTAGAACTTCCCTGCCAACGATGAAGGCGGCTCAGGCGCTGTTGGGCGCCAAAGTCCGACGGACGCACGTCGACGACGCTACCTAGGATTCCGAATGGCTCGAGCTCGATCTCCCTCGCGCGCAGCAAGATCGGCGCGAGCAATGAGCGCCTCGACGTCGAGCGGATTGCGTTCGCTCCAACGCTCCGCCAAGGCCGTGGCTTTCGACAACTCGCCGGCTCTAAAGTAGAGATTGAAGAGTTGCTTGGTGGCGAGCCTGAGATCGGGCTTCTGCTCGAGCTCCCGTTCGGCTTTGGCGATCGTTTCGAGGCTGACCGCGGTGGGCATCGTCCTACCGACGAGAACCTCTCCCTTCCGCTCCCAGATACGGCGCATCGGAATCATGCGGCGTCGGGGTGGCTGGGGTGGGTCGTCGATTTCGAAGGCACGACGGCGACGAGCGTCGACGGCAATGTCCGCCTCGTCTGCTCCGACTGCGGGTGCGGGAGCAAAGGGTCCGGATGCGGATGCCGCTTTGGCAGCGGCCGCGGGACGACCACCTCCGCTCGTTCGAGACTCCTCTGCACGGACCGTAGGCGCCAAAGTCCGTGGCTCGTCGAGCGTTGACTGCACTTCGCCGTCATCGATGGCGTCACTGGTCGTTTGCTCGTCCTCGAGCTCACCCGACCAGAGTTCCGCTTTGCGTCGATTGTCGAGACCGAATGCGTCGAACATCGCCTGACTCTCGAGCACCAAGAGCGATGTGAACCGACTCGCCACGCTGAATCGACGACTGAGCTCGATGGCTTCGGTTTTGGCTTGCTCCGTACCGAGCCGTTCCAAATCGAAAATCCGAGCGGCAGCGAAGAGCCTCGGCACGAAGGCGTTTGCCTCGCCGGACACGGCTCGCAAATCGACGGGGTAGTGCTGTTCGAAGGGTTGGTCATCGACGCGCCCCCGCAAAACGACGTCACCGCGCATGACAGGCCCACTCATACGCCCCGCAATCACGAGTTCGTCGCCCGATGCCAACGCGTCGAGTTGCTGCGGGGCAACGGCAGAGAGGCCTTCCGGGAATTCGACTTTGGCGTCGAGCAGCCGAGGTGCGAACGTGGCGCTGAGCGCGGCATAGGCTGCTCGAGAGACGTTTTCACCCGCCCCGTAGGGAACGACGAGTCCCCGAGCTGCCGACGCGACGGTTCGAAGGGTCTTCGAATCCGAGTCGCTTCCGACTGCCACCGCCGTCAGCCGCGACCGACGGCTCGCGAACAGCCGCTGGACTTCTCGTGCGAGCGTGGCTTCGCGCGTCGGTCCAACCGTCGCGGTCCCGTCACCGATGTAGACGACTTGTTCCGAACGCCCGCCATCGCGACCCAGTGCTTGCACGGCGCGAGCGAGCGCTCCTGCAACGTCGGAGGCGCCTTCGGCCGTTTGCGCGCCGAGGAAGCGCTTCGCTCGCTCGGCAGCGGACGCGCCGGCGAAGGCGAGCCCGTCTGACCACGGTCGGCACTCGGAGTCACACGCCAAAAGCACCACGCGGTCTTCCTGCGAGAGCTCCGCAATCATGCGAACTGCGATGGCCGATGCTCGTTTCAAACTGTAGCCGAACATGCTTCGGCTCGTGTCGACGACCAGGGCATAGTCGCGCGGTTGAACGTCCTTCGGTCCGGGTAATTTCGGTCTGAGGAGCATCGCGACGTATGGCCGCTCGCTCGACGCACTCGGCTGATGCGCCCAGGCGACGAGCGCCCTATCACCACTCGGGAGTTCATAGGTGACTTCCAACGCACCGCGGGGCAGAAATCGGCTCTCAGAAAGCGCGAAACGCGACACCTCTCCTGCTTCGGTCGAGATCCGTCCGTCGTAGCCACGCACGACTGGCTTCACTCGAGCGCCATGTCCGCGCAGTTGCAGATCGAAGGAGAAGTCGTCGATACCGCCTCCGCTCGCGCCGTGCTCTGGCAATGGGTAACTGTAGCGCCTCTGCTTTCCAGCGGCTGGCACCACCTGCGTGTAGGCGAGAACGATGCGACGCGAGCCCTGCTTCGGGATCGGATAGATGCGTAACTCGAAGCGGCTACCGCGTTGCCATTCGAGGAGGGCCGGATCCCGCCAAGGTCCCGGCACCCAGACGATTTCCGTCCTGCATCTGCTGCTTGAGTCGAGGCGCCGCCTGCACGATGCTGCCGCGCCAGATGGCACTGGCTCGCTCACGCTCCGTAAACGCACCCTCGACGAGGCGACCGTCGACTTCGAGAGCCAGCCGCTCGATTTGCGCGTCTGATGGCAGCGGAAAGCGAAAAATTCCTTCGAGCACGTCCTTCGACTCGTTAGTAAATACCTCCTCGATTTCCGTCCTGGCGATGGCTCCAACGATTCGCACGTTCACTCGGTGACGGGCAAGGCGCACCGCCGTCGCGCGCTCGAGAGTCTCACCGGGCTTCTTGGCGCGGAGTTCCCCGAGACCGGGCGACGTCGTGTCTGCATCCAGCTCCTCGTCCTGGACTGCATCTTTGGCGATACTGCCGCTGAGATCCCGCGTGCGATCGACGGTCGGTTCGCGATCGGGCTCCATCGTCCCAACTTCACCCGCCGTCACGATCCAGTCACGTCCCTCAGGGGACTTCAAGGTCACGCGACCGCGAATCACGACAACTTGAGTGAGCCCGGACGTTACGGAAACGGTGCACTTGGCCTTCGCGAGAGTAGCAGTACCGTGCGACGACGTGAGGACGACGCTCGTTGGCGCCGACTCGCTCATGTCGATAGCGACGTTACCGTGCTCGACTCGGAGTCCCCCGATCTCTTTCGTGCCCAAGGTGATCCCCGTCGAGCCCTCGACGGTGATGACGTTTTCGCCGTCGAGGGCAATTTTCGCTGAAGCACCGGAACTCGAGCGCAGGTGCGCCCCGGGTCCCATCCGGCCCCCCACTCGAGCGGCATGACAGTCCTTGTCCGCAGTGACGCAGAGCTCGACTCGATTTGCCTCACGTGGTGCGTCGATGTGGGTGATTTGGCCGCTCAGTGGTTCGCCGTGGACGTCAGCAGACGGTGTTTTGCGATTGCTTCCGGTGGCTACCGCGACGGCGACGGCGCCAACCAGTACCCCGAGCCCGAGCCAACCCAGCGCGGAAAAGCGCATCGGCTCCACTTGCGGAACTGGCGCTCCCCCTGATTTCGTCTCGCGACTCGTGGGTCTTCTCGTTCTGCTCGTCCGTCATGGTCGAAGCGCCCTTTCGGCTAGTGCTAAGCCAGTAACGGTCGCGACCTCGAGACCTTACGGTCCAAGGACGAGACCCGACGTTTCAGCCGCGCGTTCTGGGGATTCCGACGGGGACGGAGGGGCTGATCCGCACAGCCGAGAGGTTTCGAGCCAAACGACTACCTACATGCGAGGACCCTCGCTGACACATCCTCGGCCACAGCTCTGCCCAATGGTCATGCTCCCTCGGTCGCGATCGACGTAATTGGGCGAAGCCTAAAGCGCGCCTGTGGCCAATTGGATGCAGCTGCCGTCATTCATCGCTTCACATTCGGACGGAAGCTCTTCGACGTTTCCGGCGCCGTTTACAAGCCATTCGAGGGTGATTTCGCCGCATGAGCTCGGGACGCGAACCTGTGTCGTCGCGCGCAACTTGACCATACAGCGGTCGAGTTCACCGATCGTGGCAGTACAAGCCGCCGTCGTTGCTGGACACGGGCGGGACAGCATCGTCGAGATGAGCGCCTGCGCTTTGCTTACCGCGTCTGGATCGTCGATGCATCGGTCGTAGTTCGCGTCGCACGCCGCCTGTGCTTCCACGTCGGATGAGTACGTCGTCGTCCTGCCACTCAAACCCGTCAAGACCACGGCCATGGACTTGCAATACTCTGGTACTGGATTGTCGACGAGGTCCTGGGCGTCGCAAGCGGCGTACCCATGACAGGCGCTTTCGAGCTCGGCCGCCGAGAGCTCACTGAGTCGAAGGGATGCCGATAAACCGGAGCAGGAGGTAGCCTGAGTCGCCCCTCCTCCCCTATTAGGAGCGCCGCCATTTTCAGGTTCCTTGCCGCTGCCGTCGCCGCTGCCGTCGCCGCTGTCGTCTGAGCCAGAACAGGCGGACGCCAACGCCACCAAGCCAAGGTAAAGTAAGCTCTGCAATACTTTCACGGAGAACCTCTTGGCAGTTATCGCTTGGAGGCCAATCGATGCCAAGCGAATAGTTCCTTTGGCTCCCTGCGCACGCCGTGTTGCTTCGCTTGCAACGCTGACTCGCGTGCCGCTCTGTACCAGCGACTGGCCGCGCCTCGCAATGGCTGCGACTAGAACAAACGTCAGGTTCGAAGGCTGCGCTTCGAAGACGAGATGTAGAGGTGGAGCGCTCGAGACGTCGGTGGCTACGTGAGGACGCCTCGCAGTCGACAAGGACTTCGATAAAGCAGCGCCCGCGGATGGGGTCTTGACTGTGGACGCCGTGGTGCTGCGGTGGCACCTCGAGAATGAGCCGGAAAGCGGCATCGGCCCGACGCCGAGTATCAAGCCGTGCCAACTATGACCGTATCGAAACTATGGCGCACCGATCCCGACTGAGAGCGAAGATGGTTGACCTCGCCTGTGCCAACCTCGCCTGTGCTGGCCTGATTGGCGTTGGCATCCTTGCGACGGCAGCAACCTGTCACGCGCAACGACCCTTCTGCATTCCCGGTACGGGGCTGTGCGCTGGTGCAGGCGCCCTTGGTAACGGTGACCTACGTGCTGGCGGGACCGCTCGGGGACAGGTTGGCCCGAATGGCGCTTCGGCAAATGCCACGGGAAACGCGAACGCAAACGCAAACGCAAACGCGAACGCAAACGCGACAGGATCAGGAAGTGCGGTCGGATCGGCGAGTGACGATTACGACGACACCAACACAATCGAACGTCGTTCGTACCGCAGAAGCTCGCCTATCCGCTTTGGTTCGGGGCTCGCCCTCTGCGGCACGCTAAAAGCAGGCATCTACTCCGGAGTGAAGGGAGGACCGTGTTTCGCCGTGTCCTTCCGAACCGAGCAGCTAATATTCGAGATGGAGACGCAACTCCTGTTCGGCGGTGTGCGCGAAACCATCGACTGGGTGTTTCCCATGTCATTCGTGATCCCGCTCACGAATGAGCGAAGTCTGTATGAGGGTTTGCACCTGAGAGTTGGTGGTTCGCCCATTGGCGTCACGTTTGCAAAGCCACACGACGGCCCGAACTATCTCCGATTCGGGCTGCACGCTGGGGTCGACTACGAGTGGAGCTTGAACTCGGCCCTGACATGGCGCGTCTTCGACGCAAGAACTTACCTGGATTTCGGCACGAAACGAGAGGTAGACCGGCGAAACGACTTCTTGGATTTTGGCGGTCAATTGAGCACGGGGATCGTGTTCTGATGGACGTTCGCGTATCCACCGCATGACGGTGGATACGCGACGAGGAATTCCGCCAACGACCGCGGCTCACCGTGACGGATGCGGCTCTCTACGTGCACCGCCTCGGAACTCTAGCTTTCGGTGCCGCGCGCTGCTAGGTTGGCGCGGGATGGTCGAAAACGGTAGCATTTCAGGCATTCTACTGGTTACGTGCGGCCTTTTGGCTGGTTGCGGTCAACCTGGTCCATTTCACGGCAGGGCAGCGGCGCCGGAACCGCGTGGAGCTGAGCCACCCACGATGCGCGCAACGGCGGACGCAGGGAAGAATGATGCAGCACTCCAACTGCCCGCCGCTTCGCCCAGCACCATCCAGAGTAACGCGAAGCCGCTCCCCACCGCGGTGCCGACGCGGGATGTCAACTTGCTTCACGAGGTCCCTACGCGAATTGCCGTCTCGTCGACGGTCAAGAACCCTCACGATTTTCCGGAGTACCTCATCGACAATCACCTCGAGACGGCTTGGAATGGTAGAACTGGCGATCTCGTGGGCGGCTGGATCGAGTTCGAGCTCCCTGCCGACGTCTCAGTGCACGCCATCGAGCTGACGAGCGGGTATAGCCGTGTGAAGGGCAACGTCGATCTATTCCTCGCGAACCACCGAATCAGCCGCGTGGAAGTGTTGCGCAATGGCGAATCGCTCGGAGAATTCCCGCTCGACGTCAAACAACGGAACCTACAGCGCTTACCCATCACCACCGCGGGTGGCAAGTTTCGCGTCGTAGTCAAAGCCACGGTTGCTGGTACCCGGAAGGATTGGCGTGAACTTGCAGTGAGCGAACTCCGAGTGCTGGGGTTACCAGGCAAAGAGCTACGTCAAACGGAACGACGCCTTCAGGTCGCCGTCGGCGGCCTGGACGAGCCTTTGCCGGATGATCTCCTCGCGACGGGAATGGCGATCCGCGAGATCGACGCGTTTTCTGGTGCATTCGCGACGGTCGAGGCGTTATGCGGAGCTTTTGTCTCGCGAGCGCGAGCGGGAGCCGGCGAGCTGTTGGAGTCCGTATCTGGCATCGGCATCACCGAGCTCGAAACGCCGTTTTGCCGTGTCATCGCTGAGCGAAATCCCATTCCGCCCAATCCTATTTACACCGAGCCGACGACGGTTTTTCTTTCCGATGGCCTGTGGAAGCGCAAGCAATTGGCCGTCAAAGTGCGCCGCGGCTTCGTCCTGTTTCCCTCGTATTGGGACAGTGAAGATCCTACGGATCCCGGCTGCCCGTCGATCTTCCGTGCCGAGAAGCTGGCGTCGATTCGCGTCGAGAACGGCTACCTCGTCGTAACGGAAGAGGGTTACCGCCAGGCATACGTCGAGGGCGACAAGACGGAACGGTACACGCTCCATGGCGCCACGTGGTGCAAAGAGGCCGACGATAAACTCTCCTGCCTCGCCTACGATCCACAGAATGTCGGCTCCCTCGGTGACTTCGCCATCGCGCCAGATGGTACCTTACATCAGCAATGAGTACGGTTCTCCTTCACGACGTATGCACGACAGCCTCTTGGTGAGTTAAATACGCCGCGATTCGATTCTGACGAGCGTTCGCGCATCGGTTGACTCGTGCCACCGCACCGACACCATTGCCGACTCACTCACGATCGGACATATTCGCAACAGAACGCGCGACGTCGGTGACGAACGTTTGCCGTCCGGCGACCATCTCGTGTGCGCGACGCAACCAGAAGCTCTGCCTGTGCATCCGGCAAAGTAGCTCGTATTTGCAGCGATTGCGCAGCATTTCGACCGGAACTGCCGCGCAATCTCTCTTAACGACTCACCTACGGTAAGGATCACTTGCGAAGACCGCGACTCGATGGCTAGGCAGAGGCGAGGAACGCCCGAAGCGTAATCGGCTACGTGAGGCGGACTGCAGCCGACCACGAAGCCATCGAGAATGCGCCCAATGCAAGTGGGCTTGGCTGTAGTTCAATCGAACGTAACCGGGCTGACGAGCACGTCGTCGAGATAGAGCGTCATGTCACTCGCACCCGCCTCCGCGTACAGATTGAACCAAGATAGCGGGCAGGTCACCGTAAAGAGCCCGACGAGCTTCGTCCAACCGTTGCCCGAAGGAACACTCGGGTTCGCATAATACGAGGAGTACTGCGTCCCGGCACCGGCACACTGATACTGCGCTTGCAGATGTACGTTCACGGCACTGGCGGAGCTCGTCGAGAGCCACATCGAAGCGAGATAGCTCTTACCTTGCACGAGCCCCGAAACACCATGCACGAACATCGGTTGCCCGCTCGCCGTATTCTTTAGGCTAAAGTTACCGCCGTGCGCTCGCTCGGACGTGTTTGCAATGCTGCCTCGCCATGCACTGAAACCCTCCGTTGCGCCGGACTCGAAACTGCCTGGCGCTAGCAAATTACCTTCGGGCGTAAGGATCTTCACGTCGTCGATGTAGATGTCGACACCCGCCGCTGGACCTTCAGGATAGACGTTAAACGAGGAAAATGCGCAGTCCGGCACGTTGGCTACACCCTTGAGCTGCACCCACTGACCATCGGTGGCATTCACTGCTGCAGCAACCTGCTCGTACTTGGTTCCGGCCCCGCAGTTGTAGGTCTGCGTCAATTTGATCTGCTGCGCAGTCGTCGTGTTCCCCACGCTAACCCAGAAGCTCACGGGGTAACTTGCACCTCGGGTTGCTACCGCGGTCAGGTTCGCTTGAGCACCGGCCCAGGTTGCGCTGCGGCCGTAGTGCCGCAGGCTGTAGCTTCCGCTGTGAGAACGCGCGGAGCTTACTTCCACACCACCATTGTTCTTATCCCAGCCGGACGTTCCAAGGCCCGCCTCGAAGGTGCCGTTCAGCACCAAATTCGAACTCCGAGCACTGAACGTGAGACTGTCGACGTTGCCGACGCCATAGCTGCCATTGAACCGCACGTACACGGTGTGTTCGCCGCTGACGGGCGGCCAGACCGCCTCTGCTTTACGAGTCACGCCCCAACCTCCCGTCGTCGGCAGAGCAACCGTCGCTACGGGTGCGTTTTCGAGACCATCGAGATGAATGGTGAGGGTCGACGTGGTGTCCGAGCTACCCTTGGCGTACGCCACACTCAACTTGTTGTAGTTCGCTTTGAACGCAACTCGATCGAAGCGCTCCCAATCCCCCGCGTCCGTGTAGCTCACGCTTCCGCCACCGGCGACGAGTCCCTCTGCCGCGTCGAAATCCTCCGCTTCGAGCATGAGCACCGTGTCATCACCCGTGCGTAGTCCGCGTACGTAGGGCGGCACAGCGCAATCGGTGTTGCCGGCCACGTAGCAACGGAGCCAATCGTAGGCTGGTCGCGTCGTCCCGTCGCCACGAACGAGATAGGCGTTTTGTCGCCACATCGCGCCTTGCAGATAGCCCCAATGCGTTACGCCCAGCACGGAGGGATTCGACCAAAACACGGGAAACAGCTGACTCATCACGTTGGCCTGCTGCGCGTCGTCCGCAAAGTTCAGATCCAACTCCGTGATGTAGATCGGAAGTCCGGTCGCGGCGATGGTGTCGAGGTTCGCGGTGACACTTGCAACGGTAGCCTTCTCGAGGAAATGCGCCTGCTCACCTATGCCGTCGATAAGACCGCGCTCCTTGAGCAAGCCGACCAGTTTGAGCCAACCGCTCGGGAAGTCCCTCATAATCAAGGTATTGTACTCGTTGAGAATGAGCTCAGCGTTGGGAAAGTGCGCGCGAGCCATCTCGAAGGCTTTGATGACCCAATCGTAGCCGGTGCTACCAGCTCCGCCGAGCGCCGCAGCGTACGCGGGGGGCGAATTGATGGGCTCGTTCACCACGTCAATCAGGTTCAAATCGGGATAGCGTTCGGCGACGGCTGTCATCCACTGCTCGATCTCGGCGAGCTGCTCTTCTGGCGTGAGCGTCGCAAGCCACGCCGGCTGCTGTTGGCCCCAAATCAGAGTGTGCATCTTGAACGGGATCCCGCGCACTTTGGCGAATTGATAGGCCTCATCGAGACCGGTCCAATTCATGACATCGCGAGTGGACTCGACACTGCCCCACTTACCAGCGTTGCCGACCGTGAGCTGAGCAAAGTCGCTGCGCCAATTCGTGTAGTCGGCAGCGACGTCCGCGGCCATACCGAAGAACTTGTTGTCAATCGCAACCAGCACACGCTTGCTTTCCGCGGCCGTGTTGCCCGTCAGGTCGTAGGCCGCAGCAGCGAAGCGATGTCGGCCATTGAGTGCACTCGAAATCGGCACATCGAGGCTGTATGGAGCGGTCGTATCGATGCCAATGGTCTGTCCGTCGCGAGTGAACACGACCTTCGCTAGATTGGCATTGTCTGTGGCGTCGGCACTGAGCGTAAGCGACCCATTCGCCGTAAAGAAGTCGCTGCTCGCCGTCAGCTTGACAGTGGGGGCTTCTTGGTCGCAATTGATCTCGTTATTCGAAAGCACGACGGGAGTAAACGACGTGTAGACGCCCTCGAACTTGAGCCCCATTGAGTAACTCTGCCCAGGCTCCAACCGCGAGCTTTCGATCGACTCGAGCGGTTTGAGAAGGTATCCTCCTTCCACGACCTCGAAACTTCCGTGGGCAACGTTGACGAGCGCGGCCGCTCCTGCACTCACGAACACGGAGAAACCTGTCGTGGATGGATCGCCAGAAACGTTCGTCACGTCGACGAGGACGTGGAATCCCTTCTTGCTCTCCCCATGGATCTTCGACGTTACGGAGAATCCGCATTGCGCACCTTCGACCGCCATCGTGGCAACCGCTGGGGCAGATGGTACGGTCTCCGAGCTGGAACAGGCCCATAGGCAAACCGCAGCAAGACACGGAGCCCAGCGTCCGGGGCCGAGTCGTTTCGCTCCAACGCTACCGATACTTCGTCGTTTCATGTCAGTCCTTTCACAGTCCCCTCATTGGACACTTTCGGCTATCGCGCGCCGCGTGCGGCCGACAGGTCCACGAGCGCGCGCGGTATTGCACGGCACCGGGCTGACATCGACTCCAATTTCGAAGCCGGATGTGAACCAGGTTCGGTCGCATCACATCGCGTCGTTGCCCGAGTATCGATTCATGCAATCGACGCGATCCAGGAAGCGTTTCCATTTCGACTTTGCTGCGAACGGACCAGCCTCGATTGCCGAACACCGTGACGAACCCCGCTTGTAGCGTCATCGGGCGCAGAAAAGCGGTTCATGAGAAGACCTTCGACCAGGTTCGGCATCCATCAGACAGATCGATTCGGACATCTTTTTGGTCCGTCCTCCGTGGTAAAGGCGGACACGATCGACCCAGGCCACGAGCGTCGCGCGATGTGCTCACGACCCGTCAATGCGCCGAGAAGCAAAGCGTCCAAGTCCCCAATGCCTGCTTTGCGTCGACGTCGTGACTTTCGCCGCAGTTACTCTCGAGTGAGTGTTCTGCAAGTCGACCAGGATTCTCGATACGAGCACGCTAGTCCCCGTGATGGAGTGTTGACGTCAACGACGACTGACTGAAAGGCGCCTCTCCCCCGGAGTCCATGTGGGTGCGGATCCTGTGCTAGGCCATCCGCGATGAAGTCGCTCCGCAGTCGCTTGCTTCGGCACACTGGTGCCAGGGCCCAGCTATTTGCGGCGGGCGTGCTCTTCGGACTCTTGGCTGCCCTGACTCGCGTTGCTACCCTTGGAGGCTTCACCTCAGGGCAATGCGCCGTCGTTCGCTTTGGGATGGGTGCGCTGCTCACGCTAGGGCTCTTCCGGGTCCGGCCAGGCACATTTGCACCGGTCAATCGACGACTGCTGTTGACGCGCGGCGCCTTGGGAGGCTTGGCAGCACTTTTGTATTTCGTTGCGCTCGGCCGCATTCCCGCGGGAGAGGCAACCCTTTTGAACAATACCTTCCCAATCTTGGCGACCGTCATTGCATTCTTTTCTTTGCGTGAGCGCCCCACGATCCACCTCGCCGTCGGCCTCCTCGTCGCCAGCATCGGTGTCTTCCTCGTGCTCGGAGGCGGAACGACCGCGTTCGAGTTGGGCTGGGGTGAGTTGGCAGCAATGACGTCCGCGGTTCTCGGAGCAGCTGCCGTCACGGCGATCCGAGCCTTGCGCTCCACGGACAACGCACCAACCATCTTCTTTGCCTTCTGCCTTGGAGGTCTTGCGGTGTCATGGCCGTTCGCGTTGTCCCCATGGCCCTCGGATCTCGGTCTTTGGAGCATTGTATTACTCGGAGTGGGTGGCTGTTCCTTTGGCGCGCAGATGCTCATGACCCACGCTTACGGCGCGCTCACAGTCCCCGAGGCTGCGGTGTGGCAACAGTTGACACCCGTCGCGAGCTACCTTTGGGCAATGCTCTTACTCGACGAGCGGCTCGCAGGGCTCGGTATCATCGGAGCAGTCCTTGGGATCTCTGGTGTCGTTTACGGCTCCGCCTTGGGGCGGCCGCGGAAGTCAGCGATGAGCGCCGAGGACGAACTTAGGAGCGCCTGATACGACACCGACGCGCTATCCAGAAGAGGAAAGACGACGTGTCTGCCGAGCGCGCGTTCCTGAGGCTCACGCACAAGTACCAACGAGAATTGGAGCCCGATCCCGAGCGGGAACCGGCATCTACCCCTCGTCGTTCGCCCCTATCTCGAACGACTCCATCTCGAACGACTCCATCTCGAATCAAGCGCAGTCGGCAACAATTACTTGCAACCTTGGTACTCGGTGGGCTCAATCGCGATGACGGCAAACGTCGATGATGACGCGTCCTGGCGTACGCTCCCCAACTTCACCACGCCGAACCGGCACAACAGCAAACACGTCAGTTCGCATCGTCCTGCCAAAGCCTGCAGTCTCCCCTAGTCGCCTTTTGAAGACAGCTACCTTGGTTTTTCACATCGAAGCTGCAGCCCTCGTCATCAGGCGCAGCTCGCCTCGCGGTGCGCCCCACCATTGCCCACTCGACGCGTCGAAGCCATTCGGTTGCCGACGGGCCAACGCAACCGCGCGCCAAATCGATGTTGGCGTTCACCCGAGGCGACGCGGCGCGACCTATCTACATCATCGAATTCGAGACACGTCATCCCGCGTCGTCGAGCTCGAGACGTATCATCTTCAGGGTCAGGCGATCCGGACCAGGATCGCTGAGCCACACGAGAAACTTCGAACTCGCGGCGACGGCGGTGAGCCGCTCCTTGCTCGGAAACAGCGGCATGATCTTCGCGCCCTCGTGCCGTGCGAATTCGAACATTCCATCGACGTTCGGACAATAGAGCCGCACGCCTACGGCAAGGGGCGAGCACACGAGATCGCGAATCACCGTAACTTCGCTCGAAAGATCGGCTTTCAACCTGCGAACGGTGCTGGTCTTTACGTCGTAATAGTAGACATCGCCCGCGACGGCGAGCTTGGCAGGCGTGGGTCCATCATGGGTTGCCGAATAGGTAGCGTCGCCACCTTGCAACGCGATCCTGCCAATTCTCCAGTGCTCGGCGTCGTCTCGTTGGACGAAATAGACGTGAGTATCGGTCATCGCCGCTGTCTCGATCCGCCCGTCGTAAGAGAGAATCGTGCGTGCGCTCTTACCGCCGAGCGATTGAATGACGAATCGATCTCGCTCGACCATGGTCAGCCATGCGACGGAGTCCCCGGCGGCCATCAGGAACTGAGGCTGCAGGGAGATCCGAGCCAACCTTTGAGCCCTTCCTCCCGACTTCGAAATGCCCCAGATTGCTCCCTTCGACCAGTAGACGAATTCGCGGCGAGTGACCGCAGCAACTTCGCCGTTCGCAACAGGCACGGCACGCGGCGTCGCACCAGGCACGAAGACATGTGCAACGGTGTCAGTCAAGAGATAGATAGCGTCGTCATCGACGAACAAACCTGCGCGATAAGCAGACGTCTTGTCCGTCATGAGTTCCGTCGTCACGCTTCCCTTGCGAACGTGCGGCTCACGGACTCCGGGTAGAGAGTTGTCGACGGCGTACTCGGGAAGCCGGCTCGGTGCACTTACGGCCGACGGCCGAACCGATGTTGCTGGTGGAGAGGTGAGTTCCGATCTCGGCTTCTCTGGCCTACGCTCGCATCCGAGGGTGAAGAGCGCAGCCAAACAAACGAGACGAAGCCAGCAGCACCGGTTCTTCTCTAGGTTTCGACGTTCGGGGGCCCGCACGATTTCGGTCAGCCCTTACCCATTTGCTGCAGCAGCCAGGTGAAGGCGGGGCGCTTCGTGCCAGTCGACGTGATCAAGCCGCTATCGGGCGCGAGATTCCAAGTCCTTCCGACGACCCACCCCCAGATCGTGATCCCCTTCACGTTGGCGTTGTTCCAGAACAATGGCCAGTAATCTTGATACAGCTTGAGCTGGAGGGCGTCGTCTTTCGTGCTGAGATCGAGCTCGGTGATGTAGATATTCGGAACTGCAGCGATGAGCGCGTTCAGTCGCTTCGTGACACCGGCAACGTCGACGTCGATGGCGCCGCTGTTGTTCGTGTGGTCCAGATCGTGAGATTGGCACCCAATCGCATCGATCGGGCCGCCGTTGCTCTTTACGGTGTTGACGATGTCGATGAAGTGCTTGTTGTCGCCATCCCACTCGATGTTGTTGTAGTCGTTCAGAACGAGGATCGCCTTTGGACATGCGGTCCGTGCCCATTTGAAGGCGTTGGTGATCCAAGCCCAATTGCCGTTGGTTCCGCCGCCAATCGCGTTGGCGTACGAAGGCGTCGTGTGCGGCGGGGGCTCATTTACGACGTCGATGATGGCGACATCGGGATAGCGCTTGCAGAACTGGGTCATCCAGTCCTTCACGTCGGTCTCGGTGATGTTGTAGTTGGGCTGCTGAGCACCCCAGACGAAGGTGTGCTCCTTGAAGATGATGTTGTTGTCCTTGGAGTACTTGTACAACGTGTCGAGCGCGGACCAATTGTACTGTCCCGCCGCACGAGAGACCGAGCCCCACTTTCCTTCGTTCTGAGGAGAAACCTGATTCCAGTAGTCCTTGTACTTCAGGTTTCCAACGTCGACCTGACCGCCGTCCGTCGTGATGTTGCCGACGAACTTGATGTGCGGACTCGTCTGGTTGGTGCCGGTCGACGTTGCGCCACCGGCCTGGCTGCCTCCGCTCGACGGGGCGCCACCGGCTGCACCGCCGCCGGCTGACGAAGTGCCGCCGGTCGGCTTCATACCGGAAGCAGCCGACGCGCCGCCCTTCGGACTCGTGTCGTCGGTTCCTGTCGACGCAACGGAACCACCACCCGAAACGTTGCTGGCACCACCTAAGGCAGCGACCTGCCCGCCAACGCCCGTAGCGGGCGGAGCGCCGCCCATACCCGAAGGATCAGCAGGTCCCCCCTCTTCAGAAGCACAACCCACCAAGCCAAGGGCGACGACAAGTGGACAGATCCTCGAGCGACTAATCATGATCTTCTCCAAACGAACCAGGACAGATTTGTTCGTCGGATTTCCGAGGGCCGCGACAGAGCCGAAAATTGCGTGTCTTGCGAGACGCTCGAAAACGACCCGAGCTCTTGGGATGACTTGGTGTCGCCGACTTCACGACTTCAGCGATGAGGGGCTGCCCCAGATATCCTGCTTCGACTGAGCAGTGGCAGCCCAGAGTCGTTTCCGTCTCCCAATCGCTGGTGCGGTCGCGAATTGTCGACCATCGTGCGTGCATTCGCAGCGATTGCCTACTGGCTTTCACGGGCAGTTACGAGAGATCCATTCACGTCTTTTTCCGGTGCGGTCGCGCGCGAAGCGCGACGAGGATCTGCGAAGCGTCACCTCGCCAGGTCGCGTGCGAGCGCGCACCGAGCACTTGCGCTGTGGAACCTTTGGTGCGAGCGGTATGCTTCAATCACAAGTACCTTCACAAGGCATGAACTTGCCGTCGCTCGCCTGAATCGTGGCGGTACCATCCGCCAGCCCTACAGACGAGGCCGTTACTTGAATCGTGCCAGGCCCCGTTGCCCGAACGATGGCGAAAGCGAGCCCACCGAAGGCGTTGCGGGAATTTCCGCGGAAGGATTCCTGCGTCATGCTGCCGCTGTCTACGGCGATGATCTCGCCGGGGCCCGTCAGGGAGAACGTGACGGTAGCCGTTGCCGTCGGAACCGCAGCGCGAACGTAAACCACGTCGTTTAGATCCGTCGTCAGGGTGCCGTGATCTGCGGTCGCTACAACCTGACCTGCCAGAGCGCCGGTAGAAAAGGTCGTCGCCTGTGCTCCCCAGGTGGACTGCCAACTGAAAGCAATGGCCTTCGGAGTTCCCATCGCATCGAGAATGCCGTAGGTGGCGCCAACTTGTGGCCACTTGTCAGGCACCTCACCCAAGTAATCGACTCCCGTCCACATGAAGCTACCGGTGAGAGCAGGATTATTCATCACCGTCGCCCAAGTTGCCGTTTGAGTGCCCATTTCGGTGAGTACCCCGGCGTGATTTGGAGCGATCGCCATCGCTTGAAGCACCTCGTCCGAGCGGTAATTGGCGCCAAAGACATCGAGCAGCGTACGCGTGGCTCCCGTGATATCTCCAGAATCCGACGGGCGAAATAGTGCCTGAGTGATGGGGCGACTCGGATCGAGCGCGCGAACGATCGCCATCATCCGCGTCAAGAGGGGCGTCCGCGTCGCGAGGGAATCGCGGATCTCGTTGCCGACGCTATACATGGCGACGCTCGGGTGATTGCGATCCCTCGTGACGATTCCCGTCACATCGACCTCGTACCACTTCGCGCTTGCTGTCAGTCCCGGTACGGTGGGCATTCCGGTCGGATTTGTCGCCGTTGCATTGAAGTAAGTGGCGTAGTCCCCAACGTCCGTGTACTTGTGCGTCGACCACACGTCGAAGAACTCGTTCATGACGAGAATGCCCATTCGGTCGCATAAATCCAGAAAATCTGGGCTAGGCGGATCATGCGCCGTTCGTACGGCGTTCACGCCGTAGGTCTTCAATTGAGCAAGTCGTCGCTGCATCGCGCGCTGTGGCACCGCAACACCGAGCCCGTGATAATCCTGATGTAGACAGACCCCCTTGAACTTCGTCGACTTGCCGTTAATCGTCATCCCCGTATTCGGATCGAAGGCGATTTCTCGAATACCGAACGTCGTGGTCTCGTCGTCGACCGTTCTCGCGGAGGTCAGTACCTTCGTCACGAGTTGATACAGATTGGGCGATTCTGGAGACCAAAGCAGTGGGTTCGACACGGCCACGTCGAAAGAGAAGGTTGCCGCAGCGCCGGCCGCTATGGTTTGGGCCGACGTGGTGACGGGGCCGATTGCTGCTCCCTTGGCGTTACTGACGACGCCTTGTACGCTCACGCTTGCCGCGGTGGATCCGTCATTGCGCACCACGGTCTCGATCTTGACGGTAGCGGATGTACTCGTTGGCGCGGGCGTCGTAATGCGAGTTGCCCACTGATCGATGTGGATCGGATCCGTCGCGATGAGCCGCACGTGGCGGTAGATCCCCGCGCCAGTGTAGTACCTCGAAGAGGGTTGCAAGCTCGTGTCTGCCTTGACGGCAAGGACGTTCTCCGTGTCTCCGTAATTGATATACGGCGTCATGTCGTAACGGAAGCTGACGTAACCGTAGGGATGGCTTCCGAGTCGAACGCCGTTGAGGTAGACGGTACTGTTCTCCATCACCCCGTCGAACTCCACGTAAACCTTACTGCCCGACAAGCTCGAGGGTAGCGTGAAATGCTTACGATACCAGCCGATCCCCGATGGCAGATAACCACCTCTTCCGGTCGTGGGAGCATCCGCAGCAAAGGGGCCCTCGATGCTGAAGTCATGCGGAACGTTCACCACTCGCCAAGAGTAGTCCGCAAACGTCGACTGCTCCGATCCGACGTCGTTTCCTTTGTTGAAGCGCCAATCACGATCGATAGAAATAATGGTGCGAACGCGATCGGTTTGATTGGCTGAGCTGCCCCCCGAGCCCGCGGTTCCGCCGGTTCCCGTCGCACCGCCGGTTCCCGTCACGCCGCCGGTTCCCGTCGCGCCGCCGGTTCCCGTCACGCCGCCGGTTCCCGTCACGCCGCCGGTTCCCGTCACGCCACCGGTTCCCGTCACGCCGCCGGTTCCCGTCGCGCCGCCAACGCCGCTCGAACCGCCGACCCCTGTGTTGCTACAAGTACTCGTCGGCAACGTCGTTAGCCCCCCAAGCGGCCACTCTTTCGCGCAAGCTCGGTCGACATGGACGGGTTCGGCTCCCGTGCATGCAACGACGTAATAGCTACTCGTTGCGTCCATGTTGACGGTAGCAATCGTCGTCGCAAGGTCGTTCTTCACCATGAGCGTGCCTGCGCCGTTGATGAAGTCGTTCTCGATGTAGGCAGTCGTAAAGCAAGTCTTACTGCCTTGCGTGACCGTCAACGCCGTCGAGTAGTCACTCAGATCGAGTACCGAGGTCTGAGTGACTCCGTTCGCAAAAGCGACTGTCTTGTCCCCGGTGACGACGTTCTCACTCGCCGTGCAGGCTCCGTCCGGAACGCATGCAGAGCCGAGTGACGCAAGACAGCTCGGCAGCGGGCAAAGCGTGGGTGCGCTTCCACCGGTATTGCCCGAGCTTCCACCCTGACCAAATCCTGACCCGGCGAGCGGACCACTACCGCCCGCAGCCGTCGAGAGTCCGCCCGCAGCCGTCGAGAGTCCGCCCGCAGCCGTCGAGAGTCCGCCCGCAGCCGTCGAGAGTCCGCCTGCAGCCGTCGAGAGTCCGCCCGCAGCCGTCGAGAGTCCGCCCGCAGCCGTCGAATCACCACCCGAACCGGCGCCAGCCGACGCTCCGTCACCTCGATTGCCCCCGCCGCAGCCGATCACGGTCAAAAGGAGCCAACCGATGCCCGAAAATTTACGTTCTTTCATGGTGTACGACATTGCGTTGAGAAACGGCGATGCACTCTCTTCTACCAAGTTGCGCGCTACCGGAGTCTACGGAAGAACCCGAGGATTGGATAGCCCGGGTCCGTCGGAACGCCGTTTCGCGCACGGGAACGAAAATAGGCGAGCGGCTGGAATGCCAAGGCGGCAATGAGCGCGTCGTCAAAGACGTCGAAATCAGCGAACACGGGTCACCGAAAACCGAGAGAAATTCTGATTCCGCGGCATGGAGCTTAGGTCACCTGAACGACCGTAGGTGTCCGGAGTTGCTTTCGAATGTCTCGACGTGCACGAAGAGGCGCGGAGCCACTCAGATTAGCTGATCGAATCCTCGATGCCACGACTTTAGGGGCAATTTCCACGCACTCGCAGCGTCCCACTTTGCACAACTTGCGCAACACCTACACCGATTGCGCAACACCTTCGAACGAGCCAATCCCGAGGTGTGTCGAAACATGCCGCAGGCTTTCCTTCGCTTCCGCCAGGGCTGACTTGACGCTGGTGGTTGGCTTCGGTAGCCCGACAATCCCTTCGAATACTGGCACCCACAGCGATGACGCTGTAGCGTGAACGATAGTCCATGCCAGCATCACGACCTCGAGCGCTCCTGTGGTTGCCCATTCTCTTTCTTTGCGCATGCGGGTGCTCCTCCCAGCTCGCCGGAGCTCACTCGAAAGATGGTAACGAGGCAAGCTCATCCGATGGAAGCGAGTCGGATACGTCGAAGTTCCCAGGTGAACCCGACCCCTCCCGATGTAACCTGGACGCCGACTGCACGGTTGGCGCGTCTCCGGTCAAACGCGGCTCCTGCTGCATCATGTACGAGAATCCGCATACAGTAGCGTGGGCGAAGTGGCTCGAGGATTGGGCAGCTGCGAATTGTCACGACAAAAGCTATGCACCGTGCGCGCAGGAAACGCTGCCGATCTTCATACCCGATCCTCCGCCATGTTCCCGGGTACCTAAGTGTATCGCTGGCCAATGCCAGACCGCCTGCGCCGTATCCAGTTCAATCACCGAGGAGATCGGCTCCAATCTCGCAGAGGTTGACGTCTATTGCCGGAGATCGGCATCCATGGTCTTGGGACTGACTCAATTCGTCGGGGATTGACTCAATCGTCCGGGGATTGACTCAATCATCCGGGGATTGACTCAATCATCCGGGGATTGACTAAAATCGGCACAATGGTGCACGTCTCTGCCGCAAGGCAAAAGCGTGGCGACCGAACGTGCACGTGAACTTGCGCTTCGCCAAACCAGCTTTGGCGCCCTTGGCGCACTCGTGCGAAGTGCGAAACGTCAGCCACGTCGATGCGCTTCCGGAGCGAGACAGGTCGAGGTCTCACTTCAAGAATCCGTCGAGCAGTCGCCCCCAAGCGACGTCCAATGAACGGCACTCAGACGGATCCCCCTTCGGCCAAAGCCCCTCACTGCAAGATTTCAGGCTGGAAAACCACCCTTAAGTGCCAGCGAACCTGGGCCGTTCCTTGGGCCTAAGGCTCGAATGCTCTTTGGACAATACCTCATCCACGTTGGTGCACTGCGTCCCGAGGACGTACTTGCCGCGCTCGATGACCAAAGCACTCGAGTCGAGCGCTTCGGACGCATCGCCGTAAGGCTCGGCCTTTTGACGGCCTCACAACTCCTGTCGCTCCTCGACGACCAACTGACGACTCGGCGCAAGGTGGGGGAAATCGCAGTCGCCTATCGATACATGACCCATGAACAGGTCCGACGCGTTCTCATCGTGCAGAAAGAACAGAGTCGACCAATCGGAGCGCTGCTGGTCGAACGGGGTGCGCTCAACGAGATGCAGTTGCGAAAGTACCTCGCGGACTACTTCGCTCTTGGTCCGCCGGACTCGAGAGTGACTCCGCCCTCGCCCGTTCTCGACGAATCCATTGACCCCCGTCCCGACTCGCCCCGTTAGCCGCTGCAGGAGAATCCGTGAGCGAAAGCGAAGACGCTGAACTACTCCAGGTGTTTTTGGAGGAAGCGCGAGAGCACCTCGATGGAATCGAGGGAGACCTGCTTCAGCTCGAGTCTGGATCGGATGTCGATCTCGAAATCGTCAACAAGATCTTTCGAGCGGTGCACTCCGTAAAGGGCGGCGCAGGATTCTTCGGACTCATTTCCATCAAGACTCTCTCGCATGCGATGGAAAACGTCCTCGGTGCCATGCGCAAGGGCCAATTGACCGTCACTCCACAGGTCATTGGCGTCTTACTTCGCGCAGCGGACTCGTTGGTGCACATGATCGACAGCCCGGCGGAAAGTGCCGAGGCAGAGGTATCGGACTTCATCCGCGATCTCGAAGCGGTGAGCCTTGGCGGTACTGTCACGACTCACACCACTTCCGGTGCGTCCCCCATCGCAGAGACCTCCGGCCACACTCGGGACACGGCCCCCACGGAAGCCGCTACCGGCGCGGCGGTGACGTCACATACCAAGCCCACCGAGACGGAGACGACCTCCGCTCTATCGCGTCGTCCTCGCGCGCCTGCTCCCGTCGAAGAAGCAGCGATGACCGCTCCGACGCATGCAGCAGCGACGTCCGCTCCGACGCATGAACCAGCGGCGTCCGATCCGTCACGCGATGCCGTACCGCCGAATCAGACCAACGCCCGCGCCAACCTCGTCCAAGCTGCAAATCCGCGCCCAGGCCTGCCCCTCGCGGAAACGACTGTCCGCGTACACGTCGGCGTCCTCGATCGTCTCATGACTCTCGCCGGAGAGTCTGGTCCTCACCCGCAACCAACTCCTGCAGGGTGCGGAAAGTGCCTCGAACAGCAATCTCGAAGCAACCCAGCGTATCGATCACATCACGACGGAACTACAAGACGCGATCATGTCGACGCGGATGCAGTCGATCGGGATCGTCTTCCAGAAGTTCAGACGCGTCGTACGTGACCTCGCCAACAGTCTGGGTAAAGAGGTCGACTTGACGCTCGAGGGCGAAGAGGTCGAGTTGGATCGCTCAATCGTCGAAGCCATCGGCGATCCATTGACCCACCTCGTGCGCAACGCGCTCGACCATGGCATCGAACTGCCCGCGCGACGTGTTGCCCAGAACAAACCGCGTCGAGGAACCCTACGCTTGAGCGCCTTTCACAAGGCAGGTCAGGTCGTCATCGAGATTGCAGATGATGGCGCGGGTATCGACCCGGTCAAGGTGCGGGCCAAGGCACTCGAGAAGGGGATCTGCACGGCCGAGCAACTCGCGAGCATGAGCGAAGCGGCGATAATCAAACTGATTTTTCGCCCTGGATTCTCGACGGCCACCGAAGTTACGGAGGTCTCGGGTCGTGGCGTCGGAATGGACGTCGTTCATTCGAATCTCTCACGCTTGGGTGGCGTCGTCGATGTGCAATCGACCGTCGGTAGTGGCAGCTTGATGCGCATCAAATTGCCGCTGACTCTGGCAATCATCCCGTGCCTTTTGGTTGCCGAAGAGGGCGAGAGCTTCGCGATCCCGCAAGCCAATCTCGTCGAACTGCACAGGATCCCTGCCCGCGACGTCGGCCACCGGATCGAGAAATTCGGAGACGTCCTCGTGCTCCGCCTACGCGGCGAGCTCATACCGCTCATCCGTTTGCGCAACGCGCTCGCCATGCCGACCCGAAGCTATCCAAACGACGCCGACGAGCGCTTGGAAGACCACCGCGAGACCGGATTCGACCGACGCCAGGACGCAATCGACAGCGGCGTGAGTCGGCGTTGCGAATCGGATCGCCGATTCAGTCACCGTGGTGCGGTCAACATTGCCGTCGTCGCCTCTGGGGATTTCCGCTACGGAATGATGGTCGAGAGCCTGCTCGATTCCCTAGAAATCGTGGTCAAACCGTTGGGTCGACACCTACGCAACTGCGACTCCTACGCGGGCGCGACGATCCTCGGAGATGGAAGACTCGCTCTGATTCTCGACGTGGTCTCGATCGGTCGTCGCCTGCAAGCAGCCGATAACAACGACGCTCTCGTCTCCGCCAAGGCAGCGGCTCAAGCCGCCAACGACGTGACCGACAAGATGACGCTCCTGCTCGTGGAAAACAGCGGCGAGGAGCTCATGGCGATTCCACTCGGTCTCATCGAGCGCATCGAGCACCTGAGGCGTTCCGACATTCAACACATCGGCGGCAAGCGCACGCTAATTTATCGCGGCCGCAATCTACCCCTACTCGGCGTCGAAGAGGTCGTTCGAGTCGGACCATGTCGCGCCCAACAGAACATCTACGCGGTGGTCTATCGCAGTCATGAACGCGAGGTCGGTCTGTTGGTTTCGGACCTCGTTGACATCGTCGACTCGACGGCAGAGCTCGATCAATTGACCCATCGCCAACCGGGTGTATTCGGCTCTCTATTGGTAGACGGGCGAGTGACGCTATTGCTCGATATTCACGGGATCGCCAGGAGTTCCCTCGGCATACCGAACGGTTCGAGCGTCACCGCTTCGTCGAAGCCACAAACGGTACTCATCGTCGAGGACTCCAAGTTCTTCCGTGAACGCATGGCTGAATTCAATACCGAAGCCGGATACGAGGTCATTACGGCGGAAGATGGCGCAGAGGGACTTGCCGCGCTCGAACAGCATGCAGACGAGGTGAATTTGATCTCTCACGGACATCGAGATGCCCAACATGGACGGCCTCGAATTTTACGCGGAGTCTCCGCAAGGATGCACGCTTTCAAAATCTCCCTGTAATCGCGGTAACCTCGCTGATGGGTGAAGAAGCCGAGCTTCGTGGTCGTCAGGCGGGGATCACGGAATACCTCATCAAGCTCGATCGCGAACGCATCATGGACCGAGTCAACCACTACCTCCGGTCACCACGCCAACGGCCGAAATGGAGCGCGGCATGAATCCACCGTCCGTTGGTCAACCGAGCGCCGCCTCGATGGCTGCAGTGTTCCACGTCGGTCGTTACATCTGCGGACTCTTCATCTCGAGTATACAGGAGATCAACAAGAACCTCCTGTTGACACCGGTTCACGAAGCACCGGCATACGTCCGCGGCATCATCAACCTACGCGGGAACATCGTCACCGTCATCGACTTGCGACGCAAACTCGGTCTCGAACCGACGGTATTCGAGGCCGATACTCGGAACGTCATCGTGAAGCTCAATCGCGAAATGGTCGGTCTTCTCGTCGATTCCGTCGACGACATCATCGAAATCGATGCCTCAGCGATATTGCCGACCCCTTCCCATCTCGCACGCGAGCTCGGAAACGCCTTCGAAGGCGTGGTCCAGCTCGGCAACGAACTCGTAGCCATTCTGGAGCTCGGACACCTCCTTAATGACGTTAGCGCTCAGTGAGCGACCACCACGCAGCCATCAGAGGATCTCACGTATGACCGCCCGCAATGCTTCTGCCCGGCAAATGCCCCAAAAGACTCGACTCAATGGTAAGGCTGTCGCCCACTTGGCAAAGGCCAACGGCAGATCGAAAACCAAGCTTCCGCGACTCGAGGTCCATGTCGAAGCCTTGCCCGTCGGCAACCCCCTCGATAGTCAAGATCTAGGCGACGGGATCCACTGGGTGGGCGTGGACACGCAGGATGCGTTTCGATGCAACCCCTACCTCATCATCGATGGGGAAGACGCGGTGCTCGTGGATCCCGGCGGGCTCCTGACGGCAGAAGGCGTCTTGGCTCGAGTCGCCGAGCTCATCGATCTGCGTCAAATCCGCTACATCATCGGACATCACCAGGACCCCGACGTGATCTCGGCGGTATCTTACTTGAAGCCCTTGGTCGATCCAAAGTGCAAGATCGTGTGTCACAGCCGAATGAGCGTTCTCATCAAGCACTTCGGCTCCGGATTCGAGTTCTTAGAGGTCGACAAGTCGCGGTGGCAATTGACGTTCGGGCGAGGTCGTCAGCTGACATTCGCACATACACCGTATCTGCACTCACCCGGCGCGATCGTCACCTACGACGCCCAAAGTCAGACAGTCTTTACGTCCGACTTGTTCGGCGGTATCACGGAGAAGTGGAAGCTCGAGGCTGGTCCGAATTACCTCGAGCAAATCATGGCGTTTCATGTCGACTACATGCCTAGTGTCGACATTTTGGCCACCGGCATCGCGAACATCAAAGCGCTGGGCCCCATTCGAAGAATTGCGCCTCAGCACGGGTGCATCATCGAGGGTGCTGACGTCCCGAAGCTGCTGGACTCGGTGTCGCAGCTACAAGTGGGAATGTACGCAGACAAGGCATTTCAGTCCCGTCTCGAGATGCATCAGGAAGCCATTCGCATGAAGCAGATGGCCGACAATGCGTCAATTCCGCTGATGTATGCGGATGCGCAAGGCATCATCCGCTTCATCAATCGGTCGAGTGTCGAGTTATTCACTCGACTCGAGGAATACATGCCGTGTCGCGCCAGCGAGATCGTCGGAAAATCCTTCGACATCTTTCATTCCAACCCGAAGCACCAGCATCGACTCCTCGCCGATCCGCATCGCTCCTTTCCTAGAACCGCGGTCGTCAACTTCGGAAAGGCGACCCTGAAGATCAGCGCTTTCGCCATCTGGGGCACCGACAAAGAGTTCCTCGGTTTGGGAGTAGGCTGGGAGGATCTGACAGCCGTGCAGGCCAGCGTCGATAGCCTTCATCAGGTCGTCAACGAGATTGGTCCAATCACCGTAGATTTGAAGCAGAAGTCGACGAGCATCGCCGAACGGATCACCAGCGTTGCCGCTGCATCCGAGGAGCTGAGCACGACGATGAACGTCGTCTCCACGGCTGCCCATGAGTCACAGTCATCGGTAACCAATGTCGCGGCGGCAACGGAGCAGCTCAGCGTCACGGTCAACGACATCGCGTCCAATGCCGAAAGGGCACGGCGAGTCGCGGAACATGCCGTTCAAGGCGCCCAAAGTGCGACCAGCAAGGTCGATCAGCTGGGAACCGCCGCTACGGAGATCAGTCTCGTCATCGACACCATCGTGGAGATCGCAGAGCAGACGAAGCTCCTCGCGCTGAACGCAACCATCGAGGCGGCGCGCGCGGGTGAAGCCGGCAAGGGATTTGCGGTGGTGGCGAGCGAAGTCAAGGACCTCGCCAAGCAAACGAACGGCGCAACCGCCGACATTCGCAGCAAGATCCAAGCGATTCAGAACTCTGCGCGAACGACGATCGAGGAAATCGGCAAGATCAACACCATCATCCAAGAGGTGAGCGAGTTCGTCGCTGCAGTCGCAACCGCAACCGAAGAGCAAAGCGCGACGACGAAGGCCATTGCTGGCAATATCGGCGAGGTCAGCATCGGCATCCGCGACATGGCCAGCAACGTCGCACAAGCGGCCGAAGTGACGCGAGATCAGGCAACGGGCATTACGATTGGAAGCACGGAGGTTGCAACAATCGACGACATGGCAGGGCGACTCGCGGAGGCGGTGGCGCGATTGACCCAAACGGCTGAGCAACTCGGTAGCCGGGTCGGTAATCGTGCCTCGCGGGAGCCATGAACGCGCCGCTTCGAATCGTCATTGCGGACGACTCTGCGCTCTACCGCGCGGTGCTCCAGCGTTGCCTGATGTCCATCGGCGGTGTCGAGATAGTGGCTCAGGCTGCCAATGGCGTCGAGGCGGTCGATCTCGTGCAGCGTCTCTCACCCGACGTATTGACGCTCGATCTCAACATGCCGATCCTCGACGGGATCGGGACCCTGCGCGCAATGAAGGCCGCGAAGCTCGACTGCGAGACGATCGTCGTTAGCGCAGAGACACGTCAAGGCGTAGCCGTCACGCTCGAGGCACTCCATCTGGGAGCAGTGGACTTCATCACCAAGCCAGCCGAAGACAACGCGAAAGGAAGCACCGAAATACTGAGCAACGAACTTCGACGGCAGTTTGCAGCCATTCGGCTTCGACATGAGCGCAAGCGCCGGCTCGAGGAGGAACGGTCCTTGTCTGCGAAGTTGGTGCCCGTCGCAGCATCGATGAACTCGACGTCAACCGCGACGACGGTGCAGCTGCCTGAAGTCGTGGCGATCGGGGCGTCGACGGGTGGACCGCAGGCGCTACCGGTGCTTCTCGGCGGACTTCCGCCCGATTTGTCCGTTCCGGTGCTCATCGTTCAGCACATGCCTCCCCTATTCACCGCGAGTTTGGCCGAGTCACTCGACCGCAAATGCACCATTCGCGTCGTCGAGGGTCATAATGGACAACTCGTGTCGCGAGGCCACGTGTACATCGCCCCAGGCGGCAAACACCTGAAGGTGAAGCGCGCGTTCGACAAGTCGGTCCGACTCGTCGTGACGGATGAACCGCCCGAGAATCACTGCAGGCCGTCGGTCGACGTCCTGTTCCGTTCGGTTGCAAGCGAGTATGGTGGAAAGGTCATCGCTGCAATCCTCACGGGAATGGGCAATGACGGAGTCGCTGGCCTACGCATTCTCAAAGGACTCGGAGCAAACGTCATCGCGCAGAACGAAGCCACCTGCACGGTCTTCGGAATGCCGCAAGAAGCAATCCGAGCGTTGGTCGTCGACTCGGTTCTACCACTCGAACGCATCGCGCCGGCAATCGTCGAATCGCTGCGTCCCCATGCCAGATAGCGCAGCCACCCCAGCAGAAATACGTGAACTTGCGACGTATTTGAGTCGCGCATCGGGAATCGAGCTCGACGAAAAGAAGGGCTACCTCTTCGATGCTCGGCTCCATACGATCATGGCGGAGCACGCCTGCCGTTCGCTCATGAGCCTGCTCGACAAGGCCCGTCGTGATACCACGGGGAAGCTGCGCGACGAACTCGTCGATGCGGTGAGCACCAACGAAACCTACTTCTTCAGGGAACCACGACAGTTCCTTGCGCTCGTCCACAAGCTCATCCCGGACCATTTCGAGAAAGTCGATCCCCAACGCTGCCGGATCTGGTGCGCCGCTGCGTCCACAGGTCAAGAGGTCTACAGCGTCGCTATCGCCTTGAAAGAGATGCTCGGCTCGCTCAACAAGTACCGCATTCAGATCGTTGGCACGGACATCTCGGGAGCGGCCCTCGATCGCGCGAGCAAGGGCGCCTACTCGAAACTCGAGATTTCGCGCGGCCTCAGCCCCGAGCGTGTTCAACGTTTTTTCGTGCCACGGGGAGCCGAATGGGTGATCTCCGACGAGCTGCGGAGCCTTGCCACCTTTCAACGGCTGAATCTCCTCGAACCTGCGGCGTCGCTCGGAACCTTCGACATCGTGCTCTGCCGAAATGTCGCGATTTACTTTTCCGCAGCCAATCGGGCGAAGCTTTTCAAGAACCTCGCGGCCCGCTTGCGAAAGGGTGGCGTACTCGTCGTCAGCATGACGGAGAACCTCGGGACGCGTCCCGAACCGTTCGTTCGAAAAGAGTTCCGCGACGTCACGTACTACGAGCTCCCCTGAATCAATCGGCGCAATCTGCCTTCGACGGCTAAAGGCAACGAGATCCCGTGACTACCGACGAGTCGACGTCACGACGTAAGGGTCGACTGCACCCGTATCGTGACGCACGGCATTCGCGATGCCCATGGTCGTTCCGGGGGCAGCCACCAATTCGGACAACCTGCGGTTGCATTGCGGTCCGGAGCCGCGACTTCGTCCCTAAAATTCGCCATGCACCATCTCGCCGCCGTGTTCATGATTCGTGCGACTGCGGAGGTGCCTCGCTGTCACTCCCGTGGCCTGACACGGCAGCCCGGAGCGCCGAAACCGACGGCGACTTCAGGTAGACGACCGACGCGCCTGCGGGAGTGAGTTCGCGCACCTGCTGAGCCAAGGCATGGGAAATCATGCTCACCATGACGACGACGAGGGCGGCCTTACCCAATCCGTGTCGACTCTTGGGAGGAACCTTGTTCTCGAAGTGGAGGAGCTCGTACCCTTCCCGCTCGACCGCATCGCGATAGTGCTGCGACATGCTTCCCTTGCCACCCACCACCAGAACGGTCTTTGCGCGTGCCATGATGTTTACCGATGCGCATCGGCCAGAAGTCGCGCAAGGGGGGCAATGCACGTTGGCTCCCCCGGTCCAGATCGCAAAAAGTCAACTCCCCTCAAGTCGCTTTTTTGGGCTTTCAGGTTTCAGCTTTCAGGTTTCAGCTTTCAGCTTTCAGGTTTCAGGTTTCAGGTTTCAGCTTTCAGCTTTCAGCTTTCGGATCGCCGACGGCTGACGGCTGACCGCTGACCGCTGACGGCTGACGGCCGACGGCTGACGGCTGACGGCTGACCGCTGACCGCTGACGGCTGACGGCTGACGGCTGACGGCTGACCGCTGACGGCTGACGGCTGACGGCTGACGGCTGACGGCTGACGGCTGACGGCTGACCGCTGACCGCTGACCGCTGACCGCTGACCGCTGACCGCTGACCGCTGACCGCTGACCGCTGACCGCTGACCGCTGACCGCTGACCGCTGACCGCTGACCGCTGACCGCTGACCGCTGACCGCTGACGGCGCAATGCGACTATTTCAACGTGGCGTCCCACACGGGCACGCGCAAGAACTCGCCGAGACGGAATGCGTCGGCTCGGATGGTCGACAGCGCGCTGTGGTCGATGACGTTATGTCGCGTTCCGTCCTTCAAGACGAGATTGAGCTCGAAACTCCTAAAGGAGCCACCTTTGCCGGTCGAGCACCATTCACCGACGATCTGCAACGCGTGGATGTGGGCCAACAGTAAAACTCCCGGTGCGGCGGGACCGGCGGGCTTCTTGCCCCGGTAGAACCATCCGCACTCGCGATCGAAAACCGCCCTTCGATGCGAAAGCAGGATCACCGAACCTGCTGCAACGAAAGGAAGCCCAAAGAGCATCAGCTTCCACCAACCGGGCTCCTCGCGATGCAAACCTCCGTAACCGACCGCGCCGAGCCCAATCGACAACGCGCAAGATGCGAGCAACATCGGATAGAACGATCCGCGGAACTCCAGTCGCTCTCGCCCAATCGCCTTCAGCCGATGCGTGCGAAAACTCTCGCCTCCCTGCTTCGCAGGCGTCCAATCGATCTGCTTTGCTAAGGGATCACCGAATTTCGAAGGATCGATCGGAGGCTCGAAGGCCTCCGGGAACACCTTTTTCACGAGGCCCATCACCGACTGCTCGAGAGGAGAAGCCATTGACCTGACGCTGCCACGAAGCGCGAGAGAAGAGAAGACCCGCCACACACCGAGCGCCAAATGTCGAGCCCCGCGTGAACGTGCCGTCCCACCTCCTTCCCGCCACGCGCAGGACGCTGGAGCGTCCGAGCATGGCGTTGGAGGAGGTCGGGAGGTCGCGGCAAAGCCGCGACCGAACGAGTGGAGGCAGCATCTGCGCGATCGCAACATCTTGCGGATCGCCACCGTCGAACGCAAGAAGCGTTGCGGTGGCGCAAGCGCGAACACTCGGAATGGCGCGAGCGCGTGGGACGGCGCGCAAAACCCGGTCCGAAGCCTGGGGATGGGCATTGCTGGATTCGAGGTCCGTTCAGAACGCCGGGCCAACTCAACGCCAACCGAGAATTTCCCGCAATTGGTGGAGGCCCGACCAACCTCGTGGCGGTGCGATTGGCGTCTTCAAGGTGCGGGGCGTAAAAGGCGGCGGCCTGAAAGGGCACCAGCAGTCGTGCTAAGTCGTGGCGCCGCCGAAACAGCAGCCCCATCGCGAACCGAAGCGTGCCGCAGAACTCCCGTGAAGCTCAGGACGTGAACTGACAATGACGAACTACATCACCCCAGATGCCATCCTGTTCGACCTCGATGGAACCCTGATCGACACGATGGAAGGCTTCGCAGATTTGGCGGCTCAGCTCATGGAACGGGAGCATGGCTTCCCCTTTACCGAGGGTCGACGCAACTACATCACGACCAGCGGCATCCCGTTCAAGCACCAGCTCGAGGTCATCTTCCCTGGTCACCCGAAGAACTTCGCCGTGCAGCAGGAGTTCGAGAGTCGTAAGCAGGAAGTATTCTTCAACACGGCCCCCGACGAAGACACCCTCCTCGCCTTGCATCAGCTCAAAGCGCTCGGCATCAAGGTCATCGTTTCGTCGAACAACTACCATGACTTCGTACTGAAGTACTTCGATAAGTACAATCAGTTCAGCTTCGACATGATCCTCGGCTACAAGGATGGCTTTGCCAAAGGGAAAGACCACCTGGAGCACGTGCTGCGCGAGTTCGATACGACCGCGCAGCGAATGACCTTCGTTGGGGATTCACTGCACGATGGTGAAGTCGCCGAAGCCCTCGGGATCCCGTTCATTGGACGCATCGCCATTCGGACCGAGCAAGAGTTCTTGGCGCGTTTTCCTGGCATCGTCTGTGTCGATAAGCTCACGCAAATCGTGAAACTGTTTTCCTGATAGGCAATGGTGAGAAGGTGCAGATAATCATACTAGCCGCAGGGCTCGGATCCAGACTCGGCAAGGGGCTTCCCAAGGCACTGGTCGAGGTTGCCGGAAAGACTCTGCTCGAGCACCAGATGGCGTGGACACGCGGGTTCAATCCGGAGCGGACCATCGTCATCACGGGCTTTCACCACGCCGACGTGGCGGCCCTATGCGCAGAAAAATTCCCCGACGCGATCGTGATCGAGAACGAGCGTTATCAGGAGCAAAACCTCTACTCCCTACTCGCGGCACATGATTACCTCGACGACGACACGTTGATCATGAACGTCGATCACCTTTATCCAGCGACCTTTGCGACGCGAGCTTGCCCAACGCTCGCGACCGTTCGGGATTTTGCCATCTTCGCCGATACCGACCGCGTGCTCACCGACGACGATATGAAGCTCTTCGTCGGCTCTGGAGGCCGAGTCGAGAAGATCTCCAAGAAGCTGACCGAGTGGACCGGTGGCTACATCGGGATGACCTTCATCCGCAAAGACTTCTGGCGCACCTACCGCGAAGCGGCGGCAGCCGTCGCCGAAGCACTCAAGGAAAAGGCCGTCGTCGAGGCCGTGATCCAAGAGCTCGTCAATCGAGGACACTTCCCCGAGATCGTCGATTCGAACCAGGTCGAGTGGTACGAGATCGACACCCCCGAAGAGCTCATTTACGCCGAACAGAAGCTCGCAGCCAAGGCTGCTGCCGCAGATGATTCGTCGTTGAACTTCGCACTCTACGGGCGACACAAGAAGGTAAAGACCTTCGCGGGCGTGGACGCCGACGCGCGTTGGACCCGAGCCCTCGAGAAACTCGACGTCGCGAGCAAGCGCAAGTTGAACATTGCGCGCTCCGACGTGGCCGCCGAAATCTTCGCCAACCACGCCAACAAGACGGCGTGGGTCCTTGCGGACTTCATCGTCGACGACGTAACCCTCGAGCAGATCGCCGAATCGGTCTATCCGAGCGTCGGCGCCAACGAAATCGCTTTCGTCGAGAGCAAGCTCGGGCTTGCCCCCGTCTTCGTCGTCGGTAAAAACCTCGGCCAATCCCTTGCCGGGTGGCAGGGATGGCAAGACGAGGACTTCACCGTAGATAGGCTCCTTGCCCACGCGCGCACCCTCGAGAACGCGACGGTGACCGTCAAGACGCTCGAGAACGGTTTTTGGGGCCGATTGAGCAGTGAAGCTGCCGCCTCCAAGGTGGAATGGGAATATCTCAAGTTCCTCAAATTCAGACCCGGCGGGCTCGTCGCCAAGTACCTCAATCGCCCAATATCGATCCTCATCACGAAGCCGCTCCTCAAGTACCCCGCCATCACGCCCAACGTCGTTACGGGAGTCGACTTCATCATCGGGCTCGTCGGCATCTCCCTGTTCCTCCTCCCGGGTTACCTACCTGCCGTCCTCGGCGGCGCCGTGATTCACTTCAACTCGATTGTCGATGGTGTGGACGGCGAGATCGCTCGCATGCGACATCAAGGTTCGAGTCGGGGAGCCTGGCTCGATTCGATCTGCGACGAAACCCTGGGAGCCTTGCTCTATCTCGCGATCGGATACCACCTGTACGTCTCCGGACAGTCGTACCTGTTCTTCGTCGCGGGGATTCTGACCGCCGTCGCCTCGTACACCTACGCGCTCACCCATTGGCACTGCAAGCTGAAGCATGGCCTCGGCTTCTATTTCTGGTGGGAATGCTACAAGCCGCGTCGGGAAGTGCAGCGGTCTACCTCCGTCGTGAGCTACCTGAAGAAGCTCCTGTGGCGCGATTCGGTGCTCTTGATTGTCTTTCTCGCTGCCATCTGCCGGGTGCTCGATGCCTTCTTGCTCATCACGCTGACGCCCGCGCTCATCAATCTCGTGCTGATTGGGATCCACATCTTCATCAAGAGAGCGCGCTGGTAGGTTCGACCGCATCTTCGAACGCAGCGACATCCCGCCGCGCCTCGCAACTCGGGCACCCTCGAGCCACCCCGCCGCGCCTCGCAACTCGGGCACCCTCGAGCCACCCCGCCGCGCCGCTAGGTGCAGCGAATTCGCGAAAGGCGAGCCTTTACCCAATCGCGTTGCGCATCGAGACCGTTGCGTTCGTAGATGCTCATGAGGCGCAGGTACCGCGAACGGACGTCGAAGCGCAGATTGTACTGCAACATCTTGAGGCAAACCGGACAAGGCTCCACGGTTTGGCGGTCCATTTCTTCGAGCGAATTCGAGCCATTCATTAGGCACTCGTAGCGTCGGCAATGCACGAGCGAGAACATGTGCGCCGTTTCGTGAGCCAACACCTTGAAGCTGCGCAAAATGGCTAGCCGTCGACTTGCAGGAGTCTCGCGCTCTCCCCAGAACCGCGCTTGATATCGCGCCAAAGAATACACACCCACTCGCTTCTCGAGACTAGCCTCGCCAAAGACGTAATTCCACGACGGTTCGGGATAGAGATTTTCCATGGTGACACCAAGGGCGCACACCGCGTCCTCTGGAAGACAGGAATCGACCAGCATCGCAAGGATCCGACGTGTGTCGTGCTGTCGGAAGGTACCACGCTCACCTCGACGCACGCGTTGGCCTACCCTAGGTAGCGACACCGAATGAGCGAGGCGCACCTTCGTATCGAAGAATACCTCGGTGAACTTCGCAAGCTCCGTGAGTTGCTCGCGCGCAGCGGCGTCGAAGTCTCCAAGTGGCTGCAAAACGAGGACGTTGCGAATTGCCGTTCGCTGAGTAGGGCCCGATGCGACGTATTCGTCGAAGCTCAGGCCCGTCTCGTGAAAGCGCTCCATCCAGTCTCCAGACTTCGGAGGGCGCTTGGGCATGAAGTCTTCTCGATCGGCTTCGAACTCGCGAGCGCTCGGCTGGAAAGGAACCATTGTGCCAAGCGCGACCTCCCTCGAATCGCAAGGACTCCGCGTACTGGCCTGCGCGCCCCTGCCTTTCGACGGCTCCAGAGCACCTCTGCCTCCGGCTCCGCGTCTGCCTCCGACTCCGCCTCTATTCTTTGCCTGAGCCGCGGAGTCGCAGCCGAGGAGTGGAACGAGCCCAAGGAGGCTCCCCGCCGCAAACTCGAGAAGACCGCGACGCGACAAATGCAGCGGCACATCACTCATGCGAGTAGACGACAATCCAAAGAGGGCGAAGGTTCCCAACCGGCGCACCCTTGTTCGCTTCCCCCGAACGTTTTTGCATTGCGCTTGCAGTGGCCAGGCCTGCGGCCTATGTCTGGCCCACGAGGCGATGACCCATGGCCCAAGTCGTCAATCTCAACAAGTTCCGGAAGCGCAAGGCGAAAGCCGAACGCGAAGCTCGAGCTGAAACCAACCGACGTTTGCACGGAAGAACCAAAGCCGAACGAGCCCGCGACGAGCTAGCCAAGAAACAGCTGACGTCGAGAGTCGAAGGCTGCCGCATCGAGAGCTCGAGGGACGAAGAAGAAAAGTAGCGCCCTCGTCGATGGCCCAGCGCCTCGCGGATATCCGACTGCGAGCGCGACGACGACGCTTGCGTGAGCGTTGCGCCCGGACAGGAAAGTAGGGCCCGAAGACTTGCTCCGGGCCCCACACGCCATCACCAAGTCGTAAACCAAGCCCAAGCGTTGTCGCCAGCGCTGACCGAGATGCAATAACCGCCGTTACGCTTCGCAGGCATGGTCCAGTTGCTGTAATCGCACTTCATTGGCGACCCGTTGATGCTCAACGTTCGCGATGCCGCGAAGCCGCCACAGACGCCCGAATAGATCTGAAGCGGACGTCTCGAAGCACCGTGCCTGAGTCCCCAGATTTCCGCTTGCGAACTGAGCCGAATTCACTGCTGTCGGTGACGCACAGAGCCCCGTGCAGGGCTTCTGGATCTCTCCAGTGATGAGCCCGTTCAGCCAGGCATAAACGTTGTACCGCGATGCCGAGTCCAAACGCGTGTGCCAGTTCCCAAAAGGCGTACCAAACTCACCGCCGAAGGACACCAGAGCATTGACGCCGACCACCTGATTGGTTCCGGTGCGATACAGTGGCCCACCAGAATCGCCTGGGCATAGACCGGGCGAAGACGAATCCAGAGCGGGGCCCAACGTCGTCACGTAGGCTGCGGGCGTATTTACTCCGTCCGTAACCAGGCTTGGATCGACGGAATGCGTGTCACCAACCTTCAAACGCGCTGGACCACTCGGTTGCCCCACGCCGTTTTCGCAACCATATCCGGTCAACGTCACGGCGTCCCCAACGGCCACGGGATTCGGATCGATGGTGGCCACTGGAACGTTCGGCGTCAATTGGCTGACGATGACGAGCGCGACGTCAGGTTTCATCCCGAAGTCATCGGTGCCGTTGCATGCGGTGCAATTGGCGTACTCTGGATGGATGTTGACGGAAAGGACCGGCAAATTTACGGCGTTCTGCGCGTTATTGTCGGTCGTCATCGTGAGTGACGTCATCGACGCATTGACGCAGTGAGCCGCAGTGAGGAAGTGCTGAGGCCCCACCTTGGTGCCCGTGCAGCCTCCGATATAGACGGTGGCGGGGTATTCACTCTCTGTCGCCACATGGCCGCCAACGAGTGCACCTTCGTTCTGTGCGATTTCTTCTTCCGCGCTGGTCGTTGGCTCCGACTGACAACCAACGAGACCAAGAATGGCCAATGGCAAACCGTACCAGAAATGCATAACTCTCATGGATTCATCTCCCAATCACATCGCCATCTCATTCGATGGGGTTCGTTCGGTTAGAGCATTCGCGAACGAAAACCTTCGCCCAATTTCGAATTCCATGTGAGCCGCGTGTCCTTCGGTTGTCGCACGCTGGGCAAGGCGTTGGGGGGGCGAAGGACGAAACACTGCTTCCGTCAACAAAAAGCTCGACACAGCGGCGCTTACGAACGCCGCGGTGCTTCGACTTTCGATGCTAGAGCGCCAACCGCTCCGATTAATGTCTCACCCCTCTCGACATCGACGCGAGCCGAATGCCCAAAGAGCGATGCTCTCGAGCCGGGCTCGATTCATTGGATGCTCGAAGACACGATCGTCGGTTGCCAATTCGATCCCGTCTTGTTCGCACAAAACCCGAAACTCGTCGTTCCGAGGGAAGGAATGTTGCCGTTCCAAGACAAGTTCGTTGCGGTATAGAGCGAACCGGTATGCGTGAAGTCCGCGCTCCATTGCGCGTAGACGTTCGAGTCGTGCACGTCGAGTTGGACGCTCCAGGAGGTCGTGGGCACGCCCGTATAGTTCTTCACGGCCACTTCGGCGCACCAACCCGTGTCCCACTGCGACGTGAGCGTGAGCGTTGCTGGCGCTGGACACGCGGGGCAAGCCCCGCCGCAATCCACACCGGTCTCGGCGCCGCTCTGGATGCCGTCGTCGCATCGCGAGTGGACGTTCAATTCCACCCAGCTGCGGATATCCGCAGCGGCGTGCCCGAGTGCCCGTTCTCCAGCGGGATTCGTGAATACCGAAACCTGATAGCGGCGACCATTCTGCGTATAGAAGCAGCCACTGCCCGAATCCCCGTAGGTTTGGATCTGTCCCAGGGCATTGGCCTGAAACACGTAACGAAAGTCACTCGGATCGTAGCTGATGATAGGAAGCGCAGCGTATCGAAGCGTACCGAAACCGGTTCCCTCCGGCGTATTGTAGCCGTAACCGTAGCAATCGACCGTAGCCCCCACGAGATCCGTCGCGGGGTACGGCCACGGCGGATTCGTGTAACCGTCTGCCCCAACCTCGATTGAAAACGGCTCGCTCACGCGAATGAGCCCCACGTCCGTCGTGAAGCCAGATCTGGACCAAGGGATCAACTGCACGGCGTTGCGAATTTCCCCAGTCGTGGTTCGTTCGACCGTGGTGCCCTCGGGCACCGCTGGCAAGCAATGCTGCGCAGTAAGGACCCATTCCGGAGTGATGAGGGTGCCGCTACAACCCGAGCCAGGAATGTTTAGCCGCACGGCGCCGACGTTTTCTGCGAGGACGGGGGTGCCGTTGATGATGGCCTGATCGACGGCGTTGATCTGGTCCTCAGTGGGTCCCGTCCCCGCACAGGCGAAGGCGACGAGGCTTGCGAAGCACGCAAAGATGGGCGTTCTAAATGGATGCATTGGGAGGACCTTTCATTGGATGCACGGCGCGAACACGACCCTCTTCGAGGCCCGGCCGCTCGAGCGCGCAACAGTATGCGATTAGGATGCCTGGGCGCGCCCAATGCTCATGGAACGAGATTTCGAGCCGCGATCGCCGAGAACGAACGTAGCGGCTCAGTTCTCTGGTGCGTCTCCCCTTGGCGCCCGCCTATGACAACCTACGGTTGCAGTGGAAACCAATTGAATACACCTGGCGGTTGCACGAGTGACCGTTTCCAACGAATGAGTCAGCGGATTGCACATGAGTGACCGTTTCCAACGATTCCACTTCCTATGCAATGCAGACTTCCTCGATCGCGAGATCGGACAGGTGAGCGTGAAGTAGTCCCCACACCGCGTGGCCCAGCGGTTCCAATATTCATCGCCCGGAGCTGGTTTGTCGACACGTCGTGCAAACGGATCGAGACGTTTGCACGACGGCAAAACAACAGGGCTCGACGTCGAGGCCGCATCGTTCTTTCGAACGAGCGCGGCCTCACTCGTCAGCACGCAGCAACGAGCACGAACGCGAGGCTCGTGCCAAGCGTCAGAAGGGGGATCGCCCAGAGCATGAATCGGAACACTTGCTCGTGCACGTAGGGTCCGAAGAGGCGCAATACGATATTGCCGCGGTAGAACAGGACCACGATGGCGAGCGAAATCGCGAGAGTCGCGTAGTTGAGCGCAAAGAGTCGCGTCACCGTATTGTCGCTGCCACCGATGCTCCCGTAGGACGACGTTACGGCCAGACTCAGGGCAATGACCGAGAAAAGACCGCCAATGCCCATGTTGGCGAGCTCGAAGGCTTCCACTTCGAAGCCTTCCGGAGTGGGTCGGTTCATCCAGAGTGTCAGAAGCGGTATCAAGAGAGACGCCAACAATGGGATGAAGATCGTGGTCAACCCCGAGGCGGGTGATCGGCTCACCATGAGTGAAGCAGTGACTCGAGAATAGCGATCGCCATTCCAACCACTGACGAGATCTCCATCGAGATCGACATCCCCAATCCCCCATGGCTCGAGCTTGACGGTGGAACGTGCGCGACTGAACTCCTCGTCGTCCTTGTCGAAGTGCATCGCGACGCGATCCGTCGTATCGTCGCGCACGATGAGCTGCATCGCGAGCGCCTGAACGTCGAAGGGAAACCGCTTGACGTCGACGTCGACGTTGTATCGTCCCGTCGTTCGCACGATGAGCTCGACCTCGCCGTCGGAGAAGATGCGCAATCTGCGTCCTACGTAACCTATCGTTTCCAGGCGATTGGACACGTCCACGGTCGGCGTCCACAGCTTTTCTAGGTGCTCTTCTGCCACTTTCCCGCGATACTCTTCGTATTGCGTGGCAACGCCGCGCGGCTGAAACCGAAGACGCGGGTCCTTCCAGCACATCCGCATGTCCGTCGTCGCTTCGAATTCGCCCTTCACGTCGTCGAAGGACCGCAATTCGAGCACCGAAACTCCGACATGAACGACGACGGGTAGGCCGGCGCCCACGGGGATGGTCGAGACATCCGCCTCCGACGCTGCTTGATTCGGCAATGCCGCTTCCGCCGCGTTACCCGCGGCCGCGCCAGCTGCATCGGTAGCCTCTGCAGGCCCAGGCGCGACGGCACTTCCGACGGCGGGAGCCGCCGCAGGCGCGGCTGCGCCCGACGGAACGGGGTTCGTGATGGAAGACGCTCGGGGCGACGTGATCAGAGCCGACGTGCCTGGCGAAGGTGACGCATCTTTGCCGGCCGCGCGGGCTCGCCCAAGGGAGCCGAATAGGCACACCGCGAGGGCCAGCATGGCAACGAGGGGCGTAAAGACGCGCAGAACGAGCTGTCGCATCACTCATCCCTCCGGGTCCGGAGCACCTCGTAATTGCTGGCCAACGTCTTGAGTTCATCGCAGTAGCTGTCGATTGGATCGGCAGCAGGAGCCTCCTCTCCACTCACCAGAGCGGACATGCGGCCATTCAACGCCGCCAAGGGCGCCAGCAACTTGCCGCGAATGACGACGAGGATTGCTCCGGCCATGACCACGCACGCGAACAATGTCGCCAGGGCCAACCAAACGAAAGCGCGCCGAGCGATGGATTCGTCGTCGCCAAAATCATGTGCCATTGCAACGGCGCCGATGCGTTTATGGGCGTGATCGTAAAGGGGCATCAACTGCACGCCCCATTCCGTGCCGTCCGCCTGACGCTCATAGCTACGTGGCTCCGAAGCGTCGACCTCCTTGGCCGTCACGAGGTTCTCCATCAAATCCTCGTGCGTCGAGTGCAATCGAATGTATGGGCCAACGCGTTTGCGCGTCGAGACATCATCGCCCGTGAGGGCCGTCGCGACCTCGCGCAATAGCTGCTCGTCGAGAAATACGGCGCCCTCGAACTCGAAGGACTTCTTGAGTTCGTCGAGAACCGGCTCGAAATCGAGAGCGATCTCGAAACTCCCGGCAAAGTTCCCGCCGTCGTCCAAGATCGGTACGATGGCAGACACGGCTGGCCCGTAAGTGCCGACCTCGATCCCGAGGCGAATGGCCTTGTTGCGATGGGCCTCGACGAGCATCGGACGGAGCTGCATATCGTCGTCGCCGAACTTGTCGGGCTGGTGGAGGCGCAGAAAGTTGATCCCAGAGGCCTCGTGGAACTCCGCGCGATCGAGCCCGTATTTCTCTTTCTGAACCGCAAACATGCGGCTACATTCTGCGAGCAATTTCGGGCGATCGTGCTCGAGAAACGCCTTCCTGATCGTCGGGATGGAGACCACGAGCTCGGCCGCTTCGACCGCCTCGTCCTCGAGTGCCGCGCGTCGCGTCTCGAACACCTTCTGAATCAGCTCGAAATCCCCTTCGTTGGCCTTTTCGTGCAACTCGAGGGTGAGCAGGATGGCAACGCCCATAAGTGCGAGCGTCGATAGCGTAGTAACCCAAATCAATAGGCTTGGACCGGAGCGTCGGAAGCTCATATTTCAACCATGTGTATCAAGAGTCATTCGTGTCATCGAGAAAGCACCCTCGCGGTGTTGGCCGCTCGGGCACGGAAGTGAGTCGCGCCGATCACGACGCAGGCGGCGTCTCCAATCGAGAGGCGAGGCGCTTGCGGTACGTCTGCAAAACCTCGAGATCTACCTCGGCAGCCCCCGCAGCACCGCCATCGGCGTATTCGAAGGGATCGTCGATGTCCCGGATGAGGCGTACCATGTACACGTAAATCAGCGTGATGAAGCCCACCAAGAGCACTTCGGCGAGCGTGCTCTTGAATCGCGAGATCATCAGCAGCCCGACGATGACGACGGTCAAGGTCTCGAGAAGGGCATATCCCGTCGAGAGGAAACCGGTGCGAGAGATCACGTGCATGCGAGTCAGGCTGCGACGCAGCCCATGGATCTCGTTGATGATACGCACGCCAATTGGAGGAGGAACGCCTGCCACCTCCAGGGTTCGACCGCCCTGGGCGAGGCCTTCGAGCGCCGAGCAGACCTGGTCGTAGGTCGCGCGCCGGTAAAGCCAGTCGTTGATGGTGTCCGCGGTGTGACGAACGAGATTGCGCAACGATACGGCATCCAGGCTCGCCTTGTTGGCTACCCCCTGATCGAACGTCTCTTCGATGGTTTCGAGTGCGCACACGACTTCACCGGGAAGACGCTCGGCTTCCTTGTAATCGGCCATGGTCCCCGCGAGCATGAAGCCGACGAGGAATACTCCGCCCGTGAGCACGAAGGACAGGTCGGAGAATTCGAGCACTCTCCCCAACGCCAAGTGATCGAACACGAAGAGCTTGAGCAACACCACGCACAACACGACGAGTAACGTCGTCAACATCATCCGCCACTTGACCACTTCGAGCCTACCTCCTGATTCGAACGCTAATGAAGCCACCAATATAGCGGCTTCCCCCCACCCCAAGCGGCCGGATTCGTGCCCCAGAAAGTACCGGATGGTGAGCCAGAGTACCTCTGAGCGTCCCCGGGCTTCGCTAAATGGGTCGATTTCCCAGCTCGATTCGCCCCGCCACGGCCCGACCGAAGCCTTGACCGCCTCGTCGTTCGAACGTCCCTGACGGTACCGCGACGGGCCGACAAAACAGAACGCCTGGCGCCCCGTTCCCCGCGTGCGACTCCGCAGTCGAACGCGCTTTCGTCGTTGTCGAATCCTGCGACGCTCGGTCCTTCCAAGGGGCGCCGTGTGACGGCCTTCCCTTCGTCGCGTCGAACGCAGGCGACGTTCGATCCTTCCAAGGGGTGCCGTGTGACGGCCTTCCTTTCGTCGTTGTCGAATCCGGCGACGCTCGGATCCTTCCAAGGGGCGCCGTGTGACGCCGCTAGCCGAGAAGCATTCATTGGGAATGAGATCCACCGCGAGACGGTTGGCCGAGCTCGCGATGAGCTTCGCACGCCACGTTTCCACGAACCGACGGAAGTGCCTATCCGTGTTGCGCGTCCTGGTCTTGGGCATCGTGTTGGCGTTCTTCCCGGCGAAGGCGAGCGCCTGGCAGCCCTGCAGTCGCGAGGTTCCAGTCGTCGTCGCGGCCGCTGCATCCACGCAAAGTGTGAAAGTCACGGCCGCGCACGCGTTTCGGCAAACCGTAGCGGAAATAGAACCACAGAGATCCGCGACGAACCCGTCCTAACCAGCATCGCGCTTTTGGAATTTCGTCGCGATGGTGTCTTCCTTCGCGTGTTTCGTCGGTTCGTCATCGAGTGCTCCTGGCTTTGTTGAACGCTGCAGATCCCTCGAGCAGCAGACAACCCCAAGCCAGGAGAAACCCATGTCACCCCGTAAGCACGGTCGATGGCCGCAGACGTCACGTCGCAGTCGATTGCGCCGAGTTGGATGCTTTGCCTGGAGGATCTTGCGCGCCGTTCTCGTCGCTTTCGCGACGTTTGGCCCTTCCGTTCCGCCTCCTCCACCCCCTCCACCACGAACGACACAGGTCAGAGCGGAGCAGAAGGCCTCCGACGAAGATGAATAGCTCGCCTTTTACGTTTGAATCGCCCCCTTTGCAAACATTTGACGTCCTCCACTTCGAACCTATCCGTCATCGACGAGAGCCAACGGCTCTTCGCCTGAAGCCTCGCGTCAATCATTGGCGACATCAGAAGCCAAAGTTCCTGGGGTCGCATGCGGCTCGATGTCGGGAGAACGCCATTGCCACGAAGAGAATCGCGCCCCAGAACTTCGGGAATGTGTCGCAACATCCGTCCCCTGTTCAACTTCGAGCCGCCAGCCACACCGGAGGAAATTCGCGCCGCCGCGACTCAGTACGTACGAAAGGTGAGCGGGATCCGTAGCCCCAGCGCGAGCAACACTGTCGCGTTCGACGCCGCCATCGATCGCATCGCAACAGTCACCGAGGAACTCTTGGCTGGCCTCGAAACGAGAAGCCCGGCCAAGGACCGTGCCAAAGAAGCCGAGAAAGCACGCGCGCGAAGCCGCGCTCGATATGGCTAACCACCTCGCCCCGAGATACCGCCAGGGACCTCGACGCCCGAGGCACCCTGCACGCAGCGCGTCCTCACTGCAACCAGGTGTGTCGACCACGAGGGTGACTCCCGCAGCGAGGCGAGCGCCGGCTGCGCATTGGCATGTCCGGTGCAGCCCAAACCCACATGCGACTGGTTCCGTGGAGCTTACTCCTCTTGCTGTGCGGCAGCTGCGGCCATCGCGCGGAGCCGACCACGCGAGAGGATGAACCGCGAACCAATTTGTTCGAAGCTGCCCTGAATGCGTTTCTCGGGATCGGCCGCAAGCCTCACCCGGAGCTCGTTGCCGACGCCGGAGCCGCCCCAGCGCCGGGCGCCATCGTGGCAATTCGCCATGCGAATTACACAGAGCTCACGAACGCAGCGAATGGAACCGCGCCGGCACCCGTCGCAACACCGGCGGCAGGCACGGTCCAAGCATCGGATACGTTCGAAGACTCGAACCGACTGATTGCCGTAATTGAAGTGGAGCATGCGACGGCGAAACAGGACGGTGGTGGTGCGGCTCGCCAAGGCTCATCGGTAAATGCTGCCCCCGGGACTGCACCGACGGGACTGAACCAAGGCATCACACCCGGGACGACCGCGGCTCGAGCGGCGGGCTTCGTCACCAATCCACCTGTAGCCGATACTGCCGGCACTCCTGCGAATACGACGACGGGGCTCGTCACCAATCCGCCCGCAGTCGATGCGGCCACTTCGACGACGAATACTGCCGACACTCCTGCGAATACGACGACGGGGCTCGTCACCAATCCGCCCGCAGTCGATGCGGCCACTTCGACGACGAATACTTCGGCCCCGAACGTCGCCCAATCGCCAGCGCAACTCGGAACCGTTCCCGTGATGAATTCGGGTTTCGTGGTTTGGATGAGTCCCTGGGGAGCCATGCTGTTTCCCGTTGCTCCCCTGCCACCGTCACGATGAGGCACGAAGAGAGTCGACGGTGTGCTCGCCCGCCGCCTCACTCTGCGCGCAACGACGTGCATACGCGGCCGGCGTCTCACCGATTTGCTCGCGAAAATCGCGAATGAGATGCGACTGGTCGTGATAGCCGAGTTCCTGTGCCATCAGCGCCCAATCCACGCGTTCGCCCCGTGCAACGCGATCTGCGGCGTTCTGCACGCGCGCACGACGGACGATCCACTTCGAGCTGACCCCGACGTAACGCTCGAGGAGACGGTGCAGCGAGCGCACCGCGAGCCCGGCTTCCTTGGCCAGGGTCTCCGCGGTGACGATCCTCGAGTCCTCGTCCACCTTGGCGACGAGGCGATCCGCGACGGCCATTTCTGCACTTTGCGAAGCCCCTTGGGCCAAAAGGTACTCCGTCAACGCGTCGCGTGCGTCTCGAGGACTGGCAACCAACGGCAACGGCGGCGGCGGCCGTCCCATCACGCTCACGGCGGGTTCGACGCGATCCACGAGCTTTCTCATTGGCCAATGAGAAAAAGCAGAAAACCCCGCCGGGGTAAAACGCGCTCCCGTGACCCAGCCGCGACCCGACAACGTGGCCACGAAACACGCCGTGCCAGGGCCGTGCACCAGGTACTGCCCCTGCTCGTAAGCGAGATTGACGCAGGGAAACGGCAAGATTGCCTGGCTATAACTCTCCCCTTCCGGCAAGTCCCACTGGACCGTCCAAAGGGCCACCACGAACGGCCTGAGCGCGTCGGGAGGAGCCTCTCGCCGCAATGAAAAGCGCTCGAGCCCAGCGCCAGGGAGCAGAATCCCCTTGGTCCCGTCGAGGGAAGCCTCGCGGGGACGCTCGGGCTCCGACGGGGACGTTCGCGACGGGGACGTTCGCGACGGGGACGTTCGCGACGGGGACGTTCGCGGCTGAGGCACTTGGCGCATTTCTACAATACATCGAGAGACGCGACCCCAAGGTCAAGAGCGACATCCCAACGGGATAGGAGGACCCATGACCGAGTTTCAGCCAGCCAATGGACAGCACACGACCAACGGAATTCCGCACGGAAGCACCTCGCTCACCCCCCACATCGTCGTCGACCCCGCCGAAAAGGCGCTGTCGATGTACCCGATGATCTTTGGCGCACGGGTGTCGGACGTGACGCGGTTCGGTGGATTGGTAGCGCACGCCGTCTTGGACTTTCCGTTCGGTCGTCTCACCTTGAGCGATCCGATGCCCGCGTATGATTTGGTGGCCCCCGACGCAAAAGGCGTCACCTACTCCATTGGCATCTATGTTCCCGACGTCGATGCCGTCGTCGCAAAAGCCGTCTCGTCAGGCATGCGACTGCGTGAACCGCCATCGACGTTCGTATCTGGCGATCGCTACGCGTCCCTGCTCGATCCCTTTGGGGTCAGGTGGTCCGTCATGACGCGAGTCGAGGACTTGTCTCCGGAAGAGAGTGCCGCACGCGTGGCAAAGTGGGCAGAAAGCCTCAAATCCGGACCAACCGCCAGCGGGTAGCATCCGAACTCTAGCACGGCTCCACGGTTCAATGGGTCGCAGCAGTGCCCTTCCGAACGAACAAGTCGAGCCGGCGCTTGCCACAGGGCCAGCTATTCGAGCGAACGAATGCTGCCTCCATTTGAGCGGTAAGCTTCGCGGTCACCCGATCCATTCTCTCATCCATCGAATCGGGAAAGATGAACCAAACCCGTTGCGCGTCTGAGGGAAGACAAGCATCGAAGGAACTACACTCTTGCGCACGAAAGCCGCCGAGAGATGCGGCAGACCGCTGCACTAGAGCATCTCTCGGCTGCAAGGAGTGTCGCAAACCATACGTCAAGCCGATCCGGGTGTGCTCTCTCGCTGCACCAAGACCGCCATAAATGAGGACGTCGTCTCGACGTACGAACTGCGCCAAGATGCGGCTTGGGCAGCCATAGTGCGACGAGTCAGGATCCTGCAGCTGCCACACCCGCTCGATTGGCACCGCCGCGACGTACGCCACCGTTGCAACCACACCGGCCAGCAGCGGCCACCTCGAAAGCAGGCGAAGCCGCGTGCAGGCGCTTGCTGCGAGGAGGGACCACGCGGGAAGCGTGAAGATGAGATAACGAGCACGAAAGACGTGCAACGCGTCATACGTCGCGTAGGTGAAGAGCGGCGGCAAGATCGCCCACATTGAAAGTCGAAGGCTCGATTTCGTGCGCATCGAGACGCTCAAGAGAGCCAGACCCGCGAGGCCATAACCGATGCGACTCGAAAGAGTAACCGTGCATGGCAAGGCGAGGAACATTCGTGGCACCAACTCGATCCGTCTCAACTGTTCGTCTTGGTGCGCCCCAAGGAGGACGATCGGAAGCACCGCGAGCAATGCCACCGTGACTGCGACGAGCCACGGACCGAAGGTTGCTCGACGCGCCGTAAACCAAGGCCAATCCCGGCGACGCTCGAACAAGAAGGCGAAGTGCGCCCCGAGAACGCCCAGACTCACGAGATGCGTCATGCCGGTGAGAGCGACGGCAACGGCATAGTATCCCCACCGCCGACGTTCCGAAGGCTTTTGCAGCGTGTAGAGGAGCACCAGGGTGGACCCAATCGCGCAGAGCGTTGCGAGGGCGTAGGGACGCGCATCCTGACTGAACCGCACGACGCTTGGAATCACGGCGAAAGTGAGCCCAGAAACCAAGCCCGTACGTCTGTCGAAAAGCCGTTGCCCCAATACCGAAAGAAGCCCAGCCGAAGCGGCCATGGCGAGAACCGAGGGCAGCCGCAGCAACCACTCCGAATCGCCAAAGAGTCGGCACCACACACGCATGAACAGATAGTAGGGCGCCAGCACCGCGTCGACGTTCCGCACGAGCGCCAAGAAATCGGCGAACGAGAGATGGACGGCCCACCAGGTACACAGCTCGTCGTCAATCAGCTCGTGCGCACCGATGCGGTACAATCCAAGCGATAGGGACAACACGACCGGCACCATCACGGGAAGGCTTCGGCTGCCCCAAGTGCCCAGCGAGCCGCGGACGGTCGAGCACACCGCTCCAATCGGGGCGCCCCCGGTCTCGTCGGGCACGCGTTCGGCCATACTGTTGTCCTCCATCCTGGGCGCGGCATAGCACCGATCTGCCAGGCCGAGGCCAGCACTAACTTCGGCTCGAGACACCCATGCCGTCGATTACATCCTCGAACGCCGCCCGCGGACCTTCGCAATACCCCCAGCGAGCAAATTCAGATCCCGATCTGGCGACACGCAAACCGTGGTAGTTCGGCTCGAAACGGGACGGCGGGAGGCGTTCGAAGAGCTCGCTTGGCGCGGCGACCTTCGACGGCCCTCTCAGTCGAGACTTCCGCTTCGAAGGTCAACGCGTCGCGGTAACGCACACGGGTCATCACTCAGGAACGAGCTTGAGGTCGTCTTTCCGTCGAAGTTGCACGTAAGCCTGCGGAGAGCTCGGGGCCCAGCCCTTTCGGTAGAAGAAGTCGAGAAAGGCATCACACCGTTCCCGATACAATGCTTCGGCGACGGCATCCGCCGCCTCGATGAAGGCCGTTTCCGTGTCACACAACGTCTGGGTTACGGCTCCGAACGTCCCCGTCAGCGCGACGTGCTTACACCCGCAAGCACTCGAGCATCGCTCGCGGATCTCGCAGTCGGCGCAGCTGACCTCGATGCGATTCTTCTGCTCTCGCAAGCTTGACAGCTTTGACACGTCGATCCCATTCTCGATATCCCCGATCGACAAGGAATGGTCTTGGTCTTCGCCAACGAGCTCCCCACAAGTGTAGAGACGTCCACTCGGAGCAACGACTACCTCGTCGAACCCGAGTTGGCAGCGATTGGCGCAGGGCATTGCCGCGTGCAAGTGCGACAAGATCTTGGTCGTCAAGGGTTCGAAATGGATGATTCTCCCGGCGCGAAATGCGTCGACCCAGTGAGTTGCAGCCCGGGCGAGCCCGCGCCGCAAAGCCTCGAGAGCCACTGTGTCCCAAGTGGCTCGGAGGTTGCAGGTGACGTGCACGCGGGCCAAAGGCAAACCAAAAGCCTCGAGCAGGATTTCGCCGAGTGCGTCCGCGGTATCGGGAGAAATGACCGCGAGCGTCACGACGCGAGCACCCGCCTTTGCCAACCGTTCGATCCCCTGTAACACGGAGGCGTGCGAGCCATGTCCTTGCACGTTCAGTCGGTGGCGATCGTGAATGGCAGCGGGACCGTCGAGGGACACGAATGCGTCGACGACGCTGCTGCTACGAACGAAGTCCGCGACCCGGTCCGACACGAGAGTCGCGTTCGTGTTGAGCCGTAGGATGAGCGTTGCGCGGGGATTTGCCTCTGCAAGTCGCGCCGTGGCGTACGCTCGGACCCTTTCGAGCCACTCGATGTGCAACGTCGGCTCACCCCCGAAGAATGCGAGGGTGAGCCCTGAAGGATCGCGTGCCAGCGCAAAGTCGATCGCCCTCTCGGCAGTCGACATGCTCATCGGTCGCGGCGTTTTGCTGCCGGTATAGCAGTAACTACATCGCAGATTGCACGCATGATCGACGAAGAGGGTCAGCTCCATGGCACTTGGACCAGATTCGTTCGTACGCTCGGCAGCTCAGGAGGATGGGCCAACTGTGCCAGAAGTCGACTCAACGGCTGCAGAGCCTGTCGTGGCAGTCGTGGCAGTCGTGGCAGTCGTATAGGGCAGTACGGATGTGCCACCTCCGCTTCCGACGGTTCCACCTTGCCCGGTGGTCACGGAACTGGTCCCGCCGTAGGACGTCGAAGTCGAGTGGCCCGACGTCGAGCCGACGGCATTACTCCCGCCATAGCTTGGAATCGAGGAGCCCGACGTCGAGCCGACGGCACCAGCTCCACCCACGGGTACATAGATCAACGGAGCGCCGCCTTGCGGATTGCCGATTTCGGAGGTGCTGACCGTCGTAGGAGACCCGCCAGCACCGGCCACATTGATTTCCGTCATCGACGCGCCGCCGGAGCCGCCAAAAGCCATCGGAATATCGCCTTCCGTGGAGCCGACCTCGGTCGTCTCCACCTTCGCAGCACCACCGCTGCCTGCGATCAGGTCGATTCCAGACGTTGCACCAGCGGATCCACCTCCTGGACTGGATTCGTCGTCGATCTGTCCGCCGTTACAGGCGGTGAGAGCCGCAGCAATCGCGATGGTCGAAAGTGTCGGATATTGAGGCTGCTTGATGGGTCTTCTTGGGCGCGGAAAATCTGCCATTCATCCCTCCGGACACGCCCTCATCTGCAACTCGCATACCAACCGAGTTGTGCCATTTGGGCCTTGAGCAGGAATTGACTCCGAAGGCGCAACGACGAACGCGCGTGCGCGGCGCACCGCCAATGAAGATGCCTACGTCGACGACGTACGACTGCACGGCATCGATGAATTCCTATTCCCCTGCGAGTGGTCGTTGCGCTCGCGCCGAATCGGACTTCGACGGCTCGCTCCCGGCCGTCGAAGTCTACGGCATTCCCGCCGTCTGCCGCTCATGGTTCGACAATACGCCGAATCCTCACGACGTCGCGGTTTTCAGGGTAGCCGCCATCGAAGCAACTCGGCACGGTGGCTCGCTTGAGCACCTTCGAGGTCGCCCAATAGATATCGAAGGTTCCCGCGACTATCGTCACCCGTTCGAGGGATCCGAAGGGAATGAACCTGGGCGTGGCCGTCTCGAGTTCGTGATCGAAATGCTCGTACGTCACGTCGTAGCAGCCGAACCTTTCCGACGATTGGCACCGGGATTCTTCGACGGCCGCAACACCGAATACCGTTGCGAACTGCGCGGGACTGAAAGCCATTCCGACGTACTGAAAGGCGAGGAGATTTCCGCTCGAAGCGTCACGAATGGCGATACGCGTGTCGACGTTGGACCCGCACACTGGGCAAACGACGTGGGTAATCCGCTCGTATTCGACCCAAACCGCAGGCGGTGGGCTCATTAGCGGGTAGCTGGACTCGACCGAGGTGCCCCATTGCGCCGCCCAATGCAACGTCGAGCCGTCGGCAAAGAGTAAGTCGAGCGCCTCGCGTGATGCCGCCACCGTTGCCATTCCCTCACAAACAACGGTCGGCCCAGAAAGGACCGGTTTCAGCGCGACGCAGCCGCTTTTCGTGAAACCCGCGCTTGCGCCACCCGTCGCGTTTACGCCCGCGCCACCCGTCGCGTTTACGCCCGCGCCGAAAGTCCCACCCTCCGAGCTCGTCACGGTCGTCGCCCCGCTTGCCCCACCCAAGCTCGATGCAGAACCGCCACCGCCCGCTGCGACCGCGACCGTCGCCGACCACCAGCCGGCGTAATCGACGTTGGGAAGATCCGAGCAGGAAGTGCCGGACGACGTACCTGAACCTCCGCCGCTGCCCCCGGTGGCATTCGTGGCCGTGGTGTTCGCGGCCGTGCCGCCCGTGCTGGACGTTTCAGTTGATGTGGTGCCGCCCGTGCCAGACGTTTCAGTCGATGTGGTGCCGCCCGCCGCACTCGAAGACACGATCGAGGTTTCAGTTGCTACCGTGCCGCCCGTCGCACTCGAGATCGCTGCCGACGTTTCAGTGGCTGCCGTGCCGCCCGAACTCCAAGTCGCGCTACCGGTAGGAGTCGCGGTTGCACCACCTGCCGCATCGGTCCTGCCTTTCGGAACGATGCCGGTGGCTGGCTCACGTGACGAGGTCGCCACCGTGTTCTCTGAATCCACACAACCACCCGTAACTCTGAGAATGGCAATGATCGCCAAGGGTGCACTGAGCCGTCCCGTCATGGACGCGAGCATAGCAGAAGCTCCATCGAGCTCCCGAAATCACCAGCACAGGCGTGTTTCGAGGTCGCAAGCACGCGAATTGCTGGTCGTCCTCGCGTACCGCGGAGACCCAGGCACGGCGACGCCCCCGCATCTCCCCCGCGATTGCGCCTCTCTCTGCGTGGCTCCGGTTCGATGCAAGAGCGGTTCGAAAGCCGCATCGAGCAGCCCGATGCTTCCGGACCGTCCCGCTCGAATCCGATGTACCGCGTTCGATTGCCGTTGGTCAGCCCGATTCGATACCGCCACTCGGCTTTCGGTTGCTTTGGGTCAGCGCGGCGTGACCACGCCCCTTTACATCCGTCGAGAAGCCGGCAATGATGCTTCGGTTTAACCGTGCGTATTCGCTCGATTGCAATCCCCATCCTACTCATGCCCCTCGTCGGCGCGTGCGCGCCAATGACGCCACCGACATTGCCCGATCCCGACGTCGATCTCGGGCTTGGCGACGTCGTCTTGCTGACCTGGACCACGCGCTCTCCCGACGGAGTATTGGGGCACTCGATGCTCCGCGACGTCGTAGGCGTCGATCCGCATCGACTCGTCGTGGACGGTCAGGCTCGTTTGGTCGAAACGAGCCAGAAGATGCGGTTTCTCGTCACTGTCCAACAGGCCCTTCAGGGTAACGTACAGAGCGGCGTCGTTGGAGCGTCCGCGGGAATTTCCCAGGTGACGCATGTCGCGTACGACGTCCACTTGACTCGATATCTCGAGCTTCCCCCCGCCTCACTCCATTACTCTGCAAAATCGGCATGCTGTCTCGGTGGAGAACCGTCGAGCTCATGCGGGGAGTGGTACGTCGTGCGCATGATGTGGGGTTCTGGCAAGGTCCAATACCTTCAGCAGGTTTCGACCGAAGCGGGACTCTCCGCTACGGAGCTCGTCCACGCGCGGGGCGGCACCACGTATCGACGTTTGAACGAAATGAGCTTCGATCAAGCGTTCTTTGCCTACGAAGCCGTTCCACTCGAGGATCTGTGCCGTACCGTCCAACCCGACGACGAGCTTGCCGAGCTCACCGTGCGAGCGCCGAAGAATTGCTGGGCAATGGCACAACGGGCAGATGGTACGAACGCCCCCGGAAGCTGGCATGTCGCTGACGCACCCGCCTGTGAACACGTCGTGCGCAAGCACTGTGAGGCGACGCCGAACGTCATCTCGTGTGCGATGACGTTCGGCGTCGGCGACCAAGCGATTCAATCGACGATATCGCTTGGCAATGAGACGCCGCAGACGCCGCAGTAGTATGCGCAGCGGCTCGCCCGCCTCTACGTCGTCCTTGGCTCTTCGTTGCGATTCCCGCGCATCTCGGACGCCTTGCGCGGCTTTGACGGAAGCCCTCGCCTCAACCGTGTGTGCACCCGTCCATAGGCCTTCCGACGATGACTTCACTTGCCCTCACGAAGTCTCCTCGTGGTCCGTAGGACGAACTCTAGAAGAGCTTACCGAGCAGCCCTTTGGCTTGATCGGCAACGTTGTCCACGTTCTCGCCCGTGAGGACTCCCAATACAGGCCCACGCAATGCCTCTGGGAGCTTCTCGGAGAGAAAGCCTCGCAGGATCTCTGCAACCTGATTGGCCTGTGCTTCGTTCAGGTTCGCCTGAGACACCAGTCGACCGATGAGTTCCTTCATGCTGAACATGCTAAAGCGGCCTCCGACCGATTGGCAACGTGTCCGTCACTTCCGACTTCGTGCGCGACGCTCGGGAAAGGCCCCGTCACGCGCGCAACCCACGCCCACAGGCTCGAGTGTCCCCTCGTCTATGGGACAAGTCCGCGGATCTCCAACGGCTCCGCGAATCGCAACCACCGCGTTCGACAGACTTGAAGTCCCAATTGCGACACGCCGCTTCCTGACAAGCGTTCCGGACAGGTGTCCTGCGCAAGATCCGGGGAGGCTCCGTGAGCAGATTTCGTCGCTTTGTCAGCACCTTTTGCCTTGCCACTCTCGCCGCGGGCTCGCTCTTCGCGCAAGAACAACCCACGTTCGCCGTCAATCGCTATCGGCCTGCGGAACGCGGTAGTCGGTGGTTCACGTCGGAGTCCCTCGACGCTCCCGCTGAACATCCGCTCTGGCTTGGGGCAACTTACGACTGGGCGCATCGGCCACTGACGGTCTACGACAGCGACGGGACCGCCGTCGGAGACGTGATCCGCAACCAGTCGTTGTTACACGTCGGATTCAACTATTCGCCGATCGCAAGGCTGCGTCTCGGTGCCAGTCTCCCGGTCGTCATGGCCACGAGTGGGGCGAGCTGGACCGTCGCAGATCGCACCTACCGCGCTGGCGACGGCGGCGGGATCGGCGATCTTCGACTGGGCGGTGACTACCGGCTCCTCGGTGACCCAGGCGGCGGCTTTCGACTCGCCGCGTCGCTCCAAGTCTTCCTCCCCATCGGCAGTAGCTCGGCTTACGCTTCCGATGGTGCACTTCGCGTGTACCCACGCGTGCTGGCCGCCGGAGATGCCGGCCTCCTCGTTTGGGCATTCGGAATTGGTACCGATATCAGAGGCGACAAGGAGAGCTTCGCCGGACGCTCCCTCGGTAGCGAGCTCGGCTTCACCGCGAGCGCAGGCGTGAAGTTGGTCGATGGCAAGCTCACCATCGGGCCCGAACTACTTGGTGCCACTCGCCTCGCATCCAATCAATTCTTCGAGAAACGAGGTACGCCAGTCGAACTCCTTTTCGGAGGCCACTGCGCTCTAGGCAGCAGCTTCCTATTGGGCGTTGCGGCCGGTCCGGGGCTCTCGACAGGACTTGGTTCGCCGGCATCTCGTCTCCTCATCAGCCTGGATTTCGCACCAACGACCAAAGAGACAAGGAAGCCGCCACCCGTGCCCGACACGGATGGAGACGGATTCGTGGACACCAGCGACGCCTGTCCCGATACGGCGGGAGTGTACGCCACCGATCCGACGCGCCGCGGTTGTCCAGCACCGAAGGACACGGACGGAGACGGCATCATCGACGTCGACGACGCTTGCCCGAACGACTCCGGCGTAGCCTCGACGGATCGTAGCAAACACGGTTGTCCTCTTCCCAAGGACACCGACAGTGACGGCGTCCCCGACGAGACGGACGCTTGCCCGTCTGAGCCAGGAATCCACACGGCTCTCCCGGCGACCGACGGTTGCCCTCCTCCAAAGGATTCCGACGGCGACACGATCTTCGATGAAGTGGACGCGTGCCCGAACCAAGCGGGTCCCACCAACGTCGATAGAGCGAAGAACGGCTGCCCCGTAGCGGCGGTCGTCGAAGACAAGATCATCATCTTGGAACGAGTCGAATTCGACATCGGCAAAGCGACCTTGCGCCCCGAATCCGACAAGGTTCTATCCGCGGTGCTCGCGGTGCTGAACGAGCACCCCGAGATCACTCGCGTTCGAGTCGAAGGACACACTGACAATCAGGGCAACGCCCAACGCAACCTGACCCTCAGCAAGCAACGAGCAGCAGCTGTCGTCAAGTGGTTGACCGATCATCACATCGAGGCAAAACGCCTGACCTCCCAAGGCTTTGGCCAGACGAAACCCCTCCAAAGCAACGACACCGATCTCGGGCGCCAGAACAATCGTCGCGTCGAGTTCCACATCGAAAGCTCCAACTCCAACCCGTCGAGCGTCACCAAGTGAGGCACCCGATGTCCAGGACATATCGTCACCCCATGCACCACCTAGCCCTTCGCCTGTGGCTATTCCTTTCGACTTTCGCGCTTCTGACCCTTGCGCTTGCCCAGAGCGCATGGGCTCGCGTGGACGTGTGCTACGCAGGTGGGCAGTTCCTGCCGAACTTCACCCTCAACGGCAACGCAACCCTGAATGGCACCGACATTCTCGTGACCAGCGCGACGGGCAACCTACGCGGCAGCGTCATGTACGATACCCCGCTCTCGACCGCCGGAGACATTCATATCCGATTCGTCGTGAAGATCTCACTCAGCGGCAATGGCGGAGCCGACGGCATGGCATTCGTCATGCACAACGCAAGCACGGGTGTCAGCACCGTGGGCGCTGCGGGAGGCGGCGTTGGGTACGACGGCATCAGTCCAGCCGTCGTCGTCGAGTTCGACACCTACAAGAACGGCTGGGATCCGGACGACAATCATGTCGCCATCACCCGCGGTGTCGCCGATCACACTGCCACCATCAACAGCGGTCTACCCGTCGTGACCAGCCCACCGGTTACGTTGAAGAGCGGCAGCAACATCAACGTCTGGATCGACTACGTTGCGAGCACCCATACGTTGAACGTCTTTCTTTCCGCGAGCACGACAAAACCCGCGCTAGCAACGCTCTCGACGACGACCGTGAACGTCGCGACCATTCTCGGGTCGCAGATGTACATCGGCTTCACCGGCTCCACGGGAGGATCGTGGAATCAACACGAGATTGTCGAGCTCTACGCCAGCGATTCGGCAAATCCGGGCGAAGCTTGTTGCGCAACGAACGCCGACTGCACGGGAAAGACCGCGCCGCTCGGGACCGTCTGCGATCCCGTGAAGAAGGTTTGCGGGCCGTGCAGTCTCGTGGACGATGGCAGCTGCACGCAACCAGCGGGATGCAACGTGTCTGCGGCACTCAACGTTTGCACGACGGTCTGCGCTGGAGACTATGGCAGTGGTGGAACCAACGCCTGCCTTAGCTCCACCTTCAAATCCTGCAGCACGACGGGATTGACCTCGGGCAACTGCATCATGTGCAACGGTGATTACACTGCCGGCTCCGGACTCACCGTCCGCTGCCCTTCGGGCGCACCGACGTGCCTCGACGACGGCTTCTGCGGATCGTGCAAAGTCAACGCGGACTGTACGACGGGTTTCGGCCACGCAGGTGGACTTTGCAATGTCACCACCGGACAATGCTACTGCGGTTCGAACTCTGATTGCACGGGCGCAAGCGCGGGTCCCACCTGCACGGGAGGAATTTGCGGATGCACCACTGACGCCCAGTGCGGCACGGGCAACTTCTGCAGCAATAGCGTGTGCAAACCCAAGCTCGGAAATGGCGTCCTGATCCCCAACGATACTCTACATGCTGCCACCTGCAACACGACGGTCGCAACTGCAGTTTGCCAGAGCGCACAATGCAACGCCACGACGAAGACCTGTTCGGGTCCCAATACGACCACCGACTGCACCCTCGCCAGTCAGTGTACGAGCAACGTCTGCGGCTCGAACCTGAAATGCGGCACCATCGACTTCTCTGGCCCATGCGCAAGCGGGAGCGTCTGTCAGTCTGGTCTCTGTAGCAACGGAGGCAACGTCTGTCTCGCGACCAACTCCTGTTGGATGGATGCGGACTGTGCATCGACACAGTTCTGCAATCGCACGACACGCAGCTGCACCACCGATTTCGCAATCGGTACGGCGCTTCCGAACGACGGCTACCACCTCGGCACTTGTGCGGATGCCGCGGCAGTGTGCGCAAGCCATGCCTGTAACGCGGTGAAGTCGACCTGTGCCGCTCCGAATGGTACGACCTGCAGCACGACTTCACAATGTGTCGTCGACATCTGCGGCAGCAATGGAAGCTGTGGTATCGCCGACTACGACGGCACTTGCTCCACATCGGATGCCGCCACGCTGTGCCAATCCGGGGCTTGCAGCGCCGGCTTCGTCTGCATGGCTTCGACGGCCTGCTACGTCGATCAAGATTGCCTCGCGACTCAATTCTGCAATCGAAGCGCGCATACCTGCACGACTCGATTGATCGCAGGTGGTGACATCCCGAACGACGGCCTGCACGATGGCGGCTGCCTCGCCTCCTCGGCGGTCTGCGCCGTCGGGCTCGGCTGTAACGGCGTGGCAACGACCTGCGCCGCAAGCAACGGCGTCACGTGCTCGAATGCCGACCAGTGCATCGCCAACGTCTGTGGCACCAACTCGAAGTGCGGGTACGCCGACGGCACCGGTGTTTGCAATAGCAGCAACGCCGTGAGCCTGTGCCAATCCGGCACCTGCAGTGCCAACGCTGGGATCTGTATCCCCGCCGTCAACGGCTGCGCCGCTGACGATGATTGCGGCATCGGAAGTTACTGCGACGGACTCTCCTTCACGTGCAAACCGCGATTGGGCGCGGGCGCAAGCCTCCCGACGGACGGAATCCACGACGGCACCTGCTCAGCAGCAACGCGAGTGTGCGAGACGGGGTTGACGTGCAACGCCAACGCCTTGACCTGCGGGCGTCCCCTCTCGGGAGCTTGTAGTACTCGAGAGCAATGCGCCATCGACATCTGCGGTGGCAACGGCCTTTGCGGGCTCGCCAACCTCCAGTCCAGCTGCACGACCTCCAACGCAACAACGATTTGCCAGAGCGGCAACTGCGGCTCAAGCAGCGGCGTCTGCGTCGCGGGACCGAAGGGTTGCGGATCTGACGCGGATTGCTCGAGCACGGAGTACTGCGACGGCTCGACGCACCAGTGTGTGAGCCGTCTCGACAACGGAACCCCGCTCCCCAACGACGGCTTGCATGATGGAACGTGCGCAATCAGCGCGACCAGCGCCGTTTGCGCGTCAGGCCAATGCAACTCTGCGACGGACACTTGTGCCGGAGCGAACGGAACCGACTGCAACAGCGCGGCGGATTGCGTGGTCGACCGTTGCGGCTCGAACAAGAAGTGCGGGCTCGCCGACGGTCAAGCGGGCTGCACCGCGAGCGACGGCGAAAAGATCTGCCAGTCCGCCGAGTGCGCCTTGAGCGGAACCTGCGTACCGACGGATGGCTGCTACATCGATACCGATTGCAGTAGCAATCAGTACTGCGATCGCAGCAGCCTGCTCTGCCACGCCAAGCTGACGAAGGGCGAAACCATCCCGACCGATGGTCTCCACCTCGGTAGCTGCGACGACGCCGCAAACGTCTGCGTTTCTGGACACTGCAACGCGGTGCAATCGACTTGCGCCGAAACGAACGGCATCGATTGCGGCAGCAACGCCCAGTGCACCGTGAACATCTGCGGCGCCAACGGCAAGTGTGGCATCGCCAACGGTGGTCCCGGCTGCACACCGGCGACTGGCGCGACCCTCTGCCAGTCGAGTACCTGTCCCGCCAGCGGTGTCTGCATTCCCAGCAACACCTTCTGCTGGTTGGACTCGGACTGCGCTGCGGAACAGTTCTGCCATCGCGCGACGAATCAGTGCGTGTCCGATCTCTTGGCGGGCGTCGCATTACCGAACGACGGCCTCCACGACGGGCAATGCACGGCGGGTCTGGCACAAGCCGTGTGCGCCACCGGTCTTTGCAACGGCAAGACGTCCACATGTGCATCGGCGAACAACGTGAGCTGCACCAGTCGCGCCGAATGTCAGAGTGACATCTGCGGTAGCAACCAACTCTGCGGACAGAATCAACGGACGGGGCCCTTGCAGCGAAGCCACCTCCGACCTCTGTCAGAGCGGAACCTGCGGCGAAAGCAGTAAACTCTGCGTCCCCGCACAAAACGGATGCGCGTCCGACGAGGATTGCAGCCTGCTCCAATACTGCAACGCCACGACGTTCACTTGCAGCGCGCGTCTCCCGAATGGTGCGAAGTTGCCAACGGATGTGCTGCACGACGGCCAGTGCACGGCCAAGCTGGCAGCCATCGTCTGCGAAAGTGGTCTCTGCAACGACGTCACGGACACTTGCGCGGCCCCCAATGGCACGACCTGCTCGAAGGGAGCAGATTGCGAGAACGACCACTGTGGCAGCAACTCCCTTTGTGGACGCGCCAATAGTGAGCCTGGTTGCACGGCTGCGACCGAGGCGACCGACTGCCAGAGCGGGAACTGCAGTACGACTTCCGTATGTATTCCACCCCAAGGCTGCGCAACCAGTGCGGAGTGCGCGAGCAGTCAGTACTGCGACACCACGACGTTGACCTGCGTCACCAAGCTCATCCCGGGTACCCCAATCCCAACGGGGGGTTGCACGCAATCGACGGCAGCCGAGTACTGCAGCACCGGCTCGTGCAACACCACGACGGGCACCTGCGCAACGAAGAACGGCGATGCGTGCCAGACAGCCGCGGACTGCACGAGCGGGGTCTGCGGGAACAATCACCTGTGCGGACTTGCGAACGGTGATGGCCCCTGCACCGAGGCGGATTCTACGCTCTGTCAGTCAGCAGTGTGCGGTCCCGCAAGCCATGCGTGCGTACCAAGCGAGACGGGTTGCAACTTGGACGCGGATTGTGCTGAAACGGAATACTGCAATGTCGTGACGCACGTTTGCACGACGAAGCAGACCCCGGGTGACTCTCTCCCCATCGACGGCGAGCACAACGGCGATTGCTCGACCGCGTTGGCCGCTGCCGTGTGCAGCACGGGCACGTGCAATCCAGTAACCAACACCTGTGCAACGAAGAACGAGGACCCTTGTGATTCCGCCCAGGATTGCGTGTCGAATTACTGCGGCAGCAATGGCAAGTGCGGTTTGGCCGTCGGTGACTCGGGTTGTAGCGCATCTACGGGAGCAATCATTTGCCAAACCGGTGAGTGCAGCCAATCTGGGAGTTGCGTCCCGAAGGGCGGGTGTGCCGTCGCTGAGGACTGCCCCTCCGGATCTTACTGCGACGCTGCCAGCTCGGCGTGCCACATAAAGGCAAAGGCGGGCGATCCCATCCCAACCGAGAACCAGACGTGCAACGAAAAGAATGCCAGCACCCTCTGCGAGTCTGGCGAATGCAACGAGCAAACGGACACCTGCGCCAACCCTGTCGGCAAAACATGTGACAAGAGCAGCGAGTGCGTGACGAACACCTGCGGAAGCAACGGGCGCTGCGTGGAAAAGGCCGCTTGCACGACGGAGCACTGCCTAGAAGGAGGCTCAGGCTTCGTGGGTGGCGGAGGTTGCACGGCAGCACGCGGTTCGAGCCCATCACGACTCTGGAGCGTCCTGCTTCTATCGGGACTCCTCGGCTGGCGTCGTCGTCGCACCGTCCGCGGGAGGGCTCGCGCGGCCTAAGTGACGACGGGTGAGCACTCCTTTTCGAGGGGGCCACTCGCAGGGGCGCATCATGCCGACTTCGTTGCCGGCCGGATGCGCCCTCACTGTTTCGGATCGCCGCGACTCGATTCGCCAACCGAAGCGCTCGATTCGCCAACCGAAGCGCTCGATTCGCCAACCGAAGCGCTCGATTCGCCAACCGAAGCGCTCGATTCGTGACCCCCGAAGCAACTTCGTCAAAACGCAGAGCGTCCGTCACGAGGCTTGAGGACGTATCGCTGGAGTTCGAGCTCCGGACCAAACTGCAACGACAGGGTGCGCCGCGCAATGCTGTCGAGCTTGTCGTGAACTCGCTGTGTGTCCGGGCGAACTCGCGCCCGAAGGGTCCAGATGGATTCCGTGTCGTCCGCATAGTGCCCGCGGAAATCCCGGGCCAGTTCGTGAAAGTCGAAGTCTATCGATAGAGCGCGAGCAGGTCGATGACTGCGATTTAGATAGTAGTAGACCGAACGCGCCTCGGAGCCGCCCGTCGCCCAAACGACGTCTTTTTGACCAACTTCGCGAGCCAGGTATTCGACGGCTGCCTGCCAATTGGGCTTCTGCCGGACACCGTAGTAACGACTGTGCAGATTGACGAGCCCCGCAAGAAGGGCCACCCCGATGAGGGTTCGCGAAAACGCAACGGGAAGGTGAAGCAGTCCCTGAGCAACGAGGATCAGAAAGGGAACGACGGACCACACCATGAGTCGAGTCACGAACATGGGCTGATAGAGAGCGGTAACCAACCCGAGCAGGACGGGGCCCGCGACGGCAAGCCAGAGCAAGGACAAACACACGGTGATCTCTTCGCGTAGCCGCCAAGCGCCGTAGGCTGCACTCGAAATCGTCAAGGCGAGCAGCCACGGCGCCGACGGGCCCACGCCGTAGAGCTCGGACAGCGTCGTAACCACGGCTTGAGTGTCGGGCTCTACGGCCCACCAGCCTCGCTCGTGAAGCTTGCCCGATTGCATCAGAAACGTTGGAAGCCAAGGAGCAAAGGCCAGAGCGATCCCGAGGTGCGCCACGAGCCAACTCGAGAAGAACCGCCGTGGCTCGGAAGAAACCATCCCGCACAGAAGCAGTGAAATCGCCGTGGCGATGACGAGCAGCCCGGCAATGTTGTGCAGGTAAAGGGCTGCGACAGACGATAGCGCGTACGACAACCAGACGATGCGGGCCCGTCGAATCGACGGTTGCGACGGTTGATCCGAAGTCGGATCCGGGGGACGGCCATCGCTGCGGTCGCGTTGAACCACCGACGGAGGCGCCTCCCCCGACGAGCGGATGCCGCTTCCGAAAGCAAAGGCGCGCCCCGAGGCGTCTGGATTTCGAAGCAGCCAGAATTGCGCGAACATCCCGATCGCGGCGGCAAGGCCAAGAAGCCCATACATGCGGGCCTCTTGATCGTATCGCAGCTCGAGAGGCATGAGCACGACGAGCAGAGCCGACAGGAGCCCCAGCCGCGCACCACCAATCAAGGTTCCGAGCCCACATACGACCGCCGTCTTCAGAATGCCGGCTACGGCAGAAGGCAAACGCAAAACGAACTCGCTGTCGCCCAAAGCCATGACGTAATGCACGACCAAGAAGTACGTCGGGTTGTGATAGCGGCGGATCGCGTGCGCGCACAACTTTCGCACGGGCAGCCCCGAGCGCACGAACGTGATCGCTTCGTCCAGCCACAGAGACTCGTAACCCAAGTGATAGAATCGCGTCGCAGCCGCGAGCACCATCACCAGGATGAACCCAGCAAGCACCGCGCGATGGTCTCGGAGCATTGACGATTTCGAAACGGACATCTCGAGGCCGGCCCCTTAGCACACCCTCCACCCTAGCCCAAGGTCACGTCGCGTGACCTGCAGCTGCGGACCAAAGGGCTTGCTGCGAATTTACCGTGCTCCGAAGAAAAACAAACGAGCTTGGGCCTCGACGGACAATTTAGCTTCGGCCCTACATCGTCAACGGTCGGCGTCGAAGGGGACGAGTCCTCGAAGCTAAGGAGCGTCCGCCATTCGCGCCGAGTCGTCCGGTGTTTGGCATCGGTACGTCGTGCCGTCGTCGGAGGCGGCGACAACGACGCATATCCAGAGAGGTGTATCCAATGTCGAAGAATTCATCGTTATTTAGTCGTGTCCTCATCCTTGGTGCGCTCGCCGCTAGTTCAATGGTTGCCTGCGCCGCGGAGGATGGCGAGACGGAAGGCCTCGACACCGGCGCAGCGGCGTCAGTCGACGAAGGCACATCGGAAACCATCGATTCGAATGCATCAGTAAATGAGAAGGCTGGATACAGCTACGTCTCCTATTGCAACGTGCCAAACTCGAGCGTCGGGACGCTCTGCGTGGGAAACACGAACAAGTGCTATGCGGCGGCAGAGTGCTACCAAGAAACCTTCCGCGTCTGCGGCGCGCCGACCCAGGACTGGAAGATCAAGTTCAACGGCGTTCTTTACGACATGAACACCTACCAGAACTGGTGCTGGCGTTGAAATCGAATCATCGAACTCGAGTTTCTTCGGTGACTCGCAAAGGGTCTGAGATCGGCTCGAAATCGAAATAGCCTTCCCTCAGACGATCGATGGATGGCGTCAAAGGCAGCTTTCGCGGCCTTTGGCGCCAGACGCCGATAGTAGACGTCCCTCTCCTCCCTCCCAGGTGCCCCGCCTTGTTCTCCTCGCGCATCTGCTTCTCACTCCGCGGAAGCCAGTCCAATTTCGTCGCGAGCACACTTGCGGGTGCCCAGCTCTTGCTCGCGTGCTCGAACGCCAGCGTTGCCACCGAACAGGAAACCTCTCCTCTGATTTACGGCTTGGACACACGCCGTGACCTCTACGAGGTCGACAGCGAAAGGAGCCGAAGTCTCATGGCCAACACTGCGATGGCCATGTTCGATGAGCCATCACTGGTGCGTCATTCAGACGGCGCGGTAGAATACGACGAGACGCCCCTGGATGAGCTCATGGGGATTTGCGCCGATGAGCGATTCAAAGAGCAGGCGACCGCGGCAACCTGTTCGGGCATACTCGTGACGGATTCCCTGGTCCTCACGGCGGGACACTGCGTCCGTTCGACAGCTCTTTGCGCACGGCAAACCTGGGCGTTCGGATATTCCATGACCGCTCCTGGGATCGTACCGAGCCTCCACACCTCGGATCTCTATCGTTGCAAGTCGGTGCCCCTCTGCGCGCATCGAACCGATCCTGATGGACGTCGCTGGGACTATGCCTTTGTCGAACTGGATCGTCCCGTAGCACCGCCGCGACTCCCAGCAGTAATGTCACTGGACGCGCTCCCCCTCGGTTCTCGTCTGGAAGTCATCGGTTTTCCCGGCGGTCTACCCGTCAAAAGCGACAGTGACGCAAAGCTGCTCGATCCACGTGCGGGGATCGGTGACTACTTTGCACTGAGCAGTGACACGTACGACCGCAGCAGTGGCTCAGGAGTCTTCGATAGAGAGGGGCTCCTCAGGGGACTCTTTCTCCGCGGGGGCAACGACTACAAGTACCGGAGCGATCTCGATTGCTTCGCGTCCGAGCGCGTCGAGGAACCCGTCGACCCAGCCCAGGCAGAACAGGCAGGATATCTGGGCCCCGCGCTAGCGGCACTCTGCGCATCGGGATTTGACGACGAACGACTCTGCTCGTTGGCCAGCCACTTCTCCGCTCCGTCCCTTCCCTCGGATGCATGCGAACCTTCGCCCTCCCACGCCGCCAGCGACCAAGATACCACCATGAGTGGCTGCGCACTCTCGCCAAGGTCTTCGCACTCGAACCTGCCCAATGGCCCCTGCGGGTTCCTCTTGGCCCTAGTCCTTTTGCGGTTGTCGAGAGTACGAACGCAATTTAGCCCCACGAGAGGGCGTTCAACGCGACAGTGAGCGCTCGAAGTCACGCCTCCAAAACATCCCAGGTTCGAAGCGCATTCGGGCGACTTCTCGTGCAAGCTCGAGCCGGGCAGTTCGAAGCCGCGACGACACGGTGTTCGGCGACGTTCCGAGAAGCTTTGCGATCTGAGCAGCCGTGAGACGCTCGAAGCTTCCCAACTCGAGAACCTCCCGCTGCTTCGGAGGGAGGCGAGCAGCGGCTCGAGTCAGGAGACGTGCTGCCTCGTTCAAGAGCAGTCGGGCTTCGGGATGAGCCTGGTGTGGATCCATGAGAGCACTCGGATCGGGCACGTCGAGGGCTCGATGGCGCGGCGGCTCGTGACGTTGCAGCCATCGAAGCCGGCTCCAACGAATACGTTGTGCAATTCCGTATAAAAGAGCGCGAATTGCCGATGGCGCGGCAGGTGAGAATTCGCATCGCAGGTACGCCAAGAACACGTCTTGCACCGAGTCCTCGATATCGTGTACCGGTACACCCAAACGCGCGAGCAAGCGGGACACGTAGGCCGCGTTGGTGCGATAGATCTGAGCGAAGTGCGTGCGAACGTCCACTCCCGGTTCGCCCTCGCTACTGGACTTCACCCCCCAATTCACGTAGAGGTGCGCGTTCGTCGACGTTCGCGCACTCGTGTGTCCCGCGACGTTCGTCGACGTTCGCGCACTCGTGTGTCCCGCGACGTTCGTCGACGTTCGCGCACTCGTGTGTCCCGCGACGTTCGTCGACGTTCGCGCACTCGTGTGTCCCGCGACGTTCGTCGACGTTCGCGCACTCGTGTGTCCCGCGACGTTCGTCGACGTTCGCGCACTCGTGTGTCCCGCGACGTTCGTCACCCCTTGTAGGCGCCTTGCAGCCTCCCCTTCAGTTCGCATGTCAATTGCGACTGCACCAAGCGTGCCACTTTCACCTACCCTGGGAAACCTTCGTCCGAACACACTCTCGCGCTCTCGCCGGGAGAAGTGCAGCAGACCGCCGCACAACATCTCAAGGGTCACATCGCCATTGCGTAACGACGACCGCCTACGGCGATGACTTCGGGGTCCCGGCGAGCATGTATCGAACGGCAACGCGAGAAATCGCACCATGACCGACGTTCGGCGCCCGCCGGTTGCGCGCAACCACCGATTGGCACTCGGGAGTTGCCCTGCGGCGCCCGCACCACTCGCCAGCACGGACATGGACAGTGCGAATCGACGACATCGTGGCCATGGGGCCAGGAATCCCTCACGAAGAAGTGCCCGTGCCCAACGCGCGACTTCACCAGAGACTCGACTCCGCGTTCTCGAACACCGCGGCGTGCGAGCGTCGGTCTCACGTGCGAGCCTCGGTCTCGCGTGCAAACGCCCGCGTGCGAGCGTCGGTCTCACGTGCGAGCGTCGGTCTCGCGTGCAAACGCCTGCGTGCGAGCGTCGGTCTCACGTGCGAACGTCCGACGATCGCAACCACACTCCTTTGCCAAAATCACAACATGTACCATCGCCGCGTGACTCGGAAAGAGAACACTTGGACCCATGGGATCTCCCACGGCTCCGCTCACGTACAGGTGAACCACAGCATCGTTTGCAGACGCAAAGCTATCGCTTCGTCCTTGCGCCGTTGATTTGACGAGGATCATTCATCGAGCTAGAGGCGAATACTCATGTCCTATTTGCTCTACTTCGTTCCCGTCGTTCTCATCCTTGGCGGGCTCGTCTATTCGCAATTGGCCCGTAGACAGGCACTCGCGAACGTTGCAGCCGGTGTCGGTGGCCAGCAGTTCCACGACTATCAATCGCAGTACTTCGACCAGCTCGGATCGCGGGAACGCATCATTGCCATTTGGCAGGGCAAGGCATACAACCCGTCGCGAGGCGCCGCAGGCGAAGTGCTCAACGCCGTGTCGGCCCACGCCATCGGAATTTCGACCTATGTTCCAAACGTCATCGTTGCGCTCACGACAGACGGCCGACTGATGGTCGCCGAAGAATACAGTGAGCTCGGCGAGCGCGGACACTTCAAGACGGCACTCGTGCTTCCCGCCGGAGCACGCGCCATCACTGGTCCCGGTGCAGGTCTCGGCGACGGATCAGCTCCGAAGAACCCGTTCAATCCTCTCGAGCGGCTCGTGGCAGCGGCGATTCAGGCGCCCGACGGTACCTTGCAATATCAAGCATGGCTTTCGCCCGTCGGACTCGGATGTGCGGAACTAGCTCAACCGATGAGTTCCGTGCTTCCGATGGACGCGAAGCGCGGGGCGCGAATTTGGAGCACCGTCAATCCCGCGGAACCAACGCTCTGACATCTCGCCCCCTCACTTGAACTGTGTGATTCGAATTGCAACCCACTTCACACGATGATATTGGATTCAGAATGAAACAATTCCGCTTTATGTCGGTCCTCCTGGCAATTGCGTGCCTCTCCGGTTGCAACAACTGCGAGAAGATGACCGAAGCGATCTGCAAGGATCTTGGCCCAGAAGACTGCGCGACATGGAAGGCCATTGGGGGTCCGGATCAAGCCGTACCCGGAGGCAGAAAGGTCAATCGCGCTTGTGGCACCATCATGGACAACGAGCAGGCTTACAAAGGTCTCGTCAAAGGCGCCCGCGGCCTGGTACTCGCCGAACAAATGAAGAAGGCGCCGGATAACGCAACGCGCATGGAAATTGCCGCCAAGCTCAAGGCACTCGCCACGAGCAATTAAGCAGTCGAACAGAGCAAGGGCGCGTTTGCGCCCTTGCTCTCATGGCACCGCCGGGGAGGCCATCGGTATGGGGGTACCGATGGCCGAAGTGCGCTAGCGACTCATGACACGACGAACGTGACGACGGCACCCAACGCGAAAGCAATGGCAGCACCAGTCGCCGTCCAACGGTAAAACGCCCGCGCCGGTTCTTCGAAAGCGGCGGGATCCACTGCCTTGCCACCGTTGACGCGACGTTCGTACTCCTTCTGTTCGGCGAGCAATAGGGCATCGACGTCGCGAGCCATGGCGGCATCGAGAATGTTGTCGGCACCGCAGTACTCGCAGCGACTCCGCCCTGACCGAGCCGGCGGAAGCTCACCTCCGCAGCTGCGACAACGCGCGGAGAGCCCACGCTCGAGTGGCGCTCGCGCTTGTAGGAGCGGCCTGACCAGCACGCGAAACGCTCGGTGCATTCCGACGTAGCCGACCATGACGCCCACGACGACGGAGCCGCTCAGCAATCCAAAGGCGGTACTCTGAAGTGGCACCTGCCCCGCGGAGCTGAATGCTTGCCACAGTTGCCAACCGCCGATGACCGCGAACACCACTAACCCGATCGCCCAGCTTTGCCTCACGGCCTCGAAGGTACGAAGCGGTGCTTCCTGACCTTCGCGGGCGCGACGAATTTGCATCAGTCGCATGCGCAAGAATCGGTCTTGGGCTGCGGTGTCCGCCGGAATCGCCTCCGTGCTACCGCAGAAACGGCAAGAGAGCGTTGCATCTCCGTGCAACGTCGTTGGCTCCGTTGCCGTCATCGGTGCTCCACATCCGAGACATGGCTTTGGCAAACCTTCGCGTTGCATCGACGTCGCGTTCACGTCCGCGTAAGTCGGCGTCACGTTCGCGGAAGGCATCATCGAGGTAACGCCTGTGTCGGTGCCGCAGGTGCAGCAAGACGCGCCGGTAACGGCAACCCATCGATCGCACAAGCAGCAGTCTCGAGCAGGAGCATGTATTCCTCAACTGCGGATGCGAAGTAGGGCAACGCCATCCGCGTGAAAGTGATCCAGAGCTGGTTACCCTCACCGGCCAAGTGCACGAAGGGCTGCTGCGCGATGACCGAAAGTGCCGGAGCGAGAAGCGACGCGATCCCTGGCTCCGCCGAACGGATCACAAATTGTGCATCGAGAGCTGCATTTCCTGTCGGCGACTCACGCAGCTCGGTTCGCTCGCCGAAGTCCTGATTCGGGATCTAGATACTGGTTTGGGTTACGTAGGATGACTTCGAACGGCGGGACTGCCTGCTTAAGCTTCACGTCGAGGTAGCATCCGAAGGAGTGCGTGATACGTCGGTACACCAGGTACTCGTTGGTCTTCACGCCATCCATGACCACGAAGGACGAAGGGTGCGCATAGGGCTGCCCCGACGCACGGAGCGAGCGCTGATAGTTACCTCTTTTCTCCATGAAAAATAGTAGATTCGTATTCGGATCACCCTCCTCGACACGCATACCGAGTCGATCGGCAACGGCCCCGAAGTTCTTGTCTTGGTTTTGGGCCAGACTCTCCTTGAGGCGCATCCGCTGAAAGATGAACAAGCCAACGACCGCAATGACGATTACGATGACGAACGGGATCGGCATGCGGCGGATTATTGACAACCCAACACACGCAGGTCAATTCGAAAGAGGTGAGCTGACACGACAGATGTCGAAGAAGTATCGACATCGGTGAACCAACCGCGATCACTACATCGGACGGAACGAACGACGAGCCCCGTCGGTGCTCCGACGGGTCGGCGGTGTCCCGAATATCGAGGACACAAATGCGCCTCTCTGCCAGCGCCGTACTCGTTTGCGCCTTCGTTTTGTCAAAACTCGCATCGCGTCGGTTTTGAGGGAAGGCTATCGATCCAGCGTTCGACGGCTTCGACGCCGTGATCATCGACGACTTTCGTCGCAATACGCGGCATCTGTGCCGCTGTGCCGCGATCGAGCATCCGCAGAAGCAGAATACTTACGTCGGAATGCCCCGAAGCCACACGGCAATTCACGTCCGCACCAAACCCGGGATAGAGCGCCCGACGTTCCACCGCCGTCTGGTAGAGCTCGGTTTGCTCGACAGCAGACAGACCGACCTTCGCGAAGGTACGCAACCCCGATAGGCATGCTGGCGTCGCACAAGTCCCGTCACCGTCATCCGACGCACGGCGATGACAGTGAGAACAATTACCGTGAAGGTATCCGATGGCGTCCCTTTCCACAGGCGTTCCCGGCAGCGTAGCCGTAGACAAGAGTCCTTCCTTGGCACGCAAGCGTTCGGCTGCGACGAGTTGCTCCAAGCCGTAGCCTGCCTTCGGATGGTTGAGCTGGAGCGCACCGAAACCATTCACACCGTCCGCAGCAGCGCGATGACACTGCAGACAGTCGGAACGCGAAGGAATGTCGTGGTTGGTACCGAGCACATTTCTTCGTCGCTCTGCGCAATCCGTGCAGGCAGTCTCATCCGTCACGTCGGTGGCTTCCGTCTGCTCACGGTTCCACGCGTAGGCGCGCACGTCCCAAGCCTCGATTCCGCGTCCGGTGTGAGTCTTCCGAAGCACCCGAGTCTCGAGACGAACCCCCTCGGAGAGAAACGTCTTGTAGAACACCGTGCCTACGGGAAACACCCAGTTATCGGGATCGCTCCCGTCGATATCTTTGCCCCTTCGGGTAGGATCACGTAGCGCTCCTTTTCCAATCCGTCTGCCCACAAGCCGTACTGCGGCACGTAGGCCTTCGCTTCGGCGTTCACCACACGGCACTGCGCGTCGGCGTAGAGTCCCGGTGGTCCGTGGCAGGGGTCCTCCGACGACGCACAAGCAGACAGAGCCAACACCGAGAGCGCCCAAACGAAGCGCAAAGTCATGGCAACTCGACGCGAACGAGATTGAACTCGTCGTCCGGCTCCGCGGCACCGTGGAAGATCTCCGTGAGCCGTGAATTCACGACCCATAACGATTGTCCCATTTTTGCGGCACTCGACGGCGCAATGAAACGCGGATCGCTGATACTATCTTTCAGCGTTGCGCTCGTAAAATCGGAATTCAGATCGAAGCTCAGCACTTTACCTGCAGGACCATTCTGCACGACGTAGAGTTGACCTTCGTCCCACGACAAGCCGTCACCGTAAAGAATTGGCCCCGCATCCACATCGACGGCCGTTGCTACACCACTGTCAGCGTTCACGCGATAGAGCACCCCGTTCGCCGAATTGATAATCAGAAGAAACTCACTATCCGGAAGCGCTACGATCCCGTTCGCGTTCACGTCTTCCGCGCTCTCGACGTACTGGAAGTCGCCGCTCAACTTCACTTCTTCAGGCGTCCCCGCAGGCAAACCTTCCGCAGTGAGCGGCAACCGAAAGAAACGTGCAGCCTTGGAGTCCGTAAAGAAAGCCGTTTGGTTCCGCAACGCAACGCTATTCAACATGCTACCAGATGGAAACTCGATGGTTGCGACGAGCTTGCTCGTTCCAACATCGAAAACGAAACCGTTCGACTTCCACGCGCCGCAAGCAAACAGCAAACGATGGGTACCGTCGTAAGCGAGACCCGTAATCACTCGGTCTCCAGCGCTGGGCTCCACGAGGAAGCGCGACTTCCCCGATTGGGAGATCGACCTCCACGACAGCTCCGTCCGTGAGCGTTCCCACGTATGCCAGGGCATCGGGCCCCTTGACGATCCCCTCGGGTTGGTACCCGCGAGGAAGGGAGATCTCCTTCGGTTGAGGGATACACGGGAAACCTCCAGATTGAATGACCCGCATGAGTTCCGCGCACTCGCTTTGTTGAAAGCACGTGCGTTGACTCACTTCATCGGACGCGCCACACCAAGCGGTTCGAAAGGACGCCGCAAGGTCTTCCGGCACACGGCACTCCTTCTGCTTGGCGGCAATCGCATCGAGGCATTCGCCCCTTTCGTCCGAGGTCGAGTTCTTCGCGTCATCGTTCGAACAAGCCCACACACCAAGCAGAGTCCAACCAACGATCCCTAATGTACGCAGTGATTCAATCATGCAAAATCTCCCAGTTCGCGACCATCGCTCCAACGATGGGAAATTGGGTCACGCGCGCTTATTGGGCAATCGACAGCGCCCAGCTTCCGTTCAGATCCGGACAGTCCTGTCGCGCTGTCCATTTCCGGCACCGCATCCACGAGCCGTGACGACGCGCCCGCAGCGCATCGACTGCGAGGATTCGCGCTGCCTCCGGGGATTGCGCGGGGTCGCGTCGCGTCGACTGCGAGGATTCGCGCCGCCTCCGGGGATTGCGCGGGGTCGCGCCATGTCGACTGCGAGGATTCGCGCCGCGTCCGGGGATTGCGCGGGGTCGCGCCATGTCGACTGCGAGGATCCGCGTCGACGCCACGGTTCACACGGTCGTACGACAGTCTTGGCAACCGTCGCATCACGGTGGCACTTTTACGGGCGGTGCTAGTCGATACCGTCCCGTTGCGCACTGGCGACGGCGAGGGCCATTCGTACGAACGATGCCGCCACGTCCCTCGGCGGCGAATTACGCGGTCCGTCCACCCAGCTCATGAGCATTTCCACGAAACCACCCGCAATGAAGTGCGCAACGCGATGACGCTCGGTCTCTCGAACTTGCAAACTGGCGAGTTCGAGAGAAACGAAGTTCGTAACGACGTCGCGGAATCGCCATTGCATTGTTGCCCACTCTGACGACCAACGACAGCGCGAAACAAATCATGGTTTTCCGCTGCATGCGCGAGAAGCGGTTCGGCGAACGCAAAGGGTTGTGCTCGCACGGCGCAATGTGCGTCGAGCCCTGCGTGCAAGTCATCGAAGCCACTGAGCAGGAGGTCTTCTTTGTCGGCAAAGTGCACGTAGAACGTGGATCTCCCGATGTCGGCCTTGGCGCACACGTCGAGTACACTGACCGAGTCCCAGCCTCGTTCGAGGGTCAACTCGACCAAAGCCTCACGCAAGAGTCGACGAGTACGACGCACACGACGATCGTCGGTCGGTAGCGCCGTGGAAGTGCTGCTGGACACCCATCCGATATGTGGCGAGCAACGCCCGCCGCAAGCGTCTTGAGGTCACTCGACCTCGGGTTTTTGGACAAACTCGCCTATTTGTCCCGAATTGCGATTCACCCCGAGCAGGCGTGCTCCTGGAACGCCCCCTCGGGCAAGCGCTCCCGCTCGCCGCCGCATCTCGAGCACGCGGCCGCCCCTCGAACGCGCCGCCGCATCTCGAGCACGCCGCCGCATCTCGAACGCGCCGCCGCCCCTCGCGTGTGGCGCCTCGCACTCGCCCTGCCTTGAGTCACCTCGTCGCGCCTCGCACGCGACAACGCGACGTCACCTCGCGCGGCGCCTCGTCCGGCCGCGCCATCGTACACTCATCTCGCCGCGCCGCGGCCGCGAGAACGCGCCTCGAGCTCACGGTCACGTCGAGGCGCGTCGCACTTGTCCGCCGGGTTCTCAGTCCAGGTGATAGTACGTATCTTTGACGGACTGTCGCGTCTCGTATGCGCGGCAGAACTCCGTCAACTTCGCGTATGGCTCGAGTACCAGGAGCTCTCTGAATTCCACGTGCCGCAGGAAGCAGTACAAGCTCAGCTCCAGGTAGCTCAGCTCTCGAATCCGCGGGCAGTAGCGCGAGCAGGCGCTCGAGGTTCGTCTCGAGCCACTCCGCCGTGTTGACTAGGCTCTGTCGCAATTTGGCGGAATGAGGTCCCTGAGGTTCCCCGAAGAACCGACTCATGAGCACCGTCACTTCGTTGGCCATGCCTTGGAAGACCAATTCTTGCGCGTTCGCGAGGAGCGGATCGTCCAGATCTTCGGGCCAGACGACGCGTGGCTTCTTGGGTGCCAGACGAAAGAGCTCCCGACAGATGTTGAGCGATCCGAACCATTCGCCCCGGGGCGTGCGAAGAATGGGGATCCTCAGTGCCGGATTGCCCGCGTAGTTGGCCGGATCGGTCACGCGGAGATCGGAAACGACTTGGTAGGCGTATTCGAGCCCGCCTTCAGCCGCAAAGACTCGCGTGATACGCGTGAAATGGGACGTCGAGCGCCCGACGATGACGAGTTCAGTTGGATTCATTTCCGAGCCGGCTCCTTTGATACCCTCGCTGCCACGATTCCGACGGCCCTAAGTCGGGATCTCCTCTCGACCGTCGGCATGAAGGGCAAATCTTCCACGGCTTGGGCCGTGCACGACGTCATCACGCTGCCAAGGCCAACCACCAAATTGAGTACGCTGGTACTCTCGTATCGTTTGCACGATCTCTTCGCGACTGTTCATCACGAAGGGCCCCTGTTGAACCACGGGTTCGTCAATGGGCTGGCCTTGTAGAACGAGCACCTCGATGGCTTCCTCTCCTGCCGTCAAAAGAAGCGCTCGATCCGCCACGACCTCGGCGAGCCGAGCTCGACCGAGCACCTGTCCACCGACGTGAAGACCGGAACCCGCGACCACGAACAAACTACGATTGGTGCCAGCGAGCGCGGCTGGCAACGTCACGCTTGCCCCTGGCGCCATCTCCAACATCCAAATGGCAACATCGTTACGCGGATCGGCCGCCCAAGAATGCTTCGGTGGAACAGGTGGGGTAATACCGTCGAAAGCGCCTGCTACGATGGTTACCGTCGTCTTGGCGCCCTTTTCGTCAACGACGACGTGCTTCGGGATCCGCTCCGCCCAGAGCATCTTGTATTCTGGATCGACCAACTTCCTCGATGCGGGCAGATTGAGCCAAATCTGAAATAGTTCGACACGATTTGGCCCGCTCGGATCGAGCAACGGAAACATCTCGGCGTGCAACACGCCCTTGCCCGCGGTCATCCACTGCACGTCGCCGTGCCCGTAGCGCCCCGCTGCACCGAGGGAGTCGGAATGATTGACGACGCCGCGACGAACGAAGGTCACCGTCTCGAAGCCGCGATGGGGATGTTGGGGAAACCCGGGCACTCGAACACCGTGGTACATCCGAAAGCCATCTTTGACGGTGAAGTCTTGCCCCAGGTTTCGTCCCGCGAGGGACGCATTCGGACCGAGATGCGCGTTTCCCGCGGATAGTGATTGTCGTGATGCACACAGAAGAGAAAGGGATTGAGTGTCTCGAAGGGAAATCCGAGGGGCGCGACTCGCCGCAAAAGGCTTGCCTCCCGGTTTGACTCGACGAGCCCCCTCTCGCCTTCCAGTCCTGCGCGCGTTACGCCGCGCTCGCCACTCTGCTGAATGCCTGCGTCGTCCATCGCGGTACCTCCGACGGTTCGGTTCCCCACGGGAGTACACGCAACTGCGGCGCCAGCCAGTGCAAGGAGGCTCTCACGACGAGTTACGGCATCTGCGCCCATGGTCGGACCCTTCGCTTTGGGCCGATGGGGCAAGACGTCAAGAGTGATGCCGGGCCGGCGAACCCGGGTAGGACCATGTCACCGAGCATTCCCGGAGCATCGCGATGTCCCCGCACCCCGCTTCAACCACGAAAACACGAGCGACGCGTCCTCGGGCCTCGATTCGACGAGGCGTCCACCGTCGTATTCCCGACGTCTCGATGCAAACGCGACGAGGCGCCGAACGGATGGTTCCGTCCGATGCCCCTCGCTTCGCTGCTGACGTTCACGGTGCGGTCCGTGCCGGGAAACGGCGACGTGCCCGCGCCGCTCAAACCATCACCAAGTCGCGAACCAGGCCCACGTGTTCTGTCCCGCGGAGGCACTGAGCAGTAGCCACCATTGCGCGCAGCCGGCAGCGTCAGGTTGCTACCAGTGCAGGTCACGGCAGTGCCGTTCACGGAGAACGTGCGCCCGCTCGCGAATCCACCGCAGGTCGCCGACACCAGGGAGAACGGCACCTCGATGCAGCGTGCGTCCGATCCGAGATTGCCGCTCGAGTAGTAGCGAGAGGACGCCACCGTCGGATCTCGAGCAGATCCCCGAGCAAGGGGTGACGGGCGCGACCGAGCCGCAAACTCCGTTGGTGCACGTGGCGCTCATGATCGGCAGCGACGCTGCAGGTCGATGCGTCTTCGCACTTGGCGCAGGTTCCGCGCACAGTCCACGTCGGTCTCCGAACCATTCTTCACACCGTCGCCAGCTTGCACCGGATTCGCGTTCACCCCGAGATCCTTGAGCCACTGGTATACGCCGGTGCTCGACGCCGTATCCAATCGGGTGTGCCAGTTGGCGAAGGAGATGCCGGCCTCGTTCGTGTACGCCAAGAGAGCGTTGATGCCGACCACGAGCTGACGGTTGTGACCCTGGCGGTAGAGCGGACCACCGGAGTCCCCGGGGCAAAGGCTGGCGGAGTTGGGATCGACCGCGATGCCCTGGGTCACGATGGAGGAAGCGGCCACTCCGGCCGAGCTATACACGAGCGGGTCGAAGCGACGACGTTGTGGATCTTCACGGTGACGTGGACGGCCGGTTAGTGCCGTTGTCGCAGCCATAGCCGGTCATGACGACGCCATCTCCCGCGGCAACGGGCGTGTCGTCGATGGCCGCTTCCGGTACATCGGGCGTGTCCTCGTTCACGATGACGAGAGCGACGTCGGGCTTGTCGACCATGTTGCAGAGCCAAGTATTGCAACCGCAGTTCGGACACTCAGTCCAACCAGGGTGGATATGGGCCGATGCAACGGTGAGCGGACGAGTGTTGCTTCCGTCGTTGTTCGGGGTCATCCAAAGCGTGGTGAAGTTCTCTGGTACCGCGCGATTCGAGTCGTTGATGCAGTGAGCCGCGAGCAAGAAATGATGCGGGCCGACCTTCGTCGCCGTGCACATTCCCACCCAGACGGTCGCCTGGTACTCGTCGGCAGCAGCGGCATGTCCGCCAATCAGCGCGGACTCAGCGGTTTGCAGAGCCTCTTCTTCAGGAGCTCCCTGCGTCGATGCACAGGCCAAGAACGGCAACGCGAGTAGGTGCTGTTCGGATTCTATCGTGTTTCCCTGATTAACCTTAGCAATACGCTGAAGTCAGAGACGTTACATAGACATAG
>JASGIX010000059.1:0-94659 GCA_049840955.1 Polyangiaceae bacterium
GTCGCGCAGGAAGAGGTTCTGGCGCGTCAATCTCAACGTAAGCTTCGGGGTTCGGTCGTACTCCGTGAGCAGAATCACGCGGGGCACTCGGATGCGATCCTTCACCAGGGGCACGAAGTCGTCCTCAGGGCTGCCGCGTGTGAGGGCCCAACTGGCGAAATCGTACAGTTCCCCGTGGACATCGAGGGCGAGCCCCTGTCCGGAATAGAGCAGGACCAAAGCCCGGCGCGCGCTTGCCACACGGACCGGCACGTAAAGCCGGTTCAGAATGAGTACCGGGAGATCCAGGACGTCGGTGCCCCGCGCCAACTGGGTCGCGGAAGGGAGGCTTGGCGGGGGAGTCGAGGGGGCCAAAGCGGCGGAATTGTACCTGCTCACGACCGAGAACGACAGTGGACCATCGAGGGGCCCCTCGACCGGTGCGGGGGGATGGGCTATGGCTCGGCCTGCATGGCAGCCCAAGCGCCGCATCAATCCCGTTCCCGTCGAAATCTTGGCTTCATCGCTGGCGCCGTCCTGCTCCTTGCAGGTTGTGGTGCGGCTACCACCCAGGAAGCGGCGTGGCCCGGGCTGTCCAAGAAGTGGTACGACCGCGCTGCGGCCAGCTTCATGTCTGGGGACGTGGACGACGCGACTCTCGCGGTCGACAATGCCCTGCGCGTCGACGAGAAGCGAAGCGAGATTCGAATCTTGGCTGCCAAGGTCGCGCTCGCGAAGCTCGACTTCGATCGCGTCATCCAGCTGACGGAAGGGGAGCGCTCGGCTGAAGCCGATTCCATTCGAGGTCGCGCCCTGTGGTACTCCGATCGCATCCAGGAAGCCGCGGACGTGCTCGAGCGGCTCGTGGCCGATCCCGAGGTTCGCGATCCTTGGGCCGTCGATATCGCAAAGCTCGCGCGACGAGGTATCGGGCGGAAGCCCTTCTCGATGAGCGGCGGCCTGTTGGCGGTCAGCGAGATGCCCCGTCTCGGGCGTTCGCTACTCGTTCCCATCGAGCTCGATGGCGAGCCGGCACTCGCCATGGTCGCGACCGGTGTTCCTGAGACGGTCATCGACGCCACCGCCGGTGCCGAGCCCAAGTGGGTCAGTCTGCGTTTCGGCGAGCGCGTCGAAGTCAAAGACGTGCCGGCGCTCACCAAGGACCTTTCTGGATACTCGCGTCAGCTCAATGCTCCGGTGAAGGTGCTCCTCGGGGTGAATCTGCTTCGCCGCCTGCGACCCACCTTCGACTTCCTCGGTGGACAGTTCGTCGTGCGGAGCTACGAGCCGCCGCAGCCGCCAACGGCGACGACCGTTCCCGTGAGTTACATCCGCGGCGGTGGGATGCTTCTTCGCAGCAATTTCGGGTCGGACAAGTCACCCAAACCCGGCGCGCTCCTCATCGATACGACCATGGACTTGGCTCTCGTGCTCGACGATGAAGGCTGGAAGAAGACCGGCAAGAATCTTGCCGAACTCCAGGCGCTCCCCGGTACCAAGAACCTCACCGTCGGCTTGCTCGATCAATTCGCGCTCGGCTCTCTCGAGATCCCGGGGGTGCCTGCGGCTCGGGGCGTTCCCATCGCCGAAATCGAGAAGCCCCTTGGAATGGACCTCGACGGCATCATCGGGTCGGGCATGTTCGTTCCATTCCGAGTGACCCTGGCCGATCAAGGTCGAACCATGTGGGTCGAGCCGATGCCGATGGTCCCCGAGGACGCGGCAGACCAGCCCGAGCCAGCTTCCGGCGCGCAAGGCACCTTGGGTGGTGGCGCATCTGCGGAACCCGCGCCGGCGTCCGCGCCCGAAGCAAAGCCTGGCGTCGCGCCAAAGGCTGCGGGCACGTCCGGCAATGGTGCGAAGGGGAACTCGACGGCAAAGAAAGCCGCCCCGACGACGAACAGCAAATAGTCTGGGAGGATGGGGCTACAGCGAGACTGGCCAAGCCATTCTCGGCGTGGCATGACGCTTCTCGCGTCGATGTCGACCACTCCCGACCTTGCGATTTACGCGGGCAGCTTCAATCCTGCCACCAACGGCCATCTCGATCTCGTCGATCGCGCGTCACGCCTCTTCAAGCAGGTCGTCGTCGCGATCGGGATCAACTCCGCGCGGACTCCTCTCTTCACCAAGGAGGAGCGTCTGGAGCTGCTCACGGCCGTTTGTCGGCCATACCCGAACGTTCGGGTCGCCGTGTTCAACGGCTTGCTCATCGAGTTCGCTCGGAGTGTCGGCGCTCGCGTCATCGTTCGCGGGCTCCGCGCTGGGTCGGATTTCGAATACGAGCTGCAGATCGCTCACTCCAACGCCGATCTGGCGCCCGAACTCGACACCGTGTTCTTGCCCACGCGCACGAACTACGGCTTCATCTCCGCGTCCCTCGTCAGAGAGATCGCCCGCCACGGCGGGGAGATCGAGCGTTACGCGCCCAAAGAGGTCTGCGTCGCTTTGCGTCGCAAGTTCGGGCAAAAGGTCTAGAAGCGTAGGCAGCCCGATCACGCCGCGTTGAGCAGGGAGATTTTTTCTGTCGGTCCGGCGCGATAGAAGGCTCTCAAGCGCTCCTGCCATTTACGCGGTGGTCCCTCGCGTAGCAGCCGATGAATGAAGCGAGCCGCCCAGCGGTTGGCCAAGCGATAGCGGTGGCCCTCTTCGCTGCTTTCGTCGTGCAGGAAGCGCACGTCCTCGTAAAGCCGTCGATGTAGCTCGACCAAAGCCGGCACGGACGGCTCGACGAAGGCGGCAAAGAGGACGAACTTGTCGATCTCTGCCTGCAGCTCGAGTTCGAGCTGCGTCGTCGAGAGCTCGCGCCGTGCTCGCTCCGACAGCATGATGAAGTGACTGACGCCTTCGACGATTTGCGACCACGCGTCATTGGCTTCGAGGGCGCCCTCGGGGGGCTGATGCGGGGACAAGACTAGTGCAATGGCCACTGCGTCGGGCTCCTCGTGCACCAGCACCTGCTCGCGGCAATCGGGATCACCCTCTTGCAGGAACTGGTGCACGTCCGGCGCGCGCTCGAGCGCATAAAACCGTTCGAGGTGACGCTGGAATTGTCGCAGCCAGCGCTCGAGCCGAAGGTTCATTGGAGCGTTCCCGTGCCTCTCAAGGGAACAAGTCCGCGGCTAGCCAATGCAGAGGCCAGGGATTCGCTCCGACTGCTCAACCAGCGCTCGTAGAGCTCGAGCACCGCGGACTCCGTGCGTGCCGCACCCGCCCGGAGACTGTCGGCAACCTCGTGTACGAGTGCCACGAACATGTGAAAACCCTGTGCGAGCTCATCGAAAAGGCTGTTCGCTTGCGCACGGTCGATCACCATCATCTTGCCGGCGGTGGCGTAGGCGCGCGCCCCGAGTTCCTCGACGTAACTCTGTTCGATTCCGCGCCGCTCGAGATGTTCGCCGAAAAATCCAGTCGTGTAGAGGATGCCGTCACCAATACGTCGCAACCGTGCGAAGCGTTCGGTCCCGACTTGGTTTAGTGCATCGGCGAGCTGTAGCGTCAGTGGCTTGTCGAACGCACCCATCGGCATGACTCCGTTGGCATGGTCAGCGAGCAGGGCGGCGATGTACGTCGCAGTGGCATCCGAGGCGTCGTACGCGCGGCGCTGCTTTACCGTCGTGACGATCTCGCCGAAAAATTGGGTCAAGTCTCTGCAGAGTGCGATGGGGGCTTCCGAATTCCGTTCGTCTTGCATGGGAGTTCTCCGGTTCAGGGGCTCCTTTGCGGCAGTGGTCCTCCTTGCATTTGCCGTGCCCAAAAGGGAGCCGTTCAGTCGACCCGTATGACTCGAGGGAGTTCACGACGGTGTCTAAGTAATGATTGAACGGGAATTGTTTCGTGCGTAGTGAGCAGCGTCACCTTCCAGTCGATTGTTAGCCACTCGGCGCACGGTCTGCCAATCGCGATGGTCGGCGAAACAGCTCGGAAAGCGCCAAGAAACGCCGTGTTCGGGCGCGACACTTGCGCGCAAAGTTCGGCATCGGCCATAGTCTCGCCCCTGAGGTTCCGATGCAGATCGAGCTAATTGCACCAGCGAGCGAGGACTCCACGTACCTACCCCGAATGGGACTCGGCATCCTCGCCGCCCTCGCGGAGCCGACGGACGAAGTGATCTATTCCGACGATTCTGGTGAGACCTTTCGACATCGAAAGGGACCTCAAGGACGTCGATTTGGTCGGCATCAGCGTCGACAGCAAGACTGCGCGGCGCAGCTACGAGATTGCGGAAGCCTACCGTCGTCGTAACGTCAAGGTGGTCCTCGGTGGCATCCACCCGACGGCACTTCCCGACGAAGCCGCACAGTTCGCCGACGCAGTCGTCGTCGGAGAGGCCGAGGACGCGTGGCCAGAGCTGCTCGCGGATTTTCGTGCCGGCCAAATGAAGCCGAGATATGGCGGTCAGGCTTGGCCCGAACTCGGAGGCCGCCGCTACGCGCGACGGGACTTGTTTCGCTCCAAGAAATACATCCCCTTCCAAGTCGTGCAGACGATGCGCGGCTGCCCCTATCCGTGCGAGTTCTGCAGCGTGTCGACGGCCAATGGATCGACGATGCGATTTCGACCCGTGGACGACGTGATAGGAGAGCTCTCGCAACTCGGCCCTCGCATTCTCTTCGCCGACGACAACGTCGATGATCCATCGGAAGCGCTCCGTGGAGCTCTTCGCTGGGTTGCAGGCTTTGAACAAGACCTGGGTGGGTCAATGCTCGCTCGCTGCCGTTCGGCGCATCGAGAACGTCGAACTGATGGCCAAGAGCGGCTGCCGCGGCCTCTTCATCGGTTTCGAGAGCGTGGACGACGCCACCCTCAAGCAGATGGGCAAGCGTCAAAACCACGCGAGCGAGTACCGCGAGGTCGTCCAAATGCTTCACGAACACGGGATCGCGACCTGGGGGAGCTTCGTGTTCGGCTTCGACACCGATGACCTCGAGGTGTTCGAACGAACGGCGCAGTTCGCCATCGACGCACGCCTGACGATCGCCTCCTTCGCCATCCTGACGCCCTACCCTGGCACCCGATTGTACCGGCGCTTGGCTGCCGAAGGTAGGCTGACGGATACGCGCTGGTGGTTGCGTCGTAACCACGATGCGGAATCCCCCTACTACGTTCCAGCGAGAATGACGCGAGAGCAGCTTCACGAAGGCTGGCAGCGCGCCTGGAAGATGCTCTATTCGCCAGGCTCGATCTGGAAGCGTTGGGCCGTTCGTGGTGCCGCCAGTTGGGCGCAGGCGCTCGGGTACGTGCCGCTCAACGTGATGCAGAACCGTTTGGTGAAGCACAAGATCCTCGGCGGGCGGCAACGATTCCGCAGTGGTGAGGGCGCTCCTGCGGACTCGGGTTTCGATTCGATATTGTCCGAGCGATTGTCCGAGCTTTCGAGCGAGAGCTCTGCGTCGCGCAGTTCTGCCGTTGCGCTTCCTGTGGTGGAGTGACGCGGCTGTCGCACCGGGACGAGTTTCGCGCATTTCAGCCCGAAATTGCCGCATTTCCGCCGGGACGCCGCGAAGTTTGGCTGGCGTAAAGCTCGGTAACACACGACGCCATGCGGCGTGGTCCTGCGCGCGTACGGCGTGGTCCTGCGCGCGTACGGCGTGGTCCTGCGCGCGTACGGCGTGGTCCTGCGCGCGTACGGCGTGGTCCTGCGCGCGTACGGCGTGGTCCTGCGCGCGTACGGCGTGGTCCTGCGCGGCCGGAACCGGTCCGCGGCGTGTGCCGAGACCATGTCGGGTAATGAGCGCTCGGGCCTGAAATGCGTCGCCGACGTGACAATTGTAAGAGCGACCGATCCCGTCCGGCGCTTCGTCGTCATGCGGGGAGTTTTTCTTTACGCGGATGCGCGCCCCTGACATATTGAAAAGGTTGCGACTCGCGTAACCACCAAGTGGTGCGGTGAATACGGGACGAGAGCCGTGTGGAAGCAATGCGGAAGCATGCGGAAGCAGAGGAGGAGATCATGCGACGTGAAATGGGACTGGGGATCGCGCTCGGAAGCCTGCTGTTCGGGTTGAGCCTTCCGGCTCTGGCAAGCCCTGCAGATACGGATTCGGTGGCTTGCGGGAGCTCTCCTGCGGGCTGGAACGCACCGAATGGAGCGCTGGTGTTGGCACGTTCGAGAGGCGGGATGGTGACGCCGACCTTATCCGCCATCGGCGAGCACTATACGCATACGATGCTTTCTCACGGGGCCGGCGGTTGGACGACCCACTCCACGATGTACACGCCGGGCACCACGGGTTGGCCGACGTACTGCAGCACACCGCTCAAATCGGGCGAGCTCAAATCCGGTTACCCTGGCGCATCTCAAACCAACCAGGGTGGGATCTACACGTTTCTTTACTTGGATGGTGACGGCATCGAGCAGATCCACTTCCAGCGCAGTATGCGTCAAGGGGTCTATGACGACAGCGGTCTTGCGATCGCCAACTACCTCTGGTCGTCGCTGCCGTATCAAACGACCTATTCGAAGTCGAATGGTGGCGAGACGATCTACCGACTCAAACACCATCAAAATCTCGCCTTCATGCCCTACGTGCTCTACCAGTATAGGAATTCGGAGCGGTTCAACGAGGGGATTGCGGCGTGGAACAATGGCTCGGTGTGCTCGACCTTGTTCGCTTACGCGCAGTTCCTCGCAGGTAAAGGTATCGTCACTACCGCGACGTACAGCCATACGAAGACCGTCGCTGCAGGCAACGCCCTTTACGACTCGATCGAAGATCGCTGCAACACGGATACGGACTTCGTGACCGACGCGGGCGCCGCGATCACGTGCTTCGAAGGGATTTCCGCGACGACGCTGCCCGACAGACACGCAATTGCATGTCCGCTGGCGTGTGCGATTCTGACGACAACAAATATTGGGACGCCGTGAAGAACAACGCCAACGCCGTCTCGGTTTCCATCAGTCCCGATCGCCTTGGCGGCTGGAGTGGGCACCCGTTCACGGGGGATGGCGTCAGTGTCTGGGCGGAGGATCCGGGAGAGGAACTGGTCTGGAATTCCCCGGGTTCCGTCTATGGTTGTTGGTACTGACGCTCGAGAGAGTAGGCGACCGCGTGCGTGCGCGAGGATGACCTCGTGCACACGCGCGTGGAGGGGCGAGGAGGCTTCATGCGTCGCGATACGTGGGTGAAGGTGGTGTGCTGCGCGCTCGCGCTGGGCGGCATTCTTTGGTGGTTGTCGTCTCGTGGGCGGCCCGACGACGTGCAACCGACGGCCGTGGCACAGGTCGACCGCGCCGTGACGGCGGAGAGGAGCGAAGAACCGGTGTTTCATGCGTCGGCGCCAACGCCTCGGTCACCTCGAGCTCCTGCCAGGGCGCCCGTCATCGATTCGATAGCGTTGGAGAAGACCGAGGTTTGCTATGGCGAAGAGAATCTCGTTACGGTTTCCGCGCACACCCTCGACCAATCCGACGACGAACTCCATTTCAATATCGGCGGCCATTCGGGGAGAGCCGTTCCCTTGGTGCTCTTCCCGCAAGACGAGGGGTCGCCCGAACACCGAACCGTTACGGTGTTCGGCCGCGATAACGTGGAGATCACCGTCCCGGTTCCCTCTTATCGCGTCAAGGATTGCGGTCCCCGGCCGCTCGTCGTCATCGAGTATCGTGCGCGCGCCAATCGTCCCGACGAGTTCGACTTTCTGGCGCGTACGGTGGGGCCAACCGCTTTGCCGACCTTCGAGTACTTCGACTGGGATTTCGGGGACGGACAAGCAGAGCGCACCAGTCATCCACGAGCCGTGCACTCCTTCCGCGCACGTCCTCAGACCAGTGCCTATTCACAATTTTTGGTTCGGGTCACGGCTGTCGAAAAGTCGCGAGAACGGCAGGTGGGAAGGGTAGCCTTGCAGCTCCTCAACCGCGCATACCAGACGCGCAAGCAACGTGGAGTCGTCGTGATCGAGGCCGACTACGAACCCCGGTTTCCCGTGCGCGACTCTCGAGGAGTCGTTCGTCAGAGCGTTCGGCTCTTTCACCACGAGGATACGAGCGTGTCCGTCGATCGACTCTACGTCGAGAAGCAGTTCGTCGGTACGGCGAGCTCGACCAAACTCGACGAGCGTCCCATCGAGTCCGTGCTCCCGTCCTCCACGATCCCGCCTGGCGATGGTCTGCGTTTCGAACTCGAGCTCGACACCGAAGCGGAGCCGGACACGTTCGGTCTCAACTACGTCGTAACTGGCCGTGCCGGAGCGCTTGCGGCGCGAGGTGGCTTCAGCTTGCTTCGGCCGCCTGCGGCGCCGACGCGTGAATCTCACGTCCCCGTCTACGAGCGCGCGTTCAAGGCGAGGATCATCCATGCACGCAAGGTCCTCGGACGAGAGTACGTGACGGACGAAGATCTCGAAGATCTCGAGCGTCGCGGCGCCTTCCGCGATCCGGAATTCACAGAAACCCCCGAGGAAGGGGCACGAACCGCCCCGCCGCCGGGGTACGTTCCGCAACCGCGCGACGGAAAGCCGACGACCTCCGAGCAGGGCGGACGCATCTAGAGCTCGTTACGCCCGAGCGTTAGGGCCGGCGTGGCTCCAGCCCCTTCGCTCCCAAGCTACGATTTGGTGGCCAACGCCTTTTCGACGAGGTCACGAACGGCAGGGGCGAGGGGAAGGCCCAACGCGAAGGTTCGTCCTTGGTCGGACATTTTGAGCCAGGTGCGCTGCACGATGCGAATCATTTCCGGGTTCGCTGTGTCGACTCGCGAATTTCTCGGCGTCCAAGGTCAAAAAGGCAAGGCACAGCGCATCTTCCATCGCTTGTACGTCGGGATTTTGGGCGCGGCCGCGTTTGGTGACGATGGCAGACACGGCCTCCACGAATTCGGTTTCGAATCCCAGGTTGGTGAGGATGCGCGCGGCTTCTGCGGCAGAGCGGCGCGCAGCCTCCACACGCCAGGCCCGGTATCCTTCACGTCCAGCGGGGTACTCTTCTCGCAACGAGTTGAATCGACCGAGGTGCTGGCAGTGACACGCCAACATGAGGGCGCTCGAGGGTTTGGGATCGAGCGCAAGCACGAACCCGAGGAGCACCTGAGCCTCACCGACTTGTCGTGGCTGACGTACGCCGTCGACCTCGAGGGATTGCGGATTGTGTTTGCCAATTTGCTCGAAGGCGATGACGGCCTGAAGGAGTCGCGGGTCTTCCGCAAAGGCAGTCGCGACGTACGGTTGTGTCATGGGGATTCCGATCCTCGACGGCGGGCGCCTTCAGGAATAGTGGCAGAGTACTCTTCTGTCCACGGCAGAATGTCACTCGGCGGGGTTACCAGTCGATCGGGGCGTAATCCTTGAACAACAGGCCCGAAGCGTGCACCCCACTCGCATGGCCCGCGAATATGGGGTCACACACCCGCGCTGCGCCATCGATGGAGTCGAGCGGGGGGTGGAAGTCGTAGTCATTGCGTTTGCGCACGGCGTGATGATGGGGATCCTCATCGGTCACCCATCCCGTGTCGACGGAGTTCATGTGGATCCCGCTCGCCAAGTAGTCTTTCGCCGAGGTGCGGGTGAGCATGTTCAAGGATGCCTTGGCCATGTTGGTGTGAGGGTGACGATCGCTCTTCGTGTAGCGAGCGAATACCCCTTCCATCGCAGAGACGTTGACGATGTGTTTGCCAGAACCGACGGTCCGCTCCATGAGCGGTTTGAGTCGAGAGCACAAGATGAACGGCGCAATCGCGTTGACGAGGTGCACCTCGATGAGCTCCGGGGTGCTGACCTCGTGGGCCTTCATTCTCCAACTATTGTGGCGACGAAGGTCGAGTTGCTGACCGTCCGAGTCGAAGCGTCCCCTCGGGAAATGCAATTGGTCGTGATCGGTCTGCCCGTTCGGAATCGGTAGCTGCGAGAGCTCTGGATCGAGAGCGAAGATCCGTTCGTCCAAGGGTGAGCAATTGGGGTGCGAGCTCTCCGGTGGTGAGGTTCGCACGCGGAAAGAGCGCGTGATGCTCGGCGAGCAAGTGTCGTTGCGTGGCGGGAAGCTCGTCGAGACGACGGCCCTCGGCAGGCAGTAGGTGCGCGAAAAAGTCCGGAGGGCGTTGGACGGTTTGTGCTGCGTTGTTGATGAGGAAATCTAGTCGCGGAAGGGTGCGATCGAGGTGTTCCGCAAACCGCTCGACGCTTGGAATGTGCCTTAGATCGAGACCGTAAAGCGTCAACCTGTCCTTCCACTCCTGGAAATCGGGTTCGAGCTCGTATCGCGCAGCGCTGTCGTGCGGGAACCGCGTCGTGACGATGACTCGTGCGCCGGCTCTGAGCAGCATCAGTGACGTGTAATAGCCAATCTTGATCCGCCCTCCCGTGACGAGGGCGATGCGATCGTCCAAGCGCGCCGTCTGGCTGCGTTTTCGATAGTTGTGATCGGCACAACCGGGGCACATGCAATCGTAGAAGAAGTGCAGCTCGGTGAAGTCCCGTTTGCAGACGTAACAGTTGCGCGGCGCGTTGAGGACACGCGGTCGCGACGTCGACTCCGACGTCTCGTCGTCTGCTGCCCGAAGCTCGAACTGCTTCGCCCGCAAACGCTCTTCGCGTTCTTCGCGCGGAAGCCGGCCCTCTCGGATCGCACTGGTCTGGGACAACTCGAGATCCGCTTCGCGTGCGACCTGTCGTTCGTAGCGACGAATGGCCTTCGTGACTCGCTCGCGTTCGAGTCGCGTGGGGCGGGAGAGCCGACCCGCCGCGATTCGTAACGCGCGAAGCAGGGGCTCCGAGACTCGAGCGACTTCGTTCGGATCGGCTACCAGCCGCTCGAGTACGCGCAGACAATCTTGCAGCTCGCTTTCTTCGAGCGGAAGGTCCGTTTGCACTGGGGTACGATCCTCATCGGGAGGTTCGCTTGCGGCAGAATGCCCTGTCGTCATGGGTCCGAACCTTGATGCGGGCGCGACAGGCAGGCAATCTTCGAACTTGGGGTCATTGGGCCTTCGCCGTTCGGCAGGCAAGTTCCAGCGAAGGGGAGCGAAGAACGGGCGAGAGGCCGTCAATCTTGGGTTGCGAGCCTCTGGATTTGGTGGAAAAAGGGAAAGGAAGCCCTTGGCGGACCGTGCGAGGCTTCGGCAAGAGAAGACCCGAGAATGAACGAAAAGCCCAACTGTTCTCGCTGCAACGATACGGGTCGCGTCGTTCGGAAGGTCGTCGTTGGTATGCAAGGGGCGGAGCCTGTCACGCTCAATGCGTGGTTGCCCTGCGGGTGCCCCGCAGGAGACGATCAGGGTGAACCCTGTTCGGTCTGCTTGGGTGGAGGCAGCGTACACGTCGAGTTCAATCACGCTCCGACACCGGGTACGGCGTTGACACTGCATCCCTGCGAGCATTGCAATGCAACGGGAGTCGAGCCCAAGATCCCGCTCATGGACGCCGTACTTCGTTTCTTCGAGGACGACGGGTGGGACGTCACCGTGCAAGCGGACAATCCGATCGTGTGGATGGGCTTCGAAGGAACCAACGATGAGTGGAAATGCTGCATGCAGGTCCGAGAGGCCGAGCAGCAGATCCTTTTTTACTCAATCTGCCCACGTCGCGTCGAGGTGGCCCAACGCTCGTCCATGGCCGAGTTCTTGACTCGTGCCAACTACGGAATGGTGATTGGGAACTTCGAAATGGATTACGCCGACGGTGAGGTGCGCTTCAAGACCAGTGTCGACGTCGAAGACGCCCATCTGACCGCTGCCCTGTTGCACCATATCGTCTACGCCAACCTGCTCATGACGGACAAATACCTCCCCGGGATCACCGCCGTCATCGAAGGCCAAGCCGCAGGGTTTGCAATCGAGTTGGTCGAAGGCCAGCCGAATTGACCGATTCCTACGATAGTCGGTCGAATCGCCGTGTTACTGGCCCGATCTACGTGCGAAAATTCGCGACGAAAGGCGGCGAAGCATCGGAACCGTAGGTACACTTCGGTAACGAACGCGCCTCGCTCCAGGTGGGCCGATGAGGATCTCGACGTCGGCGAACCCGGAGCGCTCAGCGGGACGCGATGCTTCGAACCCCGGGAATGCAAAGATGCTTCGTTCGATGACGCGGGTGTTTGGATTGGGTTGGTCCGGCGTGCTGACGTTCGGATTGGGTTGGTCCGGCGTGCTGACGTTCGGATTGGGTTGGTCCGGCGTGCTGACGTTCGGATGCGCTGCCACGCGGACGAGTGACCCAGTTCACTCGGACGTCGAAGCCGGCGTCGCATCTGCAGGTTCACACGCTGCTCGAACGGCGCTTCGAACCGAGCAGCGCGCTACCGCACCGTCTGCTCCCGCGCCTTCGTCGAGCGTGGAAGTGAGTTCGAGCGGAACGCGCGTGAACGCGGAGGCTGACGCAGGGGCTTCCGAGTCGAAGCCGAGCGCAATCGCTGGCGCGAACGACACCCCGACGGCCAATCTCGATCCGACCGACGATGCCATAGTCGGTCCTCCCGAACCGATCGAGGACTGTCACGCGCGGCTCCAAGCGGCCCAGGTTTCCTTCAGATCGGCGACGTTACCGATCAAAATTCAACGGCGCCAGGTGTGTGGTGCGCCGCAAGCCGTCGTGTACCGACGAGGACCCGAAGGTATCGCGTTTTCTCCGACGCCGATCGTGAGCTGCCCTTTGGCGCTCGGTCTTGCGCGTTTCGAAGGACTGGTACAGCGTCTCAGCCTCGAGTACTTCGGTGTTCGCGTCAAAAGGATCGTTCAGGGCGGGACGTACAATTGCCGTTCGATGGCGCGCTTCAACCTCGTGAGCGAACACAGCTACGCCAATGCCATCGATCTGTACGGATTCGTACTCGAAAATGGCAAAAGTATCCAGGTGCTCCGTGACTTTGGCGCAACCGATCGCCCACCGAAGGGCAAGGAGGGGGCGTTCTTGCGTGACCTGGCTCGTGCAGCCTACGACGAGGCCGTCTTTTCCGTGGTCGTGACGCGCTTCTTCGACGAGCTTCATCGTGACCACATCCACGTGGACATGGCACATTACCGGACGGACGGGACGCGCCCATGAAACGGCTCAGATTCACCATTCTCGGAGGAACTCGGCAGCGGGAGACGGCATCGACGACAGAGGTCGCGCAGTCCCAGTCGTCCATGCACGAACGCGAGTTGCCATCGCCTGCTTTTCCTCGAACCAGGCGAACCCCGCCGCGCTCGAAGCAATTGGGCATCGCCATGTTGACGATTACGATAGGTACACTCGGTTTTGCGCTCTCGGTCGTCCTCGTTGCCGCGATATTGGCGGTGCCGCGATATTCGGGGCCGCTCTCCCCGCACTTCGACGGCAAGCGCTTCAATAACCTCGCGCCCTTCGTCGAGCCGAAACTCGTCGACATCTTGCGCTGGAAGCTTTTCACCGCAGACGAGGAGTGGCCAGCCTCCGTCGAGTTTCCCTCAGCGCCACCGCCCGCGACGAAGATCACCGCTGGGGCACGGGTGACATTCATCAATCACGCGACGGTTCTGCTCCAACTCGACGGGCTCAATGTCTTGACCGATCCGGTGTATTCGGAGCGACTCGGGCCCATCGCGACCTTTGGCGTGCGTCGCCACAAGGCTCCTGGGATCCCGTTCGAAGCGCTTCCGAAGATCGACGTCGTGTTGATCAGCCACAATCACTACGATCACTTCGGATCTTCCCACGCTTCGGCGCTTGAACTCGCGCGACCAACCGATCCTGGTTGCAGGTCTCGGCAACCGTGCGTTCTTCGAAGCCGAAGGACTCGGTGCGCGAGCGGTGGAGCTCGATTGGTTCGACTCCCACGACGTCGGTGGGGTTTCGTTCACGTTCACCCCTGCGCAACACTGGTCTGCGCGGTCGCTCGTCGATCGACGTCGCTCCCTCTGGGGCGGCTTCTACGTGAAGGGACGGGATGCTCGGATTTACTTCGCGGGCGACACCGGCGCAGGCCCGCACTTCGAGCAGATCGAAATCGGCTCGGTGCGCCCGACGTTGCGTTGCTTCCGATCGGCGCTTACGCGCCGCGTTGGTTCATGCGACCGCAACACATCGATCCCAGTGAAGCCGTCGACGCCCATCTCGTCCTCGGAGCGAAGACGAGTATCGCGATTCACTTTGGTTGTTTCGCACTCGCGAGCGAGGGAATGCTCGCTCCGGTGGAACAACTCACGCAGGCACTCGCCGCGCGACGATTGTCGCCCGCGCAGTTCATCGTTCTCGAGCATGGCGACAACTTTTCCGTGCCGTGAGGATTTTTACCCGGAAGATATTGACGCCAAATAATACCCGGGTATTATTACGGCGTGCCTACCCAAACCAATCTCATTCCGGATACTTACAGCGCGTTCAGTGGCTCGCGGCTCGTGAGCCAGGGCGCTCTCGAGGAGGTGTTGCGGGGTTGCAAGTGTCTGCTCGACGCCCAGGGTGACGGCGGCGAGCCGTTGCTCATCTTCGAAGACAATTCGGGGCGACAGTGCGATTTCGATTTCTCGGGCACTGAAGCGGAGGTGCTGGCGCGCGCCATTCCTACGCCGTCGAAGGTGGGTCCTGGGCGTCCGAAGTTGGGCGTGATCAGTCGCGAGGTCTCTCTCTTGCCGCGTCATTGGGAATGGCTCGAGCGCGATCCGCAGGGGATATCAGCGGCGCTACGGCGTCTCGTCGAAGAGGCAAAGAAGCGCGATGGCGGCGAGCTCGAACGAGCCGCGCTTCGCGACGCAGCAAGCCGATTCATGTGGGCCATGGCAGGGAATTATCCAAACTTCGAGGAAGCCTCGCGTGCTTTGTTCGCGCGCGGCGCCAAGGCCTTCGAGCAAGCGATTCAATCATGGCCCGCGGACGTGCGCGAGCACCTGACGAAGCTCACGCGTCCGTGGTTCGCGGATGGCGCGTCCTGATGTGAGCGTGCCGGTGCAGCCGTGTGCAGCGAAGGTGAGCACTCGTCTCGTCGCGTCCTTTCGTGAACGGGCCAGTGTGCCCGTTCGATCCCAAGATCCGAATTTTGTCGGTCCGGCGTGACCACGACGGGGGCCGAGGCGCCGCGTCCGGATCAAAGTCGAATGACGTTCGCTCGGTGCTCGAGCGCGGCATCGGCGAGTTCGACCAGGTGTTCGTGGTGCGTGAAGAAGAGCACCTGGGTGCGGCGCGCGAGCTCCGCGAGCACGCGAAATGCAGCGGTCGACCGCGCGTCGTCGAAGTGGATGAAGAGGTCATCGGCCACGAAGGGCAGTGCTGTCGCATTCTCCAGATGGAGCTCGAGGGCTGCGACGCGGAGCGCCAAATACAGCTGATTGGTCGTGCCACTGCTCATCCCATCGAGAGGCACGAAGCTCCCGCCCGGGCGAAGGCCGACGAGTTCGGGGCGGTCCTGATCGTCGTATTCGATGAGGAGCCCCTCGAATCGCCCGAGGGTCAGGTTCGCGAAGAGGCGGCTCGCGCGTCCGAGCAAGGGTCCCTGTCGCTCACGACGAAATCGTTCCATGGCCCACTTGAGCAGAGCACTACTCGTACGCACGCGGAGATATCGCTCGATGGCCTCGGACATGCTCGTCAGGGCTTCGTTCCTGCGTGAGGCCGCGAGTGCCGCATCGGCGTGTCCTGCAATGTCCGCGAGCGCACGGCTCGCGTCTACGTGCGAAAGATCGAGGGATTTCCTCTGCTCGGAAAGTCGAGCCAGGGCAGTTCGTGTCTCCGTGAGCTTCGCATCGAGTGAGCCAAGATCGATGCTCCGGGTCTCCTCTTCGAGGTTCGCGATGGAGAGCCCATCGCCGGTTTCGAGGAGATTGCGCTCTACGTCTTGGATACTTCGGATGAGCTCTCGCTTTCGGTTGGACGACTCCACTTTCGCGTGTAGCTCCGGGAGATCCGACACGGCGGCGCGCTCGAAGAGTGGACGCAGCGTGGCTTGCGCCCGTCCGCGTCGCGCTTCGGCTTCGGCGCGGGCTCGTTCGAGCTCGTCGAGTTCTCGCGCCGCTTGAGCTCGCTGGGCGAAGAGACGCTCTTGCTCCTTGAGTCGAGCCAAGAGCTCGTGGACCTGTTCGAAAGCGTTCCGATCCAAGAGATCTGTGGCCGTTTCGCCGGCAGCTTCGACGGTGGCTCGCACGCTACTCTCGAACTGCACGAGATCTCGAGTCATCGTGTCGATACGCTCCCGCTGGATACTCTCCAACCGAGCCATCTTGGTGCTCAGATCCCGAAGTAAGTTGAGTGCGAGCTTTGCCGCGGAAGGTTCGATGTCCTTGAGTCCGAAACCATCGAGCGATGCTCGGTAATCCGCGCGCCACCGCTCGATGGCCTGCTCGGCGTTCGCGCGCTGTTTCGACAGATCGGCAAGGCTTCGCTCGAGCTTGTTGACCTGTTCGACGAGCGTCTTCTGCTGCGATCGCTCTTCGTCGAGAACGGTCACGAGCTTCATCCCGCGTCGTAGCAGCGCCGAGAAGGATTCTGCTCGTTCGCTCGATGGCGGTGATTCGCAACTCTGCAGCCCGTTTCGCAGTTGTGCCTCGATGGAGGCGACGTCCTTTTCGTATTGCTGGAGCAAGACGTGATCGCGCTCCGCGATGGCGCCGAGTTCGAGGGCTTCGCGGCGATGGCTCAACCAGCGTCGAAAGCGACTCGGATGCTCGAAACTCAGGTTCAAACCCGACGTGAGCTCGTTCAACTCGTCTCGGAGCCGAGCCTTGTCGTTCTCCAGGCGCTGGAGCCGCTCTTCGCCATCCACGATGCGCACGTTCAATTGCTCGAGTTCGGCCTTCAATTGCTGCAATGTCGCGGAAGCGGCTGCGGCGTCGAACCGTCGATCGGATAGCTCGTCACTTTGACGAATCGCGCCTTCGAGCGCGTCCCATCCTTCTGGTGCGAAGCGCGGTCCGGCCTTGGTGTCGACGTCATCGCGCTCGAGTTGCTCCCGCAGCCCATTGAAGCGCTCGTCGCGAAGTCGTCGCGACGCCAAGAGCTGTTCTCGCGTCACCGGTGCGGCGTCACGTCGGACCTGTTCCTCCTTGAGCGCCAAGGACTTTGCAGTGGAACGATCGCTCGAGAGGGTGAGCGTCGCGAGCTCGATCTGCTTGTCCAAACCGTCGAAACGCTGGGTCAGGCTGTCGAGCTCTCCCTCACTCGGTGCAGGTACGGCGCGCAGGGCCGCGAGCTTACCTTTCCAAGGCGCGAGCTGGGCCAGCGCGGACATGAAGCGCTCCCTGCCGAGCTCGGCCGGCACCTGGAGCTCCTTGCGTCGAGCGTCTACGTCTCCGAGCTTCCTAGCATCTTCGACGGCGTCGCGGAGCTTCGCGGGTGCACCCGAATCCTTGGCGGGATCGCGCTGCGCAAGAAGCTCCGCGAGTTCTTCGCGTCGCTTCACGAGGGCCGAATCCGTGGCCTCCAAGGTCGCGGTGAGTCGTTCTTGTTGCAAGAGGAGCTGATCGAGCGCCTCGAGAGCCAAGGCGGACGGGAGCCGCGCCTTGACCGTATCGGGAACGTCGGTGTCCCAACCGAGCTCTCGAGCGAGATTTTGGATTTGCGTCGAAAGAAGCTGGACCTCTGCCCGGCGTTTGCTGAGGTCTTCGGGGTAACGACGGAGCTCGTGGCGACGCGCGCCGAGTGCCTCGAGATCGCCGGCAAGGCCGAGCAGGACTTCGTTCGGTACGCATGCCGCGAGCGTCTTTTCCGTTTGCTTACGGCGCACGTCCAGACGAGCCAGCTCTTCGGTGCTCCGGGCGATTCCGATTTGCGCCTCCTGGAGGACCGACTCGACGTTCTCGGGTAAGAGCTTGACGGCGTCCAAGGCCGCGAGTTCTTCGAGCCAACTCGCGCGTCGCGCCAGACCCGGTGCAACGCGACGGATCCGTTCGAGGCGGACACCGTCGCGCGTCAACCCTTCCAGTTCCAAAGCGACCGCTTCGGCTGCCTCGCGTGCACACTTCACTCGCTCTTCTGCCGCTTGGTAGTCCTTGACTCGCACGGTGCACCGCTCGAGCGTCTGACCGTGGGCAACGTATTGCTCGAGGGCGACGTAAAAGGCGCGATCCTTGCTTTTGCGCGGCGCCCAGAGTTGGTCTGCCTCGTCGTCGAGCTCGCGTCGGAGCTCTCCAAGGCGACTGAGGCCAAAGCTGGCCTGAAACAACATGCGACCTACGTCGTCTTTGGCGTCGAGGAGTTGCTTTCCTCCGGTGACTAGCGACACGTGGTCAAGGCTGAACATGCGTTCGAAGAAGGTCTTGTCGGCACTGCCCAACATCGCCGTGAGGAGTCGTTCCTCGATGGGCTTGCCGTCCTCGTCGAGGAGTGTGTTCTTGCTCCCCTTTTTGCGTAGGATGACGAGTTCCTTACCCCCCTCCTCGAGGGTGGCGCCGATCCGGAGCTCCCCATAATCGTGGAAGAAGGCGTAGCTCGTGCTGCGCTCGATGCCGAAGAAGAGCTCCGACAACGCCGAACGCGTCGTCGACTTTCCCGCTTCGTTCGGACCGAAGATCAGATGAAAATCGAGGCCGTCGTCCCCTTGCGGAAACGTGAGCGTTCGATCGGAGAACTTGCCATAGCGGAGGAGCTCGAGACGGGACAGTCGCATGATGATGGCTCCCGTCAGCGTTCCGCGACTTGGGCAACGAGGGATGGCGCCACTGCTCGAATCATGTCGGCATAGCGCCCCTCACGTAAAGACTCGAGCATCGGTTCTCCGGAGCGGCGAACCTCTGGAGGGAGCTTTACGACGAGCTCTCCGAGTTCGCGCTCGTAGGCCGCCAGAAATTCGGGATCCGTAGGTGCTTCGGCCAGGAGCGCCGCGAGATCCGTGAGGACGTCCCCGAGTGTGGAGAGTGCGTTCTGCTCGGGTTCGGATTCGGCCTGGACGCGGACCTTCTCGATCCAGATCCGTCCCGGACCGAAGCCGAGCGCAATGGCTTGCAATTCCGCGCGCAGATGCGATTCCCGTCGGAACAGCTCCGCATGAAGCTTCGTCCTGCCGCGGAGCACCACGCGTACGGCAAGCGGTCGACCTTCCGCCCCTTCGAGTGCAGAACCGAGCGCAAGCTCAGCGGTGGAGAGGATGTCCCCGAAGGCCTCGACGTTCGCGAGATTCGAGCTCGACCGTTTGCCAGCGGAGGACGTCCGCGGCAATTCGGGTCAGTCGCTTCACCTTCGCGCCGTCGACATCGACGAGAAAAGCGCCATGTGGCCCGAGCTCGCGAACGTGACGACCTTGCAAGCTACCCGGAAAGACGACGTGCGGCGTTTCGCAGACGACTTCGGCGTCGTGGACATGACCGAGCGCCCAGTATTGGTAACCTTTGAGTCGAAGGTCGTCGAGGCTACACGGCGCGTAACTCGCGTGACCTTCTCGTCCCCCGAGCGCCGTGTGCATCACCCCGACGTTGAACCAACCTGGAACCGGATCGGGATAGGTGCGAACGAGATTCTCTGTCACCTCCCTTTGCCAAAAGCTTCGTCCGTGAAGCACGACGTTCAAGTCATCGAGGCGGAAGCTCTCGGCCTTGTCCGCAGGGAAGACCGAGACGTTGTTGGGGAATCGGAGTCGTGCCCCCGCCGTGAGATCACATTCGGCGTCGTGATTGCCGTAGAGCAAGATGACGCGCACGTTACCCTGCTTGAGGCGCGCCATCTGGGCGACGAAGAAGAGCCCCGTATTGTAGTCCTTCCACGAGCCGTCGAAGAGGTCCCCTGCGATGATCATGAAGTCGATGCGCTCTTCCAGGGCGCGATCGACCAAGGCTTCGAAGGCGCGGCGAGTGGCGCTCCGCAGTGCATCGAGCGGCGCGTCACCATATGCGGTGAGCCCCGTGAGCGGACTGTCGAGGTGGATGTCGGCGGCGTGGATGAATCGAACGGTCATGGGGTTTCGGGGCTCCCGTTCGGCGCGCCAGTGCAGGTGGCGTGACGAGGCCCCGACCAACGGGTGTCAGGATCGCGAAGGGCGTGCAGCCTATCACACTCCCCGTGCGCCGCCGCTCCGGGGCCCCGACGTCATCCGATCCAGGTCCATTCGACACCCGCGAGCGTTGCACTCAGGACTGCCAATTGCTCATCGCGCCGAGATCGCACACCGTGTAACCCGCTTGCCGGAGCACGGAAGCGGCACTCGCGCTTCTCCCGCCGCTTCTGCAGTAAACGACCACGGGCTGTTTCGTCTCCTTCAGCTCGCCCAAGCGAGCGCCAAGCTCCTGCACGGGAATGTTTTTGGCTCCAGGCACGTGCCCCGACGCGAACTCCTCGCGCGTCCTCACGTCCAAGAGCAATGCGCCTTTGGCTACGAGCTCCTTGGCCTCGACACTGCGACTGCCGTTGGCGGACGCTCCCAAGAAATCGAATAGTCCCATCACTTCTCTCCTCGAGTGGTGTCAGCGTAACCACTCGACAGGTTACGAGCCGACACGACGAGGATTGGATTCGAAGCGATCGGCGATAGTGCGAAAGGGCCAAGGTGGCCGGGTCCGACGAGGAGCCCGATGAGGAACCGAGCGGCGATGGGTCGGGCGCCTCCCCCGCGTTTTCGCTACTCTTTTCGTCTGTTGTGCTCAGCGCCTCGGGCACTGCGGTGCTTTGGCTTGCTGGCCACGAGGGCTTCCGGTCAGTCCACCAGATCACCCGCTCGATGTTTTTGGTGTCGGGGTTTTGGCAGGGGTGGTCGCTGGCTGAGCTCAGCGGCTCGGCATCTCGAGGTCGCGCCTCGGGTTCAGCGGCTCGGCGCCTCGAGGTCGCCCGCCGTTGGTGGTGTGGATTGCTTTTGATTCATCCAGATCCGTACCGCGGCTTTGACCTGCGCCTGGACCTCTTGCGAAACGTCGTTCGTGGCTTCGCGACGACAGGCCATGAGCGCCGTCTTTAGCGCGCTACAGGCGGAGTTGCACGCAGGACAAGTGAGCAAGTGCTTCTCCATCTGCGCGCAATCGAGTGCGTCCAGATCGCCTTCGAGCTTTTGCGACCAGAGCTGCATGATGTCCGGGCAACTGGCGGACGCCGCGGCCGCCTGGGGCTCGAGAACGGGGCGCAGTGCTTGCCTTAGGGCTTGTCGCGCACGGTGCAAACGGCTCTTCAACGCATCCACCGAGATCCCGAGGATGTCGGCGGCTTCGGGCGCCGTCAGGGATTCGACGTCGCGTAGGAGCAGAACCTCACGGTGTTCCTCCGAAAGTCGATCCAGCGCGGACTCGAGCAAGCGGCTCAGCTCACGCTCGCTTGCGCCTTGTTCTGGGGTGTGCGTCGACTTGAGCGTCTCCCCGATGTCGTCGAGCGGCGCCATCGCCTGATTCTTCAGTCCTCGCCGCCGACGGGTGCACGCGCTTCGGGTCAAGGAGAAGACCCAGCTCGTGAAGGACGAACGGCCTTCGAACTCTTTTAGGTGCCCGAGTACGTTGAGCAACGTGTCTTGAAGGACGTCCTCCGAGTCGGCCGTGTTTTGGCACATGCGTTGACCGAAGCGTTGGATGCTCGGTGCAATCTGTTCGAGCAATCGCTCGACTGCCGAGGGGTCTCCGCTTTGCGCTTGTCGGACGAGATCTTCCATGGTGCTTCCGGTTCCATCGTGACAAGTCTCTCACGAGGTTACGGTGCGACCAGTATAGCCGTGGGCGCGATGCGGTGTAGCTCCCACCTGGTAACCTCAGAATTTGGCCACTTTCGTGCTACGCTGAACGGCGTGGTAAGCAGGCAGCGCATCGACTGGCCAGTGATCTTGGGACCGAGCGAGGTGGGTGCGAACTGGCGAGACGATCTTGCTCCCTCGGATTGGGTCGCGCTGGTGCAGGCCTTCGAGAGCCTGCTCGCCAGCGACGAGACCGACGCTTTGCTCAAGCGCGTCATCACCCTCGCACTCGATGTCGTCGGTTTGGAGCGTGCAGGGCTCTATCTCTATGATCGCTCGAGCGACATGATGCTCGGTACGTGGGGCACCGATCTCGACCGCAACGTCGTCGACGAGCATCACGCCATGTTCGAAGCCGGCGAAGCCAATCGCCATGTGTTCGAGCGCGCCGAGCGGGGCGAAGCTCATTGGACGGTCGTCGAGAACTGCCCCATCATCGATCAGCGAGAACAGCAAACGCGGATCTGCGGGCGCGGTTGGGTCGTGTGCACGCCGATTCGATCGACCCGTGGCGCCCTGGGCATGCTCTACAACGATGCGGGATTGTCGGAAAAGCCCGTCGAACCGAGCAAGCAGCTGCGTACGGTGGTGCTTTGCGCGTTTACTGCAGCGCTGCTCGATACGCCGCGACATGCGACGCGCGTCGCTCAGATCCTGCACGGCACGGATATGCATCCCGCCGTTCGTCGGGTCGTCCAGCTGCTCGCGCAGAATCCGACCTTGGGTGGAAAGGAGCTCGCCAACCATTGCGGAATGAGCCTCAGTCGTCTCGTTCGCGTCTTCAAGGCAGCAATGGGAACGTCCCTCGTCGATTACAGAAACCGGCTGCGACTCGAGCGCTTCCTCATGGCCGTCGATGGAGGCGGCAATAACCTTCTCGAAGCTGCTCTCACCTCGGGGTTCGGCAGCTATGCACAGTTTCACCGAGTGTTCCGCGCCACGTACAAGCGAACCCCTCGTGAATTCCTGCAAGCGCGCGGCGGTTGAAGCGCGCCACAAATGACAGGTTCATGGCCAGGGATGCGAAGATACCGTGTTGCCATCGAGCGCCAATGAGCCCCGTCGAGCACCAATGAGCCCCATCGAGCGCCAATGAGCCCCGTCGAGCGTCGCAGGGTGGCGTCGACCGTCGGATTGACTGACACCGATGAATATCGGTTTCTCTGGAAACGATCACGGGCTCTATCGTTCACGTAAGTCCCGACACGCCGGCGCGCTCGAGGTCGTATCTCGGAGTCGACGGAGGTCGGAATTGCGTCACCTTCATTCGTTGGCAGTGCCGAACCTTCGGATTCCGCCGAACCGTTTGCACGACGTACCGACCCAAAGGAACGGAGCGTCGCCGCAACGAGAACAGGAGCTCGAGTGTCATCGTTCAAACGTATCCTTCGCCCGCGACTCGCCTCGAACCTTTTCGTCGGAGCGATTGCGATTCTCCGTTCCGTTCACCATGATGCATTGCGGAGGAGACTCGTCCAAATCCTCCGGCAGCTCGGGTGGCGCCGGAAACCAAGCGGGAAACGCTGGAGCAAGCGGAAGTGAAGGGCAAAATGGCGGCGCTTCCTCGGCCGGGGGCGGACAGGGCGGGGCTTCTGCTGGCCAAGGGGGGTCCTCAGACGGTGGAACGAGCGCGTTCTCTTACGCGGGGCAGGCCTCGACCCTCGTCAGCATCGTGCCGCGCTGGGACTGGAACGGAATCGTCGGCACCGGACAAAGTTCTTCGGTCGGGACCACGCCGGCGATTTCCAAGACCCAACCGTACAACAATCTAAAACTGAGCCTTGGTGATGCAACGGTTCCGCCATGGGACTCGTCTCTTGCGGCACTTTCGATGGTGCCTTTGATCGAGCCGATTCGACAGACCGCGCAAACCTATCCCAGTCCCTATCCGCTCAACACTTGGGGTGAGACGCCGCATTCGGCGATGGCCAATCAGCTCACCACTCTGGTTCGCTACAACTCGTCGAGCGACTACGTGTCGGTTCACACCGTCGTCGGCGAAAGCGGTCAGGGCATGGTCGCACTCGTGAAGTCCACCGGGGATACGACGGGATCGACCGGGCGCGCTTACGCGGCCACGCTTTTCGAAGCAGAAGCAATCACACGATTGGCGAAAGCTGCGGGGAAGACCTACGGGATCGGGGCCATCCTGATGACGCACGGAGAGACGGACTCCGGCAGCAGCACCTATAAGGACGAGCTCATCCAATTGGCGGCGGATTACAACACCGATTTGCGCGCCATCACCGGGCAGGCCGACAAGATCCCGATGTTCCTCTCCCAGCAGTTTGCCTATCCGCAGGGCACGGGACAGCGGCCATTGGCGACCCAAACCCAGTGGCAGCTCGCCGTCGAACGTCCGACGGAGTTCGTCTGTGTGGGACCGAAATACCAGTACCCCGGTAAGGGCGACGGCGTACACCTCAACGTCGAAGGCTACCGTCAATACGGCGAAAAGGTCGCGCAGGTTTACTACGAGCGCATCGTCCTCGGACATGATTGGACGCCGCTGCAACCGACCGCCGTCGCACGCGACGGGCGAAAGGTCATCGTGACGTTTCATGTCCCCGTTCCACCGTTGGCTTGGGATGATTCGTTTTCAGACTCTTCCTTGTGGCCCACGGGAAAGGGCTTCGAATTGCGGCAAATCAACAGTATCGTTCCCATCGAATCCGTCGAGATTTCCGGAAATACGGTGGTCATCACTGCTGGCAAGGATCTACCGGCCTCGAACCTCAGCGTCGGTTACGCGTTGACTGCGAGCTCCGATCCAATGACGACTGCGTTCATGGCCTTCCGATGGGGCAAGCTCCGAGACTCCGATCCCTTCGTCGGGTATGCGACCGGAGCGCACCTTCCCAATTACGCCGTGGCCTTCGAGTATCCGGTGCCATAGCATCGGGCCCAACAGCTGGGCCCTTCGATGATCGATCTCAAGCTTCGTTACGATTTCGCCGGGCGGGAGCCCCTTACGGAAGGTCTTCCGCTCGGCAACGGGCACCTCGGTGTGCTGACCCTCGGTGGTATCGAGGTCGAACGTCTCGTGCTCAACGAAGGCACGTTGTTCGGCGGCGGTCCCTATCGCTCGGACAATCCCGATGCAGTCGCCGCGTTACCCGAGGTTCGCGAGCGGATCTTCCGAGGTGAGTACCGTGCGGCCGCTGCGCTCGCCGAGGAAAGGATGATGGGCGTTCCAAAGGGGCAGATGTCGTATCAGCCCCTAGGCGATCTCCTTGTCGAATTTCCGGAGCACGACGGCGCGACCGACTACCGTCGTGAGCTCGATCTTCGAACAGCCATCGCCCTGACGTCGTACACCGTTCGAGGGGTCCACTTCGAGCGCGAGCTGTTCGTCAGCTATCCCGATCAAGTGCTCGTCTTGCGCTTGACGGCCTCCCGTCCTTTGGCGCTCGAGGCCGTTTTACGATTGGCCTCGCAACAACGGGGCATTCATCATTGGCAGAACGGCGTCGAGCGCTGGCACTCGACTTCGAGCTTCGGTATGCGCGGCCGCAACCACGAAGAGCTTGGGATCCCGGGGGCACTTCAGTTCGAATTCGGCGCGGAGTGCAGGTTGACGGGCGGAAGGGCATTGCCCGGCGAGGATCAGCTTCGGATTCGAGGGGCGACCGAGATCGTCATCGTCGCCGCAGCAGCGACGAGCTTCCGAAGCTTCGACGACGCCAGCGGTGATCCGCGCCACATCGTGGCCGAGCGTCTCGCAGCGGTTCGGGACATCGACTACGAGAGCCTGAAACGGCGTCATCGCGAGGACTTCGAGAAACTCTTCGGGTCCTTCGAGCTCGAGGTTGGGCGCGATTCGGCACAAGCTCTGAAATCGACAGACGCTCGTGTTGCCGAGTTCGCGACCTCCGAGGATCCGGCGCTCGTCGCACTTTACGTCCAGTACGCGCGCTACCTTTCGATTGCAGCCTCGCGAGCGAAAAGCCAACCGATGGGTCTGCAGGGGCTATGGAACGACAAGCGCTTCCCACCCTGGGGCGGAAAATGCACCATCAACATCAACACCGAGATGAACTATTGGCCCACGGAGGTCGCGCATCTCCCGACTTGTGTCGAACCGCTCTTCGACTTACTAGAAACGCTTGCGATCCGCGGGGAAGAAACGGCGCGGATCCACTATGGCGCGCGAGGCTGGGTGGCCCATCACAACACCGACTTGTGGCGCGCGACGGCGCCGGTCGATGGAGCGGAGTGGGGACTTTGGCCGCTCGGTGGCGCCTGGCTCGCCCTGCACCTCTGGGACCACTATCGCTTCTCCCTCGACCTCGACGTGCTTCGTCGCGCGTATCCCATCCTTCGCGGGGCAGCGCTCTTCTTCGTGGATACTCTGGTGGTCGATCCGAACACTGGCCACTGCGTGACTTGCCCGAGTATTTCGCCGGAGAACCAGCATCCCCATGGAACGGCCTTGTGCGCGGGCCCCACGATGGACATGGCAATCCTTCGCGATCTGTTCGATGCCACCGCGGAGGCCGCGAAGTTGCTCGAGCAGGATGGCGAATTCGCCTTCGAGCTGCGTGCGCTACGTGACCGGCTCGCGCCCTATCGGATCGGCAAAGCCGGACAACTCGAGGAGTGGCAGGAGGATTGGGACATGGAGGCTCCCGAGCGCCACCATCGGCATGTGTCGCATCTCTACGGTTTGTACCCATCGCATCAAATCCAGCTCCAAACCACTCCGGAACTGGCTCGTGCAGCACGTCGCTCCCTCGAGCTTCGCGGCGACGCTGCGACGGGTTGGAGTCTTGCGTGGAAGCTGAATCTCTGGGCGCGGTTGGGTGAAGGCGAGCGTGCGCACGAGCTCTTGCAACTCCTGCTGTGCCCGGATCGAACCTATCCCAACTTGTTCGACGCCCACCCGCCGTTTCGAAATCGACGGCAACTTCGGCGGAGCTGCGGGGATCCTCGAGACAATGATTCAGAGCGAGATAGGCCGCCTCCACTTGCTTCCCGCGTTGCCGAAAGCCTGGGACTCTGGCTGCCTCCGGGGCGCTCGAGCAAGGGGGGCAATCGAGGTGGACCTCACTTGGCGGGACCACGCGCTCGTGAGAGCGATTTTGCGATCGAAAATCGACCAGAGCATCGAACTCGAGATCGGTGCGCGGGAGTCGCAGACGGTCGCACTCGTTGCGGGGGTGCCCTTCGAGGTGTCCTAGCCGTCGCGCTCGTTGCGGGGGTGCCCTTCGAGGTGTCCTAGCCGTCGCGCTCGACGCCGCTGGGCTCGCCGGAGTTCTGCGCTATGAGGTCGGGATGCTCGACGTCAGCGCGACGAACGCCATTGCTTCGAGACCGCACCTGCGCGGGCGAGGGCGCTCCGAATGAGGCCCGACCATCGTTCGCTCGAGGGCCTCGTTCGTCGCTTGACGGGAGCGAGAACGGCGCGCGTGGAAGAACGCGTTCAGTCGCTCTGGAGCGGCTACGGCGAGGTCCTTCGCATGTCTCTGGACGGCGCGGAATCGTCTTCGGCGATCGTGAAGTGCGTCGATCCGCCGGCTTCGGCTCGGCGCAACTCGACAGCCGCAGAGGTTCGCGCCCATCAGCGTAAGCTTCGCTCCTACGCCGTGGAGATGACTTGGTACCGGGAGTATGCTGCGCGTTGTGACGCCGAATGCCGGATCCCCCGATGTTTCGGCCTCCATGAGGACGCGGGGCGTCGCGTCTTCGTCTTCGAGGATCTCGACGCGTCGGGGTTCGACCGGCGCTGGTCCCGCGTCGACGCAGGGCGGATCGAGTCCGGTTTGCGTTGGCTAGCCGCGTTTCACGGAACCTTCTTCGGCGTCGAACCGCGAGGCCTGTGGTCGATCGGGACGTATTGGCATTTGGCGACGCGCCGCGACGAGTACGCGCGAATGCCCAATGGGCAGCTCAAGCGTGCCGCTGCTGCGCTCGACGAAGCGCTCAATGGTTGCCGATTCAAGACTCTCGTTCACGGGGACGCCAAGATCGAGAACTTCTGCTTTGCCAAGCAACGCGAGGGTGAATTGCCCGCCACGGCTGCCTTCGATTTTCAGTACGTCGGGGCGGGCTGCGGTATGAAGGACGTGATCTACTTCTTGAGCAGTGTTCTCGATCCCGGTGCCTGTCGGGCGGAGGAGGCTGCCTGGCTCGATATCTCCTGGACCGCCTTGGCCGACCGCCTCCGCCGAGTGCACCCGGGAGTGCCCTTCGAGTCGGTCCGTGCAGAGTGGCAGTCGCTGTACCCGCACGCGTGGGCCGACTTCCAACGGTTCTTGGAAGGTTGGATGGGCGATGGCGGCGCGTTCGACCCCTACGCCGCGGAATGGGTGAGCCTCGCCATCGAAAAGGTGGATGGCGGCAGAGGCTTCCAGCTCGGGTGATTCGATGCGAGGGCGGCGCGGTGGTATGGGCAATCCACTCCCATGAAGCTTGCCCATCGGCTTGCCCTCCTGACCGCTGGTGTAACGGCGGGGACCATTGCGACTGCGCTCGTGAGCGCATCTGCTCGTTCAGCACTCGGCCCGCAGGGAACTGGATGAGGTCGTCGTCGACGGGGCGAAGGCGGCAACCGTCGTCGTCTCGCAGCTCGAGGAATCACCCGAACGTGGTTCGACGTGGCGTGGTCTCGTGCTTCCAGATGAGGTTGCATTGATGGTTCAGCACGTCGCGGTCTACACCGTCGACGGCAAACGGATTGCTGCACGCCCCGAGGCGACGGACATGCCCGATGATCTTCGTCAATTGTCCTCTCGGGTCGGCGGGAAATCGAACACTCCGTTCGACGTGGAGCTCTCCGGCAGGCCCATGCGCGCCGTTCTCGTCTCCAGTCGCGCGCTCAAGGGACGACTCTGGTACATGCGGTCTCCCGGACGCAACTCGACGAAATCATCGAATCCCGTGCGCGTGTCTTTGCGGGGCTGTTCATCGGGACGTTGGGGCTCGTCCTGCTCGCCGCTCGGTGGCTCGGTCGAAGGTTGGCGGCGGACGTCAATCGCGTCACTGCCGTTGCGCGACGAGTTGCGTCTGGAGAGCTCTCGGCGCGCGCAGGCACCACCGGTTTGACGAGCCCGGAAACGAGAGCGCTCGCTCAAGAGCTCGACAACATGGTCACAGAGTTGGCCGCACTCATGGCGTCGCAGCGGAATTTCATTTCCTATGCCGCTCACGAGCTTCGCTCTCCTCTTGCTGCGATTCAGGGAGAGTTGCAGCTTGCACTGCGTCGGCCAAGGACGGTGGACGCTTACGTCGAGACTCTCGGTAGCGTACTTTCGGACGTCGCCGCGCTGACCCAGCTCGCAGAAAATTCCTCACCTTGGCTCGTGCGCAGGCCAATCCGAGCGTCATCGAGCAAACCCACGTTGCCGCAGTCGTGGAGGACGCCATTCGACTGGTGCAGGGAGCGGCACAGATCGAAGCGCCAAAATCGACGTCGAGATCGAGCCCGTGGCGAAGACTCGCATCGTGGGGCTCCACGACGACCTTTGCCGTCTCCTACGCAATCTCCTGGAGAATGCGATCAAACTCGGCCCGAGTGGTGGCCACGTTCTGGTACGAGGCCAGCGCGATGGTGACTTCGTGATCCTGGTCGTCCAGGATTCCGGACCTGGCATCGATCCCAAGGATCATGCCGGGCTCTTCGAGCCATTTTTCCGCGGTTCTACCCCCATTTCCAAGTCGACGAACGGAACGGGGCTGGGTCTCGCCATTGCCCTCGAGATTGCGCGCAAAGCGGGTGGGGCAATCTTGCTCGACTCCAGCTTTTCGGGTGGAGCTCGCTTTCTCGTCAAACTCGCGACGAGCCGCTTGGGCACCTCGGAAGCCTGAGAATCACTCGGCGAACCGCGGCTCGCGCTCGCGCCGCGGTTCGGTCGACGCTCGCGCCGCGGTTCGGTCGACGCTCGCGCCGCGGTTCGGTCGACGCTCGCGCCGCGAGAGGAGCGTCGCTCAGTAGGTGGCAAGTCCCGTTACGCACATATCGAACCAAGAACTCTTCTCAGCGAGGCACGACGCGGACAGGTGAATGCCTTTCATGGGCAATCTCACATCGTAAGCGAGTCCGGGTTCCCACCGATCCCAACACCTGGTGGTGAGAAACTCCCACGGAACGTGGATGGTGCTGCCGTTTTCGTCCGTTTCGTCGATGTTCATGCAGTATTGCGTGCCGTTGATGTCCTCGACGAAGAACCGCAAGATCGTCGTACCCATCATTTGATAGGACAGTGCCAACCCGGACGTTCCGGCCTTGACTGGATCGAGATCGAAGCCAATCCCCGTCTTCGATCGCCACGTCGGATCTGCGGCAATCGTTCCGCTGGCACAGAGTGCTCGTGCATTGAGTTTCGCGAGCCGCGGCGTGCACCGCGACGCGCTGCACGTGGGGACGACCTTGGTGTCCTTTTGTTTTCCAAGCGCATAGGTGTAACCGTAGCCTTGGCAGGTTCCAGCAACGACCCAGTCGTCGGCGGCGATCGAAAGGCCGCCGTCCGTTGCGAGTCGGCAATAACCGTCGGTTCCGGAAAAGGTCGTGGTTCCAGTGAAACCTGAGGCAGCGTTGGCGTTCGAGGTGCTCGAACTCGCTCGTGCCATGCCGTCGGTCGTTCCGTCGCTTCCCAGATCGACCGAGCGGATGTAGAGCTTCACTGGGATGTCCCGAGGTGAAGGTCCGCTCCGCTGCACCTGAATGCCGACGGCTCCGGTGTCGGACGCGCAGAACGGCACCTTGCCACCTCGATCGACGACGTGAAGTGATAGCGAGTGGAACCTGGAAACGTCCGCCACGATCGACGTCGACATGGACGCGGTGGTGCCCCAGGAGTATCTGCTCGTTGCGCCTCCTTGCGTAAAGATCGAACGTTGACGGGCAAATTGGGCGAGGGAGTTCGAGCGCGACTGCGGCCGTAACCTCGAGACCGAGCAGGTTCGTGCTCGTCGGGAACCACTCGTCGACGATAGCGCCATCTCCCCAGCCCGTTCCCGCGGGAACGACGAAGGAAAGCACGGCGCAGCCGTCGGTACAGAGCGCGGGATTGCCCACCGGTCCTCGCCTGGTCATCGCGAAGGTGGCGCCTTTGCGACTCGCGCCAACGTTGAGCCCCCATCGACGAGGGAGATTCGACCAATGAATCGAGCGTTCTCTCGATAACTGGATGGCGTCGCATCACACCGCGTTTCGGTTCGCGCATTGGGTCGTGACACGCTCGCTCCCAACGTTGCGGGCGCTTGGACGGCCGTGGCGCTCGGCGATGGTGACTCCGCAGGCTCGGCGTCGCGCAACGTGGACGCTAGAGCTGCGGGCTCAGACGATTTAGTTGTTTCGCTCTTTGGCCCAGTGTCTCCTGGCGACGCGTTCTCGATTCGCTCGTCGGAAACATCTTCATCGTCAAAGGCGCGAGCGGGGCTTTTCGTATGGCCACTCGAATGCGCGTGGGCGTCGCGTGCGGACCGTCCGTGTAAGGCGCCGATCCCAAAGAGTACGGCAATCAGCAGGATCCCCAACCCCGCGAGTTGTGCGCCCTTGCGCTCGAAGACCGATCTCCTTGGGCTCATGGTGCGCCCCTTCGAGTGACTACGGCTGCGCCAGCAGATTCTTCTGCGAAATCGCCGAGCGTGCGATATTGGTCTCCGAAGAGGACCGGTCATTCAGACGCTCGTCGCGAGATGGCCCTCTTGCGGGTGGAGGGTCGCCCCACCGGTTGTGTGCAAATGCGGCGCCTTACGGGTGGCGCCGCCCAACGCGACCTCCGCTGTCCACTCGCCAAACTACGAAACCTACGTCCCGCGCAATCGTGCGTCGACGTCGCTGAACCGCCGAGCCGCGCCGCGCAATCGCGCGACGAGGGGGAAGGTGCGCCGCGCCGTGCAATCGCGCGACGAGGGGGAAGGTGCGCCGCGCCGTGCAATCGCGCGACGAGGGGGAAGGTGCGCCGCGCCGTGCAATCGCGCTGAGTGCGATGGTGCGCCGCGCCGTGCAATCGCGCGACTAGGGGAAGCTGCGCCACGAGAGGCTGAGTGCGAACCTATCTCCAAGAAGCGAGGCGCGACGTCGCGCTTGCTCGCTCCTTGGGGACGGATCCGCGACAACGAGGGACGTCTACCGTCACTTCGTCGCGCAGTTGATCATCCAGTTTACGCCGAATCGAATCCGTGAATGCTCCGAAGTACGCCCCCCAGAACATGTCTTGGAGCGGCATCGAGATCGTTCCTTCTCGAGAAAGCTCCTTGAAGAGTCGGTCGGCCTCGCTCCGCGTATCGGGCTCGAGATTGATACTCACGTTGTTGCCGACGTTCAGCTTGTGACCCATGGACTCGAGGGTATCCGTGCCCATCAGCACGTGTCCGCCAAGGATGGGTAGCGCGACGTGCATCACCAACTGCTTCTCTTCCGGACTGAGCGGTGGCATTCCCGCGCTACTTGGAACGTCGCCCATGCGGTGGATTGGACCGAGAAACTCGGTTCCGAACACCTCCTTGTAGAAGAGGAAGGCCGCCTCGGTGTTGCTCTTGAAGTTGAGATACGTGCTGGTCTTTGCCATCGATTTGCTCCCCGTGACAACGCGCACTCTATCATTTCCGCTGCGGCGCTCCGGACGAGTCGCAGCGAAGACGCATGCGGTGGATCACTTCATAACTTGCGAGCCACCTTCCGTATAAGTCTCTTTCGTGACTTCGAACCTCGCGGGATAAGATTTGACTCGTGCCGGGGGCTGAGCTACCACGATGAGCCTGTGACTATTGCCGCCACTGCTTGAGTCGCCTCGTCGCGCACCGCTATTTGGAGTCGCCTTGATTTGGGGTGAATCCGAACCTGCGTGGCCGACGTGGCAGCATTCCCGCTATCGACGTCGCCTCACTCGGCGTCGGTCTGCTCGTTGCCTTTGTGCGCGATTTTCCACGTATTTTCCGATGACTCGGTGACGTCGGTGAGTCGTGCCCCCAGGAGCGGCAGGCATTGCTCTGGGGACGCAGCTTCGTTCATCGAACGCGCGTCCTTCGGTCTTGCGAGGAATTCGCCGATGTCGTCCCGGGACACGACCGTCCCGCGCATCGGTGTGTCTGATTCGTGGAGCGGCTTACATGTCACGTCCCAACCAGGGTCATCACGAAGGGATTAGCCCTCTCTCATTTCGTCTGCCAGCATTGTCACTATCTCGTCCCACAGCGCGCATTGGGTACCGAACACCGCAATCACTGCCCGCATTGTCTGTGGAGTTGCCACGTCGATCGGACGCCGGGAGATCGCCAGTGCGCCTGTCACGGAGCAATGGAACCCATCGCCATTTGGGTTCAGTCCTCGGGCGAATGGTTCATCGTTCATCGCTGTTCGCGCTGCAACTCACTTCGCACCAATCGCATCGCTGGGGACGACGACCTCGACTTGCTCCTCTCCCTAGCGACGAAACCGCTCAAAAATCCAGCGTTCCCTCTAGAAGAGCGCGCTCTCCGCGGAGGTGCACGATGAATCCGTCGAGCGTCGGACTCGAAGCGCTCGGGTGGGACGAAGCGTGGTCGACGCATTCGTCTCGCAACGAACGCGGCGCGATCTGCGGACGAGTGATTCGAGCGGGGCGACTGCTTTCCGTTTGCACGGGCGCAGAAACGATCTTGGCACACTGTCCCGAGGGCGCGATGGATTGCCCCGTCGTCGGAGATTGGGTCACCATGACGGTGTATCCGGACGCTGCGGAAGAGCGGCATCGCGCCGTGATCCGCGGCGTGCTGGGCGCCGCAACGCGCTCGTTCGTCGGGCACCGCAGGGCAATGGTCCTCGTCCCATCCTCGCCAACGTCGACGCGATTTCGGATTGTATGTGACCTCGATTGACCGCATTCGTTGAGTTCGGTCACGAGGTACCAAGCGCTAGCATCTCTCGACTTCGTGACGTTGACCGTCGTGCTCAACAAATCCGATTCGAGCGAGTGAAATCGATCGGCATCGCGGCTTCGTGCAAGAACGAGCTCCTGGCATTGACGTCGTGGTGACGTCCACGACGCAACCGGAGGGCCTCGAGCAGCTTGAGCTTCGCCTGCTTCCGCGCCGTACCACGGCACTCATCGGTCCTTCCGGCGCGGGAAAGTCGAGTCTCGTCAATGCGTTGGTCCAGGCCACCTGCCAACGAACGAAGGAGGTCCGCGATAGCGACCATCGGGGACGCCACACGACTTCGACCGGCGAAATGCGCGTCACACCTTCCGGCGCCTGGCTCATCGATACTCCGGGACTGCGCGAAATCGGGCTGTGGCAATCGGACCCATTCGAAAGGGGGTTCGGCGACGTCCTCGAGCTTGCGGCACGCTGTCGCTTCCGCGATTGCAATCACGATCGGGAGCCAGGCTGTGGCGTTCGTCGAGCGCTCGACGAAGGCCGGTTGGCTCCTGAGCGGTTTCTGGCCTTTCTGGAACTGGAACGCGAACGGAACGGAAGTCGAGAGCGTGAGTCGAACGTGAAACGGAGGCGATGAAGCGTTGGAGTCCCCCTGGTGCGTCTGGCACCAGGGGGGCGACTCCAGTCATGCGCCTGCCGTCTCGAATTCGAACGCCAGAACGTCGTTGCTGGAAGAACTCATGGGGCTTCGGCGAAACCTCGTTGCAGAACGTACGTTGAGTGATTGACGACCGGACCTCGGGTCATGGGGGAAGCCAAGAGCGTGCGCTTCGCGCGTCCTTGGCGAACCGCACAAGGAAATTGGACTTTCGCGTGGGGCGCGTCAGAAGCTGCTCGAGTTCGCGCGGAGATTGGCTGGGTCCACTCGAAGCAGCCTTGCGCCGTGTCCGGCAATTCTGTGCGAGGCGAGGCGCCCTTACGATGGGGTGTGAAGGAGTCGCACCGGGTGGTCGTAGATAATGCCGGGGTGCATCTTGCGAACCCAGGGCACGCACAACACCTTTCGCTGGCAACATCGCGATGAACGACACGGCGGTGTGCGGCATCGAACCTCATTCACGGGGATTCGAGCGAACGTCGTGCGGCAGAGGAGCAGATCATGCTTAGGTCGATCAGGTACGCGCAGCTGGGGCTCGTGATTTCCATCTCGGCGAGTGTCGCCGCTTGTGAGCTCTTGGCCGATGGTGAATGCTCCAACGGCGAGTGTCTGGCAGGTGGGGCCGGCGGCTCCACCGATAAGCAAGGGGGCACCGGAGGCACGGAGGCGTCGGGCGGCGCCGAACCGTCGAGCAGTAACGTCACGGGGAGTGGCGGCACCACGGGAAGCGGCGGCACCACGGGAAGCGGCCAAGGCGGGGCGACCGCCTCGTCGTCGACTGCTGGAAGTGGTGGCACGAGCGCGAGCACGGGTGGCGCGACTGTGGGCGGCGGTGCCGGAACGGGCGGTGCCGGAACGGGCGGCACCACGGCGAGCTGTGATTGGCAGAGTCTCGGAAAGAATCAACCCGCGGGTTACGTGACGGATGTTGCCTTCGATCCGCGTCAGCCGACACGAGTTTACGTTGCGGCTGGGCCGCATTTCTATCGAAGTACGGATTCCGGTGCGACCTTCGAGGAGATCGCGTCGGTGTCGCCGATGATTACGGAGTTGGGGTTCCCCTCGAACAGTCCCGACGTGCTTCTCGCTGCGTCGGTCTCGGGTTTGCTGCGCTCTAGCGATGCAGGTCGAACCTGGCAAACGGTTTCGCTTGCGGGGCTTACTCTGAGTGGTCTCCTCGTCCACCCGGCAGATCCGCGTCTCGTCGTCGCCTCGGTGGAATCTCTGGGGCTGCTTCGGTCCCTCGACGGTGGGGAGACGTGGATGTCGGCGGACAATGGCATCCCGTACGGCGCCTTCAATGCCATTCTCGGCGATCGATCCAATCCCCAGCGCATTCTCGTGAATGTGGACTCCTTCTCTGCAGCGGAAGGGCAACTCACGACGCATCTCGAATCCCTCGACGCCGGAGCAACCTGGCAGCCAATCATCTCGACCGTTGCTGGACAAGCACGGGGTTTGACGGCTTGCCCGGCGGACTTCGACACGCTCGTCGCAGGAGCGGGACCCAATCTCGTCATGTCGCGGGATGGCGGGAAAAACTGGACGAAGCTGCCGCTCTCGCGTTCGCCAATCACCACCAATTTCGTCATTGGCGGGCCCGACTGCCAGACCATTTACGTTGCGGATCTCATCAGTCCCCAGAGCGCTTCCTTGTGGCGCTCGCTCGACGGGGGCGCTTCCTTCACGGGGCCGCATCTCACGGGCACCGAGATGTTGCATTCGCCCTATTCTCGAAAGCTGGAGCTCAGTCCCTCCGATCCAAGTCACCTGTTCGCTACGATGGCGGCTGGGCTCTTCGAGTCCCGAAACGGGGCGGATCGATTCTCGTTGGTGTCGAACGTCGGAACCCCGCAGGTTCCGCAGATGGCTGCCTTGGATCAAGTCGGCGAGATCTGGGCAGCGACCTGGGGCGCGGGGCTGTGGAGGTGGTCTGCTGCGAGCAACGAGTGGAGCGCCGTTTCGACTCCCACTGAGACGCCCGACACCTTGCTCAGTGTCATCAAGTCTCCTCACGATCCCAATCACCTCATCGTCGGTGGGTGGGTCGTCGCCATGCAGACGCTCGATGCAGGGCAAACGTTGAGCGTCGAAGGCTTGACGAACACGGTCTACTGGACCGCATTTTCTCCCCAAGATCCCAATCTCGTCCTCGCCACTTCCGACGGCCTCGGCATCCTCCGTTCGACGACCGGAGGTAGCGCTCCCTGGTCGCCTTTCAACACCGGCTTGGTCCCATTCGGGGACGACGTACCGGGGTTCAGAGGTGGCTTCTTCACTCGTGCCGTCGTCTTCGATCCGCGAGGCAACGCCTACGTCGGTGGAGAGCGTCAAGGGGTGAGCTTTCTTGCAGCAGGTCAGTCGACATGGGTTCCCCTCGCCGGGAAACTCGCGAAGAGCAACGTTCGTTGTCTGTTGAGCATGCCGGACGCCGTGTACGCCTGTACGGATGCCCTCGGCGCTGCGCGCATCGACATCGAGACGCGTCAGATCGATCTGTTGACCTCGGGCTTACAGAACTTGAACGTCACGGGGTTAGTGGCCAATGGAAACGAGGTCATTGCCACGACGGGCAAAGGGGTTTACCGACTTGCTCCCGACCGCTCCTGGGTGCCCCTGGGTAAGGCTTGCCTTCCCTCGGAAGGAACGTCCGCGCCGGTGATCTTTCACGAGCAGGGGCAGACGAAACTGGCCGTCATGGTCAGTCAGTTTGGCGTACACGTGACCTCGTTGACGCCAAATCCGTAGGCATCGACGCGGGATCGACGACGCGCGCAAGCCGCAAGGACGCGCGCAAGCCGGTTCACCGACATGGGTTTCGTCGGTCTGGTGGTGAGGACGCGCGCCAACCGTTCTGCGAGGTTCATGGGCTCTCGTCGTCCGCGCGATCGTGGATGACCGCGGGTCCACCCGGTTGTTCGCGAGAGGAACCGTTGAGCTCGATAGCTTCCCCGTGTATATGTGGGTCTTATGGTGGCCAATGTCCAAACCTCGGACGCAGTGACGCCACCGGGAGAAGACTGCGATGCGCCTCATGAAGACGATGTCGGTTCTCGTTGGTTTTTCCGTGGTCGCACTCGGATTGGGAACGGCGTTCGGTGCTTTGCGCAACGACCGCTCGTACGTGGGGGGGCGCTACCAGAATCGAGCTCGAGGGTGCGAGTGCCGGATGGAATCTCAGAAGTAGCCGGAGGTTCTGCGACAGCCGAAATCATTCTCGAGAGGGCCAGCCAGGACCGGCTCGTCAAGAAACACCTTGGACCGGTGAAGTACGAGGACGCGACGATCCGCGTGGGAACGGGAATGTCGAAGGGGTTTTATCAATGGCTCTCGGACACCATCGTCCGAAGACCCGTTCGCAAGAGCGGGGCTTTCGTTTCCGTAGATATGTCCCTGAAGGAGATCGGTCGGACGGAGTTTCGCAATGCTCTCGTGACGGAAGTCGAGTTTCCCGCAGCCGATGCGACGAGTAAAGATGCCGCCAAGATCGGCGTCACGATCGCACCGGAATCCACCCAGTGGATTCGCTCGGGAGCGAAGACCGGTACGAAGGTGACGTTGGCTGAGGACTCCACGTCGACGAAGAAATGGCTTCCCGCAAACTTCCGCTTCAAAATCGACGGCCTCTCTTCTGGGCCTCAATTCGTCAGCCGAATCGAGCCCATCAAGATCAAGACGAAGGCCGTGGAGAGCGCCGTCGGTGATGCTCGTGCCTACGAGTTGGTACCGGGAAACGTCGAGTACTCGAACCTCGTACTCACCCTGCCCGAAGCTCGAGCCGAAGAGTTCTTCAAGTGGTACGACGACTTCGTTATCAAAGGCAATAACGACGATGCCAAAGAGAAGTCTGCCACCCTCGAATACCTATCGGCCAATCTGCAGCAACAGTACTTTCAATTGAGCTTCAAGCACGTCGGGATCTTTCGTATCGAGCCGGTCTCCGCGGAGCCGAATGGCGACGCAATCCGTCGCGTTCGCGTGCATCTCTACTTCGAAGATCTAGCGTTCACGATTGGAGCGGATGCCGCGAACTAGAACGATTCACCCGTGGCTCCCCCAGACCTTGGAGCTCATGAGGTGGCTGGGGATCTCATTTCCTCGATGGCTCGAGAACGATCAGCGGTCTTCTTCGGATCTGTTGGAGCACTCCGTATTCCTCTGTGCGTCGATATTCGACGACCTTCGGTTCGCCGGCGAGAAGTCGATCCCCATCGGCATCAACGTCGAGAGCGTGTCCATCCGGAAGCTGGAAATCGAGGCTTCGGTCCGGCTGTTTCTACGTCTTAGTGAGTGTTTGTTGGCGGCCTCAACCTTTGCGACGAGTCTCTCGTTCGACTGAGCCACTGGGTCGATTCGCGTCTCGTTCGGTGGGGTGTCGCACGGGACTTTCTCGATTTCTGGACGCGCGTTCGGGCGGCTAGGTTCTTGCTTCCACGATTTTCGAGCCGCGTATTCGCGCCCTTGCGTCATCGAATGTAGCTTCGGGAGCTCGAAGATCTCTGGCCAATGGTCAAAGGTACGAATCGACCGAAGTCTTCGCTTCGCACCGGGCTCTATCTAAGGTCTAGAGGAGTGGATTGCGCCATGAACGGATCCGTGCAGATTGTCGGCAGGGTGTGTCTCTGTGAATGGGAGGGGGCAGTTTCGGCCAGCACGGTGGCGACGCTGCTTTCCCAGTTGAGAGAGGTGGATGAATTCGAGGGTGAGCCGTGCATTCTCATCATCAATGTCTCCTTGTCTTCCGCCAAAAGCATTGCGACACGCGCGAGCACGTTCCAAGACGTGATGCCCGCACTCTGGGCGCACTGCCAGGAGATCTTGGTTGCCTTCGAGGGTCCCGCGAGCGCTCTTGGGCAATTGTGCCGCGCCCTGAGCAAGCCGAGCGCGACGAGAGACGCAGCCACGGCCCATTCACTGCGATTCTTCACCTTGCTCGATGAGGCGTTCAGTCACACGCAGGCGAGCTTTCCCCATGAAGCGCTCGAGCTTCGTCGTCGACGGATCCGCAGTGGCGCGTGGTGTCCTGCAATCAAAGAAGCCGCACCGAAGTCTCGGGTTTCTGGCGATTCTTGAGCTGACGACTCTTGTCGAACCGAGCGACGTCCTTTGCTCACTGGGGCAGACTCGAACCATGGCGGCGAAAACGTGAGCCTACGTCACCGCGACGACCAGACCCAAACAAGAGTGCACTACGACGCCGCAACCGCGTCCCAGCGATACGACGGAGTGAGCGATCCGAGAAAGCGCGTTCCTGATGCTCGTTGCGTCAGCGCATGGCATCGAAGGCTCGTTTTGCCGCCTTGGGCTCCACGCATCACCGAAGAGCCGCTTGGATACCGAAGCCCAGCGTGAGAATGACGCGCCCATAATGCCCCACCGTTTTCTCGTCGACGAGCATGATGTCCGAGCGCAGGGGCACCAAGGCTGCCCCACTGAGTCCAATGGCAAGGGAGTCGTCGAGGGCGTAAAACGAACGAGTCTCGATACGGGGAGCGAGGGTGAGGAAGTGATCCTCGTTGGCTTGCATCTCGAGATCCGTGTGACCTCGAAGCGAGACGCTGACCGAAATTCACTCCGGCACTCAAGCTCGAGCGGACTCTCGATGCCAGGTGAAGCATTCCTACACCTTCGAGTCCGACCCATCGTGGAGTGACTTGCAGCGTCCCTTCGGTTCGTCGTAACTCGTTGGGCCAAAGCGATCCACCGCCGCTCAGGCGGAGGCCCCAGGTGTCATTCTGCCAGGTCGAGATCGAGTGCCGCTCCGCCACTTGGGTCCGTTCCTCCCGGACTGTGCAAGAGGAGCGGCGTCAACGTGATCAGCCATTGTGCGGACGTCGGTGCCGCGCCCTTCGCCCCGGGTGTGCGAAGCGTCGACGTCCTTCCTTGCGGCGCGGCTTTGCGCTGTCGTTCCCGTAGACTCCACCCGAGCAGCTCGACGGCGTGCAACACGGCCGTGCGCATTGCGAGCGGCGAGCCGTCGGCCTTCGCGAACACCTCGTGATGCACGATGGTGTTCGCACCGACGTCCAGAATCCAAACCTCGACCTGTTGTGGTTTGACGACGATGCGAAAGGTCTCGCCGTGCCTCTCCGTGTCATCACGGCTCGGCGATGTGGGATCGCTCGAGCGTTCGACGACCTCGAGCCCCAATCCTTCGAGTTCCGCGCGCAGCAGGGGCAGCATTCCCTGTGAATCGGCGTGGAGTTCGATCAGTACCCGAAGTGGGACCTCCGTTGCGTCCTCGCCCATGGCTCCGTCGGATGAATCCGCCGTTTTCAGAGGGCCAGTGTTCGCAGTGGAAGACTCGATGCTTGGCTCGACCCGCGCGGCAACGGCGTTGGGCACGCGACTGGCGAGCGAAAGACCGATCAGGCTCGTCAACGCCTGCCGCGTGAGCCTCATGGCGCGATCAGCTTGCGAGCGAACGCTGCATGGGGACCCGACGGATATCGGCTCAGGTAGCCGTCAGCGGCCGCGCGAGCACCTGCTCTGTCGCCTGCTCGATCGAGCGCCTCGATGAGCCGTCCCGAGGCCTCTCTTGCCAATTCGCCGTTGGGACGCTCCTTGAGATAACTGCGGAACCAGGACGCCGCGAGTTGTCCATTGGACGAGAGTCGTCCCAGCTGGAATGCCGCAATGGCGGCTTCGTTGGTACCGGGGTAGCGTTGACGTAACTTCGTCATCACCACCATCGATTCGCTGGCGTGTCCGGCAAACCGACAGACCTCCGCCAAGGCGAGGAGCGTCGGAGCGGAAGCGGAAGAAGCCAAAGTGGGGATACCCAGCGTTTCCGCGCTGCGATAGGCGGCGGGGTAGTTACCTTGCTCTGCGAGGCGTTGCCACTCGACGACGGGGGCGCTCCGAGGCTCGAGGGACGTCGAGGCGACGGTGCGAGCCGTAGACACCGCTCGAGGCTCCTGGGGCGGCGCGTTGGGCTCCACGGGCGGAGCAACTTCGGCGGAAGAGGGCGACCGCACCTCGGTGGGCGCTTCTCGGGACATCGAGTCGAGGTGCCATTCACCGCCGTCGACGACGAGTCGCTCGCCTGCGCGTAGTGCCACGGCTGCGAAGGATGCGCGCTCGCTCGTCACCACCACCGCGCCATCACGCAAGGCGAGCTCCATGTGATTTCTACTGGGCAGCCACTCCAAGCTGAACTTCGTTCCGGTCACCTTGACGCGATAGGGACCAGCGTGGAGCATCCAACGGGTAGAGTCGCGGTGAACCACGGAAATGTCCGCCTTGCCGGATTGAAGTTCCACGGTGGCGCCATCCTTCGTGATAGCGAGCACGTTGGCGCTGCTGCCCGTGTTCAATTCGACCATCGAACCGTCCGCGAACCGGAGTGGAAGCGTGCGGTCCAATGGGGCGACGACGGGCTTGCCGACCACCACGTCGCTCATGCGCGCGATCTCGACGCCAGGAGGGAGCCGCCGATGGAGTATCGCCGTTCCACCACCAATCAAGAGCACAGCGGCCGCTGCTGCGGCGATCCACTGCGTACGTCGTGGGGCACGAGAGCGTTTCCTGAGTTCGCGAATGAAACTCTCGCTGGCACGTTCCGTGATTCGCATGGCCGCGCGATCCTCGTCCTGGATCGCTGCGACGGTCTTTCCGAGTTCTTCCAGGCGCATCATGATGCTGCCTCCTCGCTGCTGTCGCTCTCTCGTTGTCGGTCGAGCCACGGTGACAAAGCGGGTTCCCGCTTTGCGAGGGCCTCGAAGCGACTCATGGCACGCCCCAGTCGACGCTTCACAGTGGCCAAGGAGCAATCACAAGCAGCTGCCACTTGAGTAAGTTCCATGCCTTCGAGGTAACGTAGGACGAACACCAGCCGCTCCTCGATGGCGAGGCGATCGAGGATGGCATACGTCGCGCGAACGGCTTCTCTGCCGGCTTCGTCGACCGGAAGTCCCACGGGCTCTTCGAGTTGCACCGGATCTCGAAAGACGAGCCAGCGTCGTCGTTGCCGCTTTCGGATCCAGTCGGTCGCCGTGCAAATCGTGATCTGAAGTAGCCAGTCGGTGAGCGCTTGCGGATCGCGGATGCGGTGGACCGAGCGCAAGGCCCGAAAGAAGACCTCTTGGACGACATCGGGGAGCTCGTCGTCCACTCCGAGGACTCGTCCGACGGTACGTTCGACTAGGGACGCATATTCGTGAAAGAGGGCAACGGCGGCGCCTTCGCTGCCTTCGACGAGGCCTGCGACGAGCGCGGCTCGATTCCCGGCGTACTCGACCGCCACCCAGCGCGCTGGGGGAGGCTGGAGCGCCGTCGAGACTCGCTGAGGGTTGGGACTTGTCGCCACGTCCATCACCAGGTCGCGCACGGGGGGGGAAGAAGGCTCAGCCTTCTCGAGCGGCTTCGCGACTTCGGATATCGGCTCGAGCTCCGAGGTCGATGCTCGGTCTTGCGGAGGGAAGGAGGACGGACGCAGAATCAAGGTGGACCTCGAAGTATGCCCGTTTTGGCGGCCTACGTCGCAATTACACTCGCGCCGTCCGGTATTCTCTGGAGTATATGTAGGTGTGATCGGGAACGGCCGGTCTTTCCCTTGGGCCAGGCCCGGCTAGAAGACGCAAGGTCAGCGCCCGGAACGCGTGTCTCGTTGGGGCAGAATCCGAGGCAGGTTCACGTCGCAACGCGTCCTTCGCAGTGGCAAGTGAAGGAGACTGGAAGTGCGCGAGTCGGTCCAAACGACACAGGCCAGCGCCTTCGGGAAACGTCCCCACTGCACCTGAGCTCCTGTGCTCTAGGTTGGCCTCCCGAGCGTCATGCTCGCCATTGACGTGCGCATGCACATTCGCGATCGAACCCACGTCTCGGTGACGCACGACGTAAAGAAATGCGACCGACTCGCGCTGGTGCGGAAGGTTCGTCATTTCCTGCAAACGTCGCAATGAGATCGACCTCGATATATCAATATCCAAAGTGGGCAGCGTCGCGTTTCCTGTCATGGTCGTAAATGCAGCGCAAAAGCGCTCGTGCGGGAAAATGTAAGCGGCCTTTGCGTAATTGACGTGCTGAGCGATTCCTCGTACGGTGACTTTCAATCTCGACTTTCATGACAGCACTCATCGAATCGAAGGCTGCTTCACGGATCCATCGTGGAGTTTCACGTCGACCTCTCACCTTCGCCCTATTCGGGGTCGCATGCATCGCAGGTTGCTCCCTCCAAGACTTCGACTACTTGAAAAAGGAGAGTTCTGCGAAGGGCGGTCGGGGCGGAAAGAGCTCTGGTGGCGCGGCGGGAGACACCGCACAGGCGGGCGGCGGCGCCGATGCAGGGGCTTCTTCCGGCGGGAATGGAGAGGGTGGCACTTCGACCATCACAACGGGAACGTGTGAAACGGGGCTCACTCGATGCGATGGTGCACTGGAGTGCATCAATCTCACCATCGGAAAAGCCGCGGGCGCCACGTATCAGGATTGTGGCGCATGCGGAGTTACGTGCAATCTGACGAACGCCTCGGCTGCGAGCTGCGCGTCGTCGAAGTGCAAGCCGACGTGCGCCAACGGCTTCTCCGACTGCAACGCGGCAACGGCAAACGACGGTTGCGAAACGGATACGTCTTCGACGCCCACTGCTTGTGGCGCCTGCGGACGAACCTGTTCACCGAACGGTGCAAAGTCTCGCGTCTGTATGGCGAGTTCCTGCAAGCCCACGTGTTTGCCTCGCTTCCTCGATTGCAGGCAGCATACTGGGCTCGGCAACGACGATGGTTGCGAGGTCCATCTCGACGCCTTGACGTACTGCGGTTCGAGCTGCACCGACGGAGTCGCGTGTTCACCGAATCAGGTTTGCAATGCAGGAGCTTGCGGCGCTCCGCGAGGGGTCGTTGCACTCAGCGTACCGCTCGCCGAAGCGAATACGGCGCAGCGCTTTGCCGACAAGTTCGAGGCACTGCCGGATCTGACCAACGCAACGCTGACATTGCGTCTCTACGCGCCAGACGCGACCGGAGGCGATCTCAAGCTGTACGTCGGGGACGAAGATTTCACGGGCGGTGGCGGCTCGTTCGTGGCGCTCAACACCCTCGCGACCAAATGGACCGACGTCGTCGTCCCCATCGGCGGCGCGGCAGGCGCCTTCGACCCCGTCGCGATAAGTCAGCTCAACATCGAGGTTACCGCCGGCACGACGGGACCTTGGAAGAACCCCACGGTCATTTACGTGGATCGCATTTGGAGCTCCAACGGCCTCGTCAACGACACGTTCGATACCACGAAGGGTGGTTTCGTCTCGTCTTCGCTGATGGTCGTCGCGGGCTCGACGCTCACGTGGATGGGCGCAATGCCGTGAGCGTCTGCAGGGTCTCGCCTTGAGCCAAGCGGAATCGACACTCGCGGCCGCAGCGGTGGTCCTCTCCGCGTAGCCGGTGCAGTCCCGATGTCAGCTGCTTTCGACTCGGCGCGCGTCCGATCGAGCGACGTGTCGAACGTCGGCGGCCCGCAAGGCGCCGGCGTTCGAATCGCCGTACTTACTTGGCGAGCTGCTTTCGACTCGGCGCGCGTCCGATCGAGCGACGTGTCGAACGTCGGCGGCCCGCAAGGCGCCGGCGTTCGAATCGCCGTACTTACTTGGCGAAGAGCGACAAGTCGATCGAGTCTGCCATCTTCTGGTACCCAGTGGGGTTCAGGTGGAGGCCGTCGGAGCTATAGGCACTGAGGAGGTTGATCGCGTTCAGAGGATCGCGAACGGTCGCATCGAAGTCGATTACGGCGTCGAAGTTGCCTTGAGTGCGAATCCAGTCGTTCACGGCCTGCCGAGCCTCCTCGTGGGCCACGGAATAGTAGCTATTGGCGCCGAAGGGGGTGATCGTCGCGCCGTAGACGAGTACGCCTTTGCTTCGCGCCTTCGTCACGAACTGCGAATAGGCGTTGATGAGATTCGTTGCGATGGTAGCGCCGCTACTGTAGCCGATGTCGTTGACGCCCTCGAAAACAATGGCCCAGCGCACACCACTTTGATTCAGGATGTCTCGATCGAAACGGGTGAGCGCGGTCGGACCGAGGCCGCCGCTGAGCACGGCATTGCCGCCAATACCTTGGTTGAGGACGCCCACCTGGTTCGTGTCGGCATTGCCCTGCAGGCGTTTTGCCAATGCGTCGGGCCAACGATTGTTTCCGTTCGTCGTGGAGCCTCGACCGTCCGTTATCGAATCACCGAGGATGGCGACGGCGCGGGTGTCGTCACCCGCTGCGACGTCGAGACCGGACAAAATGTACCAGTGATCCGTGGTGCTTGGCGACGAGAGAGTCGCGAGCGCAGCGCCATCGCCCGTCTGGATATACGACGTCGTTCGAGAGCCGGGGTGACCGGTCACCTCCGTCGATGTCTCGCCGAAGTAGATGCTGACGGCGACCTTCGACAAAGGCGCGAGATCGAAGTCGATGGGATCGGACACCACCGTTTGCGCGGCTGGGATCGTAACGGATTCGGCGCCGCCGAAGGTCAACGTCTTGTCCGTCGCAGTGTCCACCGTGTGCCCGCTGACGGACTTGGCGCAATGGACCGCTTTCAACGTTACGGGGCTCGATCCGTATTCGTTGGAGAAGTGGAGCCGGACTCGCTGGCCACCGATGGAGACTTGGAAGATCTGTCGGAGTGTGTTGTTCGTCAGCCCTGGAGGTGTCGGGGGCAGATTGCCTGTTTCTGTGAGTTGTTGCGCCGTTGCCCAGGAGCCAACCCATCCGGTGCCCGTCGAAGCCGTCGAACCGCCGACTGCACCAGTTGCGCCGCCTGAGGTCGTCGAGCCGCCGGCGGACGACGACGTGCTCTGATCCCCTCCTTCCGCTCCGTCACCACCACTGCCGCCGTTGCCCGCTTGCGCCGAAGTGTCTGATGACGATCCGGCGTGTCCGCCCCCGGTTCCCATGTCGTTCTTCTTGTCGTTGGATGAACAGGCTTGCAGTAACAACAGAGTGAAGACCAGGGTGGACTTTCGCACGGGTCGCCTTTCGTGGAGTGGGACGCGAATTCCGATGGAAGCGTCCTTCGTTGGCAGCTTGAATCGAGCCGATGGAGGGTAGATTTACGTTACTTTTGGGTGACGCGCATCAGGAGAACGGCGCCTCGTCTTTGGAACCGTTTCTCTTCGGACGGTAAGACTAGGGCATCCGGAGCTGCAACCTTCGATGTACGTGCATCGACGTGGAGGTGCTGGGGTGGGGCGCGTCAACGTACCCTTCCTCGTTCGGAATGTGCGCGTCTACGACAGGGTACGAGCCGCGGCGACTTGCGCTACATCATTTGCGCCTACTTCCAGTACAGCGGTGTGACTTGGACTTGCCGAGCTACACTTACGGCCATGCGTGAATCTCGACTGGTCTGTCTCGGCTTGGCTTGTTGCATCGCTTCTCTGGCTTGTGAGGACTTCGGGAAGAATGCGCCCGAAGAGCAGATCGGCGGCGATTCCGCACGGTCCGGCGGCGCCGCAGGCGCAGCTACGTCTGGTGGCGACACGGCTCGAGGGGGATCTGGCGGCACAAGCGCGCCCACGTCCGGCGGGAGCACTTCTGCTGGTGGCTCGTCCGCTGCCACGAGTACAGTGGTCGAAACTTATCCCAAGCCCTGTGCAGATCTGTACGACGAGAACATCTTGCCCACGTTCGAGCTCGAGATCGCCCCGTCGGATCTCCAAGCCATCGAGACGGACTGTGTGGGGCAGGTCAAAGCCTATCACCCAGCAACCTTGAAGTATGGCAACGAGACGGCGAGCGCAATGGTGCGTTTGAAAGGCAACTGGTCGTGGCGCTGCGACAAGAAGCAGTATCTCATCTCCTTCAACGAGACCGATTCGACAGGGCGCTTCCACGGTCTCCGAAAGATCGTCCTCGACGCACCTTGGTACGATCCCACCTTGCTTGCCGAACGAGTGGGGTTCTCTTTCATGCGGCGCGTCGGGGCGCACTGGTCCTGCGTGAATAACGCCAAGCTGTACGTCAACGGCGAGTATCAGGGCCTCTACGTCAACGTCGAACGAATCGACAAGGAATACCTTCAACGGCACTTTACCGACGCAGACGCCGAGGGCAATCTGTACGATGGTGGTTCCGAGCTTCGCACCAACGAAACCCTGGGCGACGTCAGTCGTCGTGACGCGTTGATGAAGGCGACGGACATTCAAACCATCGACGCGATGAGTGATCTGGACGAGGCAGTGAGATATTGGGCCGCCGCGGCGATCTTGCCGGACGTCGATAGTTATTGGGCAGGCGTCGAGATCAACTACTTCCTTTACGATCATCCGACTCGCGGATTTCTCTGGTTCCCGTACGACATGGACATGACCTTGTTGGTGGGCAGCCTGAATTCGAGCAAATCGAGCGTGACGATCGGAAGTGTGGATAGCGTCATCAAGGCGGATCCGTTCACGTACCAGAACTCCCATTGGCTCAAGGAACGACTGGTCAAAGTGGCCCTCTCCAATGCCCACTGGTGCGAGCGATTCCTCGAGGAGCTAAAAGCGGCTCGCGCGGCATACGACGCCACGGCGATGTCGGCGCAGCTCGACATCTGGGCCGCGCAGATCGCCGAAGCCGTAGAAACGGATCCGCGCAAATCCTTTTCCAACGCGGACCATCTCAATGCCGTGGCTACGATGAAAGCGAACATGACGAAGCGCCTGGCGTTCATCGATGAGTGGCTCAAAACGGCGACCTGTCCGGTCACGACTTGGCCATGACGAAGGTTGCGGCTACCCCAATGGCGTCTGCCGACGTCGTTCCCCAGATGCCCAGCGAGAAAGCGCATCGCGAGCCGTTGCGTTCGACGGAAGCGTGCCGCACGGAGGCACGCCGCACGGAGGCACGCCGCACGGAGGCACGCCGCTTCAGTCGATCATCTGTCCTGCCACACGCGTTCACTCCCAGGCGTGTTGGCATCGATCGACGTTCTCTGCGAGTCTTACTCGTCGCAGTGGGAGCTCTCTTGCTCGGATGCGAAGACTTCGGCCACGGGAAACCGCCCGTTGGCGATGGCGGGGCCACGAGCGAGGCAGGTTCCGCAGGTTCGGGTGGGACCTCGAGCTCGGGAACGGGAGGTGCGTCGGGCAATACCAGCGGGTCGAACACGGCAGTGCAGGGTGGCACCTCTTTCGGATCTACGACGGCGCTCTCAGTGGGCGGAATCATGAGCGCCGCAGGCGGAAGTGGTGCAAGTGGAGCCACCAACATCGGTGGAACGCGCTCTGAGGCTGGAAGTGGAGCAATCTCAGGCGGTTCTGGCGGCGTTAGCGCTGGTGGAACGAAAGCGTCGACCAGCGGCGGCACCAGCTTCCAATCCGTTGGCGGCGCGAGCACCGGTGGAACGAAGACGTCGACCAGCGGTGGCACGAGCGCTGGTGGCGCCGGCGGCACACGTGTGACTACTGGTGGTTCGAGTGCGGGAGGTGCGAGTGCTGGTGGCGCTACCGGATCGATTCCCGTCGTCTTACCAGCGTATCAACTCGAAGCTTTGGATCGCGGTCTCGTGGCGATCCAGAGTTCCACTGGAATTTACGTCGGTTGGCGCATGTTGGGTTCAGAATACGACGAGGCATCTCCGACACGAACGAGTTACGACGTCTATCGAGATGGGCTCCGGATTGCTTCGGTGTCGGACAGCACGAACTACGTCGATGCCGAGGGGGCAGCCGCATCGCTTTACTCCGTGCACGTCGTGATCGATGGCGAAGATCGCGGCGCCTCCGCGGAAGCGCCCGTTTGGAACGAATCCTTCTTGTCCATTCCTCTGAGCGTGCCTTCGGGCGGAGTGACCGATCGCGTCGCGACGGGGCAGACGGACGCGGCATACACCTACGATGCAAGCGATGGGAGCACTGCCGATCTGAATGGCGACGGTCGACTCGATATCGTGCTCAAATGGGAGCCGACGAACTCTCGAGATAATTCCGTGGGCGGATTCACGGGCAACACGTTGCTCGACGCTTACGAACTGGACGGAACGTTCCTCTTTCGGATCGATTTGGGGCGAAACATTCGCTCCGGCGCTCACTACACGCAGTTCGTCGTCTACGACTTCGACGGTGACGGTCGAGCCGAGATTGCCGTGAAGACTGCACCAGGAACGAAGGATGGAACTGGGGCATACCTTCATCTCGGTCCTGCAGCATCGGACACAGATGACGCAGACTATCGAAACGACTACGGCTACGTCCTCACGGGGCCGGAATACCTGACGGTGTTCGATGGTCTGACCGGCGCGGAACTGACCACGGTAAACTTCGAAATTCCGCGGGGCACCGTGTCCGACTGGGGCGATGGCTACGGCAATCGCGTCGATCGGTTCCTCGCGTCCGCGGCGTTCGTCAGCGATACGGGCGTTGGACAGAACGCGAGCGGACGACCGAGTATCCTCATGGCGCGAGGATATTACACACGCGCCACCGTGACGGCGTGGAACTATCGCGAAGGCGTTCTAGCGCGCCTTTGGACGTACGATAGCGCAGCGGCAACGGTTGGCTCTGCTGCAGGGCAGGGTGCCCATTCCATGGTTGTCGCGGACGTCGATGACGACGGGGCTCAAGAGGTCATCTATGGTGCGGCGACGATAGACAGTACGGGAGGTTTCAAGTGTTCGACGGGCTTTGGTCACGGTGACGCCCTTCACGTCACGGATCTGATCCCGGCACGCCCTGGCCTCGAAGTGTTCATGCCGCACGAGAACAAGGCCGGTCCGTCCTATGACGTTCGCGATGCAAACACCTGCGAGGTCATCGTTCAAGGTCCGGTGCGTAACGCAGATACCGGGCGCGGCGTCGCGGCGGACATTCTACCGGGCAACGAAGGTGCGGAGATTTGGGCAAGTGGGAGCACGTTGTTATCGGCAACCACAGGCCTCAGTCTCGGCAGCGTTCCGACGAGCGTGAACTTCCTTCTATGGTGGGACGGGGATGAATCGCGGGAGTTGCTCGACAAGGTGACCATCTCGAAATACGGCGCGGGCCCATTGTTGACGTGCGCTACCTGCGCCTCCAACAATGGAACCAAGGCGACCCCGGTCCTCACGGCGGATCTCCTCGGCGATTGGCGCGAAGAGGTCATTTGGCGAGCAGCCGATAACTCTGCGCTACTTCTTTTCACGACGCCCATCGAAACGACTCGGCGCATCTACACCCTGATGCACGATGCTCAGTACCGGATGCAGGTGTCGTCGCAGCAGACCGGATACAATCAACCGCCGCACCCGAGTTTCGTCATCGGTAACGGCATGGGCACCCCTCCGATGCCGCGAATCATGACGAGATAGGACGCGCGAAGTTGCCTTCGACGTCGCGGAATGTCGTGTAACGCTGGGTGGCTAGGTACGACGCGCGCGTCGTACCTAACGCTATGGGCTTAGGGTCGATACGCGAGCTGGGCAATCTCGCTTGCCGTATAGGCACGGCAAGAGATCAGGATTTCGTCGAGTGTGCCGTCGAATCCAGGTTGGCCCAACTCGTCGCGGCTCCTGCCGAAATAGTTCATTGGCGTGACACCCCAATCCGCATAGGAACGGTTGGCGTTGGCCCAGTAGTCATTTACGACCAATGTGAGCGGCATTCCGTTGACGTATACCTGAGCCGTCGTACCTGTACCAGCGCGCACCCCGGCCACGTGATACCACTGTCCCAGTTGCCACACTTGAGGTGCTCGGGCCGTTGCCCAGCTCGAGGTGTTCCAGTTCATTTGCAACGTCAAGTCGGCGTCCTTCTTGTACGCTGTCCCAAAGTGAATGAGGGCCGATCCGTCGGGCGCGACAGTGAAGACCGAAGCCATATTGTTATTGGTTTCGAGGTTCACCCATGCAGCTACGGTGAGGTTGGTTGTGCAGTCCTGAATGAGTCCGTCCGTGAGATCGACATACTGGGCGGATGGCCACACAGTACTGGCGTTGTCCAACTTTACGGCACTTCCCAAGATCCCAGGCACCCAAATGGCGCCGCCGACGAGCGTGCCGTCCTTGTTTCGAATCCGACGAGTCTTCCGTAGCTGTGCCGGAGCCTTCATCGAAGTGGAACATCGAGTAGTCTGTCTTCGGCGCAGACAACGTGAGGATCTCGCTCCGTTTGAGACCTCCGCTATAGAGGTGGAATTCGTCTACCATGCCCTGAAAGGCATTGGTGCCGGCGGGGGAATTGCCGACGATGCCTCCTGCAGTTGCACCAAGTGTCGACGGATCGATGATGAGCGTCGGATCGTTTGCCACAACCTTGCCGTCGACATGAATGGCCGTTCCAGCAGCGGTCATCGTCACTGTTACGTGCTTCCAGACATTGAGCGGCAGCTGCGTGGGCGTAAATACTGTCTTTTCTGTGCCTCCGGGAGCCAAGAATTTGAGTCGGATCCCCGGCGTCGAATTGCCGTCGTCGAATGTCAAATAGAGGTACGACGTTGTTCCGTCACCGAACGTGAAGAGTCGGTTGTCGACGCTATTTGCGGTGAGCTTGACCCACGCGGACACGTTGAGCATCGTGGTTTGCGCCAAAAGCCCTTGGGGTAAGACGATGGCCGCATCAGTCGCCGCATAAAGGGCGCCACCGGTGTTTCTGCCCGTTGCCGAGAGGGTGACGCTGGTCAACGTGCCATCATGTCCATTTGTCGTCGAGTCCGTTGCAACGGTATGTGTCGAAACGTCGAAGTCGTACTTCAGTATTGGCGAAGACGGAGGCAAGACGATCGGCACGGTCGTCGTCGTTGCAGTGGTGCCGCCCGTAGCGGTGGTTCCGCCTGTCGATGGAACGCCTCCGGTCGACGTGTTGCCTCCGGTCGACGTGTTGCCTCCGGTCGACGTGTTACCGCCTTGAGCATCGGCGCCGCCAGAAGGCGACGTTGCCGTGCTTGTTCCGCTGCCGCCCTGCGAACTCCCCGTGCCGCCTTTGGCGGACGACTCGCCGCCATCCGACGATTCCCCGCCCTTGCCCGCTTTGGTTCCACCGCTCGAATCCGAGGGAAAGACCTCGGACTCCTTCGGGACCTGGAGCGAACAGGCGCAGAGACCCGCAACGATCAATAAGGAACGACGAGCGGCGGAGTGTGAAGCGTGTCGACGCATGGCTGTCCTCGGTGAAGCCTAGGCATCTTACCTGAAGGCCACCATCGTAGTGAGTACGGATCGCAAATATCGGTAGTTAATCCAAGATGGTCGGCGCGTGCTCGAGTATCGGTCTGCCGCGCGAGCGAAGCGTGCCATTCCACTCTCCGCAGAACAGAAATCTCGCCCGCCTTTTCGGAACGATATCCATCATCGCGGTCTGACGCTCTCGCGTGAGTCAGCCTGTTCTACGCCTTTGGTGGGAGGGCTGCCCACCACCGCCACCTCACGCTGCCGCGCGAGGTGGCTTGCTCCTCCCCGATCCGGTCCTCGCGCTCACGCGCTGCGGGCCGGATGGGAGGAGCTGTGTTGGGCGTCGTTCTGTCTCGATTGAGACGTGCCCCTACGGACGGTAAGCGAGCTGCTTGATTTCGTCCGGTGTGTAGGCGCGGCAAGAGATCAAGATGTCGTCCAGGCTGCCATCCAAACCTGCGTCGCTGCCGCCACCGACAATTCGATTCCGGCCGAAATAGTTTTCTGGAGCATTGGCCAGCGAGGAGGCGATGCCAGCCGATGAAGTGAAAGATATGGCCGTGGAATTGACTGCGACACCGTCGACATAGAAGTAGACGTCAAAGCCCGCTCGAGTAACGGCGACATGCCGCCACTGTCCGATGCCGAGAGCACGAGTATATTTAGCCTGACGTGTGGTGCTGCCCGTATACCATTGCAGAGACAAATCGGTTCCTGTCTGATAAACCGGCGCGAAACGCAGGAAAGGCGGACTCACTGGGGGGTTAGCGGTGAGGTCATCGACATTCTTCGCGATGAATATCGGGGCCGAATACCGCACCGCTTCGGGGTTGTACCAAGCCGCGATGGTCCATGCGGCGTCGCAGGATTGGAGAGTGCCACTTCCCAGGCTGACATACTGAGTAGCAGCGCCGGAGGCCGGATTGACCAACTTGATCGCCCCGCCGAACACGCCAGTGACACGCGTTCCACCAATCAAGGTTCCGTTCTTCGCTCGATCCGAATCGTCGGTGATCGTGTCGCCGGAGGCTTCGTCGAATCGATACATCGAGTAATCGGTCTTGGGCCAGGCCAGAGTAATGAGTTGCTGACTCGTAAGGGCCCCGTCGTACAGCTGGAATTCGTCCAACGTGCCGCGGATCCCGTCGGTGTTCAACTCGGAGTTCCCGACCACGCTCGTGGGGGTCGAACCGAGAGCGGATGGGAGCATGCCGCTTGCACTTTGTGCGACGATCTTGCCATCGACGTAGATCTGCGACAGCTGCGCGGACGTCGTGACCGTCACGTGCTTCCATACATTGAGGGGCAGCTGTGTCGGCGTTGTGAGGGTTTGCTCGGTACCGCTGGGAACGCGCCACCGAAGACTGATCCCTGCCGGAGTAGCTCCGTCATTCAGCGTCAAGTACACATAGCTGTCTGCGGCGGCAGCCAACGTGAACAGACGGCTGCCGGCTGCGCTCGATGTGAGCTTCACCCACGCTGAAACACTGATGGTGTCGGTGCCAAAGGTAAGTCCCGTGGGCATGGCAATCGAAGAATCCGCCGCCGCGAACGTTGCCGCGGCAGTGTTTCTACCCGCTGCAGAAAGGGTGACGTTGGTGAGCGTCCCGTCGTTGTGGCTCGCGGTGGAATCCAGCGCGTTCGTCGCTGACACGTCATCGAAGTCGTATCTCAGCACCGCGTGGGGCGTCGGAGGATTCGTCGTGCCGCCCGTTCCCGTTCCACCGGTTGCCGTGGTGCCACCTTCAGCTGTCGTTCCGCCTGCTGCCGTGGTGCCGCCTGCCGCGGTCGTGCCACCCGCTGCCGTGGTGCCGCCTGCCGCGGTCGTGCCACCTGCTGCCGTCGTGCCACCTGCTGCCGTCGTGCCACCTGCTGCCGTCGTGCCACCTGCTGCCGTCGTGCCACCTGCTGCCGTCGTGCCACCTGCTGCCGTCGTCCCACCAGACGCAGTTGTGCCACCTGCTGCCGTCGTGCCACCTGCTGCCGTCGTGCCACCTGCTGCCGTCGTGCCACCTGCTGCCGTCGTGCCACCTGCTGCCGTCGTGCCGCCCGATGCTGTCGTCCCACCAGACGCAGTTGTGCCGCCCGTTGCTGTCGTTCCACCGACTGCCGAGGTTCCACCCGAGGGAGCAGCCGTTGTTCCGCCAACAGAAGACGTGCCACCGATGGTGGTCGTATCCGACGTCGTTCCGCCGCTTCCCGATGCGCCGCCAACGCTGGTCGTTCCACCGGCGATCGTCGTCGAGCTCGACGAGCCGCCAACCGGGCGACTGCCGCCGCTCGATTTGCCGCCCGTGCCACCCTTGCTCGTCGAACCGCCGACGGTTTCAGTTGCTCCAGCTTCACCACCTTCTGCTGGTGAATTGTCCCCGAAGTCATCATCGCAACCGACGACACTCGCGAGTGTCAAACAGAGGAGCGATCCATAACGTGCAATCTGCCGCCCTTTCCCTAAGCGACGTCGCGCTCCACGGACATCGACGTCTCTCGAAGCGATCTCTCGAATGGTTCGAATCATGGTCTCTCCTCGTGTAATGCGTGTGAACGGAGGTTCGAAATGAATTCCCCTAACGCTCTCTCGTGTTCCCTCGCGAGTATTCAAAAGGGATGAAGGCTATTTGTCGAGCCTTTCCGCGGGCTCGCGTCCCTTTCGACCCGCTACGGATAACGGATCCACTTCCGGAAGACTTTAGAGCCTTTCGCACTCCTGCTGTCGTCTATTTTCGTGGCGCGCCAGGACTTGTGGTTTTTGCTCTATAGTCACAAATGCGCACAATCGACCGAGTGTCACGAACGGATCGTCTTCAAAACTATCAAAAACACTCAGGTTTGTAGACGCGTATGCCGTCTTGGCTGAGTACGTAGGGGGGGTTACAGTTCGCCCCTTTCGTCGTGACCTTCGTTGCTTTGCCTTGGCGAATCGACTTCGCACCGGGAGTTGGCTTCTTTGCGCTCACTTCCGGTTCGGGTGTAGGGAGATCTCGCTGCAGTTGAACATCGAGATCGACGTTCTCGTTCAACGAGACTTCCTTCGAGAAAGGGATGTGTCCGTCTGCCCGGATCTCCAATTTTGCGATCCGGTGTTCTTCCGGAAATGCGCCGCGCCATGGGCTGCGTCCGAGCGGGCGTCCATCGAGCAATACCAAGGCTCCAATCGGATTCGACGTCACTGCGAAGCTGATTTCGCGTGGCTGCGAGACGCTGGGCTGAGTGGACGCAGCAGGATTGTTCGTGACATTGCCCTTCAGCAAGAAAACGCCAAGCGCCGTGGCCGCGGCCAACAAAACCAAAAGCCCCGCCCATCGCGTGCGACTTGGTGGTTTCGTCGCGTCGAAGGAGGAATTCGTCGTCGTGCTGCCGCTGGTGCGCTGGACGGGCGTCTTTGCCCGATCACGACTGTCGACGGAGCCGGAGTTGACGTCGTGAGCCGTCGAAAAGGCCCAAGGCGTCGCCAAAGGATGCTTGATGGCTTCGGCAACCGCGGCCTCCTGCTCCTTGCGGCGGGTTCCGAACTGCGCCTGCATGAAGGTTGCGAGTTCTCGAGGCCGAACGGGGCCACCCAACGTGTCCAGCATCTTCTCGAGCTCGAGCTGCAAGTCGAGCGCCGTCGAGTAGCGGTCATCTGGCGAAAGCGCCGTCGCCTTCGCGACCACATCGTAGAAGTAGTCCGGAAAATCCGGTGCAACGTTGCGCAGGTTCGGTAGCTCGCCGCGAACCAACGCTTGGAGCACGGCGTTTTCCGTCATCCCCTTCCACATGCGTCGCCCGGCAAGCGCCTCCCAAAGCATGATGCCGGCAGCGAAGATGTCAGCGCGACGATCCAGTGACGCGTCCGACATCAGCTGTTCTGCAGGCATGTAGTGCAGTTTGCCTTTGACGATGCCTGTAGAGGTCTTGCTCTCCTGATTGGCCAGCTTCGCGATGCCGAAATCGAGGACCTTTACTGCTCCTTCGTAGAGGACGACGACGTTCTGAGGAGAGACGTCGCGGTGAACCGGTCGGAGCTCCGTCGTGTGGTCGTAATCCTTGAGATCGTGGAAGTAGTGCAGCCCAGCCAACAGCTGCGTGAGCGTATAGAGATGAAGTCGAGTCGAGAATTGACCCGAGCTCTGCGAAATCACCTGCGAGAGTGCGACTCCCTCGAGGTACTCCATCACGATGACGGGGCCCGTGGAGAGCTCGAGAACCTCGTTGATTTGCACGATATTCGGGTGGTTGAGCCGAGCGCAGACGTGGGCTTCTCGAAGGAAGAGCTCACGCATCTCGACGTCCATCGAGAGCTCTGGCTCGAGCGTCTTGAGCACCACGAGCTTCTTGAGTCCGGAGCTGAGACTGTTCGCCAGATAAACTCGAGCGGTGCCGCCGCGACCCAATTCGATCAAGGGGCGGTACCGTGCCTCCAAGGGCGCAATATGGTTCTCAGTAGTCTCTGCCACCGCCACGAAGGGTAACATGAACGCTCGAAATGGAACCTAAAATCCTGTAATGCGGTCCTGGAGCGTAAAGTCGGTGTGTGCCCTGCTGCTCAGCGGAACGAAGCTGGCGATGATATAAGAAATGGGAGTCGGCCCACACCCCCCTGCGCACGGCGAGACGGTGTGAACGGAATCGATCGAATCGACGCTGATGAACTCGATAAGCGGGCCGGCCTGCCGATTCCGCGGTCTCTCAATGTTGATTAAACGCGTGTCCCTCTGCGATCAGAATGGTTGCTCTGGCGCCCGGATTCCTATCAGAATACTTCGACGTGCCGTAGAGGGATCTGTCTTCGACCTCGGCCCGTTAGCGACTCGTAGGTAGAAGACACTCGAATACTGGCGCACACACCTCGACGGCCATTGCACACACGTCTGCACTTACTGCACATCGCTAGGCCATCATGGCTGGTCTCGCGAACATCGAACCACGTGCGAAGAGAGAAGAGCCCAATGGATATCAGCACCGTCCTCAAGAGCTTAACCGCGTCGCGTATTTCCTTGGTGTCGTTGTCTCTTGCGTTCCTCACCCTTTCGAACGTCGCAGTGGCGGACTCCAAGGCATGTATTACGGCGCATGCGACAGGGCAACGCGAGGCGCGCGCGGGGCACTTGCGGCTCGCAACCCAACTATTTACCACGTGTGGGTCCGACGACAGTTGTCCTTCCCAACTCCGCCAAGAGTGCGCTGAGTTCCTTCGCCAAGTCGAGCAGACCATGCCGACGGTCATCTTCGTCGTCACGGGTGAGAAGAACGAAGACATCAGCGCCGTCAAAGTGTTCTCCACCGACGATCTCATCGTGGACGGCCTCGACGGTCGAGCCATTCGAATCGATCCGGGTAAGCATCGCTTGCGCTTTCTGCTCCCGTCCGGTGAGGTGCTGAGCTCGGACGTGCTCATTCGAGAAGGGGAAAAGAACCGGCTGATTCAGATGCGTGTCGCTGAACCCGTCGAGCCCGGGGAAGTAGCAGAAAAGCCGGAAGCGAAGCCAGAGCCTCCGCCTCCGGTTGCCCCACCGCCACAACCTGTCCCGCCGCCCGCTGCACCCGAACCACGCACCATTCCGGTTGCGTTCTGGATAGCTTCGGGCGTCGCCGTTGCTGGGCTCGCTACGGGGACGACCTTTGCCTTGATGGGCAAATCTGAGAAGAGCACGCTTTCCGATTGCGCGCCCTATTGCAAGGCGGACAAACGTGGCACCTACGACGACCTCAAGCGCGACTACCTGATTGCGGACGTCGGGTTCGCCGTGGGCGTCGTGTCTGCGGGTGTCGCGACGTGGTTGTACGTGTCCTCGCAATATGGCGGACGTGAACGGGCTCCAGCCTCAGCGTCCTCCAAGTCGACCTTGAGTCGACTGATCCCGCAGTGCGGCGTTACTCCGACCGGCGGCGCCATTTCTTGGTCTGGGGACTTCTAGGGCAAACGACCCTCCTTCCCAAGCTTGGGTGCGGAGGGTCGTCAACTATTTCCGTGGCTTGTATTCGTCCAGTATCGTAAGCCCGGTGGGTGGTCGTTCCATTCCGTAATCGGGATGAACCAACTACGTCGATATTCCATCGCGCTGCGTCTCGTTGCCGTGGGCGTGACCGTTACGGCAGCCATCGTCTTCATCGTCATCAGCCTCATGGGGGTGACATCGAAGGTCAGGGACTTCGGAGTCGTAGAAGCGGGGAACGCAACGCTCGAAGGACGAAAGGCAGCGTTGGCGATCGGAGTGGACAGCATGGCAGCCTCTCTCGGTGCGGCGTTGGGCGGCGTTACGGAACCAAGCGCCCAAGGGGAGATCCTGCGCAAGCTCACCAACCCCGTACGTTTCGAAGCCGACAAGAGCGGGTACTATTTCGTGTATCGGGGCACAATCAACGTGGTTCACCCCTTGCGTCCGGACTTCGCAGGTACCAATCGTGCGAAGACCGTCGATCCGAACGGTGTGCCCTACATTGCCGAGTTGGCACGGACCGCGGGCACCAATCACTTCGTCGAGTACGTCTTCGAGAAGCCCGGGACGAAGGAGAAGGTGCCCAAGATCTCTTACGCCCAGAAGATCCCGGGAACGGATCTTCTCGGATCGCTTCCGGCGTGTACATCGACAACGTGAACGCATTGCGAGAGCGCCTTCACGTAAATCTCCTGGAGCTGACCCGCCAAGCCTCGTTGCCCGTGCAGATTGCCATCGCGCTTCTGCTCGTAGGATTCCTCTTGCCCGCTTTGTTGCTTACCGCGCGGTCCATCACCGTTCCATTGAGGGACGCCGTCGAAGTCGCAGAGCTCGTCGCTCGCGGCAAACTGGACGTAGGAACCGATCAGTCCCACGATGACGAACCCGGTCGACTCATGGCCAAGCTCCATGAGATGGCGAAACGGCTGCGTGAAGTCGTTCGCCAGGTCTCCGTCGAATCGGGGAGCGTCGCGAGCAGCGCAACAGAGCTCAGTGCGTCATCGATGACTCTGGCTCAAGGCGCAAGCAATCAAGCAGCAACCGCGACGGAGGTATCTGCCACGGTCGAAAAGATCAGCTCTACCCTTCGGTCCACGGCCGACAATGCGAAGAACACGGAGAAACTCGCGACTTCGGCAAGCGCGTCGGCGAAGGCGGGCGCTGCGCGCGTGAGTCACGCCGTCGAAGCCATGCGCACGGTGGCAGAGAAGGTGGGCTTCATCGAAGAGATCGCGCGGCAGACGAATCTCCTGGCTCTGAATGCAGCGATTGAAGCTGCTCGTGCCGGATCGGCCGGTGCGGGCTTCGCCGTGGTCGCCGCGGAGGTGCGTCGACTCGCCGAGCGAAGCGGAACTGCAGCGACGGAAATCCAAGACATCACGGGGCGAAGCGTGCTTGTCGCAACGGAAGCTGGTGCACTCATCGAGCGCATCGTTCCGGACATCGAACGCACGGCGACGCTCATCAAGGAGGTCGCAGCAAACGCCAAGGAGCTCGCCGGAGGCGCAGCCGAGGTCACCGCGGCCATGCAGCAGCTCGACAACGTAGTGCAACAGAACGCGGCTGCATCCGAGGAGCTCACGGCAACGAGCGAAGAGCTCGCGTCACGAGCCACATCCCTCGAGCAGACCATGGCGTACTTCGAGTTCGACGGAGACACCGTTCGAACGTACTGAAGAGGCGGCTCCGTACTCCATAAAGCTCGAACTCCAGAGTGATGAGTGAATTCATTCTTCAACCGAGCGTTGCGGCGCGTTGCGCTGGCGACGTGCGACAATCCAAATCTTCCTTCTAGAGCTTGTTCTCTACCGCTCGAATTGGGCTGCTCGTCCACGAGGCCCGTGTTCGTGCCCTTCTTGGTGCGTGGTGCCGAGGAGAAGCAGAACCGCACAGACGACGACTCCGCCGACCAGAGAGAGCTGGGCGCTGCGCTGCTTCAGGTACCCTAGGAGTGCCTTCCAATTGACGACGAGGTGCAAGAGGCCTGCTAGTACGAAGAGCAGGCCTGCGAACTCATGCAGCACGTTGATGGCACCCGAGCGCACGTGAAAGAACATGAGCACTCCGGTGAAGCCGATGGCGATGAAGGTGACTGTCGTCAGTGGGCTGAGCCAAGGACGGATACGGGAAAGGGACATGACGAGAACTCCAGTCGATGCTTTGGGTGACAGCTACGAATGATACGACGTTTATCGACTGGGAAACCCTACGACGCAATTCGACTTTTCTACTCCTATGACGTATCGTGCGTCTCGATGAAGATTCTATACGGGATCCCGAGCGAGGGAATGGGACATGCCACGAGAAGCAAGGTCATCATCGAGCATCTCCTCGGCGCCGGACATGACGTTCGAATCGCGACGAGCGATCGCGCCTTCTCGCTGCTCGATGCGGCTTTCCCTGGGCGATGCTTCCGAATCGAAGGGCTCCATCTCAAGTACGAGGGCGGAAGCGTCGACAAATCCGCGACGTTCGCCCACCTGATGGCCAATGCGCCGGAAGCGCTAACGGCCAACGTTCAGCAATACTTCCGGATGTGGCGCGAAGAACTTCCCGATGTCGTGATTTCAGACTTCGAGAGCTTCACGTATTACTTCGCGAGGCTTCGACGCATTCCGCTGCTCAGTATCGACAACATGCAAGTGATCAATCGATGCGAGTTGGAGTTCGAGATCCCCGATGAGGAGCGAGAGAGCTATCAGCTCGCCAAGGCCATCATCAGGGCAAAGGTGCCGTTTTGTCAGCGTTACCTGATTACCTCGTTCTTCGACGCGCCGACACGGAAGCCGAACACCGTCGTGGTTCCCCCAATCCTACGTGACGTCGTTTTGCGAGTCAAGGCAGCGGGACATCCGACGGCTGACCATATCTTGGTCTACCAAACGGCATCTGCGCAAGACGATCTCATCTCGGGCCTACAGGGCGTCGAGCGTCAGAAGTTCCTCGTTTACGGCTTGAATCGAGACGAAGCGCTCGGAAACGTAACGCTCAAGAAATTCAGCGAAGAGGGCTTCATTCGTGATCTAGCGACTTGCAAAGCCGTGGTGACAAACGGGGGGTTCAGTCTCATTAGCGAGGCGGTGTACTTGCAACGCCCCGTTTGCAGCTTTCCTCTCGGTAATCAATTCGAACAATTCGTCAATGGCGCCCAAATCGAACGTCTCGGTTATGGTCGTCGCTTCACGAGGTTTTCTCCGGACGCCATCAAAGCGTTCTTGTACGATCTCGACCGATTCACGGTGAACCTCGCCGGCTATCAACAAAATGGCAACCGGTTGACGCTCAGCATCGTTGACGAATTTCTCATCGACGTGACTCGAGGCGCCCTTCCCGAAGGTGACGACGTGGACGCCGCTTGAGTTACGCGACCCGCCGTTGGCGCGCCATGAACGGTGCGACCGCGCGGGGCTCGAAGGGTGCGACCGCGCGGGGCTCGAAGGGTGCGACCGCGCGGGGCTCGAAGGGTGCGACCGCGCGGGGCTCGAAGGGTGCGACCGCGCGGGGCTCGAACTTCACGGTCTACGACGAGCAGGTCCACTTCCTCTAGGGAGGTTGTGGAGCCGGCTCGTCTGTGAATTGACGGTTTCTCGAGTGCTCGACGCGATGTTACTTGAAGCACATCTTGACCGTGCCACCGGTGATGTTCGTCGCGCGATTCTTCCTGTCTCCCAACTGACACCACGCTTCGGACACGGTTGCGCCGTTGCTCAGGACAAGGTTCTTCAAGGTGACGTTCCGCGAGGCTTCGAATTTGCCGCTGTTCGTGTTTGTCGTGTCGTTGCTGAGCACCACGGCGCCCCCGGAGATCTTCCCGGACTTGGCCGCGATGGTCGTGTTGATGCAGTTCTGTAGCAAAATGGGGTTGTTCCCCGTGTCGGCAACGTCAATCTCGTCGATGGTAAGGCCTCCGCTCCCTGAGACGGAGAAGATCCTCGCCCACCGCCTCGCGCGTAAACCTTGCTCACGTGAATGTTCCCGGCGGGCCAATCGTTGCCGATCTTGCCCGCGTCGTTGGCGATCCGGAAAGCGGCATAGCCCGTGCCTTTGCCGCAATCGACACAGGAGACCGAGCTGACGTTGGCGTTCGTCGTATTGTTCAACAAGAGACCGCATTCGCCGACGCTCTTGCCCTCGACGGTGCCGATGGTGACGCGATCGACCCCGTAGGTCTCGACGACGTGACTCTTCATCCCGCTGCCGTACACGTAGTCGATGGATAAGATCCGTCACTTTGACACTACCTGCATTGTTGTCGACACGTACGCCGATGCCCGTCGTATGACGTAGATCGAGATTGCCCAGCTTGAGGTCACTCACGTTCCGGAAGAACATGCCGTAGTTCGGAGTTCCGGTGATCTTCACGTTTGGGATTTCGATGTTCTTCCGATCGCGTGAGTAAATGGGGGCATAGTCGCCGCTGGCGGTTCCGGTCACGTTGATGGTCCCGCATACGTTGAGCACGGTGTAGCTCGGGATCGTAAAACGCGTGCCGGCAGGGTAAACGCCAGAGCCTTGGACGAGCACGGATTGCTTGGCGGTGCGGTTGGCAGTCAGGCTGTTCATCGCCGCGGACATTGCAGCCGCCATGTCCGAACCGGAATATACGTTTTTGCCGCTGCGCGTGACCTTCCAGGTGCTTCCACTCTTGATGGCGATCGCGTCGTATCCCGTGGTCGAACCATTGCACGGGTATGGACTCTGTGTGGCAGCAGCGGTCGTCGTAGCGATTTCGCTGTTGGCCATGTCTTCACCCGCCGTCGTTGCTTCGTCCTTCGTGACGGGAGAGGATTGGTCGCTTCGAACGTCTGTCGATTGCGGATCGTCAGCGAAATCTTCCACTGACGATGTTGCGGAAGTGCAACCGATTGCGACGGTGCTCACGGCCATGAGAGTCGAAAAATAACGAGATTGGTTCGATAGAAGCATCGTAGTAACTCCTCCTCATGGGGCAAAGCCGCCTCGCGTGCGAGGTGTGCCCCGTTCACTGCTCGGGCTTCATCGCGAGCTGCGTGGATTGGTTGCCCGCGGGATCGAGAACCAAATACCGAATCGCGCATGACCGGTTCGTGAGCGAGCCTTGCGTAAGGCACGATTGTTCATCGTTGCGTCTTGCTCCGCAGCTGGCCAAGCTTCGCCACCGCACGGTATTACAGAGCCAAAGACTCGTGCCTCAGTGGCGAGCCGAACGCGCGACCCACGCAGGTGGACTGTGACATTGCTCACCGTGGCAAACCGTACGCAATCATCGCCAGGCGTGATCCTTTCGCGTGATCAAGCATGTTTGCCGAGCGGACGCTTTCGTCGACCACGACGCACAAAAAACCTAGCAAGCCGTGGCGAGTCGCACGCTGCGCAGAGCAGGGACGCGAAGGCGCAGCGTCGCGAACCGTCGTCGGCACTTCTGTGTACGACGATTGAGCCATCAGCATTGATTCCTCGCGCGCGCCCGAAGTGGAGATGCGACCCGTATGATGGTGTCAGCGCGTCGTAATGACGACGATGTGCGGGACACCAAATGGCGCAATGGAAACGAGCAGAGCGGAAACGAGCGGCGTCCGTGCTTCTTCCGCAAGATTAAGTGGCGCGACAAATCAGCGCGCGCCACGGCGCATCGCGAGAGCACGTCGGACAGAATGGGGTCGCGGCGCACCGCGAGAACAGGTCAGGCTCGATGCAGCTCCGACCAACTGCGGTTCGGTAATGGTCGAGTCCTTGACGAAGGAGTGCGCCGTATGTCTAGGTCCGTGGCGCAGGAGCGGGGGCGCGCCGACGAGCCCGATTCCACCCGTAGCAGAGCACTTCTGTGCTCGCTCTCTCGGTCGCGCTCTTAGCGGAGTACGTCACCTTCAGTGTCGACGATTAGAGCTCGTCGACGGACGCGACCTCACCTTCGATGCCGACGATTGTAGAGGCCTACTGCGTAAAGAGCTCGTCGACAGACGCGACCTTGATGGCGCGCTTGTGCCAACGCGACAGCTGTTCGAGATCGGTACACGCGAGAATTCGACCACGCTGGTCCGGCGAAACGGGGATGTCGCGTGCCTCGAAAACCTCGAGGACGCTGAGCGCTTTCTCGAAGGTGCGACCCTCGGCGCGACCTTTGGTTTCACCCTCGGCGTGACCCTGAATGAGGCCCTTCTCGATGGACTCGCGAATGATAGGGCTTCTGAACTGGTAGCCTTCGGGGATCATCTGCAGGGCCTTTCGGGCGGCATCGCTGAGAGCGGTGAGAATCAAGTCACTGTATAGCACGAAGCGGTCTTGGTCACCGAGGTGGGTGACCGCCGACATGGCAGCAAGGGCCTCTTTGACCGCAACTTCGACCTCGTCGTGGCCATGGGCCAACACCGATAGTACGGCGAGTTCAGGGGAGAATTCGTCACACCACCCCTGGGAGTATGGGAACGGCAATCCGACGAGCTATGTGGATCCGGATGGGCGCGAGCCGATAACGACATTCGTTGGTGTCGTAGTTGTGGCTGCCATTGTCGCCGGCGGCACGAACGCGACGGTGCAGTATGCCCAGACGGGGCATGTCAACTGGGGCCTGAAAGGCGACGCCGGCGCGGCACTCGCAGGCGGAATTGGTGCGCTGTCGGCATGGGGGTCGGTGCTTTCGCCGGGGAAATCGTCGGGCTTGGAGCAACCGCGTCTGCCGCCGCGGGCGGAGCGGCATCGGGAGCCTTGGGCACTCCGTTTGCGACGGGAAGTTGGCAGTTGAGCAAAGGATGGAGTGCTGCGTTGGAGGAAAACACCAGCGGGCAAGCTGCAGGTGAGGCGGGATACGAGGCTTTGCATGGTGTTGGAACCTCGAGCGAGGCGGCGGGAGAAGCCGGGGGCCAGTCAGCGTATGCGGCTTCGCACAGCGTGGACCAATTCGGTGCGATCGCCGCAGGAAAGGGAGCCCGCACCGCGGCCGCGGACGCGTCGTTCGATGCTCTCTACCGGCGCGGGACGTTGTTCTTCGACTGTTCCTACCGCGGGGTATGTGTCGCACAAGAGACGCTGGTGCTCAGGTCGACTGCCTTCGTGATTGCAATCCCGGAGCTGCCGAAGCTACTGCCGCTCTTATGCAGCAACCCGACCACAGCCGCAGCTTTGGTGCTTTCTGCAGGAAGCATGGTACCGGGGGATACGCCGGTATTGAATCAGGCGTCGGATGCGTCCAGTAGCGCAATTAGCGATTCAGGGGAAAGCGGAAAGGGGGCACAGGAAAAGGGTAGACCGACGAATAATAGGGACCACAACGGACAGGCTAAGGATGCGATCCGGGAGTATGAACGACAGACGGGGAGAAGACTCGTAAGCGGAGAAATACGTCAGGCACACAATGAATTCGGCAGAGGGTCAGATCCAAACTATCATGACCTCGTTGAGATACTGAAAGACCTATTTGGGGCTGGAAGATAATGCACGCACTAACAAAGAACCTGATTGAGAGCACCAAAGCGGCACTGACCCAGCTTCGAGTGATCAACCCCAAGATCGGATACGGTTCAATACTGATTCTCGAATTTGCCGATTCCGACGTCGTAATTCGACAAGGCGAAAGGTCTGATGTCTACATGCGGATCGAGTGCTCGTGGAGGATAGAGTTGGACGACGAAGTACTGACGGCATGCGAAGATAGGCAAGAGAGGCTACGCGAGTGCGCGAAGGTCCTTGATGGTCGAATCGTGCAGGATGTCGATGTCATCGTACCATCCCTCGAGGTTCGCTTGCTGCTCGACGGAAATTGCAGGATATGCGTGTTTCCAATATATGCCGAGCATGAGGAATATGAGAATTGGACGGTGCATACACCGGATCGGAAAGCGTATGTGGTTGGTCCAGGTCGTCGGATTCAGTGCCTGCCCGTCGGATGATGAAGGCTCCATCTGCTGGGTAGAAATCTTGCGTCTTTCACTTCGTTCGGAATGACAATCCATTGAGTTCGACGACTTTTCTACTGGCTCCAAGATTCGAGCCTCGCGATGCGGTAGGGGTGACCGATTCGATGCTCCTGAGTGACACGGCGTTTCCATCTCCCCCATCTGCCCGCAGAGAATGGCGAGTGACGGTACAGGTTCGTACGCCCATTCTCGAGGACAGATTTGGGGAGCATCGGGCGCAGCGCAGTGTCTGTGATCCGCTGGGACGTCGCGTCACGAAAAGGCGTGCACGTAGCCAGCACGAGTGGGGGCACCATCAGAGTGCGGATCCGGTGACGATCCATTCGGCGGGGAGCGATGTCAACTCGTGGTCGTACGGGTACGGTAATCCGACGAGTTATGTGGATCCGGATGGGCGACTCCCCGTTCTGGTTGTGGCCGCCATCGTGGGCGTCGCTGTTAGCGCAACGGTCTATTGCGTCACCAACGGGGTGCACGTCACATCGAAGCACTGGTGGGCAGGGTTGGGCATTGCTGCTGGGTCTGGCGCTGTCGCTGGGCTTACCGGAGGGATCGCTGGTATTGGCATGGGTGCAGCCATTGGATCGGCTACGGCTGCGACTTTCGGCGACACGATGGCTGTGGGAGCGGCCACCGGTGTCGGGGGCTCCGCGGGCGGTTACCTTGCATCCTGGGGTCTTAACGCCGCAGCTGCCGAAGCTGGCGGAAACTTCAGCTCGTCGGGATGCTCCTTGGGTGGGCTAGGAAAAGCCAGCCGAACAGGCCTGGTCTCAGGAGGAATCAGCGGCGGCGGAACCAACCTCGGGGGCGCCTACATAGGTACGGCCGCCGGAACCTCGGCAGGAATCGCGTTCGGAAGTGCCGCGTGGGGCGAAGACGTAACGTGGAGCAGTCTCGGCATGTCCTTCGCGACGGCTTTCGGCGGAGCCATTGCCAGCGCGGGATTGAGCAAGGGGTGGAGTGAGGCGACGGAGAGAAATACTGAAGGGTACGCGAGTCGCGATGAGGCAGCAAAGGCCGGTATGCGGAAGTATCAGCCGGAGGTTGCAGCGTCTCAAGAGAACCTCAAAGCGCACGAAATAGGATTTCTGATCTACGAGCTGAACGGCAGGTACGGTGTCTCCGAGCCGATACATGGTCTTGGCAACGGCGTAGAGATCAAGCCCAGCCAGTTCTACGATATTGACATTCCCTCCGGAGCCACGATTACCGATGTGGCTCACATCCACCCGGAACTCGGCCAACCGTGGGGATTGACCGACGGTGGTACAGTCATGTCGCCCCCAAGCCCCGACGATATGGATATTATGTCCAATCCGACCTTTCGATCAAAACTGGGGCTTAGTGATCAGTCGCGAATGTACGTTGGCACTCCTGACGGGAAGATGGCCATTCTCTCGAAGGGAGGTTTGGGGCCGAAGCATATGTCCCTTCCTCGCCTTGAGGTGCCAGTTGTAGGGAAAACGACGTCCAATACGCCAACTGGAACAGCAAGAAACCTTCGGTGTCGAAAGTAGCCGTCTATGCAACGTATCGCTAGATCCCTAGAGCTTGGCGTAGTAGTGAGCACCCAATGACGGTGCGTCATTCTCGCCGCAATCTTCATCAGATGGGAGGGCGATCGAAACGGAACAACTGGCTGCGGCTTGTAGTTCCAATCATCGTGCACACGTTGGGTTGCCACCCGGAAACTCGAAGTGCCGCTAGCGTGGCACAGTTGTCGGAATGCGATGCCTCTCGAGATCCGCAGGCAACGCAGCTTCGGTCGGAGTGGTTCCTCACGACTGGGCGAAGGCTCAGTGAAATAACCGGTCCGGTTGCCCTGTTGGATGAGCGCCCCCTCGGGACGCGATCTTCTACGATAGCCAAAGGCTCTGGGCGACTACGGATCCAAGTGAGCGGCGCGTTGCTTGGGAATTGGTTGTCAGAGTATTCTTGGAGTGGGGATCGGGCCAGCGTAGAGTTGGTTGCTTACGAGAAGGTGTACGGAGGTATGTCTGTCTCCGTATATGTTGGAAAACTTACTCGAGACCAAGCAGCGCAACTCGAGCGTTGTGCGTCGGAGTTGTCTCGGGCCTGCTTGCCAACACTGGAAGAGGGGGGCCTCACTCCCCCGACCATCGATGGGGTTGAATCCTCTTTCGAGTACGTGGGCAGTGACGGCGCAATGGCGATCGTACGCATGAGTCCATCACAAGACGTCGAACGTAGGCATTTAGCGCAATACAACACTTGCATGTGCGAGATCCTCTCTCTGCCGTTCGCCAAACCCGGTTCCGCGGCGCGTGTGTTCTGCTCTACCGCCAGCTGAGAGCCCAGTGTTGATCGGTCACACCGCAAAGCGCCTGCGCGTCGATTGCGCAGCATTGTTGCCCCGCTTGCCCGCCCGAGTCGGCCGAACTCGGCGCCACGCATAAGGCACCTTTCGCGCTGCGGCTCTCGTGCCGGGCCCAGGCCCGACCCTCACGCGTAGCCGAGTCGGCCTAAACATAATCAGAGTGATTATGTTTTCTCGGGCGGGCAGGGGTGCTCCGGTCGGAATGGCGTCGAGGTGCGTAAGGCCCACCCGCCCCCACGGCATACGGCTCCGGCCAAGGTTTGGGACCCTCCCAAACCTCGGCCTTTTTGCGTCGCGGCCCCTGGCACGGGCGCTAAGACAAAAGACGCGATATCCTGAGCGGCATGCAAGCCCTCAAGGCCCACGTTAGAAGCGGTCACATCGTTGTTGATGAACCGATAAGCCTTCCTGAAGGGACCGAGCTGTATCTCGTGCCGAGCGATATCGGTGACGATCTAGACTCCGAAGAACGAGCCGAGCTACATCAAGCGATCGAAGAATCAGAGCGAGAACTTGATGCCGGCAAGGTCGTGAGCGAAGAAGAGATATGGGCGATGCTGAAAGCGATCAAGTAACGATCCTGTTTTCGCCGAGAGCGAAGCGAGATATTGAGCGTTGCGCGAGATGGTGGCTTCAGAATCGGGGGCTTGCTCCGGGGCTATTTGCCGAGGAGTTTGCTGATGCACTAGAGCTAATCCGAATGGCACCAGCGCTATCGACACGGTATTCGGCAATGAATGGTCGAGAACATCGACGCGTCTTGATGCCGAAGACCGAATATCATGTCTACTTTCGAGTCGTGACCAGGAATACGATTCGAATCGTGTCGGTGTGGAGCGCTGTCCGTAAACGCGGTCCAACGCTGTAACGTTTTCTCGTTAGTTGCCCTCTCGGGATGGCAACTAACGGCGGAACCCACCGAGCTCGAGTAAACGCCTTGCTGCACCCGTCTGCTGCTGCCGGTCGGGTGTTTTGTTTTGTGCGATTGCGTCGTCGCCCGCGTTCGCGCGAACGCAATCGTGTCCACAAACAACGAAGAGGGGCGAAAAACTCGCGTCGGGGGTTCTGACCAAATCCCCCCTTGCGTCCAGACTTTTGACTTGTAAGCCTGGAATGCCGAGGGAAATTGGGCTGTGATGGCGGAAGCCGCGTCGGGCACACCTTATTGAGCAAAGGATGGAGTGCCGCGTTGGAGGAAAACACCAGCGGGCAAGCTGCAGGTGAGGCGGGATACGAGGCTTCGCATGGTGTTGGAACCTCGCGTGAGGCGGCGGGAGAGGCCGCGGGCCAGTCAGCGTATGCGGCTTCGCACAGCGTGGACCAACTCGGTGCGATCGCCGCAGGAAAGGGAGCCCGCGCCGCGGCCGCGTACGCGTCGTTCGATGCTCTCTACCGGCGCGGCGCGTTGTCTTTCGACTGTTCCTACCGCGGGGTATGTGTCGCACAAGAGGCGATGGTCCTCCGGTCGACTGCCTTCGTGATTGCAATCCCGGAGCTGCCGAAGCTGCTGCCGCTCTTATGCAGCAACCCGACCACAGCCGGAGCTTTGGTGCTTTTTGCAGCAAGCATGGTACCGGGGGATACGCCGGTAGACGGCGTTTATAACGCCTCGCGCATCGATCCCAACAAGCCCGCCAATGAGGTGCTCCCCGGAAGCCTGCGCCGTCAGTTCCCCGGTGAGCATCTCGGCAAGTCACTTAACGAAATCAAGGAGAGGCTGAAGACAGCCACTGCGACCGACAAGCGTTCGCTGCAGACTGCTAAGAAAATCCTTGAACAATCGGAACGACTACTTAATAAAGCGAAGAACAAATGAGCGGCTGGTTTTCGGCAGTATTGGTTCTTGAAGCTGAAGTGAATGGGCTCGTCCCCGAAGACGGCCTATGTGAAGCATCTGTTCGACTCATTGAGAGTTCGGACGCGGATGACGCGTACGAAAAAGCGGCAGTGTTGGGCCTCGAGGCGGAACACGGCTATCTCAATGAAAACAACGAGCGAGTGGAGTGGAGGTTTCGACGAGTAGCCGAAATTCAGGACTTGGGCAGCATCGTGCCCTCGAATGGAGTCGAAGTGTTTTCAAGGATGTTCCGGAAAGGCGAGACGCAGGACATCCTCCCCTTTCTTGGCGAACTTGCGTCGAGAGGCAAGGTGTGAGCTGGGTATGGTCGACGGTGGCGCTGTCCCGATCGCGGTAGGGGCGGCTCTTCGTCACGAGACTCGAAGCGCCCCCACACGGATCCCTGCGGGCAGGATTAGCTCACTGGGCTCTTGCCTCGGGTTCTGGCGTCGAAGCGCTCGATGTTAGGAATGGGACCGGTGGCAGCCAGCGATCCGCGAGTAGGGTCATTCGCACCCAATCCGCCTCGTCGCGTTGACTTCGGCGCCAAAGCACTTTCTGCTAGCATCGAGCAATCTGGATGCGGAATCCCGTCATTGCGTACGCGTTCGTAGGTACGCCATGGTACGCGAGGTAAACGCGTTCTATGGCGCGGAAGCCACGCTCCCCATTTTGGAATAGGTTGGTGTCGGCGTCGCAGCAGCTCACCCTTGAGATTGCGCAGATTCGCCCGCGTACGTTTCGCCACTGCGTCGTGACCGCTCAGCGACACCGGGATGACTGGCGCGAGGACGTTGATTGAGGCTCTGGGGTCAGGAGGGTCCGATGAGTGCATGGAAGACCCAAAACGAGAAGCTCGCGAAAGATCGCATCGAGCGAATGAAGTCATCTGGGCTCACGCTGACTGCGTAGGCTCGAGCGGAAGGGGTCGACGGTCGCTCACTGTATACATGGAATGTCAATCTGGCGTGTGGGTACGAAGGAAGGCATCACCGGCGAACCGAGACCGCCGGTGAGTTTAGTGGAGCTTGGGTCGATGACTGCTCCGACACTCTCGCGGCGTCATGTGTCCCTTTGGCCCAGCTGAAACTCGATGCTGATGTTCAGTTCGACGAGGCAACGCTGTTCAGGTTAATTGGGGTACAGCGTGAGCAGCGACAATTACTTCTGCCGGTCATGAACGCTCACTGGCTTTTGCCACGTTCGTCATGGGACGACGAACCGCACGCACTCTCAGCCAAACTCGCGCCATCCGCATGCCTTCTGCGCGCGTCTCTCGACAGTGGCCATGCGAAAGTGAACGACAAGGACGAAGCAACGTACACAGCGCCATCCCTGTCGTTCAAGATGGGTGCGTTTACTCGTCTTGTCGCTTCGTGACGTCCGTCATGTCATTATCGTCTTCGTCATCGATGTTCTGGGCACTCTCTAGAAAACTCGCAACGGTGTCGAGCCTTCCTGCCAGCTCTGAGAGCTGGTTTGCTAGCAATGTGGTTTGTACGGCGTTCGAACGGATCCCCGTCGCGGTTTGGCGAATCATCTCGACTCCATCGCTCGCGGAGAGTTGAAAGTCTGCGACGATGGATCCGACGTCCGTGAGTTGTCGCGCGTGATCGTACAACGCACCCATGACGCGCATGACATCTCCTCGGGGCATCGAGTCTTCGATGTGAATATAGTGAATCGTCATGACCGCACCTCGCAAACGAGTTGCTCGTTATTAAGGTGGAACCGGTCGCGACACTCACCACAGAGTCGACCAACATCGTGACTTCGACAGTCGCAACACGGGCGAGCGTGTGTCCCGATACCGAAATTACGGGCGTTGCCACTCCGTTTACGGAGAGCTCCGACACCGCGACTTCGACTGACGCGACTTCGACTGACGCGACTTCGACTGACGCGACTTCGACTGACGCAATGCCCGTAATCGCGAGACTCGTAATCGCGAGACTCGTAATCGCGAGACTCGTAATCGCGAGACTCGTAATCGCGAGACTCGTAATCGCGAGACTCGTAATCGCGAGACTCGCGAGATCCGAAACTGCGACGACTTCTGCCACACTGCCCTCGACCGAGACGCCCATTTCCTTGCGGAATACTGGGTGCACGGGTTTCGCTGAACGAATAGCCGAGGGACCCTTTACCACGCCGCACTAACCCAATGATTGGGAGTGGAGCGACGAACGAAGAGACAAAACGATACGATCTTACCGGGAATTCTGGTATGTTTCTTATGGCCATTGGAAGTCACCTTTCCTTGGTCCGGGGTCCGGCTGCGCTAACAGTGCGGATCCCGCTTATTTACGTTGAGTTGACCTAGTTAGACTGAATACCTCCTTGATGATCGTCGAGCTGGGGTGAGCATTGCACGTGGATGTGCTGGTTCGACCTTCGACTTTGCCCGGACCCACTGACGGCGCGACTCTATCGCGAACACCTGACAAGGGCAATCGTGAAGGTGAGATTTAATAGGTTCGTGGTTACAATTCCTCCGTGTCGCGGTGAGCGCGGTCTCGGAACGCACACGACCATGTGACTGAGGGTGCTGACACACAGCGTCAGTGGCGTCTCGCCGAATCAACAGAGTGAATGGGAGCTTCTCGATCAAAGGGTGAACCGACTGAGCTTGCCGGTGCATCGCGCTGCGAAGGGCGCGCGGAATCCGATTGGTACCTGAGGGGCGATCGAGCTCCGTAGTTCCAACGCGACCTGTGCGATTTGGGGCACGTCTTTGGGCCCAGGGCACGTCCTCCTAGGCAAGAGCGACGAAAATGCGTTATCTTCCGCCTAATTGCCCATGGCGAACCGGCCTTTACCACGACGCACCGACCCCATTTGGGCGCTGGTATTTCCGGCTGCTTCAGGGCTTGAGCTGGATTGCGAGAGTTCGGTGCGAGCACGTTGGACAAGGGCAGTGTAAGGGAGAGCGCGATGGGTCATTCGAGTGAGCATGCAGTGCGATGTGTTCGGCTCGCGATCGAGCGGGCGTCCACGGGTTTGGTCGATCGGGAACAGTTGGTTGAACTGATCGTGCTTGCGGCGGTTGCGAGGGAACATGTTCTCATCGTCGGGCCACCGGGAACCGCGAAGAGTCAGGTCGTGCGCCGCGTCGCAGAGCACTTGCACGGCAAGTACTTCGAGTATCTCATCGGTCGATTCACGGAGCCGACGGATATCTTCGGTACCATCGACTTGGCTCGTCTTCGCGAGGGGCACGTCGAGATCCTCACGCGGGGCATGCTTCCGGAAGCCGAGATCGCGTTTCTGGACGAGGTGTTCTTGGGATCGCCCGCGATCTTGAACACGCTGCTCGGCCTTTTGAACGAGCGGATTTTCGTGCGTGGACACACCCGCCTCGATTGTCCACTGCGCCTCTGCGTCGGCGCTTCCAACGAGATCCCCGACGAGCCCATGTTGGCCGCCTTTGCCGACCGCTTCCTTGTTCGTGTATTCGTGCAACCCTTGGCAGACGAACTGCTCGAAACCCTGCTCGACGCCGGGTGGCACGACGAAGGCCGCGCGGAACTTCGACGTGCTCATTCGGGGACTTCCGCGACGGTCACCGTGAACCTGCTCGACGAGCTTGCGTCGCTTGCCGAGCGGATGGATCTAACCGGGATCCGTCCGAAGATTGCCGAGGCCGTTCGGACCTTGCGTAAGGCTGGGATCCGACTGACGGATCGACGCGTGGTTCGTCTGCAGCGGTTGATCGCTGCCGCTGCAGCGGTTCGCGGCGCTGCGGCTCCCGAGGCTGCCGATCTCTGGCCCATCATCTACGCCATTCCGACCGCCGAAGAACAGAGTCTGGGACGCGACGTATTGCGCGAGTTGCTCGACACCGCGTCCAACGAGACGCTTCCCAATGCTGCCGAGATTGCGTCTGGTTCGAGCAGTTCGCGCGCGCTACGTCTGTGTCGACAAGTCGACGAGCTACTGGCCACTGAGAGAGGCGCGGAGTTCGCGCTCCGTGCAACGGCGATCTTGCGCGAGATGACCGCGAGCTTCGGCAACGAACGCCTACCGGAAGCGCTGGCATCAGCGAAGACGCGACTCCTTTCGGAAATGCAGAAGGCCCCATCATCAGCGGCACCCTTCGCGCAGGTTCCCCAATCCGACGCGTAGGGGAATGGTGTTCCAATGAACCCTTCCGCCTTTCCCATCCGCTGGATCCCACGAGAGGAGCCGCTCTCACCCACGGCTGCCCGTGTGCCCAATGACGAGGTTGGATTGCTCGTCGACGGTCCGTCTCTGGATGGGCTAAACGCGCTTACCACGAAGGACGCGTTGATCCTGTTGGGTCAGGAAGACTGCCTTCCTTGGACGCCGAACGTTCGCTACTTCGGTCGCGATCCTTCGGCGCCATCGCTCTACGTGCCCACCGATCGGATGCCAAACGTTCCCTACGAACTCTTCGAGCAGTGTCTACGTCGAAGGTTCACCTTCAAGGGGCCGCTGCTCGTCGACGCCGTGGGTCGTCGCGTGCTCGGGATGCACACCGAGCGCCCATTGAAGCGGTCGCTCCTTCTCGAATACGGAAACGGACACGGGCCATGCAATTAGCTCGGGAGTTTGCTCCGTGGATGGCGCAGCTGCAGCGATTCCCCGAAGAGGTGGCTCTCGGACTTTCGCCGATGCTCCGTCAGCTTTGGGCGGCCCTTGGTGGCTCGCGTTCACGAGGCTTGACCGAGGGCGATCCGGACGGGATATCCGGGATCTCCCAGCGTGGATCCTTCGAACGACTCCTGGCCAGTGAATGGCTGCTCGCCGCCGAAATCCCAACGGAGTTTCTCCGTCGCGCTGCGATGAAGGAATTGTTGTTCCTCGATTCCGCACGCCGTCGGCCGGCGGGTTCTCGGCGCTGCATCCTGATCTTCGACGCGGGGCCGTCGCAACTGGGTTCCCCGCGGCTGGCACACATCGCGCTGCTGCTCGTCTTCGAGCGTCGCGTGACGGAAGCGGGCGGCAGTTTGCAGTGGCTCGTCGCACAAGAGCCGGAGCGTCTCTTTTCCACCGTCGAACCGTCCTTCGTGACGGCGTTACTGGCGAGTCGCAGTTGTCGAGAGCCGATGACGGAGGATATCGAGAAGATCCAGCAACACCTTGGCGCATTGAATCCTGGTGACGAACTTGTGTGGATCGGCGGAGGCGAACTCCATCGTCTCGCGAAGGCTCTCGGCGGCCAGCAGATTTGCATTTTCGATCCCCTGGAGGCCGAAAACGACCGTTTGCTCGTTCGCCTGAGCGCTCGCGATCGCGCACACGAGTGCCGTGAGTTGTCCTTGGTTTTGCCTCCGCCGGCAATTCGCACGCGGCTCATTCGTCATCCCTTCGCTGACAGTACTGCCTTGTTCCCTCCGCTCGATATCGGCGCGGGTCCCTTCCGATTCTCCCAGGATGGTCGCAAGGTCCTCACCCTGCAGGGCAACCGCGTGGAGGTGCATCTGCCGATCCGGAATGCTCAATATCGCACCAAAGTGTTGGAGCTACCCGTTTCCAGTCGACTCGTCGGCTACGGTTGGCACGACAAGAGCATCATCGCTCTCGGAGAGTCACCCACAGGATACGTGCTGAACTGGTCGTCTGAGTTGCTCACGGTTCGATTCGTTCAACGTCGATTCGTGGCGGGCCCCCGCGACGGCTGTTGCTCCCTCATCACGATGGGACGAAACCGACCGCGGATCCTGCTTCTCGATGCGGAAGGCACGCTATTCGTCGGCGTGAAGGAGAGCCGCGACTTCATCGAGTTCACGCCGTTCATGGACCGCATCCGCGAGCTTCGCTGGCGACGAGGACATGTGGCATACGTTCGGACACAAGCTCGAGACCATCTCGAACTCGGGACGATCTCGGCCGCCCTAGATTTGACCGCGAAGTCCTACGGCATACACTCCACCGGAGCAGTGCCGGCCTATGATAGGCAGCAGCAAACCGGTGGCTTTGCTGTTCGAATCAGTAGTGACACGTCAGACGAAGGCACCGATGCGCAGGGAACCGGCGGACTCTGGCAGGTATTTACTACGCAAGGCGAGGCTGAGCGAATCGAGCTCGGTCGTTTCGATCGGGCCCTAGCGTGTGTGCCACGGCAAACATGGCCGGAGCCCCATTCCGGCAACGCGTCGAGCAACGACTCGAAGTGGGCCCTCATCGTGGACTCGCGGGAGGACGGTGCCCTCCACGCCGTTTGCCGCGACGGAAGGCGGAAGCTCCTTCATCCGCCGCTCATGGAATCCGTTCCGCTTTGGGACGAGAACTTCGGCAGGTTGCTCTATCGAACTCCCGCGGGAACGCTCCAGGTCGTCGATCTCCTGCTCCGGCGAGTCGAGCCTCAGGCCATTTCTGTCCAAGGAGCGCCATCGTGACGTTTCGGCCGTTTTGGTTGGTGCATCGCGGTCACGTCGAAGCCCGCGGCATTCTCTTCGATGCGGACGTCGATGCGCCTTGGTCAGTCCTAAGGCAGCATTACGCAAAGGGGGCACGGATCTTGACCCTCGACGACCAGCTGCTGCTGCTCTTTGTGCGGCCGCGACTGGTCGATAGCCGCGCAGTTCGCGGAGCGCCGCTCGTTGCTTACGGTGAGCACTTGAGCGCCGTTCCCCTGTCGCCAAAGGAGATCGCCAGTTGCACGCTGGGGGTTGCCCAGGTGATTGACGCCGTAGAAGGACAATTGCGCCTCCGGCCATTCAGCTCAGCTTCGGAACTCGATCCCTCACATCTCTTCGAACTGTCCGACTGGGACTTCGAACCGGCTCGCTCCCCCTATGAAATCCAGGATCCCGAGCCCACCATTCACTCCATCGACGCGGACTGCAGGCAGGTACTAGACAACGTGATTGGCGCGCCCCCGCGGGAGGCGTCGTTGTTCGACAAGTCGACGAAGAGCGCTACTTCGGGCGCATTCACGTCGGTCCCGTTCCGGTTCGCGATGTGGCTGCGTGGCGTCTTCCTCGGGTTGGCTTGGGTCGTCGACACCTTACGGACACGCGTGGCTTCCCGTGCGCGTACTCCAAGGAACACAGCGGAGGCGTCTCCCACGACGGACAGACAAAAATCTTCTCCATGGGAACGGCTCGTCGGGTGGATGCGAGCTCGCATTTGGCAAAGCCACTTGGGTGAGATGTTTGGCGCACTGCAAGCGCGCTATCTCGGCCAAATGCTCGAGCGGTTCGAGCGAGGAGACTTGACCGAGGCGCTTCGGTACGCGATCCCGACGAGCAAGGTGGCTGCGGCAGCTAGCGACGCTGGTCCGAAGCTGCTGCCCGCCCGTCCCCGAACCGATCTCGACTTCGGCGGCGCTCGTGGAGGATCTGCGGCATTGGTGCTTTCGTCGGATCTGTTTTCGCGACTTCGCGCCACCTACGAGCAGGCGTTTTCCCGCCTGGTTCAGAGCGGCAAGATCCTGGAAGCGGCGTTCGTGCTGAGTGAGCTCCTCGAGGACGACGCGCGCGCCGTTGCATTTCTTGAAAGCAACGGACGATTGGTGCAAGCCGCGAAACTCGCTGAATCGCGCAAATTAGCGGCGGGGCTCGTCGTTCGTCAGTGGTTCATGGCGGGGGATCGCGATCGCGCGATCGCAATCGCGCGCCGCGATGGGGCTTTCGAAGATGCGATCCTCAGGCTCAAAGGGATCCCGGTTGCCCAGAACGCGTTACGACTCGTCTGGGCGGACGTCCTCGCCGCGAGCGGCAACTTTACTGGGGCCGCTTTGGTCCTGAAGGACGTGCCCGAAGGAGCGCATCTTGCGAGAGAATGGCTCGAGCGCGCGGTTCGCGTGGGTGGAGTTGCGGGCGCGCAGGCCCTGGGGATCTTGCTGCGACAGGATCCTGGCGCGTTTGCTCGACTTCGCGACGTCGCGTTGGCTTACGTCGATGATGACGATCTGGATGCCGCTGCTGCTCGAGTCGCCTTGGCGCAAGAGCTCTCTCGAGGTTCGAGCGATGAATGCCGTGCGATGGCAAGAGGCGTCGTTCGCTCCATCATCCGTGATTCGAGCCGTTCGGGCGCCATGCTCTCCCGTGGTACGCTCGTCGACTTAGCGAGATTCAGTGGCGACGGTGCGCTACAGGCAGATCTGCCTGTCGACCTCGAAATCTCGTCGCGTCCCGCGGAGCGAACGCCGAGTCCTCGGCAGTACATTTGGAGAGAAACGGACCGAGGGGCGTCCAAACCGACGGACGTACGCTGTCTTCATCGCGGGCGACTTCTCGTCGCTCATGGAGACGCAGGAGTGTGCCTCGTAGGTCATGACGGTAGGCAACATTGGCACTTCGATGTTCCCTGTGAGCGCATCGTCCTGTCCAGTAACGGGGATCGGGCTCTCGCGATCGCTCGTCGCGACGATACTCTCATCGTCTCGCGGATCGATCTGGCGACGCGGCGAGCCGAACCCTGGTGCGACTTGCGCACCGGCGCTTACGCCTCGGACTTCGACGGATCGATCTGGTACGTCGTCGTGAAGAACCGCGTGTGTGCCATCGACGCGACTTCGAAGGGATTCGGCTCGCTTTGGACCTCCGGGATCCCAGACGCTCCCATTACTCGAGTGGCGTGGTCCGGCAACAAGCTCGCCTTTGCGACGGCTGACGGCGAGTGCTGGCGACACGACTTGAGTCCCCATCGACTCCTGGCGCGGGACCGTCGCGAGGGGCTATCTCTCATTGGGCCAAATGGGATCGCTGCCGAGTTGACGAAGAGCGAGATCCAGAACATCGAGATGTGGACCCTGGTCCATCCGATCGACGGTCGGAGGATTGCTTTGGGAGCGACGGAAGCAATTCGGATCTGCGAGGCAGACGTCGATTCGCGATGGGCGCTGATGGCCACCGACGTTCCCGTCGAGGTGCCTACGGCGATCGATGTCAGGCTCGTTCACTTGGAGGACTTTCGCGTGAGCGCGAACGTACGCATCGAGGGGGCGAATCAGGTTTGCGTCAAGCTGCAGTCTTCCGTTTTGAGTCTGGGGGACGACTGCGGACGGATCATGGCCCTCGAGCTTCCCTCTTTGCGTCAACGACTCGATCTCAGGATTTGAAACACCGATCGCCAACGTTCCGGCTCCAAAGCGACTCGACGGGTACGGGGGTACCTTTCGATCAGAACACGACGTCCATCACCTTTGTCGCGCAGCTATCGCATACCCCACCAGCGTTCATGAAACCGGGGCGAACGACGCGGTGGCATCTCGGGCACCAGCGATTTCGGCTGAGCCACTTTGCCCAGGCTGCCATCACCAGTCGTGCGACGTCGGCTGCGTTGTCACCCAACGGTACAACCGCGAAGGGAATGCCGTGGAGTTGAGGGCGTCCGGGACGAGCCCACTTGAACGCTGCCTCCATGATTCGGATCTCCTTTTCGTCGACTTGGACGATGACGCTCACGGGATCGCCGCCGCGGAGCTCGCCGTCGACGCGCTCCACGACCGGAGAGGGCAACATCGTGCGAAGCAAGTCGCGCCATTCTCGAGGAGAACGCGGTGGATCCGAGTGATAAGGATGTTGAATGTTGCCGAACCTTCGTTTGCAATCCGCACATTCCCAAGCAGGGCTATCGCCGCTCTCGTCACTGCCGCCGTATACGGTTTCTTCGTGAAATGCGAGGGTGCCGGGAGCAGCGGAGAGCTCACCGTAGAGCAACTTGCGTGAGCGGGGTGAACCGCAATCGGGACAAGATGGTCGACGTTGGTACATACGCGTCGAGCCTGACACGCAGGCATGACAAGGAATGTCCCAGCCCGCCAAGCCGTCGAGTTCTCGATGGATTCCATCCGTCACTCGAGAACGACCAGCGCGACGCCGATTGCAACGACCTTCGCGCCTTGCCTATGCGTCTAGTCGCCGAGTAGGAGCGGCACCTTGAGCAGCTTTGGCTGCGAGGGCTCGCGTTTGTCGTTCGGCGTCAGTCACGCGCCCGTTGCGAGAGTTCGCGCTTGTCGTTCGGCGTCAGGCGACGCGCTCTTCTGCCAGGTAGGCGATGCACTGATTTCGATAGAACTGCAGCCGCTCGATGTATTCGCGGCCGCTCTTCGGCATCGGGACGCGCGCTCGCGTGATGTACTCGATGAGCTGCCGCCCATCGCGGAGCAGCTTCATCCCTTCGGCTACCCAGTGTTGTTCGGTGGAACTCATCTGGGCCGACATGTGGGGCGAGAAGTCGCTAACGGCCTCGCCGGAAACAACGAACGAGGTCCAAATCTCGAAGATGTCCGGCTCCGTGCGCAAGGTCTCACACTTACAGCGAGCGGCCCGCGCATACTCGCCGATGAGCGTATCGATACCGCAAAACCCACGCAGATCGCCAAACGTCGCCACCATGGCGTCGGCAATGCGATCGATCCAGCCCATCGTCATTGCGATCTTGACGTATCGGCTCTTGTAGAAGTCTTCGATGGGGTAGGCAAAGGCTTTGAAGGGTTCTCCCCAAAGCTCGTCGATACCTTCTTCGCCACTTCTATGAAGTACCTGCTTGCCGAGCACCAGCGCTTCCTGCAAGTGCTCGCCACATTGCTTCATCAGCGAGTTGTCCGAGTCAACGATGACGCCATGCTCCTGCAGCTCCACGAGCTTCTTGAAGACGTCCGCCGCGCGATTGAAGAGCGCGCCGGCAAGCATGCCTGCCTTGACTCGCTTTCTTCGCGGATCCGTCTCTGATTCGTAGGCCAGCCTTGCCGTCTCGAGCCGAGAACCGGGAACGTTGAGCCCGTGTTCCACGTGATTGAAGAGACGGCGCGTGAGCGCTTCAATCAACTGTCGCTTGGCCCTTAGACTGTCGGCTGGAGCCTGGTAAGTCTTGATCCAATAACCATCCAAATAGATGCGTTCGCGTCCATCGATGATGCGTCGGGATCCGCGGGCTGGTTCTGCTTCCATGGTAGCGACACTCCGGATCGGAAGTGGACCGTGTTCGCCTTTCTTACCCCTGGAACGACGCCCGTCAATCGAGTCCTGCGTTTACACTTCCCGAGAGACAGCGCCGAATCATTACCGAAACGAACGCGACACAATCGAGCCGTCTCGTCGTACTGCGCCGCTTCGTGCCGCGCCGCTTCGTGCCGCGCCGCTTCGTACTGCGCCGCTTCGTGCCGCGCCGCTTCGTGCCGCGCCGTTTCGTGTCGTTTCGCGTCGCGTCGCGCTGTTTCGTGTCGCGCTGTTTCGTGTCGCGCTGTTTCGCGTCGCGTTGCTTCGTGTCGCGCTGTTTCGTGTCGCGCTGTTTCGTGTCGCGCTGTTTCGCGTCGCGTTGCTTCGTGTCGCGCTGTTTCGTGTCGCGTTGCTTCGTGTCGCGCTGTTTCGTGTCGCGCCGTTTCGCGTCGCGCCGTTTCGTGCCGCTGGGCGGGTCTGTCTCAAAACTGCACGCCCGTGTCGATGTAATACATCTCGGGATCTTGATTCGGATCCGTCGGGGTCCACGACTTGACAGCGTCGACGGCCTCGACGGTTTTGCCGTTCGGGCTCGTGAATCGCAACGACAGAGGAAGCCCGAAGAGACCGGCGCCCTGTGGCACCACCCAAGTTCCGTAGCGCTCCTGTGGTCGGGCACTGGTGTAATTGCCGTCGCGTTGCATGGCGACCCACTCGCCAGACTTCAGTCGAGCTTCGACTCCGACGATGGAGCCCGGACCTGATGCGTTGACCACCGACAGCGAGAAATAGTAGTCGCTCGCGCCGGTCAGCAACCACACGTAGACATTACCGATGACCGGGCAAGGAACTCGTCGGTACTTCGTCGCAATGACGCCGTTGACCATGCCCTGATTCGGATCCCCGGATTGAAGACGCGCCATGGCGATGTCCGACAAATCTAGGTGGATGCTCTCTTCGACTTGGGGATCGTGATCCGCTGGAAGGTTGCCGGGAGGCAATGGGCAGCCATAGGCGAAGTTCAGCGTACTCGTTTTGACCTCTGCACAGTGGTCGCGACCAGAGCCGCAGCACCACTTCGAGTTCGCGGAGCATGGGCAGGAGTCCGTAACCTGAATGACAACCGGTTGCGTATAGCCTGCCTCACCGGGCTGATATTCGGTGCCGTCTCCACGAGTCCGGATGATTTCGAAACACTCTCCGCAGCTCAAGTAGTTGTCGCGATCCCCAGGGAGGCTCGGCCAAAACTGCGTGTAGTAATTGCCTTGAGGCGCCGCGAAGTTGCCGCGAAGCGTGGTGTTCGCTGGATCTTGGCACAGCGCGGGATAAGCCTTGCAGAAGGCGTCGCATTTGGCAGAAAGCGTCGGATCGGTGAACTTGAATTTGTCCTTCGTCGTGCAAAGACCGTAATAGCCAAAGGCGCAGGCGCCGCCGTTCGTGAGGCCGTAGTGCGTGGACCGAGAGTAATGCCAAGGTTCGTCGTCGCCGACGCAGTGGACCTCGGGCCACTCTCCCGAGACACAGCCCTTGCTGTTGACAGCGACGCACTTGTCGGTTCCGCTGCAGCTGTCGCAGCTCTCGGAGGAAGGATTGTCGCTGCAGTATTGAGCGCAACATACGTTGTCGACGAATGCCCAGCTTCCACACCCCGCCTTGCTCGTTTCGATGGCTGGGTAGGCGCCTTGGTGTCGTGTCGACGTTGGCGCCGGCTCGACGCATGCTGCACCCGAGCTTTGGGTGCTCGTCGATCCGCCGACGTTAGTGAGCCGGGTCGATCCCCCGAGTCCCTCGTTTCCTGCAGACGAAGATGCCGTGCCACCGGCTTCGGTGCGCCCACCGGTACCGGTCGTGTGTGTGCCGCCGTTAGACGTGCTTCCGCAGCCAACGGCGGACACAAACGCGAGACCGAATAGGCAAACGTGAAGCGCAGTGGACGAGGCAATCGACGATGAAGGAAGAGGGGACATCGGGGGATTCTATCACATCGTGCTAGAGCTTCGCTGATTCGGTGGGTACTGGCAGGGGGCCACGACCGGTCAGGTACTGGAGGAGCGCGAGAGACATGAGGCCGTTTTGGTCTGCGCCCGTCGTGTTCGAGCCACCTCCAACGTAAATATCCGGTATGAGCTTGAGCTTGTTGTTCGCAATCTTCTCGACCACCTGGATCTGACCGAAGATGTCGTTGCCCATGGCCGCGACTTGCTGCTTGTAAGCCTCCGCATTCGACTTTCCTTGTTCGAGGAGTACCAAGGCTTGGGCCAAGCCCTTCTTCTCGATGGCCTCCGCGTCTGCGGTGGCGTTGACCTTGGTTGCCTCTGCATCTGCACCCGCCTTCAAACGCGTGGCCTTCGATGCACCCTCAGCACGGATCTCGATGGCGCGCGCCTCACCAGTCGATTTTTCGATTTCTGCGTTGGCGAGGTTCTTCGAGATCTCGACGCCGCGCTCGGACTCGACAACCTGCGGCTGCATGTTGGCTTGCGCCTTCGCGTTCTCGAAGAGCTTTCGTTCTTCTTGGGCCTGCTTTTGGGTGGCGAACGTGATTTTCTCTTGTTCCGCTATCTGGCGATTGGTGACCGTTCGAGTCAATTCCACGGGTAGGACGACGTTGGCAATCATCGTGTCCTTCGACTCGATGTGGTGAATTCGGAGCACGCTTTGGATGTGTTCTTTCGCCCGTGATTGGAGCTCGGCGCGTTTGGTGTACAGATCGAGCGCCTTGACCGACTGCGCCGCGTTGCGGAAGTGCGAGGAAATTGCGGGCTCGAGGACCTGCGAGATTATGTTGTCGACCGAACCCAAATTGGCAACGACCTTGGGTGCGTCCGCGACCGCGATGTGAATGATGACGCTGACATCCATGCTCACGTTGAACGCGTCAGCCGTGCGCAAGGTGATGGTCTTCAGGTTGGAGTCGAGGGCATGGGCGCTTGACTCGTTGTCCGCCCAATTGAGCAAGATCTGAGTCGTTGGAACCTTGTCGACCCTGCACACACGGGTGTTGATCGGGTGTTTGCCGGGACCCAGCGGATCCGCCCAGATCCCCTTCTTGCCGTTCCGTACGATCTTGGCATTGACGTCGGCCTCGGTGGTGTCTTCGCCTTCGTCTCCGACGAAGCTCGTCACCACGCCGCACTCACCAATTCGAACCTCCACCATCGGCACCTGTTCGATCGCGGCAAACCAGGGATTGATGGCGTAGTTGCCCGAACGCAAGACGGGGATTTGAAGACCCTTCTGGCCGCCAGCCGCGAGGAAGGCCGCAGCGTTTTGGAAGTTGTTATGGACCTCGAGAGAGATTTCGTCAGCAGCGATCTTGTTCGGATCGAGGATGGGTCGACCTTCCAAGACGGTGACGATACCAATGGTCTCGGGCCCAACGTGAGTCCAAGGTACGATGGCGCTGATCACGAACATGGCCGTGTTGATACGGTACGTACCCGGCATCAACACATCGAGCTGGTGACCCTTTTGTCCACCGTTCTTGATGAAAGTCTCGCCGTTCTCGAAGTTCGAATGGCCGTCGACCTTACGTCCCAGCAAACAACCATCCGAAATGCGCGCACCGTCCATGGAGGTAATGAGGCCCATGTGGCCATTCGGAATCACCGTGACTGGACGATTCTCGACCTTGAATAGCGCGGTGTTGATGCGGTAGTTACCGGGCGGCAGCACGTTGATTTGCGGGCCCTTCTGTCCGCCGTTACGCAAGAACGCATCGGCATCTTGGAAGTGGTCGGATTCGACGGGTTCCGTGAAGATGCGACCAACGGCGCAGGGCTTTCCTGCCACGGCTTCCACGAGACCGACCTCGCAGTCGCCGATGATGACCGCGTTCTCGATTTCGATCGTGAACAAGTGCGGGTTGATCTGATATTCACCCGGCGGCAAAATCGCAAGTTGCGGTCCCTTCTCGCCACCGTTGTTCAGGAAGGCTTCACCGTTCTGGAAGAGATTGCATTCTACCGTACGAGCGAAGAACTGCCCGGCGGGCATCGGTAGACCCGTGATCGCTCGAACAATGCCAATTTGATCCGTATTGATCGAGATGAAGTTGTGCTTCATGACCCTGAAGACGAAGGGAATGAAGAAGTGAATGCCGGGGCCGAGCGTGCGCGCTTGCACGCCCACTTCGTTGCGGAGGGCAACGGTGCGACCATCCGCCATTTGCTTTCCGAACCACCGACGCTCGACGGTCAGGAACTGATCTCCCCGCGCGATTGCCGTGCTCTGGACGACGAACAGCAAGATGACAGCCCCAATAAGGATGCTTGACCAATTAGCGAGTATGAACTCTTGTACCGCCATGTGAGGACCTTCAGTCGGAGTAACGAAAAGACGACTCCGTTGTGAGTCACGGTATCGTCAACACGCAGGGATATCCAGCAGATCGAGCTTGGGGTTCGACGCACGATTTGCGCGGGAGGGGGCGTGTTTGCGCGCCTTCCCAAACCCGCGTCGAACGCGCTAGACGCGCGAGCGCGCCGAAGTTGTGCAGTACGTCGGGCTCGTCTAGTGCGCCAGACGCGTGAGCGCGCCGAAGTTGTGCAGTACGTCGGGCTCGTCTAGCGCGCCAGACGCGCGAGCGCGCCGAAGTTGTGCAGTACGTCGGGCTCGTCTAGTGCGCCAGACGCGCGAGCGCGCCGAAGTTGTGCAGTACGTCGGGCTCGCCGAGGGTCTCCAGCCGTTACCGGGTACGGGTGGCGCCGTTCAACGGCAAGGCGCCGCGGATAGCGGCGCCGAAAACGCGGTGCACGTCGAATCGACGTGGCCGTCGACGCGTGGGGTCGATCCGATTGCACGCGAGTATTGCGTGAGGCGACGTGGGGACGGCGCCGAGAACGCGCTTCTTCGATGCGTAAGGTCGAGGTTGGCTAAGACTCGACTCGAGGCGTTCTCGGCTGCTCGACGGGCATACTCAATCTGCGCTCGCGTTCGTCGCGCGATTGCGCTTCGAGTTCTTGGTGCGTCCCTGATTCGTGCCTTCATCGTACGGGGCGGACGGCACGTCGCGCACGTTCGCGTCACGCACGACAAAACGGTAATTATTCCCAAAGTTGCTGTCCCAGTACTCTTGTCCAGAACGGCCCGAGTTCGAGAACCACAGGACCACTTCGGTGGTATCTTCCGGGATATCGATCTGTGCTTTCAGGATTTCATCGGTTCCCGGGGTTTGCAACGCGATCTGAGAAATCGTTCGATGCGGTGCAAACTGCACGTGTGCGAGAATGTTCCAGGTGGGAAGACCGTTGTACGTGCTTCTTTCCTGCGGGAGTCGCTGGCTATCGTATAGCAGCGTGAAGGATTGCCCTCGTTGCAATGAGCCCGTGGCGTGTTGCTGCCAGTCGTTCGTAAATACGATCGAGGTGTCACTCGCGACAGATTCCGACTTCGACTGATGAGCATGGTTGTCATGCCGTGACTTAGCCATGGAGCCTCCTCCGCAAATGTTGAGTTGGTATTGTCTGGCCAAGCAACGAGCGAAGTCAACGCTCGATCTCCACCGAAGAGTCCGCGTTCCAGCGACGAAGACCCTATGTGTCGATTCGGAAAGGTGAAAGGTGCTTCGCGCTTGGTGACGTGATTCCGTATGAAATTTCGGCTAATCCTTTCGTGCGAATTGCCGTGGGTGCTGCATTTTGTATTTCGCGACTCGGCGAAGTGTCGGCGCGCCGCCGGGCTCGTAACTGCTCGTATCCATCGGTCGAAGCCTTCATCTCGAGGGCGCCTCCACGAGCCTCAGGCCTGCAGGGTGCCACTGCGTATGGGCTAGGACGCGCTGCTCGTGCCGCCCCGCCCGGTTGACGTGGAGGGAGATCGATGCGGGAAGGTCGCCACCTCGACCGTGTCCCTCGAGCTCACACCAAAGGCCGCGACCTTTGCTGCCGAGGATCCACTCGTGCATGTTGCGCTCGTATTCGGAGCGGGCTTGCGGTGGCAAATAGTCTCGGACGACGGTCTGATAGGCCAACACCGTAGCCGTTGGATGATCGGTCGTCATTCGATGAAGCAGCGCCGAGGCCTCCGTGCAATCGGCTTTGACGAACTGGAGTTCGCCGCGCTCACGCGCTGCGCGGGCGAGCTCTATGGCGAGGTCGAGTCGTCGTAATCGTTCCGTTTGCCCAGGCCAAATACAAGCACGCAGCCAGTCGGCGTTGGTCGAAGTGCTCGGATCGAGTGGCTTTCGATCCAACCCGACGCGCGCGACGAATCGGTAGGATTGCTGAACCACGATGTCCGTTCCTCGCGTCAAGTCGAGCCATCGAAGTGGGAGTTCGTGGGCAATCAGGTTGAGCCCCGCGCTGCAACCGATATCGACGAGAACGAGTGGGGTTCCTTGTGGTACTACTTCCCGCGCTGCCAAAATCCAGCAAATGGCGCGAGAAACCTCGTTGGTTTGAACCACACGAGTCCTCAACTGCTCTTCGAGATGTGGCGAGGTCTCCCATGCATCGAGCAGTTGGTTCCGATCGATCTCTTGCTGGCCGTCCAACGTGGTCCCCAAGGCGTCTCGAAGCGGATGATGCGAAGACGCGAGAGCGGCGGCCCTAAGCACCGCGCAGAACAAGAGCGGTCGCTCGTATGGAGCCGAGAACTCACGCCCTTCCCAGGCATGCCGTAGGGTTCGAGTGACGGGGTTCTCGCCTGCGAGGAGCTCGATTGCCGACCGCAGTAACGTCGAATAGCAAACGAGTCCCTGCTTCTGGAAGAACCGAATCTGCTCGGAGAAGTCATCGAGAGCTCGAGTGATTCCGCTTGGCATATGCACACCGTTTCCGAAGGGAGGGTCGTCGGCCAACAAGCATTACAAAGCTCCCGTCGAACGTGCGGGAGCGCGTGGCGAATGCTCCGGAGCGCCTGGCGGGTGTGTTGGGCGAATTGACTGATCGATACGTTCACAAGCCCGAATTGCCAGTGTCCCAATGGGACCCGAGTACCTCGAAAGGCTCCGGACCGAACGTCAGGGGTGTTCGTTCGGGCAACCGATGTGGCGCCCTGTGGTCCGTTTAGTACGTAGTGAATCGATTTCACTATTGCTCCCAAATGTGGTGCGGTGCGAAGTCATCTCATCCGACCGCCGGATTTCGTGATCGTCCGCTCGACGTCGCGCATTGCTCGAGAGGCCCATTGTGGCGTTCCTCATTCGAGAGATCCCGTCGTATGCAACATTGTCGTCGAGTCGTCGTCTTTCGTGGCATCTCCAGATCTTGGGCAGGACTGTTCGTTCTCCTGAGTGCCTGTAGCGGCTCAGACCCGTCGAGCGAGGAGTCGAGCGGGGACGCTGGAAGCTCCAGCATCGGCGGTGCCCCTGTCGTCGCTGGTTCGAGCTCCGAGCCATCGAGCGGCGGCCATCCGACGTCGAGCATCGGCGGTGCGAGCGCGGCAACGAACGCGATTGCCGTGGGCGGCGCGTCAGATGTCGGCGGTGGGAGATCGACCGGTGGGATGTCGAGTGCAGGGACGACCGCGAATACGGGCGGATCGACGTCAAAGGGTAGCTCGAGTTCCGGTGGCACGACGACGAGTGTTGGCGGCACGACGTCGAAGGGAGGAACATCGAGTTCCGGTGGCGCGACGACGAGCGTTGGCGGCACGACGTCGAAGGGAGGAACATCGAATTCCGGTGGCACGACGACGAGTGTTGGCGGCACGTCGAGCGTTGGCGGCACGACGTCGAAGGGAGGAACATCGAGTTCCGGTGGCGCGACGACGAGCGTTGGCGGCACGTCGAGCGTTGGCGGCACGTCGAGCGTTGGCGGCACGTCGAGCGTTGGCGGCACGTCGAGCGTTGGCGGCACGTCGAGCGTTGGCGGCACGTCGAGCTCGTCTTGTCCGGGAGTAACGAGTGGCGTTACGGCGGACAAGATCTTGTACGTCGCGCCGACGGGGAGCGCGAGCAATAGTGGCGCAACGGCGGCAACGCCGCTCGACTTACGCACGGCGATCGAGACCGTTCGTCCCGGCGAGATGTTGTTATTGAGCGCGGGTACCTACCCGATCGCGTATACGTCAGGGGCGAAAAACACTTTGGTCCTGTCAAAGGTGGGCACCGCAGCTGCTCCAATCAAGATTGTCGCAGCGAATTGCGGGAGAGCCGTTCTCGACTTCTCCTTTCCCGAGCAGTCGTGGGTGCAAGACTCTTTTGGATTGAGCCTGACTGGGAGCTACTACTACTTCAAGGGTCTCGACATTACTCGCGCGGGCTATCAGGGCGTGTATGTTACGGGGCAACACAACACGTTCGAGAACTGCACGTTCCATGACAATCGCAACACGGGGCTCGAGAACAACAAGGGTGGTGCCTACACGACGGTCATCAATTGCGACGCCTATCGAAACTACGATCCGAAGAAATTCGGCGGCATGGCGGATGGTTTTGGGCCGAAGCAAACCCAAGGTCCTGGCAATCGATTCATCGGGTGTCGCGCCTGGGAGAATTCAGATGATGGCTTCGATGCATTCGACAGTCCCGAGGTCGTTACTTTCGAGAACTGTTGGGCGTTTCGCAATGGGGTAGATGTCTGGGGATATGGCGGATTCGCCGGAAACGGTAATGGATTCAAGGTCGGTGGGAACGCGCAGCTTGCCAATCATCAGCTGACTCGGTGCGTCGCCTTCGGAAATGTGGTCAAGGGCTTCGACCAGAACAACAATACCGGAGGCCTCACGTTCTTGAACTGCACTGCCTATCAGAATGGGACTAATTTCGGGATTGGTGGCACGTTGGCAGCGGGGCAGGTGCACGTTCTGAAAAACAACGTTTCCCTCGGAGCGTCGAACTCGATTGCCGCAGGTTCTACCGAGCAACACAACACCTGGAACAGTGGGTATTCGGTGTCGACTGCGGATTTCTCTAGCCTGGACACGTCTCAGGCCAAAGTCGCGCGCCTGGTCGACGGCTCGATTCCGAGGACGACGCTGTTCAGACTTGCTCCGGGGAGCCGACTGATCGACGTCGGCGTGAACGTCGGGCTCACCTATACGGGGAGCGCTCCAGACTTGGGAGCGTTCGAAGTCGGACAGTGATTGACGGGAGACCCACGAGCAATCCGCAAGTTGCGGATTGCTCGAAAGTCATGACGCTCGAGGTGTGCGCCTGCGCTAATTCACGGGCGCAACTTGATAGGACGTGACGCCTCCGCCGCTCGGGCCACTCGTAGAAAATGCGCTGCTCGCGGTGCCGTCTGCAGAAAGCAGTACGTGGTGCAGCTGGTTTCCGCCCGGATCATTGGCGCGATAGAGCACCACACGTGAACCGGAGAGCCACGCAATGTCGTTTTGGACGGAAGGTCCCGTCGAAAGTTGCACGGCCGCACCGGGGAGCCCCGTCGTTGGGAGTGGGCTCATATAGAGCTGAGGAACCGTCGCGGAGCCGAGGATCCCGACGTAGGCAATGCTTCCCGACGATGGAGCGAATTGATACGCCGACACTCCCGGCGTCATTCGACTCGTATAGGGGCGGGTCGCAACGCCCGCTGTCGACCACCGCACGATGAACAGATCGTTGATCGTGTCGTCGTAACGATCCGCGCGCAGCGCCACCCAAGTGGAATCCGGTGACCATTCGTACTGGGCGATGGATGTGAAGCTGTTCGTGGCAAAATCTGCCGGAAGAAGCGCGTAACCGGAGTCTGCAGCTGCCTTCTCGACGTTGGCAATCGTCATGATACTGTTGCTGTTGACCGTGTAAAGGAGATGAGCGCCATTCGGCGACCACGGGCCCGGTGTCGAACCGTACGTTGGATCGTTTACGATGGTGACCGCTTTGATAGCCGTGTCCACGCGTCGATTCAGGTTCAATCCGAGAGGCGGTAGGGCATTGTAGTAGGTCAGTAGGGTGTTCGAGTCCGGGTCCCAGTAGGAATTGCTGGGATACGCCGCCGTGTAGATCGTCTTGTTCGTCAGATCGGAGATTCTGAATCCTCCGTCGGCGCTCGCCGACGTGACCATGGTGCTGTCGAAGCTGAACGCCACGCAGGTGCAGTCGGTGAGGGACTCGCGAAGCTCGGTGATTGAAATGGCCGTCGGAGTCGACCAAGTGGCGTGATAGACGCTCACATTCCCTTTCGTCGTGTCCGGCTTCGTGGAAATGCACAGGTCCTTGCCACTCGGAGCCACGATGAATTGCTCGATACTACGCGTCGTCGTCACGGTCGGCAGGGGCACCCACGTCACGGTGGTCGAGGTGCCGGAAAGATTGACGATCCCGATCGTATTCGACTTGGTTACGACGAGCGTCAACGTGCCCGGCATCCAACGGAAGTCTTTGACTCCCGTGGCGATGCTGCTCGAAGTGCCCGGCGCCGTCGAGGCCACGACGCGGAGCTCGCCCGACGCCAATAGGTACGCGATCTTTTCGCCACGGGGCGACCACGCGTATCGCGATATCCCGCCAGTGCTGAGCGGCGTATTGAGTCGGATCGGATCGCTCGTAGTCGCTGCGCCAACTTCGCTGAGGAAGAGCTCCGGGACTCCACTTATGATGCGATCGGACAAGAACGCAACACGTTGTGTGATCGATACTTCGAGGTCAATGGTGCTGGCGTGAATGCCGTCCGTGACTGCGAGCTTGACGGAGTGAATTCCAGCAGACGTCGGCGTACCGTCAATCGTGACGGTGTTGCTCGTCGTGTTCTTCAGGCTAAGTCCCGTCGGCAAGCTTCCGGAGGCGATACTCCAGCTGTAATTGGACGCACCGCTGACCTGGACCGTCGCGCTGTAGGCGACGTTGACCTTGCCGACAGCGAGTGTCGGCGGTGCGATGATCAGCGGTGATGGGCTCGTGCTCGTCGAGCTCGAGCCGCCCAATGCCGCAGTCCCACCCGTAGCAGTATCGGTACCTCCGATCCCCGTGGTTCCGCCCGTCGTCGTGGTTCCGCCCGTCGTCGTGGTTCCGCCCGTCGTCGTGGTTCTCGTCGCCGTAGAGCCGCCGTCTCCTCCCTTCGAGGTTCCGCCTGACGCTCCCGCCTGGCCTCCCCCTCCACCTTCCGAGTCGTCGTAGTCGCGCTTGGTCTTGCTACAACCGGCTGCGGCTGCGGTGAGCACGAGAAAGTAAGCCCAAGTCCTCTTCGTCCGAAAACCCCTTGGCATCATGCCGATCTCCTCGAACCTTGAATGGCGGTTACCACTGACCAGCCTGGACCGTAGCACGCCCACCAGACTGCTTGTGGGCAGTGAGCCCGCTGATACTTTATTGTGAAGGTTATCGCAGATTTGTTGCGCAGTCCGGACACTTTAGAATTGCAATGCGTGCATTGGCCAGGGACAGCGCGAGATAATCGCATGTCTCGACCGCGACTCGGCATTTCGCGGCCAAGGAGCCGTTCGAATGGCTGCTTGTGTTCGCCCAGCTTGCCATTCGCATGAGTCTTCGCCGCCGATACCGGTCTCGCGCAACTTCGGACGCAGTAGCCCGCGCTCCTTCCGCATTGCTTCAGCGTTCCGGTGCAGGCCAACGATGTTGCTCGAAGGAAGCCCAACCGGGTAGCCCTTCGACGAGGTTGCTCCACTCCTTTCGGAGAGCATTCTGCATTCGTTCATTGAGGTTGTGTCCCGAGAGGTGATCGCCAGCAACGATGACGACCAATCCAGCCTTCTCGAGCACCGTCTGGGCGCGTCTTGCCGTCGTGAAGCATGGCCCGGTTCCGCAGAGGAGCATGATTCGCGTTCCGCCGGCTGCGCGATAATCATGCGCGAATTTCGGGTCCGCGATATAGTCGTAACCGCCTTCGGCGATTGCCGCGACGGGAAAGCGCGCGGCATTCTCGACGAGAAAGGGTGCCGCGAGGATGGCGCCCTGCGAGAAGCCGGCATAGATCATCGGGCCATCGAACCAATAGCTGCCGAACCGTGCGCGCAACTCGCTCAAGGTTCGTTCGACGGCGGTGCGAATGCTTTGGGTGCCGCTCCATCCGAAGATCTTCGCGCCCATGGGCAAGCCTCCCGGACATGCGACGAACGCAAAGGACTCCACACCGATCCGCCAGCCCCCACAGGCCCAATTGGGATTGTCGCCTGCACCATGGACCGCAACGACGACGGGTCTGAGCTCTGTCGTCCCAAGGGGTAAAGTTACCACGTCCTCGGTCTGGCCGTGACGAGCCAATTCGACGAGCCATGGCCCGACGAGGGGCGGCAGAGAATCACTTCGTTCTTTGGCAAATGGAACCGAAACGCACGCAGCGGGCGCTGCAGCGGCGGACTCCGTCGACGCGATTCGGCTTGCCTCGCGCGATTGGGTCGACGCGATTCGGCTTGCCTCGCGCGATTGGGTCGACGCAATTCGGCTTGCCTCGCGCGATTCCGTCGCCGTACCAGTGATGGAATTGGAATGGCACCCAAGCGCGAGGAGTGAAATGACCCCAATGCTTCGTGCGCGCGCTATTTCGCCCCTGGAAAAGAATGCGGTCATCGGCAAAACGTATCGTACAATCACTAGCGCCAAGGCGCCGCATCGACGACCGCGCCGCATCGACGACCGCGCCGCATCGACGACCGCGCCGCATCGACGACCGCGCCGCATCGACGACCGCGCCGCATCGACGACCGCGCCGCATCGACGACCGCGCCGCATCGACGACCGCGCCGCATCGACGACCGCGCCGCATCGACAAACGAGTCCTGCCTCGAGTAAGCACAAGGGCGCGAGATACCGACAGCAAGCAGGGTCAATCAAGCAGGGTCAATGAGGTAGGGCTATCCGGTCAACCCGATCGAGGTCGACACCTCCGGGATTGCCCCTCCGACCATGCGACGGCAGAGTTCAGCACATTCGCGACTGGTTTGCGCACAGGCGCGGCAATGCTCGTTCGGGTGCTTGCCGCACTCGGCTGCGCAAGCCGTGCACACGACGGCACAAACCTCGCAAATCGTCGCAGCAAAACGGCCTTCACGCGTCATCCAAGCGGCTGCGAGTCGACAGATCTCCGCGCAGTCGTGGCAGAGCTGGATGCAGTCGGCCATCGGCTTTATGTTGTCGCTGCTCAAGCAAGACGTCTCACAGTGTGCGCAAGTGTTTGCGCAAGCAATACAGGACTCGATGCACTCGTCGTAAAGTTCATTTGCCATCGTTGGGTCCTCGCCGGACGGGGAAACGATGAAACGACGCAAGGGACGTGCCCAGCGCGTCCATGCTTCTTTCTGCCGTCGCGCTTGGGGATGTTGCGTCAGAACGCCACGTCCATGGCAAATAGGCCCGCCTTCGGAAACGCTTTGACTCACGCTTCTCGAGGCCCGCTCGTCGATTCCGGGGAGCACCTGCACGCAGCAGAAGTGCTCCCCAGTCCAGACACCTGTGTCAGTTCGTCTTCGTCAGCAGGCCCGGGCGGTATGGGAGCGCATTGTAGTCCGACGACGAACCGGCTCTCCCTTGATAGAGGAACTGCATGTTGCACGGATCCCACGGTCTGCGTTTCCGATGGATCGGTTCGCACCAGATCTCCGTGGCTAATGTCGCTCGTCCACGCCGTCCCAGTGAACGTCACGTTGTTCTTGCCCGCAAACGGTGTGGCTTCCGTCGAAGCTCCTGGAATGGGTGTGAACGTACCTCCCAGACTGGTTGCACTCAGGGCGCGGAAGTATCGCCCCCCAGCCCCCATCGCTTCGACGATCATGAGGTACTTGCCGGTCCCTTTGACGGAATAGACTTGTACGGCTTCGAAGAGGTTTGCCTTCGTGTCCGTCAAGATCGTCGTGTATCCGCTGAACGTCCCGGGGAAGTTTCCGATGGGCATCCGACGAGCGATAGATGCTGCCATTGTCGGCGGCGAAGAAGAGAGGTGCTGTTCGGATTCTATCGTGTTTCCCTATTAACCTT
>JASGIX010000060.1:0-306691 GCA_049840955.1 Polyangiaceae bacterium
AAGGTTAATAGGGAAACACGATAGAATCCGAACAGCACCTAGACTGCTTCTCTTGCTCCGTGATGGGACTGCGGTCGGCTCACCGTAGGTGGCGCAGGTGGAACTGAACACCAGACGCTCGACTCCTGTCTGTTGCATGGCCGAAAGCAAGCTGAGCGTCCCGTAGGTGTTGTTGTCGTAGTACCGAAGTGGATGCTCGACGGACTCCCCGACGTAGGTCAGCGCGGCAAAGTGCATTACGCATTCGATCCCCTCCGCGGCGAGCAGGGTCGCGACGGCCGAGGTCTCGCGCAGGTCGAGCTGATAAAAGGGAACCTCCGAAGGCACGCTCTCGCGATGTCCGCGACTCAGGTTGTCGAGGACGGTGACCTGATGGCCCCGTTTGCGCAGTTGCTTGACGGCGTGACTTCCAATGTAACCCGCACCACCTGTGACGAGGACTTTCATACCGCTCCACTCTCCACGGGACCTTTGGCCAGGTCGAAACCTGAGCACCCCGGACCGAGATGCAGCAATACCCGTACCACGAATGGCCGCGCGGATCCGGCTCGGTTCGGGCCTCGGCGTCCCGCAAGCTCGCGACGCAGCAGGATCCCGAGGCCCAAATCGCCACGACGGGAGTCGCCACCCCAGATGGCACGACGACCGGACCCCGCCATTACCGCGGGGTGAAGGCCGAAATCGCTCCTCTCGGAGGCGCTCATGTCGGAGTTTGAACGTCGATTTCGATGCGGTCCGAGGGCTCGAAGTCGAAGTCCCGCTTGAGCGCGGGAAGATCGACGAGCTCGGTGAGCTCCTCCAAGGGGCACCGCAAAGGCACGTGGGAGTAATGCTCCCGGTAGAGGTCCTGAGTCGTATGGCCGCGCAGGCGCATCGCCAGCGCAGGAAAGTACTGACGATAACCGGGCTTCGGACGGTCGAGACACTTCGCGACGAGCACCCCCGCATCGGGCGTCATCAGGTGCGTCATGCACTCGCCGATGTTGAGCCATCCAGGAAGTGTGATCTTGCTCTGTCTCGAAATGCGCCACCCAAGGTGCGCGTGGAAGCATGGGGAAACGAAGCGACGTTGCGCAAAGATCGGGATGATCTCGCAGAGCACCTGCAGCGCTCGCTCACCCACTTCCTTACTCAATGCATAGGTATTCGTTCCAGGATCGGTGGGAGCGTTTCCGTCGAGTGGCAAATAGGGAAGGCGAAAGGGCGCTTCCCGCTTTCCACCGTTCGAACGCAGCATCACCTGAACGGAACTCGCGAAAACCAGTTTCGAACACCGGTATGCGTTGCGGCCCAGAACACGTTTGCGTTCATACGCACGTTGTCCGAAAGGAGTCTGCTGCGGTGAAGGCCCCGAGAACAGATTCGGGTGATTCCCCAGATGAACTACGGCGTCGCAACCCTCGACGACGCCGTACACGAAGTGCTCGTCGAGCAAGTCCCCCAGAATCGGCTTGATTGGGAAGTCTTTGACGTACTTCCGGTCGGTCGCCTTCACGCGATGCCCCGCGGCGATCAGGGCTTCGCAAACCGCGGTTCCCAAGTGTCCGGTGGCTCCGGTTACCAACACCGTCAGCGATGCGCTCATACTCTTCGTCCTCGTCTCACCGCTCCATTGCGGAAACGAGTGAGGCTTCATTCAGCGAATACGGTAGCAACTCGAAACGTTACTGGCGAGACGTTCCCATATGCTTTCGACCTCGGCTGGAAAGTCGAGTTCGGACCTCGCTTCGACGAAGGTGAATGCACGCAAACTCGTACTGGCAAACGGCAAGAATCGACTATTCTCGGGCTCCCTGACGGCTGCGTCTTTCGACGGAGGATTCATGCGTTTCGGTGATGGTGCTTGGCGAATGCTCGACGACGTGACCCCGGTTTATCCAGCTCGGGTCGACGACTTCGAAGTGAAAAGGAACGAACTTACTCTACACGTGTCTTCGCGAATGGAGGAAGCACGTTGGGCTACCCTCGAAGGTCACATGTTCACGGTGCAGATCACCGTGCCCGCGGAGAACGTCTTTCGCGTTCGCGTGACGCACCACAAGGGACGCAAACGCAGCGGTCCGCACTTCGAGGTAAACGAGAAGGAAATCCCCATCGAGGTTTCGACCGAAAGCGAGGACACCTTGCGCGTCGTCTCGGGCGACGCCGAGCTCGTGCTCACGAAGAAGCCCTGGTCGATGTCGCTCGTGAATCGACGCACCAAGCAAGTGGTCACGACGAGTCCCTTCAAGGCGCTCGGATTGATGAACAAGGACGGCGAAGGCGTGTTCATGCGCGAGCAGCTCACCTTGGCCGTGGGCGAACAAGTCTACGGGCTCGGAGAGCGATTCTCGGCGTTGACCCGCAACGGTCAGGTCGTCGACATGTGGAACTCCGATTGCGGAACCTGTTCCGACAAGGGTTACAAAGACGTTCCCTTCTTCATGACGAATCGAGGGTTCGGCGTATTGGTGAGCGATCCAGGTCGAACCTCTTTCGAGATCGGCACGGAGCAGGTCACGCGCGCGCAATTCGGCGTAAAGGGCGAGGATTCGGATTACTACTTGATCCTCGGTCCCACACCGAAGCAGGTACTCGTCCGCTTGGGTGAGCTCACGGGACGACCGGCGCTCCCGCCCGCTTGGTCCTTCGGACTTTGGCTCACCACGTCCTTCACGACGGACTACGACGAAGCAACCGTGATGAGTTTCGTCGACGGCATGCGCGAGCGCAGCCTACCGCTACATGTCTTTCACTTCGATTGCTTCTGGATGAAGGGGCACCACTGGGTCAACCTCGAATGGGATCCCTCGGTCTTCCCGGATCCCAAGGGCATGCTCGAACGAATGCACGCCCGCGGTCTGCGTATTTGCGTCTGGATCAATCCGTACATCGGCGAGCGCTCGCATCTCTTCGACGAAGGGATGGAGAAGGGCTTCTTGCTGAAACGCCCCAACGGTGACGTGTACCAGCGGCCTCAGTGGCAAGCCGGAATGGCTTACGTCGACTTCACGAATCCCGCCGCCGTCGCGTGGTACCAATCCAAGCTCGAGCACTTGCTCGACATGGGAGTCGACTGCTTCAAGACCGACTTCGGTGAAGAGATCCCGACGGACGTCACCTACTTCGATGGGTCCTGCCCCGTCAAGATGCACAACTACTACACCCTGCTCTACAATCGCGCCGTGTTCGAGCTCCTCGAACGCAAGCGCGGTCGAGGAGAGGCCGTGCTCTTTGCGCGATCCGCGACCGCGGGCTGCCAGCAATTCCCGGTTCACTGGGGCGGAGATTGCTACGGGACCTTCGAATCCATGGCGGAAAGCCTTCGCGGCGGTCTCTCACTGACGATGAGTGGCTTCGGATATTGGAGCCACGACATCGGCGGGTTCGAAAGCAAGGCCTCGCCGGCCGTGTACAAGCGCTGGGTCGCCTTCGGCCTGATGTCGTCACATAGCCGCTTGCACGGCAGCACCTCCTATCGGGTGCCGTGGCTCTACGACGAAGAGGCCGTCGACGTGGTGCGCTACTTTACCGAGCTCAAGTGCCGGCTCATGCCGTACCTCATGCAAGCCGCCGTCGAAGCCCATCGGTCCAACGTGCCGATGATGCGAGCCATGGTCCTCGAGTTCCCCGAAGATCCGACCTGTCGCTACCTCGACAGGCAATACGTCCTCGGCTCGGCCCTCGTCGTGGCCCCCGTCTTCCACGACACCGCTGCGGAGTACTACCTTCCAGAGGGACGTTACGTGGGGTTGCTCGACGGTCGCGGCCTCGACGGCAGCAGGTGGTATTCCGAGACGCATGGGTTCATGAGCTTGCCCGTGCTCTTGCGACCGAACGCGATCGTGCCGATGAGTGCCGAAACGACGCAAGTCGACTACGACTATGCGCGGAACGTCACCTTGGTGTTCGGCGTCCTCGACGGCAAGACCGAGCTCGAATGCCAACTCTTCGACCACGTGGGGCAGCCAACCGAGCAATACGTGGTCGAGCAGAAGCCCGGCTTCGTTCGAATTACGAATCGACAAGGCGCCACGGATTTCTCCGTACAATTTCCCTGGCTAACTCAGGCAGTGCGGGTCCTTGGCGGTGAAGTCGCAGCGTCGCGTGCGCGTCTCGCAGGGGATCCGGGCGGACTCGTGATTCGAGCCACCCAGGCTTGCGTCGAAATCCACTACGCAGACTGACCTCGGACCCATCGTTCCTTCGAGCTACCGGTTCAACTTCGCAGCACGGTAGCTCGAGGGGCGGTTCACAGTCGAGCTACCCGCTCGAGTTCGGAGCGCTGTAGCTCGAAGTGCGTTTCACAGTCGAGCTACCCGCTCGAGTTCGGAGCGCGGTAGCTCGACGTTTCGACAGAAACGAGATCGTTCGACGATCTACTTGGTCGCGTTGTTGATACCGAAGTTGTACTCGAAGTCCTTCTCGAGCCCTTTCGTCGAGGCCGGGTAGGTCAATCCCTTGGCCACGTCGACGATACAAGTGTGGATCTTCTCGTCTTTGATCGTGCTCTCTTCGTCGATATAGGCCTTGGTGACCTTTCCGCCTGCGTCGAGCTTCACTTGCAGCACGATCTCGCCCTTGATGTCGCTTCGACCGGCGTAGCACTTCTTGAATGCCTTGCGATTGTCGGTGATCACCTTCGCACACGCCGCCGTGGTACGAGAATCGTCCTTTGGAGCCGCGGCTCCGTCGCCTTCGTCGGCGGCGGCCTTCTTTGCGTCACCTGATGATTCCGATGCGGACCCTTCCGACGCATCCTTGGCCATGTCGGTCTTGTCGGCACCGGAAGTATCTTTTCCGTCGCCCGTCGCTGCGGATTCGGAGCTCTCGGTCGCGGTATTGGCGTCGTCCGCAGAAGCCGCTGGTTTGCTCGATCCCGAACCGCACGCAAAGAAGAACGGAAGCACTACGAGAGGCAGACGCAGTAGATACTGAAGGTTCTTGTTTCGCGACATGCCGCGCATCATAACGCCGTGCGCCGGGACTCCGGCAAGGCTTTTTCGCGACGAACCCCACGCTCGACGGCACGAAATTTCGTGTCATGCCCCATAAACTCATGACTCAATTGACCGTCGACGTCGCTTTTGCCACACCCTCCGAACTCGGCGAGGGCGCGCTCTGGGACGAGCGCGAACAGCTACTTTACTGGGTCGATATCCTCCTGAACAAGGTCTACGCCTATCGACCGAGCAATCGCAGCAACGTGGCTTACGATGTAGGTGAGAACGTCGGGACGGTCGTCCCTGGGGAGAATAATCTACTCTGGCTGGGTCTTCGCAGCGGATTTGGTTGGCTCGACGTGACTACGGGTCGGGTCGGACACATCGTGGATCCCGAAAGCCACAAGCCGCACACGCGATTCAACGATGGCAAGTGCGACCCGCGTGGACGCTTCTGGGCGGGCACGATTTGCGAAGGACACCCACAATTCGACGGTGGCCTCTATTGCTTGGATACGGATCTCACGGTCATCCAAAAGCTAGAAAACGTGCAGTGCTCGAACGGTCTAGCTTGGTCGAAGGACGAACGCTCCCTTTATTACATCGACACCGCGACTCAGGAAGTTTGGGCGTTCCGCTTCGAACCCGACACCGGCGCCATCGGTGAGAAGCGCGTCGTTTTTTCCCTGCCGAAAGAGCAGGGAAGCCCAGACGGGATGACCATCGATTCGGAGGATTTCCTGTGGATCGCCCTTTGGAACGGTGGGCGCGTCATCCGCGTCGATCCTCGTACGGGCCAAGTGGTGTTCGAACTCTCGATTCCTGCTCGCAACGTCACTTCCGTTGCCTTTGGTGGTCGAGATCTCGACGAGCTTTACATTACGACGGCGCGCGTCGGGACACCGCACGAAGTATTGCGAGAGCTACCGAAGGCGGGCTCACTCTTCGTCGCCAAGGTCCCCTTTCGCGGTGTTCCGGCACGACGCTTTCCCGGGCTCCCAACCCTCTGACGGTGCGAAGGACCTAGAATCCGTGTCCCGGTGATCAATCCTCGTAGCTGGATTCCTCCGAGAAATGCGCAGGTGCGACCTGCTCCCGGGTGGAGTCGATCGCGGAGCGTATTGCGGGACCGGGATAGATCCGAACATAGACGCGGCCAGCCAGAACGACCTCGTGAATCGGAGGGATGCGACGCGACTCGACGTAGCGCGCGATTTCCTTCGCGCGGCGCCCCTTCCGCTGCCAATCCGGCAAGTAGTCGATGAGGAGGTGTGCGGATTCGATGTGACGCACCGACACGGCTCGCGTCCACACCCGCATGATGGGAACGTACCCACTCCCGAAGACGCGAGGAGCCGCGTCTGCGCCCAGATTGGCTTTAGCGTATCCATCGACGAATCTTGCAGCTTCTTTCATCCCTTCACCCCACCCGATGTGGAAGACACGTGCGCAATCCACCCCGGTGAAGCTCGCGCAATAGGTGATGGGAAGCCGGTGAAGAGCCATGACTCGCGAGGCCCGACCGCAAATCAACGCGAGCACTAGCCCCCAGAAAAGCAGGCGAGCACCTCTGGACGATAGCGAACGGAGACGTTCCACGACGCCCATCACGCCGAGTGCCGAGAGTGTCGCGAGCCACGGCAGAATCAGCAAGATGTTCCGAACACCGACGTTGTTTCCCGATCCGACCAGAAAGACGAGGGGAACGGTGACGAGCACGAGTCGACCCGCGAAGCGGCGCATTCCCGTCCGCTTTGGCAGCACGAGGGACAGCGACGAGAGCAGCCAAAACTCCGGTGTAACCAGAAACACGAGAAACAGCCCGTATACCCAAGCCGGCACCACGAGTGCGCCCGATCTGCCAAAGAGCATGAACGGAATTGCCTTGCCAACCTCGTGCGAAAGCCCGTCGAGGAGTCTCGCGGTGGTTTCGACGGTGCAAATAGCAGTGCCGGCCAAACGAGCAGTAGCGAGCAAAGTGCCGTGCCCGCAATGACCGAGAGCATCACGATTCGACGCAGGGCCACGCGACGATGGATCGCAGATTCGTAAAGGAAGACCAGCGCAATCCCAAGTGCGAACCCCGCCGTCGAAAATTACTCGCGAGCGCAAGCCCGAGTAGAACCCCTGCGCCGATGGCCCAACCGAATCCGTCCTTGCGCAGGGCGATCAGAGCCATGAGACAGGCGAACCAAGCGAAGGTGACAGCGAGCACGTCGAGATGGGCGTTGCGTGAATGTGCGACGAGGATGGGTTCGGTCGCGAGAAGTACACCACTCAAGAATGCGCCCCCACGCATGTGCCGACCGACGAGCTGCAATAGGAGTGGGTAAGTCGCAGCAGCCATGATTGAGCCGCAAATTGCGATCGGCCAGACCGAGAGTTCGATCTTGTACGGCGATAAGGCAGCGTGGAGCACTCCCGCGGACTTCCAAATGACACCAACGAGCCACATGAGGGTGACTCCCGGGTGATGGGATTGAAATGTCGCCTCCGTACGTCCTGCCTCGATGGCATCCATGAAACGCACGATTCGGACGCTCCAGAGATGATAGAGGTCAGGATTGACCATCGCGTCCCACTCGCCACTTCGGAGACCAAACCCGAGAGTGAAAAGAAACGCCGTCGCAGCCGCCGTTTCGAGCGCTCCGAATCGCCCGGGTAACCCGGAGACTCGTGGCGAGGGGCGCTCGGATCCGTGCATGGAAGGGCACCGAAACTACTTGTTATGCTTCGCGAATGCAACGCACCGGCGCCGTATCGCCCCAAGCGAGCCGTTCGGGCGATGGAGATCGCGGAAATTCGTGCCGGACCCTCTGTCGAGTCACGCGCAGACAACGCCGCGGCCCTTCCTACCCGAATCCTCCCTTCCTAAGGTCACGAGCATTGCTCGACGACGTTACGGTATCCCGTCGCGACCATCGCGTTACCGAGACCCCTTCGTCGTCGCGACGAAGCTCTCAGTGAGACGGTCGAGGGCAATCAACGTCCTTTGCCCGTATCGCGCCACGACGAAGGCTTCGTCGACCTGTCCGAGGAGGGGCGTCTTTGCACCAAGTTGGGTTCGCGCGCGTTCGATGTCCTTGTCGAACGGGCGAAAGTAGCGGGGACGGTTTGGTGCGATGAACTCGTCTTGAAAGACCACGTGCGTCACACCGAAGTCCCGGTGAAGCCGCAGCAAGGGTTCGGGCGTCGTCGCAGAAAACGCCTCGATCAGTGCGCGCACTCGTCGTCTCATCGTGAGTGCGTATTCGACGTGGAAAGCTTGGTGAGTTTCGTACGAGACCAACACGGCACGCCTGGTCACGTATGGGATGTCATTGGTGATCCCGGTAGGCCACGCCGCAACGAGGACGTCCTTTGGTAGACGACCGATTGCTCGCTGCACGGGATCTTGCACCGAAAGATGGGTATGCAGACCTGCTGCTGGCGAGCCACGCCCCATAGCAACCAGAAGCAACGCCATCGAGAGAATGCCAGACACGAGCATCCCGCCTCCCCGGAAACGCTGCGGGAAGTGTCGAGCAAGCCCGCCGACAGCCGAGGAAACGACGAGGACGCACAGCACTGGCGTCGTGTAGACGAGATACCGCTGCGGTAGGAAGAAAAACGGTGCGTGCCTCGAAGCGACCCAGTAGGCGCTCCCGACGACGAGCGGCAAAATGAGTAAGCGGCGATGGGGTGGATTCCGTCGCAGCATTACGGCCCAATGGACTAGCGCTGCGAGCACCAGCAATTCCGTGAGCGCGTTTTCGTCCAACGCCGACCAACGGAACGCGAGCGATCTCACGAAAGCACTCACGGGGGGAGCCGAACCAAAGAACGTCGAATGTGTGGCATCGCGCCAAGCGGAAAATAGCGGAGCAAAAGGCGCGCGATCCTCCGGAATGTAACGCCCCATGGGGCCTATCTCCGGGAACTCGAGCAGTCTAGCGACGGAAATGAGCCCCCCGTATTTTCGCGACGCGAAACTCTGCGGCAAGAGCACGGAGACGCTGCCTACGGCAGTGATCCCGAATGCGACTATCCGCTTGAGGAACGACCATTGCGACGATTCGCCTCGCGAGGACCGCGGCAATAGGAAGAGCCAGACACCAAGACATCCCCCCGCAATCACGGACACGACCGGATAGAACCCAGCAGAAATGATCGTGAGAATCGATAGTGCTCGAGTACGCCCGGAGACCAAGCACCAGCACACGAGAGCACTCACGGGAAACGCGAAGGATCGCGGCAGTCCGCCGCTCATTCGAAGCAAATCAGACGTGGTGCCCCAAGACGGCGCAAATCGCCGTGACGGCTGCAATCCTCCCGGATAGGCGGAATGCGGAACTCCCAACCGCCCACAACGTCACTGCCAGGAGCAGGTAGGGAAGCAGTTTGCTCAATAGGATGCTTGCATCGAACGCGGCGGCAACTCGATACAGGCCGCGATAGAGCACCGGCATTACGTCGAGGTAATAGTCGGTGACGTAATCTCGTTCCAAGATCCCCGACTCTTCGAAGCGAAAGAACGGAAAGATCTGCTGCCGAGCATCGTCATTTGCCCAGCAAGGGCGGAGCGAACGCAAGACGTGTCGACCGAGGTTCGGGCCAAAGACGACGACGCAGCCCGCCATCACGAGTGCCCGCGACCATATCGTCGCCCAAACGGCTCTTCGTCGTTCGTTCGAGGGATTGCGCGGCCATTCACGCTGGGAAGGGGTGCCGAACCGATACGCCGTACGAACGGCGTGCGCCCAACCCGCGACTAGCGATTTACCGAAAAAAGCCATGTAAGTTTACTCGATTCATCTCTCGCGACATCGAGGACGACTCGAAACGGAAAGGAGCTCTGCTCGCCATCCCAGCCTAGGCGCGATATCCATCGGTGCTCGAGCACGGAGGATCGAGAAGCGCACGTAGGCAAGCGCTGGGGCAAGGTCGGCAATTCCGTACCCGAAGGTTCCGTCTATCGATCCGCTCGATTCCGCACCATACCCGACGCGCGGACTTGTTGTTCGAGTGCACGGAAGCGTTCGGCCAACGCATGAACGAGTGCTCCGGACCAGCCGTCCATCCCTACGCCGGCCTCGAACGTAGCCTTGTCGAGCACCAGAAGACTCGTCGGAGTCACGGACTCGACAGACGCGGCCCTGGGCTCGTCGAGGAGTAAAGCCATCTCACCAAACACGCTTCCCGCGGTCATCGTGGCGAGGATTTCCTTCTGTCCCCCAACCATCCGGAAAGCTCGACACGTGCCACTCACGATCAGGTATGCGGCGTCACCGCGATCCCCCTCGTTGATGATGAGCTTCCCCGCAGGAAACATCTTCCTCGGGAGGTGAAACCCCCCACGGAGGAATCGTTGAACGTCGGCCTGGAGCTCGGGAACCGACTGATAACGTCGCGCGGGATCGATGGCTGTGGCACGTTGAACCACGTCGCGAAGTTGTCGAGTGATGCCGATGTCGATGCAGGCGACGTCGATGGGCACGACCGCTCCCGCACAAGCACGTTCGATCAGGAGCTGTTGATCCGTCGTGTCCCCGTAAGGTCGATGTCCACTCACGATCTCGTAAAGGATGGCGCCCAAGCCGAAGACGTCCGAACGCTCGTCCATCTCGGCTGGGTTTCCGCGCGCTTGCTCCGGGGCCATGTAATCGGGAGTCCCCACGGGGCCAGGAGCTTCCATTTGGGCGTAATCGCCAGACGCTGGTCGTGTCTTCGTCAATTTGGCGAGTCCCCAATCCATGACGTAAACCTGGCCGAAATCCCCGACCATGATGTTGTCTGGCTTCAGATCTCGGTGAATGACGCCGCGATGGTGAGCGTATGCCACCGCGTCGCAAACCTTCATGAAGATTTCGAGCCCTTGCTCGAGACGTTCGGTCGACCCTGGTGGACGACTTCCATGAGCAAGCCAGCGCGCAAAGGTCATCCCTTGTACGAGCTTCATCGTAAAGTAGGGGACCCCTGCCTCACTGACGGCGAGCTCGTGAACGGGAACGATATTGGGGTGCTCGAGTTGCCCAGTGATCTGTGCTTCCGCGATGAACCCGTCGCGGTAGAAAGCTTCCTTGGCAAGGGTTCGATCGAGCCGCTTCAGTGCGACGTCACGCAACAGATTGAGATCCGTGGCGGGATGGATGCGACCCATCGCACCACGCCCCAACTCCGGCATGAGACTGAGGTGCGGTGGGTTTGGAATGGCCTCACGATCGACCTCTTTGGCATCGATTGCGGAAAAACCTGGAACGGGAATGGCCTCGTTCACACACACTGGACTTAGGGAAGCAATCTTCGAGGGCACGGATGAGGACATGAGACCTTCGCTTTTGGGGCATACCTTGGCACGTGTGCCCACGAGCCAGCAAAGACTAATCGGAATTCGACCTACATCCACCCCTAACGGAGACCCTTTCGAACTGGGCGCTTGGGACCCGCAGAAGTGCGCATTGGACTTCTCGGCAAGAGTCCGGAGCCGGAGGATTCTGGAAATTCCCTCACCACTTTGCTCGACTGTCCGTAACCATTGGGCAAGGATGTGCCATGAGTCGAGCGACGCGTGTCGGTTTCCTCGTCGACAGTCTGCTGTCGCGCTACCAGGTCCGCTTGTTCAACGCGGTTCGCCGTCCCGCTCAGCGGTGTGGTGCTGTGGTCCTCGGCTTTCCTGGCAGCTATCTCGTCGGCGCCGATCCTGATCGCCCCATTTTCGACGGCTCGTTCATCTTCGATCTCGTCGGACCGGAATGCGTAGACGGCCTCATCGTCGCGAGCAACGTCCTTTTGAGCGGAGTCGGAGCCGCGAAGATCCACGCGATCTGCTCTCATGCCCAAGTGCCCGTGGTGAGCATTGGACCTCTACCGGGGATCCCGTCCGTCGATATCGATAATCTTTGTGGGCTCCGGCGGGTCATCGAGCATTTGGTCGAGCATCACGGAAAGCGGCAACTCGCCTTCATTCGTGGCCCGCTCACCAACCCCGATAGTGTGGATCGCGAGCGGGTTTTCCGCACGACGCTGCAAGATTTGGGTATCGAGTCCGATCCAGATCTCATCGTCACGGGCAACTTTCTCGAAGCCTCGGGTGCAGCTGCAGTTCGAACGCTGCTCGACGCTCGAAAGCAAGGCAAGTGGGTTGACGCAATCGTCGCCGCAAACGATCAGATGGCCGCCGGAGCCATTCGCGAACTTCGATTGCGGGGTGTACGCGTTCCAGAAGATCTCGCCGTCGTCGGTTTCGACGACGACGAACACGCACGGAGCACCAACCCGCCCTTGACGACCGTGGCTCAGCCAATCTGCCGCATGGGCGAGACTGCCGTTTCGATGCTCCTCGATCGCATTCGTGGTCGAACCACGCAAACGGCTTTGAGGTTGGATACGATCCCGGTTTGGCGGCGTTCCTGCGGGTGCGCCCAAGGAGCTGGCTTCCTCGACGAGCTCGATTCCCAAAGCGCAAGGTCGGAGACCGACTTCGAGGAGCGTTGCAACGTCTTTGCAGACCAATTCACGCGTACGGTTGGCTTCCGCAACACTCGGCGTGGGATTGATCTCGCGCTCGACATCGTGGCAACACGAGACGAGTGCGAGTCGACGCAGAAGCAGCACGAATTCGAACAGATCGTTCGAGAAGCGGCATCACAAGGTGTCGATCCGTTGGAATGGGAGGATGTCCTTGGGCCGTTGAGAGCGTCAAAGGAACGCACCCTCCCGTCCGATCCCGCGCAGCGCCTGGATTTTTCCATACGAAGCCAGTCGATTCACTGGCTACTCGCCGAACTGTCCGCTCGAGCCCGATTGGAAGATCAACTCCGGACGCTCGAATACGCAAATGCGCTCCGCGTCGTTGGCAGCGCCGTCGTTTGCGCACGTCACTTTCGCGCACTTACCCGCGTCCTCGACGCCGGACTGCCGGCACTCGACGTTCGGTTTTGTTGCGTTTGCGTATTCATGAATGGCGAACGTACGAGGGGCCGCGTGGCGGCATTGTACGATCCGGCCGAACCCAAGCCGCATGATCAGCTTCATTCCGCTGAACAATTGTGGCGAGCGATCCCACCGACCATACCGCCAGGTCACTTCCCGAGCAGCACACATCTCTCGGGATTCCCTACCAACGCGGTGTTGCCCCCCTCTGCCTTGTACACCTCGCAGAAAGATCTATTGGTTTACCCGCTCGTCTTCGCCGAGGATGCCCTCGGCTACGTCGTGGTTGACGCCCCAGACGACGTGCAACGGGCGTGGTTGCTCGAGGGTCTCTCGGGACATCTGAGCAGCGCCGTCTATGAGATCGCCCGAACCAACGAGCTACATGCGGCACGCGAACTCGCTGAGGAGGCAAGCTCGGCCAAGAGTGCCTTCGTGGCAATGATGTCCCATGAGGTCCGCACTCCGTTGAACGCCGTCATCGGCAACGTGGACTTGTGTCTTCGAACGGAGCTCACGCGCGAACAACGGCGTTACCTGGAACGAGCTCAAACCTCCTCCCGCGCGTTGTTGGGCATCGTGAACGACATTTTGGATTTTTCGCGCATCGAAGCGGAACGAGTCGAAATCGAGCGACTACCGTTCGAAATCGAGGAGGTACTCGAACAGGTCATCGTGAGTTGCTCGGCGGAAGCCGCGAAGAAAGAGCTGGAGCTCATCCTGGACGTCGGTTACGACGTACCTTTCGCGCTCGTGGGCGACTCGCTACGCTTGATGCAGGTTCTGGTCAACCTCGTCAACAATGCCGTAAAATTCTCGTCACAGGGCCACGTTGCCGTTCGGATCAATGCGAGCGAAGTCGATCCAGGCGCCACGCCGCGAGTGCACTTCCAAGTGGAGGATACGGGGATCGGAATGAGTGCGGCTCAGTTGGAACGGATTTTCAAACCGTTCACGCAAGCGGACAACTCGATCACCCGCCGCTACGGAGGAACTGGCCTCGGGCTTACGATTTGTCAACAGCTCGTTGGCTTGCTTGGCGGCGAGCTGTCGGTGCAAAGTCAACCCGGCATCGGGAGCATCTTCGAATTCTCCCTCCCACTTCCCGCTGCAACCACCCTGCCCGAACCACGAACGCTCGACGTGCACACCATCGTTGCCGAAGAACACGAGCTTCAAGGCGAAGCACTCAGCCGACTATTGTCTCGATACGTCCACTCGACTTGTCTCGCCCGAAACGGAGTGACGACCCTGGCAGCCGTACGTGATGCCCTATCGGCGACGCCAGGACTACGTACCGTAGTATTCGTGAGCTCTCAGCTTCCCGATATGGACGGCGCAACCCTTTCTCGACGCATTCGGGAGCTAGACGTCGAGCATCGGACGTCAATCGTATTGCTCGTGCCTTACGATGCCGAAACCCTCCTCCTCCACGGCTGGCATCAGAGCGGAGTGGACGTCGTGCTGGCCAAGCCGCTTCAGCGCAGCAGTGTGCTGCGTGTTCTCGAGCGCAGCCCCGGCGATCGTGCCCCAGACTCGGAACCAGCACCCTTTCCTTCTTTGCGCGGCAAGCGAGTGCTCGTCGTGCAAGATAGCGAGCTCAGCCGTGAACTCGCGAGGGACGTACTCGTCCATAGCGGTGCGGAAGTCCTTTTCGCAGGCGATGGGTTCGAAGCCGTAACCCTTTGTGAACAAGAACCACTCGACCTGGTCCTCATGGATCTCAACCTACCCAAGCTGGACGGGTGCGGCGCGACGCGGGTGATTCGCAAGCAGCCGCGGCAAGCCCACTTACCGATCCTCGCGCTCAGCGCCAGCGGCGACCGCTCGGATCGGCAACGTTGCCTCGATGCTGGGATGGATGACTTCATTCGCGCTCCCATTGGCGCCACTCAACTCGTTACGACGATCCACAAGTGGTGTCAGCCGTCCGCTCCGATACGGCTCTCCAAGTTCAAGGGACAATCGAGCAGCACGGTTCGTCGAGCCAGCGCCGGTCCGGCGCCGACCCTGGAGGTCGCTCGCGCCCTCCGTCGCCTTGGCGGTAACACCGCACTCTACCGGAAGCTGCTGCAGCGCTTCGTCGCGTCCTTCGAGCAGAATTGGCCAGAATGGAAGCGTGCCGCAGCGAGCGATGATCCGCGGGACGCGGCTGCCCTGGTGCACACCATCGTATCCGCAGCTGGAAATATCGGGGCGAGCCGCTTACAACAGGTCTCCCAGGCTCTCGAAGCGTCTCTGCGAAGTGGAGCGCACGCGCTCATCGTCGTTCAACGAGAACATTTCGAAACCGAATTCGTAGAAGCAATCGAAGCGGCAAAGCGAGCATTGGTCCAACCCGACGGCACGTCTAGGCCGCCTCCCAGTACTCGACTGAGCGACGTAGAACAGCGCCTCTACTCTTTGCGACGACTGTTGAGCGAACACGATACCGCGGCAGTGGAAGTCGTCGAAGCACTCGGCGACGTGCTCGTGGAAGACGCGCAAAGCTCGGAAGCATTACGACGCCTGGCGCAGAGCGTCGCTGCATACGACTTCGAATCGGCAACCCTCCAGCTCGATCGACTCACTGAAGCACTGAAACCTCAAGCTTCGGACGCGCACCATGAATGAAAGTCATAAACCCGTCGTTCTCGTCGTCGACGATGCGGCCGAGAGCATCGACGTTGCCCGAGGTGCCTTGGGCCAAGAATTTCAGGTGAAGGCGGCGATCAACGGCGCGAAAGCCCTCGACATCGCGGCACAGCACAAGCCCGATCTCATTTTGCTCGACGTAATGATGCCAGACATGAGCGGTTACGAGGTTTGTCGACGGCTCAAGGCCGACTACACCACCTCGCACATCCCCGTCATCTTCGTCACTACCCTCTCCAACACGGAAAACGAGGGCCAAGGGCTCGATCTCGGCGCGGTGGACTACGTGACGAAGCCATACGTTCCTTCCCTGCTCAGAACCCGAGTACGGACACATGTCTCGCTTCATCGACAGCAGATCATCCTCGAGCAAATCGTAAAGGCCCGCACGGCAGAGCTACTCGAGACGAGACTCGAGATCATCCGTCGTCTTGGACGCGCGGCAGAGTACCGTGACAACGAAACGGGAATGCACGTATTGCGGATGAGTCACATCAGTCGAACCATCGCAATCGCGAGCGGAATGCGCGAAGACCGCGCCGAACTGCTCCTCCAGGCCTCGCCAATGCATGACATTGGCAAGCTTGGCGTGCCGGATCGCGTTCTTCTCAAACCCGGCAAGCTCGATCCAGAGGAGTGGGAGATCATGAAGCGGCACACCACCATTGGTGCCGAAATCCTGGGTGAACATCCCTCGGAACTCATGGTTCTTGCCAGAATCGTCGCCCTCCGACATCACGAAAGGTGGGACGGAACCGGGTATCCGGATGGCTTGACTGGTGAAGCCATCCCCGTCGAGGCGCGTGTCGTGGCGCTAGCCGACGTCTTCGACGCATTGCTTTCCGAACGACCCTACAAGCACGCGTGGACCGTCGCTGAAACCATCAAGCACATCGAAGAGCAGAGTGGTCGACACTTCGAACCTTGCATGGTTTCGGCGCTCATCGCGCGCCTCGACGAATGCCTGGCGATTCGTGAGCGTTACGCGGACGGTTGAGCTCAACTTCTGCTCGATCGCCCGAGACACGGCGGCGCATCGGCAAGGTAACGCGAATTGGGGAGATGGTTGCCTTTTTCGTCGAACATCGGCAAGGTTTGACCCCCCATGCAAAGCAGCCATAGCGCATTTCAGCCGCCGAGCCCTGCCCTAGAAGCGAAGATCAGCGAGCTTTTGGCTCGCATGAGCCTTGAAGAGAAGCTCCTGATGCTCGGCGGCCAGCCCCGCCGCGGCGCGACATTTCCAGTGGCCCGCTTGGGCGTGCCCGAGTTCAAGATGTCCGACGGACCCATGGGGGTGCATTGGTGGTGCAGCCACGCGACGGCCTATCCTGCGCTCTTCTGCGCGGCGGCGGCCTTCGATCGTGAGCTCTGGTTCCGATTGGGACGAGCTTTGGGCCGAGATAGCCGCGCGCGAGGAGTGCACATTCTGCTGGCTCCCGGTGTCAACCTGTACCGATCGCCACTCTGTGGACGAAATTTCGAGTACGCTGGCGAGGATCCGTATCTGGCGGCACAGACGGCAGTGGGATTCATCCGCGGCGTCCAATCCGAAGGAGTCTGCGCCACGGTGAAGCATTTCGCCTGCAATTTTCAGGAATACGATCGGCACCACGTCAGTAGCGATCTCGACGAACGCACCTTGCACGAAACGTATCTCCCTGCATTCGAAGCAGCGGTTCGTGAAGCTGGAGTAGGCGCAGTAATGACGGCGTACAACCTCGTCAATGGTGTGCACTGCTCTGAACACGCCTACCTGATCAAGAATGTCTTGAAGGGTCAGTGGGGATTCGCTGGTGTCGTCATGTCCGATTGGGTTTCCGTCTACAGCGACGCTGCCGCGGCTAACGCAGGCCTCGATCTCGAAATGCCAACCGCCGAGTGGTTCGCGATCGACAAGTTGCTCCCGCTCATCGGAAACGGAACCATTTCCGAGAGCGAAGTCGACGACAAGGTGCGCCGATTGCTGCGAGTCGCAATGTGCTTCGGCTGGTTGGAACGCGAGCAACTCGATGCGACGATTCCCCACGACGATACGACCTCCAAGCAGGTCGCCCTCGAAGTCGCGCGCGGCGGGATCGTGCTCCTCAAGAACGATGATGACGTCCTGCCCTTGAACGTGACTCGATTGAAGCGACTGGCCGTGCTCGGGCCTTACGCACACCCCGCCGTCTTCAGCGGCGGTGGCAGCGCGTACACCACACCTAGCACGAGCACTAGCGTGCTCGAGGGTCTGCGTGCCCTCGTTGGAGATAGCGTGAGCCTGCTTCATGGCACGGGTCCAGAACCCAACCCACAGCGACTCGTCTTCGCGAACAGCCACTTCCAATCCAAGCTCGGGGACGGTCTGGTGGGTGAGTATTTCAATAACCCCACTCTCTCTGGAGACGCCGTGGTGACGCGCCTCGATCCCCAACTCGACTTCACCTGGGGCCCGAGCGCGCCGATGCCCGAGATTACCGTCGAACATTACTCTGCGCGATGGAGCGGAACGTTCTCTGCGAAGACGGCCGGACGGCATCGCTTCTACAGTCGCTCGCACGATAGTGTCTATTCGATCGAAATCGACGGAACTCCAATCATCGACACGCTCGCGGGTGAGCAGAACGGTCTTCATACCGTTGACTTGGAGCTCGAGGCCGGTGTCGTGCATCACGTCGAAATTGTCTGGAAGAAGACTCGCTACTGGGGGGGCATGCAATTTGGTTACGAATGCATCGAACACCAAGGCAAAGAAATCGACGAATGCGTTGAGCTGGCGCGAGACTCCGATGCAGCCGTCATCTGTGTGGGTTTCGACAATGTCTCCGAAGGCGAGGGCTTCGATCGGTCCTTCTCGATGAATCCGCAGCTGGAAGCACTCGTCCAAGCGGTTGCGCGCGTGCAGCCCAATTGCGTCGTCGTACTCACAGCTGGCGGAAACGTAGATATGGAAGGCTGGCTGGATGCCGTGAAGGGCCTCCTATTCGTTGCTTATCCGGGTCAGGAAGGGGGACGAGCGATCGCAGAAATCTTGCTGGGGGTCACGAATCCTTCTGGGAAACTACCCGCCACATTCGAACGTCGCCTGGAAGATCGATCGAGCGCAGGTTCTTATCACGATGACGATCATGACAAGCACGTCGACTTGACCGATGGCATTTTCACGGGGTACCGGCACGTGGATCGCGCGGGGATCGCGCCGAGGTTCTGCTTCGGTCACGGTCTGTCGTACACGCGCTTCGGCTACGAAGCATTGACTTTGGACCGGGAGAGGCTGACTCCGAATGAGTCTCTAGAGCTCTCCTTCGACGTGAGCAATTTGGGCGTGCTGAGCGGCAGTGAAATCGTCCAGGTGTACGTGCATGACGTGCAGTCGAGCGTTGCGCGCCCCCTGAAGGAACTCAAAGGATTCGAAAAAGTGACACTCGCCCCAGGGGAACGACGACGCGTCACCATCGAGCTTTGGCCTCGAGCATTTGCCTTCTACGATCCCGATGTTCACGATTTTCGCGTCGAACCGGGCACCTTTGAAATCTGGGTCGGCGCATCGTCCGACGACATTCGGCTGCGCGGTATCGTCGAAGTGACTTGAGCGCGCTCTTCGGAGTCGTTACAGAATTGCAGCGAAATCTCCATCTGCAAAGGCTCGCAAATTTGCAGTCGAGTGACGACTGAAGAGGTTCGCTCGACTGCAGATTGCCACTTCCGCAATCTTGGCGACCTCGACCAATTGGTCTAGTCTGCAGTCGAGGTTCAATATGAAGAGATTCGGTCTCCACTTGGCTGCGCTCGTCGCGATGCTCGGATCCGCTCAGGTCGCGTCAGCACAAAACATCGATCGCGCCTTCCAGCTCGGACTTGGCACGAACTTCCTGCAATACACTTCTGGATCCATCGACACGGATGCTTACGATGCGGACGTCTCCCAAACGACCTGGGGGATCTCCGATCACGGAGGGATCCAGCTCGAAGGTGGTTACGCCCTCAACGACTCCCTCGTGCTCGGCGGGATCGTTGCCCTCGGTGGGCAGACGGTGTCAATCGATGACAGTGATCAGGATGTTTTCCAACTCGTGCTCGCGCCGAAGCTCGACTACATGTTTTTGTCGGGCGAAAGGTTTCGACCCTTCGTCGGTGGTGCCATCGGCCTGGTCTCCACGTCCCAAGAGGTCAATGGGGGGGCAAAGCTGTCGGAAACTGGGTTGGGGCTGATGGCACGTGGTGGTGGGCGCTGGTTCCTCGCACCAGGATTCAGCTTGGATCCTGCACTGAACTTGGGGTTCCAGACCCTTTCAGGAGAAATTGACGGCGGAGCGGTGGACATGGACGCCAGCATGACGGCGTTCACGGTGGGTCTGTCCATCGGCTTGTCGGGTTGGGTGCGATAGCGCCGCGGAGGTGCGAGCCAGGGGCGATGTCACACTACGCAACGTAAGCTCGCACTCTTGGTTCGCAAATGTTCAGCGTCGGTCACGATGTAGATTTGCAATTCGAACAGAAGCGCCACGCATCGTTCGTGGCGTTTCGTCATTTTTCGCCGCACGTCGGGATTTGTCAGATGATACGTCGCTACCATTGCTGGTCGGGAAATGACGTGACCGCGGGACACAGACCAACGAACGTGCAATCTGCGTAGGAGTTCGGGCGCTGGAACTATCATTGCGATATTCGCGCAGAATTTCGGCCGAAATTCGCGCGTCGTCACGTTGCACGAATGTTGGCTATCCCCTACCCTTTCTGGGTTCCTCACGACACTGGCCGTAGCGGGCCGCTTCGTCGGTCACGGAATTCTCTCGGAGGTCTCATGCGTAGGGTCATTTTGGCTTGGTGCTTAGGTTCGATGCTCGCCGTGCTGGCTTGCAGCGATGGGAATACGAACGGCCAGGAGTCTTCCTGTCAGACCGGCTACGAACTCTGCAACAACGCCTGTGTGCCCGTGGGACAGTGCCAGGTCTTGTCGTGCCAAACGGGATCCGTCGCTTGCGGGACGCAATGCGTTCCCGCGGGTCAATGTGCAACCCAGTGCTCCGTCGGCTCGGTACTCTGCAATGGCGTGTGCGTCGTTGGCACGAGCTGCAACGCTGGAGTGGGCGGCAGCAGCGGGACACAGACGCAGGTTACGCCTCGCGGCGGCGCGACTGGGCAACAGACCGCCGGTGTCGGCGGCAAGTCGACTGCGCAAGGCGGAAGCGTTGCAACCGGTGGCTCGGTGACGAAGGGCGGAACGACTGCGCGTGGTGGCTCGGCGGCGGGCGGCACCACGGCATCCACGACCTACGTGGATCCGAATCCGACGGTTTGTTCCGACACGTCGGCGACGGCGGTTCAGATGACCACCCAGTTCGCCAAAGCTAACCTCCAAACCAACGTGCCGGGTAAGACCTACGCGGCGATGGCCAACTGGTGGGGCAAGTTCAACGGGCAGACCGTTGCGCTGAATGGCCTCGGGTTTACGATCACGAACCCTGGTGTTGCCGCTTCTAGCAACGACCCCATCGGGTTCCCTTCGATTCTGATTGGTCGTTATCAAACCCTCAGCACAGGCGGGAGCAACCTGCCGAAGCAGGTGTCGTCGCTCACGACCGTGCCCGTCGTATTCGAAACGAATCTCAGCTCGATTGACGCTTCGAACCTCAATGCGTCGCTCGACGTTTGGTTCAACACCTCGAGTGAACCCCTCTCGACGACCGCGAGCGCACCGACTGGCGGCTACCTGATGGTTTGGCAAGCCAAGCCCAGTAACCGACAACCACGCGGTAGCGTTCAGATGTCGGGCCAAACCGTCGGCAATGTGCCCGGTAAATGGGACGTTTGGGCAGACGGGCAGTGCGTCTCGTACGTGAGCACGACCACCCAGTCGAGCCTCACCTTCGACTTGAACGACTTCATCAAGCATGCGGTGACCAACAACAAGGTCATCAAGAGCAACTGGTATCTTGCCGTTATTTTCAGCGGCTTCGAGGTATGGAGCGGCGGAAACGGCGCCAAGCTGAACAAGTTCTGCGCAAAGGTCAACTGAGCCACGGACGCGATTTGGTTCGAAACTTAAAAGTGGCGGCCTCGTCGAGGCCGCCACTTCGTTTTCCATGGTCTTCAGCCGAGGACCTCAGCCGAGCTCGACCTGAACTCGAGCGCCGTCCGTAATGTGCTCGAGCGGGATCAGATTGCCGGGAACCGACGTGGCTCCTACCTTCAAGGCGGACACGCCGCGACACACGTGACGAGGGTTGTTCACGGTGATGTGAATTTGCTTCCCGCGGAAATTGCGCCGCACTTCGAACCCGGACCAATGACTCGGAATGCACGGATCGACGAGTAAGCCTTCGAGTGTCGGTCGAATGCCGAGAATCCATTGCACGGCAGCATGATAGCTCCAAGCTGCAGTGCCACTGAGCCATGGCACACGTGATTTGCCACCATTGCGATTGCAGGGCGCATACGTCGTCTGGCAGTGCACGTACGGTTCGATCTCTCGGAGTTCGGCTCGATCGTTGTACGCAGCTGGCATGTACGCTCGATAGTATTCGTAAGCGCGATCACCATGTCCGAGCATGGCTTCAGCCATGACCGCCCATCCTTGGGTATGGCAGAAAATGCCAGCGTTCTCCTTGATTCCGTGATTGTAGATCACGCCGCCCATGACGGTACGCGGGGTCTTCTCGGTGAATGGAGGCGCGCTCAACATGATGCCGTACGGCGTCGCCAAACGTTCATGTACGGCCTGCATGGCCGATTCGGCGTGTTCTCGTTCGGTCGCACCACTGAGAACGGCCCAGACCTGCGTGTTGATGTAGATGCTACCTTCGATTTCCGCACGCGAGCCGTAGCGATGGCCGTCTGCGCCAATGGCCCATAGGTACCACTCGCCATCCCAACCCGCTCGTTCGATGTCCTTCTCGAGCCTGAGTCGCTCACGTTCTGCCCAAGTCGCTTCGTCCGCCAATCCGAGGAGCGTTGCGACGTTGGCGTATACGGCAAGGCCGAAGCGCAATTGAAACGCCACCATCAAGCTCTCGCCTTCGTAGCCCATCTTCACGCAGTCATTCCAATCTGCGTGGAGACCACATGGCAAACCATTGCGCCCCGAGCGCTCGAGGTTGAACTCGAGTGCTCGGCGGAGGTGACCGAGCACCGTGGCCTCTCCTGCGTCAGCGTAAGGCAGAACCTTACGGTAAAAGCCGAGATCACCGGTTTCTGCAACGTAGTCCGGAATGGTATTGAAGAACCATAGACAGTCGTCGGATCGATAATCTTCGGGCTTGGGCGCAGGGAGCGTCCCTGGTCGATGCGTCGATGGGGCTATGACCGGGACCGCGCCTCCGGTGCTTGCCTGACCGGTCAGCATCAGCTCGAGCCGCACGCGCACCTCTTCTTTCATCAGCGGCACGACGCCCAACAGATCTTGCACGGTGTCGCGAAAACCCAAGCCGTCCCGTTCGCCGTTGTAGATGAGAGAAGCGTGCCTCGACCAGGCGTAGGTGATCAACGCGTTGTACGCGTTCCAAACGTTGATCATGCTGTCGAACTCGTGATCGGGTGTTTTCACCCAAACAGAGTCCAAGTACCGATGCCAGAATGCTTTCAATTTCTCGAGTTCTGCCTCGCATCGCTCCTTCGTGCCGAACTCCGCCAAGATGGCTCGCCCGTGTGAGGCTGGCGACCCGAGTCCCAATATGACGATGATCTCTCGCGTTTCCCCCGGCTCGAGAACGACTTCGGCCTGAAGTGTTCCGCATGGGTTCTCCCCTTCCGCGAGGAAGTTGCTACAGCGACCGTCTTCGACGACCTTGGGCTCGTCGTAACCGCGATACACACTGCCGAGAAAGCGCTCTCGAACCGTCTCGAACCCGATCACGTCTGCCCCGCGCATGCCAATGAAGCACCTGCCGAGCTGCTTGTCTTGGTCATTCGCCGGTGGAACGTACGGATGCGTAACGAAGCCGAGCATGGCGTCGTCGAACTCCGCTTTTACGACGAATTGAGCGTACTGGAGGTTGGTGAGATCCGTCGGCATGTGCCAACTCGTCGCAATCTCACAATACGTGAACACGTCGAGCACCCGCCGTACACTCGAGCGATTGGTCACTCGAAGCCGCCAATATTCGAACTTCTGTTCTAGAGGAACGAAGTAGGTCGTTTCCGTTTCGATCCCTTCATAGGCCGACGTAATGATGGTGTACGCAGTCCCGTGACGGCATGTGGATTGATAGCGGTCGAGTGGCTTACCCACGGGTTGCCAAGAGGCGCTGAAGTAGTCCGCCGTCTCGCGATCTCGCAAGTAGAAGTATCGTCCAGGCTGATCCAGCGGAACGCTATTCGGTCGAACGCGAAGGAACCGCGCAGTCAGTGCACTGCCAAAAAAGCTATATCCACCCGCGTGATTCGTGATGATGGCGCCATACTCGGTAGAGCCGAGATAGTTGCTCCATGGTCGAGGGGTGTCCGGTTGCGTGATGACATATTCCTTCGTGGCGTCGTCGAAGTAGCCGTATCTCATGGGTGTGTCGTTCCTCGCTCGTCCGAGAAACCTTTTCGGTCGCGGTACGCGCGTTCTTGTGTGCGGCATCATGCCGCTCCCCGGTTCCGGATCACACCTGGAAACACCTTTCAGAGACGCGCACCACATTTCCGCAAGCATCGGGATTTCTGCGGAACGGTGGACGGTATCTTTGGATTCGGCTAGAGAGGTTGACGGCGGTCACTTGCGCTGCCCCAACTCGAAACGTTCCACATGACCGTTCGCGCCGTTGCAATCGGGACACTGCTTTCGCTCGTCATTTCGGCGACCACCTACTTCAACGACTGGGTGATTGGGCAAACCCAGCTCATTGGCAATCACCTGCCTATCTCGGTGTTTGGTGTGGCGGTGCTGCTGCTCCTCTGCATCAATCCGATCATTCATCGGGTCAACGTTCGAGCACCGTTACGCGCTGGTGAAATCGCAATCGTGATCGCCCTGGGGCTGTCGTCATCGGGTTGGGCTGGATCCAACTTCTTCCGCGGATTTGCGACAGTCACCGCATATCCAGCGCATTGGCTCAAAACCAAGGCCAGTTGGCAAAGCGCCAACGTGATGTCGTACGTCCCCGGCGCATCGAAGGCAATCGCGCGCGGCCAGGTCCGGACCTTCGTTCCGATTGCTCAGGCGCTCGTCTCGAAGCAGGAACCACCGCCACCGGCTCGACGCGTCGCGCGCATGTTGCCTGATTTGGCCCAACGCAGCTTGCTCGACGGTCTCGCTCGCGGCTTCGACGTGGCGCGCTCGGCGGAGTTGACCGACGCTCTAAATGTACTTCTGACAAGTCGCGAACTATTCCAGCCAAACGACGCACGTAGCGACGCTCTCCCGCCCAGGGCTCAGGAGCTGGCCAAACGCGGGGTCGAGCATCTCTCGCACGACGAACTCGTCGAGTTGAACCGTTGGTATCTCACTGCGTTGTTTCCTGCCGCCCTTTCGCCTCCGCCATCTGGAGCGGGACTGCTATTCGACGCTGGACGAGCCGATCCCTTCGCGCTCGATACGTTGGTTCAGGGTCGCGGCGCCGGTAAAGCCCTTGGCTTGACTCAGTTGCCTTGGAAGAGGTGGCAGAACACGATCGAGCTGTGGTGGGGGACGGGGCTCTTTCTCGCCTTCGCCGCGCTTTGTCTCGCATTGGTCGTGCATCCCCAGTGGTCGAAGCGAGAACTCTTGCCCTACCCGATTGCGCGATTCGTCGAAGAGTGTTCGACGCGACAGGAGCGGTCTCGTCTCCCCGACATTGCACGAAACCGGCTGTTCTGGCTTGGCATGCTCGGCATGCTTGGATTGCACCTGATCAACGGACTGCATGCTTGGATCCCCGACGTTCCGGAGTTGCCTCGCAAGTTCGACTTCTGGAGCCTGTCGCAGATTTTCCCCAATGCCGTACGCGCTTCGGGTTCTTACGGCTATTTCGCGCCAACGTTCTACGGCTCGGTCATCGCGTTCTCCTTCTTCCTCTCGAGTTCGGTGTCCTTCAGCTTGGGCGTGGCAGAGCTCCTTTACATGGTTTTCGCCGGAACCTTGCTCGGGTACGGCGTCCAAGTGGAGGGGAACTTCCTCGAAGGAACTGGTTCGAACATGATGAGGTTCGGGAGCTTCTTAGCCGTCTTCGTCATGATTCTGTTCACCGGGCGGAGATACTTCGGCCAGGTACTTGGAAGCATGTTCGGGAGACGGAGCGACGAAGTACCGCGTTACGCGACTTGGGCCGCAAGAGGTGCCGTGCTCAGCCTGGTGCTAACGGTCGTCTTGCTCCGCTCTTCCGGGATAGGCTTTTTCTTCGCGACGGCGTTCGTCGGACTCGAGATCGTCATCTTCGTCGTCATGTCCCGCATGATCGCCGAGACGGGCACGTTTTTCATGCAACACGCTTGGGCTCCGGTCGGCATCCTGACGGGATTGTTCGGCTTCGGCGCCATTGGCCCAAGTACTTACGTTGCCTTGGCCGTGGCGACGTCGATCCTATCCATCGACTCGAGAGAACTCCTGATGCCATTCATCGTCAACGGCATCAAGATCGTCGACCGTGCCGACGGCCCGACACCCGCCAAAGTCGCCCCTTTGATGGCTCTCTTGCTTCCCATCACACTCGTCGTAGCAGGAGCTACGACTCTCTATCTCCAGTACAACCACGGCGCGACTCCCGTAGGAAACAACTTCGCGACGGACTGGCTTCCGACGCTCGCCTTCGACAGCCTCGCGCAGCGCGTTGCGACTGCAACTGCAGACGGAACGCTCGTTGAGGCGACGACCACCGAGGGACTGCGAAGCTTCGCGCTGGTTCGTCCGGAGGCAGGCAGCATTCCTTGGCTCAGCCTGGGACTCGCAATCGGGTTTGGAGCGGCCATTGCACGACTCCGTTGGCCCTTCTGGCCGCTGCATCCCGTGGCATTCCTCGTTTGGAGTACTTATCCCATCGCGATGTTTGGTCCGTCGTTCCTCCTCGGATGGATGATCAAGAGCGCCGTCGTCGGCACAGCGGGTGCCAAGGGTTACCATCAGACCAAGCCCCTGATGGTCGGCGTCATTGCCGGTGAACTCATCTCCGGATTGTTCTGGATGCTCTTCGGTGCTGCCTACTACTTTACGACGGGAAAGGCGCCCGTCGCGTACTCGATATTTCCGATGTGACGGTCGAATCCGCCGCGCCGTTCGGCGCGGCGAGCCTTCGTGCGATGGGCTGCCGGGAGCTCTCCGAGTGGATGGTCGTTCACGGCAACGAAACGAGCTGCTCTCGCACGAACGAAACCAGCGTATCCCGCGACGAGTTCGTCATGCTCTCGGGCACCCAACGCAAATACCATCGCACGGTCCAAGTCCGCGACGAGCCAGCGGGGATTTCATCGTATGATCCCTGCTGCTCCACTTCGACGAAGCGCCCTCTGCCGTCCACGTAGAGAACGACTTCGCCTTCCTTGGGTGCTTGTCGTTCCACAGGAACGTCGACGAACTGCTTGACGAACAGGAGACGTCCGTCGAGATGGGCTACCCAACCCTCTCTCCCGTCCGCGTATGATTTTCGGCTCTCCTTCGAATCCTCTGGGCGATGATGAAACCAAGTGACGCCTCGCTCCGGCACGAGTGCGAGGGTGTTGTCTTGATAGCCATACGAGCCTCGCGTTGCAGGGTAAAACGTGGTTCCGTTGGGTCGAACGCGGCTGTTCTGCCAGGGCGCCAACTTTCGCGGCTTGGTTCCGACATTGACGAACTCGTAGTCGATACGGACGCTCTTCGAGCGCTCCTCCGGTGCGATCCGCTGAATCACCTTGAGCCCAAGGGCGCTCGAGATTGAGCTCTCGAGCACGAGCGCCCTACGGGTCTCCACGACTTGCCACGAAAGGCGGTCCAGCTCGGGCGGAGGTGGCCAGATCCAGTCGCTCTGCGGGCTCGGCCATATGGACGAACCGTGCGCATCGGGCGACTCTGCGATGGTAACGAGGGCGTTCCGTCCCTCGAGAGAAAATTCGATGATTCGCGCGCCATCGGTCGGATCGACTTCTATTGCGAGGCGCTCCGCCGTCTCGATTCGATAGTTCCTTCTGCGTGTAACCGGAAAGGCCACGTCACGTTCGACTCGTTCACGCTCCACCTGCCCCCCGCGAAGTTCGTCGCTTGCGTTCGTTGCCTCGGTTCTAGTCTGCTCGGATGCAGGCGTAGCGGCGTCTCCTAACCTCTTGGTGCTGGCGGATACGCGCGACTGGTGCGACGGAGACTCCGACGGAGCGATCTGCGGCTTTGGACAAACGGGCGAGGAGCTACAGCCCAAGCTGCCGACGCCCGGAACGCCGAGCAGAGCGAAGATCGCGAAGGTAGTCGTTCGCAGGACTTGCATGCCCGAAGCCTTAGCGAGGATCTGCGTAGAAAATCCCCCGACCATGGGATCCTACGTAAACGCGTCCGTAGGTCTTGGGATCGCCAATGATGAGGTTGGTCCCGCCGAACTGATGTCGATCGTCATTGATGCGCAACCAAGAGCGGCCCTCGTCGTCCGATTCGATAGAAGCCATAGGTGCCCTCGATGACGCCTGCGAGATACACCGCTGGATAGCCGCCCTTTTCCTTGGACCTGCCGAAGCCAACCGCTCCACAGCTTTCGACCCCATCGACGGTGTCGATGTGCGCTCCTCCGTCTTTGGTTCGGTACAGCTCCTTGCCGGTCACGAACCACACGTCACCCTCGACACCGAACGGCGTTTGGATGTTACCGCGATGCGCCTCGTAATCCGCCAGGGTTGGCAAGGTTTCGAAGACGACTCGGAACGTCTTGCCGGCGTCCACGCTCGAGAGCGCTTGCCCGTCCCTCGTCGAGTAGGCGTAGAACCGCTTCGGATTCACGCGATCGGCAACCACCTTGAAGCCGACAGCGGCCCAATCCGGCGATTGAGTCACTTCCGGCGTGCCTTGACTCGATTTCCAGTGCTGCCCGAGATCCTCGCTGTACACGACCGGCCCCTTCTTGGGTGACCACACGAGGTTCTTTTCCATCGGACGAGATTGCAATCTGACCGCCGAAGCCGACGATCTTGGCTGCGAACGGTTTCCAGGTTTTCCCTTGATCTGTCGAGATTGCGCCGTTCTCTTGCTTGTCGTTGACGCCGACGCGAACCACTACGTCCGGAGCCTGCTCTGCAAAATCGATGGAGTTGCCGCTGCCGAATATCGGGTTGAGGAACATCCCCCCGGGAGGCGGGGTGTCCAAAGCGTCGTGGCGAAAACCGCCGAGATCGAGCACCGTGCTCAATAGCGAAACGCCCGCGGGCGGACTCGCGAGATCGCTGACCGCGCATTCCTCGAGCCCCAAGTTCTCGAACTTCCAGTGAGTCGGTTGATCCTGCATCGCCTTATTGGCGTCATGAGTCGACCAATTGCCTTGACCGGTTACGTAGATCGCCTCGGCATCGTTGAAAGGATTGACCGCGATCTCGCCCATCCACCCCGTCGCACTCGGCTTGTCTCGACCCCAATAGAGGTACTTCGCACCAGCGTCGTCACGCACGGACTTGGCCCCCAGAGCCTTCCAGCTCTTGCCACCGTCTTCGGTTCGAAGGATCTCGTCACCGTGAGTCCAGCGATCGAGTGTCGTCACCATGACGACCCCTGACTTCGTTGGGATCGCCGAGAGTCCACCGTAACCGAACTTGTCACTTTCGTTTGGCTGGAGCGGAGTGATGTTCGTCCACTGATCTCCCTTGGCGACGTACTTCCACACCGAGCCGGTCGTCAGCTCACCCGGTCCGGGACCATTGCCGTAGCTGAGGTAGAGGACCCCATCCTTGTCGAAATCCCCATGGCTCGGCATGACCCCTTTTGGCTGCCCTGGCACGGGTTCAAAGGTCTTTCCGTAGTCGCGGCTACGATAGAGGCTCGGACCGTCGAGGCTTGCGAATCCAAGATAGAAGAGCGGCGTCGACTTGCCTTTGACCGAAGAATTTGCGTCGAAGGAAATGAAGGTGATTCCGATTCCGTTGGCTTCGTCATTCACCGGAAACGCCTTGACCTCCGACCACGACACACCTCGATCGGTGCTCTTCCAAAGACCATTCCGACGAGAACCGAAGAAGATGACATTCGTATCGTTGGGATCGACGGCGAGTCGTTCTCCCATCGAACGACCGTACTCGTTTCCGCCCATCTTGATGGGCATGTCGGTCTTTTCCCAAGTGTCCCCGCGATCGCTGGAGCGCAACATGGCGCCATTCGTGCCCCAGGACTGGGTGTACGTGCCGACGGCCATGTACACGCGATTTGCATCTTGAGGATCGGCAACCAGGCTCTCGATACCGAGGAAGTTGCTCTCGTCTGGACCGAAGTGGTCGGTAATCGGGATCCACGTGCTTCGCGCCACGTCGAATCGATAGGCGCCACCGATGTCCGTGCGTGCGTACAGCAGATCCTTCTCGACGGTACTGTAGACGAGACCGGTAACGAACCCTCCTCCCAACGTAATGACGCTCTTCCACTCATATGGGACCGCTGTCATCGCATTCGGTGCGGTCTCCGCGGTGGCATTGGCGGCAGTTCGTGTTCCGTCCGTAAATCGGCAAGGGCAACAGGAAGCGAGAAGGACTGCTGGCACCAACCCCAACGTCGCCGCAAGGCACGTACGCATCGTCATGGGGAATTCTTTCGCACGTGAACGCGCGCCGTCACAAGCGGTAAGGCGCAAAAAGGTCGAGGGAAATAACAAGTCGATGCATCCCGACCGAGGTATCGTTCCCATGCGTTCGGGTGACGACGAGCGAAGTTCCGTCCGTTACGACGCACCAACCATCAAAAGAACCAAGGCGCAAGACAGCTACCATCTCGGAAACGACACGTCTCGGGAAGGATTGCAGAGCAAAGCACTCGTTTCCAGGCGATTCCAGGTGCCACCTTAGTGCCCAGCGTCGGCGCGCGGCACGTGTCGCAAGGGATCACCGTCCGTCCCGACGTCGGGGAAGCGAATCGAAGCCGTGTCCGAAGTCAGCGCCGTGCGCGCTGCGGCGAGCATGGCGTCACCGAGCTCGCGTTCGAGTCGCACCCGCGTCTCGGCCTGAAGTCTCGCGCGAATGGGTGCATCCTTCGTTTCGTTTTGAACGGACAGGGAATAGCCACACACCGACCGCGACGTCAGCGTGTCGTGTACGACGAACCTCGCCGTCAGATGCCCTGCGAACCAAGACCGTTTGAGCTCGCCCACTCGAAGCACCAACGCGGGTCCCGCAAAATCGGTGACGTAAAATACGCCAGCGAAGTGGCGTTTTTGCCACGCCATGAATATGCCACCGTAGTCCTCCGACTCACCGGCGGTGCCTTCTTTGGAATCACCGGTCGCGCGAAGCGTGGAAACGTCGACAGTCTCGAGACGTTCGGAGATCCGCCGCGGGATCAGGTTTTTCGTTTGCTCTCGTGCGTCGACGAACACAAGCGACAACGCCGCATCTTCGGAATTCGGCGCTACGTCGGTACAACGAACCAGCTCTCGAAGTGAAGGCGGCGCCGGAAACGTCCACCGCTGACGAAGGCTCTCCCATTGCGCCTCACTGACGTGCGCCCCTGCAGGATGCTCCTTGCGGTGAGCGGCGGCATTCTTGGTCAGGACGACTGAAGCGTGATCGCGTGAACTCCGTGAGTCGAGTGACGGCACCCACGCGTCGAGCTCTTCACAGCCGACCAACAGCCACGCACCGAGCAGCAGCGGGAGTCGCATCGCAGCTTTGTTACACTATCTGCGGCCAAATGCGACATTTCTCGCAACGAGCTGGACTTTTCGCCGCAGTCTGCACCGATGCGACGACCTCCGCTGACTCCGAACCGACCCCACGACACGACATACCGTGACGTGCGCGTGATCCCGGTGACGCGATGCACATCAAGATAGGGTCCCCAAATGGAAGACCGTCGTCGATGCGTAGCGCTGCCCCGGATCGAGTCGTGCCGACGGGAAGTGCCGTTGATTCGGAGCGTCGGGAAAGGTTTGCGTCTCGAGGCAGAGGCCCTCACGATAACGAAAGCGTTCCGAGCCTCGACCCAGCACGCCGAGATCTGGCAGAAAATTCCCGGAGTAGAATTGGAGCCCCGGTTCCGTCGTGAACACGTCGAGCGTACGACCGCTGCGCGCGCAGCGTAAATTGGCTGCCATCCGCAGCGTGCCGCGGTTACCTTCGAGCACGTAGTTATGATCGTATCCCTTTCCGAGCAGCAACTGAGGATGCGGCTCGGCGATGCGACTTCCGATGCTACGGAGCTCCCGAAAGTCGAAGGGTGTTCCCTCGACTGCCGCAAGCTCCCCAGTGGGAATCGACGTGGCGTCGGTCGGCGTGAATTTGGCGGCATGCAAGCGCAGCTCATGATCCAGAATCGAGCCCTCGCCGGCTAGATTGAAGTAGCTATGCTGCGTCAGATTGACGACCGTGGATTTCGGTCGTCGTGGCCTCGTAGGTCACCGTGAGACGGAAGTCGTCGTCGAAACGGTAACGTACGGTAACCTCGAGCTCACCGGGGTACCCTTCGTGTCCGTCGGGGCTCGTCAGTCGCAAACGTAGCTCCGGTCCAGAGACCCCCGTAATCACATCGGAATCGAACACGTGACAGTAGAAACCATCCGGTCCTCCGTGGAGGTGATTCGGGCCATTGTTTCGAGGAAGGACGTACGGCACGCCGTCCAGTTCGAACGTGCCCCGTGCAATGCGATTGGCAAATCTCCCTACGACCGCGCCGATGAAATAGGTGTCCGCGACATATTGATTCGAGACGATCGTATCCCAAGGTGACTTCGCCCAACTCACCTCGTCGATCCGGCACGAGAATGCTCGTAACGATGGCGCCATATTCGATCACGGAGACTGATGCGCCGCGGCGGTTCGACAATCGATACCGCCTCACGACGCGACCGTCGCCGAGAGTGCCAAAAGATTCGGAAGTGATGCAGTTGGGCTCGCTCACACGCCAATGGTCCGCGGGCAAAACGATTTCGTCAAGGGAGCAGTCGCGATGACGCTAGTTCGCACTGGGGACTCGACCCGAGTCAGCCGCGCAACGAAACCCTGCAACGAGCATTCGCCAGTTACCCGGATGATGGACCCGGTTGGTGACACGAAGCCCAGCACCGGGATAATTGAAGGCCCCGCCGCGCAGGACCTTTTCACAGGTGTCTGGAATTGGGTTTTTGCCCGTGAATCCTTGTCGACCTGCGGCACGCAAATCGATCTGCGTTCGGAGGATTTCAGCGCAACTTCCAGGAACGCCCTGCGGCGCCGACGCCCGACGATAGGCATAGGGATCGTAGTCATCAGCGGTCCACTCCCAAACGTTGCCCCCGAGATCGAGGTGTCCATAGGGACCTTTTCCCTGCGGGAATGAGCCAACTTCGCACGTGGGCTGTCCCATTGGCCCCATTGCGTGGGCGAAGCACCCGTGACGTTTCGGATCGGGCTGCTCTCGACCCCATGGATACGTACGATCGTCGTCACCGCGCGCCGCGCGTTCCCATTCGGCTTCACGCGGAAGACGCTTGTTCTTCCAACGGCAGTAGGTGTTCGCGTCGTCCCAAGAAACGCCCGAAATGGGCTGTCGCGGCATGCGATACCGCGCGTCGTCTCCAGCACGAAAGGAACGAGCCGCATCCTCGCGATACATGCGACACACTTTCGCGTCGACACACGCGACGTACTCCTGCACCGTCACCTCACGCTCATCGAGGCAAAATGACGAAACACTGACGGAATGAGCTGGATGCTCGTCTTCTTCGCCACCGAGATCGGCGCCCATCGTGAACGTGCCACCAGGCACGATGAGCATGGCAGCAGGGCAGACTTCGCCGATTTGTCGGTTCGGCGTGACCACGGAATTGGACGGGGCGGATGCATTCGCCGAATTGGACGATTCCGTCGGATTCAACGGCGTGGGCGCATCCGAGACGGCTGCTTTGGCACGCCCGGACGCTAGCGCGCCGGAACCACCCGCATCGACTTCATTTGCCATACTGCGGGTGGTCGCCAGCGTTGGACCACGAACGCCGCCGCGAGCTCCCGCTGGATCAGACCGATTTGCGGGCGCGGAAGGAGTGCCAGCACAAGCTGTGAGTACGAAGAAGAGGAGCGAGGCGCAATGGCGCCACGATGGCGCGGGGTCGAGAAACATCGCGGCCAATAGTTACGCCGCACCCCCGTCGATGCACGCAAATTGAACCTTGGCCCGAATGCTGCAATTCGACGGCTTGAACTCGACTGACCTCACCCCGCTGAGAGAAGGCGGTCTGATCGTGCTGAAGACTAGCGAGCCCTGGAAACGCGAGACCGAGACGTGTCGTCCTTTTCGTTGCCTGGCCCACTATGGCCGAATCGGCAGGCGAATGGCGGCTGAGAGGTGGCGCCCATGACTGCGCAACCCAATTTCGACGAGCAGGAAGCTTTGAAGTTCGACGAGCCGACTCGCACTCGGCTTGCGCCCGTGGGCTTCGACGATGATCCGGAGTTGGCGCTTGCGTTCGCTCGCCCGCCGCATCCCGTCCGGAAGGCACAGGCGGAATGGTGGCGCGATCCTGCTCGCAAGTACCTTTCGATGTCTCTACCGATCTACGCATTGCGCGATGTGCGGCGTCCCGGCATCGGGAAATTCACCGATCTCGGCCGGATCTACCGCGATCAGCTCTCTCGACAGGGTATCGACACGGTGGTCCTTCTGCCGCCCTTTCAGTCGACTCACGAGAGCCCGTACTCGCCGATCAGTGTCTATGCTTTGAACGAGCTCTACATCGACTGGTCCATCGTACCAGAAGTCGCATCGTCTTCACTCGTCGAACTCGCGAGCACGAAGGAGGATCCTCGCTACGTTCATTACGAAGACGAACGGCGCCGCGCCGCTCTTCTTCGTAACGAGGCTTACATGAGATTTCGGCAATACGCATCGCACTTTCGACAAGCCCGCTTCGACGAGTTCGTCCAGAATCAGCGAGCGGCACGGAATTGGCTCGAGGACTACGCATCTTTCGTTGCAACGCGAGAGCAGGCGGGTTTGGGTGGCATATCTGCCGAGGCAAACCTTGCTTCTCACCGATTTGCACAGTGGATTGCCTACAATCAGTTTCGACAGGCAATCCGAACGGTACAGGCCACGGGTGGGCACGTCGTGATCGATCTTCCGCTGTTCCGAAGCGCCAACGGCGTCGACGTCGAAAAGTACCCGGAGTACTTCCGTCCAGGGCATCCAGGTGCTGGCGGACAGGTCTGGGGTGATCAGGCACTCTGGAATTGGGAACGCCTCCGCCAAGAGGATTCGAAGTTCATTCTCGATCCGATCGAGCATTGGCTCGATTTCGGTTGCGACGGTGCACGTATCGATGCTGCTGCAAACGCATTCGCTCGGGAAGGACAGTCAGGTAGCGGAGACGAGGACGGCGAGCGCTTCGTCTCGGATCTGGCACGGGTCTTCCACGAACGCGACGCACTTGCGCTCGTGGAAGTCCTGTGCGCGCCAGAGGTCACCGATGCCGTTGAGCGCCACGGTCTTCTCGCGTTGTTTCGAGACTGGCAGGTCTACAGCACGCATGATTTCCTGAACCCGGACCTGAGCCAGGATCCAGAGCGGTTCCTCGACGAAGTAAAGCACCTGCTCCGCGACACGGACTCACGACGAGGCCACCGGGGTGCTCTCTTCGTCAACATCACTTTCCTCGACGTAGAAGGCGATCCCTTCCGCCTAAAACGCGTCGAGGAACGCAATGGTCGCACTGAATCCATCTGGGAAACCCAAATGTCCCTCCCCTCGGACGAGGACTATCACCACCGAGCACGCTGGGACCGCGGGTTTTCCCTGGCTTGTATCGTCGCCGAGGAAACGGGACGACGCATCTAGAGACGTTGCAGCTCCAGCACCGAACGACTTGGGCCGGCGAACGACTTGGGCCGGCGAACGACTTGGGCCGGCGAACGACTTGGGCCGGCGAACGACTTGGGCCGGCGAACGACTTGGGCCGGCGAGCACCACCCCGGCTGCACCAGCCGTGTCCAGCCCAGCCACATTGGCCGTGGACGGTCACTGGACGACCAACGCCCCTGCCGGTCAGCTATGATCAGACGTCATCAGTGGCGACGTCGAAGCTCAGGATACCCGAGCGAACCCTATCGGACGCGCCAAGTACCTATCCAAAGTGACCCCATCCGAACGCCGTTCAGGGGGGCATGAGCCATGGGCGTCGCTGTCGAGTGCTCGTCGTGACGCGTTCTAGGGCCGAACGACTGCACCCGTTTGCACAGCTAGCGTTCCCGCGCCGCGTACCGTTGCTCCTGAACTTGCGAGCCGTCGAGGGTGCCGGCCTTCTTGTGCTTGGGCGCAACCCGCCAATGAGAACGTGGCCCGATCTCCGAAAACGTCGGTTCGGAAGGGGGTGCGGTTCCGCTCCGAATCGCCTCCCGCGTAAGATTCACGTGAAGCGTGTTCTCAGCCCAACTGATTCGATCCACCCAATGGGGGGTGAGCGAAACCGTCTTTCCAAGCCACCAATTGCTCGTGTCCACGACCAGATGATCGACGCACCAGATCTCGTCATCCACGACGAAATCCTTGACGTGACCCACGGTTCCGTCGGACCCCTGAACGAGATACCCAGTCACCTCACGTACGGACCGCAAGTGGGGATCGCTTCCTCTCGTCCCGTTCGTGGAGCGCACCACTCGCGAATCATCGGACTCACGATCGTCCAGATCTCCCGCGTTGCCCCAATAGGGCCAATCGTAGAACTGATAACATTCGCGATCGAATTGCCGCGATACCGGCTTGTCCGTCGAACTACTGGGGCACTCTTCGACCCCTCGGCGCGACAAGTCCAGATTGAAGAAACGACGCTGGGCGTCGACACCACGAAAGTGTTCCGGAGTGACCAAAACCTCCCGCCTCGCGCGAAAGAGCCGGCTCTTTCCAATGACGAGGTAGCGAACTTCCCAGAGTTTGTCATCGAAGTAGAAGTCGTGGACGCGCCCCGCTTCTCCATTGATGGCCCTGACCCCGTAGGATTCGATTTCTTTCAGGCTCCGTAGCATTGCCCTCGCCTCCACTGCGTCGTTGCTGGCTTCACCAGCACCTTTCGGGCCATGTCGAATGCGTGGGCTACACCCTACGCCTTGTGACGAGTGACTTAGTGACATTTCACCTCACGAGCCGTGGATTTCGAAACGAAGCGCGGCCGATAATTGGTCAGCCGCTCAAACAAGAGACCTAAGGACCTCTCGCTCGAAGTGCTTCGATGGTGTGTCAACGAGTGACTCCGGAGGCATTTTGCCGCGCAACCCGAGGGTTGCGCGTTCGCCCCCGCAACGAATCGACGAACTCACCTCCGACGCCACGAGTCATCGCGGCGTTCCGAGTCCAAGGGAGATGCGTGCCCGACGCGCAAACGATTCCCGTAGCCAGGCGGCGCAGTGAGAACATCCACCGACCATTTGCTGCCGACGTCATCGTTGCCCAACGAAGCGGCGCTCGCCCGGTCACAACGTTTCCGATGCTGGCGTCCTCACCCGCGGAGCACGCCAGAAAAGTGGCGCTGCGAACCTGCGACGCCGACACACCCAATCTCCTCTCACCCCGTACGAAAGCGGGGCACGAGCTCCCGCGAGCCTGCAGCGTCGGACAAAAACGGCACGTCGCGCAAAACCACCACCATGCGACACGTCACTTCCGAATCGCCCGGTATTTCCAAGAGCGGAGCATTGCCATGGGTCGCGACTCTACGGCGAGGCGCATTGACTCCCACCGTGCCGTGACCAATGTTGTCGGATGATGCTCGAACGAGCACTTCGGAAATTCCTTCGAGATTCGAAGGACTCCGTGCCGCCCGACGCCGGCGATATCGTTCGGGCGTTCCCGAAGCCTTGGTACGCGTCGTGGATTCCGCACTTACCATTGCCACGCGAGGCCAGACGACATGAACCGATCGACTCGCTTCAACGTCATTTACATCGTCATCGCGATTGCGGCTCTGTTCGTCATCCAGGAATTGGTGGCTGGCCGGGGACTCGTCGACACGATCAGCTACAGCGAGTTTCAGAATCTCGTCAAAACGGGACAAGTCAAGGAAATCGTCGTTAGCGCCGGCGAAATTCGCGGCGAGCTGAAGGCGCCCAAAGCAAATCAAAAGCAGTTCTTCAAAACCGCTCGGGTCGACGTGGACCTCGCGAAGGACCTGGAGAAGTACGACGTCAAGTTCTCGGGCCATCTCGAGAATCTCTTCCTACAGAACGTCATCTCCTGGGTCGCACCCACGCTCCTCTTCTTTGGCGTTTGGTTGCTGCTCATGCGACGCATGACGGGACGGATGGGACCCGGTGGGGGTCTCATGTCCATTGGAAAGAGCAAAGCGAAGGTCTACGTGGAGACCGACGTGAAGGTGTCCTTTGCCGACGTCGCCGGCGTCGAAGAAGCAAAATCCGAGCTCGAAGAGACGGTGTCGTTCCTCAAGGATCCGAAGCAGTACGGTCGACTCGGAGCCAGAATGCCCAAGGGCGTGCTTCTCGTTGGACCGCCAGGGACTGGTAAGACTCTCTTGGCTCGCGCAGTAGCGGGTGAAGCCAGCGTGCCGTTCTTCTCCATGTCTGGATCGGATTTCGTGGAAATGTTCGTTGGCGTGGGCGCCGCGCGCGTGCGCGATCTTTTCGAGCAGGCCCGTCAAAAAGCACCCACTATCATCTTCATCGACGAACTCGACGCCTTGGGCCGCGCACGAGGCGCTGCTGCCTACGGCGGCGGGCACGACGAAAAGGAGCAGACGTTGAATCAGCTCCTCGTCGAAATGGACGGATTCGATCCGACGAGCGGGATCGTGCTCATTGCCGCAACCAACCGTCCGGAGATCCTCGATCCGGCGTTACTCCGTGCGGGGCGTTTCGACCGGCAAGTGCTCGTCGATCGACCGGACAAGCTCGGTCGCGTGCAGATCCTCCGAGTCCACGCGGCGAAGATCACCTTGGCAAGAGACGTGGATTTGGAGAAGGTAGCGGCCCTCACGCCCGGATTCACCGGAGCCGACCTGGCCAATCTGGTGAACGAAGCGGCGCTCGCCGCGACTCGTCGTGGTGGCGAAAACGTGACGCTTTCGGACTTCAATGCGGGAGTGGAGCGCATCATCGCTGGGCTCGAACGCAAGAACCGCATTCTGAACCCCAAAGAACGAGAAATCGTCGCTCACCACGAGATGGGACACGCCATCATCGCTACTGCGGTGCAAGGAGCGGATCCCGTACACAAAATATCGATCATTCCTCGAGGGATCGGCGCACTCGGCTACACCATCCAACGCCCAACGGACGATCGGTACCTAATGACCCGAGACGAACTCGAGAATCGAATGTGCGTTCTCATGGGTGGCCGCGCTGCCGAACACGTCATTTATGGACATCTTTCGACTGGCGCGGCGGACGATCTCTCGAAGATCACCGATATCGCACGTAGCATCGTAGCTCGGTACGGCATGGAACTCAGCCTGGGCCACGTGGCTTTCGACGTCGACGAAAGGTCCATGCTCGGCCCCGCGGGCGCACCAGTGCGACAACGTCTCTACAGCGAAGACACCGCCCGAGAGATTGACTGCGCGGTCCGCAAGCTCGTGACGACGGCATTCGTACGTGCGGAGGAGATCCTGCGAACCAATCGCGAATTGCTCGAACGCAGCGCCAAGCGACTGCTCGACAAAGAGACGTTGGACGGCGAAGAGCTTGCGGAACTCTTTCGCGATATCATTTTGGCCCAACCAAACACTCATCCGATCGAGATCGATTGCGGCCCAATCAAGAGCTGAGCGTGCTGTGGCTCAGCGCGAACGCGATGAAATCCGCCGGTTCGAGTGGGCACCTTCCGGCAAACCGACGTCTGCGCTGACGACGGTTCCACTGCGACACCAACGCGACGAACACGACCAGTTCTCGCTGAACTTGCGCCGCCGCTTCCAACCGGTGCGCTTCATCGGCGGGATTCGACAGCGCCTGCCCTCCCTCGCGAGCTACCGAGCAAGGCGAATCCTCTAGCACTGCAAGCCTTCGCCGCGAGTCGAGCTCGGATAGGGTATAGGGATACGCAGCGCAGGAGGCAGGTCGTGCGGCGTAGACCGAGCACAGTCCCGCGGAGTCGAGCCACTCGCAAGCGCCGTTGCGGTGTGGCAACGTCATCAAACGACGACCTTCCCGCAACACGACGAAGGATTCGGGTTCTCCCGTCATGTCGATGACCTCGGGCGACAACCACTCCACGAGATCGAGTGGACTCCGGGGGGTCGAACGCGTCAAGCGAGCCAGGTCGAAGTGAGTCAGGGGAACGCGAACCGTCTTGCAACACGCGGGACAGGCCGCGCACCGCAAATTGAAGCCGTAAGGGGGTTCACTAGGCAAAGTCAACACACCGCGAACTCTCCAAGATCACGACGAATCCAGACACTTCTGACCTGGCTTCGCTCGTTCGCCTACCTCTTCGTGCCAAAGGGCTGAGCGACCACCATAGGGATCCCTTCGCCTCGTTTCGACAACCAAACTCGTACCCAAAGCCTGCCAGGTTTTGCAACCTGTATGACAGGCTGCCCGAACCCGCCGTCAAGGGCGATTCGGGTGGCAACATCGTCACCCGAATCATGCCTAAAGACGCTGGTAATACCTCGCAGCGATTCACATGTCGCTCGTGCCAGCCCCAATTTCCTTCGTCACGCAGGACACGTATAACGAAGACTCCGAAATGCAGCCGGTCATCTGCGGATTGCCCGAAGTATCACACTCGATGCCGGAACGCGCTTGGCAGAGCGTGTAGTTGACGAATTCCTCTTGGCACTTCGACACCATGACGCCAGCAATCCCGCAGACCTCTGCGCAACTTCCGTATTCGGAGTCCGCAGCACACCCCGACGCAGCAACTTCGCCGCAGTAGTCCTCGCAGCTCTCCTTGATTGCCGGAGGCGGCGCAGTAAGCACCGCGCACGTCATGACGGACTGCATCTCGCCGTCGCAATCCTCGAAGGTCGGCGTGCCCGACTCGTCGCAAGTGATGTTCGACTGCTTTGCGCAACTCACCCAGCTGTCGATCTGTTTCTGGCAAGACGGATATCCCGTGGCCGTAGCGCACACGATCAGACAAGCCGCGTCGTCGCCGGTGCACTGAGGAGTATCCTTCGTTCGATCGCAAATCGTCTGGCACTCGCTCACATGCGTGGACGGACCGGCACCTTCGCCAGCGAGACCCTCCATCGGCGAGCCGCCAGCGCCGCCTTCACCGCCCTTGCCGTCACTCTTCCCGCCGCAAGCGGGGACGCCGGAGACCCAAAGTGAGACGAGAACTGCTGAGACCAAAAAGGAAGTCTTCATTACGCCCATCCTCCGCTCCAGGAGCTTCCCTTCCGATGTAGCGGGAGCTCTGGAGTCGACGAGCCGAAAGCTTAGCACCGGCTTGCGCGACATGGCTATCCCGCCCGGCGGTCCCGTTCCAGTCTCCCGAGAAGTCCAAGGAGCCCATCGAGGATGGTGTACGGATGGGGCGGACAGCCCGGAATGAACAAGTCGACGGGCACGATGGAATCGAGACTCTTGGCAACCTCTTCGTGCTCCGCGTAGGGTCCGCCCGAGATGGCGCAAGCGCCGACGGCGATGACGATCTTCGGCGGAGCGACGGCTTCGTAGGTCTTCCTAAGTCCAAGTTCCATATTTTTGCTGACGGGCCCAGTGACGATGAGTCCGTCGGCGTGACGAGGAGAGGCGACGACTTGGATCCCGAAGCGTCCGAGATCGAAGCCTACGGTCGCAAGCACGTTGATGTCGGCCTCACAGGCATTGCATCCGCCTGCACTGACCTGCCTCAGCTTCAGCGATCGTCCGAAAAGACGCCTCAGCTCTTCCTTGAGCTTTCTTTCTGCCGGTTCGTCGTGACCACGGACCCAGAGTCGCTCACGATCTCGAGCTGCCAGGCGATACTCCTTCGTGAACCTCAGTGTTCCGGCAGGGCACGCGGATGCGCAATCACCACAAAAAAGGCAGCGTCCCAGATCGATGCCGGGGCGAGTCGAGCTGCTCGCGGAAGATCCGCTCGCTGGCTCGATCGCCTGCGTGGGGCAAGCCTTCGCACAGGCGGAACACCCCTGACAAGCAGACTCCGACGTTATCTCTGGAGCGCCACGGAAGCGCTCGGGGAGTACCGGCTCGACATCGGGGTAACGTGACGTGCGATAACCCTGTTGAAAGCGGGAGAGTAGAACTTTGATCATGACCTTACCTCAGAGATCGTGCCCGCAGTAAGACAGGTTGAAGCTCTTGTTACACAACGGAAAATCCGAGATCTGTTGGTTCCTGAGTGCCATCTGGAGACCGAACCAATTATGGAAAGACGGATCGTAAACGCGATACGTCTCGAGTTCGCCAGCCGCGTCGGTGACGGCAACGTGACAGATTTCGCCACGCCACCCCTCGACCAAAGAGACCGCAAGACGTCCAGGAGCGACGGCAGCCAGCGGCTTGCGAAGTGTTCCATCAGGGAGACTTTCGAGCTGCTCTTCGATGAACTGCGCGGACCGCAGCACCTCGAGCCACCGGACGTGACCTCGAGCAAAGACGTCTCCCGTCGAGAGAACGGACATGGGGATCTGCGCAAGTCGATAAAATCCGGATGGGTGGTCATGGCGCACGTCGCGTTCGAGACCACTCGCGCGCGCGGCGACCCCGACGAGACCGAGTTCTTCGGCAATCGCCGAAGTCACCGACCCCGTGCCTTCGAAGCGCGCCTGGACCGTCGCTGCATCCCAGAGCAACTCCAAGGCGTTGTGAACGTCCTTCATCACCAAGCGCAATTGCTTGCCCATTTGTGCCGAAAGAATCGCGTCGATATCGTGTCCGACGCCTCCGGGACGAACGAGCGTGCGTCCAAATCGGCTCCCGCAAATCGCCGCCGAGAGATTCAAAAAGTCGCCACGCAATCGCCCGCAATAGGAAGCCGTTGGCAAAAATCCAACGTCACCAGCAAGAGCTCCGAGGTCACCGACATGATTGGCAAGCCGCTCGAGTTCGAGTCCAATGGCGCGGATTGCGTGAGCCTTCGCCGTTGGTCGACATCCCGATAGCTCCTCCAATAGTTGGCAGTAGGCGGTAGCGTGACCAACGCTGGTATCGCCGGCAAGGGTCTCCATGTAGTGAATGCGGCGGAGCGGATTGCCTTCGATCATGCCGCGCTCTACGCCGCGGTGCTGGTACCCAAGCGGAATCTCCAGGTGCATCACCTGCTCGCCGTGACACTGAAAGCGAAAGTGCCCCGGCTCGATCACGCCCGCATGTACCGGGCCCACCGCAACTTCATGAACCTCCTCGCCTTCGACCCTATAGAAGTCCATGAGCCCGACGGTTTTGGGATGCTGGCCGTCCCTCCCGAAGGGGTCCGCTGTCACAGGAGGCGCGTTCATCTGCGTCGTGCGACCACCGTCCGCCAGGAATCGGACCGGCTTGAACCAAGGATGCCCTTCGAAAAACAGTCCATGTCGCTCGGCGATATCTCGCTCGAAGAGCTGCACCTGAGTGCAAGTGGGGGTCATGCTGGCAATCGAGGTCCCCGACACACGAGTGCGGGCTACATGGATCTGCGACGCAGCATCGGAAGCCAACACGACGAAGATTGCGAGCGAACCGGTCCGTAGCCCGTCGGGTTCCCGGTGGCTGAAGAGCGCGCAGACTCTTTGGTGTCGTTGCGGTGCGGTCGTCACTAGGGCTTGAAATTCGTCCAGCGAAAGCTCCGGTACATCCGTGAGCGGGACCGAGCCCACGTTTTTCAGTCTCGCGGTCGGCAGCTCGGGCCAGTTACTCCCTTGGCTGCTGGTCATTGCATCTCGATGATTCATCGTGCCTCCAACAACGCGGCAGCTTCGCGAAGCAGTCGTTCGAAAGGTGCAGGAAGATAGACGCCAAGCAAAAGGACGATTGCGAGCAGTACGATGCCAGGCAGGTACGTCAGCCAACGTTCATTGGCAATGGGCCCGCCGTAGGTAATTGGTGAGGCTTCACCCTGCACGACGGAAAGGACCGTGCTTCCCATTCCCATGAAGACAATCACGAGAAGAAACGAAAGTGGCAGCAATCCCGTAGTGTCCGCTACCGAACGCCGCGCTGAGGATCGTAAACTCACTGACGAACAAGCCGAACGGCGGTGACCCGGTGATAGCGAAGAATCCGAGCAGGAAGAGTGCGGCGGATACCGGCGCGCGACCAAAGGCGCCGCGTACCGCGTCAGTCGACTTGCTGCCGAAAGCACGGTGAATGTTCGCCGCCGACAAGAAAAGAACCCCCTTCGTCAAGCCATTGTTGACGAGATGGAGGAGCGCACCGAACGCCGCGAGCTTCCCAATCCCGATCCCGAGCACGAGAATCCCCATGTGCTCTACGCTCGAGTAGGCGAGCATTCGCTTGTAGTCCTTCTGGCGAGCCATGAACACACCGGCAACCAGCATGGACACGAGCCCAAGGACGATGAGCGGCTGGCGAGCAAAAGCAGACTCGCCGCCCGCTGAACATACCTGAAACACACGCAATATGGCGAGGAAGGCTCCGCTCGTCAGACCGCCAGCGAGCAGCGCACCAACCACCCCCGGAGCTTCGCCATACGCGTCAGGCTTCCATGCGTGCATTGGAGCTAGCCCCATCTTGGTTCCGTATCCGACCAACAAGACCACGTACGCAACGTGCAACCACGACCGCGACATGACCGGCGCGTGTTCGATGAGGTCCGCGAGGAGTAGCGAAGGCTCGCGCCCGCCACATAGCACTGCATAACCGAGAAAGAACGTTCCAAGCAGCGCCAAGGCGATCCCGACGGAACCGACGAGGAGATACTTCCACGTCGCCTCGATGGATCGGGCGTTTCGATTGAAGTAGATGAGTGGCGCTGCCGAGAGCGTACATGCCTCCATCGCGACCCACATCAATCCGAGGTGATGCGAAAGAATCATCAAGGAGAGAGCCCCTTGAAAGACCAACATGCACGAACAAAAGGTGCGATTCGGTTTCTCGCTCCGTTGAGCTAGATACCCCGGAAGGTAGAGGGCACAGGCGAGAAAGAGAACGGAAACGACGCAGAGTACGATTTTGCCGATGGCGTCGAGCTCCAACCAGCCGCCAAATGCGACGAGGTGGGCGTAACGGGCGCACCGAAAGGACACAATTACGTGAATCAGAGCGGAGAGCGTCACGAGATGGGGACGAGCTCGCTCCGAATGAATCACGTACGCGAGAACGGCTGCCACGAAAGGCAAACAAAACGACGCGAGCATCATGGCTTACTCTTTGAGCTGGGAAAGCTGCGTGGTGTCGAGGGACGCGAATTCACGCTGAATGTGGTTGATGATGATGCCCATCACGAAGATGCCGACGAGCAAGTCGAGCAAGGCCCCCATCTCCACCATGAATGGCATCGCGTGGACGAGGGTCAAACCCATGATGAAAACACCGTTCTCCAGGATCAAGTATCCCACGACTTGGGTGATTGCCTTGCGGCGGCTCGTCAATAGGACGAGACCGGTCAGGACCGTCGAGAGCGAGGTCGGAATCAGCAACGAGCCGTGATGTTGAGGAGCCAGCGGCAAGGAATGAGCAAACAGCACGGCGAGCCCCGTCCCGAGTGCTCCGAGCAAGAGCGAAGGAACGAACCCAATGAGCGGCTCGACCTCCTTGGGAATGTCGACGTCACGCATTGCCTGAAACAACATCCTCGGAATGAGCCAGCCCTTGAAGACGATCGCACTGAGGGCGATGACCAAGGATTCCCAAGCGAATCCGCCGTGAACGAATAGTGCAATGAAACTAAGCACGATCCCTTGGCTTCGCGAACCGTTGATGATGCTCCTCATGCGGCTAGTCCCGAGCATGAAGAAGTTTACGAGCAGCACGAGTACCAGGGACGCGTCGACGATCTTTGACAAGGTTACCTCGCAAGCAAAATGACGCCGAAACCGGAGAGCAAACAGGCTGCGATCAGCAGGCGCGGGACATGCCGCATTTGAAGTCGTGCCATGACGCTTTCCACCAACCCGATCGCAACGGCGTAAACCGCCATGAGACCGAGGAATAGAGCCCATCCGAGCACTGGCTCCGTCGGATGGACTGGCATAATCAATCGTACGACGATGGCACCGAGAACGAAGAGCTTCATGGCTGCACCATGAAGAATGAGACCAAACAAGGGCCCGCTGTGATCGAGCACCATGACCTCGTGAATCATCGTGAGTTCGAGGTGGGTAGTCGGATCGTCCACAGGAATGCGACAGTTCTCCGCCAGTACGACGACGAACAAGCTGACGAGCACGAGAGACAACGAAGCCGGCGCAATGCCCCAGAGATTTGGCCCACCACCACCCAGCATCGTAGCGAGACTCAAGGAGCTGGACAATTTGGCCAAAACGAGCAGCCCGAGAAACAGCGCCGGCTCGGCGAGACACGCAAAGGTCACTTCACGTGTTCCGCCCATTCCCTCGAAGGCAGAGCCGGTATCGAATGCCGCAAGTACCGTGAAGAAGCGGCCCAAGCCGAACAGGTAGGCGAAGAAGACGAGATCGCCCGTAAAGGACAGCGGCGCCCGCGCGTCGCCGAAGGGCAGGAGCAATCCGGAAATGGCACAGGTGACGAGCCCCACGACGGGGCCTGCTCGAAAGATCCAGGTCGTCGTGGAGCTGAGCACCATATCCTTCTGCATGAGCTTCCAGATATCGAAATACACCTGTAGCAGCGGAGCGCCCTTTCGCCCTGCAAAGAACGCTTTCGTCTTTACGATCACGCCGAGCAGGAGCGGCGGCATCAACGTCAAGACCAGCAAATGTGCGAGGATGTGAACGACGGTCACGGATGAATTGCGTCTCCTAACGCCAAATGGCGAGCATGATGAGGAGGGTGAAGAGCACGTAGAGCAGGTATACGTGGGCCGTCCCACGTTGGATCGAGCGCAAGAGGCTAGCCAATTGCGCCGCACCTCGTACGGCGGGAAGGACCAACCGCTCGAGCACCGTCTCGGGAACGTGGGACTCGAAGCGCGTCGATTTCGGCAGCACACTATCTGGCAAAGCAGAGCTGATCCGAGGTCTCAGTACGGAAGAAAAGAGGTCGACGAGATCCGCTGCAATGGAGGAGGCCGAGTATTGCATCCGAGCGCTCGGAGCGACGTATCCGCAGTCCCAAGTAGGAACACTCGCAGCAACGCGTCGCCGAGACGACGCCACTAGTGCGAAAAGGAACCCAACACAAAGCCCCAGATTGAGCCAAGTCAATCTGCTGAGATCGCCGTGGTATTTCGGTACGTGCGCGGAACCGAGTACGTGGACGGCGCCGCGGAGAATTCCGATTGGCACGTGAGGGAAAATGCCGATCGTGACGCAGGCGAGAGCGAGAACGATCTGGGGCAGTCGCATCGACCACGGCACATCCGTGACACCCTGACACCGCGTGCTTCTGGCCTGGCCCAGAAATACTACGGCGTAGACCTTGACGAAGCAGGCGAGCGCAAGCGCTCCCACCATTGCGAGCACCGGCACGGCGAAGGCGAGTGCCGTCGCCGTGCCACCGAGTGCACCTCGTTGAGCGCCGAACATGGCGAGGTAAAGGTAGAGTTCGCTCACGAAGCCGTTGAGCGGCGGAAGTCCGGTAATGGCGACACAGCCGAGAAGGAACGTCGCAGAAGTGAGCGGCAATTTTCCCATCAGCCCGCCCAGCAATTCGATGTTGCGCGTTCCCGTCGTGGAAATCACAGCACCACCTCCTAAAAAGAGGAGCGCTTTGAACAACCCATGATTGAGAACGTGAAGAAGAGCACCGGCGTAACCCATGAATACGAGTGACGGTGCTCCGAGTGCGCGCCCGAGCAGACCAATGGCAATCCCGAGCAGGATGATCCCGATGTTTTCCACGCTGTGATAAGCGAGCAGCCGCTTGAGGTCGTGCTGACCGAGCGCAAACGCGACGCCGAACAGTGCAGACGTGAGCGCTACGCCTAGAACGACCATTCCCCACCACAGCGGTACGGGCGAGTAGAGCGAAGTCAACCGGAGCAGCCCGTAAACACCCATTTTGATGAGAACGCCACTCATCAGCGCAGAGACGTGGGTGGGCGCGTTCGCGTGGGCATCCGGCAGCCAGACGTGGAGCGGAATCATTCCCGCCTTCAGGCCAAAACCCACCATTCCCAATACGAAGGCACCCGTCGCCAATCCCGTATCCGGTCTCACCCCGTGAACCGACAGAGAAAAGGAACCCACCTGAGCTCGAAGTAGAGCGAACGTCCCGAGGATACAGAGTGTGCCGATGCGTGTCGCAATCAAGTAGACGAGCGATGCCTGCCGCACGCGCGCGTCGTCGTCCTCGATGGCCAATGCCATGAACGCCGACAGAGCCATGACTTCCCATCCCATCAGGAAGAGAAGACTGTTTTTCGCAACGACGAGGAGCGCCATTCCCGCCGTCATCCATCCGAAATAGATTCGGAGCCGCTTGGCGCGTCTGCCCTTTTTCGCTGCAGGGTAGTAACCCACCGCATAGATGGATGCGAGCGGGGACAGCAGACAGACGGAAAACAAGAAAACCGCCGACAATGCATCCACGTGGACGTGAAGAACACCGCCGGGAAGACGCCACGGCGAGATCCACGGCGGCGAGACGAGGCCCGCGAGGGCTCGCAATGCCGCAACCATCCCGAACACGCTCCCCAGGGAAAGCATGACGACGTGAATCCAATCACTCGCTCGCCGTGCGGACGCGAGCAGAGCAACGAGGCCGCTGCAGGCGAAGAACGCGATGGATACACCGACGAGCCACTCGTTCATGGATCCCCTACCCTGAATGAATCGCGCTGAATGCCAACGCGACGATGAGCGTCATCAGAATATAAAGGAGATAAATGTGCAAGTGACCTTGCTGCATCCACCTCAAACGAGCAAAGCGATTGGCCCAACGGGTAACGAAGGGTCCGTACGCGTCGCGCGTGAGCGGGTCACTGGTTTCACCCTCGAGGTGCCCCGACGTCGGTAGCACACCGACCGGGAGCCGCCGCGAGACCTTCGGGACCAAGCGTCGGGGGAGCACGATTTCTGTAAAGAGTTCCGAAATACCCCGAGCGGTGTATTGCATGCGTGCCGTGGGGGCAACGTAACCGCAGTCCCAGGTTGGGACGGTGCCGCGAATTCTACGCGTCCCGAAGACCAATTGGACGGCGATGACAGCGAAGAGGAGCACGCCGAAGGTCATTCGATTGACCCTCGCGATCGTTCCAAGACCGAGTGAGCTTACGCTATCGAGGCCGTTCGAACCGAGCAGTTGCCCGACGACATGGTGGATCCAGCCGAGTACGCGATCGGGTGCGAGGCCCTGGGCGATCACGATGAGCCCGAGCGGAACTGCTGGAAGCCACAGGCCGATGGCGCTCTCTTTCGCACTCGAGGCATTCTCGGTACGTGGTTCGCCGAGCATACTGGTGCCAACGAGGCGGATGAAGCAGAGCGCAGCAATCGCGCCGATGAACGACAACATCGCAACCGCCATCACGCAAGCTACCGCACCAGCGCCGCTCCCGACCAGTGCGCCACGCATCAGCCCGGTGTAGAGCAACCATTCACTGACGAACGCATTGAGTGGCGGGAGCCCCGCGATGGCGAGCGCACCAACGACCAACAAAGCAAAGGTCATTGGCATCCGCTTACCCAATCCACCGAGGCGCTCTAGGTCCTTCGTATGGCAGGCGTGAAGGACGTTACCCGAGAGCAGAAAGAGCAGACCCTTCATCGCGGTGTGGTTGTACACATGAAGCAAGGCCCCAACGGTACCCGCTGCCGCAACGAGGGGATGTCCCGAAGAACGCCCCCAAAACCCGAGACCTATCCCGAGCGTCACGAGGCCCATGTTTTCAACGCTCGAGTATGCCAAGACTCGCTTGAAGTCGCGTTGGTATGCAGCAATGGAGATGCCAAACACGGCCGTCAACGCACCGAGACAAAGCAGAGCTGCGCCGAAGAACGGACGCGCCGCACCAATGAGCAAGCCCACGCGCAAGATCCCGTAAATCCCCATCTTGATGAGCACGCCGCTCATGAACGCGGAGACGTGAGAGGGTGCGGCAGCGTGCGCTTGAGGCAGCCAAACGTGAAACGGGAGCAGGCCCGCCTTGATCCCGAATCCAATCACGGCGAGCCCCAATGCGGTCGCGGCGAAAGCATAGCCGACGGGCGTCGACGCGATGAGCTCGAAAGCGAAGCTTCCCGAAGGTACACGGAGCAAGAGAAACAAGGCAATCAAGCACGCGACGCCAAGATGGGCCACGACCAGGTAGATGAACCCTGCTTTGCGCACTTCGAGGCTCTCGTGCTCGTATGTGAACAAGAAGTAAGCAGCAAGTGACATCGTCTCCCACGCCATGAGGAAGAGCACGGCATGCCTTGCCACGAGCAGAAGGACCATGCTCGCCATTAGAACGTTCATGGTGACGAAGGCGATCCCGCGACGAAACCGCGGTCGCTCCTCGTCGAGGTAGTGGTGACCGTAAATCGACGTGATCGCGCCGAGCAAGAACAAAGGCACCAAAAAGAAGCTCGTGAGTGGATCGATCCCGACGATGAACGAGGCGTTGGGAAGTGACCATGGCAACTCCATCCGATCCACGGTCATGCCGGAAGCAAGGGCGCGAGCCGCCACGACGAAACCTATCAGCGAACCCGAACTCGCGCAAAACGTGCCAAAAAGCGACGCCCATTTCACGTGACGAAACAGTGCCGCAGAGCCAAAGGCGCCAGAAATGTACACGAGCAATACGAAGAACAACGGAGTCACTTGGCCTCGGGACGCATGGAGATGAACACGGTTCGATCCAGGGCATCTGCGGCCGAGAACAGCCGCTCCGCCGGTTCTCGGCGAAGAACCAACCCTTGGAAATCGGGATTTTGCAGTGCCGCAGACAGTCGCGCCAATAGGTACAAATGCACGCGGATGGTGGGAGTAATGAGCGTGAAGAAGGTATGTACGGGCTTTCCATCGATGGCATCGAAGTCGATGGGAGTTGCCAGATGGCAAAGCGTCACCGAAGGTCCAGCGGTGTTCATCACGACCGGAGCACGAACGTGCGGGATCGCGATGCCGTTTCCGAATCCCTGTGGATCCAAGTGCTTCGCGGGCCAACATCACATCGAAGAGGAGTTCACGATCCGCCTCTTCGTTGAGCGGCAGCAGCGCGACGATCGACGAAAGCACCGACTTGCGGTCGTGTCCGTCGACGTCGTGGAAAACTCCGCCACGACGCAGTGCTTCTCCGAAGGTCGGGAGCGGATCGCCCAACGTGCGACGGGAGTGGGGCAGCTCCTCGATCGAGAGCGACATGCCGAGCCCAGTCGCCCATTCGAGCAGCTCGGCTCGATGAAAGCGGTAACTATCGCCTACCTTTCGATATGGAATGCTGCCCTTACGAATCCATTCGTAGATCTTGCGCTCTGACGTCTTCAAGAGTTCGGCTGCTGCGCTGACTGAAATCTGCATCGAATCCTCAGAGGCCCCTCGGATTGTCGGGTTCGTCTAGGGGTGTGACGACGTAATCGAAGATGGTCCAACTGAACGCGGGTCGTGGGAGCACGATGACTCGTTTCGAGCGGGCTTCGCCCGGCCGAGTCACGAGGTCGGCATAGCGCTGCGTATCCGCAGTGATCACGATGACCTTGGTCTTGCGCTTTTGTCGCACCAGCGCGAGAAGGCGCTGCTCCGATTCGCTCTTGGTCAGCTCGTCGGGAAAAACGACGAACGCCATGTGAGCACTTGCTCCGATCTCCTCACCCAATGACGCAGCAACGTCGACGAGCAGCCCTCGCGACTCGAAATAGAGACGCAAGTGCTGCGCAGTCTCTGCATTTCGCGAGACGATGAGCACCGATTTGCGATCGGTCCGAAGGGGCACGGCCGCGCCTAGGCAGAAAGTGTGCCTGGGGCTGAATTCCCCAAAAACCCCAGCTTCTCATCGAGTTGCGCTCGCGGATGACGTGCCTTCCAGGTCAATACGACAAAATGTCGTGGTTTGGCGTTCAAAATTTCCCTCGAAGCGACAAAACTGTAGCGACGAAAGCCATACGATCCCGCCCGAGCGACTATTTGCCGCGTTGCGGTCCGAGATGACGCTGTAGTGTCCGCAGACTGATGCGAAGCCGGCGAGCGGCACGTGTTCGATTGCCGCCTTCCAAGGTTACGGCAGCTCGCAAGATTTGTCCGATACTCGCAGCGAGCGGCTGATCGAGTGGCAGCTCAATCGCGGGACGACTCGAAGACGGCGAGGACGAGAGCTCGGTCGCGACAGTCGCCTTCCGTCGTAGCGAGAGCGGAGATTGACGGGACGAACCGACTTCCCTGTGCGCAGCAGGCAAACGAGCTCGAGCACGTTCTTTAGCTCTCTCACGTTTCCGGGCCATGCATACTCGAGCAATAGCGTCATGGCCGCACGAGTCATCCTTGGCGGATCCACGCTATGCTTGGCGGACAGCTCTGCGAGAAATTGTTGAGTCAGTGGAGCAATGTCGAGAGGTCGCTCGCGGAGCGGCGGCAGCTCGAGAACGATGCCTTGCAGTCGGTAGTAGAGGTCGGCCCGAAAACGTCCAGCGGCAACCTCCTGATCGAGGGGACGAAGCGTCGCGCAGACCAAACGCGCGTCGATGCTAATCTTCGTGCTCCCGCCGACACGCATGAACTTTCGGTGTTCGAGGAACCGCAACAGCTTGGCTTGGACACCAATCGGCATCTCGCCGATTTCGTCGAGAAATAGCGTTCCTCCAGCAGATGCCTCGACTTTGCCGCGCATCAATTCGTTCGCTCCCGTGAATGCTCCTCGCTCGTGCCCGAAGAGCTCACTCTCGAACAGACTATCGGGAATGGCGGCACAATTGATTGGCACGAACGGCCCTCGTCTGCGCTCGGACAGCTCGTGCACACGTCGAGCCAGCACCTCTTTGCCCGTTCCGCTCTCACCGATGATGGTGACGCCGATGTCTTTGGTCGCGATCACCTTTACGACGCGATCGAGGGCGCGCATCGCCGGCGAACGCATGACGGGTTCGAAGACCACGTCGACCTGTCGTTTCTTCTGTGGCACGCGCGCGTTCCTTTAGCACAGAGGACATGCGGCCCAAAGGCCGCCCGGATGGGTTGGTGCGTCGCGGCTACGACTCACCCTGTCGTTCGAGAACCGAGCGCGCCACGACGGGCCTTGCTCGATGCGAAAGGAGTCACCCGAGACCACGAGACTACGCTTCGCGTGCAAGGCGCGACGTGGACGGCAAGTCGGTCCGAATCCCGAGACGTCTCGACGCAAGGTTCGTCGTCCGTTTCCAAACGTCATGTGCCACTACATCACGTCTCCACCGATCGATTTCGCATGACGGCTCACGACTCGGCAAGGTGAGCTTCGTGCATGCCCGTGGGAACGCTGTTCGTCCATCGAGCGAGCTCGCGGTTCGAGTGGTTTAGCGACACGGCAAGCATGTCAACTGTCCGTAGCTCGCGGACATGTGTTCGCGAGCGGATTAGCCGAGACAAGGCAAATTGCCGTTGATATCGATCGATTTCGAATTCTTTGAACGCGTCGACGAGACTGGGGCACGAAGGGGGGTCGGATGGCACGGTCGTCGCACATGACGACGCCACAGCCGTTCCTCGAAGGGCACGACATGCGCGTTATCCCGCTCACCTGCATCATTGGGCTTGCCTTGGCCACCGCTCTGCCGGTCACGGCGGAGACCGGCCAAAGCGACTCCACCCCGCCGCAAAATACCGAAAAGGCCGCGTTGACGCCGCCAGAGATCCTCGACAAGGTCGATCCAGAATATCCGGCTCAAGCACTCGCGGAGCGGCGTACTGGAGAGGTGGTGCTCCAACTGGACATCGACGAGACGGGCAAGGTCGTCACTGCTCAAGTCGCTGCTGGAGCCGGCTACGGGATGGACGAGGCGGCCGTCACTGCAGCACAACGCATGACGTTCAACCCAGCGCGTCGCGGCGATAAAGCTGTGCGCTCACGCATTCTCTATCGCATGGTGTTCAGCTTGAAACCGACGGAGCCGCCGCCACCGTCAGAAAAACCAGTGACGACCGATGCAGAAGCACCATCCGCACTCGAAGGATTCGTTCGCCTCCCGGGGGCCGACATGCCGTACGCTGGTGCCAACGTCGAAGTCACCTTCGCCGATGGACATGTCGAACAGGCGACAACTGACGCGCAAGGCCACTGGAGCGTCGCAAGCGCGCGAGCAGGACAAGTCGCTGTCGACATCACCGCGCCCGGATACACCCCCATCCACGAGACGGAAACTCTCAAACCCGGCGAGCGCGTCGAACTCAAGGTGGCCCTTCATCCAGCGGACGGTTCGATCGAGGTCAGCGTCAAGGGTGAACGCCCCGACCGCGAGGTGACCCGACGTACCATGGAACGAGAAGAAATTGCATACGTACCAGGCACCGGAGGTGACGCTCTCAAAGTCATAGAGAGCATGCCGGGAGTCGCGCGAACCCCAGCCTATAGTGGAATGATCGTGGTTCGCGGTTCTTCACCGTACGGCACCATGACCTTCGTCGATGGGATGTACGTTCCCGCGATTTACCACTTCGGTGGTCTCTCGAGCATCGTGCCGACGGAAATGATCGACTCGATCGACTTCTATCCGGGTAACTTCAGCGCCAAGTACGGTCGCGTTACTGGCGGTGTCATCGACGTGAAGCTGCGTGAGATCAATCACGACGATCAGTATCACGGACTGGCGCAGATCGATCTCATCGACGCGCGATTGATGCTTAGAGGACCAGTTCCGCTCGCGAAAGGATGGTCGTTCAATCTCGGCGCTCGGCGTAGCCACATCGATGCTTGGATCGGCTCTGTCATGAGCTCCGAGAGCAGCTTCAGCACGGCGCCGGTCTACTACGATTGGCAGGCCTTTGCGGAGACGAAACCCACGGATCACTCGCTCTTTCGCGTCGGAGTGTTCGGTGCCGACGATCGTCTCGAGATGGTGCTGAAGAAGGCGATCGCGGAGGAACCCGGGATGGGAAATAGCCTCAAAGGGCAACTCCGAACTGCACGTTTGCAGGCGTACTATCGGGATCAACTGAATCGAAAGGTGAGTCTGAATGCGACGGCAGCCATTGGAATGGATCGTGAGTACTCGCGCTTCGGGTCGCTCTCGAACGTGGATGTCAACTACGTACCCATTCTATTTCGCGGTGACCTGAGTTATCGGATTTCCGACAAGTTCCTGACCCGAATCGGTCCGGACATCGTTGTCTACCAATACGACGCAGACGTCACTTCGATCCGCCCGCCGGAACCCGGCGAAGTTGAAGGGAGTCACTCCAATCGACCGATGCTGCGATACAACGACGCGGGGTGGTTCACGGCGCCCGCAGCTTTCGCGGAGCTCGAATGGACGCCGAACGCCCGAGCAAAAGTGCTCCTCGGCGGCCGCGCTGATTACTTCAACGTGACCAAGCATTGGGACTTCGATCCACGCTTGAATGCCCGATACGATCTCCATTCCGGCGCGAACCGCACGACAGTGAAAGCCGGTGTCGGTTTGTTCTCCGAGCGACCTCAGATCATTCAGGCCATCGAACCCTTCGGCACACCTTCGCTCAAGTCGAATCGCTCCGTTCATTCGTCGGTTGGAATCGAGCAGGAGGTTGGCGACCGAGTCGAGGTGTCCATCGAGGCATTCCACAAGTACCTCGATCACCTCGTCGTCGCAGAACAATTCGATGACGGAAGCAATGGCTACTCGAATGCAGGAAAGGGTTACGTCTACGGTACGGAAACCATGGTGCGTTGGAAGCCCGGAGGGCGCTTCTTCGGCTGGATTGCGTACACGCTGTCTCGTTCGGTTCGACGTGATCACCCCGACGAGGCGGAGCGCGTCTACGAGTTCGATCGAACCCACAACCTGACCGTGCTCGGCAGTTACGATCTTGGCCGCGGCTTTCGCGTTGGTGGGAAATTTCGCTTCGTCAGCGGCAACCCATACACGCCTTGCCTAGGTGGGCTATTGAATGGCGGTTCCGGCAGCTACGATTGCATTCAAGGAACGGTCAACAGCCGGAGGATCCCGGCGTTTCATCAACTCGACGTTCGCGTAGACAAGACTTGGGACTTCGAGTCTTACAAGATCTCGGCCTACCTCGACGTGCAGAATGCCTACAACCGCGCGAATCCCGAAGGGATTAGCTACAACTATCGGTACACGAAGCCCGAATGGCAAACCGGGATCCCCGTGATCCCGAGCTTGGGCCTGAGAGGAGAGTTCTGATGAACCCGCTTCGCACTCTTTCGACCTACTGCCTTTCCGTCGTGGCCATGACCTCGCTGCTCGCTGGTTGTGGGGAGCCGGATGATCGTCCTTCGGAAATCGTTAGCCTCAGAGTACTCGCCGTTCGCGCCGAGTCTCCCTTCGTCGTACCGGGAGAATCGACCAAGCTTAGTTTGCTCGCGTACGATGGTTCACCACGGGCGCGCTTGCAGGACGGGTCGCAACGCAAGACCTCGACCATTTGGATTGGTGGTTGCGTCAACCCTGCCGGAGACAGCTACGTCGGCTGCAGCCACCACCTCCACCAGGTCGTAAACCAGCTCGACGAGACTACATTGCGCGGCGAAACCCTTCCGGATGAGCGTCTCTCGGGAGTCGTCGGGTTTGGTAGCGAGTTCACCGTGCGGACGCCTTCGGATATGATCTCGTCGCGAGATCGCGCCGCGGGCGTGGTCTATCCCTACGGACTCGAGCTCGTCTTCTTTGCCCATTGCGGAGGTGTGCTCAAGCCCATCGACGTCGACGAATCGATGTTCCCGCTCGGATGCTTCGACGCCAAAACCGGAGAAGCCCTCGGCCGCGATGACTTCGAATTCGGGTTCTTCAGCCTATATGCTTACGATTCCGTGACGAACGAGAACCCAATTTTGAATGGAATGTCGTTCGACGGACACGATGGTACCGTCGCCTGCTCGGATCTCGAACCCTGCGCGTCGGGGTTCCATTGTAGCTCAGAAGCGACGTGCATTCCCGTCGTCACTCGCTGCAAAGCGTCGAAAGAATCCGACTGCCAGAAATACCGTGTCACCGTCGACGTGCCGCGCGCTTCGCGCGAAACCGCGGTAACGGCGCATGTCGACGAATCGGAGGCCGATACCGAAACGCTCTGGGTTTCGTACTACGCAAGCGAAGGCTCATTCGAGGAGGATGCACGCATCATCAGCGATCCGAATTCGGGATGGGGAAAGAACACTTTCGGCGAATGGAAGGCAAATACCCACCGGTCGGGAGAAGTACGGCTCTTCGCCGTAGCGCGCGACAACCGTAACGGCGTGGCGTGGTCCTATCGGGACGTCTGGGTCGACTGATTCCGTTCGGTAATTGGAGTTGCACGTTCGGTGCAGCCGCGGGGAGCGATAGGCTCGCTCCCCGCACTGGTCGCCAAGGAAGGGCTGACCACGTCGCGTCCGACCTCAATGCCCCTTGAGCTTCGGGTGATCCTTCCATGCAGGCATGGCCGCCATGTACTCACGTGTTCGCCGTTCGGCTTCGGCGCGGCCGAGCGTCGGATCCTGACCCATGAAAAAGGCGGCCATACCTTCGAGCCGCGCTTCGAAGGACTGAAGATTGCCGTTCCCGTCGGAGCAATGCCGACAATAGCGCCCAACTTCGATGGGCATGGCGCAGCTTTCGCAACGATGCATGGTCATGGGGTTCGATTCCTTTCTTCGGGAGCGAGATTCTTGGCAGAAGCGACGAATTCCTCATAAAGACGAAGCAACTCAGCGACCTGCTTGGCGCTCATTGCGGCAAGCGCCGCTTCGACCCGCGCTCGATTCGAGTGGTTCTCGCTCGTCTGCAAGATAATTCTGTGCCGCGCGAGAGAGCCACACCAGCGTTCGTCGCTTGTCCCTCGGATCCCGCACCTTCTCGAATCATTCCGTGCGCCGTCAGGACGTCACAGGTCTCGCTGACGACCGACTGAGCCCGCTCGCAGTGTTTGGCCAGATCCCCAATCGTCATCGGACCGGCCCACTCGAGATGCAGAAGCACTGCACGTCCTTGGGGTGTGAGTGGAGCCCACTTGCTTGCGACACTGCGATGCAATGCACGATAGGTGTCGGAAAAGGCGGCGATGAAGCGCCGTGCCATTTCGGCTCTTTGGGTCACGTCGACTAAGCTACTCGGCGGCATCGTATCGTCAATCCCGATACAATTTCCCCCACCGCACCCGCGACCGTGGCGCCTCGCGCCTAGCGCAGAGCCCCACCACGATTGTTTACTTTCCCAGCGTCTCGCGCTTCACTCATGCCTGTGACGGCATCGGTGGATTGGAGGAAGCTCGTGAAATCGAGGGTGCCGAGCGGACGCTTGATGCCGTGCAGCACCGCCGTGAGTTGTCCCCGATGGTGCTGCTGGTGCGAGAACAGCTCCGTCAGGAGCTGAAAGCGACGCATCTTGTGTCGCTCGCCGTTGAAGTCGAAGAAGGCGATCATGTCGTTCAGCTCGGCATCCGTCAGCGTGGCCGTAAACTCGACGAGTTGCTTGTCCAAGTGAACGCGCGCGGTCCAAAGCTCCGAGTAGACGGGGTAGAGACATTGAATCAAAGATTCAATCTGAATTGCTTCGCCCAACCGATTGCGAGGTCGAAATCCACTCGCGTCATCGGTCAGCGTTGCCATGGTGAGCCCGTCCGAGATGAGAAGATGATGAAGCAATCCGTCGATGGATCCCCCGTACATCTCTCGCGACGCCTTCCGGCTGCCCTCGTCCAGTCTCTCGACGTGAGCGTAGAGCCGCTCGTTGGCCCAGCCGTTGTAATGCGCTAGCTGCCGAAAGTTTTCCGTCCACATCGGTGAGCGGTCGATTATGACTGAGCACGACGACAATGGCTCTCCCCACGAGGGCCCGAGGATCCAGACCGTCTCGACCCAAGCGGATTACTCCCCTTCGTCCCGCGCCCTCCATCGTGCCCCTCAGCTCGCCCTCCCCGTGGAGCTCCGAGGCTTAACCACTTGAATCAACTGGGATTTCGATTTACCTCGGTCATGAATCCTTTCGGGGCCACAACGGCTCCAACGGAACGATGAACTCGAACCTCGTGCGTGTCGCCCTGGTGGCTCTTCCCGTGTTGGCCTACGCGATTTGGGCTTCCATGTCGAGCTCGTCGTCCGGAGAACGAATCAGCTCCGCCGAAGCCCGTCGTCTGGTAGCCGAAGGAGCGAGGCTGGTCGACGTCCGAACCAGGAGCGAATTTTACACGCGGCACTTGCCGGGCGCCATCAACGTGCCGTTACAGGAGCTCTCCAAACGGCTTGCGGAGCTCGAGCCAAAGGACGTCACCATCGTCGTATACTGTCGAAGCGGTCACCGAAGTGGGATTGCCCGCGATCAGCTCCGCGCTGCAAGATTCAGCCGCATTTACCGATTTGGGCCCGATCAGCGCCTGGTAGTCGTTCGTCCGTTCATCGGCGTGGCCCGGGTGCTCGCGACCGCGAAGAGGTCGCTTGCGATTCGGTCCTGTCTTCCGTGTTCTTGGCAAAGAATTCTGCGGCCAAGGTCAGAAACCGACGACGAGATTCCTTCTGGAGCACGACGGGTAGCGGGTAATCCTTCTCCAGCCGAACTCCCGCCGCCGCGAGTTCCACGCTCGAGGCTTCCCACGGCGCGTGCAAGTATCGAGTCGGAAGGCGCGCTAATTCGGGCACGTATTTCCGCACGTAGTCTCCGTTGGGATTGAACTTCCTCCCCTGATTTACGGGATTGAAGATTCGATAATAGGGCTGAGCATCGCAGCCGGTTCCGCTCGACCATTGCCACCCCAGATCGTTGATGGCGACGTCACCATCCACGAGCAAGCGAAGGTAATGCCGCTCACCCTTCCGGAAGTCGACCAGAAGATCCTTGGAAAGGAAGGACGCCGCAATCATCCGCGCCCGGTTGTGCACGAACCCTTCGACCAACAATTGACGCGCTGCCGCATCGACGACTGGGTAACCGGTAAGCCCTCGCGCCCAACGCTCGAAGGATTCTTCGTCGTCTCGCCAAGGGAAACCAACGAATTTGCGTTGAAAGGGCACCGTGAGCAGCTCCTCGTGGTCCCACAGCGTCGAGTACGCGAACTCGCGCCAAAGCAGTTGATCGATGAAGCGATCTCGGGACGGACTCGGTGGAGCAGACGCCATCACGGCATGTACGATTTGCTTTGGACTCAATGCGCCACAAGCCAGATCGGCGGATAGCCGACTCGTTCCGGAGATCCCCAGCTGATCTCGTCCATGTTCGTACCGTGCGAGCGGCCCGCCCACGAAGTTGCGAAGGCGCGCGAGGGCGGCGCGCTCCCCCGCATCGACTCGAGGCAAGTCGGGAAACGACGGCAGACCGCGATCGATTCGAACGAACGGACGTTGGCGGTGGCGGCAGCTGACGAGGCAGTGGCAAAGGACGACGCAACAAGAGAGCTCGCTTTGCTGCTCTTGCGAAGGGAGTAAAGACTCGATAAGGCTCACCCGAGCCATTCCGAATTTGCTCCGGGGCGAACAACGTCTGGCCATCGAACTGACGAAACGGAACCTTCAACGCCCGCTCGAGCTTCGCGGCCGTTGCGCGATCCGCTGGGGAGCCTGCACGCAACGCAAAAACCTGATCGATTCCGTGCCGTTCGACGAATTTTGGCAACACGCTTTCGACCGAACCATGCAGAACGACGAGTTGCCCGCCTCGGTCCCCAAGGTTCGTTGCGAGTTCTTCGAGTGCGGCAAGACGATGCGCGACGCGCAAGGCCGATTGCGCGATGGTCTGCGGCGCGAACTCGACCGGCTCGAGGACGTAGACCGTAATTACGTCGCCCAAAACCAATGCCTCAGACAAGGCCTCGTTGTCACGCAGACGGAGGTCTTTTCCTCGAAACCAAACGAGCGTTCGCACCCGAAGTCACATTGGACCTCGGAGACCCGAGGTCAAGCGGAGGGTCGAAAGCAGGGGGGCTCAGTTCTTCCCAGAGACGACACCTGCGGACATGGCGCTCGCCTCGTCGAAAACGAGCCACGCTTCTCGCGCGCCGGCGGGGACGCGTTGACCGGACGGCAACGGCCGAACGACGTATAACTTTTCGTCGCGCGCCGACACTCGCACGGCAACACGCTGAGCCGTCTTCGGTAGCACCAACGGACCGGCACCGCTGGCACCGCCGGCAGGCCCATGCTTCGAAACCGCGGCGCTCTGGCTGTGCAAGTTTGCGCCGGGCGGCGGCTTCGAGCCGCGCTCGACCCGTTGATGCGGCGGACTGCTCTGCCGCTCGTGGGCTCCCTGAGCGGTCGAGCCAAAGGCCGTCGCACTCACTGCCCTCGGAGCGAGAGGGATGCTCGGCTCGTGCTCTCTCGCAAGTTCGGCGGGAGCAGCTTCGGAGTTTTTGCCCGACGTGGCAGACGAACCCGGTCCGACCGGAACCGACGAGCTACGATTTCCGCGCAGCAGAAGGAGCCACCGATTTGCTCGGCAGCACGCTCACGACGGCCGACGGCGCAGCTTCCGAAGCGCGAACGGAGGGCGCTTTCGGAGGCTGACGTGAGGGAGCGCTCGGAACCTGGCCCGCTCTGCCGTTGGTCTGAACGGAAACCACGTCGACAGCCGTCGTTTCTTCATCGTCGCCATCGTCGGCGAGGGGCGAGCCATCGGCATGCGACGAAAGCGCGACTGACTCGACCCTCGGCGGTAGAGGGCTCTCGCTCGCGCGTCCGACACTTGGCGCGACCTGTGCCATTGGACCGCGAGGGGCTACCGATGTGCTAGGCGGCGGTGTTGGGGCCGTCGACGCGCGACTGACTGCAGGCGGCGTCGGAGCCGTCGACGCGCGACTGACCGCAGGTGGCGACGGAGCCGTCGACGCGCGACTGACTGCAGGCGGCGTCGGAGCCATCGACGCGCGACTGACCGCAGGTGGCGTCGGAGCCGTCGACGCGCGAGGCGAGGTCGACGCATGGGTCAGGACGGGAAGATTCGCTTCGAGAGTGTCGCCGGACGCAGCAGTGGGTGCTGACGCTCGCTCCGCGACGAGCGTCGCGTAATCGGCTGCCGCACGGGCGAGCTCGAGCTGTCGCCGATCATCCAAAGCTTCGTCCGCCGCGTTCACCGCGCGGCGCAGCCATTTCGAGCGCTTCGGCAAAATCAGACGTCCGATGCAAACGAACGGCGGTCTCGAGCGCGAGCTCCACGTCGTCGCTATCGCCGGGCTTGGGTGCAAAGGGGAGATCTTGTGCGTCTGCCATGAGATGTCCTTGTGGTCTTACGTTCGCTGTAGGGCAGGAGAAATCTGCTGCACCGCGTGGTGCATCGCGTCCTCCTCGATTGCTTTCTCGAGGAATTGACGTGCCGTCGATTGGCTTCCGCGAATGAGCTGCAGTCGGGCCAGCTCTGCGTACGCCGCCGCTCGCTCCGAGGAGGTGAGTGTCGGCTTCTGATCTTCTGATCGGCTCGTCACTGCGGCACGAAGTGCGCTCGACGCCGTTGCAATGTCGTCCAAATCCGCAGCAACGAGGCCGAGCAAGAGCGCAACTCGCGGCTGTGAGCGATCGAGCCGGTGCGCTTGAGTCAACGCTTCACTGGCTTCGACCAGCTCGTCTTCGTCCAGGTGTAGCTCGGCAAGGGCTTCGAAAAGCCGATACCGCTCTTTTTCTCGAACGTGACGTGTCGACGCCGTGTGTTCCTGGACTAGCGCGAGTGCCTCGCCTCGCCGACCCAAAGCGCGCAATGCCCTCAACTTCGCGAGCACGAGCGAGAGACGATCGGGCGCAAGCTCCGTGGCCCGGTCGATACATTCCTCCGCCTTCGCGGGTGCGCCAGCCAAGAGATATTGCTCAGCGGCCTTCTCGAGAGCAAAGGTACGCTCCTTATCGGTCGCGACGCGCTGACTTCGCGCAAGGAACACGTTCGCCATGGGTTCGTGCATCCCAACCGCGTCGTAGCTTTTCAGCAAACGTTGCTCGAGCTCCTCGTGCGTCGGAGCGATGCGGAACGCCCATTCCAAGGACTCGACCGCTCGGGATTTTTCTCCGACTTCGTCACATGAAATCGCCAGATTGAGTGCAGCTGCAACCGAGCCCTCGGGAGTATCGATGCGAACCAATCGAGCAAGAGCGTTTATGGCGTCTTCCCAAACGTTGCCCTTGACGGATAGTCTTGCCAACTCTCGATGGGCCTCGGCGTCATCGGCATGGGTCGCGATCCAGTCCTTGAGCTTGCCGCGCGCACGGTCTTCGGCGCGCGCGACCACCAACAGTTCGACTTCGCGGAACCTGAGCGCACGCGAAGAGCGGGAAAGCCCCGATTCTTCGATGGCCGAAGCCAACTCCAAAGCCGAAACCTTACCTCTCGAATACTCCCGCTCGAGGACGATCAGCGCATCTTCGTGTCGACCTGCGCGAGCCAGGAGCTGCCAACGACGTCGATTGAGCTCGGGATCTTCGGGCAAGTAGACGAGCGCCGAATCGAGTACTTCGAGCGCCCGTTCTGGATCCGACATCGCCTCACTCAGCTCGACCAATTCGATGACCAAGCGCAGGTCGCGCGGCGAGCGTGCGATGGCGAGTTCGAGAATGCTGCGCGCCTTCTCAATCTGATTCAATCCTCGGTAGTGCTCTACGAGGGCCGCTCGAACTGGTTCGTAAGTGGGGTCCTGCGCGAAGCCGTGAGCCAAAGTGCGTTCGATGGCCGTCGCGTCGATATCAGCCGCCCCGAAAACCCGCCGCAGCTCGGCCAGCGTCATGGCAATTTCCGCAGCCTTACGGCCTTCCGTCATCGCAAGTAGGTCCTCGAGAATGCGGCACCTTCGCGCTGAGTCGCTCCCCTGGGACTCGAGCACACGACTCTCGGCTTCGAGAGCGGCGAGACGGTGCTCGTCGCAAAAACTCGCGATTCTGCTCGTAAACCGCAACGGCTTCGTCGAACTTGAAAGTGCGCTCGTAGAGTGCGCCGAGCTCGAGTCGAAGGACGTTCGCCGAGTCGACCTGCGTCGAGCGCTCGACCCTCGCGATCCGCTCCACGAGCAGTTCTGCCTGCTCTTCGAACCGTCCCTCTGCGGCCAGCGCCGAAGAAAGCACGGCTGCCACATCCTCGCTCCTGTCGTCCTTGGACCACGCAGAAAGCAGTGTCTCGATTCCTTCGCTGCGACGTTCTGGGAACTCGAGCATGAGCTTGGCCGCTTCGATTTCGAATGTTCTCGCGACCGTGCCCACACGGCAACGTCGACTCCAATCGAGAAGCAGGGCCAAAATGCACTCTGGATCCCCGAGTAGCCGATAGGTGGTGACGAGTGCACCGTGGGCGCGAAGCATCCGCTCCTCATCGAAGTCACCCGATAGAATCGACGAGATTCTGATCGGCGCGCTCCCGCAATCGCGTCATGAGGGATTGCGAAGGCTCTCCGAGTCGGAGACGTCGCGATGCGAAGTCCATCAGAACTTCCACCGATTGCTCGACGTTCGGCGCACGTCCCAACTGGCTGTCCAAAGTCTTCAACAAGAGATCGTCTGCACGAGCCTCGATGAGTGCATGTTCGAGCTCGCGCGTCTGCAACTCGTGATTCGATGCCGCGTCGAATGCTGACGCAATGAGCTCGTCTGCACGCTCGGGTTCCGATCGACGTTCGGCGATCTGGGCGAGTCGGAAGTAAAGCACCGAGAGCGCAGGCAGCCCCAGATGATCCCCTGGCGCGTGCATCGCAAGGAGCAGCAACGCTCGATAGCTTTGCTCGGCCGAGGCGAGTACTCCGAGTTCGAAAGCGACTTTGCCGTGCAGACCGAGGATCTCGCCGTTCGTTGGGTCGATGCCGATTGCGAGATCGAGTTCGGCAAGTGCACGCGTCGGTTCTTTTGCGGCGAGCCAAGCGCGCGCCAACGCAAGATGGACGATGCTGCGCTCCTTGGGCTTGCGATCGCCGTAGAGCTCGATCTGAACCCCAAGTACGTCCGTGGCCAAACCGGGTTGATCGTGGGCGAGAAGAGCGGCGGCAACGTCGAGTCGTAGAGACGCGTCGTCCAGTCGAGCGCCGAGCCCGTGGACGAGGATCTGCGCCGACCCCTGCGCATCCCCCGCGTTCAACAGCGCCTCCGTAGCCGCACGCACGTCTCCCGTGTGCTCTCGGTGAACGTCGGACAGTCGCCGGTAGAGCGCGGGCGCGTCGTCGGCATAGAGCACCTGCGCAGTCAGATGCTGCACCAATTCCGGCCACTTGCCGCTACTCGTGAGCAGCTCCGTGATGCGATCCCGCGATTCGTAATCATGGGGGTCGTCGTGTACGAGGCTCTGCCATTCCGCGATCGCGGCGTTTGGCTCCTCGAGGCGGGTGGCATAAATGTGGGCCAGCCGCTTGCGGTCCGGAACGGTATGAGGGAGATTTTCTCCTGAAATTTACTCGATAGGAAAGGGTTTGCGCTAGATCCTGCCAGCGCTCCTGGGCTTCGAGCGCAACGATGAACCCCTCGAGGGCCTCAGCGTCGTTCGGGATTTCGTCGAGTAGGGCGCGCCAATTCGTCGCTGCGCGCTCCACGTCCGAAAGCGCCGAAGCCGAAAGCTGTGCCGCAGCACGCAACGCGTATTGACGAACCGAAATATCGTCGGTCGATTCGGCGAGGCACTCGAGCACGTTACAGCGCTCTTCTACGTGCCCTTCAGCATGTAGCAACGGATCGAGTGCTTCCAATGCCAACAACGCGAGTTCCGGGGATTCTGCTCCGCACTCCACCACCTGTCCGAAGAGGTCGATGGCCTGAGCCGGATCATCGAGAACGTCTCGGGAAACCTGAGCAGCCTCGCTCAAGATTCGAGCCTTCGTCGGTCCCGAACCCAACGATTCCGCAGCACGAAGTAGCAACCGAACTCGCGCTTCCGCTGCCCCAAGACGAGTCGCGAGCCGTGCAAGCCACGAGCGGTGCCACTCCTGCCCGGGATCGAGCAACAGCAGTTCACCTACGACCTGCAGGGCGCCCGATTCGTCGACGAGTGCGTTTTCGAGAGTTTCGGCCAGATCGGTGAGTAGCAGGATTTTTCGATGCGTCGCGACGACGAAATCCGCCGTGACGCGCAGGAGATCGGCGAGCTCTCGATGACGACCGGCATCCCGATGGAGAGTTGCCAGGACCTGTGCCGCCAATTCTGCGCTCGACACCCGGTTTTCGGCGGCAAGTCGGGCCTCGGGAAGCGAGCAATCCGTTCGAGCAGTACCACTGCCGACGGCCACTCGCCGTGAGCGTCGAGCGCTTCACGAATGCACTCGAGGGCCAGCTCTGGCCGCCCCGCGTCGACCCACAAGGTCGCGATTCTCTCCTTGAGCTGCCGAAGCTCCGCGCCGACAAGCGACGGCGCGCGACGCTCCAAGTGGGCGACTAGACGCTCGGTGTGACCGTGTCGCTCGTACAAGCGTTCGAGTGCTGCGTAGGTGCGAGCGTCTTCGGGATGGAGCTCGAGCATCCGCTCGAAATACCGCAGGGCACGTTCAGCGTCGTTCGCGAGATCCTTGGCCGTGACGGAAGCCTCCGTGAGCAGAGACGTCTCGGCAGCGACGTCGGCGTTCGAACGGGCCTCGTCGATGGCACGGTCGTAAAGACCCAGAAGCTCTGACCATCTGCCTTGTGCACCCAGGTGGAGCTTGACGCGATCGAGCGCCCAGCGGATCCCAGGCGCTGCGCGGACCAACTTCATCAGACCCTCGACGACAATCGTCATGTCGACGGTAGCGTGCTCGGAAAACGTCACCATCTTCTTTCCAAGCAGCTCGACGAGTTCCCGATCCGCGGTCCGCTCGATGGCTCGCCCGTACACCTCGACGATTTCCTTGGTTCGCGTCGGCTCGTTCGACCATGAACCGAGAACGTCCCAAAGCGCGTCTGAATCGGGGAATTCCACGGCGGCTTCGCTCGCCCACGCAAAACCAGTGTCGGTACGTTCCGCGAGCAGAACGGCCTGCTCGAACCACTGACGGCGAAGAGCGCTGGCACGCACGGATCCACGACCAGGACCATCCTTGGCGAGCGCCGCAGTCGCATCGAGTAACGTTCGAAGTAACGGTAGGAGCTGAGCTTTGTCGGACGGACCAAGAGAGAAGAGTTGCTCCGCGACGGACAGCCGCAACTCGAGATCCTCTGAAGTGAGGAGTGATTCGAGAATTGCGCGAGGGCGCGTGGGTTCCGCTCCGCGCTCGAGAACTGTCGAAAGCAACGCACATGCGGCTTCGGGACAGTCGAGTCGAACCGCAAGGATCTCGGCGCGTTCACAATCGGCCTCGTCGCGTTCGGCGCCCGTAGCCAGCTCACTCAAACGCCGCAGAGTCAGCTCCACTGCGTCCCAATCCGCGTTGCGTTCGTGAAGCCGGCGGATCTCTCGCAGCGCCTCGGTGTTCGTCGGGTCTTGCGCGAGGATTCGCTCGAGTTGGGTGGCGGAAGCTCGATAATCTTGAAACTCTTGCTCTTCCATTTTTGCCCATTGCCGCAGCACCGTCCGAGGATCCTCGGCGCGACTCATCCGCCACTCGAAGAATCGGACGAAACTCGCGTGACGTTCCCGCGTGTCCGAACGAGTGCGAATGAGGGAGGTCAGCTCATTTTGGTCATCGTCCGTCGCATGCGCATCGAGCAGGGCGTAGTACGCTTCGAGGGCCGCGTCGAATCGATCCGGATCGGCGGCAAGAACCCGAGCCTTGGACGCCATGAGCGGTCGAGCGTAAGGTGCGCTATCTCGGCTCACGCCCCAAAGAACCTCGTCGACCAAGGTCGCAAAAACCTGGCTCTCGCGTTGCTCGATGGCGAACGCCTCGAGGCACCGGAGTACTTCGACGACACGTTCGATGGCGACATTGCTCACCGCTGAGCGCAGCAACACGTTGAACGGCGCGGCCACCATCGCCCAATCGCCCAATTTCGCGTAATCGAGGACGAGGACCTCGGCGATGTTCGGATCGTCTCCCGCGACCGAGAACGCTCGCTCCCGGTAACCGAGCGCACCTCTGGGATCCATCGCGTCGGCTGCCACCTCCCGAGCCGCAGTCATCCAGTCGAGCTTGGCCTTGGCCGGATCCCCGATGCGTTCGGCAAAGAACTCCGCGAGGGTCGCGTGAGCTTCAGCGCGTTCACGTCCCGGAGTCGTCAAACAGATCTGCCATTCGAGGGCTCGTTGTTCGAGTTCGAGATCCTCGAGCGTGTCCGCGAGCTGGACCACGACGAGAACCAGCACGAGGAGACTCCCCCGTAATCTGTCATCACGCTGACCCAGACTCGCGTGTTCGGAGTATGACCGCTCGAGATCGGCAAGGGCGCGAAAGTAATCCTCGATGCTTCCGTCGAATACGATTGCCGGACATTGGGCTAACCTGTCCGTGACGGTCCGAAGGAATTCTGCGAATGCACGTCGCTTTTCGGGCTCGTCGAGAAGGGGGCAGCCGGTCGACGTTGGGATGTACGAGTCGCGCTGCAGCAAATCGATGACTCGCGTCGCGAACACCCGATAAGCCAAAATCGGTTCGACGATACTCGCTGGCGCAGAATTCGACTCGGCGGGCAGAGTTGACATCGTAAACCTCAGAGCGTCCCTCGACACGACGAGCCGAAAAGACGAGGACGAGACCCGGAACGCTTACCGTACAATGTCACGATGCGAGGGGCGAGGTTCGACGGACGCAGCGGGGCGGAATTCACGGTTGAGTGGTAACCGTGAAAACATCCTATGCCGCGCGAATCCATGGGTTTCGTGAAGGATTGCAATCGAACCCCAACTGACGGCACGACGAATCGAAGGCACTCGACTCGTCGTCACGCGTTTCGCAATGTTCCGATGCATCTCGAATGGCTCATCATCGACGTCAGCCACCACGACGGACGAGCGCATCTCGAGCACGCTCGACTGATTCGCCGCAGATCGTATGGCGATGCCGCGTAGGCATCTGGGAGTCGGTACCTCGAACGTGCCGAAACGTCTCACCTCCAAATCGATTGAGTCACGGCAGCGCAAAAGCTCCCTGCAAATTGGGCGTTTGTGAGAAGCCGTGACAAATATCGCGCCGTGACTGCCCCCGCACGCTCCGGTACCACCGAGCCAGGCCCCCATCGCTTGCGACGTCTTGACGAATTTCTGGCCGCAGCGACTGCGGGTATCGCTTGGCTCGTGTCGGCTAGCCGCGTTGGGCCGAGCACCCTGTGGGAAGGTGACTACCGCGTCGTACAAGCGCTCCTACCTCAGTCCCTGGGGACCGACGGCCTGGTCAGTGCGGTGCTGGCCCGCGTCGTCGCAGTCGTCCCCCTCGGGACCTTCTCGACGCGACTCGGGCTCGTGTCCGCTGCAGCCTGCGCCCTCACCGCTTGGCTCTGCTTCGTCGCAAGTCAGCGTTTACTGCACGTCGTCTTCGAAGAAAGCCGCGTCAATCCGTGGTTGTCCCTTGGAGCAGGAGCATCGTTCGCTTTGGCGCCTGCCGTTCTCGTCGCATCGACACGCACACCGGGACCCATGCCGGCAGTGGCGCTGCTCTTGACGACGGCTTCGATTTCCAGCCGATTGGCTCGGGCGTCGGCCACGCGCGAGCCGAACTCCGACGGGCTTCTTTTGGGTGTGCTCGTCGCGGTCACGGCTTTCGAGCGCGCGTGGGCCGGCGTATTTGCTTTCGGTCTCGTCGTCTTGACCGAGTTCACGGTGCGAAGGACGAATCTGCGTCGACGGCTCGGTGCGGCAGCGATCACCATCGCAGGCACCGCCATGGTCCTTTGGCTCCCGTGGTTCGTCACCCGACGAAAGAGTCTTTCCGTGGCGATCACGAAAACCGTCGCTCGGTCGTCGCCATTCGAGGGCTGGGCGATCGGTAGTCCGCACCACCGATTGCATGCCTTCGTCGACGAGCTCGGACCTTTGCTCTTGGTCGCATGTGCCGGTGGGTTCGTCGCGTTGCTCCTTCGTAAACGCCTGCGTCGCGGTGCGCTCCCACTGTTCCTCGCCGTTCCCTACGCCCTGCTCGAAGTCGCCCGCGTGCGTGACGACGACCTCGGCGAGGGATTGTTGATCTGCGGCATCGGCGGGCTCACGATTTTGTCCGCCTTGGGTCTGCGTGCGGTCATTCACTGGACCAGTCGCGGCTTGCCCAACCGCGTTGCCCTCGCCAGCGTGCTCGTCGTCGTCTCACAGGCCACCCTTGCCTTCGCGAAGGCAGACGAGGCCAGCTATCGGGTCAATCGTCATGCTCCGTTCGGGATGGAAGTGTTCACCGACGAGGCCTTCGGCAATCTCCCTGCGCGATCCGTGCTCCTGCTGCGCGACTCGAGACTGTATCGAAGGGTGAAAGCCGCACAAATTGCCGAACATTTGCGCCCCGACCTCCTAGCAGTTCCCCTCGACACAGCGACCAATCCAGCGGTGGTTGCCGACTTGCTCGGACGAGAACCTGCCCTTGCAGCAGTGCTTCGTGAGCTCGCGATCAATGGTCGTCCCTCGGAGTTCGCGCTGTCCGCACTTTCCGACGAGCGCCCGGTTTATCTCGAGTTCGATCCGAACTGGGACATGCGCCTCCGCGAGCATCTGCTGCCCCTCCCGTTTCTCAGCCGAATCTACTCCCAGTCCCTCGGTCGCTCCGACCGCGCGCCGGTCCTCGGCGAGAGTCAACAACAGCTGACCCGGGCATTTCCGAGCTTTATCAGGGACCAAGAGCGCGGATTTGGGGGCCAATGACAACGTCGCGTTGGACCTGACGACGCGCAACGTGCTGCAGAGCCGAGTGGAGGAACAGATTGCGCTCCTTGCCGAGATGGGTGACGGTCGAGCAGTAGAAGCGCTCCTTTCGGACTTCGAGGACTTCGTGCCCATTCGCGAGTGGTCCCCGACGTTTCTTGGACGCCTCGGACGCAAGTACCTGCACCGAACTGGCGGTAGCGCGCCCGCGAGCACGACACTCCCTGCGCGCCCCTGAGCACGAACGGCCAGCCGAGCTCGACTCACGTGGCGGGGACGCCGCAGGTTTCCGCGATGCGCTCTAGCCCTCTCGAACGACACCTGAGAGATTGGTGCCGCCCGAATGAACGCCGCGCGCTCCCCGATACAACTCGTGTCTTCTCAGGCAGGTGTCGACGACCTCTTGAGCCGCACCCGCGCCTTGCAGATGGAGCAACGCGCTCTGCGTGACACGTGGTTTCAGGGTCTCGATTACGAATGGAAGGAAGAGGCGCTTTTCGAGCTGGAGGTATTGCTCAAGGCAACGGCTTGCTTCGCCAACCCCAGAAACCACGCCGGCCCACTCCGTCGCACTCCGGTGGTCGCGCAGGACTTCCGACAGGCGACGGGCCTATTCCGCGACGGAATGCAGCGAGCTGTCGCTCTTTCGCGACAGCTACTCGGGCAACGCGATCAGACCTTCGTCTTTCATCGCTACCTGGAGACCGTCGTCCCCGAGGACTCTGCACGAACGCGACTCCTACATGAGGGAGCACAACAGAATACCCCGCAAGACAGCCTCGTAGTGCTGCGTCACGAACTGACGAGCATCCTCGAAGTCTTGGAGGGCACGCTGCGCGCGCCACGCATCCCATATCGGACGTTTTACGCGGTCCTCAGTCTGGTACAACGAGAGGTCGGGCGAAACACCTTCTTCAATCCGCTCACGGCACTCGAGTTTCGACCGGAATTCGATCGGATCAAGTCGAGTCAGGTGCTCGATTTGATCCGCAGTGTGCCGGGTGAGGAAGCACACCGCCTGGTGGCGCTAACGTTCCTCTCCTTGTTTCGCATGCTGCGGTACGTCCAATTGCTCGATCAGTTAGCCATCGAGAGTACGAACAAGAAGAGTCGTGTCGCCGGGAGAGCCTACCTGGTACTTAGCGTACTTCGCTCGGACGCGAGGGCCCTTTCGGATTACCTGCGACAACGCGCAGGCGAACTGCTCGGGAGCAGCTTCGAGCAATCGCTGTTCCAGTCGAACGCGAGCGAATTGCTCGAAAATGCGGATCTCTACCGTGCCTTGGGCCACCGCCTGATCGGAGTGAAGAGCGCCCTCGAGGGGATCGCCGGCAATCTCCGTCTGGAAATGCGTCGAGTCTTCTACCACGAGCTCGTATCCCCAGACGAAGCACGGTCGGAAACCGAGGTCCGCACGAATCTACAGACCGCGGTCAGCTGCTTACGCCCGGCACTCAAGAATGCCATTTTGTTCCTGGGGAAGGCCCTTGGCGTTAGCCTCGAGGAGCAAGGTGTCTTCGACGATCTCGCCGCACGACGAGAAACGAGCGAACGGCTACGACGCGACGTCTGGATGTTTGCGCAGATCGTTCGAGCATTCGCCGCGAAGGCAGAACAACAGCCTGCCGAGGATCGGTGGGGAGCCATCTCGGGACTGCAATTCGTTCGTGAGTTTCTCGCCTACTTCCGCGCGATGGGGTACCCGCTCCTTCGAGCGTCGGATTATCCGCGCGTGGATGCATTCATGCAGGCGATCGGACAGCTCGAAGAGACGGATTTGCTCGCTCCCCAAAATCTGTCGCGGGCCATCGAAGAGTGCGTCGCCTTTCACGGCTATCTCGTGCAGCTCTTCGATGAGATCTCGAAACGAGACGTGCTCTCGGGTGTCCTATTCGATCGCCGCGCTGCCGCTGCGGCTTTGCGACTCTACCTCGGCGATTGACGCCCGCTCGCGCAACCCGTAGCGGCGCAACCAACGCCGGGCCGATTCGGAGAGGTTCGACAAACGACGAGAGCACGCCAATCTGGATCGAATCCGATTGCGTGCTCTACTCGCCGAGCGTCTTTTCGGTGTTCGCTCGCTAGAGGTCCCAAACGAGCGGATCCTGCAACGAACGAATCGAACGCGATGGGAGGTGCGTTGGTGCGCATGCCCCAACGGTGGCTTCGAAGTGCCGGGCATGAAGCTTACCTCCCCGGCCAATCGGACGCGTCAGCCGTCCGATTCCAATGAACTCAGGCAGCCGCCTTCTTGGCGCGCTTGACGCGACGCTTGGCAACCTTCTTCGTGGCCTTGGCAGCCTTGGGGGCGGCCGGGGCCTTGGCAGCCTTGGACACCTTCTTGGCGGCCTTCTTGGTGGCGCGCTTCACGGTGCGCTTCTTGGCGACTTTCGGGGCCTTCTTCGCGGGTGCCTTGCGGGCGGTCTTGGTCTTGCTCTTCTTTGCGGCCATGTGTTTTGCCTCCCTGTCGCTCCCGGGGGGCCGGCTTGCGCTGGCTCCGAGAGTATGTTGCAAGACGTATATTGCCACCTAGTGCTCTCTGTCAATGAAAAAAATGCATTGCAAATTCCAAAGCAGCAACCAAACGGCTCGAAAGGCTCCGCAAGGCGGTCAAGGGGAGCTTCGGTTCAGGGCTGAACATTTGTTCTAACACCCCGAAATTATATAAGTTATTTCTTCAGAAGCGCGCCGCGGCTCCGGGGGAGGTCGCCAGAAGCGCAAGGGTTTGGGATTCTTTCTTTTTGTCTGGTCCGGGGCTGTGACGGCCCCCCACGAGCTCCCCGCGCGACGGAGTGAACGTCCCGTGAGGGGACGTCACGAATAGTGGACGCAGCGGCGCTGCTTGACGGAAAATACCCGACGCGTTACCCGCTGTGTGCCTTTGTCCTCCGCAAAGACTCGAGGTCTTTCCCCAATGATGTCGCTCTCCAAATTCCGGTTTTTCGTCCTCGCCCCAATCGGCCTGCTTTCGGTAGCTTGCGGCTACTCCCAAGAAGAATGGGACCAGAAGGTGCGCGAGAACGAGAACCTGCGCGGGCAACTGGCCCAGCAGGAGCAGGCTCGACGCAAGTGTGACGCCGACCACTCCGACGCCCAAAACGAGATCGCCGAACTGAAGAAGCAACTTCGGGAGCGCGGCGTCGACTTGGACAACCTGAACGCCAGTCTCGAACAGCAGAAGCGGGCGCTCGAGGAGTACTCGGTCCGTACGAAGCAACTCGACGACCTCAAGAAGCGCTTCGACTTGCTGAAGAGCAAGTTGCAGAAACTCACCGAATACGGTCTCAAGGTCGAAACCCGAGACAACCGCATGCTCATCCAATTGCCGGGTGACGTCCTCTTCGACTCGGGGAGCGCCACGCTCCGCAAAGACGGCAAAGACATCCTCGGTCAAGTCGCGGAAGTCATCCGCAACGACGCGCAGCTCGCCGCCCGGGAGTTCCAAGTGGCTGGGCATACCGACGCCAAGCCCCTCCGCGGTGGTCCCTTCCTCGACAATTGGGGACTCAGTGCGATGCGCGCCAGAACCGTCGTGGAATACTTGACGGCGCCCCAAGGTGAAGGTGGCGGGCTCAATCGCGCCAAGTGGAGCGCCGCTGGCTACGCGGAAACCGATCCCGTCGCACCGAACGACACTGACGAGAACCGCAAGAAGAATCGTCGCGTGGAGCTCGTCATTCAGCCCGACGTCGAGGAGATGCTCAATCTTGGCAGCATCGCCAAGTAGTACCTCGCGCGTCGGAGCAATCGATATCGGCACGAATACGATTGCGCTCCTCGTGGCGCATCTGGATCCGAGCGGGAGACGGATCGTCGATTCGGATCGAACGACCGTCACCCGCCTCGGGAAGTCCGTCGACGGAACCCGACGACTCGCGCCCGATGCCATGGCGCGAAGCCTGGCGTGCCTGAAGGAATACGCCGAGATTCTGGAGCGCTATCAAGTTTCGCGCGTGGACGCGGTGGGCACCAGTGCCCTACGAGACGCCGACAACGCAACGGAGTTCTTGGACAGCGCCGAAGCGCTCATCGGCGTTCGCCCTCGCGTGATCGACGGCAGTGAGGAAGCGCTGCTTACCTGCCGCGGCGCCCTCGACGAACTTGCCGTCGCTGGACCATTCGTGGTGTTCGACATCGGAGGGGGCAGCACGGAGTTCGTGGTGGGTGAGGCAACCCCTCGTGGGTCGTCATTGCAACATTTCGCCAGCCTCGACATCGGCTGCGTCCGCCTCACCGAACGTCATCTCGCGTCGGATCCACCCACGGTCCAAGAAATGACGGCTCTACGTGAGGACGTACGCGCGGCGCTAAATGAGCTCCCGTTTGACGTCACCCAGGGAACGCTCGTCGGTGTTGCAGGAACGATGACGACCCTCTGCGCCGTACATCTTGGCCTCAGCCCCTACGACCCACGGCGGGTCCATGGTGCTCGGTTGTCGCGCTCCGCCCTCGACGCCGAGCAGTCCCGGTTGTCCCAACTGACGGCGGGGTCTCGACGCCATCTTCCGGGTCTCGGCGCAGCTCGAAGTGACATCATCGTCGCCGGCGCCGTCATCGCGACTGAGGTCTTGGAAAAGTGTCATCGAAACGAAGTCGTCGTAAGCGACCATGGCGTGCGATACGGGCTTTCGTCGATGTTGCTCGAGCCCTGAGAGCCCCATCCACCTCCGTTCATGGGCCAGTCGATGCTGCTCGAGTCCGAGGGCCCCATCGACCTCCGTCGCGGGCGCGTCGATCCTGCTCGAATCCCGAGGGCCCCATCGACCTCCGTCGCGGGCGCGTCGATCCTGCTCGAATCCCGAGAGCCCCATCGACCTCCGTCGCGGGCGCGTCGATCCTGCTCGAATCCCGAGGGCCCCATCGACCTCCGTCGCGGGCGCGTCGATCCTGCTCGAGCCCTGCGGGTCTCTTCGCTTGGATTTGCGTGAGCCAAGAGAGCCGTCTTGGACATCCAACAACGATGGCGCCGCATCAGCTGTGCGGGAAACTCATTGCAGCACAGGCTCGATCTCGGTGTCCGCGGCGACGCGTCGCCGCCCCTCGAGGGGAAGCCTGATCGGTGACACACGGCATCCGTCGACCGCGAGCGATCGCGAGCGTCCTCTGCTCGGTCCGTTCCCCACCTGCGACGCCAATTTCAGTGTTGACGCTGACATCAGGGAGGGGCTTCGCCCATTCGCGAAGGAATTTCGCGAAATGTATCGTCGGGTCCTCTTCAGATCCGGAAATCCGAAACACACGATTCCCCATGGCGGGCAATGACACCCGAAAAGGTGCGAATGGGCGGACCCATGGCTCGTGTGTCGGTCTCTGTCCCGACCGCAGCTCTGCCGAATGAGGGGGCGGGAGTGACCGCCAAGCGGTAGAATCGAGCATCGATCGTCTTGGATCTTGGCTCATTTCGTAGCAAATTTACGGTAAATACCGCTGGTTGGGTCGACCCAGAACGGGAAATTCGGGCCAAAAGGTTGACAATCGGCAATTCTGAAAGTAGAGTCTCACGCCTGGCGACCTCTGACCTGAAACGGACGAGACCGATGCTTTCGGAATTGTCCGAGTGTGGACTCGAGAATTGCGGAATGAAAAGTCGGTCCGGTGTGTTGCACGCGAGCTCGCCTCTGGCGGGCCGTTTCTGTTTCTGAGGTCGCACTAGGCTCTTGTGAGGATTTCCGTATCTGGCTCGCCAGAAGCGGAGGCCTCGGTGGGTCGCAAAGGAGAAAAGAATGCTGGCAGCCCAAGAAGTTGAGTTCAAGGTCGGCGACAAGGCGGTCTACCCTGCGCAGGGTGTGGCCGAGGTGATTAGCATCGACGAGAAAGAGATCGCCGGCTCGAAACAGCGCTTCTATGTGCTTCGGATTCTGGATACCGACCGCAAGATCATGGTGCCCGTGTCCAATGCGAATGCAGTCGGCCTTCGTCAGGTCATAAGTGAGCAAGAAATCCGCGAGATTTTCGATATCCTGCGTGAACGAACGATCGGGTTCGATACACAAACCTGGAATCGCCGTTACCGCGGATTCATGGACAAGATCAAGACGGGGTCCATCTACGACGTCGCGGAAGTTCTGCGGGATCTCTATCGGCTGAAGGCCAGCAAGCAGTTGTCTTTCGGTGAGCGGCGCATGCTCGATACGGCGCGTTCACTCATCGTGAAGGAAATTGCAATCGCTCGAAACCAAACCGAAGAAGACGTCAAGAACGAGATCGAGTCGATCTTTTTTTCCAACTGAGTAACTGACGTTCCCGCCGGAATTCCCGAGGGAGTCGCTGAAGAATTCACGAGAGGCGCTTCGACCGGAGCGCCTCTCGTGTCATTTGTTGAACTTGGATTGGGCCCCGAATCGATACGCAAGAGGCGCAAGGTCCGCCCACTCGATATCCGTCGCATGCCGACTCGACGCGGAGACGCCCCAAAGTGGGACCGCGATCCGTCTCGACGCGGAGACGCCCCAAAGTGGGACCGCGCTCCGTCTCGACGCGGAGACGCCCCAAAGTGGGACCGCGCTCCGTCTCGACGCGGAGACGCCCCAAAGTGGGACCGCGCTCCGTCTCGACGCGGAAACGCCCCAAAGTGGGACCGCGCTCCGACTCGACGCGGAAACGCCCCAAAGTGGGACCGCGCTCCGACAAATCGCGCCATCGCATTCATCCGTGATGTCAAGTTCACGATGACGACCTGCGCTCTCAGTCGAAGCAGCACGCGCCCGCATCGCTCGTGCCGCCCACATCGCCGTTGCGCGAGCCACTTCGCAACGTTCGAGTATTCACCGATGAGGCGGTCTCGGGCGTATGGATGCCGTGGCCACGTAGATCCCTTCGTTTGCCGTTTCGTCTGCATCCTCGTAGTGCACGTAACCCTTGAGTAAGGTTCGAAGCAATCCTGGTAGAACGAACAGCGTCACCATGGTTCCAAACAGCATTCCCACGACGACGACGCGTGCCAGCGGGCGCTGTATCTCGGCGCCTGCGCTCGAGGCAATCGCCATCGGAAGGAATCCGAGGGCCGCAACTGTCGCTGTCGTCAAAACCGCACGAATCGAATGGGCCGAACCTCGACAGATGGCCAATTCCAGGACCGAGCCTTCGTCGAGACGGTGCCGCACGTCGCTCGCGACGACCACACCGTTGAGCACCGCAATACCCCCGAGCGCAATGAACCCCACTGCAGCGGGCAGACTGAACGGAAGCCCGCTCAATAGCAGTCCGATCATTCCACCCGTGAGCGATAACGGCACGAGCGTAAATGCTGCCAAGGCAAAACGCCAATTCTGAAACATCCAAAGGAGCATCCCGAAAATGATAGCGACGACGACGGGTAAGACGATGGCTAACCTGGCCTGCGCCCGTTGGAAATTCTCGAACTGTCCGCCCCAGGTCAGTTCGTAGTCCTTTGGAAGCTGGAGATCGCGTTTGACTCGAGCTTGAGCGTCGCCGACCCACGACAATAGATCGCGTCCACGAAGGTTCACGTCGACGCGTACGGCGCGTCTGCGGTTCTCTCGACGAATTGCCGTAGGACCCTCGCTTTCGGTCAAGGTAACGACTTCGCTGAGCGGAATGCTCTCGTCGTGCGCCGTGCGCACGAACAGATCGCCCAAGGCCGCAGCCGTCGGTTTCGTGGGCGGCATGAGTACCCGTAGATCGACACGGCGCTCTTGCTCGAACACGCTTCCGACACGAACCCCTTCACGTGCCGCTTGCACCACGTCGAATGCATCTCGAAGCTCGACACCGTAGCGCGCCAGCATGTCTCGGTCAGCGGTTGCAGAGATCATTGGCGCCCCGAGAATGCGTTCGACACGAACGTCGCCCGTCCCGTTGACGGTTCGTACGATCTTCCCGATCCGTCCGGCGTAATCCGTAAGCACCTCCAGGCTGGTTCCGAAGAGCTGGATCTGCACGTCCGCGCGACTCCCGCTAATGATTTCGTTGGTGCGATCCTCGATGGGTTGCGAGACACTGACGTAGGTACCTGGAACGCGGTTCTCAATCGCAACCTTGAAACGCTCACTGAGTTCGTCGAAGTCTCGAGCAGTCTTCCATTGCGCGATCGGCTTGAGTCGAGTGAGCAGATCGGTATTGTCGTTTCCAACGGGATCGACTGCGACTTCGGCACGCCCGGTCTGACCAATGGTCGTGATGACCTCTGGGAAACCCTGCAAAACTCGCTCGGTCTCGATGTCGAGCCGTCGAGCTTCCTCGAGTGATACGCTCGGCGCGCGTCGGATGGTGACGACGGCATCTCCCTCGAAGATGCGGGGAAGGAACTCGGCACCGCTACTGCCAAATAACCATCCGGATACCGCCAACGCAGCACACGCCGTCGCAAGAAGCGGCCATCGCAGTCGCAAGGTCTGGGGAACCATGCGTTCGTAACGTGCACTTATCCATTGGATCCAAGCAGGGCCGTGTCCCTTGGCAGGAGGGACCATGGCCACGAGCACCGCCGGAAAGAAGACGATGGAGTAAACGAAAGCGCCAAATAACGCGGACGCCATCGTCAAGGCCATCGGGCGAAACATCTTGCCCTCGACCCCCTCCAAACTGAGCAATGGGACGTAGACCAACATGATGATGGCGACGGCAAACGCAACCGGACGCGCCACTCCTTTTGCCACGCGATCGTAGGCGCGAGCGCGCGCGGCTCCCAAAAGTTGTCGCCCAGCAGTAGCTGCGATGACGGCCTCTACGATCACGATGGGCCCGTCCACGAGAAACCCGAAGTCAATCGCGCCAAGCGACATGAGATCTCCGGTGACCCCGAAGATATGCATGCCGAAGAGAGCAATGCTCATAGCTGCTGGAACGCCCAATACGACGGCGACGGCGGCCCGGAAGCTACCGAGAAAGAGAACCAGAACCACCGACACGATGGCAACCCCTTCGAGCAGGTTCTTCATGACCGTAGAAAGCGTCCGTTTCACGAAGTCCGCCCGGTCGTAGACGACCTCGATCCGCACCCCTGCTGGTAAGTCGCTTTGGATTTCTTGCACTCGCGCAGCAACGTCCGACACGACCCGCTTGCTGTTCGCGCCGAGTAACATCATGACCACCCCGGTGACAGCTTCTCCCGTCCCTGCTTGAGTGATGACACCGTAGCGCAATGCCGTGCCCGTCTGAACCTCCGCTACGTGGCGGATGAGGACCGGGGCGGCACCACGTGTCGTCTTCACGACCACTTTCCCGATGTCCTTGATATCCTTGAGCAATCCTTCACCGCGTACCGTGAAGGATTCCTTATTTCGCTCGACGTACCCGCCTCCTACACTCACGTTCGCCGCAGAGAGCGCGTCGATGACGTCGTGCAGTGAGAGCCCACGAGCTTCGAGTCGTACACGGTCGACGACCACGTGGAATTGTTTGAGCTCGCCCCCCATCGTGTTGACCTCGACGACGCCGGGCACGCTGCGCAGACGAGGTACGATTTCCCAGTCGAGCAGCGTGCGAAGTTGCATCGGCGAGTGGTGCTCGCTTCTCACGACGAACTGATAGATTTCGCCCAGCCCCGTCGAGACGGGTGCAAGCTCCGGCATCTGTGCGGACGGCGGAAGCTCGATACCGCGCAGTCGCTCGAGGACGAGTTGTCGCGCAAACCACACGTCCGTGCCGTCGGCGAAGATGACCGTCACCGCAGAGAGTCCGGACCGAGACACACTGCGCAACTCTACTCCCCCCGGCGTTCCGTTGAGCGCGACCTCGATGGGCATCGTCACGGTTCGCTCGATTTCCAGCGGAGAAAGGCCGGGGGCACTCGTCAATACTGCGACCTGAATCGTCGAAGCATCGGGAAGAGCATCGATGGGCAACGACCGCGCTGCCTGAATGCCACACAGGATGAGTAATGCGAGACCCACGAGCACGGCGCGCCGCGCTCGGATGGACCAAGCGACGATTGCGCTCAGCATAGGGATTTACCGAAAGAGCAGGTTGCGAAGCTCGGTCGTTCCCGTCGTGACTACCCGAAGCGAGGGCTCGAGTCCCGACTTGATGTGGACTTCTTGTCCATTGGTTTCGCCGAGCTCTACCTGAGTTACCACGACCGACGTCGGGGTGTCAGCCACGAACACCGTGGGGTTCCCGTCTACGTAGACGACGGAGCTCGACGGCACCATCGGTACGCTCTCTTTGGAGGACGAACTCGCACGAATCACCGCATTTACGGACTGTCCCGGACGGAATCGGCGATCGCGATTGTCCACGCGCACACGCACGACGGCACCCCGCGTCTCGGCGTTCAAGATGGCACCGACTTGTGCAACTTCTCCATTGACGACCGTCGGTTCGCCAGACCCCCTGTCCGTGGTTTCGGAGTGGATCTCAACGGAGTCGCCGCGTTTGATGGACGGAAGACTTCGCTCGAACACGGACAGCTCGACCCAAAGATGGTCGAGGTTCGCGACGAGAAATGCCACGTGTTCGGCGTCGACGAGCTGCCCTTGGGCAACGTTACGCTCGACGACCGTGCCCTGGAGTGGCGAAGAAAGCACCTGGACGCCGAGGCCACCTTTGAAACCATCAGCGCGGCGAAAAGTGGCGGGGCGTCCCGCAAGTGCCGAAACCCGCTGGTTGGCTGCCGCGAGCAGAGCCTCGGTACGCTCTGCCGTTGCGTGGGCTTCCTCCACGTCACGGAGCGTGGTCAGTTGGCGAGACGCCAGTAGTTGCTCCCGAGCCCGTTGCCGCTGTGCTGCTTCGTTTTCCGCCTTCAACATGGCAACAGCCGCTTGAGCTTCGCCGAGCTCGGGACTGTTCAGGGTTGCCAGCGCTTCACCCGCTTTGACCACGGCACCTTCGAAACGATAGACGTCGCGCACGACCCCCCGAATCCGCGCGCCGACTCGCGCGACGTGAGCCGGATCGAACGTTACCGTGCCGACGACGGAAAATGCAGGCACGAGGGCCTGGCGATTGACTTCGTGCGTTTCGAGGCCGATGCGCTCCGCAAATGACGTCCCGAACACGATCCGACGCCCCTCGACTCGGGGCAGATCCGAAGTCTCGGCGGTAAGTGCGTGCGCCGGTGTGTTCGTCGTCGCGACGTACAGACCAACCCCTGCAGCCACGACGACCAAGGCTGCGGCAATCCATCGTCGACCGCGCGACCTAGACGAGGATGCAGGACGCGATTCGCCGGTGACTGCAAGCGTCGCTGGCAAGGAGGTCGCTGGAATGAAGGAACGCGCGCTCAACGGATGAAAATGAATAGTACTTCACATTCATCAGTCAACCCGCAGCAGGGGCTTTCTGGGTAAAATTGGCACTCCCGCTGAGAATTTCATGGAGGTTTCATGGCGTTGCGCCATTGGAAGCCCCAACGCTCCGAGGCGCAAATCTGACCGACCAACCCACCTCTGTACCTCCGGCGCAGACCTTCACCGATCGTTCTCTCGAGCCTCACGGGCTATTGGGCCGCTCGGCGACACCAAAGACGCCTCTGGGGCGAACGGACGGGACTTCCGGAAGCTCCCAGAGCCACGCGCCGAGGCCAGCGACGAGATTCAATTTCTTCACTTCCCAACGGCGACACTCGTTGCCTTCGTCGAGTCTGCCGGTGCGCTTGGTCCACGAGCGCTCCCTGTCGCGATGCCCGCCGGTACGCTGGCCCACGAACGCTCCCTGTCGCGATGCCGCCGAACTCGACGCAACTGCGCGCCGTGAGAGTGATATCGAGAAGCGTCTCGAGCAGAAACCGTCAGTCGCCCTGAATGCTTTCGGGCCGCTTTTGAATCTGCGGTAGCTCCGGCAGCTCGAGCACGATCCGCCATCGAGAATCCTCGCGAATGCAACGGATTTCCCGAGTCTCGCGCTGTGGAGGGTCTCCCTGCACCGTCACGACGGCAATCTCTCCGTGTTGTACCCAGCGCAGCCGCCTCGGTTCGAAGCGCAAAGAAAACCGTGACGGCGCGAGCATCTCTTCGGGTGACATCTTGCGCCCAGCAAGGGCACTCGCGCGTACGGCTCGCTCGGCAAGATTCTTCTGCGCTTGAGACCAGAGCAGCTCGAACGCCTCTCGCCCATTCTTTGGATCGCCATGCACCCGCTTCATTCGGGAGAGAAACTCGACCACCAGCCGCTCCGGGTCCGAATCCACGGCTTCTCGTCGACATCCCGCGAGACAAAGCACGAGCAGCAGGCTGAGCCATGAGAACCTCGAGAACCGAGGGAATGAGGGGAGGTTGGGGATCACGCGAGCTGCCTCGGACAGCGCTACCTTGGGACAGCCCGGCAAGCAAGCGGCGCCAAGTGCCTCGCCGGCGATCCGACTCGGCACCTAGGCCGAGTCCTGCTGCGAACTTGGCCTTCCCATGGAACTCACCGCTACGATCACCCGCGAATGAGCGCACGCCCCAACATCCGCCTATCCTGGGAATCTCGAGATCGAAGCCCAGGACCCAACCCGGGAACGATCTTGCCGGCCATCGGGTCATTAGGGATGCACCTCGTCGAGGGAAATAACGCCGACGTGCTCTCCACGCTGGCTCGTACGCATGCCGGCAAGGCGGCGCTCGTGTATCTCGATCCGCCGTTCTTCACGGGCCGTCAGCACCTCCTCGTCGAGCGACACCGCGGCGACGATGGACGCCCGGAACGCACCCTTCGCTGCGCGTTCGACGATCGTTGGGAGAGTCTGGAGCAGTATTTGGACGCACTTTGGCCTCGGTTGGAAGCAGCTCGAGAGCTGCTTCGCGAGGACGGCTCCTTGGTGTTGCACGTCGATCCGAAGACCAGTCATTACGCAAAAATCTTGCTCGACGAACTCTTCGGAATGGACTGCTTCGCGAGCGAGATCGTGTGGCGCTATCGGCGTTGGCCGGCAAAGACACCGAACTTCCAACGCGTGCACGACGTGCTATTGCGTTACACGCGCACGGCGACAAAAAAGCCTCTATTCAACCAACTCTTCGAGCCGCTCGCTGCGTCGACTCGAGCAACTTGGGGTTCGCGAAAGCAGCGCGCCGTCTTCGACGATTCGGGACGGCGTGCCCGCTCGAGCACAACGGAGGAAGGTTCCCCTGGGGCGCCACTCGGTGACGTTTGGGACATCAGCATCGTGGCACCGGTGGCCAAGGAGCGCACAGGATACCCGACGCAAAAACCCGAGGCACTACTCGAGCGGTTGCTACTGTCACTCACCAATCCTGGGGATCTGGTGATCGATCCCTACGTGGGAAGCGGAACGACACTCGCCGTGGCAGCGCGCCTCGGGCGGTGTGGCATTGGCATCGATCAAAACCCAGAGGCAATACGCGTGACGCTCGATCGCTTGCGTGAGCAAGGTTGCGACACGACCGTGTGTAACCTGCTGACCGAGCCCCGCGGTTTGCGAAAAGCGAAAGCGGCTCCTTCGGTCGCGCCAAAGCGGCAGGTTGCCTGACTTTCGGTTCAGTCAGCGCGAAGGCACCGCGAGCTACCTCGGGTGCACGCTGGGGCTCCTTGACCGATGCTCGTCGAGCATCCGAAACGTGGCCACGCGAAGGTCGACAGCAACGGCAGGAGTCATGGGCCGAGACGTGGATTCCCTGCTCGGAATCGTTTTGGTCGAACCTCGAAAGTAACGCCGAGAACCGCGGGCACGCTCGCTTGCGCCGGGCCTGGCTTCGACGGCAGCAATCACCGTGCTATTGCATCGCCGTGGTCCGAAAGCTCGAAAGCTACCTCGCCGAGAAAGCGCGCATTCTCCAAGACGACAGCGATCTCACGTCCCGCACCGATCTCCGGAAGGACCGCATCAAGTCGGAGAGTCACATTCTGTCCGTCGCTGTTCGGCTGTGCAAGCTTTCCGACAAGCGCCTGACAGCACTTGGCCTTGGCGACGCGCTGGTCGAGCTCGTCGTGGCGGCGCGAAAGATCGACAGCACGCCGGCTCGAGATCGAGCTCTACGCCGCATCCGCAGGGAGCTGCGAGATCTGGATCTCGCCACTCTCGAACGACAACTCGACGCGCTCGATCAGCCTACGACGAAGAAGAGCATGTCTCCCGAAGAGGAGTGGCTGCAACGTCTCGTGCAAAGCGACTCGGGGAGCCTCGATGCGTTCCTGCGCGAATACGCGGTCGTCGATCGAAGCCAGATGCGAACCCTCCTTCGAAATCTGGTTCGGGCGAAAGGCGAGGAAGCCGCGAGAACGAAGAAGAAAGTTCTCGCGCTCATTCGCGATGCAATGACGAGTCATGCTCAAGAGCCGTTCGAGGATGGAGAGGGCACCGACGCCGAGGATTCCGACGACTCCGAGGGTTCCGAGTCCTCGCACACGTAGTACCTCGAGGTCCTCACCTCGCATCCTTCGCAATAAAGGCCGACGGCAAACAACCGCTTGCCATCGAAGCGAACGTAATCCGTGCGGTCGAGCTCCACGGTCCACACTCGCCGACAGTCGCACCGTAAGTCCCGCGCATGCGACTTTGCTGCTTCGACGGTCGGCACGGCCAAAGGACGACTTGCCGACTCGCCCAGGTCGAATTCGAGTGAGTTCGCACGCCGTTGCTTCGTACGCGCTCGATAGATTCCAAACGAAATCAATATCGTCAGCCCGGCTCCCACCCATAGCCAGTGCCGCGCCAATTGGTCCGCGACGAGATGGTCATCAGCTTGAGGAACGGGAGGTCGTTCGAGCGCGACATCGAGCTTGGCGTCGATGCGCCGAGTCAACGCGAGATGCGCTTTGACCCGCTCGGGGGGAACGGAATCGGAGAGACTCTCGACGCGATAGGTGATTTCCGCGTGCTTGCGGTCAGGGCTTTCATGACCATATGCCTCGAAGCGCAGCTCCGCGTCTTCATCAGAAATGCTCGGAAGTTCGAAATCTGGACGAGTCGAGTAATCGAGGAGGATTCGGTGTTCCCCGACGAAGGGATAGCGCAACTTGAGCGGACTCTTCCGCAACACGACGTCCGGGACTTCGAGCAGCTCCGAAAACGACCAAGCGGACAGAACCATCGCGTCACCACGCAAGCCAGACCCGAGCCGGTATCGCTCTTCGATACGAACTACGTTCGCTCCTTCGTCGTCCGTTACTACCGGGTCGGACAGCGCTTCGACTTCTTCGAAGCGCTTTGCAAAGAAATTGAGGTAATCGCGACGAAGCTGATTGCGGCTCAGCCGTTGGTATCGCGCTCGAAACTCGTCGGCTCGTTCACCACGCAATGTCGTTCTTACGGTCAGAGTACCCGGAGTATCGAGATCGCCCAACTCGTAGTGTTCTTCGACTTCCGAGAATGGTCGTTCCGGCCGCTCACGAGCGAGTGGCTCCAGGGCTTTCGTATCCTCCGCGATCACGAGTGCATGCTCGTAGTCACAGTATCGGTGAGCACGTAGATTGCCTCGTTCCAAAGCAATCGTCGGATCGAACCAGTAAGATTCGCCGTCGAGCACCACCTTCGTAATCACGTGATCGAATGCGTACGGTGAGGGCAAACGCTCCGGCAAGGTGCGCCCGTCCCTAGAGGAAACTAACGCAGGAAACGCACTGATGCCCAACTTTCTCAGGATAGTGACGAGCAACAACGTCTTGTCTTTGCAATCACCGAAACGTCGCTCGAACGTCTGATTCGGCGAGTGGGGCACGAGAGAATGCGGCCCGATCTCCATGCCTAGATATCTCAGGTCTTCTTGCACGAATCGAACTGCAGCGAATAGTTTCTCCGTACTCGACGGCAGTTTCGCCCACCGCCCCACGAGACGATCGAGCTCCGTTGGAAGTGGTTCCGTCACGATGTAGAGCGGCAATGCCCACGCAGCGACATCGGACCAAGTCGCGAAATCGGAAATCTCCGCCCAAGGCTCGGGCACGTACCAATCTGGTGTGTCTCCCTCGTCCTCGACCGCGGCAACGCGCTTCTCGTCCCAGCGATACTCGGTGAGCTCCCCGACGACGCTAATCTCGGGTTCTCGCGCTCCGCCATGAGTTCGATGGCGTGGGTGCTTGATCGTTGGTGCAATCAGGCGAACATGGAGTCGCTGAACTGCCGCATCACGGGCAAGCCGAGGCTCAGACAGGACGTGCCCTCGCACCGCTGGGTTCTGTCCGCGCGTAGAGTAGGCCCATTCGATGACGTCCAGGGGTCGCACATCACGAAGAACGATCACGACGTTCTTCACCTCGTCGTACTGAAACTGCTCGCGATCGTTCTCTCCGCTGACCTCGCGAATCTCGGCTTCGCGAAGGGCGTCGATTCGCCGTCCGTCTCGGTGAACCCAGACGTAATGGAGGGTAAGCCGCTCGAAGCTGGGATCGTACGTGGCCTCGAGTTCGGATCCGTTTTGAACGTCACTTGGATCGCGCACCACGTAAGCGAGATGCACGAAAGACTCTTGTTGCTGGTCGACGAATCGATCCTGCACGTCGTGTACGAGCCAGCGAACACGCGCGTCGACGTCCTTGCTCACGAGGTCGGAGGCCGAGTTCCCCTGAAGGGGTGAGGGCGCCGCGGTCACGCCAATCGGCGTCACCCAAGAGGGCGCAGGCGCTCTACGGATCTCGGAATGCGCCACCCCTGTGCTCGTTGCAACCGCAAGAGCGAAGGCTATCGCCGTTGAGATACTTCGAACGTTGCCCATGAAGTACATTCGCTCCACTGCTCGCCAAGTCACGTCCTTGCGCATATCGACTCGATTACGACGAGCCAACACCAAAGGCCGAATCGAGCCCCGAACGCCTGTTTGAGCTTCGAGTCGTGATCAGTCATCGAAGTCGATGCTGCTCCCCCCGGACGAGCGAGGAGGTTCTGTGACGTAAACGGTCTCGAAGGCGAACGAGCGACTGATGTCTGGGAATTCCACGAGTAGCTGGCACGCGTCCACCGCATTGAGCAATACCGTTGCGGTAAATGCCGTCGTGTCGAGTTCGCCGTCAGTGGCACCGTCGATGGTGCAAGCGTGCGTGTTGAGGCTGCGAAACACCTTGCGGATCTTGCTGCAAAGGGGCCGACCATTGACGATGGGACGCAAATCCACGTCGATGGTTGCACCTGCAACGGTACTCGTGGGGTTGAGCGCGACCAACCCTTCAATCTCGTTTTCGTCGACGACCGGTAGAACCAACTTCTCGTCGTCGCCCGAAATCTTGGAGCGGACTTCGATTTCGTCCGCAGCATCGTCGTCGATCTCGAACGCAAAGTAGTTCTCGTCCGACCCCGATTTGTCGAGCGTCATCGACGACGACGGGCTCACGGAGAAGGGATAGAGCCCCCGACCGAGGACCTTCCGTTTGGCGCCTTCGTTGAACATATAACGAATCTGCGCCTTCTTTCCGCGCGCGTATGCACCGTTCGTGACACACGGAGCGAGCGAAAGTTTCGTTACCTCCGTCACTCGCACGAGGAACTCGTCGTCGATCCGATCGCCGTCTGCTCGCGCGGAAAAGGAAATGCTTGCGCTGCCCTCGTCGACACCCTTGAGAACGACGCTGCCTTCGTCGTCGTGACTTTGAACGGTCACGACATTGGTGTCGGACGACTTCGGAGCCTCCAAGTCCACACCACTTTTACTACCGGAGAATGACTCGTAATCTCCGATAGAAAAAGTCAGCTTGGCGCCTTTGGCGAGATCCGCCTCCGGTGTGATTTGGAAATAGCCCTTCTCGCTATTTCCCCCTGTCGGATTCATGTCGTCCAAGGCCTCACAGCCCGAAGCTGCAAAGGCGAGCAAAGCGACCGAGGTCAAGGGAAGGAGCCGGGAGACGAAGTACATCATCGGGCGTTGCGGTGGTATATGGCGCAGAATCGATTCTGGCCACCCCGAGCGCGCAGAACCCGTGCGCGGACGCTATGGCGGCGAAGTTTGCAGCCGGATCAAGGCACACCGACGAAGCCCGTGTTCACCCGCTCAACTCACGGCGGGTTTGGAGTTGGCTCGTCCTCGCTGGGAATCGACGTTCAGGTACAGCCCACGCCCCTTCCCGGCGCTCACTGGCTGTGACAGGTGCCGCACGATGTCCATCGCGCTTCGGCAATGGTGGACACCGAGCTTGGAATCCAACGTGAGTCCCATCCGGATGGGCAAACCGCCAACCAGCATCATCATCGGCAGCAGCGACGGTTCCTCACGGAGACGCTCGACGAGACCTTCGATCGCGAGCAGCTGGTCCTCAGACGAAACCCCGAACCCGAGACACTGCGGCTGACACTGACGGATTTGCGTGAGGATGGCCCAAACGTCGCCATCGAAGGACACGACCCTGCTGCTGACCGCATGAGCGGCGAGCGTCAGCTCCGCCATGAGATCTCCAACCCAGCCGAATTCTCCAGCCGCAGCTACGAGCAGCACGCGCGGACTGTCCACGTTCCTGAAGCGCTCGAGCTCCGGATATCGAAGCGCGAGTTGTTCGAGGAAAACGGCCATCTTTCCGGTGTAGTCTCGAAGAATGGCAGGCAACGACGTCTCCGACAGAAATCCCGAGAGCCAGTGGACGAGCGGTTGAACGAGTCCAGCTACGAGATCCGACGGCACGATGCCAAGGCCGGGAGCTTGATCGAGTAGCAACGTCGCATCATCGATGCGGCCCTCGCGCACCAGAGTTCGAAGTTCGCCATAGTAGGCCGCCACCTCGCGTTGCGGCGCAAGGTCTGGTTCGTTCGCCGCCAACGCATGCGAGTCGCAACGCTCGCAAATCATGTGCGTCATGGAGTAGTCGTCGAAGGGTTCGATCTCCCCCTGAAAACTCTGGCAGTACGAACACCAACGGATCAACGACTGTCCCCTCCTGCTGACCAGACGCGTGCGACCTCTAGCGCGTCAGCTAGAGTGCCACTCTAGCAATTTGCAAGTCCGTAGGTGCCGCAAATTTGCTCCGTGCGGCCCAGAAGTGGCGTACGCGACTGTGTCCGTAGGTGCCGGTGTGTAGGATCGGCAACGACACGAACTTTGGAGTTCGCGCGGTTCGGCGACGATGCGCAGTGTCGCGAGGGTTCACGGATCGGCACAACAACGAAAGCCAATCCGAATATTGGCGAGCGACCACGCATTGGCAGCGTCGGTGTCACACCGCAGTCCTGGCTGTTTGGCTTCGAAGGTTCCGCCACGCAAACGGCACCGCGTGTCGGAGCCCACGATTTCGCAAGAATCCTCCCATTCCGCCACATTGCCGCTCAGATCGAAGACGCCGGAATAATCCCGAATCGCAGACTGGCAACCCATGAAGGCCCCCACCTCCGCAGTCGTGGAAGGGATTCCTTCTCGCGCCCCGTTGCATCGCGTGTCGTCGAAAGATCGTCCGTACGGATAGTAGTTGATTGTCGCGCCGGAGGTTCCGGACACGCAGGCGTTGTACCATTCGCTTTGCGTTGCGTCGGCGTATGCGGAAAATGAATTGGCGCCGCCACCCACGGCGCGCTTGCCGCAAAGGTGCTTGCCGATAGCCTCGCAGTAAGCCCTGGCGTCGCACCAGTCGACACACACGATGGGGTGGCGTTCTGCCCCGACACCAGCATAAACGTTTTGCCCGCTGGGACAGGTCGGTACGTACGAGAGATTGGCGGAACAGACACCCGCGGCCGTCGAAGTTGGACCCGAGGTCTGCGCTAACCACGCCTCGTACTGAGCGTGGGTGACTTCGGTCAGGTCGATCCGATAACTTTGACTCGACGTTGCGACGAGCAACATTTTGGACACGCAGAGCGAACCGCGACGCTCTTCGTAGGGATTCGCGCATTGGACGGTTCCGGCCGTTCCAGCGGACTGCGTGTTTCCGCCTTGCGCGTTGCCCCCCGCCGCAACGCCTCCAGTAGCGAGCCCACCTGAGCCCGAACTGCCAACACCGCTGCTCGTGCCCCCTCCACCGGTGGTTCCCCCAGAAGTCGATTCCGTCGACGTGCCTCCGCTTCCTCCCACGCCGGAGGACACCCCACCGGTGCCGAGACCCGTTCCCGTTCCATTTACGACCCCACCAGTTCCACCGGATGGCGCCGTGGCACCACCGAAGGACTGCGGCACGGTGCCCACTGTTCCTCCCGTACCGGTTCCCATGCCCGTTCCTGCGTTCGCAGTTCCGCCGGACGGTGCCGTCTGACCGCCAAGACCCGTCGCGGACTGGCCGCCGCCCATTCCTCCGAGCCCGACTTCGCCACCAAGCCCCGCGCTTCCGCCGAAATTCGCCGTCTTACTGCCGCCGGTCAGGGTGGACAGACCACCAGTTATTCCGCCCGAGCTCGATTCTGTTCCACTGGTTCCCCCACGCTCGAAGGATCCGCCGGATCCTCGGTTCGACGACGTGGTTCCACCCTGCCCGGATTCGGTGTCTGAAGAAGCGGAAGTCCATGCGCCTCCGTTCGAATTGGCACCCGAGCCCGACACCCCGCTCTGGTTTCGCCCCGCGCTTCCCGCCTCTTCCGATCCGACGCTGCCGGCCGAAGCGCTCGAGTCCATTTTCGCTTCCATGGTGCAGCCCACCAGGAACGTACCGATCCCGGAAAATCACCAATAGGCCGAGCGTGCCCCATCTCGCTACGCGACGCATGACATCGAGCTCCAATCTCCCCGAGCCCATCGGGAGGATGGCAACGGTTTATCATCAGGTCGGTCCCATAGGAAGCCCCCCTTGGGTTTCCCACACCGCGAGCCTTTCGAGCTCGAGAGCAGCGCGTTGTCGCGAAAATCGCGAGCTTTCTTGCATGGGTTCCGAATCGCGCTTATGTGGACGCCACCTCATGCGCTTCGTTTCGTCCTTCCTCGCAGCTCAGGCCGCGGTGCTTTCCTTGAGCTTTTGCCACCTTGCAGGATCGAGTGAATCCGATGTCGCCGTGGCTCGGATTGGGCAGCGCGTGGTGACGGCTTCGGAACTCAGCCGGCGTCTCGATGCGCTCCCTGGCTTTCAGAGACGCACTCTCGGTACGACACCTTCGGAAGTAGCGCGACGGTACCTAGAAACCGTTGTGGTTCCAGAAGAGTTGCTCGCAGTCGAGGGCCGCAGAGTCCTCACCGCGTCGCCGCGGTTTCGCGCCCGACAGCACGCAATTTTACGCGACTTGCTCGTCGCGCGGCTGGCTCGAGAAGCCGAAGAGCAAGAGCCGGTCACCGATCGAGAAGTCCGAGCCTATTTCGACCAGCATCCTGAGCTATTCTCGCGAAAGGAGCGGATCCGCTTGCAGCGGCTGCTCGTCGGAACCGAAGACGAAGCGACGCAGCTCATTGCAAAGGCGAAGGAGCTGACGACGATGGACGCCTGGCGAAGCTTCGTTCGCAAGCACTCGTTGGACAAGGCTACGGCGGAACGCGGCGGCGAGCTCGGATTCGTCGCAGCGGACGGAAGCACGGACGTCGCGGAGCTCGAAGTCGAATCCTGCCCTCTTCGCGGCGGCCAAGAACGCCAAGGATGGCAACCTCCTCGAAAAGCCGGTGAAGGAAGGCCACCGCTTCGCCGTGGTGTTTCGACGAGGAAGTCGCCCCGAAACCCAAGCAGAACTTCGTCCACGAAGCACCAAAGATCCGACAGTACCTACGCGAGCTTCGAATCGAACGGATCCTCGCGACTCGTCTCGAGCAACTCCGTAAGGGTCAGCGGATCGAGCATCACCCGGAGCGGCTCGAAGGACGCGATTTTTCCTTCGCCTTCGAGCGAGGCCTGACCTACGCTCGATCCCCGTCGACCGCTTCGAGTGCTGCGACGACGGGAAGCGCGAGTACGAAGTCTCAATAGAGCGCGAGCTACAATCAAGGCTTGGGCAGCGGCCAACCGAGCTGCTCGAGCACGCTCCGAAGAACACGCTCCTCTTCATCGGCCTTGAGCTCATGCATCAAGCAGCGTTGTAAATCTCCGTCGGCAGCAGCAGCTGCTGCACGCTCGTGGTGCTCGAGCACGATGAGCACGTGCGGGTGAGCCAGAACCACTTCCTTGGGCACGATCATGGTCTGAGCTGCCTCGAGCCGAGCCTCTGCAGTCTTCTGAACCACGCGGGCAAGTTCTCGATCGCTCGGACGCTGACGAAGGAATGCGCCCGAGCGATGCGCCTCGTTGACGAGAAGCGCTGCGCGATCGAGGTAACTCCCGGCCCAGGCAATCGAGGTGCTCAAAATCACGACAAGCACGAGCCACAAGCGTTTCACGTCGCGCCCCTTTCGTCGCCCTCGGCCACACCATCCTTGTTACCCTGCTTGGCGATCGAAAACGGTTCGAGCAGCTCCTCGCGTTTGGCGAGGACTTCCTCGGCAGCAGCGCGCTCGGCGAGCCGCTTCGACCGGCCACGACCCGCAGCCAACGGTCGACCCAGTACGGAAACACGCACCTCGAACCACCGATCATGCGCCGGACCACCGCTGCTGCAGACCTCGTAGGTGGGCAATCCGAGTCCTCTCGACTGCACTTGCTCCTGCAGCTCACTCTTCGGATCACGGCCCCCTGAACCACCGAGTTGGTCGAGGGCTGGACCTATGATCTTCAAGCAAGCAGCGCGCGCCGCATCGAGACCACCTTCGAGGAAACTCGCTGCAAGACAAGCCTCCACTGCGTCAGCCACGACGTTCGAGCTTTCCCGCAACCCGCTCGAAATGGCGCCGCGTCCCAGGCGAATGGCGGCAGCCACGCCTTCGGCACGCCCCCAATCCGCCAAGCGGTCCGTGTTCACGAGCTGCGCGCGGATTCGGGTCAGCGTGCCCTCGTCCGCATCGGGGAAGCGGTCGAAAAGGAGCTCACTCGTGCAGAGACCGAGGACGGAATCGCCAAGGAACTCGAGTCGTTGATTATCCGGCGCATGCCGACACTCGTTCGTGTAGCTCGGGTGCGTCAATGCCTGCTCGAGTCGCGGGGCATTTTCTGGGATTTCGAAGAGGGCAGCGACCTTCTCGCGCATCGTAGGGTCACGAGCATAGCCCGCCGCCTGCCTGGGGGGTATGCTGGCAGACCCTTGGCCCAGATTTTCGCCTGTCCGTTCTGCCGAGAAATGTGGAAAGAGGACGAGAACGTCGCGAAGTGCCCAGACTGCGACGTGGCCCTCGTTCCGCTGTACCAGCTACCGCCCTCGGCGGAGACGATTCTAGAACGCGAAGCCGAATTGGAGCGAACGCCGCCGGAGTGGAAGAAGCTCGCGTTCCTCGACATGAGGCGAGGTCGCGGTTTTCTTTTATTCTTCTGCTTCCTCGGGCTCGCTGGATTCTTTCAGCCGTGGTTCGTGCTGTACAAACCCGAAGAGGTGGTCCTCAGCGGATTTCGAATCGCTCGCTACTTCGCGGGTTGGGTATGGGCCGGCGCAGTCGGGTGGTTCATTTTGATCCCGCTGGTTTTGACACGCCGCACCATCGCCGATCTGAGAGGGATCCGTGCGATCTGCGCATTTTTCGCGTCGCTCACTCTGGGTGAAATCCTGGTTTTGGCAAACGTGTCTCCGACCAGCAAGCTGCAGATCCCCATCGAATTCGTGAGCACCTACGGTTTGTGGTGGAGCGCCACGGCGAGTGCATTCGCCACAATCGTCTCGTTGACGCTCGGCGGTTCAATTCCGAAACGAGACGAACCCAAGTCCCCCGAATCCCAAGGCGGGCCCCGCATCGTGCGTCGTTCACGCCACGAGACCCTCCATTGAGGCAATCGAGCACCTGGATGACGAAGGCGTCGACTCGTCATCAGCGGGCCCCAATTCTCGTGGAACAAGGGAAGAGGGGTGAATCGACGAGTCGAAATGGCTTCGCGATTTCGCGAGAACGAAGAGCGAAGTGAGGCGGTCGAGGCTTGCGGCTCCGCTACGGTCGCGGCGTTATTACGCCGAGATGACCAGAAATGCGTGACCCGCAGCGCTGCCACCGTCCGGAGGCGTCGAGCCGAGGTGACCAAAAGGGCATGCCCGCAGGCCGGCTGGGAGCCGAACGCGCTCCCTCTTAGCGGACTAGACCTGTACTTTTCACGGGATGGACGTCGCGTTCGCTGCATTCTTGGCCCAATGGGGGATGCGCGTGCAACGTCGAGGCGTTGACTCGACTCGCTCCTGCCCTAGCGCCTCGGACGGAAATACTGACGCAACCCTCGGCGTTGCGGTTGCAGCGTCGCAGGCAACGAGTCGTCGTACGTTCGCCGTCGAGCGCGGAAGCTCTCGAGCCTCATCCCTGCGCGGGAGAGCGCCGGCGCCCGACTCCGACTTTGGTGGGCATCGGCACTCGTGAAAGCCTTCCAACGCTCATCGATGCCGAAACGCCACTCCCTCCGACGATCCGTCCTCGCGTCCATGCGATTTTCGATCTGGACGAGCAGCAAACCGAGCGTCTGTTGCAAGAGGCCGAGCGGTTGAGCCTCTCCTTCGAGTGGGACAGGGACTGAAGTTGGAAGGCACTGCGATTCAATCCACTTTGTGTCCTCATAGCCGGACTTGAAGCTGGACCACGGTTACACGCGACTCAGCTCGTTTCCCGTGCCCCTCGAAGCCACAACGCGCGACGATCGACGACGGAAGCGCATCCATACCTGGAAAGGTACGGCGACCGGCACTTCAGGTGAGCGGTTCGACCCCGCACTCCGGCTTATGATTTCCCGTGCGAAGAAGGACCTTTTCGATTTCACCATCGCTCACCCAAGTGGTGCCCAATAGCCGCTGTCGAAAGCAAATCTCGGCGAGGTGACGACGAGACGGTGCACGATAGCCGTTTTCGAGTGCCTCCGATCCCTGTCCGCGAGTAAGGGATTGCGGCGACCACAGCCCGAACAATAGCGGTGCCTTCACACGTACGACAGCGGAGTGGCCCAAGGTTGCGAGCAATCGATCGAACATCTCGAGGTCCGCGGAATGTCGCGCGGATCGATATGGCAAAAATGACGACAAAGTTCTCGCGTTCGACCATGAGGGAGACGATACTGAGTCGCTGTTCGTTGCCGTCCCGGAAGAACACGAAGGGCCCACTCGGCAGAATTCGCAGCCAATTCGAAACGCAAGCTTTCGCATGGTGTCGCGCAAGTGCGGCGAGCTGCATCTCGACGCGAACTGGAAGCGCGTAGTCGTCACTGTCATGGAAAGTAACGTATTTACCGCGAGCGAAGGGCAGAAGACCGTTTCTGACGTTGTAGGTGCCCTGATTGCCTTTCGAACGGAAGAGTCGGATCCGACCGTCCGTCGCTGCAAGCTCGCGTGCGACGTTTGCCGTATCGTCATCGCTGCCATCGTCGCAAAGGAGTACCTCGAGATTTCGATGGGTCTGATTCAACAAGGACGAAACGGCGTATCCCAAAGTCGATGCCGCGCGATAGGCGCTACAGACGACGGACACGAGTGGCCCGTCCGTTCCCCGCCGGGGTGCGGAGGCACGGATTTCGTCGAGAACGTTCGGAACGACTCGAGACGGATAATCGACTGGCGGGACACCGAAGACGCCGAGATACCGCGAAAGTGCCGCTCGTGCCTCCTCGTCACCGAGCCGACCGAGCGCATGGCAGCGAAAAAGCTCCAACTCGGGACGTAAATGCGACGACTCCGCATCGAGCCACGCCAATACGGCCTCCGGAGACCAAATGCCTTCACGAATGGCACGATAGGCGAGATGACGGTCACCGTCGATCCGTACGTCTTTGGGAAGCTGCTCGAGGAAATTCTCCGGACGATAACCGACGCGGGGCAAATCGCCGGAATAGCGGGACAATAGCGGCAGGATCTCGGGGGTCCTCCCTGCCGCAACCCAAGCGTCGATGCAGCGACGAACGATCGACGCCCTCAACTCCGAGGGACAATCATCGATGCGCGAGAGGGCGTCGTTCGCCAGCAACTCAGCAGACTCGTAGGCATTTTCACGCGCGGCGATCCCTAGAGCCGCCGAAAGCTCGCGCCAACCGACGTTCCGTGGAACGACGTCGGTTTCGGCGATGGCGCGAAGGAGTCGCACGACACGCTCGTCCGAAGGCGGAGGGGACCGCATGGGCTCGCAACGAATGGTCGACGAATCTGCGGTTCGGAACCATTTGGCGAGTTGTCGCAGCCAAACGAGAGCCCCCGAAGGAGTGCGCTTGGGCCGATTCGGATGCGACTTGGAGGATCCCATTGCCGCGTTCTTTGCATCTTTCCCCCGAAAAGTCACGTCACCGATGTGCTAAACGGAACGCTCCGCTTGTCCACGAAATCTCCCCATCCTCGTCGCAGATTGGTTCTGGTCATTCGTCTCTTGGCTGGACGTGCTGGCGGTGCCGAAAGGGTTTATTGCACGCTCGCAAATTCCCTCAGTCACCTCGGCTACGCAGTCACCGCCGTGTACTGCGAAGGAAAGGCCGATTCCTCCCGCCTACGAACTTTCGCCGGAGGTGTCGCTCGTAAACCTCTGGGACGAGTCGGCACGGCACCGCCGCCTAGTGCGGTTCTGTAAGCGACAAGGCGAGCGACGTCTCCCCTTCGGACTAAACCACGTGTTCGCGTGGCTGGCTCGCTATGGCAGCTTCGTCCTCGGGCTGCGACGACTCTTTCGCCGCATTGCTCCGGAACTCGTAATCGCCTTTCTCCCGAGCGCCAACACCGTAACGCTCATCGCGAGCCTCGGGACGAAGTCACGAGTACTTTGCACGAATCACAACGTTCCGAAGGAGGACTACGCGTCCACCAAGCGCTGGGATCAGAACCCCGTGGACCGTTACTTGCGGCGAAAGATGCTCTTCCGTGCGCGAGCGCTCTCGGTGCTGTTTCCGAGCTTTGCGCCTTACTTTGGCCCCTCGTTGGCAAAGAAAGTCGTCGCCATCCCGAACTTCCTCGACGACTCGTTCTTCGAGCCCGCGCCAGACGCACCGCGAACGCGACGCATCGTCGCCTCTGGTCGCCTCTCTTGGGAGAAGAACTACGAGACGCTCATCGAAGCTTTCGCACTAGTTGCGCCGCGTTGTCCCGACGTCGAACTGGTCGTCTACGGAGAGGGTTCGGAAAGAGCCGCGCTCGAAGCACGAATCGACCAACTAGGGCTCCTCGGTCGCGTTCGACTTCCTGGACACGATCCAGACATTCGCAGTCGCCTGCGAGAAGCCTGCCTGCTGTGCCATCCCGCTCATTTCGAGGGTTTTGGTTTGTCCGTCGCGGAAGCGCTGTCGCAAGGCTTACCCGTAGTTGCCTTCGAGGACTGCCCAGGCGTACGCGAGTATGTCGTGGACGGTCAGAACGGCATCATGGTGGCGCGTAGTGGCGGAGCAGTGAGCTTGGCGGAGGGCATGCTGCGCGTGCTCGAGAACGAGACGTTGCGAAAGCGCCTCGCCGAGGAAGCACCGAGATTTGTCGAACGGTTCCGTCGCGAAGTCGTGATCGCTCGCTGGCAGCAGCTACTTGCTCGTCTCATCGACGAATGATTTCACTCGAGAGAGTGGCTTCATTTCTCGGCACGCCGGTACGCCGTTGCAAGCGCATCGGCATATTCGTTCCACCGAAACCCGCTATGCGCGGCGATCCACTCGAGTTTCAGCTCGGGGCGCTTGCTCAACTCTTCGTAAATCTCGCGTACGAGCTCGAGATTCTTGATCGCGCCGTCCTTACGCTTCCAACCGCGCGACTTCCAGGATTTCGCCCAGACGTTGAAGGTGTTGACGCACAGCTGACTATCCGTATAAATCGTCGCAGGCGTCCCGCTCGGAACCAAGGTCAACCCAGCACGGAGCGCGAGGAGCTCCATACGATTGTTCGTCGTGTGCGGTTCGTGTCCGTAGAGCTCACCACGAATGTGTCCCGCTTCGACGAAGACCGCGCCCCAACCGCCCGGTCCCGGATTCGGATTGGCTGCTCCATCGGTGAAGACCCCGCTATCGGGGCCCGCCGTATATCGCTTGAGGATCTCGGCCACGGGCAAGTCGAGTTCACGCGTCACCGAACCGCGTGCGACCTTCGCACCAGGCAACGTGCCCGCGTTTCCCGCCATGGGTCGGACGCGGCGAGCCGTTTCCGATCGCGCGTCGCCCTTCGACTTGTTTTTCTTGCAGCTCATGCAGAGCTTCGGCGACCACCCGGGAAATCGCGCCAACACCTCGTCACTGACGGTGAACGGCTTCTGACAGGTTTGGCAGGTAAAGTCAGGCAAGGGACCTCGGTCATTCCAGAGGGTGGCGCTTAGGTCAAGAAGAACATCTCCGCGGCATCGGATCCGGTACCGGCGCCCCGACGCCCCCGGAGTCCCTCCCCAGTCGCACGTCCGTCGACCTCTCGAGTGCGTCGCCGTGACGTCACGAATCCCGTCGCGCAGCCCTGGTTCGGAAGAAGAGCCGACTGACCCAAGTGGATTCCGCGAGGTTCCCGGGGCTATCGCCAGCGGCGCGAGCGGCCGTTGATATTCCTGCCCCCGAGCCAACCCACTCCCTCGTCCGGGAGAAGGACCCGAGCTTGGCTTGGCGACGCTCGTGATGTTCCAAGGCAACGCGGCAGAGGTGATTGGGAGACGCGTCGGAAACTACGTCGTCGAACGCACGCTCGCACAGGGCGGAATGGGTTCTGTATTCGTTGCACGGCACCCGACGCTCGGGCGAGAAGCAGCAGTGAAGTTCCTCGGACACGATTTGGAAGCTCCTCCGGAACTCACCAAGCGATTCCTCGACGAGGCGCGCATTACTGCAAATCTGCGTCATCCCAACATCGTCGACATTTTCGACTTCGGCGAGCTCGACGGACGGCTCTACTACGTAATGGAGCTACTCGAGGGGTGTGATCTCTCACGCGAACTCAAGCACAGAGGGCACTTTTCTTCTAGCGAGACCTTGGAGGTGTTGACTCAAATTTCCGAAGGGCTTGCCGCTGCGCACACGGTTGGCGTGGTCCATCGTGATCTGAAACCCGCAAATGTCTTCGTGCTTTCGGGAGACCCACTGCGGGTCAAGCTCATGGACTTCGGCATTGCAAAGGTTCTCTCCTCGGCCAGCGAACATACGAGTTACGGCCAAATCATGGGGACCCCGCGATACATGTCGCCAGAACAGGCCCTTGGCCAAGTCGATCGAATTTCGCCTCGTAGCGATCTCTATTCCTTGGGCGTCATTGCGTACGAGATGTTGACCGGCGTAGCTCCGTTCGAACACGAGTCGCCAGTCATGTTGCTCGTAATGCACGTGCGCGACGCATTTCGTCCCATCATCGAACTCGTTCCAGATTGCCCCCTGGAACTCGCACAACTGGTCGAGGGTTGCCTCGCCAAAGACCCAGAGGGGAGACCGGCGTCGGCAGGTGAATTGCTCGAGCGGCTCTCCGGCATGCGTCGCCGCTCGGGGACGCATCCAAAACTGCGTGAGAACGACCGACTCGACGCTGGCGAACCCGTTCTTGCTCTGCTGCGACGAGCAGACATCGGCGAAGACGACACGTTACGTGGTCCAGACCTCCCGTCCGTCGAGGTGGAGATTCAGAACCTGCCCGGCGCGCGCATCACCCCGACTCCCCCCCCCAAGGATGCGGGCGCAAGGGCCCCCGCGGTCGACCTTCGTAGTGCTCCCTCTCCTCTTTCAGCGGCCGAGAGCGTGGGCGCGCGCCACGACGAAGCCACACCCATCGCTCTTCCTGCTGAAAGCTCGGTCGAACCCATAAGGATCCCCGTTGGCGCGACGAGCACGCGAGACGCTCCCCCGGCAACGGTCCATCTCACCGAGACCGATAAGAACGTCCTCAACCGATTGCTTCTGCGCATGCAACGCAAAGGCGATTTTCCCGCGTTCGTCCAGAACGTCGGCGAGGTCAGCAAACGCGCGGACTTCGAGAGCAGCTTCTCCGCACAACAGCTCGGAGCTTCCATATTGAAGGACTACGCGCTCACCGCGAAGTTGCTTCGGATCGTCAACTCCGCATACGCCAGCCGATTCGGTGGTAAGATCTACAGCGTCCAACATGCAATCGTGATCCTCGGGTTCGAACGCGTTCGTCAACTTGCTCTCAGCATCAGCCTATTCAAGAATCAAGGAAACAAAGTGCATTCGGAACGCGTTTCCGAATCGGCGATCAACTCGCTCGTCAGCGGCGAGATCGCTCGCCAACTGTATCTGGACGTCGATCTCGATGACGCCGAGCAGGCCGTCATCTGTACGATGTTCCGAAACTTGGGTCGTCACTTGGTGCTCGTCTATCTGCCCGAATCCTTCGACCAAATAGAAGCACTAATGGTACAAGAGAACCTGAGTCTCAACACGGCGTCGGAACGGGTTCTCGGGATTTCTCTGCACAAGCTCGGCGTCGGGATCGCAGAAAGATGGCGTCTTCCGCAACGGATGATCCAAGCCATGGCGGTCATTCCAGAACGGTCCGGCAAACTACACCGAGAGGAGGATCGACTCTCCTCACTCGCTGCTTTCTCGAACCAGCTCTGCGAAATCGTCGGCAGCGATCTCGACACCGTGAGCCGAAACCAAGCACTCAACACGCTCACGTCGAAATACAAGCACCTCATCTCGATCAAAACCGAAGAGATGACCGAGTTGCTCGGAAAGGTGCAAGAGTCCTTCGAACAACGATATCACTCGCTTCTCGGTAACTCTACGAAAACGAGCCGATTTTCCCGCAACGTGAGTCAGCTGATCGAGGATGCTGCCGTCATCTTGGAAGCGACGCTCGAACCTGCATCCGAAGCACGGGACGTCGAGCACTCACCGTCTTCAAGCTTGCCCCCGCCCGCGCCCCCCGCACCAAGCGGTAACGCACGACGGCCGCGCGATCGTCACGAAACTGCGAAAGAGAGCGAGAAGCCCGTACATAGCTCGAAGCCAAGACGCCCCGTGGAGCGAGTGCAGCTTGCGAAGGTGAACGTAAGTGCGTCCGAACTCGAAGGAGATCCCTTCGCACAGCGGATTTCCGCATTGAGAAAGGGCCTCGAACAGAACGGCCCAAGCGACGCCTTACTTACTTCGTTGCTCACTACTATCCAGTCGATGCTCGACTTGCCAAGACTCTTCGTACTTCGATCTTCGGCCAACCATCGGGAGCTCTACTGCCCCTGCGGGGTCGGTGAGGACATTGATGGCTTGAGCAAAGAGCTACGCCTACCGCTCGCTCCGGCGCGTGCAGCGACCAATCCGTTCTCGATGACGTATCACGTCAATCGAACGCTCTTCATCGAAGATTGTTTCGCTCAGGAAAATCGCGACGACGATGCCGGCTCGGTACTACGAGCTAATCGGCTCGACGTCGCTCCTTCTCGTCCATGTTCCACTGAAAAGCGCTGGCGCATGTGTGCTGGTCGCCGATTACAATCCCCCTCATTCGATGCCCAACTCGGCGATGCTGAAGACCCTTGCGTCAACCAAGGACATTCTCGGGCAATTGGTCTCTGCCCTGACCCGGACACCGAACTGAGACGACTGCGATTGGTCCGACTTCGCTCACTCGCTCATCATCGCGAAAGAATGCTTGCGCGACGTTCGCGATAATGAGCGGTTCGTAGCTCGACGGACGTACCATCCGTCGTCCACTGGATGTCGCCCGAAATCGTCGGTCCGATATACGGCAACGTTCGCCGAATCCAGATGAGCCAACGTGCTTGGGTGTGGGTGACCGAAACGGTTACGCATCCCAGCGGAGATCACGGCAACTTTCGGCCGAACGATCTCGAGAAACGGATGCGACGTCGAGGACCGGCTTCCATGGTGCCCGATTTTGAGGTAGTCGGCGCGCAACCGATCTCCGTTGCGTGCAATGAGTTCGCTTTCTTCGAGTGCTTCCGCGTCGCCTGGCAACAATGCGACCCGATGCCCGATGAAGATTCGAAGGACGATGGATTGGTCGTTGGCGTCATGGGTCGGATCGTAATCGGGGCACGGCCCCATCACATCCACTCTCGCAGAGCCGAAACGATGTGCGCGGGCGCAAAGCTCGGGTAAACGACGTAACCGCGTTGCCCTGCTCGCGAGATGACGACGGAGTTGTGCGAGTTCTCCTTGGTCGGAGTCGCCCCGCGACTGTCCGGCTTCCCAGAACTCTCCGACTTCCAGAGTCGGAAGCAAGCTCGACAAACCGCCGTAGTGATCCGGGTGGGGATGAGTGAGAACGGCAATATCGATGCGAGTTCGCCGCCTCGCCCGGAGGAGTGGGGCCAAAATGAATCGCCCAGGATCCGGTCCGCCCGTCACCGCGCCGCCACCATCCACCAGCATCAGGCGACCATCGGGCAAATCGACGAGTAAGGCGTCCCCTTGCCCTACGTCTACGGCGGTAATCCGCAATTTGTCGTGAGGCGCGCCGTCCCGTCGTGCCATCCACTCGAGGGCCGCGAACGCAAGTGCCGACACGATGACCAGCGTTGCACGTACGTTCCATCGATGCGCAACGCGGTCGGACTGCCCGCCTTCGCGGGCGAGGCCGTACCAGGCGACAGCGCCTGCGGCAATACTCGCGAATTGCTCGACCGTTGGTGGGGGAAGCGCGATCCTTGCCCATTCCATGTTGGCACTGAGCTTCGCGACGTATCCCACTGCAAGCAGCGACCCCGAACCCGCTAGCGCCAAGCCTCGTTCGAGCCACGGCAAGGGCGCCGCCACGGTATGAAGCAGACACAGCGGCAACGCGAGAAGCTCGCCGAACGGCCCAGCAACGACGTTGGCGAGAACGCCAGCAATGGTTATCTCTGGACCCAGCAGCAGCAGGAGAGGCAGACAGGGAAGCATTGCGCTCACCGTGGTAGTCAACGCCCCAGCCACGACACGAATCGGCGCCAAGCGGATCCCGCCAAGACCTTTGGAAAAGACGGGACCGAGAAGAATGAGGCCGGAAGTGGCTGCAGCAGACAACAAGAACGAGATATCGTAACCAATCAACGGGTCGAACGCGGCACCTGCAAAAATGGAGTATGCGAGCGCATGAATGCCGCGAAGTCGCCGTCCAAGTGCCACGGCAAGGTAGGTAACCGATAGCATGTATGCGGCGCGAAACGCCGAACCGCTGCCGCCAGCAAAGTCGGCATAGACGAGTGAAAGCAGATCCCGAACGAAGCCGCGATGCGTCGAACGTCGACGCGCCGAGCCAGCCAAGGGACTCGCAGCAATAGCGACCTAAGTCCTGCCACGAGTGATGCGACCGCGAAAACCAGATGGGTTCCGCTCACCGCAAGCAAGTGAGAGAGTCCGCTCCGTTGAAATGCCAGTTGTTCATCCGAGTCGAGGTCACTTTCACCAAGTACGAGTGCGCGCCCCAGAGCCGCCGCGCGGGGAGCGTAGGTTGCCAAAATTCGCCGTCTCACATACGCGCGAGCACGGTCGATCCAGGCCAGGATTCCACCCCCGCGGCTCACCAATTCGACTGCCAATGCCCCGCCGCTCGCGATTGCCCCACGAGAAGCCAGTCGTGGCAGGGGATTGGTCAGTTCGAATCTGATGTGCCGCAGCGACGGGTCCAAGCTGCGCAACGAACGTGAACGCGGTCTCCCCGTGCGAGCCCGTCTGGCCCACCTACGAGTCGCAATACCTCTCCGCTTCCCATTGGTGCAGCACATTCGAGCTCCTCGGTTCGAAGCAACAAGACGAATCGTCCCTGGCGGAGTGTCGGGGACTCGGTGATTTCACCGCGACCCGAGCATCGCTCCGAAGCACCGAGACGACTCCTGAAGACTTCTCGGTGGTGAAGAAAGTCCCCCATCGACACGTGCGCCCGGTACACGGATGCAGCCACGACCCCCAACAACACGAGCCTCGCCCCTGGACCTAACCTCCGCGTGAGCAGGCACATTGCGGCAACGAGAATGGCGACGCCGAGCAGCGGATGATTGGCAAATTCTGCTGCGAAGAGTGCGCCCAGCGATACGATTAGCCACACGTCCGGGGTCATCGAGGCGGTGACGGTCTGCACGACACACGCCAAGGTGGAAATCGACGTGAAAACGAGGCCGCCCGCGTCCTTACGCGTGTCCTCGCCCATTCGAGCCGGGCCCAAGCCGACGGCGCGCCGACTGAGGCCAAATCAGGGCGAACCTGCGCACGGGCGGCGGCTTGGCCCAAGCGTTCTGGCAAGAACGAGAAATCTGTGACAGGCCAATCCACGAACACCGTGAAGGAACGAGTCGACGTCCTGCTGGTCACCCGTAAGCTCTGCGAGAGTCGAACTCAGGCTCAAGCGTTGTTATTGGCCGGTCGTGTTTATTCTGGTGAGCGTCGCATCGAGAAACCTGGAACGACACTGCCCGTCGACTGCGAACTGTCCGTGCGACACGTGCCGAGCTTCGTTTCTCGAGGCGGCGACAAACTCGACCACGCTTTGAAGGATCTCTCGGTCAATCCGACAGGAGCGACTTGTGTCGACGTTGGCGCCTCGACCGGCGGCTTCACGGATTGCCTCATCCAACACGGCGCAGCCAAGGTATACGCCGTTGACGTGGGGCACGGCCAACTGGCAGACAAGTTGCGCAAAGATCCTCGAGTCGTCGTACGTGAGCGCGTCAATGCACGCTACTTGGTCGCGTCGGACTTCGACGAACCCATCGATTGGGTGGTCGTCGACGCGTCGTTCATCGGCATCGAGAAGCTTGTCGCAGCTTTGGCCCAGATCCTCCGTCCCGGCGGGACGCTGCTTTCTCTGATCAAGCCCCAATTCGAAGCTGGACGTGAAGCGGTTCGCCGCGGACGAGGCGTCATTTCCGATCCCGAGGTCCGACGAAGCGCCATCGACAACGCCCGTTCGGCGGTCATTGCCAGCGGCTTCACGCTGCTCGGCGAATGTGACTGCCGCGTGCCGGGTCCGAAGGGAAATGTCGAGTATTTCTTTCTCGCTCGGCGGAATGAGCCAGGACTCGCCGAGTTTCGAGGGACATAGAGCGCCGAGGACCCTAAAAGAACATCAAATCGCCCGATTCTGCGGCGTCGGGATCGCGAGCCGGAGGCAGCGAAAAGCCGGCGGCCGTTTCGGCTTCGATCCAAACCAAGACGGTGCCCTGCACGCTACCGAACACGGCAGGTTCCAAAGCCGCTTTTGGAAGCGGCTGCAAGCGAACCCCCTGAAGCACCACGGGGGTGGTGAGGCCGATTTCGATATCGTGGCCCAGCAACTTGACCTTTAGTCGGCCAACCAGCTGATTGCAAAGCTCTCCGATCCAATCGCGCACGCGGCCTCCCTTGGGACAGGAAGATTCGATTGGCCCGCGTTCGCAGACGAGAAGGCAGGTGCCTCGCACTTGCGGACTGACGAATCCCATCACCGCAGAGACGAGAGGTTCGTCCGTTTGACCCCAGCTGCTGGTCACCGTTGGAGACAGGGTGACCTCGTATGCTGCGAAGAGCTCGACGCAAGCCGTCGCGGTCATCTCCTCGATTGCGCTCGAGATTCGCTGACTTTCTGTGTACATCCTTCATCCCCCCGCGGTGATTTTCTTGGCCGCGGCTACGAGGTTCTCAGGCTTGACGGGCTTGATCATCCAGCCCTTCGCACCGAGCTTCTTCGCTCGGTCGATGAGTGCGAAATGAGCTTCCGTCGTCAGCATCACGACGGGAATGCTCGCGAACTTGGGATCCTCCCGCATCTTCTCGAGCATTTCGAGTCCGCTGAGCCTCGGCATGTTGACGTCCATGATCACGAGATTGATTCGATTGCTCGGCGAGCCGAGCCAAGCCATCGACACCATCGATGGCAGAAATGACGGTAAATCCAACTTTTTGGAGCGTGTCGGATACCGTGATCCGAATGGTCTCGGAGTCATCGACGATCAGGATTTTCTTCACTGGTTTCTCCTCTCGACCGCGCGGTGGGTCATTGCGCAGCAAAAGGGGGTGTCGAACGGAACGACAACCTTGGATGCTCGCGGGTCAAAACGACGTTCCATGGGTGTCGATACATACGGCATGGTCCCCCGAAACTTTCGTCCCTCTTTCGGAGCCGACGACAACCATGCGCCACTGAACCGTGAAGGGTCAACTCCTTCGACACCGGACCTCCAGGCAAGGTGGACAGCCGAAACGAGGTTCCTCCATGGGGGGAGGGACGGCCACGACGCGCCAATTCCCCGCCTGCGTCGGCGTGCTCACCCGCGTCGCGCCAATTCCTCTGCCTGCGTCGGCGTGCTCACCCGCGTCGCCCCAATCCCTCCGCCTGCGTCGGCGTGCTCACCCGCGTCGCGCCAATTCCTCTGCCTGCGTCGGCGTGCTCACCACCTCGTGCGCATCGGGCAGGTCACGTCGCGACATCCTGCGAGGTCGGCTGCGTAGGTGTGCACGTCTCGTACGTGCCCGCCAGCAGGTGAGGCGAGCCAAAGACTGACTCGCCTTCGTGCAAGTTTGCGTTCGAGACGAGCCACTTGCCCGCCGTTCTCCGTCCCGTCGTCAGCAACGCTTCGACTGCCATGCGGCAATGATTCGATCCATGGCCGCATGTACATCGGGTCGAACCACCCAACGCGACGCGTCGGCACGAAACCATTGAATGGTTCTACGGATCCCGACGTGAAATGGGATCGTCGCCACGTAGTCCGGGACTAGGGTTTTGATCTTCGTGTTATCGAAGATTGCGCTGTGCGCCTTATCTCCGAGTAGGCCACCTGCCATGGCGGGTTCTACCTCGGCGATGAAGTCCGACGGTATGTGAACGATGTTCGCCGTAACACCCAGGGCTTCGGCTATCGTCTCGTAAATCTGGTTCCACGTCATCACCTCGTCCGAGGTGATGTGGTAGGTTTGCCCGAGACTGCGAGGGTGACCGAGCAATGGCACGAAGCCCTTCGCGAAGTCTTCGGCGTGAGTTACCGTCCAGAGGCTGGTGCCATCTCCGTGCACGATGATTGGCCGCCCCGCTAGAAGACGATCGAGAAGCGTCGCGCATCCCCACCCGCCGATAGCAATGGGCAGCACCGAATCGTACGTCAGGCTCGGTCGCACGACGGTCACCGGAAACCCAGACTGCCGATACTCCGAAAGCAACCTATCCTCGCAGGCAATTTTGTTGCGCGAATAGTCCCAATAGGGATTTCTGAGGGGAGTCGACTCGGTGATGACGTGCGAGCGTGGCGGCTTCTCGTACGCCGAAGCCGACGAGATGAATACGTACTGCTTGGTGCGCTTTCGAAAGAGCTCGAGATCACGTTCCACATGCTCTGGCACGAACGCAACCCAGTCGACCACGGCGTCGAACTCGAGGTCACCCAGTGCCGCCGCGACGGCCTTGCGATCGTCGATATCAGCCGTGATACGCCGCGCGCCTTCTATCTCGACGGGATGCTTGCCGCGATTGAGCAAGTACAGCTCGATACCGCTCGCGACCGCACGCCGACTGACGCATGTGCTGATGATTCCAGTGCCACCAATGAACAGAACTCGCATGACCCGTCGTCCATATCGCGTTTCGTCTCCTCACGAAATGACCGGAGTTGTCGTTCCCACCCGTCTTTCCCGAGCCGATACGTTGCTAACCCAATCACATGAAGCGTTGTCGTGCCGTGGATGCTCGAGGCCGCCAGGGAAACGGGGACGGCCACACGACAGCGGCACCCCAACCGCGGCTCGAGGCCTCGGCCCGGTGTCAGGGCGATGGGAGCTCCAAATGTCCGCTGGATTTCAACGGGAAATGGCCGCTCCTTGACCCAGCGCTCCCGGAGATTCAAGGCATCCACCAAAGCCAAGGGAAACGCATGCTGCTCGACGAAATCAAAGCCCAAATGTTCAAGGCCATGAAGGAAGGTCGCGTCGTGGAGAAGGAGATCCTTCGTGTAGCGGTCGGTGAAATCACCACCAACGCGGCACGGCCAGGACAGTCCGGCTCCGACGACGAGGTCCGCGCGATCGTACGAAAGCTCATCAAGTCGAACGAGGAGTCCCTTGCTGTCGACACTGATCCGAGCCGTCGCGCGACGCTCGAGCTCGAGCGAAAGACGCTTGCGGCATTCTTGCCTCAAACACTGGACGTCGAAGCAATCGTTCAAGCGCTCGCCCCAGTCAGCGCCGCCATCGGTGCCGCAGGCAACGAGGGACAAGCTACCGGCGTAGCGATGAAGCACCTGAAGTCCATCGGCGCAGCCGTTACGGGCAAGGACGTTGCCACCGCGGTCAAGCAAATCCGCGGCTAGCAACTCCCCCTCGCCGTAACCGGCACGTACGACGCAGTTCCGTCCGTCATGCTCCGTGCGGCAGGCGGACGCCACGCGGCTGGCATGTGACACGACCTACCAGCCGCAGGACGGACAGTCCGATGGGCAGGCGATCGCTCGAGGGGAAGATCACCTGCTTGCGCGGTAGAATGCGCTATTTTATGCTCGGCGCGTGCGTACGAGACGACGGATCGAGCTGGGACTGATTGTGTCCATGTTCGTTCCTGGCACCGGATCTGGGTGCACGAGGTCGCCCGCCCGGGAACCCACTGCGTCGAACGCAGACTACTCTGCAATCCACTCTGGTTGTGAATCGATCCGACTCTATGAGCCGCACCACGCAGTAAACTTCCACTTTCGCGTCATTCGCACCGTCGAAGGCAGCTTCGTCGATCGAAGCAAGGATCTCCGGGCATGGATCATCAACGAAGCTTGCGCGCTCGGAGCGAACGCGGTGATGTCGATCTCGGAGTCAATCGACAGCGATGAGCAAGGGCTGCCAGTTTACAAAATCCGAGGTACGGCGATTGCGTTCGAAGCACCCACGCCCAACTCGAGTACGAACGTCAGCGAGCCTAGGCTGACCGCGCCCCAACCTGGAGTTACCCCCGAGTCGACTTCCGCGGTCGAACCGAGCAATCCTCCCACGGACCTGCGCGAGGAGCCGAGTCGGGCCAACTCGACTCCGTGACGCATCGAACTCGCATCCGTGTTTGCACGGCAGTTGGCTCGAACCGGTCGTTCACGTAACGTTGTGGCTCGCGCTCCCGCCGGCACCACGTGGCTCGCGCGCTCCCGCCGGCACCACGTGACTCGCGCTCCCGCCGGCACCACGTGGCTCGCGCTCCCGCCGGCACCACGTGGCTCGCGCTCCCGCCGGCACCACGTGGCTCGCGCTCCCGCCGGCACCACGTGGCTCGCGCTCCCGCCGGCACTGCCGGGGGACAGATTTGCGTGATCCGCGGGCCTGCAGTTCCAATCGCTGTCGCTAATCGACATTTCGACGTCGTTCTGGGCGAAATTCGTAGAGATTGACCGAGCACGGGTTCGCATTTCTGAAGTAGCATCCTCGCGCCACACCAGCCAAAGGGGCTGGCTCGAGGGCCTCAATTGGAGCAATCCGCATGACAGACAGCACGACGATTTCCGACGTTCGGCGGGATCCTCTCACGGACGCCCAGGAGCCCCCCGTTTCGATGCGAGACGGCGATGTCGCGCCAGAGGATCGGGTCCCCGTCGGGCAGAAGCTCGCCTACGGCTTGGGTACCACCAATGACATGTGGGGCAACTGGCTCTATCCCGGCATGGTTTGGCCGGTGTTCAACATGTTTCTTCTGGTGTCGCCAGGGCTCGTCAGCACTGCGGTGATGATCAATCGCCTCATCGATGCAGTTGCGGATCCCGTATTCGGCTGGCTTTCGGACAATACCCGAAGTCGCTGGGGGAGGCGTCGACCATACATCCTCATCGGCTCGATTCTCTCGGGACTGCTACTTCCCACGTTGTTTCTCGTGGGACGTGGTTGGAGCGAGCGAGCGTACTTCTGGTACATGGTCGTCTCGTCGAGCATCTACATCACGGTCGTGAGCAGCTTCAACATGGCCTATCAAAGCCTTGGAATGGAGCTTACCCCCGATTACCGAGAGCGAACCAGCGTCTACGCGTTCAAGAGTGGCGTACAAAAGCTTCCGGAAATCGCGATGTTTTTCGCTTCTGCGTTCATCACGCTTGAGGTCTTCAATGACCGCACCGGTAAACCCGATATCTTGCATGGCGCGCAGGTCTACTCTGTCCTGCTCGGCGCCATCATGATTCTGGTCGGGGTCGTCGTGTTCACCTTCGTCAAGGAACGGTATTACGGTCACGTCGTAAGTCAGAAGCAATCGAAAACAACCCTCGGCGATTCAGTCTGGAAAGCAATGCGTTGTCGCCCGTTCCGCGCGCAGCTGGCAATGGCACTTGCGTACGGCATCGGCACGAGCATGGTCGGATCCTTGGGATACTACGCCACGGTGTATTACGTCTGCAAAGGTGACGTCGCACTTGGCTCCAAATGGAATTTCGGCATGGGGCTCGCCAACATGGTCTTCGGCCTCGCAGGCATCCCGGTGTACGCCACTTTGGCTCGAAACGTTGGCAAGCCCAAGGCCATGGCAGCAGTCCAGGTCAGTGCAATCCTGGTATTCATTGCAACTTGGTGGCTGTACACGCCGAGTCTCGTTTGGTTGCAGCTCTTCGCTTCCGGTTTGATCTCTTTCACCGGGGCGGGATTCTGGACCTTGTACGGATCCATAAGTGCAGACGTCGTGGACTACGACGAACTCGACTCCGGTAAACGTCGAGAAGGTGCGTTCCAATCCTGTCAAGCCTGGATCCTCAAGGTCGGAATGGCACTCGGCATGGGAGCTGCCGGGTTTCTGCTAACCGCGACTGGATTCGACGCGGCACTGGGAGGCAATCAGCCCGAGCATACGCTTACCCTCATTCGTCTCTACCTGGCCGGCATTCCGGTCTTGGGTCTCCTGGTGGCACTGTACGCCAACGGTCGATTTCGGCCTCACCGAAGCAAAGATGCGAGAAATTCGGCAGTTACTCGAGACACGGCGCGGCAAAATCTAGTTTTCCGAGCTCGACGTGATCGATCGGCATCCTAGCGGACATACACCGATGGGATGCGCTCAATGTCCGCAGAACCTAGCTCCTCACGAGCGACACGGGATCCTGCACCGCTCACGGGGTTCTCTTCCCTGCATGACCACGTGCCGGACGAGGACTCCGTTGTAGACGCGGAGCTGGATCCCACAGAATTACGTTGGGGTGATGCTCGTCGCGTTGCCCAACTCGTCGGCGAGCATTCACGATTTCTCTGGCGTTTGCTGAGACGTTTTGGAGTCGCGGAGGATCAACTCGACGACGCTACGCAACAGGTGTTCATCGTCGCGGCCCGAAAGCTCGATCTCGTCTCATCGGGCCGAGAACGCCCCTTTCTCTGTGGCATCGCCGTCCGAATCGCATCCAACCGACGCCGCGCCACGGTGCGACTTCAGCTACACCACGTGGACGCGACACTCGACGACCTTCAAAGTCGAAGTCCCACTGCGGAATCGCTCTTCGAGGAGAAACAAGCTCGTACGGCTTTGGACCTGATTCTGTCGCGGATGCCCGAGGATCTTCGCGCGGTCTTCGTGCTCTGCGAGCTCGAGGGGTTGACCGCGCCGGAAACGGCGTCCATCGTCGGGGCGCCTGTCGGAACCGTATCTTCGCGCTTGCGGCGAGCGCGTAGCTTTTTCCGTGAGGTGGCAGAGAGCTTGCGTTCCCGCTTCGACAGCGGCCACTTTCGCCAAGGGGGCACACCGTGATAACCCAAGGTCGAGATTCGTGGGTCTACGATGATTTCGAGCACTACTTGCTCGAGTCAGCGCAAAATGACCAGGCGCCAGCGGATTTGCCGGAGCGCCTCGGGACCGCGCTGGGTCTCTCCGTACCCGTCATCCTTGCCGCGGAGCTTGGCTCGACGCTCCTTCCCCTGAGTTCTCCTGCTCCACTCGTCCTTGCGGCTTCGAAGAGTACCGGGATGTGGGCAACGGGTACGCTCTGGATGACCGCAGTCAAGGGAATAGCCATTGGGTTGCTAGCGGGTACTACTGCGATTTCGGCTGGCCATGTCGCCGTTGCTATGACGACACCGCGACCACCGTCGCACGTACCAAAGAACTTGGACGCTCACGTGGGCACGCGCACTGCCGAGCGCCCGAGAAATCCGACCGAACATCGCGCAGGTTCACTGTCGGGAACATCGACCGTAGCGTTGCATCCGACGTCGGAGGATCGAGGAATGGCGTTGCCACTTCCGGCAGAACATCGAGAAGTCCGCTCACTCTCACGCGCTCCCAGCACGAAGGTGCCGCAAGAAGTCCATCAGGGTCGCGAGGAATCACCCCTGCCCACTCACGAATCGCAAGCGGAAACTGGTGCGCTTGCCGGCAAGCCTTCGCCGGTCGGTGTCGCAAGTTTCGAGGTAGTCACGGATGAACGCACGGCGACGACGGCGGACAAACAAGAGCCCAAGAGTGATGCTGTGCTTGCGCCCGAGGAGTATCGCAGGTTGCGCGCCAAAACCATTGCGCGAGTGCGAACGCTTCTCGGAAGAAGTGAAGGCGCCGAGGCCATCGCCATGCTCGATCAATTTCGCTCACGCGTGGGGGCCGCTCGCTTCGGAGTGGAAGAGCTTTTGCTTCGCGTAGAAGCCCTGGTCAACCTCGGCAGAAGTAACGAAGCCCTAAAAACGGCGGATTTGATCGCCCGACTAGCCCCGAACAGTGCCGAGCTCCGACGGGCGCGGCTGATCGCTGGCTCACGCCAAGTGCGATAGTCTTCGATGCGCCGAGGGTCTCGAGACTGCGTGCCCAAATTGCGGGCAATGGCAGGTCGACGGGCGCCAATTGGAAAGAGAGTCATCCCTCGTTCCAACTGCGCCCGTTCCCAACTGCGCCCATCGGGCACCACGGAGCCGCTCTCTCGCGATCTGAGGCCATCCGTTGATAGACGAGCCCGGGTCCGACGCGTCGCGATGTCGGTTCGCGTCTCGGCCCGTCTACGCACGTACACCCTAGGGCCTATCCAACGCGCAACTTGCGCCGTTTCTCGTCACATGAGGAATTAGGACGTTGCAGTTCACTTCCTAACTACACGAGACAATGGTTCTATCGAGCGAAGAGTATTCCCTTCGTTCGAACGGTTCACGCGGTCGATTGACGAATTCGTTCAGAGCGGCTTCACCGGCATCGTAAGTTGAACCACGTGTTTGCTTTCGGGGTGTTCCTTAGGATCGTTGAGGTAAAGTTCGTAACATACCCCATCGGCTGGTTGATAGCCGCTTCCCGGCATCCATTCGGCCATGAACCACTGCCAAGCGCCGCCATAATCCTCAGGACGGATCTCGAAGACGGCCTTGGCGTACTTGTCCTTCGAGATCTCGAAGATCCCTATCTCACCTTCCGCTTTGGTACCGGATGGAACTGGGACACAGCAACTGATCCGAAGTTTGGTGGCTTCAGTGATATCTGGGTTGTCATGGTAAATGGTCAACATCTTGGTGTGCGGTCCGAGGAATCCTCGAGGCCCCGTCCACGCCATGAGTTTACCGAATAGGCGACCAAAGAGAGCCTCGTCACCCGCATAAGGCCCAATGTGCCGCACATAGGCGACGGTCATGGCATCCGTGACTTCGACGACGACTGATTTCGCTGCAACTGGCATGATGATGCTTCTCGGTTGAGGTCCATCGATTTGGACTTCCTCAGTGTCCTCGAAGACCCCTTCGGCCGCTTTGCTCCCCTTGCTGAGCGTTTTGCAATTCTTGCTGTCTTGCGCGAGCATCCCTGGCCCGGGAAGTACACCCCTAATGCGGAAATCACTGGCGCTCCTTCCGTAATGCGCTCGAAATGACCGAGCAAAAGTTGCCGACGAAGAAATCCAGTATCGAGTGCGATCTCGGTAATCGATTGCTCGAGGTTCTGCACCAGCTTACACGCCGCTTTTTCGAGTCGAAGTCGTAAGATGAACTGGTAGAGCGTCTCCCCGGTCACTGCCGAGAAAACGCGGTGAAAGTGATACGGCGAGAACCGGGCTGCTGCGGCAACGTCGTCGAGGGACAGTGTCTCGTTCAAGTGCCGCTCGATGAAGTCCTGGGCGCGATGGATACGGGCAAGATATTCGGCGCGACTACTCGATTTTCGTGTCTGCTCCACGCATTGCGGCGGTCAAGAGTGACACGACGACGTACCTGCCGTCGAACTCGCGAATCCTTGAGTCAAACGACCGAGCGATACGAGAGCGGCAGCTCGAGCCAGGTCACCCGGCGCAGGTTGGCTCTCTTTCGTGGCGAATTTGCGACGCAGGGAGGATTGCGGCAAGCTCTCGGGAGCCCCTTCGGTCACATCGTGACTCATCTTTCCAACCGAATTCCTCTACACCCGACCTTTCCGGCCACCACACCATCAGGTAAGCAGATGCGCGTTGGTGAACTGCTAGCAGCCTTGATGGCAAGATCGCGCGTACGTGACAGTTTCGCTTCCTTCGGGGTCCCAGTCCTGCGCGATGCTTTTGGCGTGTGCCGCATTCACGCCGTCCATTGTCGGAGCGAGTCCTGCAAAGGAAATCCCCGCCTGGGTCGGTGAAAGGCCCAAACCGAACACGCAAACACAACGGACAGCCGCAGAGCGCGGTATCAACCCTTGCGCCACGCCCGATCCGGGTTTTGGCGTCTACGACAAGTGGCATCGTGACGTCGTTCTTGGGCCAGTATCTGAGACCACCAAGCGGCGGGTTACGTCGAGACGACAGCTTCGATGTCATGTTCCACTTTCACGGCCACGAACCCACGCGCAAGGAGTGGGTCAAAGTAATGAGTGGCGCAGTGTTCGCGTCGGTCGATCTCGGCGTAGGTTCTGGTGCTTACGAGGATACCTTCGCTGATCCTTCTCGTTTCGAGGAATACCTGAGAAGTGTCGAGAAGGCGATGAAGACGGCAACCGGTCGGCCGCAAGGCGCATGCGCGGCACATCGGCCTCTCCGCATGGAGTGCGGGATATGGAGCCATCCTGAAGATCCTAGCGCAACCGCTCGGGAAGCGAGTCGACGCGGTCGTCTTGTTGGACGGGTTGCACGCAGGATACGTCGACGGGCATGTCGACGTGCGCCAGCTCGAGAGCGTCGTCGCATTCGCAGGGAGCGCCGCTCGAGATCCCCGAAAGCTGTTCTTCATGAGCCACTCGTCGATCATTCCGCCCGGATACGCATCGACCACCGAGACCGCACATTTTCTCGTTTGGTCGGTTGGGGGACGGCCACGCAGGCACGTCGGCGATACCGTTGCTCCCATGGGCCTTGAGATGATATCTGGGTACGACCAGAAGGGCTTTCACGAGCGTGGTTACCTAGGCAACGACAAGATGGACCATTGCGCTCATATCGGCTTGTATGAGGACGTCCTGCGACGTTACGTAAAGCCGCTCTGGCGAACCCCAAGGGGCCGCGTAAAGTAGGCAAGCCGAGGACGCCATCCGTCAGGACTGGCCAGGGCGAATGCACGAGCAACCGCTCCTTTTCAGGAAAACCGCCATCAAACTGGAAGCCTCACATGAGCCATCGAAATCCTTACATCTCGACCGTAGGTACATCGAAATCTCTCACTCCGACGACCATCGGAGTCGTTCTGTTGGTGAGTTCGGTGGCGAGCGCGCAAGCAACGGACAACTCGGTCACGGCCTTCCCCGAGCAGACGAACCGATCTCCGACGGAAGCCACGGGCACTTCGACGGCACCGAACTCGGCACCGAACTCGGCACCGAACTCAGGCTCGTCCCCCTCTGCGTCTTCTCGAACGGCGGAGCGTGCCAATGAGGCCTCAGCCTCACTCCCTCAGGCAGCAACGAATTCAACTGTCGTTCCACCTCGGGACGGGGTAGGAACGTCGTCGCAGATTGGGACGGCACGAACGGTGATCCCCGCAGCTTCGAGTGCACCTGACGCGCAATCTGCGACCCAACCGCCTGCTCAGACCTCGGTAAGGGAACCTTCGCGAACGGGATTCTACTTCAGGTTCGGCATGGGGCCCTCGTTCCTATCTTTCCGTGGTGACGGTCCCATTGGGACCGCAAAGGCGTCCGGGTTGGGTTCGGAAGTGACGCTTGCTCTTGGTGGCAGCCTCGCACGTGGCGTGGTTCTCGCGGGAGCCATCCATGGTGTGAGCACCACTGCGCGATTTCACGGAGGGCCCTTCGAAAACTCGAAGATAGTTACGGACGGCAGCGAATCGGGCGGGGAGTCCAGCACTCGCGACGCCAACGGACAAGCAACGTTCGGCTTGTCGACGATTGGCGTACTGCTCGATGTATTTCCATCGCCAAACCGAGGGTGGCATGGCGGTGGCTCGGTCGGCATCGCAATGAACAACGTGCAAAATCTCGCAGACGGCAGCACCTACTACTCGTCTGGTCTGGGAGGAATGCTGTTTCTTGGTTACGACTGGCACTTGGTGCGGGATTGGGCACTCGGCGTGAGCCTGGTCGGTACGATGACCAACAAGGGTTCCTATAAGGATCAAGACGATCAGCGCTCGACCCATTACGACATGGCTGGCTACGCACTCGGGCTCGAAAGTTCGCTCGTCTACTTCTGATGCAAGCGTGATCCAAGCCACTCGCACGAGTAGTCGGTGCACGTCGATCGGGATGAATTCGCACCGCCATCCGCGAACAAAGAAGCCTCAGTCGGTCCATCACCGTCAGTCGGTCCATCACCTCAGGTCGAGCTCGGGAGATGCGCCCCCGTCGAGCTCGACGCCTCACCTGCAAGGGCCGTTAGCGAAGCGACAACACCGTTCATTCGAGCCCACCGCGGCCGCGCCATCGACCTGTCCCTGCAGACTCATCACGACCAGACCTTCTCGGAGGCATTCTTCTAGAAGGCCTATCGGCGTGGTCACGGTCCACCTTCAAGATGAGACGTCGTATGGGCAACCGGAACGCTCACTGGCGGGCGAGGCGCCGCGCGAGTTCGTACGAAGAGGGCCGACGGCTCACTCGCAGGCCGTTTCGCTCTTGCTCTTCGAAATCGGCTTCCAGTGCGGAAATTACGCCGGCAAACGCCTCGCGATTGGCTTCGCTGAGCGATGCCAAATCCTTGTGTGCTTCGAGGATGACCCGGCCCATGACGTCCGGTACCAAATCCTTGGTCTCCAAAGGAACCTCGCAAACGCTGACCTCTTCTTCGAACGGCCAGTGATCCTCGATGATGAAGAGAGTATCGAACGCCGCCGACCGCAGGCAAGTCATGACGTCTTGCACGGAGCAAACGATGACCGATCTTCTGCCGTGGAACAACGTCGTTCGGCCAAGTCGAGCGAGTAGCCCCATCCCCGTACTATCGATCGCTTCGAGCTCTCGTAGATCGATAATCATCGAGTCGTTACCCTCCCTTTCGATCAATTCGTCGAGAAACGAACGAAGTGCACGCGCAGTCATGTAACGCACTTGGCCCTTGAGCACCAAGACCAGCGACTGCTCGAGGTGACCGTAGAATGCCTTAGGGGTTTGCATCGTTGCCATCTTCTCCTCCGCGCTGGATGATGAGGACTGCTACGTCGTCGGGCAAAGGCGAGCCATCGTTCAGGTGCAACTCGCAACGCGCCTGCTCGACCGTTACGTCGAGCCGACCGAAAAAGGTGCGAAGAAATGCAAGCTTCTCGTTCAAGGTAGGTTGCGGAAGCACCTCGAGCACACCATCGGAGAAGACGGACAGGATCATTGGATTCGGAAGTGGAATGCGGTGTTCCTCATAGCGACTTCCTGGCACCATCCCCACTGGAACGCCGGGTTGTTCGAGCACGGTCGTCTCCTCCAAGGTGTGCAAAATGGGCCAGGGAAAGTGCCCCGCATTCGCGTAGAGAAGTACATTCTCCTCCAGATCGATGATCCCATAGAAGATCGTCAGATGCTTCTCCAGAATCTTCGCGCGCCATCTCTTCGTTGAGTCTCGTCAGCAGCCGCGCTGGCGAGAGAATCAGCTGATCTGCCGCCCTGGTGAAGCTTGCCACCTGACGCTGCACGAACGTCCGAAGCAACACGGTGACGAGAGCTGAAGAGACTCCATGCCCCGACACGTCGGCAAGATAGAATCCGAAGTGTCTCTGGTCGATGAAGAACGCATCGATGAAGTCACCACTCAAGAACGTCGAAGGAACGACGTCTCGCGTGAACAGATAGGGCCCGAATCTTTGATGATTGCGTGGCAACATCCGAAACTGGATCTGACGACCTGCATCTTCGTCTTCCGCCAGAAGCCGGAGACTGGCACGAAGTTCTCGGTTCAGCATTTCGAGGTTCGTTCGATAGCGCCGATTCTCCTCGATAAGATTTGCCTTCTCCAAGGCCTTGTTGATGGCGTGTTCGAGAACCGCTCCTTCGATGGGCTTCGAAATGTAATCCCATGCCCCGAGCTTGAGCGCGCCGATTGCATCTTGGAGCAATCCCTCTCCCGACATGACGATGACGGGAAGGTCCGGGAACTCTTCCTTCACGATCTTCAACAGGTCGAGACCGTCGAGCACCGGCATGCGCAGATCGCACAGAACCAAGTCGGGCTTGTGTTCGCGGATGATCTCGAGTCCCTGGTTTCCGTCCGCCGCCTGCAGCGTCGAAAAGCCGACCCGCTCGAGATAACGGACGATGAACCGCCGCACCATCTCCGTGTCATCTATGACAGCGAGTGTCTCCCGTCGCGAGCTCATCGGCGTCCGTTCCCTTCAGCCGACGAGAGCGCGCCGGCGACCTGGCCTGCAAGAAATATACGTCGCCTTTGCCGAAAAAGATGAGTCCGTCGCGCAAATGACCAGACCTATCGTCCATGGGCATAGAAGGCGAAGCTCTCGAAAAAGCGCATCTTTCGACGCTCTCGGAGCGGCCGTGGGCCAGCCCCTGCCCGCAGCTGTCCTCTAGTCAGCGCACGATTTGGCCCATGGCCACACGCATTTGAGCTCGATGGGCCAACCGCCCCTGGTCTTCCGCCACGTGTTGGACCACAGGAAGCTCTGCCCCCAAGAATCTGCGGGCGTGCTGACGGAACACCTCCGGATGACCCGTGCACAATGCACGAAGCTCCGCCGTTCCTGGATTGACGAATCCCGAATGGCGAGTCAGCCACGAATGAAGACTGCGCGCGACAGCGAGACTCGGATCCAGCACTTTTACTCCCGGTGAAACCGCGAGATCGAACGCCTGCCGAAGCAGCGGATAATGCGTGCACGCTAGCACCAACGTGTCGATATCCGTGAATTGCGCCACATATCGAGAGACTGCTTGGTGGGCAATATCAGTCTGCTCCCAGGCTTCTTCCACGATCGGAGCCAAGAGCGGCGCCGCCACCGCAGACACCCGATGTCCGGAGAGCTTGCCAATCTCCGTGACGAATGTTCCTGACTGGATCGTTCGCGAAGTACCGATGATCCCGATGTGTCCACTCGACGACGCGACAGCAGCCTCAGCCGTCGGGATGGTGACGCCGAGAATGCGCGTGGCTCCATTGCGATCGGGGGCGTACTTTCGTTGCAGGTGCCGCAGAGCCGTACAGGACACGGTGTGGCACGCCACGACGATGAGTCGACAACCCTCCTCGAAAAGTCGCTCGACGCACTGCTCGGCGAAGTCGAGAACCGTGTTTAGGTCACGTCCGCCGTATGGTGCTCGGCCACTATCGCCGAGATACACGTAGTCATAATCCGGGAGAACTTCTCGGAGCGCTCGTAGAACCGTAAGTCCACCGAATCCACTGTCGTAGACGCCGATCATGGGCATCGACACCATGACCGCTCGACGCTGCGTCGTCGAGCAAACCAGATGAGCCGACGCAAGCTTTGCCGGCCCGAGGTAGCCACACGCCGGGTTCTGTCATTCTTTTCGCCAGGAACCACCGAACGCCACACCCCGGGGAACTCAATTCGGCAGACAGCTCAGGGACCCATGCTATCGCTCGGCAATGCACTTCGGCGCCATTTTGCTGCTCTCCGTCGGTCTTGCGATGGACGCCACCGCCGTATCGGCGGCTCGTGGCCTCGCCGTCAACCGGGTTCTGCCCAGACACGTTGGGTTGGTGGCGGGCTTTTTTGGCGGATCCCAAGCCCTGATGCCGCTGCTCGGATGGATCGTGGGCAGTACGATTGGCCGCCTCGTGCAGGCTTGGGATCATTGGATCGCGTTTGGCCTACTCGCGTTCATAGGAGCGAAAATGCTCTGGGAAGCTCGACCGGGTGGGAGTGACGACGGCCCTGACGAGGGATCGCGCATGGCCGATCCGTTTGCAATCAAGGTCATGTCGGTGCTCGCCATCGCGACGAGCATCGACGCCCTCGCAGCGGGCATCACCCTGCCGCTGATCGATGCACCACTACTTCTATCCCTTGCGACCATTGGCGTGACGACAGCGGTTCTCAGTGCGCTCGGGCTCTATGCGGGTCGGTACTTTGGCAAAGCGCTGGGAAAACGCCTCGATGTCTTGGGTGGCCTCGTGCTCATCGGTCTGGGCGTCAAAATCTTGATTGAGCATCTCTCAGCGTGAACCGAGGCCAACGGGATTGGGCGCAGTCGACGATTTTTGCCTGCCCCTAAGGTCGGGCCGGACGACCGCCGTTTGAAGATCGTTGGCGACGAAACTCGAGAAGAGCGAAGGCAGTCGAGGTGTCTCGCTGGCAGCGGGCACGTTCACTTGGGTCGCTTTGCCTTCCGATATGGCGCTTCGGCCACGCAGGTTCAGCCATGAGTGACGCCCTCGATGACAGCTCTCCGACGACGAACGGCGCGACTCGTAAAGGGAATTTCGACGTAGCAACGTGCCCGCCCCGCGCGAACGCGAAGGCGAGCGGCGACGAGAAGGCGGTGCTCGACGCTCTCGACGAGGGAGTGATCCTGCGTGACGCTTGCGGTAGGGTTACCTTTTGTAACCAAGCGGCAATCCAACTGCTCGGCGTCGAGGCGCGCGAAGTAGGCGCTGGTGGTTGGGACGCCGTGATAACGAGTCACGTTGCAATCACTTCGGACTCGAATGCCAATCCCGCGTCGTTGCCGGGCACAAGCGCTTGTGTCACGGGCAAGCCCGAAGCGGAACGAGTGCTCAGCGTCAGCGTCCGGGGAAGTCGCCGCTGGATACGAGCAAAGGCGAATCCGCACTTCGACGACAATGGCGCCCTCGCGGGCTCCGTGACCGTGCTCACCGACGTGACCGAGCTCACTCGACTGCAAGAAGCCTCGCAGCAAAGTACGGAGCGACTCGAGCGAGCACTCGAGGCCGGCAATCTCGGTGTTTGGGAATTCGAGACCGACACAGACTGTGGCTGGTGGTCCCCCAATCTCGACCGACTCTTTACCTTGGGAAGTCGCGCACGAGGGTTCGCCGGACTGGTGGCACACGTGCACCAGGAAGATCGCTTCTCGCTGCTCACGAGCGTGGCGCACGTTTTCCAGGGCAACGACGGTGACCGGCTCAACCTCGAGTTTCGTATCATGCACGACGACGGCGAGATTCGTTGGGTTCGAATGGACGGGTTGTTGACGGCCTCGACCATTCGTCGGAGCCTTCGTGGAACGCTCGTCGACATCACCGAACGACGTCATATCGAGGAGCAATTGCGCAAAGCGCAACGTCTCGAGAGTATCGGTCGACTCGCAGGTGGAGTGGCCCACGACTTCAACAATCTTCTCTCCGCAATGTTGAGTTCGCTCGATCTTCTCGAGCTAGAAGGGCGCGAATCCCTTCGAGAGGATCTCGACAATCTCCGCAACATCGCTCTGCGGGGCCGCGAACAAACGAAGCGGCTGCTCGCGTTCGCGAAGCGTCCCTTCGTCGAACGCAAAGTCGTCAATCTCGGCGAGATCATCTCCGGCGTAGAAGTGCTTATCCGACGCCTAGTTGGGCCAAGTATTTTCCTGGACGTCGCCGTGACGAACGGTCTTCCCATTCGAGGAGACGCGAGTCTGATCGAGCAACTCATCGTCGGATTGGCCGTACTTGCTCGAGACGAGATCCCGCAAGGTGGGCGACTGTCAATCGTTGCGCAACGTCAAACCAACGGCGAGCGCTATGCCGAGATGGGTGACGAATTGGCTCTCGTCACCATATCGTGCACAGCTCTCCCCCGAACGGAGACCTCGGAGCAAACGCGAATTCTCGACAGCTGCAAGCGAACACTCGCGCCATCCGAGCTTGGGCTCGAAGGCCTCCGCGCAATCGCGCAGCAACACGGTGGGACGCTCACACTCGAGGCGTCACCTGGTCAAGTCCTCCATCTGACGTTATTGCTCCCTTGTCTGCCGTCGAGAGGCGAGGATGAAAAGCAACTGGACGGCGCGCGGGGTTCTCCGGTACGACGCGGACGCGTCCTCGTGATCGAAGACGAGGATATCGTGCGAGAGAACTTGGTTCGGCTCGCAAGCACGTTGGGATACGTCGCCGAAGGCGCGGCGAATGCCGCACAAGCGTTGGTCAGTATCGAAGAGCGAGGCCCCGTCTGGGACGTGGTGCTTTGCGATATCGGTATGCCCGGACGAGACGGACCGAGTGTCGTTTCCCTTCTTCGCAACTACGCTCCGTCGCTGCGGGTCATTTACATGTCGGGATATACCGCAGAAGGTGAATTTCGACGTGCCGACGGTGAGCTATTCTTGTCCAAACCGTTTGGACGCGAGGATTCGCGCATGCGCTCGAAGTTGCACTCCTTCCGCAATGAAACGATTCACGGATGACTTGCCGGTTCGTGAGCGCTAAAGGTTTGCGACAAGGTGCCCTTCGGATGCGTCGCTCGTTCGCTGATCGTCGCATCTCGAAGGCGCGTTCTTCGCCAATGACTCGAGAGGTCTCGAGTGTCACTCGCCGGTCGATGGGTGCATTGGCCCGTCGTTTGGACACGATGCACCGCTCTCGTCCCCAACGTCGTCTCACTTGCTACGAATGTGATCGTAGATGTTGAGATAGTGCTGTCCTGGGTAATTCCACGAGTAGTCCGCACGCATACCGTTCCTAATCAGGTCTCGGAAATGCGTAGGATAGTCGTAATAGCGAGAAATGGCGCGTTTCAAGGTGTACTCGACTGCACGCACGTCATAATGCTCGAACACGTAGCCGTTACGTTGATCGAGCGGACGATGGTCGAAGTCCTTGTCGAATACTGAATCAGCCAATCCTCCAACGGCACGAACCACCGGAACGGTGCCGTATTTGAGGGCGATGAGTTGCGTCAAACCACAAGGCTCGTATCGACTTGGTACGAGCATGAGATCAGAGCCTGCGTAGATCAGGTGTGAGAGTTCCTCGTTGAACGCAAGCTCGATGTGGCAATCTGGAGAATCGTTCAGTTCGCGCTTGAGGTGCCAGAACTGTTGACCGATGCGGTGGTCGGGAGCCGTGCCGAGCAAGACGAATTGTGCGCCGTTTCTCACGGCAAAATGAGCTGCATGACGCACGAGCTCGAGTCCCTTTGTTCGTCGAGCCTTCCGATGAAGGAAATGATGGGCTTCGAGTTGTCCGCGAGCCAGAACCTCTGCCGAAGCGCGCGCTTGTTCTCGTATTTGTCATCGATCGAACGAACGCTGTACTTTCGAGGCAAAAAGCCGTCAACCTCGGGATTCCATACCCCATAGTCGATGCCGTTGAGCACCCCACCATACTTTACGTGATGCACGTGCAAGGTGTGCTCGAGTCCGAACCCTTGATCGTGTTTCGCCTCCCAGGCGTGGCGCGGAGAAACCGTCGTCACGAAGTTCGAATAGACGATGCCACCCTTCATTAGGTTCAGAGCAGACGCGTGTCGAGGGTCCCGCAGCCGATCGGGATGATTGAATCGGCCCGGATCGCCGAGGCCAGTCGCTTGCAGCAGCTGTTCGCCCGTGACGCCTTGGTGCCGGAAGTTGTGAACCGTATAGCAAACTCGCGAATGCCCCATCCCGAGTCGCTGATAGATCTCGTATAGAAACACCGGAACGAGCCCAGTTTGCCAGTCGTGGCAATGGATGATCTCGGGGTGTTTTCCGGACTTGTACAGAAACTCCATTGCCGCTCGCGAGAAAAACGCGAACCGGAAAATGTCGTCGTGGTGTCCATAAAAGCAGCCGCGATTGAAGAAATTGTCTCGCGAGTGAGGCTCGATGAAGTAGCACCGACGGCCGTGAACCGATCCACTATAGACCGTACAGTGGATGTGCCCATTGTACCAAGGCACGTAAAGATCGTTGAAGCACGGGCTGAGACCCCAAATCTGGTCGTAGCGCATGCAGTCGTACTTCGGCAAAATGGTCTCGACGGTATTACCTCGCCACTCGAGCTCCCGTGAAAGGCCGAAGACCACGTCGCCAAGACCACCCACTTTCGCGACAGGCGCGAGCTCGGGCGTGATCTGTACGACGTACATGCGCGGGATCCCCGGACGAATTACGACGGGAGCGGGCGCGCTCGCCTCTTCCGACGGCGCGTTGCCTACGTCGTCTGCGGAAGTTGCGATCGACGCCGCTGATGAACGTCTCGTTGCGAGCTCATCCGACGACACGGCCGTCGGTTTCGTCGAATCTGACGCGTTCTCAGGTGCTTCATCGTGCGCCTCTTTCGAACCTGACGCGTTCCCAGGTGCGTCATCATGCCCCTCGACGGCACCGCACTCGAGCGACCCCACTACGTCGCCAGCGCCAGCGGTTTGAGCAGCCGATGCTTTCCCCACCGCACTCGCCGGAAAGGATGGTCCGCCCCCGTCCGCGGGAAGAGAGCCCGATGGTCGAGCAGATTCAGTGTCAGCATCCTTGCGGGTCGAACTTGCGGGCTTCTGTTTTGCCATACGATCCAAGCGCCCCAACGGGCGTACGCGCGGCCGGTAAACGGGGGATCCGAACAATAGAAGTGGACGAGGCGCCTTGCTTCCCATTTTCCCGAGACAACACGCAAATTGCTTGATGTTCGACTGTTCATCCGATTGGATCCAAGCCTCGAACCCCAGCCTGGAAGGCAACGATCGCAGGCAGAACGAGGCTCCGCTCCAATCCGGTCAGAAGCACTCGAAACCTCAGGAGGAGCGATGGGAAGGACCGAGCGCCTCGGAGCGACGAGCAGAAGACTCGCGGTTCACGAGCCCGCATTCACCGAAGGGCAGCACGCCGGGCGCGTCGCAGTCCCGAGCGTTGATGGCCAACGAGACCTCGTACCGCCACACCGAGTCCGCACCGAACCGGCCTTTCGTTCCGAGTCTCATGGGTCCACAGGGGCCAATCTTCGCGCTGATTCAACCCGAGTCGACACTCTGTGACTCAGAGCTCGAATGACCTACTTGGTGAGGGACGCGACGCAACACGAGAGGCACAGGAACGCGGCGAAGCCCGATTGCGATCGTGACGAGCGAGATCCGCAAATGACCTCGAAGGTGCTCCGCGACGACGAACATCTTTTGGCAGCTTCGGCCGCCCAGAAACGCGTCGTCAGATCCCCCGTCGAGTCATGACGAAGCGTTGAGTCCTTCTCGTCGGGCCAATTGTCCACATGCCCCGTCGATATCCCGACCGCGCGACGTGCGCACGGTGACTAGCGTCGGTCGGATCCCTAGAATCGCCTTTGCGAACCGGTCGATGTCCTCGCGACGCGGAGCCTCGAACGGTGCGCCAGCAAAGGGGTTGAACGGAATGAGATTGATGTGATGAGGGAATCCTGACACGAACTCCGACAATCGAGCGGCGTCTTCGAGACGGTCGTTGAGGCCTCGCATCAACACGTATTCGATGAGGATTCGATCCTTGGGTCCCACAGGATACCGCTCGAGTGCGCTCTTGAGCATCGCTAGGGGATACTTTCGGTTGACTGGCATGAGTTGCGAACGCAGTTCGTCAGTCGTCGCATTCAGGCTGACGGCAAGATGCGGCCGCTTCGTCAGTCGACCGAGCCGTTCGATTTCCGGAACGAGTCCAACGGTAGAAACCGTCATGCGCCGCGGGGTAATCGCTAACCCGTCGGGATGAGCAAGAACCTCGATGGCTCGCGCAACTTCCTTCCCGTTGTGCAGAGGCTCCCCCATCCCCATGAAGACGAGGCTCAGTGCAGACGAATGCCGTGGCCCCAAAGCGCGTAACACGACGAGAACCTGCCCCACGATTTCGCCGGCGGAGAGATTCCGCCGCATTCCAAGGCGAGCCGTCGCGCAAAACGCACAACCCATCGCACAACCCACCTGGCTCGACACGCAAAGGGTCACCCGTTCCGACGAAACGTGTCGAGGCATGTGCACGAGTTCGGTGCGATCTCCAGAGAAGTCCAAGAGCACCTTGGTGGTGCCATCCATCGAAACCTGCGAGCTTCTGATCGTGGGAAGAAAGAGCTCTTCCGTGCTGAAGACCCATCGGAGTCGTTTACCAAACCGGGGCGCCTCTGCTTCCCAAAGCCAAGGCCGTTGTAAGCGACGAAAGAGCGACGGTCCAAAGGGAGCGCCATTGGCCGTCGACATCTCTTCCGGCAGCCTTCCGTATGCCGATCCGCGCGTCAGTGCACGGCGGGAGGGAAGAGACGGCGATAGAATGGGTACTGCCATCGCTACAATGACGATAAATGACGATCAGTACGCGTTGCTGCGCACCTTGCGGCCGAAAACCGTGAGCCAGATGATCTTGAGATCGAGCCAAAAGCTATAGCGACGAATGTAGTCGAGATCGCACTGGACTCGCGCAATCATCTTGTCGAGCGTGTCCGTTTCGCCGCGAAATCCGTTGACCTGCGCCCACCCGGTAATACCCGGCTTCACTTTGTGCCTCAGCATGTACTCGAGGATCAACGTCCGATGCTGTTCGTTGTGCGCAACTGCGTGTGGCCGCGGACCAACGACGGACATGTCGCCGAGCAAAACATTGAAGAACTGGGGCAGCTCGTCGAGAGACGTCCGTCGAAGGAACGCGCCGATCGCGGTCACGCGCGGATCCGCACGTTTGGCTTGCGTCACGACAGCTCCATCCTCCAGCGCTCGCATCGTGCGAAACTTGAGCACTTTGATGACTTTGCCATCCTTGCCATAGCGACGTTGCGCAAAGAACACCGTTCCCGGGGAGCTGAGCTTGACAGCGACGGCAATGATGGCGAACAGGGGAAGGAGGACCGCGATGGCCAGGCTGGCAAAAGCGATGTCGAAGCCGCGCTTGGCCATCCCTCCCGCATCGAGAACGGTCGGTACGACGAGATCCTCGTTTTCGACGGGATCGAGCGCCAATGCGAAAATGACGCTGAGCAGAAATCGCTCTTCTTCGAGATCGAAGACGTTGTTTGCCTCGCAAATCTCTCGGACCAGTTCCGCAACGTAACGACGCTGCTCGACCGAAAGGCAGCGCAGCTGCTGCGTCGTTCGATCGAAGTCGAAACTCTGGGGGTCGAATGCGGAGATATGTCCGTTGAGCCACGCGGGGACATTCCCCCCCGCCAGCCGCGCTTCGATCTTCCGAAGCGCGTGCCGTTCCCGACGGCAAGGCTCACCATCCACACATGCGGCCGCAAGCAGCAAATCGGCGACCAGCCGCAAGATCTCCTCGCTAGCTGGCGGAGGTGCAGAACTGCGACGGACCTCCGAAAGACGATGGGAACTCACCCGCGTAAACCCGATGGTGACCGGTGCCTGAGAATGCGGCAGGGAATCCGGGCCAGCGAGATCTTCGAGTGGCTCCGAGCGATCGAGATCAGCCATGGGCCGCGCCAGCGTATCAATCCAAACGAACCTCGTCCAGGCGAGCCCGTCGCATCACCTCAGCAAATGACTCAGAAGTCTTCGTCCTCGGCTCCCTCGACGGAAAGCGCGCGCCTCGCTGTCTCGAAGTCGAATCCGGCGCGGGCCAACACCCCGAGATCGCGCTTGAAGTGTTCGCGACGCTCGCCTTCTGGGCGCATCTTTCCGAGCTTTCGCTTTCGCACGAGCGCACGGGCAGCGTCGAGCTCGGAGCCCCCTTCTGCAGCGAGCTGCCCCACGACCGCCTGAACGACGTCGCTCGAGATCCCTCGGTGTTGCAACTTAGTCCTCACGGCTTGGCGCGAAGCGCCACGTTCGACCAAAGAGCGCGCCATGGTGGCGGCGTATCGACCGTCGTCGAGAAGACCATTCTCCCGGTAGCGAGACAGGACTTCCCTGACCGTTTCGAGCCACGGATTGGCGTCGATATCGAGGTCTTTGGCTCGCTGCTTGACGAAGGTTCGGAGCACCTTTTCCAGGCGCGCGGAGCTCGCATCGAATCGATTGAGGTAGGAGAGAGCCTTCTCTTCTATCGCACCCCGATTCGAGCGAGCGACTCGTTTTGGGGGCTCGAATACTCCCAACGCGTTGCGGCTCCGCCATGCTGCCTTTGAAATTGGACGAGTTGGGCTTGGGCACCGTGAAATTCTCCAATGCCTCGTCCTTACCCCTCAAGCGGTCCGCCGCAATCGAAAGGTCCAGCTCATCAGATCACCACTCAAAGGGGGAATGGTGAGGCCGACATGCATGAGATAATCCCCTCCGAGGCGAAGATTTTGACCCAAGATTTCGTATTCGGCCTCCGCGTCCAAGCCTCGGAGTACGAGCACCTCGACGGGGGGATTGGCCGTACCCCGCAGCTGCACGTAAACGGCGAATACCTCGCTTCGGTCGCGAGACACGTAGCACCACGCCGCGCGTGCAGAATCGAAAGGAGAGATGAGTCGATGGTGATCTCCGAACTGGACGAGGGGGCGGATCTCCTTGAAGAGCGCCACTTGGTCTCGAACGACTCGCCGTTCTTCGTCGCTCAGTTTGCTCAAATCGAGCTCGTAACCGAAGGCGCCGACCATAGCGACTGCTCCTCGAGTCTCGAGAGGAGCAGTACGACGAGTGAGATGGTTGGGGGATGAGCAAACATGCGCGCCCATCGAGCTTGCAGGAAACACGAGACTCGTCCCCCACTGGATCTTCGTGCGTTCCGCAGCGTCCATGTCGTCGCTCGTCCAGCACTGCGGCATGTAATAAAGGATCCCGGCGTCGAACCGCGCGCCGCCGCCAGCACAGGATTCGAAGAGTACGGTTGGAAACTTCGACGTGATCCGATCCATGACGTCGTAGACGCCCAAAACGTAACGGTGCGCGAATTCGCGTTGTCGCTCCCGGGGCAAGCCGAGTGATCCCATCTCGGTGAGCGGTCGATTCATGTCCCACTTGACGTAACCGATTGGTGCGCTCGTAAGAATCGCGCAGATCCGATCGACGACGAGGTCACGCACTTCGCTACGGGTCAGATCGAGCACCAGTTGATTGCGCAATTGCGTTCGCTCGCGGTTGGGAACGTGGACGCAATAATCGGGGTGACTTCGGTACAATTCGGAGATTGGCGATACCATTTCTGGTTCGATCCACAGCCCAAACTGGAGCCCCAATCGATTGATTCGCGTAGCAAGATCTTCGAGCCCGAGCGGCAACTTGCGACGATTGACGAACCAATCCCCCAAGGAAGAATCGTCGCGCTCACGTTGCCCGAACCAGCCATCGTCGAGCACGAACAACTCGATACCGCAATCTGCAGCCACTTTCGCAATGGACTCGATTTTGTCCGCGTCGAAGTCGAAGTACGTGGCTTCCCAATTGTTCACCAAGACGGGGCGCGTGCGGTCGCGGTGGAATCCCCGAGCGAGGCGCGTGCGATAGAGTTCGTGATACGCGCTGGAGAGACCACCGAAACCCCGCGACGAGTGCACCCCGACGACCTCCGGAGCTTGAAAGCTTTGGCCTGGCTCGAGTAACCACGAGAAATCGAAGGGATTGATCCCCATGAGCACGCGGGTCGTACCGAAGGCGTCTGGTTCGGCGCGTGCAAGGAAGTTTCCCGAGTAGATGAGGGAAAAGCCATAGACAGGCCCGCATGTCTCGGTCGTTTCCGGTCTGAGTAGCGCGAGAAAAGGGCTGCATTGATGGCTCGAGATCCCACGCGTGCTGTCGATCTCGAAGGCGCCCGCCACGAGTGGCTGACGTGTCCAATGGCGTTCGTTCGCCCAGGACCCGCGCAGACTGAGGACTTCCCAACCGCTCGACTTGAAGTCGACTGAAAAACTCAGGATCCGCTCGATGCGGAGCGGCGCCTTGCCGCCATTGCGCAAGCGAACCGAACGCGCGATGGCTGGCACGTCTCGAAACGCGCTGTAAACCAGGACCGCTTCGAGACCCGTCACATCATCACGCAGGGTCAGCTCGAGGGAGTCGACTTCGGCGTCATCCTCTGCGTACGTCGAAGGCAAGCCCTCGAGAGACGACTTTCCCGCGAAGATCCGCCAGGATTTGACCCGCAGATCGACGATCGACGAGCCGTCCTCGTTGCGAACTTCGATGGCGGGCGATCGGAAGTCCGATTGCCCGTACGACGGGAACTCCTGAGGTAACCGCTCGAGAGCCCCCGTGGGACTGGCGCTGGGATCTCCCAGGTAACGCGGATCGAAGTGTCCCAACCGCTGTGCGAAGGACCCGTCACGAAGGCGAGGCCCGAAGTACAAGTGAGCAAGGTGCCCCGATGACAACCACCGAAGGACGTAGCTTGTGTCGAAGCTTCGCAGGTGAAACGTTCCTTCGCCTTCGTCGTACGTGATCGGCATCGTCCGGTTCTCCCTCGCCAAGATCAAGGTCTCGCACGCGTCGCATGGGGCGCGACTTTCGGTCCGTAACACTTCGTCGCCAGTGCTGCATCTCGTGCAGTGCCCTACGACCATCGTTTCGCGTGACCGTCCAGCGCCGTTGCTGCGCCGTCACGACAAAACAGAAAGCCCCGACTCAGGGAGTGAGGCGGGGCCATTTTGGTCGGTAAGAGGATCTTCTCAGCCGCCGCGCTTCAACTCCGTCAGCACGAGCTTGCTGACGGCCTTCAGCGTATCGAAGACGCCGACACCGGTTCGCGCCACGGCTTCGAAGTCCGGCACGTTCATCGGGTTGATGAGCGGGCGCAGTTCCGCCAGATCCACGACGTTCGGGAGGTCGCGCTTGTTGTACTGCACGACGTACGGGATCTTCTCGAGGGAGTATCCCTGTTCCGCCAGATTGATGCGCAAGTTGTCGACGCTCTCCTGATTGGCTTCGAGACGTTCGATTTGGCTATCCGCGACGAAAATCACGCCATCGACGCCCTTCAAAATCAGCTTACGACTCGCGTCGTAGAAGACCTGTCCTGGCACCGTATAGAGATGGAATCGCGTCTTGAACCCGCGAATTTCGCCGAGCGCCAGTGGAAGGAAGTCGAAGAACAGCGTTCGCTCGGTCTCCGTGGCCAAGGAGATCATCTTTCCTTTGGCTTCCGGATTCGTGCGTTCGTAAATGTACTGCAGGTTCGTCGTTTTGCCGCAGAGTCCGGGCCCGTAGTAGACGATCTTGCAGTTGATCTCACGGGCCATGTAGTTGATGAAGCTCATGCCCGGTGCCTCAGTCGTTGAAGAGGTTGTCGATGTCTTCGTCGGTGATTTCCGCGAACGGTGAGTCACCGCCAGGTTCTTGAACCTTGGCCAACAGGGCCTCGAAGACTCGGTTGAGCTCGTCGCTGGCCTTTCGCACCCGCAACCGTACGAGCCCGAGGCTCGACTTGGAGTCGAAAATCACGACCAGGATCACGCGATTGCCGACGAGCTGTATGTGAATGTTCGCCCGCTCGCCTTCGTGGAACTGAGTTGCGAACTCGTTCTCACGCAGGAGTTTGGCGATGCCGCCCGTGGCGGCGATGTTGCCTGCTGTCAGCGAGGCAAGAGAAGTCGTGTCGATATTGTCGACTTCACCGCTTGCCGCGATGAGCTGACCGTTTTTATCGACGATGAATACGACTTTGGCGTTCGCCTCCTTCACCAGACGGTCCACTACCGTTTGGATCTGGTTGAACTCCTCTTCGTACATCACCATCTGGGGATTGACCATCCGAGCCTCCGCGACCTACCTGTTGCCAGGCCTTCGCTCCAAATCAAAGTGCTGCTTCTCGCCGGGTCCTCTAGGGTCTCACAGCTACCCGCGATTCCAAAGCCCCACTGGGCTACGAAATCCGAGAACGGAAACGTCCGAGTACGAACCCTTCTATATGAGCCGCTCGACTCCATCAAGCGGGCGCTGGGCCAAAATGACCGCTTTCGCGCTTTTCCCAGGGAGTTGCCCATTTCGGGATCGCGGGCCTAATTTCGGATCGGGTTCCCAAGTCCGGCTCGAAGCTGCGGATTGGTGTCTCTGAGCCCGTCCCCGAGCCCCTCTTCCCCTCGTCGTCCACCGCTCGTGGAGCGGCCCGAAAGGGTCGGGTCATGGGACCTCGGGTCCTCGAGGCTGCAGGCGCGCCGAACTGACGATTGCTCAGAGGAACCCAAACGACTAGAGCTTGTCCCACCCAATCGTGAAATACCGACACTCGACGCTGCTCTGGGGCTTCTGGATGGTCTTGTCCAAGAGCTCTTTGGCCGCGGGTCCAACCCAGCTCACCGAGTTCGAACGCTCCGTCGAGCGACTGAAGACAGCGACGTACCCAACGCAGATCGGCGCACTCCGGCGCGTGTGGTCGCAATGGGATCGGGTCGATCCCACGCGGATCGAGCAGCTCCTCGAGGATGCGCGGGTCTCGCCTAGACTCGCGCCTCCCGCGCGAGTCTACGCAGGCTTGCTCGCTGCGTACGCTCGAACGCGACGAGGCGATTTCGCCGATGCACGTCGTCGAATCCGGGCGCTTGGATTCATCGACGAATGGCTCGTGGTCGGTCCTTTCGACAACGAAGGCAAGGGCGGTCAAACCCGTGATTTCGCACCGGAGCTCGAGTTCGGGCAGCCCATCGTGTTCGGGCGAGCTTATCAAGGCAAAGAGCGCACGGTGCGCTGGCGCGCCATCGACAAGGACGCCTTTCCTTACGGCTGGGTCGACCTCGGAGCACTCATCCGACCGCAGAAGCGGGTTTGTGCGTTTGCGACGACGTTCGTGCGCTCGACGGAGACGCCTGAGAAGCGACGCAAAGCGTCGCTCTGGATCGGCACTTCGGGTGCCTTCGAGCTATTCATGAACGGTGAAGTCGTGATGAGCGATAGCGCCTATCGCAACCACGACGTCGATCGCTTCGGCACGCCCGTCGAGCTGCTACCGGGCTACAACGACGTTACCGTCAAGATATGCGTCGATGAACAATCGCCGATGCTCTCGCTGCGCATCGCCGACGAAACGGGACGCCCCTCTTCGAAACTCGAAGCCACGACCGATCCCAAAGCCGTCGAGTTTGCCCGCCATCGGATCGCCGAAATGGCTCGTCCGCAGGGCAACGTGCCAAAGTCGACAACGGCAACTCGTTCGTCGCAAGCGGCTGACAGTTCCGACAAGGGGACGGCTCGTGACGCGAAACTCGACGGTCCGATTCCGCGTTTCGCAAGGGCCATTGCCGATAAAGACGCAAATCCGCAGGTCATGGCCGACTACGCCGAGTACCTGTTGCTCACGGACGGCGACGATCCCACGGTTCACCTGGCTCGCGATTTGGCGACCAAGGCCGCGGAGAAGACCCAACGCATCGAGCATCTCTTGATTGCCGCGGCCCTAGGCGAGGACCGCAATCAGCGTACCCGCTGGATCGAGCGCGCCGAGACGGCGCTCGAAAAGGAAGGAACCGAAGACTATCGAGTTCTTTTGGCTAGAGCGGCACTCGAACGGACCGGTCCGAATCCGTCGCAAGCCTTCGAGACCTACGGCAAGGTCCTTCGCAACGATCCCGACAACATCGAAGCCGTCGTGCAACGAGCCGAGCTTTACGCCTCGGTCGGACTACCGCGTACGGCCCTCGTGACGCTCGACGAGGCACTGACACGCAATCCCTATTCCGTAAGGTTGCTCGGTGCCAAGGCTGAACGACTCCGTGATCTCGGACGAGTCACCGAAGCCATGGAAGTCGAGCGCAGGTATGCGAGCATGCGCTTCGACGACGGAGCGTGGCTCGGTCACATGATCGATCTGTCGCTTTCCCGTCACGACGCGAAAGCCGCAGAATTCTGGGTTGGTCGGGTGCTCGCCATGAGCCCCCATGCTCCATGGGCCCTCTCCCTTTCCGCCCGCACCTATGAGAGCACCGGCGATTTCAAGAAGGCCGCCGACGCCTACGATCGTGCGCTTGCGCTGGCTCCAGAGGACACGCAAACACTGAAGCGTTACGCGGACCTACAGGGAAGCCTGGGCAAGAAACACGAACAGTTGTCGCTTTTACGTCGCGTCCTCGAGCTCATGCCGCAGGACAAGAGACGCGTGATTACGTCGAGCATCTCGAGCCGAAGCGCGAGTCGTCCGACGAACGCTTTGCGTGGTCGAGCGATCGCTACCTCCCCCTGAGCGTCGCACCGGCGAAGGGTGAGAATCGACGGACTCTGCGCGATCTCACCGTCACCACGGTGTTCCCCAACGGACTCTCGAGTACCTTTCGACAGATCGTGTTCCAACCGATGACGGACGCCGCGGCGGCCATGGGTCGGCAATACGCCTTCCAATACCAAGCCGATCGCCAGGTCGTGCAGCTTCGTGGGGCAAAGGTCTATCGCGCCAATGGCCAGGTCGACGAAGCCATCGAGTCTGGCGAGGGTGCAGCAAACGATGCGTCGATGTCGATGTACACATCGGCTCGCAACTTCTACGTCCAGTTTCCGCGCCTCGACCCAAAGGACGTCGTCGAACTCCGGTATCGCGTCGAGGACGTGATTCCGCGCAACGAGTATGCCGACTACTTCGGTGACGTCGCATACCTGCAGTCCGACGAGCCCGTCGCCAATGCCGAATACGTCCTCGTCACGCCGAAGTCACGCAAGCTGTTCTTCGACACCAACCTCGGTAACCTCATCACGCATCAGTCGGAGGACTTCGGGGATCAGCGGATCAATCGCTTCTACGCGAAGGCGCTACCTGCACTCAATCCTGAACCGAAGATGCCGCCATTCACGGAGGTGAGCGGCTTCGTCCATGCTTCCACGTTCGACTCGTTCAGCACCATGGGTCGCTGGTACTGGGGCTTCATCCAGGACCAGTTCGATACGGACGAGGAGACGCGTCGACTTGCCGTGCGCATTACGGAGAACACCAAGACTTGACCTCGACAAGGTAAAAGCCGTCTACGGATGGGTCGTCGAAAATACACGCTACGTGGCACTGGAGCTTGGAGTCTATGGCTACAAGCCGTATCGAGCGGTTCAGACCGTGGCCCGCGGTTGGGGAGACTGCAAGGACAAGGCCACGGCGATCGTAACCCTCCTCAAATCCCTGGGCATCGATTCGACGATCGTGATTTTGCGGACGCAGGTACGCGGCGACTTCAAGTCGAACATCGCGAGCCTCGCCGTCTTCGACCACGCCATCGCGTACGTCCCGTCCCTCGATTTGTATCTCGACGGAACGGCGGAAGGAACGGGCATTGGAGAGCTTCCCGTGATGGATCGGGGAGCCCTGGCGCTCCGCATCCAAAACGGAAACGCCGAACTCGTTCGGTTGCCGGAGCACGGCAAAAACGCAGACGTGATCAAGCGAAATGTCGTTGCCCAACTCGAACCAAGTGGAGCGGGAACCCTCGAGCTCCACGCGACGGCCTCGGGCGCTGTCGCTCCAGAGTGGCGCCACAGCTACGAAGCCGAGGCAACCCGACGAGAACGAATCACGTCGGAGCTGGGCCGCGAGTTCCCCGGGCTCCAGTTGAACCCCGGCAACTCGGGTTTCAGCGCGGCGGGGTTGGACGACACCGAACGCGACGTGTCGATCGAATTGCGCGGCAAATCACCTGAACTTGCCCACTCCGAAGGCAGCCAACTTCAGCATGGCGGTCACCCCATCGATTCGGCTCCTTCCCACCTTCGGTGCTCTGTCGGAACGCCAGCATCCCCTTCGGTTGCTCGGAATGCCGAATTACGACGACGAATTCACCGTTCGGCTCCCGCCTGGCTACTCCGTGCTGAGCGGACCCGAAAGTGCGCGCGGCGACAGCACCTTCGGCAGTTACTCGGTCGAAGTCGAAAACCACGGAAACAAGGTCGTCGTCCGAACCAAACTCGTCCTGAAAAAGACCCGGATTTTGCCCTCCGAGTACACGAGCTTCCGGCAATTCTGCGCGGAAGTCGACAGTGCCCTCGGCAAGCGTCTCGTCGTTGGTCGCCCATGAGAAGACTTACTCGCCGGTTCGTTGCCACCGTCGCCCTGGGCCTGCTTGGCTCCCTCACCGTCGGGGGCTGCCAGGGTGGCTCTCGCCCGCCGAAGACCGCCGTGGAGGAGCTGCGAAGAAACGCGGCGCACACCGACGACGTGTCGGAACTCGAGCGTTGGATGGCGGCCGAATTACTCGAGCCCAAGGGACGGGTCGTCGAAGTACGCCGCGCGCGCTCACTCATCGAGCGTGCTGGCGGTCCAAAGAGTGCACGTGGCGAATTGGCCTTTGCACTCGACAATCACTTTCACGGACGTCTCCGTGCGGCTCCGGGGCGCTACCTGCGCGCGGCAGAAAAGGCGCGAGTGTCGACCAGCGATCCCGATGCCGAGGCACTCGCCTGGACCGCGGTACATTACGCCCTCGATCTCAAACGCAACGATCCGACGTTGTTCGACAGCTGGAAAGCCTGGGTGGAACAGGCCGTCCATTACCCAATGGCCCTCGGTTGGCGTGCCCGAGGCGAGCTTGCTGATTGGTGGCTGAGCGAGTCCACCAAGAATGGCAATGCAGCCTCGACGCGACTCGAGCGCTCGGTCCGCGAATTCGGATGTGTCGAAACCCTACGCTTGGCAGGCCCCTTCGGGCATGGCGCGGGACGCGATCTGCTGCGCAGTTTTCCCGCGGAACAGCCGGGGCCTTGGCCCAGCCGCTTCACCGCCGAAGCGGGAATCGCGAAGGCACCGAGCATCCTCAAGACCGAGCGAACCGGGTGCATCGTCGAGGCCTCGGAACCGGTCGATGACGGCATCTTTTACGTCGAAACGTACCTCGACGTGGAGAGAACCGCGCGATGTGATCTTGAGCGTCCAGGGGGCACGCAGCGTCTTCGTGGACGACTACCTCGTCCTCGAACGCGACACTCGGGTCTTCGGTATTTGGCCCAAATTCGGGGTTCATCTCCGCCTCGAGCCCGGCCGCCATCGCGTGCTCGCTCGAACGAACAGTTCTCGCAGCTCCATACGGGTCGTAGATAGCAAAGGACTTCCAACGGACATTGCGAGCTCGATCGATGCTTCCGCGCCGTACTCCGTCGTCCCGCCGAAGGTCTTGTCCGAGCCCAATGTGGTCAGTCGATACGTAAAGAATGGGCAGCCCGTCCGAATCGACGATCCGTTGCTGCGCTTTGCGATCTCGAGCTTGGCCGAAAAGGAGGGCCAAAGCGACCTCGCAAGTCTTCTGCTCGAGCCGTCCATTGCATCGATTGACGACGCCACGGGCGTGTCGTTGCTCCTGGCCGCTCGATACACGGAACAAGACCCGCTGTTCGCGGAGAGTCAAACCCGAGATCTCATCCGAGGTCTCCACGAGAAGGCTCAGAAACAGGACCCGGATCTTTGGGAGCCCGCTTTGGCCCTGATCCTCTTTCGAGCGGAGCAATCGGGGCCACAGGAATCCGTAGAGCTCCTCGAGAAACTCGTAACGAAGCACCCCGAGGTACCGGGCATCATCGGCTCTCTGGTTCGCACCTATCGGCAACTCGGTTGGACTGCCGAATACCAGCGAAGTGTCGAGCGCATGCTTGCGGCATTTCCCGAAGAATCCCGACGCGCTCGCCAATGGAGTCGAGCTGTACGATTCGAGGGGTCGCTGGGACGACGCCGAGCAACTCGTGGCGCGAATCCTCGAAATCGACGAAGACCACGAGATCCGCCTCAGACGAGCGCTCGAACGAGAGGATTACCCCACCGCGCTCGCCGAACTCCAGCGGCTCGGGCAGCGTCGCCCCGAACGCAAGGACGTCACCGAGCGAATAGGCGACGTGGTCGAACGTTCGGGGGATTTGAAAGAAGCGTTTTCTCGCCTGGCATCGGTGCTCGCAAAGACGCCTAGAGATGCTGGCGCACGCCATGCCAAGGCTGACTTCGAATATGCCAATGGCGACCGCGAGGCCTTGAGAAAGTCAATCGTCGAGGCGATTCAGGTAGGAGGCAATGCCGAAAGCCTGCAAGCGGCCCTCGATCTCGTGGAGGGAATGACCGAGCTCGAGCCCTATCGACTCGACGCCAAGACGGTCATCCGTGAATTCGAAGCTTCTGGAAAGCAACTGCCCGGAACCGCGGCACGCGTTCTCGACTACGCAGCCACGTGGGTTCACGCCGATGGCAGCAGTCGCATGCTCGAGCACGAAATTGTGCTCGTCCAAAGTGCTGAAGCAATTCGCGATTTCGCCGAATATCGTCCACCCCAAGGCCTCCTTCTGCACTTGCGAGTCATCAAGTCCGACGGCCGCATTTTCGAGCCACTGAGCGTTCCCTCGAAGCCTACCGTCACCTTCCCGCATCTCGAGGTCGGCGATTACGTCGAAACCGAGGTCATCGTACGGTCCGAAGGGGACGGACAATTCGGCAAGGCTTATATCGGGCCGAGCTGGTTCTTCCGCGAGGAGAAGCTGGCGTACGCGCGAAGCGAAATTGCCATCATCACGCCCGAGAGCCGCCCCGTCGTCATCGAGTCCCGAGGCGGCGCACCGAAACCCATCGTCGAGAAGCGCGACGGCTTGGTGATTCACCGTTTCCGCGTGGATTCGTCTCCCGCAGCCCCAACCGAACCCTATCGTCCGTCGGTCCGCGAAACCCTTCCCAACGTCAGACTCGGGTGGGGTGCCGATCCAAAGCTGCGACTGCGCGAGTTACTCGACGCGACTGCCGTTCTCACGCCCGTCGATCCTCGACTCGTGCGCGTCGCCAAGCGCATCGTCGAGAAAGCGAAGGGCGGCGACTCGGAACGAGCCAAGGCGCTCTACCACTACGTCATGGATAACGTCGAAGAAGGTGACGAGCTCGACGGTCGACAGATCATCATGGGACGACGCGGCAATCGGTGGCGCGGCTTCGTCGAACTCTGTCGGTCGCTCGGTATTCCGTACGCCTTCGGCATTGCGAAAAATAACCTCGAGCCTGCGCCGGCAGGTCCGTTCGACGCCATGAACGAATACAGCGAGATCTTCGTGCGCGTCGGGGATACGAAGCGCCCCGTCGACTTGACGATCGGTGAGAAATTCACCCCGTTTGGATACTTGCCCGCCGAGATCCGCAGCGCCGAAGGCTACTTGCTCGACACCGATCCGCCGCGAGCAGTCACGCTTACCCAAGGAAGTACGGTCGACACCTTCAATACGACGCTGAAGGGACGACTGCGAGCCGACGGCTCGGCAACTCTCGATGTGGAACAGCGGCTTACGGGAAAGCCGGCGATCATGTTGCGAAACATCGTCGCCGAGTCACCGGAAACGCAGCTCAAGTCGTTCATCGAGAGTCGCTTGATCGCTCCCGCGCTCCAAGGTGCCCGGCTGATCTCCTTCGAGTTTTCGAATCTGGAACGCAGCGACGAGGCCCTGACCTTGAAAACCCGCGTCGAGGTCCCCCGCTTTGCCGAACGAAGCGCTCGCGGGCTGTCGATGCAAGTCCCCTTCACGCCTAGGATTGGCGCACTTGGCGCACTGGCAAGTCGTGAAACACCGATGGTGCTCGATGATTCGAGCGATCAGACACTTTCCCTCGAACTCGAGCTACCCAAGGGCGCCAAAGTGCCGAACCTCAAGGGCAGCAAAGTCTTCGCACACGAGAGCCGCAAGGTGACGTTCGATGATCGGCTCGAAGGGGACAAGTTGGTCCTCGAGCGGCGGACGATCATCCCTGCGAGTCGCGTTCCCGTGGAACGGTACGCGCAGTTCGCCGAATTCGCTCGCCAAGCAGGCGGCGCCCTCGGAGCCGAAATTCGCATCGATCTACCGCGTTAGTCCGCGCGCTCGCCGGCTTCGAGCGAGAAGGCTCCGCGGCACACCTCGTTCCAGCGGAGCCTCGAACGCGCGTTCGCCGGCTTCGAGCGAGAAGGCTCCGCGGCACACCTCGTTCCAGCGGAGCCTCGAACGCGCGCTCGCCGGCTTCGAGCGAGAAGGCTCCGCGGCACACCTCGTTCCAGCGGAGCCTCGAACGCGCGTTCGCCGGCTTCGAGCGAGAAGGCTCCGCGTCACGCCTCGTTCCCGCGGAGCCTCAGACGTCCGCGGTCAATGCACCTACGATCTCGGGCACCAGGATCGAGGCAGGGCCGCGAACGACGTGCCCCCTCGAGGCACGTTGGGCCAAGTCGGTAAATGGATTGGGCTCGGGATTCACGTCAACGATGGCGGCACCGGTGCGCAGACACAATTGCCCAATTTGCATGGGAAGATTGGTGGCTCCACTGGTCCCGATGACGAGCAACAGCTCCGCTTCTGCCGCTGCACGGAGAGCGGAATCCGCACGATAGTTTTCCTCGTCGTAGTACTCGTCGAACCACAACACGTGCGGGCGAAGCCACGCGCCGCAACGGGTGCACTTGAGTCTTCTCTCGTCGTCTTCGGACAGTTCCGTTTGCGCGTCGAACCGACCAAACTCAGGCAAAGGCTGGAGCCCGTCTCCGCAGTCGGCAGAACAACGAACGTAAGCGGCGTCTCCATGAATGCAGAGGGTTCGCGCCGAGCTCGAGCCCGCGCGTCGATGAAGCCCATCGATGTTCTGCGTAACCAGAGCGAATCGTTCCCCAAGCGCGGCCTCCAGGCGGACGAGAGCGCGATGGGCGTCGTTCGGTCGAACCGAGCGACAGATCCCGAAACGGTAGAGATACCAACGCCAGACTTCCTCGGGGCGCTGGGCAAAGAGGCGCGCAGTCGCCATTTCCTCGGGCATGTAGTTGCGTGATCCGATCGTCCAGTAACCGTCCTGGCCGCGGAAGGTCGGGATCCCGCTTTCGGCCGAGATCCCGGCGCCGGTAAGAACGCACACGGATTGCTGGCGACACGCCGAAAGGAGCGCTCGAAGGGATTCGGTCAGCACCAATGGGCCTTCTTTCTCGTTCATCGTCGAAGACGGTGGGGTACCCGCGTGAATTCGTCCGCAAGTCACTCGTGGCGAGCCCGGTGACTTGGCGCGCTGGACGAGCCAAAGCGCCTTCCAGCTCGTGGTTCGACGCGAGAGCCCACGCGGCAAAGAATGGGTTCGAAACGTCGCCAAGATACCATTTTGCCCGGCGGCAGCACGCGCGAGCAACCTCGGAGCAGCTGCGAGGTCAGTTCGGCATCCAGGAACCATCTTCCGGGGCGAGCACCCCGACGTCGTCACGGAATCGAGCTATCATCCGTTCGCCGCTGCCACCCTCAACGGCCCAATCGTCCAACGATAAAACCAACGCAAGACCAAGAAGGACGATGAGGTAGGCGGAAGCGCTCATTGCTCACGGGAGAGCCACGATGAAATGTCTCTGGATCTGCGCGGTGCTGTTGACCCTCGGTTGTGACAAGGGGGCCTCGAAGTCGGTCGAGCCTGCACCCTCGGCATCGGCTGCACTCCCTGCCAGCCGCGCCTCTGCAAACGCCGAAGCCGTCGCTCGTGCCACGCCGTCCGACTCCTTGGCGGGCCACTACGAGGGCACAGCTGTCGTATCCGTGGGCAAGTCCACCACGACGAAGAAAGAGGGAGCCCCATCCAACTGGGAGCAGGACGAAGGCAAGCGCTTTACGGGAGAGTGCCGGATCTCGATCACGATTGCGCCGAACGGAACCGTCGACGGCACGTTGAAGGGTGCCCTCGGAGACCACGAACTCCGTGGCGCAATCGCAGGAGATGACGTAAGGGCGGTACTCGTGCCGACGAACGGAGAGGTGACGTCGATCCAAAACGGATATCTGTCCCTGGCCCGTAGCAACGCGGGCCTCAAGGGCAAGTTGACTGCCGCCTCGGGGGACTCGCTGCACTTGCGCGTCGCCGAGCTCGACCTCAAGAAGAACCCGTCTTGAGTCATCGATGAGCGTCATTGCGGAAAATCTGAGTGTCGTTCGCTCTCGCATTGCGCGGGCGGCCGAACTCGCAGGAAGAGAGCCGTCGTCGATCCGTCTGGTTGCGGTGTCGAAGTTGATGCCGAGCGAAGCCATCCGCGAGGCCTATGCCGCCGGGCAAAGGGATTTCGGCGAGAACTACGTCCAAGAGCTCGTGCGCAAAGCAGAGGAGCTCCAGGATCTCCCGGAACTGCGACTTCACCTCATCGGTCACCTGCAAACCAACAAGGTCAAAGCCGTCGTCGGCTCGGTATCGATGATTCAGTCGGTCTCCTCCGTTCGCCTCGTGAGCGAGCTCGAGAAACGCCTGAGCGTCCTCCCCAAAACTCACGGCACTCGTTGGCCTGCACCATTTCCGTCGGAACGCAACGCAAGCCAAACGCGTTTGCCCATTCTCGTCGAGGTCAACGTCGGTGGCGAGGCCCAAAAGAGCGGCTGCGCCCCCGCGGAAGCGAATGCCATCCTCGAGGCGATCGAAGGAAGTCCGCACCTCTGCGCGCACGGGCTGATGACGGTTCCGCCGTTCGATCTCGATCCCCAGCAAGCCCGCCCGCACTTCGACCGTCTCAGGCTGCTGCGCGACGAACTTGGAGGAGTCGGGCGCTTGCCAGAACTCAGCATGGGAATGACGCTCGACCTCGAGGAGGCCATCCTCGCCGGCGCTACACTCGTGCGCGTCGGTACCGCAATCTTCGGCGAACGCCCCCGTCGCGAGGCCCCATGAGTGGTCCCAAGCGGCCTCCGCGCGGCCGCAGCGTCGAACAGCCGACGCTTCTCGAGGGCGCGGCAGCCCGGGATTCCAAAGGCGAGCTCACGACTCCCCTTGCGGATCGGTTACGCCCCGGAGTGCTCGACGAAATCGTCGGCCAGACTCATCTGCTCGGCCAAGGCAAGCCGCTGGCGCGCGCCATCGCAGATGATCGAGTTCCGTCGATGATCCTGTGGGGGCCACCGGGGTCCGGCAAGACGACGATTGCTCGTGTGCTGTCTCGAACGACTCGCTCGGAATTCGTCCCGTTCAGCGCCGTACTTTCCGGGATCCCCGAGCTCCGCGCGTTGATTGCCGCGGCCGACGAGCGGCGACGCTATCAAGGTCGCTCGACGATTCTCTTCGTCGACGAGATCCACCGTTTCAATAAGAGTCAGCAAGACGCGTTCTTGCCGCATGTGGAGGCCGGCACGATTACGCTCGTCGGTGCGACCACGGAAAATCCGTCCTTCTCGGTCAACGCGGCGGTCCTTTCACGATGTCGCGTCTTTCGTCTGGAGCCGATCGGCATCCCGGATCTCTGCGTCATCTTGCGTCGCGCGCTTTCCTCTTTCGAGGTGTCGGAAGGTGACGACAAAGAACCGAGGACGCTCGACGCAGATGACGAAGCTCTCGAGGCCATCGCCGATGCGGCTCGAGGCGATGCTCGGCGTGCCCTCGGACTCTTGGAAAGCACGGTTCAACTCCTCGAACCCAGCCAAACTCGCATCGACCTGGACAGCGTGAAGCGCGCGGCGGACGAGCGAACGTTGCTCTTCGACAAGAATCGCGACGAGCACTACGATCTGGCTAGCGCCTTCATCAAGTCGATGCGTGGCAGCGATCCGAACGCAGCCCTCTACTATGCGATGCGTCTCTTGGAAGCTGGCGACGATCCACTCTTCGTCTTGCGACGGATGATCATCTTCGCGAGCGAGGACATCGGTAATGCCGATCCGCGAGCACTCGGTATCGCCGTGGATGCCGACGCGGCGTTTCGCCGACTGGGAATGCCGGAAGGGCTCTACCCCATCAGTCAGGCCTGTCTTTACTTGGCGTGCGCTCCGAAATCGAACGCCGTGAAGATGGCCATGCTGGCGACGCAGGATGCGGTGCGGCGCTTCGGGGCACTCCCGGTACCAAAGCGGCTACGTAACGGTGTTACGCAATTGATGAAAGACGACGGTTACGGCGACGGTTATCGCTACCCACACGACTACGAGGGTCACTTCGTCCCAGAAGAGGTGTACCTACCGGAACGAATTGCACGGGAACGATACTATCGCCCCTCCGATCAGGGCGTGGAGCGTCAGATCGGTGAACGGTTGGTGCGGCTCGCACAGGCGTCGTCGCCACGCCGCAAGGACGGCTGAAGACACTGCCGTCCGAGCCTCACGTCGCCGACTCCAATGACGATGCCCCGCGCCGCGTTCGACGGTGTCGAGCCCAACGAACCCATGTTAGGCTGCTCCCGATGTCCTTGGTCCTTTCAACACGGTCAAGCAGTTGGGGCGAGGAACCGTCACGACGGAGCCATAGCTTATGCTCGTTGCAAGTACGACCCTCCTCCGGACCTAGCCAATGCTACGAATTCCCGTGCAGATCGTGGGCACGTGCGTGGGCACGTGCGTGGGCGCGTGCGTGGCCACATTGCACGATGTCAACGGTCGCAGTTCGCCCAAGATTCGTCCGTTCGCGTCTCTCTAGTGGAACCTGCGGAAGTCCCTCCGTGGGCGCTCGAGCACCTCGCAATTCACGAAGCGCTCACGACTCCACTTCATTGCCCATACCTCGATCTTCATCGCGTAAGGGGGAGCCAGAGCTCCACATTTGCCGACGTTACCCAGAGGAGCGCGAACCGAAATGTCGGTAACACCACACATCGAATCGCTACGCGTCGCGCGACCTTCTCTCGGTGGCATTCGGCATCGGCTTTTTCGCGAATGGTGTTTCGTCCGAGCATTGGCGCGACGACTGCTCTATCGCATCATCGCTCTCGTCGGAATCGTCATGTTCGGTGGTTGGGTTTTTTATGGTTCCGACCTGCGTGGTAACGAAGGCTACGTTGATTCGGTGTACCTCGCCTTCGGACTAATTTTCGGCGATCACCCACCGCAGCTTCCGGCGTCTTGGATCCTGCGAGTCATGTACTTTTTACTTCCCGTCCTCGGACTCGGCGTCGTCCTCGAGGGTATCGTGGAGATTGCGGCCATCGTTCGAGATCGCCGCTTGAACGAGCGTTCCTGGAGTATCGTCATGGTAGAGTCCCTGTCGAATCACGTAGTTTTGGTCGGTCTCGGACGAGTAGGTTTCAGGATCTACCGAACGCTGCATCGTTTGGGCGTTCCCGTGGTCATCGTCGACTTCAACGAGAACGCTGAATTTCTGGCCGAAGCGCGCCTGGACGGCTCTCCCATCCTTCTCGGCGACGCCCGTCGCGAAGCCCTCCTCGACGAGGCTGGGATCACGCGCGCCCGAGCCGTGGTGGTTGCAACCAACAACGACCTCGTCAACTTGGAGGTCGCGCTCGACGCGCGCACGAAGCATCCGAACATCCGCGTGGTCATGCGAATGTTCGATCAAAACATGGCCGACAAAGTCCACGCCGGCTTCGATATCCCGGCGGTGTTGAGTACGGCTGCAATCGCGGCCCCGACCTTTGCAGCCGCCGCGATCGTCGAGAACGTCATCGCAACGACATTGGTGGCCAACCAGCTTCTGGTAACGATCAAGACCTGCGTCAAGGAGCGTGACGCCTGGTGCGATCGAACCCTTCAGGAAATTACTGCGGAACACCGCCTCCACGTGCTCGGCCATGCACACAGCGGAGACGCCATGACGGTATTGCCATCGTTATCGACGCGGCTGCTGCCTGGGGACGAACTGGTGGTGCAGGGACTTTATGACGAGTTGCTCGGCTTGGCGCTTTCGCGTTCGTGACCCGGATTCACCGCCGCGCCGCGTCCAGAATCAGCCGATACACCGATGTGTCATCGATGATTCCGAGTCCCGGATACGGACTCTGATAGTCCTTTACCTTGCCTTCCGCATAGCCCTTCACGTAGACATCGACCAACTCGGACGTGTGCGATCCCCAACCGTAGGTCACTTCTCCGTCGGGATAAATGGCTCCAGATTGAGTGGGAAGGTCGCCGGCGTGAAGTCGCTTGGCGAATCGCATGTAGCTATTGGCGTGATCCGCAGTGACGATCAACGTGGTGTTGTCCCAGTCTACGTCGTCATAAGGTTGGTCGACGAAATCCGTCACGGCCTTGACCGCGGCATCCAGATCCGACACGCACCCAATCATTCGAGCGAAGTCATTGGCGTGATTGGCTCGATCGATATCGCCTTGCTCGATCATCAGAAAGAAACCGTCGGGATCTTGCGAGAGCACTTGGAGAGCCGCGAGGGCGGCGTCAGCGAGCGTCGGATCCAAGGTGGACCCACGCGAGACGAGCGGATTTCCCGGGTCGTCCGCCGGAATCGGGGAGACGAAGTTTGCAAGTTCGGGATCGCCAAACAGTCCGAACAGTCTCTTTCCGTGCTGAATCGCATGTGCTGCAGCAGCTAGCAACGCTTCCCCACCGTCCGTTGATTCTTTTCGGTACACGTATTGGTACTTTCCGGACGCTTGGAGCGACTCCAAGTCGAGCGAGTTGAACTCGCTTCGTCCGTACCCAGCCCCAATCATCACGTCCGGCATGACTTGAGTCATGAGTTCGTGCGCGATGTCGGCGTATTGCCCGCGGTCTGCGCTGTGCGCGAAGAATCCGGCGGGAGTCGCGTGATAGAACTGCACCGTAGTGACGAGTCCGACGGCCATACCGTAGAACCGACGAAGTAGGGACGACGCATGCTCGAGCCCATTCGTTCCGTCATAGGACGGCGGAACGCCAATCGCTGCCGAGTAGGTTTTGATGCCCGTGCTCATGGCGGTTGCCGTCGCTGCACTGTCCGGATAGGGACCTCCGACGAAGTAACTCCGTCGCGCTTCGGTGTCGTCGAGGAGCGGGTACGGTTGGGCGCCTCCAATCGCGGGGTCGTAGCCAATGTTGGGATCGAAATCCTCGGGGGAGTAGGCGCTTTTGCCAGCAGCCGAAGCTCGTTGGTTGTACGTCGTCACGTCCCACGTCGTCTTGAACGTGCGAACGGGCATTGCGTGGAAAGACAGCCCGAAATCGGTGTCGTAAAGGTATCGGCTCGCGGCAACTTCGTGCGCCATCTGCATCCCGTCGCCAATCATCACGATGACGTGTCGTCGCCCCTCTCCGGGTGTGAGCGCGGGGACGTCGGGAAGATTCGACGTTCCGTCTGGCTTCGGTTCAACGACTCTGGGAGTCGGCTTTGCCGGCACCGCGTCGCTCGGAGACTCGGAGGGGGTTACCCGCTTCGACGACAACTCTCCATCGCCAAAGCTACAGGCGACCAACGAAAGCGATGCCGAAAGTGCCGAGAGTGCAGCACGTGTCCGAATTTGGATGAGTTGCATGGGAGTCCTCGCGGTCCGACGAAGCAGTACGAAAGATGTCTACGGAACGACCAACTCGCTCGTTTCGGGCCAGCACGATACGGAGGTGGCATGAAGATTCGTTGAGAGAGTCGGCGTCATCGTGGCGCCTATCCCTCGATGACACCAAGGTAGGGCAGATTGCGGAACCTCTGGTCGTGATCCAGGCCGTACCCCACGACGAATTCGTCTGCGATCGTGAACCCCAAGTAGTCGATCTTCACTGGTTCGACGGTACGGGCTGGCTTGTGCAGCAACGAACAAACCCGCACCGATCGCGGATTGCGCGCTGCCAGCTGCTTGAGCAAGTAGCTCAAGGTGAGCCCCGTATCGATAATGTCTTCGACCACGAGTACGTCTTCACCGTCCACGGGGCTCGTCAGATCCTGAGTGATCTGAACCACTCCGCTCGAGTAGGTGTTGGCACCATAGCTTTTCAGCCCGAGAAACTCGACCCGCAGCGGAAGCTCGATGGCTCGAACGAGATCGGCTGCAAACACGAAGCTACCCTTCAGAATTGCGAGCACCACCAGGGGGTGCCCCGCGTAATCCTCGGCGATCTTTCGCCCAAGCTCGGAAACCCGCGCCGCGATCTGTGGTGCCGGGTAGAGAATCCTGCTCGGAGATGGAGTCGAGCTTTGCATCATCAATCGACGGGTAGACCCCCGACACGAGGACGTCAACCCTGTCTCGCCGTTCCGTGAAAGAGGCAAGGACGAAGCGCCTGCACAGACTGCTGCTCCTGCGATTCGCACGCAAATCCGCCCACCCGAGACCAAAAGTGCCGTTGGCCTCGAGTGAGCGGTCCGAACCATTCACTGGAGAAGAATGTCGCCTTCTCCGCAACCAAAGTTGACGTTGACCACGGCGCCTGCATCCGACTGAACTTTCTTGCAGGTGTCACTACAAAACACGACCTGGTTGGTCTCTTTGTTGACGTACCAGCCTTGTGTGCAGTCCTCGGGGGTATCATCTCGACTGATGAGCACACGCTCGCCCGTACTGAAGGACGCGAGCACCACGGTCAGGTTTGGATCGACGACCTGCGAGTCGTCGGCGCTCTTGCCAAGGATCCGATACTCACAGCTCATGACGCTTCCCGCAATGGTCTTCAGTGCCGCCGTGAGCGATGCCCCGAAGTCCGTAGAAGTCGTCAGATCCATATGGCAGTAGTTCGGCCCTTTGACGTTACAGCCTGCACTCGCTGTCTGACCGAGGACCGCGGCCTGAGACATCCACGCTCGGCCGTTTTCACTGCCAGGCGAACCGATGAGGAACGTCTTCACGCCGTTCTTCTTATAGAATCCGTCGATGAGGTCGACGATCGGCTGTGGATCGACGTCCGAGAGCGATCCGGTTTCGTTGCGACACTGAGCCTCGAGCGTCGGCATGCCGTCCGTGATGAGAACGACAAAGGGGTTTCCTCCGACGGTCGCACCCTTCTGCAACAACTCGACTCGCGTGCCATAGTCGAGCGCGTCCCAAGTGGGCGTCCCCGAGGGGCCCAGTTGGATTGAGGTGAGGGCGTCCCGTAGCTTTTGACGCTGCGACCCCGCCTTGTCGGCACCGAGCGGCGCAATGGGAATCGCAGCGCTCGTTTTCACGCAGGAGGTGACATCCTTCGGTTCCGGCGAGGAGTCCGTCTGGATGTTGGGATAGAAGAGCAGCCCTACCGCTACATCGTCGGGGAGGCCCTTGTCCCCCCCTGGCACGCCGACGAAGGCTTCCGTGATGGCGGCTTGGGTCTGCTGCCATTTGTTCTTCGAGCTGCCCTCCGTCGTTTCCTTCATCGAACTGCTCACGTCCACGACCATTTCGATCTTGGCTGGAAGGTTCTCGGTTTCGTTCGACCACCCATTGCACGCTTGGGACATCACGTTGTCCCAGGTTTCCTGGGTAATGGGAACGATGCCGCCCTTACCGGTGCCGGGTGTTGGGGTCGTTCCCGTAACGGATCCCAGTCCGCCCGCCCCGTCGTCGGAACCACCGCTCTTCTTGCCGGAATCGGAACCACACGCGACGGCAAAGAGAGCCACGGGCAATGCAATCGAGGCCAAAGCAAGCATTCGTCTTTTCATGAGCCACCTGGTTGGCAAACGCCGCTGTGTTTTCGGGCAGGATCGATCCGCTCGAGTTCTCGCGGATTGCGCCACCCCGACAGGACAGTTTCGCAGAGGGAGGCGCCTGCTGCCAATGGAGAATTGGAGCGAGCGGACGATCGAAGTCTGGGGCGAAAGTATGTCCACGACACACCTCGCCACAGAACCTACGTGCGGCACCACCGCTCGATGCACTCGCTTCGCCGCCAAGACGCAGGTCGAAGCGCGTCAGACGGACCGTCGTGCATCATGAACCTGAAGCAGCCTCATCGCCCTGCTTTGACACCAAATCCGCCGGCGCGATCTGCTTGAAATGGGTTCAAATGCACCACTTCGGTGTTACGCCGTGTGTGCACGAGACGCAGATTTCGTGGAATATTCAGCTTGGGCGATACTCCCGAAACCTGCGTCTTTTTCTCCAGTCTCCGGCTGGCTCGCGTTGTTCGACTCGACTCCAGAGAGCGCTCACGGATTTTCACCGTGGCGCTCATCCGGTCATGACGCGAACGGAGCGGCCGAAAGGGACTGCTCGCTGACAGACGGCATGCAACGCGGTCGGTGCGCCAGCTGTCGGTTGACGTACTCCAAGGCATCTTCAACCTGGTCGACCTGACACAGCAGAAGTTCACCCGGGCGCAAGTTATCCAACGCCATTTGAATTGCGTTGAATTCCCCACGGGTTTCGTAGAGCTTCTGCACGCGGCGGGTTGCAGCCAACCCCTGCCGCATCAGCCGAATCACCTCGCCATCGGCACGCCCACGGGTGCACTTGTCTTCGTAAAGATAGACGCGATCGAATTCGTTCCCGATGATCGCGGCTTGCTCGAAAATGTCGAGGTCGCGACGATCACCTGCGGCGGTATAAACGATGCTGCGCGACTGATGCGGCAGCTCGGAAATCGCTTCCACGAGGGCGAAGAGCGCCGACGCGTTATGCCCGTAGTCGAGAATGATCGTGCTTCGCCCGTAGGTGATCACGTTGAATCGCCCAGGGACCGTGCCGATATCGCCCTCGAAATTGCCGAGGCGCCCCTGGATGATCTCCTTCGGAACACCGATGGACCAGCACGCTGCCGCTGCCGCGAGAACGTTGTCCACTTCGAAGCCAATCCGACCACCGTGAGTCAACGGAACGGCATCGACGGCAATCACGCGCTCGACCTCCTCACCGCGACCGAACACGACGTACCCGTCCTTGACGGTAACGTAGTGCCCACCCGCGCGACGATGCGCAACGAGCACGGGATTGTCGAAACGGCGAGCGAAGTAAATGACGTTGCCCGGACACTGGGCAGCCATCTTCACGCACAACGGGTCGTTGGCGTTGAGCACGGCGGCACCCTTCGGGGATACGGCGCGAACGATTGTCGCCTTGACCTCGGCAAGCTGAGAGATGGTTTCGATTCCGGACATGCCGAGGTGATCACCGTCGGCAATGTTGGTGACGACGGCGACGTCACAGAGGTCGAACCCGAGTCCTTCACGGAGGATGCCGCCGCGCGCGGTTTCGAGCACGGCTGCGTCGACCAATGGGTGAGAGAGCACGAGCCTTGCGCTCTTCGGGCCGCTGCAGTCTCCCGTGTCCACACGGCGACCATCCACGTAGATGCCATCCGTGCAGGTCCAACCGACAGTGTGCCCTCGACCCTTGAGAATATGGGCAATGCAGCGCACCGTAGTCGTCTTCCCATTCGTGCCAGTCACTGCCAGAACGGGGATCCGAGCGTCTTCACCAGGCTGGAACATCGAATCGACGATGGCTTCGCCGACGGCGCGTCCCTGTCCCTCTGAGGGATCCAAGTGCATTCGAAGTCCGGGGGCGGCATTCACTTCGACCACCGCACCACGCGTTACTTCCAAGGGCTGATCGACGCGGGTTGCAACTACGTCCACGCCGGCAATGTCGAGCCCGACCATGCGTGCTGCGTCGATCGCTCGCGCGGCGACGTCCGGGTGCACTTCGTCGGTGACGTCCTTGGCCGTTCCACCCGTGCTCAAGTTCGCGTTGCGGCGAAGAATGACGACTCGACCAGCCTCGACAACGGAGTCGAACGTAAGCGACTGGGAGGCGAGCACCTCTTCCGCAATGTCGTCGAGAAGCAGCTTGCTGAGGGACGTCGCGTGATCCTCACCTCGGCGCGGGTCCTCGTTTGCTACTGCCACGAGCTCGCGAATGTTGCTCGTGCCGTCGCCGATGACCTTGGGAACGTCCCTTCGTGCTGCGGCGACGAGCTTGCCGCCGATCACGAGCAATCGATAGTCATCGCCAAAAATCTGCTGCTCGACGAGAACCTCGCTCTTCCGGTAGTTCGCGACGGCAAAGGCTTCGCGCACCTCGGCTTCCGTCGAAATCCCGACGATGACGCGCTTGCCTTGGTTACCCTTCAGTGGCTTGACGACCACGGGACCACCGATGGTGCGCGCCGCGGCCCAAGCTTCGTCCGCGGTGGTGACGACCTGACCTTTGGGAACCGGCACGCCGACCCTGGCAAGCAAGGACTTCGTGAGATCCTTGTTCTGAGCGATGCTCTCGCCGATGGCGCTCGTCTTGTCCGTTTCGGCAGCCCAGATCCGACGCTGACGCGCACCTTGTCCGAGCTGAACCAAACTGCCATCGGTGACGCGCCGGACGTACACGCCGCGCGCTCGCGCCGCTTCGGCAATCGAAGCGGTCGAAGGACCAAGCTGCTCTGCGTGAAGCAGAGCGGAAAGCTCCTTCACGGCGGTTTGACGCTGAACGGTACTGGGCTCGCTTGAGAGCAACTCCGCCGCGAGCTCGAGAGCGCGGCGTCCGACAGCCTCTTCCGTGTACCCGACGACCACGCGGGCGTCGCCATTTCGATTCGGAGCAGTGGCCTTGGCGAGCTTGACGTTGCAGCCCACCTCGACTTGCAGTTCCCGAGCAAGCTCTGCCAGGACGAGAGCCTGGCGAGCACCAACGTTGACATCTGCCTGAATGGCAGTGTCGTTGGACCAGAGATTGGGACCTCGCAGTGCACGAACCTGTGTAAGCTTCATGGGGCACATCACACTTCGGCCAGCGACCCTTCATGGCGGTGAGAGTGGGTCGCGGCCGAATTACTCCCCGAGGTCGATCGACCTTCCTCGGGCAGCGGAAATGAAGCAAAACTTTGGGAGTTTCCCACCTGAACAAATAGGAGGTCATCAGGGGAAACGCCCTGAATCGCGCCACGCCAGTCGGCGTCGTAGCTCAGGTCGCAAATCGCGAATTCAGCATGATTCGCGCTGCGAACGCCACGTTCGAAGGCCGAGGCAAGCGCTGCACCCGGTTGGCCGTCTGCGGGTCTTCGAGGCTCGAGATTTTCCTTCGAACCAGGCGTTTCTTCCGCAAGTCGGACCTCCTGAAAGAATTGGCCGAAAAGACTACCCAAAGTGAAGGCGTCTTCATCGCGCCAATCTGCAGGCAGATGAGATTGTATGGCGACCCGTCGTGCAAACGGTTTTCCGTCGCGAGTCATCCGCTGCACCCATTCGATCGTGGCCTCAGCCGCGGATCGATTGCGAGGAAGCCCGACCGCAATCGTACGGCCTTCGACGTTCAGAACGCGCCCCGGTGTGCCATGGCAGCCCCCCGAGGCGCACGGGAAAACGCCCAAGGGATTTGCGCTGCAAGTGCGGCAGGAGCTGCACCAAGGGACCACGCAGCCCCGAGTGCAGCGAGGAAATTCTCGAGCTCGTAAGCGGAAAGCTCCGACGGAACCGGGATTTCCAGAAGGCAGGTGGCTCCCTCCTGAAATGGCAGGAGCTGCCCGAACACGGCAACCGTGCGGCCGCCGTGCTGGCGATGATTGACGAGCTCGACGCGATTGCCGTCCCGCGAGAAGAGGAGAATCTTACCGGGGCACTTGGGGATCATCGCGAGGACGTCGGGATCGTCAGCGGAGAGCACCGCGGTGCCCTGGGGCAAGACCATATCGACGCCACAGCGTTCGACGAGAATCATTCAATCTCGAATCGAGAAGCTCGACACCCAAGTGATCCGAACTACCGAGGTTCGTCACGACCGCAACCTGACACCGGTCGAAGGCGATGCCTTGCTCGAGCACGGTGATGGGCTCCATCTCGACGATGGCGAGATCCACGACGGGATTGACGAGCAGATTGTTCACGCTCTCGTAGTCGGTGGCGGGCATCGTCTGGAGCGCTCGGTTGCCGACCCACAACCCGTCCGAACACGCGATACCGACACGCGGCGACGCCGGGAGCTGTGAGAGCATTCCCTCGAGCAGTGCGATGACCGAAGACTTCCCGTTCGTCCCACTCACTGCAACGACAGGAATCCTCCCGTTCTTTCCCGAAGGAAAGAGAATCGTCGACGATGGCTTCGCCAACCGGCTGCGGCTCCCCACGCAGGGGCTTCACGTGCATGAGCAGGCTCGGGCTGGCGTTCACCTCCAACACCGCGCCCTGTTGCTCCTCGACGGGGCGACCGACATCACTGAGAACGAAGTCGATCCCCGCAATGTTCAACCCCACCGTTCGCGCCGAAAGCACCGCGATTCGGGCAACCTCCGGATGCACTCGCGACGTGACATCAGTCGTCAAATCGCCGTTGTAGTGGAGCACGACCCGACGCCCAACGGCGGGCACGCTTTCAGGGGTGAGCCCTTGGCGCTTCAAGAGATCGAGCGCAATGGCATCCAGCTTCAATCGATCATGCGGGTGGATCTCCGGATCCCCGCGGTTGGGCTGCGCATTGCCCCAATCGACGAGCTGCTGAATCGTTCTTTGTCCGTCACCAGTCACATGATCGGGTTCTCCCTGTGCCGCCGCGACGACGCGGTTTCCGATCACGAGCAATCGATGGTGGTCGCCGACGATGCACTGCTCGACGACGACGCCATCTCCCTCGGCGTGAGCAATGTCGAACGCCGCGGCAACGCCATCGCAATCCCGCAGGTCGATGGACACACCTCGCCCATGGTTGCCCTCTTGCGGCTTTACCACGACGGGATAACCCAAATCTTCGGCTGCTTGCACCGCTTCATCGGCGGAAGCGACCGCCTTGCCTCGTGGAACGGGCACCCCCGCTTGCATCAGGAGCCGTCGCGTGAGGTCTTTGTCTTGCGCAATGCTCTCTGCGATGGCGCTCGTTTGGTCGGTCTCCGCGGTCCAAATCCGCCGCTGTTCGCTGCCATATCCGAGCTGAACCAGGCTGTTTTGTGCGAGACGAATCCACGGAATGTCCCGCTTCCGAGCCGCAGACACGATTGCTTGCGTGCTGGGGCCGAAGCAGGCTTCCTCGGAGAGCTTGCGAAGCTTCGCGAGTTCCTCGTCGATATCGAAGGGCTCGCCCGTACGCGCAGCAGTGAGCAAAGCGATGGCCGTGCGCACGCAAGCCAGACCCAAGCGCTCCTCGGCGTACTCGATGGCTACCCGGTACACCCCGGGGACGAAACTCTCCCGTGCACGACCGAACCCGACGACCGGACCGACCAGAGATTGGATCTCGAGACTCGTGTGCTCGAGGATGTGACCGAGGTACGTCCCCGTATCGAGACGCTGGAAAAATCCCCCCGTTCCCCGAATCCCGCAGCGGTGCTCGATCATCGTCGGCAACCAGGCCTTGAGCCGCTCGTTGAAACCAGGAAAGGTGTTGGACGGAACGTCTAGATCTGGGCGCAAATCGACCCAAACCTCGATGACAGGAAAGTTTGCCCAGACGTTCGGTCCTCGAAGCACGAGGATTTTTTGGATGTCCATGCAGAGACCGAAAGCCGTGCAACGAGGTCCGACTAAAGAGGGGAAACCACGGCGGGCGGTTCGGCGGCCGCATCATGACACCAAATTGCCAGGCGTGCATCTCTCGACACCATGAAGAAATCTAAGGAACCGCTCCAACGGTCGCACGGCCGCTCCGCTCAACCAATTTCAATTTGACGGGAATCGGTTCGCATTCGTTGCCTCGAATCCACTGTTGAGCTGATGTGCATTTCCCGTCGACCTGCCAACGCGCTAACAGGCCCCCACTCGAATGAACGCTGCCCCCGTTGAAAGCGCTGAAGGCAACGCTTTGGTTCCCGTCCTCGCAGACGAAACCCTGCTGGCCCGACTCACCATCGATCTGACGCATGATTTGCGGTTCGGAAGCAGTGAGCTGCAGCTCACGGCAACGCGAATGCTTCGACGCGGAAAAGACGGCGAAGTCGCCCTTGCGCGAGCGCTGCCCGAAATCGAGACGATGCGCGTCGAAGAACACGCCTCCCTGGGACAGCTGGAGATCCGCTACAGGGACGGCTCGTCCGAATGCTTTCGCTTCACTTCCGGCAAAGCCAAGGCCGCCAGCGCATTCGTCGAGATGTTCGAGGCAATCCGACAATGCATTGGCGAGCTGCCGGAACCGACGGAAGAGGCCCTCGAAGAAAACCTTCGACGCAAGCCCAAGCGCTCGCCCTTCGTGCGCATGCTCGGATTCGCACGACCTCACTTGGGGACCTTGCTGGGAGGCTTGGCGCTCACCTTTGCTACGACTGCCGCCGGACTGATTCCGCCGTACCTCACGATGCCGCTCGTCGATCGGGTTCTCATCCCGTACCAGACCGGCGTCTTCAAAGGCACGCTGCGCGATGCAGCGAACTTGGTCGGGTATTACTTGGGCACGCTATCGCTTGCGGCAATTGCAGCTTGGGTGCTTGCCTGGGGTCAAGGGTTCCTCCTGTCTCGAGTTGCGGAACGCGTGACGGCGGATCTCCGCAACCGCACATTTTCGCACCTGCATCGACTGTCACTTGGCTATTTCGGGGGCAAACGGACCGGCGATCTCATCACCCGGATCAGCACAGATACCGAACGACTCTGTTCTTTCTTTTCGGACACCCTGGTCGATTTCGTAACCGATATCCTCATGATCGTGGGTACGGCGGGTGTACTTTTCTGGCTCGATCCAGGTCTCGCTGCCGCGACGTTCTTGTCCTTCCCACTTTTGGCGACGCTCATCCTTCGCGTGCGCGGACGTCTCAACAGCGGATTTCTTCGCGGCGGCCGTGCGTGGTCGGCAATGACGAGTCTGCTTTCCGACTCCATCGCGGGAATCCGAGTCGTAAAAGCGTTCTCGCAAGAGAAACGCGAGATCGTCCGTTTCGAGTCGGTCAATCAGCGAATCTTCGACGTCAACAACCGCGTCAACTCGCTTTGGACGTTCTTCTGGCCCTTCGTCGCAATGTTGAACCAGCTTGGCCTACTCGTGGTCTGGGCCGTGGGCGCATACGAGGTCTTCTCTCATCATGTGACGGTTGGCGTGCTCACGGCCTTCGTGGCGTACATCGGGCGCTTCTACGTGAGAATCGAAACCATGAGTCGCATGCTTGCCTCCACACAACGAGCCGTGGCGAGCGCGCAACGCCTGTTCGAGGTGCTCGATCGCGAGCCCGCCCTTTCCGAGCCTGTTCACCCGGTCCCGCTGCGCAACCTCGAGGGTGCAATCGACATCGAGAACTTGAGTTTCCGCTATCACACGCGACTCGTGCTCGATCACGTCAACATCCGCATCCGTCCGGGAGAAATGATTGGAATCGTCGGGTCCACGGGTTCCGGAAAGAGCACGCTAGCGAATCTCATTTGTCGGTTTTACGATGCGACCGACGGCCGTATCACCATCGACGGGATCGATTTACGTGACATCTCACTCGAAGACTATCGACGTAACTTAGGGGTGGTACTCCAAGATCCGTACCTGTTTTTCGGAACGGTCGCCGAAAACGTAGCCTACGGAAAACCCCACGCGACGATTCGGCAAATTCTCGAAGCAACTCGCGCCGCACGAGCCCATGAATTCATCCTCCGACTCCCGGATGGCTACGATTCTCTGACCGGTGAGCGAGGACAGGCGCTCTCCGGTGGCGAGCGTCAACGCGTGTCCATCGCGCGAGCCATTCTGGTCGATCCGAAACTCTTGGTCCTGGACGAGGCAACTTCGGCAATCGATGTACGCACGGAACGCGAGATCAAACGTGCCATCGACCGCTTGGTCCAGGGACGTACGACCATCGCAATCGCACATCGACTGAGCACTCTCGAACGAGCCGATCGCATCGTCGTACTTGCACACGGTCGGGTCGTCGAGATCGGCTCACCACAAGAACTGCTCGCTCGGGGCGGAGCCTTTGCGGAGTTGCTGCGCGCCCAACAGCAACCTGGCTCCGCAAGCGTAGACACCCTTGTCACCGAAGAATCCCCCGAAGAGGAAGATGCGTCCACGTTGATCCCGAGCGAAGAGCTCGTGCTCGAGCGCAAGGAAGAGGGCCGGTTATCCGCGCGACGGCAACACGATTCAGCTTGGGTCCCCGTCGTGCCGGTACGTGCATTCCCACTCACCGCTCCCGAAACGGCCATCAGTCTGCTGGACGATCGCGGACACGAAGTCGCCTGGCTCGAACGTCTTGAGGAGCTCGACGCGAGCAAGCGGCAATTGATCGAGACCGAACTCGGATTGCGTGAGTTTCGACCCAAATTGCTCGAGATCGACGACATCGCCGTCAAGACGACGCACTCTGCGTGGAGCGTTCTGACCGATCGCGGACCGCGAGTGTTCCATATCGAAGACGACGAACAAATCAGAACGCTCTCGGAACACAGGATCGTCATCGTCGATCAAGAAGGCACGCGATACCTCATCGAAGACGTGCGGCGACTCTCGACCAAGAGCCGGAAACAGCTCATGCGGTTCACCTGATTGGCTCGGGGTCCGCTTGCGGTCCCCGAGAAACGTCGGAAAGGACTGCCGCGTCAGCCAGTTGGACGCAGTTGATAGACAACCCAAACGACGAGCACGACCCACCCCATCATGATGGCAACGAAGGGACCATCACGAAGCATTTCTTGGGTCGGACTCTCGGCCTTGGGGCGCTTCCTGACGATGAAAAGGAACCGCATCACCCCCAAGATGACGAAGATGGTGCTCGTCCATAGCCAATCCGTGCGAAAGAACGCTCGGGTGTGACTGTCGAGGGTATAGGCAGCGTACGTTCCGATGGTTGCAACCGCCGTTAGTGTGAGCGCCAAGTCGAGACCGCCAGCACGATAAGACTCGAGAGCGATACGCTGTCGCCCTGAGCGCTCGGCCGCAGCGAACTCGTGACGACGCTTGCCGAAACCGAGGAACAACGCGAGCAAGGCCGTGCAAGCGATCAGATAGAACGAGATTTGTATGCCCGTCGCGAGACCGCCAGCGAGCACCCGCAGGACGAAGCCGAGCGCGATGCAAATCACGTCGACATAAGCGATGTGCTTCAACTTCTTCGTGTAGGCAATGTTCTGGACGAAGTAGAGGAGTCCGACTGCTGCAAATGCCCGGTCGAGAACGACCGCACCAGCCAAAGCCACGACGATGAGCGCCGCTACGATCGACGGAACCCATCGAGTCGGAACACGACCGGACGCGATCGGGCGGAAGCGCTTGACGGGATGCAAGCGATCCGCCTCGACATCCGTCAGATCGTTCAGCGCATACACCGCGCCAGCGAGCATGCAGAAGACGCCGAAGGCTGCAGCCGCACGAACGAGAAGTTCGACGGCGAAGACCTCCTTTGCAAAGACGATGGGAGCAAGAACGAACACGTTCTTGACCCACTGGTGCGGACGCACCATCCACAAAGTCCCGAGCGCACGCCAGAGAAGGGGCCCCTCGCTACGAGGCGCCGCAACGTAACTGCTGTCGGGAGGGTCGTTGCTAACCCGCGAAGAATTGGGAACAGAAGGAATCGAGACCATGGGCGAACAATCAGAGGTCAACCGGCCGGGGCGCACCATAGCGCATTCGACGGCAATCGCCCAAAGGATTGGCCGCTCGACCCGTCCTTCGGGACCGCGATCCCCCCGTTCTCGGAATCGAATGGGCGTCAGAATCTGCCGTTCACTTGGAATTTGATCGCTGCTCGAGGTCGTTCTCGGAGCTACGGAAGATCCCTCCGTCAAGAGCCATGATGTCGATGACCACAGCCGAACGCCACCGCGCCCTCGTACGCGAGATCTCCGAGCACGACTACCGCTACTACGTGCTCGACGAACCCGTCATCGACGACATTTCCTACGACAAGCTCTACCGCGAGCTCGTCGATTTGGAAGCGCAGCATCCGGAGCTCCGAACGAGCGACTCACCGACCCAGCGGGTTGGCGGCACACCACGGGCCGAGCTTCAAAGCGTCCCACACGTCGTCCCGATGATCTCCCTGGACAACACGTACGACCGAGGGGAACTCGCGGAATTCGTGAGACGCGTGCAAAGCGGATTGCCATCGGGCGCCAACGTCGAGTTCTGCGTCGAGCCAAAACTCGACGGAGCGAGTGTCGAGCTAGTCTATCGGGCTGGCCGTTTCGTACAAGCGTCGACGCGAGGCGATGGCACCTTTGGCGAAGAGATTACGGAGAACGTTCGGACATTGCGCGGCCTGCCACTCACGCTTCCCACGGCGCAGTCCCTGACGCTCCGTGGAGAAGTCGTCATCTATCGCCGCGATCTCGTCGCGGTGAACGAGCGACGCGTGGGTCAGGGTGAACAGCCCTTCGCCAATCCCCGCAACGCGGCCAGCGGAAGCCTCCGACTCCTCGATCCAAAGGAGGTCGCTAGGCGACGCCTCCGCCTTTTTCTGTGGCAGATGATCGAAGGCGAAAGCGTCGCAGCGACCCACTCAGAAACGCTCGATTGGTTGGCAGCACAAGGGCTTCCGGTGCATCGCCGTCACTGCGTCTGCAAGGACATTTCGGAAATCGAATCCGCACTCGAACGCCTACGAGCCGAACGAGCCGAGCTCCCCTTCGACATCGACGGCGCCGTCATCAAGGTCAACCGCTTCACTCAGCAAGTCCAGCTCGGTCGAACCGCCAAATTTCCCCGCTGGGCGGTTGCCTATAAGTTCGCAGCCGAGCGTGCCCAGACGCGACTACTCGGCATCGTCGTCCAGGTAGGACGCACGGGCACGTTGACCCCAGTGGCGCAGCTCGAGCCCGTACAATTGGCAGGAACGGTCGTCGCTCGCGCGTCTCTGCACAACGAACAAATCATCGAGCAACTCGACGTTCGCGTGGGCGATCTCGTCACCATCGAAAAGGCTGGCGAAATCATTCCGCAGGTCGTGGCTGTCGATCTCGCTGCTCGCCCCCGAGAACGCCGTCCCCTACAGGATGCCAGGGCTGTGTCCGAACTGTGATTCGAAAGTGGTCCGCCGAGAAGGCGAGGTCGCCCTCCGCTGCAGCAACCCGAATTGTAGCGCGGCAGTGAAGCAAGCCATCGTGCATTTCGCACGACGCTTTGCCATGGACATCGATCATCTCGGAGAGTCCATCGTCGATGTGCTCGTCGATGAAAGTCTCGTCGAAGACGTGGCCGATCTCTACGATCTCGATGAGCAACGCATCGCGGCGCTTCCACGAATGGGGGCGAAGAGTGCCAAGAATCTGATCTCGGCGATCAGAAGCTCGAAGACACGTCCCCTCGAGCGGCTCGTGACGGGGATCGGCATCGATCTCATTGGTCAAGTCGCGGCTCGACAGCTTGCGGAAGCTGCTGGCACGCTATCGACACTCTTAACCTGGTCTCCGGAAGATTGCCGAAGTCGCCTTCAAACCGTCAGCGGATTCGGTCCGAAAATGGTCGACAGTGTGGTCGCTTTCCTCGTAGATCCGAGTCAACGCAAGTTGCTGGGAAAGCTGCTCGATCGCGGCGTCTCCACGGCGCAGCCTATGGCGACCCCGGCCAACGACGGTCCCTTGTCGGGAAAGTCCTTTTGCGTCACTGGCGTTCTGTCGCGCAAGCGCGAGGAGGTACATGCCGACATCTTGCGCGCTGGGGGCACGGTGCACGACAAGGTGAAAAAGGGCACGACTTATCTCGTTGCCGGGGAAAAGGTCGGTCAGGCAAAGCGGGACGGCGCGTTGAAATTCGGCGTCGAGATCATTGGTGAGGCCGAACTCAATCGCATGCTCGAAGGCGGGTCGTGAGGACTGCGGCGGGCCAACGCTCGCCGCAACCGCGTAAGTAGCCAGGTGAGTCGTCGGCGAGCGAAGACCGGTACGCTCGAACTGGCTTCACGGCGACGAGTGGAGCGGGCGCGCTCGGGGTAGGCAATCTACCCACGAACCAAACCGACGTATCCGCGTGGAGCACATCAGGGCATCGTGCAGCTGCGCGAATCGGTGAGGCAGCGTTTCGATTCCGGAACTTGCAGTCATTTCATTCGAATCGGTGAGGCAGCGTTTCGATTCCGGAACTTGCAGTCATTTCATTCGAATCGGTGAGGCAGCGTTTCGATTCCAGAACTTGCAGTCATTTCATTCGAATTCCACAGCGTTTTCTCGTTTCGACTGCGCTGACGAGAACCGTTGCCGCTCGCTTCGAGCGAGCGCTTGTCGCGGAAATACGACTACCCCTCTCAAAGATTCGCGCCGAGTCCACGTCGCAGGTACTCTTCGGACTCGATGCGCGATCGTCGCCGCATCATCCGGTGACGCGTCATGACTCACAACAATCTTTCGAAGGCCAGGTATCGGATTTTGGGGATGCTCGTCGGAGGAGCCCCGTTGCTCGCATTCGGTGAAGCGCGAGCTGCCGTGACGGAGCCAAACGGTCAGATTGTTCCCGATTTGGCGCAAGTCGCTAACCCGACCTACAAAGAGACGACGCTGCAGACGTACTTCGACGGCGCGGGGGAGAATATCGACGCCATCGTCGCGGCGAGCAGCGAACCCGGCAAGTTTTCGCCCCTTTGCAATTTCGACGCGGAGCTCGTGCTCAGCGTTTCGGGAGCCAAGGCCGGCATCGCCTGGTACAATGTCGATGAAGCGAATCCGACGACACCTCCAGCTGCGTCGGAACTTCACCACATACTTTTGCCCAGCAACACGGCAAACGCGTCCATCAAATCTGCCGATATTCGCAACGATCCCGACTACAAGGGTGGCTACATCGGCTTCGCTTTGACCAAGGACTTCGACAATTCGGAGTCGACGCCGCCCGACGCCATTTACTACTCCGAGTATCAACGCAATTACCTTTGTACCGACTGCAAGCCAGAGGCACACTGGATCGCAGCGCTCGCGTATCGGTCGACACAGCGCTCTGACACGTATTACCTCGCGTTCGAGGATTGGGAGGGAGCCCAAAGTGCGGCGTCGAGCTGGCAGAACGACGGTGACTTCAACGACAAGGTCTTCAAGCTCGTCGGCATCAGTTGCGCTGGAGGGGGACTCGAATGCAACACGGGCGCGCTCGGCCTATGTGGCAAGGGCGTCACGGAATGTGCACTCGACGGCGGTACGCCAACCTGCACGCCGCTTTATCAGCCGCGGGCCGAACAGTGCGACGCCATCGATAACGACTGCAACGGAGAGGTCGACGACGGTGATCTGTGCCCCACGGATCAAATCTGCAAGAACGGCAACTGCGTCTTCCGATGTGGCGGCGGCGAGTTCTTGTGCCCTTCGCCGCTGGCTTGTGGCTCGGACGATTTCTGCATCGATGCGGCATGCGTCAACGTGACGTGTACGGAGGGACTCGCCTGTCGCAATGGGGTCTGCACGAGCCCGTGCACCGGCGTCGTCTGTCCTCTCGGACAGACCTGCACGGACGGAGTGTGCAAGAATCTCTGTGCAGGCAAGGTCTGCGGTCCAGACAGTGTTTGCCAAGATGGAGCTTGCATCGGCACCTGTGGTTGTACCGCGTGTACCGACGGAAAGTCCTGCGACACGAAAACGGGATATTGCGTCGATCCTGGATGCGAGGGCAAGGAGTGTCCGACCGGTACGGGCTGCGTGAAAGGCGAATGCGTGGATGCCTGCGCCAACGCAATCTGTCCGGGTGGCGCTGCATGTACGGAGGGGTCTTGTGCACCTCCGCCCGTTTCGAATGGGGGCGCATCTGGCGCAGGCGGCGCCACGTCCATGAATCCGATCCCGACTCCCGGCACCGAAACTGGCGCGAACGGCGGGGACGGCAGCAGTGGCGCTCAGGGCGGCAGTAGCGGCGGCAAGACTTCAGGGATTGGAGGTGCGGACTCGGGATGCGGCTGCCGGATGGCGGCGCCTCGAACCTCACCCGTCGAGGCGCTCCTCGCCCTTGGTGCACTTGCGATTATTCGGATCCGCCTCCGCCGACGAGCCTCGCCGAACAGCCGTTGAGCCTGGCGCGGACACGTTGGGGGTCGATGGTCCGCGCCGCCGCCCCGATACTTCCTTGGCGACCCCTGTTACCTGGTTGCACGATCCCCTCGCGCGTGTCGGCGGCCTGGGACTCGCGATTGACAGACGACCCCGATCGTGAAAAGCCGGGAGCACCACTTTCGGCAGTCGAAGAGGCTTGGCCCATGTTGGCGAGCCATCCTTCGCGAAGGAGCAATTTCGGATGAAGCGCTCGGCAGTTCTCGTTCTCGCCCTGGCCAGCAGTCTCGCGTTGGTGCTTGGCTGCGGTTCCTCTTCAAAATCTGGCGCAACCGCCGCGAGCGGTTCCGGCAAGCCTCGTGCGACCCCCAAGAACCGCAATTTCACGGACAATGGCGACGGTTCCTTCACCGCTGGCGGCAAGAAATGCAAAGTCGCGGAGCTGATCGAGGACGCCGAGAACAATGACAATCAGGTCATCGTCAAGGACGGCCGAAACGGCTACATTTACAGTTTTGGCGACAATAACGGAACCACGATGACGCCGGAGGCCAATACGACCTTCCCCCAGACGCCCGGAGGCGCCGAGGGCTCCGCCTACGCCGCTTGCGTCAAGGGGAATGTCGCGATGGCCCCCATTGCCTACGCAGGCATTGGGTTCAATCTGACCGATCCCAAGAAGGCGGTCGATTCTCTCGAAGTACGACGGAATTGGCTTCCGCGTTCGGAGAGGGGCCGACAGCACCATGCGAATGCGGCTCAAGGTGCCAGACGTGGCTACCGATCCGGATGGCGGTCTCTGCACGGAGAAGTGCTTCAACGACTTCGGCATCGATCTCTACATGGCCGAAGAATGGCAACAGTTCTTCGTGCCGTTCGCCGAGATGAAGCAAATGTCCGGTTGGGGCGAACCGCGCCCCCCGTCGATCGATTCGACCAAGATTTACTCGCTGCAATTCCAGGTGCTCGAAAAGGGTAAGCCCTTCGAGTTCTGTGTCGACGACATCGCGCTCCTCAAGTGCGAGTAACGCGCGGCGAAGTCGCAAACTCGGGCATCGCGTTGACCGAGTTGAGGTAATTGAGCCAACCCCACGACCACAGACGTCGTGGGGTTCCGACTCGCAACCGTCACCCAATCGAACGACAGCACTCACGAGCCCTACGGAGTATCTGACGTACTCTCGTAGGGCTCACGCGATTGACGAGCGCGATCGCTTACCGATGACTATCGAGCAGGCTTCTTGTCGCCGTCGCCGAGAGTGCTGATTTTGGCGTCGAAAACGAGTGTCCCGTGTTCCGCATCCTTCTGGATGATTTGGTAATCGTTCGGAACCTCGAATGTGATCTCCGAGGGTGGATTCTTGTAAGGCGTCTGGCCTTTGTCCTTGCCAGTGATCTTGACGACGACGGTGTTTTCCGTTTCGTTGCCGAAGTCGATGGGGATGCGGTGCGTCCACGTCACTTGCGCCCCCTTCGTGCGTAATCCGAGCAAATACCAGTTGTCGGACTCGTCCTTCTTGAAGTGGTAGTCGTCGACGATCACGCGTTTCTGTGCGGCCAGCATGCACTTGGCCATCTTTGCCCCGTCACCCTTGGAGCTTTCCGAGCATTCCTTCTCCGCTTTTTGTCCGACTTCGCTCTCCTTGAAGTTGAACTTGAACACGATGTCCGGAGCGGTGAGCTTGTCCTTCGGCGACCGCACCACCTTGGGCATCCCAGTGTCAGCGTTCGACGATTCACTCTTCTCGTCAGATTTCTTCGAAGCCGCCGCAGAGTCCTGCCCGGCAGTGTCGCTCGTCGCGCTCGACTGAGTTTCTGCTGCGCTGGGTTTCGCAGAGGACGCATCCTCTGCCGGCTTCGAGCTTCCACCGCAAGCAACGAGCGACATGGCCACGAACGGGGTCACGATTGTTCCAAGGGTCGTAAATCGCATGCCCTTCTCTTACCGGCGGCACACCATCCCATCAAGTGGATCGCGAACGGCTGAAGCCAATGCGGTGCAACCTACCGTCCTCGGCTCGCGGAGCAGCAGGAATGCGAGCTCAGTAGGGATACATTACGCCTAGCCCCACGCCGACTCTCGCTGCAGGCGGAGGAGAATCCTGCAGCGAGACTAGATGGGCAACGAGGGTGCACGTCCGATGCATGCCCCCCTCGCATCCGAGGAATCGCCCCGCTGGTTCGCGTTCGCCGTCCTCGCGAAATCGGAGCACTTTGCCGTCAGGCAGAACGGCGACCCACGCCAAGTCCGAATGGGGTGGGGCCGCATTGGCAACCCCAACTTTCCCCAAGTAGCGATTCGAAGTGCCGACGATCTCGCCGGAAGGAAAGACGACTCCGACCGGTTCACCATCGACATCGACAATACGCCCGGCGCGATCAAGCGCGAAGCGGAGGGCGCCATCCTCGGTAACACGGCCCTTGGCGTCAATGAGGATGACCTCTCCGTCACCACGTTCCCACCTTGCTGGCGCGATCACGAGTGGGGCGCCCCCGTCCCCCCAATGGGGAGGCAAGGCTGGTGGCGCACAGGCCAGCATCACGACCGGGACGCTGAACGAAGACCAGCAGCGATTCATCGCCGAATCTTAGCTCACTTGAATCCCCGCGCGAATCTGCCAGACGCCGCGAATCCTGCGAGTGCAACGATTGCGGCAAGCGACATACGCCGACGCTGAACTAATGCCCCATCAGCACGCCCGTCTGCGCCAAACCGCGCGAGCACGAGCCAGGGCCGACGCGAGACCAGCGCTTCTCACTGACACGGACGCAAGATCTTCAATCCGTCCACGGTCACCTCGCACAAGCCGGGCTTGCCGCCATCCTTCGATTTCGCCGGGCTCTTCGGATAGGCCAGATTGATCGTCACGGACTGATCCTTCTGTGCCAGGACCTTCGCAGAACCGCGTGCGCCACTCTTCGCGGCAACCAACTCGACGGCGGCACCGCGTTCGACCTCGATCGTGCAGGGGGTCTGATCGCACACTTGGAAACCGTCCTTGCTCAGAGTCGCTCCGGGCAGATTGGTTTGTATCGTGAGCACCACGGGAGGGTTCGGTGGCGCAGCAGGATGAGCCGACTTGAGATCGCTCGTTGTTGCCACTCCGTTCGGTACGACTTGCCGTGCGGCGACGACACTCGCGCTTTCGACGCTCGGGGTGACTTCTGTCGAAGTATGGATGCGTGCAGCCGCGGCAAGCCGCGACTGATTCTGAAAGTAAAGAAACATCGCCGAGCCGACGGCCACAACGACGACGCTGCCGACGAGGATCCACGCACGCTTATGGCGTCCTTTGTCCGCGGTCGTTAGGCTTAGGGAGGCGCTCTTCGTATCCTCGTCCCACGGGGCTTCTCCACTTGTGCCGGTGAGCAAGGTGGAAACGCCGCGCGAAGAGGGCTGTGATGGCCGAGGATTGGAGCGTTCGGAAACGGCTTCTCGAGATAGATCGAAAGGCAACGGATCGGGCTTGCCGAATTGGGGGGACGTAGCAGGCCCCGGCCCGCGTGCAGGACGAAAGCTGCTGATCGTTACTTCGGGAACGGGAAGTAATCCCGCCAAAGGACTCGCGTTTCGACCTTCGGGGGCCTGCTGCAACCCGCTCGCGAGCTCACGCATCGACTGAAACCGCGCATCGGGGTTTTTCTCGAGTGCCCGCATCACGCACGCTTCGAGCTCGGCAGAGATGTCGAGTTCGGGGGAGTACTTGCGCATCGGCGGGATAGGTTGGGTCAGATGCGCGCTGAGCACGGCCATGAACGAGGTCCCCGTGAAGGGAACCGCGCCAGTGAACATCTCGTACAACATGACCCCCGTTGCGTAGATATCCGCCCGTAAATCGACGTTCAATCCCGCAGCTTGTTCGGGAGACATGTACTCGGGCGTTCCGAAGATCATGCCCGTTCGAGTCAACCGTCGACGCCGCTCGGTCCCGTTCTCGGTCTCGTCTTTTCCCTTCAATTGGGCGATTCCGAAGTCGACGATCTTGACCACTTCGTCGCCCTCTTCGGTCCGGTGCAGAAAGACGTTCTCGGGCTTCAAGTCCCGATGGACGACGCCTCGTGCATGTGCGGAAGCGAGCGCGCGTGCCATCTGAAGTGCAATGCGCACGGCTCGCTCGGGAGCGACGGTGGTGTTGTCGCTGAGCTCGGCGGCTAGAATCATGGCCCTGGAGGTACTCCATAGCCAAAAAGAAGCTGCCATCTTCGAGTTGCCCAAAGTCGAACACGTCGAGCACGTTCGGATGCTTGATGCGCGAAGCGCTAATCGCCTCTTGCTGGAATCGGCTGACGACCTCGGGTTTCGAGGAGTACTCGGAACGAAGTACCTTGAGCGCCACCCGCTTCTCGATGAGGCTGTGCTCAGCCAAGTAGACCACCCCCATGCCGCCCTCGCCAATGATGTCCAAGAGGCGGTACTTCCCAGCTACGACATCGCCGATTTCGATTGGTTTATCAGCATTCATTGGGCGGTGGGCAATCCCTGGGGGTCGGGCTGTGGGTCGAGACGGCGCGATGCTGCAAGGGGTAGATGACGCGTTTCGAGCTCGAGAATAGGGCGGAACGGGTGCGCTTGACCAGCCCGACCCATGATGGCCCCCCTCGATTTCGTCTCTAGCGGAAAGCCACGGATGATGTCAGGCTCACCGGTCCCATGATCATTGTGATGGAGCCAGACGCCACTGAAGCGGCGATCGAACGGACGATCGCATTTCTCGTCAGTTCCGGTTTCGATGTCCATCGGTCGAGCGGTCATCGGCGCACCATTCTCGGTGTCGTCGGCGACGTGCGCTCGGAAACCGTGGCGATCGCTCACGAACTCGAGGGTGTTGCGGAAGTGGTGCGCGTCAGTGAGTCCTTTCGTCTTGCCTCGCGGCGGTTTCGTCGCGAGCCAACCGTAGTCGAGGGACCGTGGGGCTCCATCGGAGGATCGAATCCATGGATTGCGCTCGAGCCCGTCGGCGATGAAACGCAAATGATGGCGCTCGAGTCCGACACCGCAGGGCCGCCCTCAACCGACGTCCCCTATCGCCTCGTGGCAGGTCGTCCCTTCGACGCAGCCGTGTGGCGAGGTCGGATCACGCCCGAGAATGTGGGCTCCCTGACCTGCTTGTCGCTCCATCCACAACCCTCCGAACGTCGGTTCGCGCTAGCGTTCGTCGAACGCAGTCCCAGTTGGGGCGCAGCAGCGTGGATCGGTGCAGCAGAGCGCCAACTCGAGCGGAAAGAGGGCCCAGTCGTGTTGCTCGAAGCCGGTGGGGAGTATCCAACCGGCGCCCGCACACTGGAGATCGCGGCAATTGCGCGTGCACGGCTCCGAACCCATTTGCCCATCGTCGTCGACGTCCCTGTCATTGCACAGCGCGCTCGATATTGCGAAGCAGTGGCAGGCGCAGCCATCGGAGCAGGCGTCGATGGCGTGATCCTTCGCGTTTGGGTGGGAAAAGAAGGCACCCAACCCCATCTTCCTGCCACGCTGAGCTGGCGCGAGGGGGTCGATCTCGCGGAAAGACTGCGAAAGATTGCGACCGCCGTGCGAAAGTGAGTCGAACCTCGAAGTCAGTGGCGAATTGACGGCGGCGATCCATTCTCAGCGATCTCATGTGCAAGCTCCACCAAGTCACGATCGTCGGTTTGGGGCTCATCGGCGGCTCGATTGCGCGAGCACTGAGATTGCGGTGTCCCGATGTGATCCTCGTCGCGATAAATCGAGATGACCTCGGTGCACATCCCGACGTAGGGAGCACCATCGATCACTTCGTGACGCTCGCAAACGTCGCCACGTGTCGCACGCTCATTTCGAAAAGCGACATCATTGTGCTCTGTCAACCAGTGCGCGTCATCGTCGAATCTCTGAGCGACTACGTAAGTCCAAACACGGTTGTGACGGACACGGGATCGACCAAACGACAGATCGTCGCCAAGGCTCGCTCACTTCCTGGGCAGGAGTGGTTCGTGCCCGGTCATCCAATGGCAGGACGTGAGGTTGGGGGGTTCGAGAATTCAGCACCTGAACTCTTCGAGAACCGTCCCTGGATCCTCTGCACCGAGGGGCGCGAGCCGACTGCCGTGCGAAAAGTCGAGATGCTGCTCGAGCACCTTGGTGCGCGAAAATCCTGATGAGCCCAGAGGAACACGACGGCGCAGTTGCGAGGGTGAGCCATGTGCCCCAAGTGTTGTCGAGCTGGCTCCAAGTCTTGGGTTCGCGCAAGAACGCTTCGAACGTTGCAGGCCCGGCCTTCCGCGACATGACTCGCGTCGCGGGAGGCGCGGAGTCCATCTGGAGAGATATTTTGGCAACCAACTCTGACGAGATTGGCAAAGCACTTCGAGATGGCGCACTTGCATTGGCGTCCATGGCGGACGCGCTGTTGTCTGATCCGCCGCAGTTGGAGCGAGTGCTCGAGATGCTCGATGAGGCGAGACAGGTTCGAGGCGGCACCACAGAAGTGCTACTGACGCCCCCCCCTCATACGGGCGGTTGAACGGTTAGCCGAAAATTCTGCACATTCGACTCTGACAAACGGATCCGAACTTGGTGGGTTCGGACTGTGCCAACGGCTCAGGCGTCAACCGAACCGTCGATGGATGTTGCGGCGCAGGTGTGGCTTGGGCCGTGCTAACCTGGGCGCAAGATGGCCGGCACGCCCAGGAGATGGACTCAGAAGCTCTGGATGGCAGCCTCATTGGTTGCCATTGGCTGCATTTTGGATCCAGTGTCGGACGATCCCAGCTCCAACGACGGTTCTTCCACGGGCACGACGGGCACGACGGGCACGACGACGGGCACGACGGGCACGACGACGGGCACGACGACGGGCACAACGACGGGCACGACGACGGGCACGACGACGGGCACGACGACGGGCACGACGACGGGCACGACGACGGGCACGACGACGGGCACGACGACGGGCACGACGACGGGCACGACGACGGGCACGACGACGGGCACAACGACGGGCACGACGACAGGCACATCTAGTCAGGGCGGAAGCTCGTCATCGTCGACCGGTACGAATTCCGAGAAGGGTGGCTCCGGCGGCGCTACTGCAACGGGCGGCGCTTCGGCGACGGCTGGCGCGACCGCAACGGGTGGCGCGTCTTGGTCCGGTGGGGCAGGAGGCGAGACATCGAGCAGCCAAGGCGGAGGGACGTTCGGTGGCTCCGGGGGCCTGGGTGGACTTGGCAGCGGAACTGCAATCCAAGGCGGCAGTTCGAGCTCGTCCACCACGGGCGGAGCCAACGGCGGCGACAATGGGACCGGAGGCGAATTTGGCGCGAGCGGGGGCACGCATTCGCTTTCGTCAGGCGGTTCAACGAGCGCGACCGGTTCGTAAGCCTCGAAGGGTTCGGAAGTTCCACCTCGCGTCGCGCGCTGAGCCTCGCCGTCGGCCGGCGAATAATGGTGTCCCCTGCGGCGGGTGACAGCACACCGGAGCCCCCGGCGTCGTGTGAAAGACTTCGGCACGTCGGCATTCGGTGAGCGCGCTGAAGCTCGCGACGTCACGCGGAGTGCTTCGGCACGTTGGCATTCGGTGAGCGCGCCACGCCGAAGTCGCGTGCCAAGCTACTTGAGCAGCGGCGCGCGCGAACTCTCTGGCGAATTGGCGAAGTTTGGACTTCTGCGCTCGCGGCGTGCGTACATCGTGTCGAACACGTTGGCGATCAGATCGGCAAGGACCCCGTCGGCAACTCGCAAACGACGACTCAACTCACGAGCGAGATTGAGAACGATGATCGCATACGCCTTCAGGTCCTGCCGATAGAGCTGATCGAGGTCGGCCGTGGTGATGCAAAGCAGACTCGACGGAGCCAGCGCACGGATCGTCGCCGAACGAGGCTGGACGTCAACGATGCTCATTTCTCCAAACCAATCACCGGGGCCAAGAAGAGCAACGCGAGCATCGGTTCCACGCTGGCTCTTCTTGCAGACCTCGACCTCGCCCCGTAAGACGACGTACATGGCGCGACCGTCTTCACCCTCCCGAAATAACGTGGCGCCCGTATCCACTTCGACGACGGACAGGTTTTGCGTCAACCGCAGGAGAACGTCCTCGGGAAGCGCACCAAAGAGACCGATTTCGCGCAGGATGGCAGGAGAGAGCTCGACTGGAACTTGAGAGGTCGTGACACGAGTCATAGGCGCACCAAAATCGCGAATGAGCCAGAGTGTCGTCCGCGACGCGGAACGACGGAACGAGGGGGGTCAGCCCTAAGGGGAATCGAATAGTTACATCGATGCTTCTCGTCTGCGAATCTGGCGCGTGGGCAACACCGCTCCCGAGGAGCGTGGCCAGGCGTACGAAGCATTGGGCTCTCACCCGTGGACGACAAGCCACAGTTTTTGGTCGTCCGCTGGGACACGGGAAGTTCGCTTGGAGACGGGTTGCACGACGCTAAAAAGTTCACGAATCACCTTCCAGGCCAGCGAGTCAGAACTGGCCCCCTCTTGCTTTCCGCTTCATTTGCCGGTTTCACAGGCGCGATAGCGGCAAGACGACCCCGCCGCGCGGCCGACTGGCGCACCTTACAGCCCTCGTGTATGCCGGCGCACGATGTCTGCCGCGCTACAAATTGCGCCTTCTATCCTTTCTGCCGATTTCGCCAATCTCGGGTCTGAGCTGCGCGAGATTGAGGACGCCGGCGCAGATCTGGTTCACGTCGACGTGATGGACGGCACTTTCGTGCCCAACCTGACTATCGGCCCGCCAGTAATCTCAGCCGTGCGGCGCTCCACGAAGCTGCCGCTCGACTGCCATTTGATGATCGTCGATCCCGATCGATATCTGGAAACGTTCGCGGAATCCGGTGCGGACATTCTAACGGTCCACGCCGAAACCTGCGTGCACCTGCAACGCACCCTGAGTCAAATCCGCTCGCTCGGAAAGCGCGCCGGGGTCGCGCTAAATCCGCATACGACGGAGGATTGCCTTCGTTATCTGATCGAGGACGTCGATCTCGTTCTAGTGATGTCCGTCAATCCCGGATTCGGTGGGCAAGCATTTCTACCGTCCATGGTTGACAAGATCCGTCGCGTGCGCGCGCTGATCGAAGCCAGCGGCAAGCCCATACTCCTCGAGGTCGACGGCGGCATCAATGCGACTACCGCCGAAACAGTGACGAGCGCAGGCGCAAACGTGCTCGTCGCTGGCGCGGCGGTCTTCGGCGCGCGCGATCGCGGAGCCGCGATTCGCTCCATCGCCGAGGCCGGGCGTCGAGGCCATCTTCGCGGATGACACTCGACGAACTGCCTGAATGGCGGGTTCGTCGTCTACACAGCGCGAGTCTTTGTGCAGCAATCCTCGCGTTTGCATGCACATGCCCAACGAAGTCTTCCCATCGAAGTCGTCCGTCCGAGGCGCCCTCGAGCAGTCTCGATGGCATTTCTGCTCGGGAGCTTCGATGGCACGACGATAGCGGCGGCGGCGAGGAAAGGTCGATCGACTCGACGTTGCTCCGCACTGCATTGGCGCGGGTGCGACGAGCGAGAGGTTGGTCGATGGATGGGCGAGTCACCGTTTCGCGAGTGACTCCGAGGAAATGGAACTCCTCGTGAGGGAGGAATGGGAACACACCGAGCCGAGTCTCGTGCGACGAGCGCTCGACTCGGTGCTCGTCCAATTCGCTCTGTTGCCCGATGGATTTGACACTAGTGCGGCCATTGCCGGAGAGTTTCGAGAACAAAGACGCTCCGTCTATCTGTCGTCGAAGCGAATGGTTGCGCTGCCACGAGGGGCCACGAATTCAGTGGTGGCGCAGGCCCTCGTTCACGAGTTGGTTCACGCCCTTCAAGACGAGCGACACGCGGTGGGTCCCCGCTTGAAGTACCAGCCAGGCGAAGGCGATCGGATTGCTGCGCTGTCTGCGCTCGCTGAGGGCGAAGCGTTGCACGTCGAGGCCGATCTCGCTGCGCTCGAAGGAACGAACGCGAGCATCGCGGCCGAAAGCCTCCAATTCCCCGACGTATTTGCGGAAAGCATTCGGCCATTGCCACTCCTGTTGCGGAGGGCACAGCTCGCCCCCTACATCGACGGATTCAATTTCGTCAGGTATTTGCGGCGCACTGGTGGCCTCCCCCTCGTCGACTGGGTTTGGAACTGCACGTCACTCGGTACGGATGATCTCCTGCATCCCGAACGTTGGGTGCTTGCTCGTGAACGGCACAGCTGTCCACCCGCGGATGCCGAACCGGTGAGATCGGAACAGCCCCCTTGGACAGCAGGAGCCCCTGCCACCTTTTTCGATGTGTTAGGGGAAAGCACCCTACGGTTGATCCTCGCTGAGAGTCTCTCATTCGACGATGCCTCGAATCGAGCTTCTGCCTACGCGACGGATGGGCTCACGTCTTTCGAGGTGAGCGGTTGGCGCACGGTGCTGTGGCACATTCGAGTGCGCTCCGCGCACGGGCTCGCCCCACTGTGCGAAGGGCTCACCTCTGCGCTCGGCGGGAGGCGAACTGAGGCGGCGACGGCGACGAGCTGCTGGGTCCAAGGCAGAAATTCCTTGGCCGTGGCTTGCAGCGGTCGCGACATCCGGGTCCTGGGTCGTGGTCCCACGAGCGGACGTCTGTCCGTCTCGAGCACGCCGGCGTGTCTGGAGATGGCGGAATGGCTCGGAGGCCCAGGGGCTGGTGGCACGTAAGTAGCGGGATTTTCTATCGTGCTTGGCGCGTAGAATGTCGAAGGGCGGTGGACGCTCCTGAAGTGTTGACGATGGCACGAAAACTGCTTATACGGTCAATAGCTCTGCGCACCTACACGTGACCACTGCCATGCGACCGATTGGATCAAAGGAAGCCTCGTCCGAGCGACGCACATCGCTGAAATCAGCGGTGTCGTGGTTGTCGCTGGTTGCGGCCACCACCGCAGGCTTGGGCCCAAGCGCGATGGTTCGCGCGCGTGTGCGTGCAGACGTGCTCGACGATACCGACGGGCTTAGGCTCGTGGTCCAGTCATATCTGCCGGACCAACTGGGGAGCGGGGTGTTGCCCGGAGCGTTGGAAAAGCCCGTCGCCTCGACACAACGCGCCGTGACGGCCGAAGAGCTGCGCCGGGGTGTGGTGGTCGACATGGTTCAGCCGTCGATCGACGGCAGCGAGAAGCGACCGGTGCTCTTGGCATGGCTCGAGCGTGGACGTCCCGATCTCGAGTTCGACGCGCGACTGGCTCGCCCGCGACCAGGCATGCTCCGCGGCCACGCTCGCGCGCGCGGCACGGCGTCGGATCTCAGCGCGAATGTTCGACTGGACGCAAGTTGATGGTCGGCACGTTCAGCCGCAACGCCGGCGAACGCGCGCCCGTTCGCTCACGCAGAAGGATGCGCTCAAGCCCCCGTCTCGTGTAGTGCGGCCTCGTCGTTGGCGGGTCGCTCCGGCCCGCTCTGTGTCCAACCTTGTGAGGGAAATCGTCGCAACGCGACGATGCGACGGCGGAAGTCACGAGCTTCTTCTCTCGTGAGTGGATGCTCGCCGAATCGCACCTCCAGGTAGAGTTGAGTGAGCGCGAGGACCTCTTCCGCCAATGGATGTCTGAGGGCAAGCAAGGCCGCTGCGTGAGCCAATGGCGGAGTAGCAGAGGGGCGACCAATCCCACGCTGCTGCAACACTTGCTCGAGCTGCACGTAGAGTTGAGTGATCTCGTGAGTCGCGACGCCGATCGTCTCGCTCGGCGGTAACGCCGCTCTTCGCCGTCGCTTCCACCAATACGCGATGGCCGCCGCAGCGATTGCACCGACCAGAAAAGTCGAAGCCAGTCGACGACGGTCACCACGAAGCGGCGAAGCCCAGTTTCGAGCTGCACCGACTCGACTGCGAAGGCCGCTGAATAGTTCGAGTTGTTGACGCAGGTCGTAACGTTCGACGTGGCGACTCCACCGTTGCGATGTGGCTTCTACGAGATCCCGAATCGTCGTTGCCCAACGTTCGTAGTTGGTTTGTGTCGGCGCGGGAACGACCGGCGTTGGATCGAACCGGCGCCAACCGTAGCCATCGAACCACGCCTCCACCCAGGAGTGGGCATCCGCTTGACGGACCGCGTAAAAGTTGCCGTAGCGATTGTAGGTCGCGCTTGCGAAGCCGGTTACGTTGCGCGTCGGAACGTTGAGACTGCGCAGCAACAATGCCATTGCGGTGGAATAGAACTCGCAGTGGCCGCGCTTGGAAACCAACAGAAAATGCTCGAGTGGATTGGCCTCACGCCCAGAGGGCCCGCCGAGGTCGTAACGGAACTCCGTGCGTAGGTGCGACTGAATGCGTTCGGCTGCGGCTTCTGGGTCCGTCGAGTCGCCCGCCCACGCGCGGGCCAACGCTCTGAGCTTGTCGCCGAAGGAAGCTGGAAGCTGCAAGTACCGACTGCGATCCTCCTCGGACAATACCTTGACGATCCTCTGAGCTTCGGACTGCAGGTAGACCCGGTATTTCGGACCGCGACGGTCGTCGAGACGCGAATATCGCAGTTCGGATTCCTCTCCTTGGAACAGAATGGGAGGCGCGACCAGGATTTGGTTGGCGTGTGGGAGGAGTTCGACGGCCACGGCTTCTTCGGGCACGAAGAGGACCGGGGGATCGATCGGCTCGAGTTCGATCGTCAACCGACCGTCACGGACCGGATCGGGAAATCTTGCGATCGCGTATTGCGTACCGATATTTTCGAGAGGACGACGGGAGGTCTTGGTTCGGTGCCAGCTCGTTCCCTCGTATCGATCGAGCGCCGTTCCGCGCAAGTAGACGGCGATGCGTCGCGGGGGATCTGGCGGTAGCTGCGGATAGGTAATTCGCATTGCGATCGATGGATCGCTTTGGAGCGTGCCCACGCCGCCAAGATCGACACGGTCCGAAAAGCCAACCATCCGCGATGGTCGATGGGGTTCGAGCAACAGCAGCGACAACCCCACTCTGGGAAACGAGACGAAGATCAGCGCAGTGACCAAGAATACCGGCAAAGAGAGCAATGAGACGAACAACACGAAGCCACGACTGATCACGCGACGACTTCGGAGAATGCGCGGAACGTCGACGGGCAAGCCCGTCCGATCCCTTGCACCTTGCCGATAGTTTCCTTCGACCTCACGCCTCAGGTGAGAAAGAACTAGGGCTGAGGGGGTCACCAGAACGAAACCGATGAAGCAGAGCGCAAATGTCAGACCGCCTCCGAGGACGGTCGCAGCAATGAGGTGGAGCAGAGCCAACGCGATGAGCTGCTGATCGTGGGCAGCACCGCGACGAGTCGCAACGCGGATGATTTGGAGGAGAGCCGCGAATTCCACAGCAATGGTCAGGGGGTTGCCACCGTCCAACCAACGCACCCCTTGAATTGCCACCAAGGCGACGGGCGCGTACGTCGCGAACAGTCGCATACCTCGCCTTTCCTGCCACCGTGCCGGAAGTGCGAGCGCGACTGCTAGCGCGACGATCAACGCGAAAGCTCCGACCCTGCCGAATTCTCCCGTTGCAACGAGGGATAGCAAGCTCAGCGCGATGAGCGCGTCAACCAGTACGCGATGGACGAGACCGAACTTCATTTCCCCTCGACTTCCCGGTTCCTCCGCGTGGATGAATCGGGGTAGGTGGATAGAGGAATGGATGGATAGGGTTCCGCAGTCTCGTCTGCTGGCGTTTTCCGTCGGTTCGATCGCGGAGAGAGTGAGCCCACGGTCTCGCGGTGAACTGGAGCGACCAGCGCAAGAAAGGTAAGAATGGCGTCTGCGCCCACCGTCGGGGTGGCGACGACGCGCTGCCCCGAGCTCGTTCGAAGCTGCACGATTTCGCCGCGGCGGAGATGAGCGACGGCGCGAGAAGCGACTTCGCGAATCCGTCGCTCGAAGCGCTCCACTTGCTCGGCTAACTTCTCGATGTCCGAGAAGGTGTCGTCTAGGAACAGCTCGACGGTCGATTTCGCGTCGTGGGCCCGTTCCTTGAGGAGCATTTGATCGGGATTGGCACTCCTGCGCCAGTAGATGTCACGAGGATCGTCACCCTCGCGCATGGGACGCACGCCCAAGATCTCATCGCCTTGTCCGCGGGAGATGGAAGCATCGCCGCCAGCTTGTTTTCCGCGGTTGCTCGGAACGAGTCGGATGGAATCGACCGCGGGATAGGTAATGAGGGTGCCGTCGCACGGAATTTCCCGAGACTTCTCGAAAAGACCAAAGGGATACCGCGTCGCAACGCGAAATCCGATGTGCCGGTCGAGACCACGTTTCGCAGGCGTACGCCGATAGGCGGCAACCTGTGCAGATTGGGGACTCACCTTGAGGTAGAAGCAGCGCTTGTCGGCGGAGTGTCCGGCGCGCAAGTCTTCGACCTCGATGGCGTAGGACGGCATGCGGCGCTTTTCGTTGAAGACCTCGATCTCGACGATGTGAGGTCGTTCGGCTTGCGCACGTCGGGGCAGGCGTCGTTGCACGCGCAGATGACGAAGACTGAGCTCGCTGAGAACACCGGAGATCACGATGAGCGCGAGCAGCAACCCGAGAAGCAAGTAAAGCAGGTTGTTCCCCGTATTGATTGCGGCGAAGCCCACTCCCAACGTAATGCCCAGGTAGTACTTGCCCTCGCGAGTGATGCGGAGCTTGCGCGGCGGACGGAAAGCGTCGAATGGATGACGCATCCGCGTCGACCAAGGACGCCCTTGAGGTTTGTCGGTAGCGAGTAGAATGTACTCTGGAGCTGCCACGACGAGATGGCGCCTCAAAGCGGGACGGGAACTCGTGAGGTGACTTCGCGAATGGTCGCTTCGGCTTCTTCTCGATCCGGTGCGTACCCTTCGGATTGCGAGGTCAAGCGCACGCGATGGGCCAGGAGGGGAACGATGAGCGAGTGAATGTCGTCAGCGATGCAGTAGCGACGTCCGTGCAGTAGCGCCCGAGCGCGTGCCGCTTGGGCCAGATTCATGCCCGCGCGGGTCGATGCACCGAGCGCAAGGGCGGGTGACTGTCGCGTCGCGTTGAGAATGGCTTGGAGGTAGGCGCCGAGTGCGCTGTCGATGGAGACTCGATCGACGGATCGTTGGAGTAAGACCAGGGCTTCGGGATCGAGCACGGTCGGGACCTGCTCCACGTGGTCGGCGTGCGGGCTCAACATCAGTCGCGTCTCGACTGCGGGAAGCGGGTATCCGATGCGAGTTCGGACCATGAAGCGATCGAGCTGTGATTCTGGGAGTGGAAAGGTCCCAGCAAAGTCGTGGGGATTCTGAGTAGCCACGACGAAGAACGGATCCGGCAAGGGCAGAGTCCGGCCTTCGAGAGACACCTGACGCTCGCTCATGGCCTCGAGCAAGGCGGATTGAGTGCGCGGACTCGCACGGTTGATTTCGTCGGCGAGCAGCACGTTGGTAAAAATGGGACCAGCACGGAAGACGAACTCCGCGCGCCGTTGGTCGAACACCGAAACGCCGAGCACGTCACTGGGCAGCAGATCGCTCGTGAACTGGATTCGACGCGACTCGCCACCCACGGCGCGCGCCATCGCTCGGGCAAGCGTGGTCTTACCCACGCCGGGAACGTCTTCGACAAGGATGTGACCGCGCGCCAAGAGAGCCGTGATCGCAAGGAGCACGACGTCCGGTTTGCCATCGAGTGCGCTCTCGAGCGCACGCCGTAGCTCCGAGAGGCGCTCTACCCCCTCTTGAACTAAAACCGCGGCGGAACTCGACATTGGGGGCATCCTAGCATGGCGTCGTTCTTCGGCAGGCGGGCGCGGGAGTGAAGGTTGCGACGAACTGTTCAAGCGGGGTGATTCCCCTCTCATCGAGAACGAACGGAGAGCGCTTGGAGATTAGCGGCTGGATGCTCCATCTCGTTCTTGTTGGGGCCTGGTGCGCTTGGGGAGGTGTGCTGAAGTGTAATCCACGACGGACCGACGGCCGGCATTCTGGTGAATGGTTGGCTTGTACGTCGTGGTAAAGAGTGCGCGTGAGTGACGCCGGGGAGCTAGTCGTAAGAGGAGTGACGCGCCGGTTCGGTCCGGCTTGGGTATTAAGAGGTGTAAGCACCCAGTTTTCGTTCGGCACCATCACTGTGGTCGAGGGGGCCAATGGCGCAGGCAAGAGCACGCTGTTGTCGATCCTTGGCGGGCTCATGGAGCCAACGGCAGGAAGCGTCACTTGGGAGCCCGAGGGCGCGTCAGTCGGAGATTGGCGCGAGCAAGTCGGCTGGGTTGGGCACGAGTCAGCTTGCTATCGAGAGCTGACGGCCTTGGAGAACGTGATGCTCATGGCGCGGCTCAATGGCACGACCACCGCTTCGGCACTGGAAGCTCTCGATCGGGTGGGAGCACGAGGCCTGAAGGAGCGCCGCGTGGGAACCTTGTCGCGGGGACAGAAGCAACGCATCGCATTGGCACGCGCACTCGTGCATGGACCGAAGCTGTTGCTGCTCGACGAACCGTTTACTGGCCTTGATGCCGACGGAACGTCTAGGCTCGAGGTCGTCCTGACGGAGGAACGAGCACGCGGCGCAATCGTGGTCGTCGTCAGCCACGACGCGTCGCTTTGGAAGCGGGTCGACGCGAGGCGACTTCGTCTCGAACGGGGACGAGCGAGCTCTGGCCAGTCTGGCTTCGAAAGCTGAAGCGCCGGATTGCAGGAACGCGACCGCCTACGTCGAGCTTCTCATTCGTGGGAGCCTCGAGCGCCGCGAACGGGCACGTGAGGCACTTCTGCCGCCAGGAGAGCGATCCGGTCGCTCGATGGAGACGACCTTGAGTGGGCTCTCCACGAGGGTGACCGCTGGAATTGCTGCACCCCGGAAACCCTGGATCCGAAGAAACGACTGACTACTTCATCTTGGATTCTTTCGTTCCATGCGAACGATGGACGTCAGCGCACGGGAGTCGTGCATTGTCGTCACTGACCTTCAGATGATTCGTGCTGGTCTCTTGTCGACGATTGGCAACGTGTTTCCTAGGCTCGCCCTCGAGAGTGGAGCCCGAGTTGGGCCACTTGTCGCGCCTGACTTCCCGATAGGTGAGCTCTTTGGTCTTGCCCGTCGGTCGAGAAGGAGCTCGCCGGTCATCAACGGTCGACGCCCGACGGTTCTGCTGCCGTGGTGAGCAGAACCGTCGAGTCTATCCGCAATTGGTCCTCGTCGAAGTCGCGCGAGAACGATGCGGGACGGACGAAACTGCTGCGACGCGGATGACGTTCGGGTTGCCCTCGAGCTGCCGCGAACTCAGCACTTGGATTTGCTCGACAGTTGCGCCCAGATGGCTGCCGCCGCAGATCGTTCGAGCACTCCCCGGAACCGGATCAGTGCATCCACCTTGGCGATGTCGAGACGTTCGAGTTCAGCCTGGTTGCTTCCGGCGGAGGTGTCGTTGGGATCTGGCTGAGACAGAAGGATGACGTCCGGTGCGCGGCCGCGTGCTCTCATGCATTCGAGGGTCGTCCTCAGATCATGCAACACCCCAAGCCGATCGGGCGCCACGAGGATCCAGAGAGCTTCACCGAGCACCTTCGCCAGATCGAAGTTCGTGAAACGTTCGGTTACTGGCGAGAACACTGCGCCGGCAGTCTCATAGAGAGAAGCAAAGGCGACACTACGTTGCGATATATCTACTTCATTCTCGTGCAGCGTCGCGTCACCGTGTTCAACCTCGTCGCACCAGCGCCGCACGTCCTCCAGCTCGATTTCGAGCCCTTGTCGGCGCGCGGCTAGATGGGGCGACACTGGCGAGGCGAGCCAATAGGGTGGGCGTGGAGGTTCGAAGGGGGGAGAGGAAGCAGCAGCCAGAAGTGCTGAATCGGAGTCATGAGGAACGACTCCGCTCGTCCCCACTGGCCCTAGTCCTGACTCTAATGGTTTGAAGGCGCGGATCCTGGCAGTCGGGACGACCTCCGCGAGGGCTCTCGCAAGGGCGCAAGAGACGTAGGTCTTTCCGATCCCGGTGCCAGTTCCGAGGATGACTAGGCGAGACATGCTGCTCCTATCTGCGCAGGCCGAACAACCGTTCTTATGTGGCGGGGATTGGCCGCCTCCGTAGTACCATCTCCAGCGTTGAGATGGACATACGAACCCGGCTGCAAACGGGACCTGCGTGCCTCCATGCACAAATGAGGAGCACTAAACGAGGCCAGGTAGATCTCAAACCGACAAACATTGGGAGGCGCACTGCGATCGCCCAGTTTCGACGCAGGTTCGTAGCCGAAAAGCGGCCGAAGATATTGGGGGTCGCCACGCAGGCGAAGGACGCCCCGACCGAACCAGGCAGCGGGAGGCGGAGCGGCGGCGATCGGAATGTCGCAGAGCGGTTTTTCTACCGGTGAGGTAGCAAAGACGGAGCGCGGACTTGGCACAGTGTCGAGGTTTGGCTTTGGAGTGCGTACGCACCCGTCCGCAGCGAAGCAAGAGCGAGGCGTCTGCTTGACGGTTCATTCGTTGGAGTCTTCCGAGACGCGCGCGGTGGAGACACGCTTGGACTCTGGATCCGACGCGTCGCTTCCGCTTGCCACCGGGGTTCATTGCTCGAGTTTGCGGATCCCCCTTCGGACGTCCTCAGGAGTTGGGGTTTTTGGGCGAGCCAGCTGTGGAGCGTGCGCTCCTATGGGGGCGATGAGGTGCATGCTTCCATGTGAAACGCGAAGTCGGACGGGCAACTCGTGGTCGATTCGCTTTGGCGCGTTGGTGCAAGGAGGCACTGCGGAGGCAGAGGCACTGCGACCGCTCGATGGTCGCAGGTGCTCCTCCCGGCGTGGGCACTTCCGGTTCAGCTGGGTTCAGCTGGGTTCAGCTGGGTTCAGCTGGGCTCATCGAGGCTGTCGATGGCTGCGGAGATGCACGGGAAGCGGTTGTCTTTGAAGCTCGAGAGACGACTGGAACTGTTCCGCGGCTCCGTTCGTTGCAGCGCGTGGTGGACGGCGTTGTCGCGCCGATCGAGCGCGACGTCTGCGCCCGACCAGATGCGGGATTGGAGTGGACAGAGCAGACCACGCAATTGCAGGGACTTTCGTCGGCAGTTCGGCGTGCTCTCTGGGAGGTTGCACTCACGGTGCTCAGCTCCGAGTGGTTTGGCAGGCGCTCCCACTCGGTTGAGCCGCAGCTGTTGAAAGAGTCGGCTGGGTGGGGCGCAGCACGTGACGATTGGATGCGTCACCTCCTGCCGGTAAATGTCGGGTTGCAACGAGCGGCTCGAATCGCTCCGCCGCACTCTGTCGCGAGCGGGTCCCTCCCGCCAAACTTGGCGAAAGTCAGATCGGGCGGCAGCATTTCCCAAGAGCGTCCACGAGGTGGTCGATCTCGGCGGAGCTCATCCGAGCGGAGAGGGTGATGCGCAGGCGGGCCGTGCCTTGCGGTACCGTAGGCGGTCTGACGGGATAAGCGAGCACCCCAATGGAACGGAGCTCGGCGGCGGCCCTAGATGCAGCTTCGTTCCCACCGATCAGAACGGGAATGATCGGACCGTGACTTCCCGGGATACTCTTCAGGCCGAGAGCATCGAGTCGACCTCGCACGTCCAGGCTCATCGCGGCCAGGCGCATCCGGGCAGCGTGTTCAGCCTGAACATGTTTCACGTGAAACATCACTCGACGGGCAACCGTTCCGCCGGGCGCCGTCGAAAAGACGAAAGAACGGGCCCGATTCCACAGCCACTCCCGCAAGCACGCCGCCCCAGCAGCGAAGCCCCCTTGCACACCCACTGCTTTCCCAAAGGCCCCTAACGTCACGTCCGGGCTGATCCCCGCAACAGAACAGAGCCCTTGCCCCACCGGCCCAAACACCCCCAGTGCATGCGCTTCATCGACAATCAAGCCAGCGTCGCACTCGTCACAGATCTCTCTCAGCTTCACCAGATCGGGAGAATCCCCGTCCATGCTGAAATAGCTCTCGGACACCACCCACCGCTGCCCCTCAACCGCCTCCGTCCTCAGCCTTTTCCGAAGTTCGTCGAGGTTCAGATGCGGGTACACCGACACTCGTGCCCTTCCCAGCCGACACCCATCCACGATCGACGCGTGATTCAAGCTGTCCGAAAACACCACGTCCGCCTCACCGGGAACAGACGACAAGACACCGAGGTTACCCGCGTACCCGGATGAGAAGGTTAGCGCGCTCTCCGTCCCAACCCAATCCGCCAACGCCGCTTCCAGCGAACAGTGATCCACGTCCGACCCCCCTAACAACCTCGACGCTCCAGCACCCCGCCAGCCTTCGCTCTCCAACAACCCATCTGCGTTCCGGATTTCACGTGAAACAATCTCGAGGCCTGACGGCGCCCGCCCCGTCCCTCCCCGAGCCAAACCCAAATAGTCATTCGAGCTCGCATCAACGAACGGAACCCCGAGAGTCGCCGCGCGCTCCTGCACCTCCTGCCGAAACCCAGCATTGTTCGGATCGCGAAAGAGCCCTCCCTCTTTCAACCTCGCCAACTCACTCTCAAGCCGATCGAATGGTTTCACCTCCCAATCATCCCACCTGCGCCGCCCAACACCAAAGAACCCGCCACCCCCTGCCAAACCGGAACGCCGACGCACAACGAACTGCCCCAACCGCCACCCGTCCCGCCGCTGCTCGCGCCAGGACAGATTGCGATCTCCTGGCGTCCCCACATCAGAGCCCCCAACCGGAATCGCAACGATCCACAAACCAACTGCACCCCCCCACCTAAAACGCAACCAATCCGAAAATCACGATTGCGCGTCTCCGCAGTCCAGCACGCAATTCTCTCTCCAAGTGGAATGGGTCCGAGCCAAGCCGAGCTGATATTCCTCCCACAAAGCGCGCAGGCTCACCAACACCCAAGCTTCCCTCCCACCCTTCACGAATCCAGAAGAGCAAATAGAATCCTTCCTCTCGGAGGACCCATTTCCATCTACCTGAACTAATGATACGGTCCCCGCGATGCCTTCCCAGCCCGTCGAGCTGAACGTCGGTGGACATGCGTACCGTGTCCTAACGGACACCGATCCGACCAAGCTACAGCGACTGGCAGCCATTCTCGACGACCAAATCCGGGCCTGCGATCCCAAAGGCAAGCTAACCGCCAGCCAAGCTCTCTTGTACGCAGCGCTGACCCTCGCCGAACAGCTCGACCAAGAGCGCGCAGAAGCGTCCCAATTCGAGGCAGAAACCCGTCAAAACCTGCACGGAATCCTCGACCGTATCGACACTGCCATCGAAAGCACCGCCGCCGTTCTTTCCCGACGGCCGCCGAACACCGAGACCCGCTCCACAACCTGACGACCACCGCGACGGTCCCCGACAGTCAACCGTCGTCTCCGCAGGCGGCTCTCACTCTGACGCTCCGTCAATAACCGCCAGACCGATGGGACAACGCTCTCCTCACCAGGTCGGCCGCAGGCGAAAAACGCACGTCCCCTGACCGCCTTCGCGATTGAGTCGTTCTCCCGCAGCGAGGTCATCGCATCGCGGAGCGAGGTCATCGCATCGCGGAGCGAGGTCATCGCATCGCGGAGCGAGGTCTCCGCATCGCGGAGCGAGGTCATCGCATCGCGGAGCGACGTCAATACGAACAACCAACTCCATCGAAGCGATCCAGGCCCCCGCTGCCACCGAAGGCCCCACCCCAAAACCGCAAATACAATCCCGCCGCTCACCCTTCTCCGAAGACACCGCTCCGCAAGCGGCTCACCCTGCAGACGAAGTACCTGACCTCCCCCTCCCAGTCCGCCTCAAACCAACTAAATCCCAAGCGCTCCCAATCCGTTACGGCGCTCGAGCACAAACGTCGAACTGGCCAGCACACGCCGCACAACTCACCAGGTCGTCCTGACCGAGGACGCACGGAATCGTCGACTCCGTGGTGTCATCCGCCTGGCAAACATTCCCACTCCCCACCGACGATATCGGAAACGTCACCAAACATCCGCTGCAGATGTTGATCGGAAACTTGAAGACTCCACTCTCGACGTCTAGTCCCCCGAGAGTCTTTCCAAAGGCACGGATTTCCGCAATCACGTAACTGGATCCACCATCCGCCTCAGCGACTGCATCCAAGCCGGCGACATAGGGCACGAGGACTGAACTCATCACCCCGTACCCGTTCTCCTGCCCGGCACCCACCTCCACGAACCCCGTGCCAGGCGACGTGAACGGAGCCCGCAACTTCGACCCATTCGGCCGAAGCAACGTCACCTCAGAACCCTCGAGCGTGATGCTCGACGTTTCCGTTCGTGAACGTGCTCTTTTGTCCGCGCGACGCCAACTGATTTCCGACCAATAGCGCGGCGGAGTAAGCCCCGCGAAACCCTACGTCGAGAGTGCCCACGGTCAGCAATGTCGCTGTGTCGTCCGCAACTAGCTCACAATTGCCGGACTCACGAGCCATGACCCCGCGAATGAACAACATGGATTCGTTATCCGCGCAGCCCGCAGTCGCACCACCCAGTAACAGCGCGACACCAGCGAGAGGACTCAACCACGTACAACGACTTTCCATGTTTACCTCTCCTCGGAGCTCGAATCCCCCGAGGACGTCCGATCTGCAGTCTACCCTCCCCGCAAAGCCCCGCCAAGTTCGCAGCACCTTCCGCAATACCGACCGTTCCCACCTTTCCTCACTGAACACGCCGGTTCTCCCGCGGACGCATTCTTCAGCAACCCCACGCCGCACCATCAACAGCCAGTACACCTCCGCTCCCTACGAGGGCTCACTCGACGTCATATCGACCGAGCGCACCTCGACCGCTCAATCCCCACTGAGCCAGTAACATCAATCTCCATTCCCCTCGTGCACGCTCGACCAACCGACGTCACCACCAGGTTCTGACCAACCAGACCCGATGCTCCCGTACCGCGCGGCCCCCACCAGACCGCGCGCTACCCCGACGACTCTGCGTTGTCCTTCCGTTCACGTCCCTCAATGGTCAACCTGCCATTGCAGCGACCCACTCACGAAGATCCTCCAGAACCAAACGCTCCACCCTGACGTCCCCCACCTCACGCACGAAGATGAACTTCAGTGCACTTCCGGCGCGCTTCTTGTCATGCCCCAAGAGCTCGCTCGCCCCAACGAGCTCACCGCGAGGTAACTCCACGGGCAGCCCCAAACCCTTGAGCAGAAACTCCACGCGGTCCACGACCGCCCTCGACGTGTGCCCCAAACGTTCGCCCAAGCGCAACGCTGCAACGAGGCCGAGACTCACCGCTTCACCATGAGTGTACCGTTTGTACTCACCCAGCGCCTCGAGCGCGTGCCCCACCGTATGCCCCAAATTTCAGCACCGCCCGCAACCCGCTCTCGCGCTCATCCAGACCCACGATCCGAGCTTTCACCGCCACGCAACGACGAACAATCTCGGTCAACAAATCCAAATCTCGAGCTCTCACTCTCGCGATTTCCCTCTCCAAAGATTCGAACAGCTCTACGTCGCCAATCAATGCCGTCTTCACCACTTCGGCAAGTGCACCAACGTAATTGCGTTCCCCTTCCGTCGTAAGCCACTCGACGTCACACACCACCAACGACGGTTGCCAGAACGCACCCACTGAATTCTTCCCCATGCCGTGGTCGACGGCAGTCTTGCCACCCACCGATGCATCGACCATGGCGAGCAACGTCGTCGGGATCCCAACCCACTTCAAACCGCGCATCCACAAAGCCGCGACCAAGCCGGAAATATCCGTCACCACGCCGCCTCCACCCGCCATTACCCAACAAGATCGGTCGATGCCACGCTCGAGTGCACGATCGAAGATCGAACCCAAAGTCGCCAGACACTTCGTCTCCTCGCCAGGCGGCAGTACCATTGGCTCCACCCGCATCCCCGTCGCGGCCACGCCCGCTCTCAATCGTTCACCGTGCAAACGATCCACGTTCGCGTCCGTGAGATACAGCACCGCCGGAGCCTTGAAATGCCCGAGCACCAAGCGCCGACTCCAGATTTCCCCGACCGACCTCGACCAAATAACTTCGCTCCCCTGCCGCCACCGAAACCGGGCCACGAGCCACCACGGCAATCACTTGGTCCAACGCATCGACCATCCCGACCCGCTCGGGCTCCACCGTCAGATGACACTCCCCATACTCCCCTGCGAGAAGGCCCTGCACTCGGGCCCGCTCCGCCGACCCCAGTCCGTCGTTGACGACGCCCGAATCCCCCCCCGAATCCTTCACCCAGACAACGGTCGCGCAGTTCAGCAACTCCACGCGACCGACCCAATCCAAAAGAGCTGCGCTCGGTAAAACGAACACCCCTGAGCCGCTGCGACTGCGCAAAATCGCAGCAACGTCTGGCGCAACCTCGACCTTCCGCCCCAACGCCTTCCCAAGAGCGGCCCCGAGCTCCATCGCTCTCCCCACCTCACCACTGTGCAACACGACTGGGCGAACCATCTCCACCTTACTCTCCAAACTGGGCTCACTTGCCCTGCCACGAGCTTAGCGCTGCCGTTCCACTCGCACCGCCGAACGCCAAATTCGCCATGTGCCACCGAGCCACCCGCGGTAAGATCTCGCTCGTTGTCGCCCCTTCACATCGTCGACCATCCCGATGGAGCCACCCTGCAAGTCCGGGTGAAACCCCGCGCCTCCAGAACCGCACTGGTCGGAACGCAAGAAGGTGATCTCGTGGTCGCCCTCGCAGCCCCGCCGGTCGATGGGCAAGCCAACGCCGCCCTCCTGAAAGCATTGGCCAAGTGGTGTCAGATGGCCCCCCGCGGTCTCGTCCTGCAAACCGGCGCAAAATCCAAACACAAGGTGGTCAAGTTCCCCGGCCTCAGCGCCGATGAACTCCGCGCACGCCTGTCGCCCCATCTCCCCACCGAAACGTCCGCCTGATCTCGACGTCGACCTGTTGTTCTCCACCCGTCCCCCCGGATAGATTGGTGAAGACATGCTCGAGACTTCTCCGGCCGAACCCAAACCGCGTCACCAGCGCCCGGAGATCCCCCTGGGTCAATCCCGCGCGCGGAGGCCCCCACCGTGAACTCGTCACGGCCTGGTCCCGACCAACTCCTCCCGCTTCGGATCCTCTTCATCGCCGATGACCAGGAGACTATCCGAATCGTCCAACGCGCCGTCACGACCACACGCGACGAGCTCTTCCTCGCCACCGACTTGTCCGATGGCTTGACGAAGGCCAACGCACTGATGCCGGAGCTGGCCTTCGTCGACATCACCCTCGGCAACAACGCCGGCCTCGCTGTCGTCCATCATCTGCGCGCCCTCAACCCCAACGTCACCATCTACGCCCTCACGCGGCGACACCAACTCGACCTCGGTCCTCAAGCGATCACCTTGGGTGCAGAAACCGTCCTCGTCTTGCCCCTAAGCGGCAACGAGGTCCTCACCGCGCTTACCCAAATCCGCAGCCGCCAAGCCCAACGCGCGGAACACGATCGCATGCATCGCGAAGCCCAGGCTTCCCGTCGAGCCCAAAAGCTCGCAGACGCACTCTCACAGATCGTTTCGGCCACCTCACGTCGCGACGCCGCGGAGCGCTTGGCCGTGCTCCTCTCCCAAGCCGGAGCGGAACGCGTCCTCGCTTATCTTCCAGCAGGAGAGGGATCCCGTCAGCTCGTTCGACTTGCAACAATCGGAACTGCCGAACACGCCCCCACCTTCTGCGAAGACTTCGAGCTACTCAACTTTGCCCAATCCGATCAGCTGCAAGTCGTTCGTCTCACCCTCGAACGCCAAACGGCCGCCCTCCTGCTCCTCGGCGCATCCATCACTCACCCTCTCACGCCCCTGCTCGACTCCCTCGCGATCATCGGACCGCAAATCGCCATGACACTCGCGCTCGTCATGGAACGCGAGCAAACGAGCCGCGGCGCAATGAAGGATCCGGCATCGAGCGCCTACACCTTTGCCTACTTCGTCGACGTTGCCGGACGAGAAATCGACAAGGCCCGACGGCACGCGCGCAGGTTCGCTCTGGCGACACTCGCAGTCGAACAACGGCAGCAGAACCCGAACTCGTTGCTACGCAGCACCACCCTTCAGGTCGCAGAAAACGTCCTCGCCTGCGTGCGCGACACCGACGTCCTCGCGCGAGTCGACGACAGCGAATTCTACCTGCTCCTTCCCGAAACTGGAGGGATGGGCGCGCATGCCTGCCGTCGTCGGATCATGCAACAACTCCTTGGCCCCGGTGGACTGCGCAGCTCGGCCCACCCCGATCTCGACGCCAGCATGGGCGTCGCCACCTTTCCCCAAGACGGGCTCGACCTCTCCCAACTGCTCCGCGTCGCTCGCCATCGAGCCGACGCCTGCCGCGTCTCGCCCGTTCGTCGTCTCGGCCTCGATCGACTCCCGCTCCCCGAGATCCTCGACGCACTACTCTGGCGCCTCGGCGAAGCGAGCCAAGGCCTCGGCCTAAGCGCTCCCCAAATCATCGAGCTGCCCTTGATGGAACGTCGTAGGTCTCGCAGCTGCCGCCGTCGGCGAAGCCGCTCGGTCTGGAGGAACGCGCGTGATCGCATCCCAACGCAGCGGAATGAGCATCGGCGCTGCCGCACGCGCCGCCCTCGCCAATCTTCGCGACGAAGTTGCCCTCGACGTTGCCGATATTTCCTCCCAACCATCCTCGAAGGATCTCGAGGTCCTCGTCCTCATCTCCGAGCATGGCACGTACGCCTTGCTCGGTCGCACCACCGCGGGCCAACTGCGCGCGGTTCATAGCTCCGATCCGGTGCTTGCCAATCTCTTGGTGCAGCGGCTCGGAGAAGCTGCCGGAATGAGGTGGATTGATTAATGTCCCACTCGGTATTGCTCGTCGAGCCCGACGTCGATGCACTTGGCGAACTCGCCGAAGGACTGCGCGCGCGTGGCCTCGAAGTCTTGCTCGCCGACAATCTCGACGCAGCGCTGTCACGTTTGAGGGTCACCCGAGTGAGCGCCTTGCTCATTGCCGACACATTGGTGTCCGATCCGGATCTCGAGGCCCGACTCAGCGCAGATCCACTCGTGGCGCGACTGCCCCGTTGGGTCCTCGTGAGTCGCACGTCGAAGAGCACGGAACAGTCGACCTGGTTACCCCGTCACGACCCCGAAACGATCGCCCGTCGCCTGTTCACGTTGCCCAGTCGCACGCCACCCGTGTCCACGGATCGTGGTGACTTCCGCGGTGATCTTCAGCAGGTGAGCGTGCCAGACCTGCTCCAGCTCCTCAGCATGAATCGCCGAACCGGTGCCCTCACGCTGGTCACACCGACCGGGCAGGGCGAGGTACGTCTCACGGACGGCGAAGTCGTCGATGCCGTTTTTCGTCGAGTCGAAGGCACCAAAGCCCTGTTCCGACTTCTGGCAGAGACCGAGGGCACTTTTTCCTTCGTCAGCGGCACCACGAACCAGCTGCGTCGGATTGCCGAACCCACGAACCACCTCATTCTCGAAGGTCTCCGGCATACCGATGAGATCCGCCGTCTCCTCGAGGAATCTTCGGCGTCACAAGACGCTCTGCAAGCACTTCCGTCGCCTACGACCATCACACCGCCGCTCACTGAACTCGAGGCACTCGTGTTCTCGGCGCTCGAGGCTCCGCGCACCGCGGCAGCTCTCGTCGACGAACTGAACGCCCCCGATCTCGACATCCTCAACGCAGTGGAGCGCCTCACCCAGCGTGGATTGGTTCGACGTATCGATCAGGGGGCAGTTCGCGTCGAACTTGCCGAAGCGGAGCAGTTGAGTGTGCTTTCGGCGATCGTGCGGCAACTGAAGCGCCCTGGGTTCAGCGGCAACCCGCGCATCGTCCTCTTCTCGTCCCCACCTCGACTCGCCGCGTGCCTGCACGCGCTTGGGCGAATCGCGGACAGCATCGCATCGACAGACGCAGCCCCCGCGGCCCCGGTGGCGTACCGCCTGGCCACCCTTCGTCTGGCAGAAGGCCAGGAACTCGACCTCGTGGGCCTGCCGAACAACCTCGCTTTCTCGCCTCTTTGGACCCTGACCCTGCCCGGCAGCGCCGCCATCGTCACCCTCGGTCAAGAACACTCAGACCTCCTCGACGATGCCGCGGGACTGGCCGCCGTACCCCTCCTCGACGCAGAAACCCTCCTCGGTCACATCGACGAAGGCGATCCTCGCCAAATCGCAGCCCTGGTTCGCGCTACGCTCGAGGCCGCTGCAGGTCGATGAGCATGGGACAAGATCCAATGATCCCCGATGGCGAGTTCAGTCGCAAAGAAGAGCATACCGGTCTGTCCACCTCCCGAGCGGACTTCGTCTCGACCCTTCCGCGACGCTTGGAAGCCATCGCGCAGGCTGTCGCATCCCTAGAACAGCAGCCAGATCACTCGGGACGCCGCGACAATCTCCTCCGACGCCTCCATGCCCTCTCGGCATCGGCAAAGGTTTTGGGTTTTGCTGCCGCGGCAGACGTCCTTTCGCGAGCCGAGCAACGGCTCCGCACGTCGCAAGTCGAAACACTCGACGAGGATCTCGTCCTCGTCCGAAAGCTCCTCGTCAATCTGCCAGCGATGGTTCAGCGCGGCACCTATTCCATCGCGCCGCCACACGGCACGTCGGGTGCACCGAGTCCGAGCAGCGTCCCCGCGAGTCGCGCCATTTCCGGTCCGTTCTCGGTGCTGCTCTTCGGGAGCGAGGAGACTCGCAACGCCCTGCTGTCCGCCCAAGGTGGAAGCGCCGACTTCGAAATGACGTCGTCGACGAACGCCGACGAGCTGCGCCGTCTGGCCGCCGCTCTCGGACCGGACGTCTTGTTGCTCGACACCACGCAAGGAAGCCTCACGCTCCTCGTCGACGAACTCGCCCAAGCACCGGAAACCTCTGGCGTCCCAATCGTCGCATTGAACGTCCCCGAAGACGCGACCCAGGCGCTCGTCAATCTCGGCGTCCGCACCGCGTTGTCGCCGCGGGCGACCGAACACCAAATCCTGAAGGCGCTCGGCCAAGCGCGAAAACCTGCCGAGCAACGAACACCCACGCTACCACCCTTCGGCGAAGTCTCCCTCGTCGAGCTCGCCAATCGGATCACGCGCGAGGTCCATCAAGGGATCGTCGAGAGTGCGACGGTCGATGCACGCACCGCACGGATCCCCTTGGGCGACGGCACGGTCGTGCGCGCGGCAATCTGGTCAGCGTTGGCGCAAATCCGCGAGCACGTCGTCGAGCAGTCGGACGGGCACGTGCGCTTCGAACTCGGTCCCGACGGATCCTTTCCCTTGGCGCCCGGCCTCAATCACTTGACGCGCGGTCCCTCGACGCCAGGGGATCCCGTCGAATCTCACCGGACGACGAATCCTCGTTGCAGACGACGATCCCGCCGTTGCGTGGCTCGTCGGTGGAACCCTACGTGCGGCTGGGGCTGTCGTCACCGAAGCGCATGATGGCGCGCGCGCTCTCGAGCTTGCTTACCGTGTTTGGCCAGAACTCGTCGTCAGCGACGTCTTGATGCCAGGCCTCGACGGCTTTGCCCTATGTCATGCCTTGAAGCGAGACGTCCTCTTGCGAGACGTCCCAGTAGTGCTCCTCTCGTGGAAGGAAGATCTCCTCTTTCGGCTGCGTGATCTTGGCTCCGACGCAGACGGCTATCTCCGCAAAGAAGCCGCCGCTTCGACCGTCGTTCGCCGCGTGCAAGAACTCCTGCAGCCGCGACGCGCCCTCGAGCGCCGCCTGGCGAAGAACCTCGGCGTGTCAGCTCCGCCGGACGGCGAAGTGCGCGGACGACTCGACTCGATGACGGTACGCCAGCTCCTCGAAATTGCGACGACCCTCGATCGCCCGCTGCGCGTGACACTGCGCGACGCGACGTCCATCTTCGACTTGCGCATCCGTGAAGGCTCGCTCAAGGCAGCGACCCGAACCCGCAATGATGGAACAACGGAACGCGGCAACTCCGTATTGCAAGCGCTCATCTCCGTCACCGCCGGACGATTCTCCGTCACTCCGGATCGCGATCGCTGCGAGCCAGAATTCGAGGAAAGCCTCCCGGAGCTATTACGACCGGTTGCGTTGCGAGCTCGGGCCGCCCAGCGCGTCCTCTCGGGTCTGTCTCTCGGACTCGTCGACCGCCTCGTCCTCGAACCCGACGCCTTCACGCATCTCTCCCTTCTTCCACTCTCCCTCCGCCACATTGCCGAGGAGCTCTCCCGCGGGATCGCGCCACGTCAGTTGCTCGCCTCCGGCGCGGCTTCGGTACACTTGCTCGAGTCGCTGCTCGCGGACGTCGCTCGACGAGGTGCAGTGCAATCCATCTCGAGCGCCGACGGCACCGACCTCCTCGAACAAGAGATGCTCGCGTTGACGGCGCAGCCACCCGCCGTGCCGCCGAAGCCTGCGCCAGCGCCAACGCCGCTCTTTACCTTCCAACTGTCGCCCTCACCGCCCGAATCTCGAGAACGGTCGGGCGCTTCCGCTTCCATTCCGCCTCACGCCAAGTCTTCCGTAGAATGGAGTCGCTCGACAAGCGCGCCCCCTCCCAATCCAGACACCTGGAGTCTCCCCTCGGGAACGCTTTCGGGAGTCGGCGCAGACTCGCCAGGCGTATCCGCTCCGCCGCCCAAGCACTCACTGACGCCAGCACTACCGCTCAGCAAGCCGCCGCCCACGGACGACGTGGATTGGGCAATGGAACTCAGCTGGGACGACACCCCACCGCCCGAAGGCAACTCTGGCGTTGCCACTTCGGAAAAAAACCAACCCGACAAACCGGTCACTTCGGGCGGATTCATGCGTCCGAGCCTTCCGACGCCGGAACGTAGAAGTCACAACGAAACTCCGAATCTCGCCAACGCGGTCGTCAAAGCGGTGTCTCAAGGAACACCCACACCCAACGGCGCGGAGTTGCTCGTCGACGACGAATCGCCAAGTGTCATTCAAAAGGCGGAGCACGTCGACGCACGGTCCAAGGAGGAGGACCAGGTGCGAGCGCCCCTCAGCAACGACGAGAGCGCGACCCAAACGAGCGACACCGACGAAGCTAAGCGTCTCCCAAGTGACACTCACGAGCACGCCGCGTCTGCGGACGCAGCGAATGCTGCTCGCGAAAAGCCGATTGCCGAGACCGCTTCGCTTCCCGCAGAACGAGTCGAGACGACTGCGCCAAAGGAACTCGGAGCAGCCGAACCACCGCAGAGCGAAGAAGCAACTCGCGAACCCCACGCCGCGATCGATCCCGCCGACACGACCACTTCATCGTCGAGCACCCATAGCCCCACGCCGTCTCCGATCGGCTCCGCGTACGCCCAAAAGGCTCGTTCGACGACGCGGTTTCCCAACCCTTCTCCGGGAACCGTCGCTCCAGCGATCGCCGCTGCAACTGCGGCCATCCCAATCACTGCCGTTGCCGCGTTGCCGCACGTCGCCAAGGGCAACCTCCCTGGAACACGCGTGACACTGCCTCAGGGTTCATTGCTCGAGACGAGCACGCCCAACCCGGCACAGACTTCACCCTCGACCATCGAGGCGGCCGCACCGACCCAAGCCGAATCGCCAGCTCGTGAAGGCGAGGCTCGTACGGTAACCCCCGCACTCCCGGCAGTGCAGAAGCCGCCGCGACCAGCGGACTTGGGCAACAGCTCGACGCATCGCGAATACGACAGCGATCCCGTGTTTCCGTTGATCTCTGCGGCCCCGCCTGCCGTCGATATTCAACCGGCCATCGAGGTCGGCGAACTCCCAGCACCTCCGACAGAACCCGCGACATCGAGCGGAACCCCGTCAGAAACAGCCTCCCGTGAAATCCCACCGGAAGTCGGAGCCTCGACGGAAGCGACGGCGCGGGAGGAAAGCGCGCCCACCGGGATCACTCGCGACACCCTCCGCTCGCCGGGGGACTCCGTAGCCATTGCCGGTTCGATTCCGGCGACCGCCCTAGAAAAAAGCGCCGAAGACGCCAACGAAGCTGCCTCGACCTCCGGGGCACCTCCGGCGCATCCCGCTCCCCCAACGGTTGACCTGCCGCAGCCAATCGAAGCCGAGCAGCAACAACGGCCCTCCGACGTTGCTGCAAAGGCGGCGTCGCCGGCTCCCGCCGAACCGAGCCGGGCCGAAGAGCGTCCGTCTGCCCCGGCAGTTCGGGTCACTTCCGCAAGTGATCCGCCTCAAGCGCATTCGGTGAGTTGGTTACAAGCTGTCGGATTGGCCTTCCTGGCCGGGGCGGTTACTTTCGCCATCACCGTGCCCGTCGCCCGCTGGTGGCGCGATCGCCCGAGCCACTCTCCAGCCGCGGCTGCCTTGGATTCGGCATCGATGGCCGCCGCGCCAATCCCGAGCCCCGCGAACGAGGCCGAGCCACCTCCCGCGCCAAGCGCCAGTCCCAGCGGGAATTCGACGCAACCCGAAGCGGTCATTGACGAGATCCCCACGCCGAGTGACGTGACCCTCGCGCCCGGACAGGCCCTCATCGAGGTCGTCACCGCGGGGGGCCATGCGATCTTCGTGGACGACACCTTCGTCGGCCGCGGACCAGTTCGAGTCGTCACGGTCACCCCAGGCAAGCACCAGGTTCGGACCCGTTTGAACGGGATCGAGCGACGCGACTGGATCGAGGTTGGCGCGGGACGCTCCATGCGGCTATCGCTCGCTCCGACATGGAAGTGATCCGGCCGAAGTTCCGTCCCTCGACGTGGAGTCGCTCGTGGTGGAGCTCACTCGTCCTCCTCCCGGCGGCTCTTTCGCTCGTCGGTTGCAAGCGGTCACCCAACGGCACTTCGGAACCCTCGCCTGCGCCATCTCATTCCGCAGACGTCGTAACGGCGGTTCAACCTCGAGCCAAGAACGGCCCGCCATCGATATCGCTGTTCGACTTGCTTCCGGACTGCGACGTCTATCACGAGGGTCTCGTCATCGACGTGGGCTCGACGACACCACAAGCAGGCTCTGGGTACGTCATCGATCTCACGCGATCCAAACGAGGCGCAGAAACTGGTGGACCACGGAGGCTCCACGTTTCAACCCATCGTCGAGCGCAAGTACGTTCGTGATTTCTGGCTCGATGACGCCACGACATCGCTCCGCGTCCGTGCACGCGTCTTCGGAAGGAATGGCACTGCCGTCTCCGCCTCGATTGATGGAAAACGACTCGGCAGACTCAAACTGACTCGCGCAACCGCCGAGGTGCTCACCTTTCCACGATTGGTCGAGCCCTTGAATGCCGGCCGGCACACGCTGCTGCTCGAATCTCACGGAAGAGCCTCTCCTCAAAAGGAAGCATTTTACGATCTCGATTGGCTCAACTTCACCGATGAGGAAGAGCCCTCCAAGAATTACGCGCCCCCAACGGCTCGAGATCTCGTCGCCGATCAAGAGCTGAAAAACGTCCCTCGACGCGCCATCGTCCTACGAGCGCCGAGTCACGTGCGATGTCCCCTTCACCTCGCCAGCAGCACTCGCCTCGACGTCTCCTTGGGCTTCTGGGGAACCGGCACCGGCACCGCGGAAGTCGCCATCGTCGAAGAGGGACACGTGCGCACGACCCTACACGAACGTCGCGTCAACGGAGGACCCGACGCGACTTGGATCCCGGTGACACTCGACCTCTCCCCATTCGCGGGACGCGTGGTGTCTCTCGAGCTTCGCTCTGTGCAGACCACCCTGGGCGGTCGCATCGCATTCGGCGAACCGCGTCTCAATCGACCCGAAGGCGTGTCCACGCCCACCCCCAAAGCATCGACCATCGTCGTCGTCGTAGCATCCGGGATCGACCGCCGCCTCGTTCCCCCGTGGGGAGCTGCGGGAGAAAACTCTGCGCTAACGGAGCTGCTCCGCGACTCGGTGGCATTCCATGCCTATCGCACACCCACGACGGTCCCCGCGGGGATCTTGGCCACCTTGCTCACGGGTATGTCGCCGGCTCGGCATCACGTCGTGGACACGGCGGCTCGCCTCGGCAATCTTCCCACGCTCGGAGTCATCGCGAAGCACTACGCGGCCCGCACCGCCATGTTCACCGGTGTTCCAACGAGCTTTCCCGCGTTCGGTTTCAACGTCGGATGGGATACCTACGGATCCTATTCGCCCGTTCTCGACATTCCCGCTGAAACTCCGATCGTCGAAGCGACGCGCTACCTCGCGCAGCGAATCGACCAGAATCGAGATGGTCTTCGTTTCGTGCTCGTGCACGCTCGGGGTGCCCATCCTCCTTGGGACCTAACCAAGGAACAAACCGCCCAGCTCGCTCCCGCCGACTACGGTGGCGCCCTCGACGCGCGACGCGGGGGCATTACTTTGGGCAAAATTCGACGTCAAACCGCGAAGGTCCAACGTCGGCTCAACGACGAAGATACCGAACGACTCAGTGCGTTCATGAAAGCGGGTCTTGCGAAACAGAACCCTGCACTCGCCAATCTGATTGCCACCCTCAAGCGACGCGAGCTGTGGGACGAAACGCTATTCGTATTCGTGGGTGACACCGCCAACGCCGAACTACCGAACCTTCCGTTCGATCCTTTGGGCGCTCTCCGAGAAGACCAACTGACAGTCCCCCTCATCGTCAAGTTTCCGGGGCGACTCTTCGCTGGCAAAACCTACGAGCGCCCTGTGACGACCGTCGATCTCGCGCGCACGATATTCGACGCTGTGGATCCATCGACGACGGAACCCATCGAAGGCATCGATCTCATCGACGGGCTCTCGGGAAGAGAACCACTGCTCACCCGCACGCTCGTCTCCACTTTGGGGCAGAAGTACGTCTCGCGAACGGGCGTCTGGCTGCTCTCTGGTGAACTCGGTAGTGTTCCTCGGCTTTGCCAGACGGACGTCGATCCAATGTGCGTCGACGACCAATTCGCCAAAGTGCCGATGACCGCACAAGCGCTTTTTAGATGGACGGCCGCCGAGCTATCGCGCGCTCACCGTGCTGGCGCTAAAACCCAACGAGAGCCCGCAAGCATCGACCCCGAAACCGCTGCAGCCTTGACCGTCTGGGGTGACGTCGAGATGTAACGGCTACCGTCGTATCCACCCGCATCATCGGCTCGATCGGACCGCGCGCGCCGGCCCTTCCCGCTACGCGCCCGCCACTCCCGCGCGCCGCGTCGTACACGATGTCGACCTCAGAGAATGCGACCGCCCGACTCAAGGACGCGATCGTATCTCGATGGGAATACGACGAGGACCAAAGGTCCCGAGCCCTTTCGGATCCACTCGACCGCTCCATGGCGCGCTGCAACGTTTGCAAAGACAGCGATCGAGCCCATCCGGGCTGACCTCGTATCCGCGCCGAATCACCAAACGGCAACCACAGCTGGAACAGTACGTGCTTTGTCCGTCGACGTCATCCACGTTACCGGTATAGACGTGCTTGAGTCCGATCGAGCGCGCAATCTCGCGAGCCGCGATACAAGTCTGCGTTGGTGTTCGCGGGACGTCCATCATTCGATAGTCGGGATGGAAGGCGGTGAAATGCAGCGGCACTTCCGGCCCCACCTCTCGAAGAACGAAGTCGGCGAGCCGAGCAATGTCGGATGGGGAATCGTTCTGCCCCGAAATGAGCAACGTCGTAATCTCGAGCCACGTCGACGTCTCCCGTGCGACGTACCTCAACGTCTCCTTGACTGGTTCGATATCGGCGGCGCATAGCCCACGATAGAACGAAGGAGTGATTGCCTTGAGATCGATATTGGCTGCGTCCATCTCCGCAAAGAAGGCCTTCCGCGCAGCTTTTTGGATATAACCCGCGGTGACGGCCACGCTCTTGACCCCTTGACGGCGACAGGCCTTCGCAGTGTCGATGGCGAACTCGGCGAAGATGACCGGATCGTTGTACGTGAACGCGACACTACGGCAGTTCCAGTGTCTAGCGGCGTCGGCAACGTCATCTGGAGAACACACCGATCCCAAGCGATGCGTGTCACGGGCTTTCGAGATGTCCCAGTTCTGACAGAACTTGCACCCGAGATTGCATCCAGCCGTCCCGAAGCTAAGCACGCTGGATCCCGGATAAAAGTGAAAGAGCGGCTTCTTCTCGATAGGATCGATGCAAAATCCCGACGCCCGCCCGTAGCTCGTGAGAACGATGTCATTGCCGCACCGCTCGCGCACGAAGCAAAATCCGCGCTGCCCATCGTGAAGTTCGCAGCCGCGAGGACACAACGTGCAGCGGACCTTTCCGCTCGGGAGCGCCTCGTGCCAACGTCCAACGATGCGTCCCGAATCCATGTTCGTCGAGGTCACGCGCGAAGCGTACCTTCGCGCGCGGAACCCTCAAACGATGCGATCAGGGACGCAACACCCGCTCGAGACGAACCCCATGCTTTCCGAGAGCTTCCCGTTGCATCTGGCAGAGTCTTTCGATGCCTGAGAGCCCCAAATCGACCATCTTGTCGAACTCCGTGCGGTCGACGGCGCGCCCCTCGGCGGTCCCTTGGACCTCCACGATTTGACCCTTGCCCGTGGCAATGAGGTTCAGATCGACGCGTGCACGGCAATCTTCTGCGTAGCAGAGATCGAGGAGCAACTCGTCGTCGACGTGACCCACGCTGATGGCCGCCACTTGGTCGACCAATACCGGCACGTCGAGAAGGTTCTTACGAAGAAGCGAGTCGATAGCGAGCGCCAACGCGACGAAGCCCGCGGTGATCGAGGCCGTGCGCGTCCCGCCGTCGGCCTCGAGCACGTCGCAATCGATGACGATCTGGCGCTCCCCGAGATATTTTCGATTCACCGCGGCGCGCAACGCGCGACCGATGAGCCGCTCGATTTCACGCGAACGGCCGCCCAAGGGGCGCTCCCGTCCGTCGCGCTTCTCCCGTCGTACTGGGTTCGACCGCGGATGCATTTGGTACTCGGCCGTGACCCAGCCTTCCCCTTTGCCCTTAAGGAATTCAGGCACTTGTTCGTCGACACTTGCCGTCGCGAGTACCACCGTACCTCCGGCGCGGTACAAGACCGACCCCTCAGATAACCTATGGAAACCCAAGGTCATTTCCGGTTCACGCAGGGCATCGTTGGGCAGACTTCGACGGAAACGCGTCATAGGGGGACTCGCCATAGCACTGACGACGCTCGGCCGCTGCCCCGACTCTGCGTCGACGTGACCCAACATTGGCGCTAAGAGGCGCCTCGGATTTACTGCGAAAGATCACACGCCATGCTCGACGCTCGTACCGTTGCCGAGAACTTCGACGAAACCCAAAAGGCCCTTGCCCGCCGCTCTCCTGCGGCTGCCCAGAGCCTCGAGGGGATCCGCGATTTGAGCCAGAAGCGACTCGCGCTCATTCTCGAGACGGAGCAGGCCCAGGCGCGCCGCAACGCCGCCAACCAAGAGATGAGTAAGCTGGCGAAGGGCGGCGACAAGGCCGCATTCCAGGCCCGACGCGACGAGCTCAAGACGCTATCTGACCGAATCAAGGAGCTCGAGACGGAGCTCGGTCAGGTGCACGAGCAAATCGAGCAATGTCTGCTTCTAGTACCGAATCTACCCCACCCGGAAATCCCGGATGGAACGAGCAGCGACGAAAACGCCGTCAAGCGCGTCTGGGGAGAAAAGCCCAGCTTCGACTTCGAGCCAAAGGCTCACGACGTTCTCGGCGAGTCCTTGAGGATCCTCGACTTCGAACGCGGAGCGAAGCTTTCGGGAGCGCGCTTCACGGTGCTCTTCGGACAAGGCGCGAAGCTCGAGCGCGCGCTGATTCACTTCATGCTCGATCTCCATACGAGCCAGCACGGCTACACCGAGGTGTACCCGCCGTACCTCGTCAAGGGTGAGACGATGCGCGGCACGGGGCAACTCCCGAAGTTCGAAGAGGATCTCTTCAAGACCTATCGCAACGATCCCGAGAATCCGAACGCGCTTTACCTCATTCCGACTGCCGAGGTTCCCGTCACCAACCTGCACTCGGACGAGATCCTCGAGGGAGCCGACTTGCCCTTGGCATATACGGCCTACACGCCCTGCTTCCGCAGCGAAGCCGGCTCGCATGGTCGAGACGTTCGCGGGCTTATCCGCCAGCATCAATTCGACAAAATCGAGCTCGTCCGCTTCGTCGCACCGGAACAAGCAGAAGAGCAACTCGAATTGCTCACGGGGCACGCCGAAGAAGTGCTCAAGCGTCTCGGTCTACACTACCGAGTCGTGACGCTTTGCGCCGGCGATCTCGGTGCGAGCTCGACCAAGACGTACGATCTCGAGGTGTGGCTACCTTCCCAAAACGCCTATCGAGAAATCTCGAGCTGCTCCTGGTTCACGGACTACCAAGCCCGTCGTGCCCGCATCCGCTATCGTCCTGAGCCGAAGGCCAAGCCGCGACTCGTGCATACGCTCAACGGCTCGGGCCTTGCCGTGGGACGCACGTTGGTCGCCATTCTCGAGCAGTACCAACAAGCCGATGGCAGCGTGATCGTGCCTGAAGTCTTGCGCCCCTTCATGGGCACCGATCGAATCGTGGCGCGCTAAGCGATCGCTTGGCCCGAACGAGACGGCGTGAGTCCGCACTCGCGCCGTCTCGACACTCCATCTCGACACGAAGCCTCGATCGTTTCGACCTTCGGTACGTCATCTCGACACGAAGCATCGCTCGTCTCGACCTTCGGCACGTCTGGGAGGAACGAACCACAACGATTCGTCAGCGCAGCATCGAGACGCACGTAGCCCCTTGCGTTTGCGCGATCGGCATCCGATGCTGAAGGGAACATGGCGACGAGCACCGATTCTATGGATCCTCGGAAGATCGAGCTACTGACCCTCGACGGACAGAAGACGAACCTCGACGCCTATCGCGGCAAGGTGATCCTCGTCGTGAACGTGGCGAGCCGCTGCGGCTTCACGCCGCAATACGAAGGGCTCGAAGCACTGTACCGAAAGTACCGAGAAGCCGGACTCGTCATCCTAGGTTTTCCCTGCAATCAATTCGGGGAACAAGAGCCGGGCAATCCCGAGGAGATCCGAAACTTCTGCTCCACCACGTACGACGTCACTTTTCCGCTCTTCGCCAAACTCGACGTCAATGGCGAGAACGCCCATCCCCTTTATCGCTGGCTCAAGTCCCAAGCCAAGGGCGTGCTCGGAACCGAGAGCGTGAAATGGAACTTCACGAAGTTTTTGTTGGATCGTCGCGGTAACGTCGTCGATCGCTTCGCACCTGCAACGACGCCGACACAACTCGAAGGGGAGATTGCACGACTGCTCGCCGAACCCGGCGCGTGATCAGATCTCCCTCTTCAACCAGTCCTCCAGATCGACGCGACCGAAAGTCGAACCAAACTCACGATGCACGGCGAGTGAAGCGGTGTGGTCCGCGTTGGCGCTGGATTGCTCCGCGTACCCACTCTCGATTCTCGAGAGCTCGATCCTTCGTCCTACCACCTCGAAGCAAATCCGATAATCCTTGTGCGCCAGTATTCCCCTCGAGCCCTCCCGACGAATACGCCGCGAGGAATGCGCGAATGGCCCGGCTTCCAGGATCTGCTCGATTTGCGGCCGTAAAGTGACGTCATGCTGCTCGAGAAACGACAGCTGATCCAAAACGAGGTCCGACCATCCAAGTTCCCAATTGCCCGCACCGTCCACCTCGAGCCACCCCTCGTTCGCCTCCTCCATACGATCGGCATAGGGAACGTAGGGCTTCAAATCGAGCACGAGAGTGTCGTCGAGTAAGTCGAGTCCATCGAGCCAGAGCGTCCGTCCCTCGCGACGCAAAAGACGCGACGCCGTAAGCCCAATCGGATTCGGGCGATGAGGCGACCGCGTTCGCAAATACGCCGCGTCGTCGAGCGCTCCGCGGCGGCTGCACCTTTGGGCTGAAATGCGGGTCACGATCGAACCAAAATAGGACCCACAAATGCGACCAGGTGTCGATGTCGTCCAATGCATGCGCAAGCCGCGGATCATCGAAGAGCACGACCTGCGCGGGTACCCCCTTCGACAATGTTCCTTGACGTGGCGCCGACATCTTCTCGATATACGGCGAGCGCACGCGACCGATGGGAAAGCAGGGTAGGGGAGTCTGATCCTCGAAGCGCACGGGATAGACTAGCCGGCGACGCGACACGGCACCACTCCGTAGACTGAGCCGGTCGACGCAAACCATCGAAACATCAGTCCGCGTTCCAAACGATGGGCACCCCCGATGCGACGGAGTGGCGCCGCCGACGCGACGGACCATGCGTCGCGTTCCAAACGATGGGCACCCCGATGCGACGGAGTGGCGCCCCCGACGCGACGGACCATGCGTCGCGTTCCAAACGATGGGCACCCCCGACGCGACGGAGTGGCGCCGCCGACGCGACGGACCATGCGTCGCGTTCCAAACGATGGGCACCCCCGACGCGACGGAGTGGCGCCGCCGACGCGAGAAACGTCGTGTCGACGGCACCATCGATTCGAAAGGAAACCCTATTCGGAGGTCTTGCTCGTCGGATTGACCACCTGCCCCGAGAAGAGCACGAGTCCGCTCTCCGCTTGTACGAAGAACAAGAAGGGACGATTGAGCGTAAGCGTGACGGGCTTTTGGGGGATTCCCGCCGACCGTCATGACCGCGGTTGCTGCAGCTGCCTCGGTGCCCGCTTCATCCGTACCGATGAATGCCTTCTGAATGACCTCTGCGATTGCTACGGGATGCTCGCCGAGACCAGTAAGCTCGCTTCCGCCGTCGAAAAACCCGAGCTCGGCGAGCGCCCCTTTCAGCTTGAGCTGCCCCGTCGTGATTTCGAATTTCGGCAATCCGAGCGCAACTTCCGTAGAAACGAGTCCAGACGTGGCCTCCGCGAGAACGTCTCCGGTCACACTCTTGCGAACGGTTTCGAATTGCCCAGCTCTGGGCAGCAAGAGCGTGAGATGCAGCTGTCCATGAACGTACGGCACTTGGACGACTTCGTAGCCGTCCGTCGCGCGATAGGCGAATTGCCCCGTTCGATGCATCATGTCGACCGTCGCGGACGCTCCAGCCAACGTGTCGAATCGTTCGCTCTGCGTCGCGGACTTCGGGAACAATTCGCCCCAGTTGGCATAAAAATAGAGCGCATTTACCAGCACGAACTCCGTACTCGAGTCCACGTCACCCTTCACCAACAACTCGGGGATCTTCGACTTGGTCACTTCGTCGACCCACGCGTTGATGGCGAGTCGAGATTCGTCTGCGGCATTGCGGAAGTCCGTCTGAAAAATCCCGCTATCGTATTGCCGGCTCATGAGATCGAGAAACGGTGTCTTGATCCCGGCGCTTCGTTCAGCCCACAACGAATTGACCGGTGCGACTTCGACTCGCATCGTCTGACCTTCCGCGTCGCGACCCTCGTAATCGTAGCTCTTGAGTTCGCGCAGCATGCGGTTTTGCGCGACGTGATACTTCTCCGTGCCAAACCCGTCGTGGAGCGTCGCTCGCATCGCCGTCGCGACATCGCCTTCGGCGGCCCCATAGCTCATGGAGAGTGCGACCAATGCGCTGACTGGCGAGAACACACCATTCTTCGTTGCACTCAGTACCCCTGTGTCGATCACCTCTTGTGCGAGTTCGAGACCAAAACGATTGGCGCTCGCGATGAACGTCGCATAGTCCGTGTCGTCGATCGCTGGATTCTCTTCGGGCGCCACCTCCGATCGGGTGAGCTCCGTTGCGTTCTCCGTCTGCCCCGATGCGACGTCGGCATTCTTCGCACATCCGACCAAAGTTGCGGCAACGAAAAGGATTGAAGAAAGAGCGGTAAAGGACTTCACTTGAAACCTCCTTTCCGTGAATGGCCGGAGCTCCGGCGTCGCTTCGACAAAAAGACGTGACTGCCGAAATTCGGCTCAAGGTGCGGGTTCACCCAGAAGTGTTCGCAAACGCTTGGCATACAGGCTATCTGGTGCTCCCTCGAGGCCGGGCCTTGCCCGCTCCCAAGCTTCCGCTCGTCGCCCCAACCGAATCAGCGCATCGATGGCGATGAACTCTCGTTCGGCTCCGAGTTGTCCGCGGGGAAAGTGACGCGCATGCTCCTCGGTCAAAGACAAAGCTCGATCCGGAGCGCTCCCCAATGACGCGCGTGCTGCCTCGAGGACACGCGCTTCACCAGATAGAGCGCCGCTGTCGTCCTCTTGCCCGGGCAAAGGCTCGGTAATTCTCGACGTTGCCGTGCCCGTTGTTCGGGGCGACGACCTTGTCGATGAAGTTGGTTCCTGCGCGGCTGCGTGGTTCTGCGCCTCAGGAGAGACGCGCGCAGCCTCCACCGAGCGCGACCGCGTTTGCCTCAACACCGTCGCCTCGGACGACGGCGAACTTTGGACCTGCGATGCTCCGACAGCACTCCGATGGATGAACAACGGCGCGGACGCGACATAACCGAATCCCACCATCGACGAGAAAAGCACGGAGATAATCGCGGTCTTCGTTCCAAGGGTCGCCGACGAAAAGGACAGGATCACCTTCGTACCAACGGAACTCGACCCTGCACCCGCTTCGGCTATCCCGACGGAACTCGACCCTGCACCCGCCGACGCGGCCTCGGCGGCGCCAGTGCCGAGCGCGGCCGTCGCGATCCCCCCTGCAACCAAATGGGCCGAATAAGCGGCGAGGCGCGACCCCACCGACGGAGGGATCGCAGGAGATGCAGAAGCCCGCGAGAGCCACGCCCGTAGTTCGTTCGAGCACTCATCGTCTTCGATCAATCGTCTTGGCGCGTTCATGTTCGACCTCCCGTACGAGATCGCTCTCGCTTCTCGATCCTGGCGAGCGCCGCGAAGAAGAGCTCCCGAACGGTGTGCAGCCGAGAGTGGACCGTCCCCACCGGCACGCCGAGCAACTCCGCAATTTCCGAACAAGGCCGCTGCTCCACTTCGTAGAGCACGAAGAGTACTCGTTGCTCGGGTTGCAGCGACTCGAGCGCTTCGTTCAGTCGTCGTTCGGCATCACGTTCGACCACTCGTCGTTCGACAGCCTCGGCACCGTCGAGTTCGCGGTGCGTCGTGGCCTCGAGTTCCACGCCTTCGTCGAGATCCGTCTCACGACGCCGACGAACCTTACGTCGAGCCGTGGCCGCGACGCGCAAACCAATCCCAAACAACCAAGTCGTCAGCTTGGATTGCCCATCGTAGGTCGAGATACGATGATGCACGACGAGGAGCAATTCCTGCATGGCGTCGGGTAAGTCAGCCTCTGGCACCCCCATGCGGTGCAGGGACTTCCAAAGAAAGTCCCCATGCATCGCATAGATCTCCGCAACGGTCGGGAACGCGACCTCGGAGACCCCGGATTGATGGTCCAAATCAGAGAGCGCCGTCACCGGTTGCAATGCCCATGGATGTCCTCGAAACGTCAGCTGCTTCAGGGAAACTGCATCCCGACTCCGAAAACGGCCCCGGGTTCCAAGGTCTTTTGCGTATGCAGCCCTTTGGGAACGTCATCGATTTCGGGCCCGAAAGGTCCATCGAGTGACAGGAACCAGGACGAGTGCGCGTGCTTCGAGCCGAAGCGGGCCCCAGAGTCGCAATTGCACTGCCACGTCCCCGCGAGTCGCGAACCACGGCCGGTCACCTGGCTGCGTCGGCTCCGGGTCGTAAACGACCGTGTTTACGGCGCCCAGTTCGGCTCCCGCGCATCCGGAGAGCCGAAGTGCCTCCGAATCGTGGATTTGCACGCAGGCGGATAGATGCCCTGCTGTCAGGGTGTACCCGAGCTTGGCCGCGTCGTGAGCGACGACCTGCTCGGGCAAGAACAGCATTCCCAGACGGTAGCGAAGCGCAAGGATTCGAACCATCGGACCCTCCGCGGCAAACTCAACTCCGAACGCGGGCGAAGGAAAGGTGCCTAATCTCCAACCTGATAGGAGGGCGATCCCTGTGGCATTGGTCGGTTCGTCGCAGGAGACGCCGCGAGACGCCACGTCGGATTGCGTCGAGATCGAAGCCTCTCCATCGCCGCAATTGCCGTCATTCGCCGGACGTCTCGAAGACGGTTCGCGAGCGTGTCGAACCGACTCCGGACACGAATTCGCCTGCCTTGAACCAGTAAGTCCGGGGTCCGTGGCGGTTGCGACGAGCTCTGAAGCGGTGGCACTGGCACCGGTACCTTTCCCGCTCGACTCCGGAACGGTGTGGGGCCCTCCTTCGTTCGAAACCACGGCCGTCTTGGCCTCCGTGCTCGGCGGGAGTGGTTTCAGGGGGGCATTCGGATCGACGATGAGCGCCAATGCCAGACTCGTCGCGTCACCGAGTTCACTACAATCGCCGAGCTCCGAGGAGAGCGTGCGTGTACCCAAGGCCTTTCCCGAAGCGTCTCGCTCGAAGATCCGCACCAGGTAACGCCCCGACTCGACGACAGCGTAGCCCTCGATCCATTGAGAAGGTGAGCCGGTGAACGGCGAGTATCCGAGGCGCTCGGTCACTTCCGCTTGGAGGGCGAGTGTGCTCGGACATCCCTGAGCTCCTTCCCCTCGAACCCAAGACAATTGCACGCCCGACGCTCGACTCGACGGTTGTGCGAATGCCTCCGTGCCAAGCCAAAGCAAGGCCACGATGCCGCGCGAGCGAAGCGAGAAACTCATGCGCCGCACCCTACATCAGAATCGACTACGGGAGCGTCTCCGCTTCGGAACCCGGGTACGGCGGTGGATGATCGTAGACGCAGCGAAAACCGACATCTTCGCGCGGCCCACGGTAGGGTTCGACGGACCAGCTCTTCAACACGGCAGCGTGATCCGAGCGAAACGAGCCCCCTCGGATCTCGACCAGCGCATCTCGGGTGTCGACGAGCTCCGCGACATTGCCCACGAGAATCCAAAATGCCGTCCTTCGAGACGCCATCAGGACGCGATCCCGACCACTCGGGCTCCGTTCCACCCTCCGCACAAGGTCCGGACACGAGCCCGTAAGCGGCCCGGCGACACACGAGCCCCGTTTGCCCCCAAGGGAAGCGATTGCTCTGCGCTCCCGCCGAAGCCCGAAGCCACTCTTGCCGCCGGGGAAGGCGACCGCCCGCGAACGTGCAGAACGCACGAGCCCCCGCGGCGTCAATCCCGACGACGGGCTGCCCGGGTTCGTACGCACCCGAAGCGCTCACGTGCAGCTTGCAGCGTTCCTGGGTCACACAAGGCCAAAAACGCTCCCAGGTCACCTCGATGGAATCCATCCAAAACTCGGACACCGCGCCCTGTTCCGTAGGGACGTGCTCGGATTCCCAATCATTCGGGCCAACGGCGAAGGCTCCCGCCTCGATCCGTCTTGGAACTCCCGCGGCGACGCAACCCATCCGCCCCTGAGACGAAGCGATCCAACCCGTCGGACAGACTGCAGGCTTTCCAGCACAATGCCCCGCCTCGAGGTGCTGCCCCGGTGCACAACATCGCGATCCCATGGCTTGCAATGGCGCCACACACCGAGAAGACGTCAGATTGAACCGCTCTCGTACCCTCGAACAACTCGCAACAGCGAGGACGAACGACATCCCGGAGAAAGCCAGAACGATGGTTCGACGCACTCCTGCGTGGGGACGGCGATCTCGAGTGAACGCGATTCGTGACACGTCGCCTGAGCGTTGCATCGTCGGCCTCGAAGCGCCAATGCCGGTCGACGCGACTTCGGTGTAGGTGCCTCGCTCACGCGAGGCGAGACCAAGCGCGTGCAGGCCCGCGGCGCCCTACTGCGACTTGGGGCGGCCCCCTCGATTCAGAACCTAGGTTGCGCGCACAGCACGCCTTCGGCATCCTTTCTGCGTGACTGCAACGAAAACGCCACCGAAACGCTTACGCGTGGCCGAGATCTTCGAGAGCTTGCAGGGCGAAGGCGCCTCCGCTGGCGCCCCGGCAATCTTCCTCAGACTCGCTGGGTGCAATCTCAACTGTGCCTTCTGCGACACACCCTACACTTGGGACGCTACCCGATTCGATCTGAGCCGCGAGAGCCGCAGTCTTTCCATCACGGGAGATCGTCGAAACACTCGGGAAATTCGCGTCTCAACGCCTGGTCGTCACCGGCGGCGAGCCCCTCCTTCAGCAACGCGCAATCGAGGAACTCCTTCGCGAATTACCCGAGCGCTTCGTCATCGAGGTCGAGACGAACGGAACGATCGCGCCAAGCGCATCCCTGACGGCCCGCATCTCGCAATGGAACGTCTCGCCGAAACTCGAATCGGCATCGATCGAACCAAGCGAACGGATCCAACGTGACGTGCTCACCACCTTTCGAAACACGGATCGCGCGTTTCTCAAATTCGTCATCTCGAATCCAGGAGACGTCGACGAAGCACTGAGCCTCACCCGCGAGCTTTCTTTCCCGAACACTCACGTCATCTTGATGCCCGAAGGACGAACCGCGCGCGAGCTGTCGGAACGAAGTCCCTGGGTCGCTGCGGCAGCGCTCCAACATGGGTTCAGGTTCTCGACGCGACTCCACGTACTGTTGTGGAACGACGAACGAGGCCGTTGAGCCGAAGAAACCAAGTCGTGATAGCCTTGCGGGTCCAACCTCGAACCATGCCCCAAGCCCGACTCCGCAGCTCCCTCCGAAGCGTCTCTTTGGTCGTGTTCCTTTTGGGGTGTACCGGCGTGGCCACGACGGAACCGCAATCCACCGTGGCCCAAGCGAAGTCCCGCCCTCCAGCAAGCGAAGCGGCGCGCGATGCGGTTCGCGTTCTGGAACGTGCGATGACGGCCATCGGCGCAGCGCGATACGAGGTCGCCGAACCCGAATTGACCCGACTCCTCGAAACGAACGAGGAGCTTCGTCCTCCAATCGAAATCGCACTGGCCCGACTTTGGCTCGAAACCGGTCGACGGAATCGAGCCCTAGCCATCGCCGTCGGTCGGTGCGCACCTGGCTCGCCCCTCGCCAATGACGCTTGTGCGATCGGGGCCGAAGCGCTGCGCCGCCGAGGTGATATCGAAGGTGCGATCGCGATGCTCAGCCCCTATACGACGGATCCGGGGGCACGGGGTCTGCGCCTCTTGCTTGCGGATCTCTTCGCGGAAAAGGGACTCACCGCGGACGCTCGACTCGTATACCGACGGCTCGTCGAAGACTACCGGGATCATCGCATCGGAGAGACGGATCCCGAGCAACTCGCCATCACCGCACGTGCGGCGCATCGCCTCGGCGCCTTCCGCGAGGCAAACGAGTTGTTCAACCAAGCCGAGCGAACGGGCGTCACCGACGTGAAGACATTGCTCTTCCGCGGCGATCTGTACCTGGACGCCCATGACCCCAAACACGCACGAGAGGTCGCGGACGAGGCCCTGCGCTATGCTCCTCGACATCCCGATGCGCTCCTCCTTTCCGCACGGGTGCGGCTCGCCGAATCACGGGACGCGGCGGACGCCGCCGACAAAGCGCAACTCGCCCTCGAAGTGGACTCGACGCTTGCAGAAGCGTACTCCGTGTTGGCGGGGCTTTCCTTGCGGGACCTGGACTTTGCGCAAACCCACCGATGGATCGACGCCGGACTCGAACGAGAGCCGAGAAACCTCGAACTTTCGAGTTTGCGTGCCGCGGCCCACTTTTTGAGCGACGAAACCGAGGCGTTCCAACGCGACGTTGCCGCGGTGCTCGGCCAGAATCCCGATTACGCTCGACTCTTCCGCTTGGTGGCGGAATACGCCGAAGGCGAGCATCGCTACGCCGACACCATCCCTCTCTTGCGACGGGCACTGGCCCTCGATCCGATGGACAGCCAGGTGCACGCTCATCTCGCAATCCAACTCCTTCGTTCTGGAGAAGAAGCAGAAGGGCGACGAGAGCTCTTGCGCGCGTTTGCGCAAGATCCGTTCGATCTACGCATTCGTAACACCCTCGTTCTTTACGAACAAAAGCTCGATCGAGAATACACCTTCGTCCGACGCCCTCCATTCACTCTACGCTTGCCGACCGCCTACGCGAAACCGCTTTCGGAAATCGTGACACCTTGGCTCGAAGATGCCGTAGCGGACATGAATGCGCGATACGGCAAGCTCGACACCGACCAGCTCACCCTCGAGCTTTATGCTGACCAAGACAGCTTCGGGGTCCGCACGAGCGGAGTACCTTCGAGTGATCTGCAAGGCGTATGTTTCGGACAGACCATCGCGGCGCGCCTTCCTCTCGACGAACCCGTCAACCTCGGAATGACGCTCTGGCACGAACTCAGTCACGTCTACCATTTGCAGCTCTCGAAGCATCGAGTCCCTCGCTGGTTTACCGAAGGGCTCGCCGAGGTCGAAACCAAGCGCCATCGCTCGGAGTGGTCGCGAGAGCAGGAACTCTTGGTCTACGAGGCCCATCGGGCTGGCAAACTACCGAAGATCACCCAGATGAACCGTGGATTTTCCCACGCTGCCAATCTGGATGATTTGGCCGTCGCTTATCTCACGTCGACATATCTCGTCGACCATCTCGTGCGAACTTACGGCTGGAACGCGATGCCGCGCCTCTTGCGTGCCTGGGGCAATCGAGAGCCTACCGAGCACGTGCTCACTTCCGTACTTGGTGTGTCACTCGACGTTCTGCAATCGCGGTTCGACAAAGATCTCGAGAGACGCTTCGCAAGCTACAAATCCCAGTATTTGCCGCCACTCACGCCCATACCACCGACGAAACGCAACGAGGTCACGGCAGCCACGTCTCGCGCACCTAAGGACCTCGCGCGAGTGGTCCACGCGGACATTCTCGCGGGACGATTGGATGCTGCACGAGCTTTCCTCGATGCCCTCACGCCTGCAGAAAGGAAACACCCGGACATCATTTGGGTGCGTGGCTCGTTCGAGTTGCTCGATGGTCATCCGGATCGGGCATCGAACGCAATCGACGAGCTCATCGCCACGGGCCACGACGGCTACTTCATCAGAATGCAGCAGGCGCTCGTCGCGGAACGAATCGGCGATTCCCAATCGGAAACGAAGGCTCTATTGCGGGCGCGCGAGTTTCATCCCACGGCAACCGAACCACTCGCGAGATTGGCAGCAAAGGCCAGGAAAGAGGGAGATGTCATTCACGAGCTCGCGTACGTGAGTGACCTGTGCAAGCTCGAGGAATCCGATGGGCCGCTACATCGTAGACACGTCGAGTTGCGCTTGAAGATGCGTCAACTTCGCGAAGCATGGCTAGCGGCGGAGACACTCCTCTTCGTCGACCCTTTGAGCCGAGAAAGCCACGAGTGCGTTGCGAGAGCCGCCCTTGCCAAAGGCAACACTACGCGTGCCTTGCGGGAACTCGAGCTTGCTTTCGAACTCAGCGGATTCGAGCACCAGCCACGCCCGAATACGACAATGGATTGCCGCGATTCGCGACGGCTCGAAGCGCTTGCCCGACGAGCCACGCGACCTCGAAGGGTCCGACTGAACCCGGCGGATCGACGGCGACGTGAACGCCCAGTGGGCTCACTCCCGACGGTGAATCGCACCCAAGCCACTCTCCTCCCGACCGACGAAAGCGGATTCGGCTGATTTCGAATCGCGAGATATCGCCGCTCCCATGGGTGAAATCATCCGGCCGACGGGTGCTATCCGAGCCCCACCTGTTCGAACCCGAGCCACGCGCTGGTCCCACTGGCCCCCCTTCCAGGGCCTAATCGAACGCCTCCATCCAGCCGTACCCGTAAGCAATGGGGCCCCAAGTCAAAGGCATCGCGTTTCGCAGCGCCCTTCGTGCGCTCGATCAAGTCCGCGGCGCCCAGACGGTCGAGACGGCGATCGCCCTCATGTCCGCCGAGCTGTCCTCGGCGATCCGCTATGGGACCATCATTGCAGCGAGCTGGTATCCCATCGAATGGTATCGAGAACTCTTTCGTGCCATCGCCGAAGGCACCAAGGGCGGCGAAGGAATCGTCCGTGAGATTGGACGAGAATCGGCGCGACTCGACATGACTGGGATTTACCGGGCCGCATTCAAGTTGCTCTCTCCGCAAGCCCTCTTCGGTCTCAGCACGCGACTCTTCTCGAACTACTACGACACGGGTTCGGTCAGTATCCTCGAGTCGCGACAGGGATTCGCACTCGCGCGTTGGATGAATTGCGAAGGGTTCGATCGCAATCTGTGGCTGGAAGTCATCGCCTCGAGCGAGATGTTCCTCGAGCTTGCCGGCGCGCGCCAGGTTCGAATGCGCGTCCTCTCGGGTGCAGGAAGAGACGACGACTTCGCAGAGGTTCAAGCGCATTGGACGTAGCCACGGGAGCGCCCTCGACGACGAACGTGCAAACCTTGCAGGTCCGAGTACTCGAGCCGGAGACGGTGCTCGGGTGTCTCATGCTGTCCCCTTCGCAATGCTGTCGCCAGCAATCCTACCGGATCCCGACGTAGTGCATGCGGCCACATGCATGCTGCGCTATAAGCAGGGCCTTCCCAGATCCGGCTCGAATATTCTGCTCATGGTGATAAGAAAAGCACGTCGCGCCATAGGCGACTTCTTGTCCACGGTCGCCCGCTCGCTCAGGGATCTCCAGGCCCAGCCCGACCGGACGTACGCGTACGTCTTCGGACTGAACCGCTGGAAACGCAACTATGTTGCTCGATGTTACCCCGACTTCGCGATGCGCTTTCTGCGGCGAGCCGATCTACCGCGAGCCGCAGTACGTCGAATCAAACACGGCAAGCCCTTCGTCTTCATCGTTTGGGGCTACAAGTGCGCAGACGAAGTTGTGGAGTTCGCGACCCAACACGCAATCCCGCTCTATCGGATGGAAGACGGTTTCGTACGTTCGGTAGGCCTCGGTGCAGCACACACCCTTCCGCGATCCCTCGTGCTCGATCGATCGGGACGACTCTACTTCGATGCCTCGGGCAGCACGGAGCTCGAGCGAATCTGCGGCGAATACGATTTCGCGAGCGATCCCGCGCTCCTCGATGAAGCACGCACGTGTCTCGACCTGCTCATGCAGGAGAGAATCAGCAAGTACAATCACGTAAGCAACAGCGAAGCTCCGGAAGAAGCATTTGAACGAATCGCGCCGCGGATACCTGGGCGAAAGCGCATTCTGGTCATCGGACAAGTCGAAGACGATGCCTCGCTTCGGCAGGGTGGTGCGTCCCACTTGAGCAACTACCTGGCGGTAAAGGCCGCGAGAACGGACCATCCGGACGCAGACGTCATCTTCAAACCGCACCCAGACGATCTCGGGGGGTTCACGAAGAACCGACCCAAAAAGAGCACCCTCGAAGAGATCGAACGAATCGCCAAAGTCCTTCGGGCCCCAATGACGGTGCCCGACAGCTTCGCGTGTGTGGATCACGTCTACACGATTACCTCGTTGGCAGGCTTCGAAGCCCTCCTTCGCGGCAAACCGGTGACGGTCCTCGGCTATCCATTCTATGCCGGCTGGGGCCTCACGGAGGATCGCCAGACCAACCCGAGGCGAACACGCAAGCTGACGTTGCTCGAACTGTTTGCAGCAGCTTACCTCCTCTACCCGCGGTATTTCGACCCGAAGACTTGCGAACCGTCTACGGCACGCGAGACCATTTTGGCCATCGCACGAGAACGCGCCGAACGATCCGACCTACGAACGTAGGTTCAGCTCCGCCAGAAACTCTGGTAACCTTGCCTTGCGATCGCGGTCGGTGATCGTGCTGGCATGGCACTTCTCTCTCCTACGTCGAAACAACTCCTCATCGCTGCCCTTGGGTCGTGGCCGTGGTTGCTCGTCCCCGTGACGCTGGCCCTCGCGGCACTCGGCACCATCGCGTTGCGAATGTTGCTTTGGAGATCGCAGCGCAAGTCCGAAGCCCTGACGCTCGCTTTTGCGAGTGACCCGTCCGCATCGCTGCGATTGGCGATCGAGGAACTGCGCGCGGCGCTCTCGGCCGCAGCGCGACTATCTCCTCCAGATGCCGTGCGTTTGATCGAAACGCTATTGACGACTGCCATGGCCCTCGAAGCCAGTGATGTCCACCTGTCGCCACTGAGCCGCGGCTTGCAGATCAGCGTACGGGTGCACGGAAGCATCTACCAGGTCGAGACGTTACCCGCAGAAGCATCTGCGTTGGTCGCAAACCGCCTCAAGGTATTGGCACGTCTGGACCTCCATGTCCGAGACGTACCCCAAGATGGTCGACTCGTTCTACCTCTCGCAGGGCGCACCCTCGAGGCTCGTATGTCGACCCTCCCGACCGAAGGTGGTGAACGAATCGTTCTCAGGCTGGTCGAAGGCTCCCGCGCAATTCCTGGCCTTTCTCAGCTGGGCTTCTCGACGGAGACGGAGGAGCAACTTGCACGGCTCTTGTCCCGCCCACAAGGACTGGTGTTCGTCACGGGTCCGGTCGGCAGCGGGAAGAGTACGACGCTTTACGCAAGTCTCGCCCATATCGCCAAAACTCGCGGCGACACGACCAACATCGTCACGCTCGAGGACCCCATCGAGCTCCGTTTGCCTTTCGCCACCCAAACTCAAATCAACCATCGCACGCATCTCACCTTTGCGAGCGTCCTTCGCAGCGTGCTCCGTCAAGACCCCAACGTATTGATGATTGGGGAGATCCGCGATTGCGAAACCGCCGAGATCGCAATGCAGGCCAGCTTGACTGGACACCTCCTCTTGACCACCGTGCACGCCGACGACGCAATCGGTCCCATCGGTCGTCTCATCGAAATGGGGGTGGAGCCGTTCTCCCTATCGGGAAGTCTTGCAGGGAGCATCTCCCAACGCCTGGTTCGACTCCTTTGCCCAAACTGTCGCCGAATTTCCCCGGCAACCACACAGGTCATCGATCGATTCGAGCGCCTTGGGGTCACCGTCCCTAACGTGGACTACTTCGAAGCGGCCGGTTGCGATCGGTGCGATCATCAAGGATACGTCGGCAGAAGCATCATTTCGGAGTTGCTGGTCGCTGACGCGGCACTCCGCCAGCAATTGCACGAAGGGGCGTCGATGGAGATACTTCGCCGCGGCGCAACGGAACGGGGGTTGGTCCCCATCATCTCGGACGGGCTCCGGCGAGCGCGACTGGGTGACACCACTCTCGCCGAAGTGTTGCGAGTCGCTGGATGAGCCCGCTACAACTTCGCAATTTGCTCCGTTGCTGCACGTGGACTCTTCTCGTGACGAGTGTCGTCGGCATCGCGCGAATCGCGTACGTCGCGTGGTCGAACCGACCCCCAACCATCACGTATACGAAAGTGCCTTCGTTGCCCTCGGAGCATTTCGCAGAGACCACGCCATCGGAGCGTGCGCCGGGAGGCATATCCCATCGAGTCCTCGAGCAATTGATGCGCTCGCCAACGCCTCTGCCGAGCGAGTTGCTGGCCCAGGAACTCGCTCCGAGCGTCTCCTCGAGCACGGCCCCGAAAAAGCCGAACGTGACTCGCATCTACGTCGCCATTCACGAGGGTCCGCCTCGAACGGAGGTGCGCATGAATGGAATCACGTTGGGACATACGCCGTTCGTGGGTGAAATCACGTGCAGACACGGCGAACCACTCGAGTTCGTCCTCATCCCTCCGAAAGGGGCACCGCGGCGAAGCCAGCACGTCTGCGGATCGAACCGAGATCACGCTCACGCTGGACGCCAACTGACGCGAGAGACTTCGATCTCTCGCGTCCCTTTGCTGACCCTTCGCCGTCTCTCGGCACCCACGTCGTCGCGGCCGTCGCGGTCGTCGCAGTCGTCGCAGTCGTCGCGGCCGTCGCGGCCGTCGCGGTCGTCGCTGTCGTCGCTGTCGTCGCTGTCGTCGCTGTCGTCGCTGTCGTCGCTGTCGTCGCGGCCGTCGCTGTCGTCGCTGTCGTCGCTGTCGTCGCTGCCGTCGCGGCCGTCGCGGCCGTCGCGGCCGTCGCAGTCGTCGCGGTGGAATCCGTCTACCCTGGCGTCACCTGCGAATTTCGACGGACAAGAGCAGACTTCGGCCCGCTGCGGGCATGGTTCGAAGAGGAACGTACTCACTGCTTACGGGAAACCGATACTCGTAGTCGAACACGTTGTACACACCGAGAGCGGCGCTCAGATTCTGCTTTTCGTCTTCCGCCAACATCACCAAATCCCAAAGCGCTGCCGCACGAGTCCGAAATTGGGAGGGCTCACCATCGTGTTCGTAGCGGTCCCATCTACGGTCTTCGAACGTCATACGGGTCGAGAGGCTCAATCCGCGAACGAGGAAGGGCGCGATTCCCTTGAACGTAGCAGCGTGAGTCGGCGTATTGGCCACGTGCCGGAACCCCGGCTCGCCGTCGAGCTGCAAGAACGTGGTAAGACGACCATCGGCAAGCATCTCGGCACGCGTGTATCCATAGTACGCCGACAGCATCCAACCGCCTCGGAAGTCGCGCCGGATCCCAAGTTCGCCACCCATCGTCGTCAATGGGTTTCGAGTCGAAACGAACTGAAGTGGATTCGACGGGAGTGCCGGCACCCGCAGTATCGATGAGACCACGAACGTAGTTGACGTAGGCTGCTCCCGTGAGCACCACGGTCGAAGTGATTCGATGAGCGTGCTCGATCTCAGCGGAAACGATGGTCTCCGGTGAGAGATTGGGGCTCGCAATCTGTGTTCTGCGGTTGTCGTTGTAGTAAAGCTCGTAGATGCTTGGCGCACGAAAGGCGCGGCCAGCAGTCAACTTGGTGTTTCCACCCTCGTATGGCGTAACGACGACGCCGATCCGCGGATTGAGGCTCGTGCCGATGGTCGTATAGTGATCGGCTCGGCCACCGAGCGATACCTTCACTCGTTTCCCCAGCGTCGCGTCCAAAATGCCGTACGCCGCAAGCACCCCATAACGCTTCTGGTCGTCCCCGGATTGATTCAGAAAATACCCGCCCGCGTCTCTTGCAGTCTGCCGCACGTCGAAGTGATACGAGCCTTCTCCTCCAAAGGTGCACGAGATGCGTGACGAAAACGTGTGAACGAAACGCTGCTCCGCCGTGACCCAATGACCACGAAATTCGTCGAGCTCGAGTCCGTCGGCGTACTGCCCCTGATCGTCTCGAATGAGTTCGCGAGCATAGGTGCCGCGAAACCGGTAACGATTGAGAACCAGGCGGGAACTCGCCGTCGTTTTCGACGTAAGTCGCGGATCCACGCGCAACTCGAGAAATCCGCGCTCATCGGTTTGCCGCGTACGCGGATCGCCGAAAGTCGTGTCGTAGGGCGCTCCCGGCAGCTCCTTTTCGTAACGCTGAAAGAACCAGTGAGCCGACCATCCGTGGTGATTCGCTTGACCCTGAGTCGTCACGCTGCGCATTCCATCGCTTCCTCGTGACCAACCAGGTTCGGCATTCGACGCCGGCGGGACATCTCGATATTCCGGGAAGTAGAAGGACCTACCAGCGCTGCGACCCAGGGAGACACTTGCCGATCCCCCGCTGTCGCGTCCACGAACCCAATTTGCGCGAACGCGACCGCGCGCCACTCCGTCGGCACTCGTGGACACCCCCGCCTCCACACCGGTGCGTGTTGCGCGCCGACTGATGAGATTGACGACACCGGAGAAGGCACTCGTGCCATACACCGCAGAACCAGGCCCTCGAATGAGCTCGACCCGTTCGATGTCACCCAAGTCGGTCATCAAATCATGCCCGACATAGGCTGAGCCGAGCCAGTTGTCGTTCATGGGAACACCGTCCAAGAGGACGAGGACGCGATTGCCGTAACTTCCGAGACGGCCGATGCCGCGCATCCCAATCCCGACGTACCCTCGGTCGTCCCAGGAAATAGACCCCAGGTAGCCCACGCAAAGCTTCGGCGACAGTGGGGTAAGCCAGGGATCGGAGCTCGCGCTCCGAAACGATACTCACGGACGAGGCGGTGTCGTCGACGGCCTCCATGCGGCGAGTCGCGCCCTGAACCTGCTCCTCTGAGATGAGTTCGAAGTGCATTCGAGTTTGCCGTTCCGCTTGCACGGTGACTCGACGCGAAATCGACTTGTACCCCGCCTTGCTGACACGAACCGGATGGGCTCCGACTGGCACCGAGACGACAGTCGGCGTGAACCCGCGAGGCTGGCCGTCAATCTCGACGAGAGCGTTCGGTTCGTCCGTAACGACTAGAACGCTCCCGCTGCGCGGAGCAAGTTGCGGCGAAAGGGTGATGGGCGTGTCACTTCGCACTTCGACCGTCATCTCTCGTGCTTCGCGACCATCGCGCATCAGTCTGAGAGAGCGCGTGCCCTCGGGCACCGATAGCGCGCAGGGAGTAAGACACGACGTGCGCTCTGCCCCTCGATCCACGACGACCGTCGTGCCTGGCTCACCGCCGATGCGGATCTCCCCAAGAATGGGTTCGAGCGTGATGCGCACCGTGCGGCTTTCTCCGACGACCATCGGTCCCGTGCTCGTGCGCCCCACGTGATATCCGGGCAGTTCCGCAAGCAAGACGTACTCACCCGCAGGTAGCCCCAATCGTCGCGGTGCCGTGCCACGAGGACCCAAGTCGATGCGATCGACGTAAAGGGTCGCTCCTGGGGGATCGGTTTGAACCGTAACGATGGAGACCTTGCTGGCTGTGCGCGCCAAAGCCTCCTCGATGGTAGCAAGCGCGGCTGCGTCAATCTCCGCAGCGCGAGCAAGGTCGTAATAGCGGAACGCTTCGGGATAACGCCCTAGTTGCTCGAAGCACCGAGCGATATTGAACACGACGTTCTTGTTCGCCACGAGACGGTTGGAAGTGAGGAAGTGCTCGAGAGCGCGCTCGAAGTCGCTTCGTTGATATGCGGACGCGCCTAACTCGAAATGCAGCTGTGCTTCGTCGGCAAGATCGTCCCCGAGAGCTGGGGCGGCTAGAACCAGGAGCGAAATTGCCAATGCAACGGAATGCCTTCGCGACATGACGAACCCACGTTAGCGTCATCCTCGCATCCTTGTCGAATGTCGGTGCAAATGCGTCGGGGGCTCCCGTGTCTTCGCCGCTTCCCGTGCTCACGATGGCCCAAGCCCCACGTCGCGTCGTTTGCCGGCGCGAGCGACGCTCATCGTCCGCCGCGCAAGGGCCCTCACTCCCGTGGCTTCGCCGTTTCCCATGCTCGCGACGTCGACGATTGCCTCGGCTCAAATAGCCATCGCGCAAACGTCAGCGTTTCGTTCGAATGTCCGGAGTCGTCGTGGATGGCGTGACGCTCCCCATCGGGGCAGACGTTTTTTTGCCTGTGGCCCGCGAGGACGACCGTGGCTGCCCTGGCGACGATTGGACACTTCGGGCGCTCGGAGGAGCCGACGGCGACGCTGCAGCAGAACCCTCTTGCGCCCCGTCGATCACTTCGCCCGTCTCGGCTGGCTGTGCCTCGTCGCTCGTTCGAAGACGTGAGCGGCCGTGCTGCTCTCCGGCCTCGTCCTTCGCAAGATTCACCTGAACCCGAATGTCTTCCGGCGAAGCGCCTTGAACCCACTGCGCGTCTCGATAACCTGGAAGACGCAGCGCGAAATGTCGCGCTTTGCCATTCACGGACGAACGAGCGATGGGCAGATCGATCGGCGTCGTGCCAAGACGTCCGTCCCCTTCGAAGACGTCTGCTCCCCGGGGTTCGCTCTCGAGGTGCAGGCGAAAAGTCTCTTCCGAATGCGGCCCGGGCGGAGCCACGCCCACGCGAAGAGCCACGCCGACGGCCGTCACCACGCCGACCAGCCCCAAACCAGCAATCGCGAGCGATTTCTGACGTTTGCGCGCTTGGATCGCACCCCCGTCCACGACTTTCGCATCGCCGTGTTCGGCCTCCCCTGTCGGAGAGGCGCCAGGCACGACGCCGGGCACGACGCCACGTCCCGACAGGAGCGTGTCGTCCACGTGTTCGTTCGAGCTCGACTTCGCAACCTGTCGCTCGCCGGACTCCATGATCGCCGGAGACGGAGTGGCTCCGCTTGGCAGCGCCGGAGCACTCGAAGCCGCAGGGGGGACCGCGACGAGCCTCGCAGCCGAGGGCTGAAAGGGTTCTCGTGCCGAAACGAGCACGTCCGGTCGCCCTTGGAAGCCACGAAGGGCCGCAAGCAGTGCCCTGGCCGTCGGGAATCGTCGAATCGGGCACCTTTTCGAGACAGCGCATGACCAAAGCCACGAGCTGCGCAGGAACGTCGGTACGATGCGTTTCGATGGGCGTCGGTGGATCTGCAGCGATCGCGGCACACACAGCGGGCAGTGTATCGGCGTCGAAGGCCACGTGACGCGTGAGCAGCTCGTAGAGGGTTGTCCCGAGCGCCCAAATGTCCGTTCTATGGTCGACGTTCCGCGCATCACGAACCTGCTCGGGCGACATGTACGCAGGCGATCCCATCACTTGCCGCGTCGCCGTCAGATCGGCACGCAAGGTCTGAGATTCGAACATCGAAAGCTGCTTGGAGATCCCGAAGTCGAGCACCTTGATGCAAGCAGAACCGTCGCTGCGCTGAGTCAAAAACAGATTCGACGGCTTGAGATCCCGGTGGATGATCCCGGCTTCGTGAGCTTCCGAAATGGCCATCGTCGCTTGTGCGACGTATTCGACGGCGAGCTCGACGGGAATGGGCCCCTCTTCCGCGAGAATCGCCGCGAGATCCCGCCCTCGCAGGCATTCCATGACCATGAAAGGCACCCCAGACGAGGTTTGCCCCACATCGTAAATGCGGACGACGTGATCGGACGTGAGCGCCGCTGCGGTGCGTCCTTCACGTAGAAATCGCTCCACGGAGTCCTGCTGGCGATCCTCGGTGAGCGTCAGCACCTTGATTGCAACCGCCTGACCTAAGGTCAAGTGACGAGCCGCCACCACCACGCCCATGCCGCCCACGCCAAGCACCCCCTCCACACGATACTTCTCCGCAATGACTTCCCCCACTTGGGGAACGTCGGGCAGAGCGACTTTGGGGCTGGGAGCGAGGGGATCCACGGGAGGTGCGTTGGCCTGCCTCGGTGAGACGGACAGCTGCACCGCACAGGTTAGAAGGTCCGAGCAGAACGTCCACCCGACTCAGAGTCAGTTTACGATTCAGCCCCACTGTCCTTCGGGCTGATCCGCAGTTGTACACCCGTCGGGCAAATCCGTTCTGCTACCCTCCGGACGGCAGCGCATGAGCACCGCTCAACCGACAGCCACGGGGACCTTCGGCAAGACGCCCTTGCTGCATGTGCTCATGTCTTTACTCGAGCGGTCAGCAACGGGAACGCTCGTTATCGAACCCCCGACGGGCACTCGAAGTGCGCTCGTCCTGGAGGGCGGCGTTCCGACGAAGATGCGCCTCGGTGAACCGCGAGTCCGTTTGGGCGAGGTCCTCACCGACATGGGCCACATTGGGCGAGACGCTGCAATCACCACCTACGAAAAATCCGTGCATGTTGGGCAGTTGCACGGCCAGCTGCTCGTGGACGCCGGGCTGCTCGACGCCGAAAGGCTCGCCGCGGCGCTCCGGACGCAGCTCGTCAAAAAGATGCAGTTCGCGGCTGCTTTCCCCAGCGAAACGGTGTTTGGCTTCTACGAAGGGACCGACTACCTGTCCCGATGGCGCTCGGGGTCGACGCCGGTGTCGCCACTCATCGCGGCTTGGGTACTCGGCCGCTCGCGAGCCGATGCAAACGTCGTGGCTACGATGGTTCATCGGGTCGCGGATTTCACGCTCAGGCTACATGCGCAAGCCCAACCCCGAGCCTTTGGTTTCGAACGAGCGGAATCCGCGCTGATAGACGTCCTAAGGGCCCGGCCCCAAACGCTCGAATCGCTCAATCGTCTCGGGCTGGTTCCGCCGCACACGCTCGAACGTCTGGTGTACGTCCTCACGCTGACTCGGCATTTGGACTTTGGACGAAACTTGTCGCCCCTCGGGCTCGGTGTGGTCAGTCAACGAGAAGAAGCCTTGCTCGCGCCCAAGGAATCCTTGCGTCCATCGCGACCAGTCGTGCTCGGCGTCGGTGGCAATCCTCTCGAAGCTCGTGGTCAAGACGTGCCTGCCGTAGATTTGGGTGCACCGGACAAGGAAACCGGCATTCAGACGGCCTTGGACCAATTGGAGGGGCTGTCCGCCGCGGCCAAGTCGCCAACGCCGAGGGCGCCCAATGCAACCAGCCAAGGGCCAGCCCCTTCACGTGGAGATGCGTTGGTCGCTACGATGACGTCGTCGACTTCTCGGACCGGCACACGGCGCCTTCCGGCTCGCCTGCATCCTCCCACAACGGCTCGAACACGTCGGCGGACTCACACCACCGAGATCGCCGCGCACAGATTGAGAAAATGGCGCATGGGCTCGGCTCCCAAGACCACTTCGAGATCCTTGGCTTGACGCGAGATGCGACGTCGGCAGCGGCACATGAAGCCTTCCTGAAGCTCGCGAAGGTGTACCACCCCGATCGTCTTCCCGAAGAGCTCGCCGATTTGAAGCCCTTGACGACCAAGATCTTCACACGGCTCTCCGAGGCGCATCAAACCCTGAGCGATCCGACCAAACGACAACACTATCTCAACGACAAGAAGCACCCTGACGCGTCCGACGAAGACGAGAAGGTCCGTCGAATTCTTCGAGCTGCGGGGGCGTTTCAAAAAGCCGAGGTCCTCTTCAAGAAGCGAATGCTCGCGGCAGCAGAGCTCGAAGTGAACCGCGCGATCGAGGACGACCCGGAACAACCGGATTATCTGGCCCTCTACGCATGGATTCAGGCCTGCAAAAGTGACAGTGAACCGCGGCTTGGCGAACTCCTCAAGATGGTGAGCGATGCGGTCACGCGTAACCCCGCAAACGAGAAGAATCGCTTCTATCGGGTGCAGATCCTCAAGCGCCTAGGGCGAATCGACGAGGCCGTCACCGACTGCCGAATCATCGTGGATAGAAATCCGCACCACGTGGATGCCCAGCGGGAAGATCCGCTTGTGGGAGATGCGCCGTTCTCCTCAAAGGCCCGGCGCTGCCCGGCCGGGACCCGCATCGAAACTCTCGAGCACCGGAACCCGCAGTGAGCCTCCGTCGAACGCCCCACCGGGACGTCGCAGCGAACCACCCCCGCCTGGCGGTCTGCTTGGCAGGTTGTTCGAGCGCTGACCCACGACGACCCACTCACTCGTCGCGTACCGTCACCGACTCCTGCGGCAGGCCAAGGAGTCCATTTCGCCGAAGTGCCTCGAAAAGCACGATGGAAACGCAGTTGGCCAGGTTGAGTGAACGCACGTGACCAAGCGTCGGGATTGCCACTAGCGAGTCCGGGTGTTGGAGCAGCAATCCTTCGTCCAACCCGACGCTTTCCTTTCCAAAAACGAACGCGTCTCCGACTCGGATATCGGCATCGTAAAAGCTTTGCGTCGCGCGTCCCGTAAAGAACCACTGCTTGCGACTTTGTTGCGGCTCCCGGAGTGCTTCGATTTCGGTTTCGCAGCTGCGAAGGTCCTCGTGGTGCCGCACCTCGACGAGATGCCAATAGTCCAGCCCTGCGCGCCGAACCGCGTGCTCGTCGATGCGAAACCCCAACTTGCCAACGAGATGCAGCGGACAACACGTCGCACCACAGAGCCGCGCGATGTTGCCCGTGTTCGGCGGGATTTCCGGCTCGACGAGGACGACGTGAAAGGGGCGCACCTGCGGGATCGCGCGCAGACGTTCGGCTTTGGGCAGCAGCGGTTCGGTCACCTTGGCCACTTTGACCTACCCACCGCGCCTCTGCACGCGGGAGCAAGCGTAGCGAGCCACGAGCAACGCGCACAGCCCTCCCTGAACGGAAGCGCCCGTCGTCGGACTCGAGAGGCGCCGCGTCATGCACGCACGGGTTCCAGTCCCTCCGCGACGTCATGAGCCGACGTCGTTCCTCGTCCCCGAACCTCGCCGCGTCGAGCGCTCGATTCTCCCGCGGTGACGGGATCACCCGATCTGCTGGTGATCCCGTCGCGGTGGCGAAACTTCAGGGCCGCCAGTTCGGAAAGATCAGTCGGTAATTGGCCTGCTTGACCGTCAAGGCGAACTCTCCCCACACGGGCATGTAGAAGAGCGCGATCGCAAATGCGATTCCAAGATAGATCGCTATCGCACGCGGGTATTTCCGCTCGAGCGTCGAGCAAACCCCGCCGAGGAGCACCAACATGAAGGCGTAGCAGGGCAGGTAGTAGTGGCTGAAGGTGTAGTTGCCTCGGGTGTTTCGCGCCAGGATCCACGGAGCCATGAAGGCGATCCAACCGAGAAGCATGAGGAGCGCACCGCGAGCCGTGCGGGCATCGATGGCGCTGGGCCAGTACCGCTTGAGTTTCGTCTTGGCGAGGATGACCAGGGTGACGATGGGATAGATGACTACCGTTAGGGTCGTCGTCGCCCAGAACAGAAGATTGCCAACGCTCGACGAATAGCGCGACTTCAACCCCGACGTGGAAAGCTTGATCACGACGGGATGCCAGAGAATGGGCCACCCCCACCATGCGGAAGAGAGCTCGTTCTTGTACTTGCCGAGCTCGAGATGGTGCTTGTAGAGATCGATGATGACCTTCCACGTTGCTTCGACACTGGATGGCTGTCCCGTCATGGCGAGCGCTCCCATCCAAAGCAGCGTGTGAACCACCGGAATTACGCCCAACCACAGAATGGAAGAAGATCGAGACTCGCCGCTGGACGAGCAAAATGGCCGCAGCGGGAATCGCCGCCATTGCACCGCTCCACTTCACCGTCGTCGACAAACCGATGAGAATGCCCGACGCGAGCACCGAAAGCCAAGAGCGAGCACTTACCGCCGCTACCAAGCCCCAGAGCATCAGGCAGATCATGGTCCCATCGAGTAGTCCGGATCGGGAGTAGGAGATGTAAAAGCCATCCGCAGCAACGAACGCCGCTGCCATCCATCCCGCACGTCGATCGTCGAACAGAATGCGCGCGAAGAAATACGCGAGCACGACGAACTGGATCCCGAAACAGAGTGGGATGAACCGCCATCCGAGGGAATTGTACCCGAATAAGGTAATCCCTACGGCAATGAGGAATTTGCCGAAGGGAGGATGATCGTTGTTGTCCGGAACGCCCACCGCGTAGTTGTGGGCATTGCGAACGAATGGATCTTCGTCGAAGGTGAACCAGTGGGGCCAAGCAAGCCCTTGGATACGGATGATCACGCCAACGACGAGCATGACAGCCAACATCACCGTGGTGATGCGGCGAGCCAACGACATTGCGAGGAAGTCGCGCTCGAGTCGCTCGTACGTGGAGCGCAAGACATCGACGATACCCGGTGAAGACGTCGCTCGAGTGTTCATTGGGGAATCACGCAATCGCTAAGGGTCCCGACGGCAACGCTGTGCTTGAGCGGATTGAAGGACGCCTTCTGGCCCCACCTAAGCGACATGCTCTTTGCGACACCGACGACGCGATAGTTGCAAACCACCGTGAATCGCTCGGTAGGAAGCGTCTTTGGTAGCCCCTTCGAATCCCAGAGCCCCGCGCCGATGAACAGCTCGTTCTTCACGGTGTTGTACGGCTGAAGCAACTGGCTCGGAGCGGGTCCCTTGTCGCCGAGCGGAGAACCGTTTGCGGCATATCCGCAACGCACGCCACCAAAGTCGAGATTCGATGCGCACGCGAGTCCGTCCTTGTCGTCACGCACCAAAGTGATCTCGATCATCTTGGTGTTGCCGATCGACCAACCCTCCGTCACTTGCGCATATTTGTCGGCGTAGCCGCTCCACGAATACGCGATGAAGAGCACGAACACGATGGTCATCAAGCTCAACGCCGTATAGACGAGTACGGGAGGTCGCCAGGACTTCGGTCCGTCCTTCGGTGGATCCCCATTCACGGCTGGCACTGACGCGATTACCGGACTCGGTTCGGCAGAGGCGGCGGTCGCCGCGGCTTGCTCGGTTTGCGATTGCTCTTCGGACGAAGGACACATGAATTGCCGATTAGTCCATCGCTTCGTGACCGTCAACACGACCCACAACACACCCACACTCACCTATCGATCGCGGCTGTGCCACGCAGCTCCGCGATGGCACAGGCCTCCTGACATCCGTGTCCGCTGAGGTGGTGCGACGAAGCAAACACGCGTTACCGGGGGTCACGGCGCACCGATCGCGCTCGCTCCCGCGAGGTCCCGAACCGCCTCGTAAGCGACACGAGTGGCCAAGGCTCGTGAGCCGGGTCCGACGGGATTGCCTCGGGGATTCGTGCGGAGACCGGGTCTGTCCCGACGTCCATGAGCCTGTTCAAGCAGTCTCCGACACTGAAAGAAACCAGCCGGGTCGATTTTACCCTTCCGCTGCCGCGCGACCATTTTCGTAAGAAAAGGACCATCCGAATGAGCCTTAGAACGATAAAGACTTGCTTCCTCGTACCCTGCGCCGCAGCGGCGCTGACGCTTTCCGCCTGTGGAAGCGATTCGAGTGATGGTGGAGACGAGAGCACCGCGGGCACCTCCAGTGCTGGAACGACCTCCACCTCCGGCGGTTCCACGAGCAATCCAGAGGGGCAAGGGGGAACCTCGAGCACCTCAACGAGCACGAAGGGAGGCTCAACGAGTACGTCGAGCGGTGGCTCCTCGAGCGCAGGAACACCGACCACGGAGAAGTTCAGTTTCTTTGTCATTAGTTACAAGGCCATCATCGCCCTGTCCGGCAGTACGAATGGCTTCGGCGGCGATCTTCGCTACGGCGAGACGGGCTCGGGAGCGGGGCTCCGTGGCGCCGACAAGAATCTGCACGGCAGTCGCCGAACGAAGCATGCCGAACAACGGCAAGCAGTGGCGAGCCTTCCTGAGCGTCACCGATGATGGAACGGGTAAGACGGCCGCCGCCATCGACCGCATCGGCGAAGGCCCCTGGTACAATCGTTTGGGTCGACTCTTCGCCGAGAAAAAGTCGGACCTAATCTCGACGCGTCCCATCGGCATCGACTCGGAGATCGCCAACGATTTACCCAACGAGGATGGCGTGCTCAACCACGATCCCGACGGAACGGGACAAGTCGACAATCACGATACGTTGACGGGGAGCAACGCCAATGGCGCTCTTTATGGCGCGACGGCCACGTGCAGTGACTGGACGAGTTCCGATGCGGACACTTCCAAGCGCCCACGCGTAGGACACACGTGGCCCACTGGAGGCACTACGGGTGGAACGCGCCCAGGAGGCTCCGGCGGAAGTATGGCGCATTGGATCTGCCCTCGACGAGTCCGGCTGTGCCCCTGGCGTCAATCTTCGTGAAACCGGTGGCCCTGGCAACGACGGGACCGTGGGTTCCGGCGGCGGCTACGGCGGCTTCTATTGCTTCGCGCTCACCCCTTGAAGGGTGGGCCCGTGGCGGGTTTCACGGCTTCGCACCCGCCCCTTCGAGGAGCAGAATGCGTCGCTTTGGCCGCATCCTGCATCGAGCTCCTCGACGAGTATCGGACGACTCATGTGACGCTATCTTGGTGCCGCGTGAGTCGTCCTCAACAGCCAGAAGTGACGTCGACGCCACTACTTCGAAGTTTGGTAACGTCCTCGCAGGGCACCTTGGTACCATCGATGTCCACTGTCTTCAGGGTACCAGATTTGGCAACCTCGATAATGGGAGCGATGTCGGAGAGGTTGTCGTTGTATTGGAGTACGAGACTCGTGAGTGCGGTAAGCGTACCGAGTCCAGTGAGCGACGTGAGGACGTTATTGCCCAGCTCGAGCGTGCGCAGCGAAGTCAATCGCTCGAATCCCGCGGTCGAGGGCAGAATCGCAGCTGCTGGCGACGAGGGACGTGAGCGTTCGAATCTGCGTGACGGGCGCAAAGTCGACTTCGTAATTGAAAGAAACGTCGAGGACCTTGAGCGACGTGAGCGACGCGAGCGCAGACACGTCTTTGAGCGACGCCGCGCCAAGAAGCCGCTGATTCTTGAGCGATAGCTCTTCGAGTGCAGGAAGGCTTCCGAGTCCTGCGGCAGAGCCGAGATGATTGGACGTCGAAATCGAGAATTCGGAGCTTCGGCAACGTACCGAGACCAGCCACGCTCTCCAAGTCGTCGTTAGCGAGCTCCACCCGCTCCAACGCAGGATGATTCACGAGACCTGCGATGGACGCAACAGCGGAATTCGGCGCATAGAGTCTCCGCAACCTCGGCAAATGAACGAGCACGGAGAGATCCAGTGCTGCACCATCAGTGCGGAAATTATGCCCGATGTAGAGCTCCTCTAAGGAGCCAATGGTGGCAAGCGCAGTGAGCGCACTTATCGAGTTGTCGCTCACGTCTAGCACCGCGAGACTGGGCAAAGACGAAATCTCGGCAAGTGACGTCAGGAGATTCCTCGATACGTCGAGTTCGATGAGTCCGGTCAGACACCTCACTCCAGCAAGACTCCGCAGACTCCTGCTCGCCACCGATAGCGAGGTCACGTTCTTCAAACGCTCCCAGTTCAGCGCTTCGTTCGGCATTGCACCAACACTCGCGCGCAACGCCTCGTCGATGGCGGGCGCGAACACGAGCACTCCTTCGCAACCCACTGGTGGCTCGTTCACGACGACCGTCGTTGCCGTACTTCCGCCTGCAGCAGCGCCACCCGTCGTTGCCGTACTTCCGCCTGCAGCAGCGCCACCCGTCGTTGCCGTACTTCCGCCTGCAGCAGCACCACCCGTCGTTGCGGACGGACCCACGCCGCCCTGTGCCGCCGGCGTGCTGTCGACGGAGCGACCACCCTCACCGCCCGAAGATGTCGTTGCACCACCGATCGGCGCGTCGACACCGGTCAATCGAGAGGCGCCCCCGAAGTGACTCCCGCCTCCAACGCCCGTACCGCCACTTGGATTCCCAGCTTGGTCCCCAGCGCGCCCCGACTCGGCACTCGTGTCTTCTTGCCGCTCGCCGAGATTCGTATCCAACGCGGAAACGACGCAAGACGAAGGCAGAAGCAGACAGACGATCCAACGTCTCCAGCTTTTCCGAACCATGATCAGTAGCCTCCCTCGATGGACGCAAATCCAGGTCCGAGGACGAGCGCTGTCGATCCCCGCGAACCGCTCGTCGGCGACGAGAGCAACAACGTAGCACCAATGGCAGTGAACGCGCTGCCTGCGACGAACCCGACGAACGACAGCGTGCGAAGGTGATTGAACCGATTCACGTCACTTCGTTGGTCGTCGTAACAGGACCCACCAACGCATCCGGCGTCGTGCAAACGGGATCGTTCGGCGAGCAGCCAGACGCCCAGGCCCGCACCGAGCAGCAAGCCGGCACCGCCGACCCCAACACCAACCCACCCCAATGTCCGTTGGGTCCCACCAGCCGCGGACGTCGTGGGCGTCGTGTCCGCTGTTCCGGATTGGGTTTGGTGCGGCGTAACCACGCCTCTCGCGTCAGGCCGCCCGAGATCGGGGGAAGGTTCACCGGATGAAGCCAATGAAAGCATCGTGGTCTTCGTCTCCCGTTCGAGCAGCGAAAGGTTCACCTTGACCTCCTCGCCACCGCGACGTGCAACGATGACGTGATCTCCGGGATCGACCAATTGTGCGGAACCGAGCTGCGAAAGCGGAACGAGCCGTCCGTCCAGCGTCACCTCGACGTCGCGAGGATTCGCACCCTCGACCACGATCGTCAACCGGGGAACGTTGGCGAGCAAAGAAGCGCGTTCTTGCTCGGCCTCCCGCTGAGCCTGCATCTGGGCGGATTCTGAAGCCCCTTTGGAGTTCAATTGCGTCGCAAGCAGGTAGAGCTCCGCAGCCCGAACCCATCGTCCCAACTTTGCATTCGCGCGCGCGGTGTAAAGCGCGAGCGTCGGAACTCCCACGACTTCGAGTGCCCTCGACAGCTTCTCACTGGCCTCTTCGTAGCGACCTGCGTCGTACGCGCTGAGTCCCTCCTTGGCTATCTCACGAGCTGTTGAGACGTCCGCGTCAGACTGGGCTCGAACCTGCGAGGCCCCGAGGAGTAACGTCACCACCACACCGCAACGAACCATCCGCATGAGCGAGAGCTCATCCTGCCAAAGATTTGCCACGTCGCGGAACGTAGCATGCCTTGCGCTGCCTCCCGAATCGAAGTAGGCGTTCGAAGCCCGCAGCGGAAAACGCCAGGATTTCCAGACCGAAGTTCCACAGAACGCCCGCGAGTCGGTCTTCCCCGACGGAAAACGCGCCGTGCACCGCGTCCACGCCTCACCCGATCGATCCTCACGCTTGCGTCGCTCGAGTGCAACCGTGCCCGGTTCGCTCAATCGGCGCTCTGGAGCGCGCCGCACTTGTGCTGCGTCGTTTCCGTCCCAGCCCGTCTCTACGGCGCGCCTACGCGGCTCCGTTTCCGTTTCAATCCGCGCTCTGCGGCGCGCCGTACTTGCTGCGTCGTTCCCGTCTCAGCCCGACTCTACGGCGCGCCTACGCGGCTCCGTTTCCCTTTCAATCCGCGCTCTGCGGCACCGTCACTTTGCCGAAGGGTGCAAAGTACGCGAACAGGATCGGCGGAATCGACGCGATGAGCACGAATAGGAAAAAGTCGCGGTATCCGAGCCACTCCTGGATTTGTCCGCTGATCGTCCCGGTGCTCATCATCGTGAGGGCCATGATACCGGTAGCAAATGCGTAATGGGCCGTCCGAAACCGCCCAGGGGACATCTCCTGCATCATGTAAAGCATCATTCCGACGGTACCAAGCCCGTAGCCAAACTTCTCGATCAGGATGATCGTCGCAATCCAAGGCAAACTCGTCGGCAGCGCATGGCTCAGATAGAAGTAGGTGATGTGAGGTACGTTCAATCCGAACGCGAGCAATAGGAATACGCGATTGAGACCGTACTTGGACGCCAACACACCCCCGAGCAAGGTGCCGCCGATGTAGACGACCGTACCAAGCCCATTGATGTTGCCGAGGGCCATGTTGTCCAGCCCAAGACCACCCACATTCCGCTGGTCCAACAGAAAGAGCGGCCCCACCTTTTCGATGAACCCCTCGCCGAATCGGTAGAAATAGACCACCGCGATCATCATCCAGATCCGTGGCTTCTGGAAGAACGAGACCCACGCCTCGATCGTCGTCGAAAACACCTCGGCAACGTTCTTGGGCGCCTCCGGCGCCCGTGCTCCCGGGGGCAAAACGAACCAATGCCAGGCGAAGGACACGAGCATCAGTCCCGCGACGAGCAACATGACGATCATCCACGCGGTCTGCCATGCGGGCAACGGGTTCCCAATGGAAGCAGGATGACCCGCAGAAGCCCACTGATGAAGCCACTGAGTGAGACTCACGAGTGCGCCGGAGACGAGTACGCGACCCAAGTTCCAGAACGCGCCCTGAACCCCCATGTAGACGCCCTGTTCTTTCTCACTGGTCGACGTAATGTATACGCCGTCCCCTGCGATGTCCTGCGTCGCTGAGGCAAACCCTGATACCCAGAACAACGTCAAGGTGAGCGCTACGAAGTTGGGCATTCGTATCGCGAGCGCCACTGCCGCAAACGTGACGACCATGAATAGCTCCATCGCAAGGACGTAAAATCGCTTGTTGCGATAGAGCTCGAGAAACGGCGCCCAGAGCGGCTTCAGCACCCAGGGCAGATACATGGCCCCCGTGTACGCCGCGATCTCGGCATTCGACAGGCCGAGGTTCTTGTACATGATGGCCGCAACGACGGACACGGCGATGTTCGGCGTGCCCATCGCGAAGTACAGCGTAGGAACCCAAAGTAGTGGGTGAGCGCGTTTCTTTCCTTCGACCAACATGGTCGAGCTTTCTACCAGAAACGCAAGGGCGCGGGGGTGATATCCCGAGCATCCAAGCACGAGAACCGCACGCGCGGACGCGCTTCCCACGTGCACCGTCGGTAATCGAGTACTTTCTTGCCGTCCCGTGTGCAGAAGGAGGCCAAACATCGAAGGCCCGGCCCCGAAATCGGCCGCGACCGAATCGATCCGGTTACCCTTCGTGGGTCGACCTGCTTGGTTCGGTACCCTCGTAGCTGTCGTTCACTCGGATCGGCGTCGTTCACTCGGATCAGCGTCGTTCACCGACCTTGGTCGTGCCCCGGGTGAGAACCGAGTGAATCGTCGTGACCACGGGCGGACAACCTGGGACGAAGGGATGATCCGCACGATGTTGCGCGGTGCAATTGCCGAGACAGAGCGTCCCCGGTTCGAGCGCGACGTGACCCTTGCCAATCGCGATGGTGACGGGGCCGTCAGCGGGAAAATAGTCGAGTAGTTGTGGACCGTAACGCTTCAGGAACATGAGAAGCGTCGATTGGCACGCACTGCACGAGTTCTCGTCGAGCACGCGAACGTTCGTGAAATTCGTGGAAAGATCCCTGGGAACGCCCTCGAAAGGCTGCGCATATTGTGCAAAATCGGGGGGGTCGACGTCGATCTGACCGAGATCGATGACCCCATGGCCCGCCTGCGCCCCCAGCTTCAGATGCGGTACGTCCTCAGCACGACGGCCCATCAACGTACAGGCAACGGCATCGGCAGCAAAGGGATCGGCGCCGACGACGACCGCGCCAAGCGCCTTCGGTACGCCAGCACTCGGTCCGAGTCCTTCCATCCCCAACATGCCGTCGATCACGGAAAGATGCGGCCGCAATACCTTCGAAAGGTCGCAGATGGCGATGTCGAGCGGCTTCTCGCTCATCCCCTCGACGGGCCCCAGCATGTGGAGCGTCACCTTGCTGCGCCTCCAGAGGCAACCCTTCATGTTCTTGACGGCCAGAGTGACGCCCGTATGCATGTGCGTCTTCGTGACAGGCACCGACACAACCAAGTCGTGCTCGAACAAATCGGCACACACCTTCAGCCTGTCTACCGCACGTCCCTCGGGAAGCGTCACCGTGACGCTCGGTCGTTCGTCGAGATCGAGCAACGGCACGCCACGACCGCGCACCATCTCCGCAATCCCCGAGGCCTCCAGGGCCTCGAGCGGGCCCACACCAGCAATGGGACTATCCCCGACGGAGACATGAGCGGAAACCTCGCGGAATGCATCGATCACCGCCGCAACGACCGCGGGGGACGTATTGATCCCAGACCCCGGTGGGGCAACACGACCGGCATTGGGCTTGATCAGCACCCGAGCGCCAGACGCAACCGTCAGATCGACACGAGACAACGCTTCCCGCGCAAGGCCATATCCGTCGGAGCCGAATGCTACATGAACCCGGGGACGGGCCGAGGAAAGCCCGAAGGGGCTCGGGGTCATCGTGGGGAGTTGCATGAGAAAGGGACGTCTCCGCTCGAGGCGATCACGATTTACATACTCGCCTCTCGAGCCGTCGCAAATGTCCCAGTGTCGAAAACCGGCTCGAGCAGTCACGAACGCCCCCGCGTCGGCAGCCTGCCCGCGCTTTCTTCCCCTGGGTCCGGGCGCCCCGTTACTCCAGAATCTGCGCTCGCCAAACTATCGCGAGTCCGCAGTTGGCCCGAAGTTTCTCCAGTCCTTTCCAGAGCGAACTTGAATAGAATCGGTCCAATGACCTCGTTCACGGCGACGGTTGCAATCACGAGAGACCGAAAGCCCTCCGCTAGGGGCGGAAACTCGCGTTCGATGGACTGCGACAGCGCGAGCGTCAACCCCGCCTGAGATACGAGCGGAGCCCAACCGAAACGTCGTACCTCGGGCTCGTCGCGCGCCAAAGCGGACGACACTCGATTGGCGATCGCCGACGAGCCCAATCGAACCAGAAAGAAAACGATGGCCACCGGCCAGAGCGACCGGAGCTGGTGGAGATCGAGGTGGGACCCGGCGGTCGCAAAGAACACGACGAACACGACCCCACTCGTTCGGGACACGGCTTCCAGCAACTTTTCTCCTTGCTTGGAGAGATTACGAATCATGAAGCCAGTCACGAGGAATGCGAGCAGGGGATCGAAGTGGACGTACTTCAACCCATCCGTCACCACGAAGCCCAAGACCAAAAGAATCAAGAGCAGTTGCTTGCCGATCAGGCGCAGGTACGCCGCCAAGACGAGCCCAAGACAAATTCCAAGCGAAACACTGCCGACGATTTCGCGCGCGAGGACGACGAGGCGCGCCGCCGAAACGGCGGCATCCTCGAGTAAGAGCGGTCGCACGGCAACGAAAAGCAGGGCCGACAGCACGACGACGATGACGTCGGAACTCATGACGTAAGCGAGAGTCCAGCGCGTCAAGGGTCCACGTGCTTTGGTTTGCGCCAGAATGGCCAACGTCGCCGATGGACTCCGACTCGTCGCAAGCAAGCCCCAGAGAGCAGCCACCCCGAACCGCTGCGCAAACGTGAGCTTCGCAGTGAACGGAATGTAAGGCGCCAACAGCAGAAAAGCGCCCCCCGCGGTCACACCGACAATCAACGTCTGAACGGCATTGGACCAAAATAGGCTGCGAAGAAGCCTGAGAACGAGCTTGCCCTCGAGCTCCAACCCACCAGCGAGAGCAATGAGCGATATTGCAAGCGTATTGACAGGGACGAGATGCTTGACCGTTTCGTGATCGACCAGATGTAAGACGTAAGGCCCCCCAATGACTCCCACCGCGATGTACGCCGTCAGATGGGGCAACTTCAACGGTTCGACGAGATTCGCCAGCATCGTTCCGGAAAACAGAAGGTAGCCGATGGCGAGAATCGCGTTGAAATCGGAATGTCCGAACGGCTGGAGTTTGGTCACCGCCAGGGTGAGACCGAGACAAGTCGCAAGCGCCAACACCTCCATCAGACGGGCACGCAAGCCCTTCGGATGAGCAACGAAACTCATGGCGCCCCCGAATCCGTCTCCCTCGAGGAAACGACGGGCGAAGACGTAGCCGTTTGCAATCTCCTCGGCAGACGAAAGCAACAGTCGCAAGCCGCGCGCGCCGAACGCCTCTCCGATGAGAGAAACCGACACCGCGGAAGCGAGCGCCAGCTGCCCGACGACACTGGGGGTGACGAGCCAATAACCCAATCCCAAGAGACAGGTGATTTCACCGGAAGCGCTCAGCGTCGAACCGAGCGCAATCAGCGGCAACCTTCGTCCTCCCAATATCGGTCGGACGAGAGCGGCGCAAATCAGGTTCATCACTAGCGTAAGTACGACGAGCGCTACGAGGACCAATGCGAGTGCGCCGAGCGCCGTCCAATCAATCACGGCACCAGCAACGACGAGTAGCGGCAGAATTACGGCACCCTCGGTGGGGTGCGTGAGCAGTCGTAGCTCGCGTCCCGAGCGCGATCCCGCCCGAGAACCCAACCGAGCACGAACCCCGTCGCTACGACGCTGACGCCCGTGCGAAGAGACAGCCCGGTAGCAAAGAGCAGGATCCCGAGCAAGATCCCCCAAGTCTCTGCGAGACGCACCTCGAACCTCAACAGGGAAAGCCCAATGAATCCGAGAGACAGTCCGAGCACGACCGGAATGCTGGCCCGCAACGCCAACGCTCCGAAGCTGGTCTCCGGAGCAGCGAGCAGAACGAACAATGGCGCTGTCCCGAGCAACGCCACGAGCTCCGTGCCACTCATGAGTGCTTCGAGGGAGTCGGTGACGCGGCCCCGCGCGCCGAGTCGCTCGCGCGCCCACTCGATGAGCTGACGCGTCGACCCCGAAAGCAACAAACCGAGATAGAGCGCCGTCGCCAAGCGGGAGCGATCGCCGAGCAAGTGTACGTCCCCGAGCAGCCGATACGCGGCAGCGGCTACCGCAAACGCCGTGAGCAAGGAGATCCCGACACCGAGTGCCAGACTTCCGGGGTTCGCGAGCACGTCTTGCCGAGAAATCGGTCGCGAGAGAACCCCGAAACGTTGTCCTATCGTGAGCGCCACCCAGCCTGATGCCGCGGCAACGATGGGCGAAAACTCGCTCAGCTCCCGGGGCCCAACGAGGCGCAAAAACTGCGGTCCAAAAACGATGCCGGTGAGCAGCCACTCGCTGCCAGACGGCAGACCGAAGCCGCGAACGCCACCGCCACGCACGACACTGCTGCCCACGAAGGCAATCGCGAGCAGCCCGAGCAGCAGCCACCCGGCACTCACGTTCGAGCCTGCCATTCCGCCAGCACCAATGGCAGCTCTTCGGTCGCAATGGTCTTGGCAACGGCAACGAGAACTTGATCCCGTCGATCCGGCGCAATGGTGCGAAGGCGCACCTCGACGTGAGCGGCCTTACCCGAGAGACGAGACAGACGGACCTCCCCAGTGAGAGCAACCTCGTCGAGCACCCGTTTCACGAGGGAGCAAAGCCGCTCGGGCTCCGCTTCGGCAACGACGAGCAACGTGATCCGCTCGGTCCGATCCGCCTCGGACCGATAGATAGTAATCGGACGAAATAACGTCGAAAGATATGCGACACGGATCTCGCTGCCGGCTTCCGAGATCAGACTCAACTCGACGAGGCCCAGGGATTGAATCTTACCCTGCACGAAGGGTTGGCCCGTAGCGCCCAAACGGACGTAATCCCCTTCGGCGAGACGTCCCCCGTACAACGTAACGAACCCGATCACCACATTGGCGAAAAAGGGCGTGGAGGCGAGGGCGATGGTGATCACGAACAACATGCCGAGTCGAGAGAGAGCACCATCGACGTTCCCGGTCACGACGGGTCCGAGGCAGAGCAAGGACACCGTGACGAGCCCTACCCGAATGAGCACGCTCGTCGGTGCTGCCAGCTCGGGACGGAGCCAGCTGAGTTCCGTCTCTCGTCGTTGCACCGCTACGAAAAAGAGTTCTACGAATCGAAGTAACACGAAAAGTACCGCTACGGCGATTGCCGTGACGAGCACGAGCGGCAGCAGCGACGTAATCCTCGTCATGAGTCCGGCCAGCGGCGATAGGACGAGAGAGGTCAGCTTGCCGGCGAGACCCTTCGTCGCTTCGAACAACGACGACGAAAACACGAGCCAACTGTAGATAGCGGCAAACTGTAGAACCAATTTGAGCACGCCAACGCCAACGATGACCGCGCTACGAAGCACGTGAGGCCCCACGACTTCGATGGATTGCAGGCGTATGGCAGGGATCTTCTCGGGGTTGCGCTGGACGAAGCGCTGAACCCTTCGCGCCAACATACCGAGCCAACGCAACGCCATGACGACACCGACTGCCAGTGCACCAACGAGCACCACGTTGAGCAACGTACTTGCCACGACGGATTGCCTACGTTCGCTGTCGAGCACGTCGTGAACCCGGGTCGCAGCAGAGGCCGCATAAAGCTCGAGCGATCCTTCCCCCATCGCCTCCGCGTCTTCGCGGGTCAACTCCACGATGGGACGACTGCCGACGAAGAGGAGTGCACGATCGGGTCGCATTTCGGTCCGCACGTTGCTCAGCGTCGCATCAGCTAGCGCCGCTTCGATGGCCCGGGTGGCGCGCTTGGCTCGTTCGCTCGGCGATAGGCCGCCATCGGCCAGCTTGAGTCGCAGCACCACTACGTCACGGACCTTGACCTCGACCGTGGGGTACATTGGCCCAACGTGCGCCGGTGCATTCGACGGCGCAGAAGCAGCACGAGGAGCCCCCGAACTCGCCGAACTCGCCGAACTCGCCGAACTCGCCGAAGCAGCGTCCACCCCCGTGGACGGCAAAACGGCGATCGAGGCATCGCTCGAGGCATTTTCCGGCGGTGAAGCGGTCGTGATCGGACTCGGCGGAGGAGGTGGACCGTAAACCACGTCCGGGGATTCCGAGTCCTTCAATGACGAGAGGAGAGGAACGCTGGTTCTCGCCGTGCGGGCCACCGGGGCCAGGTTCTCGGGAAGTCGAGTTTGTCGCACCTCGGGCTTGGCTGCCGGCTTTGGTGTTACAAGCTCCTCCTTCGCCGGTTCCACGGAGGACGTTTCGCCGTCGCTCTGTGCACTGGCAAGACTCGCTCCGAAGCAGTGCACTGCGACGGCGACGCCAATGCCCCTCAACCCCTTATAGCGTCGAGAACACTTGCGATTCGACCAACTCGAAGACGACCGGGCTTCCACACGCGGAGCATCTCGCGAATGCGCTTTGGAAGCAAGGCTCGCCACCACTTGCATTTTCGCCGATGCAAAACGAGACGTCGATCGCGCTCGCTGGAGTGAGACCCCACGCGCACCCACTCGTACCACCATTGCGAATGGCTCCGTCGCACCGCTCGAAAGGGACGTCGAATCGTCCCGAGCCACGGTTTCCATCGTGTTCTCGACGACGACATCCACGACGTGAAGCAGGTCGCATGCGACGATCGTGATGACGATGCCTCGACGCAAGTCGCCGCGGCGACTCAGATCGAACCTCATTTTCATTCGACGGATCGGGATCGCTCGGTCGCATCACAATCTGTTCACGATGCGGTGTCTCACCGCCTACATCCGTTGTCCCGACGACCATCACCCGCTGGCATCACGTCGTCGTCGAGTCACCTTCGATCTCCCTCGCACGAGACCCGACCTCCGTCAACGAACGTGCATCGAAGATGCTTTGCACACCTCTGCCGCACCATCGAAGAACGAGGAGCAACGCGAACTCCTTCATTCTGCGGCTTGCTGGAGCGCGAATCGGTTTGATTACCGTCACGAAAACGCCGAAACCGAAGCGAGCCGAGCGCCCGAGGAGTGAGCACCGGAAGACGACGAGCGGTCATCTGAAGAGCACAGCAACGAGGCGGCTCGGCGCAGCGAGAGGATCGGCCTTTGCAGTAGGCAATTCAAACCGATTGGCGCTCCAGACACCTCGTTTCGAATCGGCTCACGCTTCGAATTCGTCACGGCTCTCGCTATCCGCAACTAGAAATTGGCACCTTGCGTCGGCCATGGCCCGGGACCCAACGCTGCAGAACCGACCTGGATTCCAGTGACGCGGTCCGTCATGCAATGCAACGACCTCCGGCATCGCGGCATTTCGCATTGCCGCCCTTCACGTCGAAGGTGATTCCGTCAGCCATTCCCCGTGCAATTCCCGTTCAGCCCGAAAAACCACGTCAGACGTCCACCACGGCGGTGTTGACCTAGCCGCCAAAGGATCCGATTCTTACCGTGTGAAAGTCCTTAAGACTGTTCCACTGGCCGTTCTGTCCCTGGTGATTTCCTCCACGGGTTGCAACAGAATCCTCGGCATCGAGGAGAAGCACTTTGCCGCTGGAGGCTCCTCCGGCGAAGGTGGCGCGGGCGGCCAAAAGAACGACACCTGCGCGCTGACGGAGAACAAGTCCGCAGCGATCCGCATCATGAATGCCCTCCCGGGCGACACGGTGCTCGATCTTTGCGTCAAGCCCGCGGCAGGCAAGGACTTCGGCGAACCTTGGTTCAAGTCCGGGGGCGCGACTTGCGGCAAGGGCGTCAAATACACTCAATTCACGAGCGATCTCGGGATAGACGCCGGCGAGTACGACTTCAAGCTCATTGCCGCTGGTGGGAAATGCACGGGCACGGGCCTCGAGATGCGCGGAGTCACTCTCGTCTCTGGAGAATCCCTGACGCTACTCGCCTATGGCCCCAATCTCGCAAATGGCGACGTCTCGGCGCACGAGAATCGGAGTGCACAAGGGCTGAATATTCCGATCCGCTTCGTTCATGCCATGAACGCGGATCAGCGACTCACCCTGGGCCTCGCGAAGGAGGCGTCGCTTCCGACGACCCTCATGACCCCCATCTTCCTCGACGTGAAACGCGGCGGCGTTGCCTCTCCGTCAACGGGAGGGCCTACCACGGTCGACGACGTTGGCGAAGACGGGTACATGCTTCTCGCAGGCGGAGAAACAAGTCGGCCACAGCTCTCACTTGGCCTGGTCCCGAGCGACCAGGTCGACGTGTCTCTGGTCGTGCCCTTGCCCGTTGCGACCGGCCACGCTTACACGGTATTCGCGCTGGGTGTGCCCGATTCCGTGGAACAACGGCCCCGATTGTGGACGTGTGACGAGTCGGAAAGCGAAGGACTCTTCCTCGACTGCGGAAATCCGATCGACGTATCCTTCGAAGCGTTCAATCCCAACCTGGCGGATGCGTTCACTTCGTACATTACCGAGCGCACGAACCCCGCCTCCAAAGCGATGGTTGCCGAAGAGACCGACGTCCTTTGCGTCACGGAGCTCTACAACCCCAAGGTCAAAGAGCTGATCGCCAGTCTCACTCCGAGCCACTTCGGGTATCGGGTGTTTTCGGACGACGTGCCCGCGGACAGGCGAACGCCCATGCCACCGCGTCAAGACGGTTCCGCGCCGGAATATCCACCCATTGCTTGTCCTCCCGGCATCGACGTCCTCTTTTCGCAATTCCTGCAGTGCGGCATGACCGCGACGGAATCACGGGAAGGCCCCCCATGCACGACCGCGGATGCATCAGGTAACCATCACTTGAACCATCCCGGAGACATCGCGACGAATTGTTTCTCGAACAATTGCCAGGAAGAGGGGCTGAACTTGATGACGGCTGATGCTTCGGGCATCGGCGTCGTCTGTTACATGTGCGGACTCACCCATCTCGCCTCGTACGAGTCTTTCGAGGCGACCACGACGGCTTGCACGACGCAAACGGAGCATCCGGAGCATCTCGCCTTCGGCGGAACCTCTGGGCTCGCCGTGTTTTCCATCTACCCGCTCGGCGAGCCCGAGGTCGTGCTTCTGCCCTCCACCGGCTGGCAACGAGCGGCGATGCGTGTCCCCGTGCGGCTGCCCAACGGAGCCGTCGTCGATCACTGGTGCGGCTCCTTGCGCTACCCGAATGGCGAACTCGAGCTTCCCTACGCTGGTCAATACGGTGGAGCGGCGTCGGGATCGGGATCCATTGCGGAGCAGAGCTACCAAATCGACACGTTGGTGCAGGCAGTGGCGAAGCGTCACCAACAGAGCGGCACTCCCGCCATCGTCGGACTCGTTGCTTACACCGGCCCGGAGCGTAAAGACGCCGACGGCAACGTCTTGGTTTACGAACAGGCCCCAGAAAATTACACCAAGCTCGAGGAGGCATTGACGGCGCTGGTCGCGTCCAACTACGTGCCTGCTTGCACCTATTGCGGTGACTCGGCCGTCAATCCGCTCAACGCTACGGGAGCTGAAGCGATGTTTTGGTCGACTCACTTGTTTGGCCAAGGGGTGGGGGTGGAGCAAGTTCAGTCAACCGACCGAACCTTCGACGACAGCCAGCCAGTCAACCTGACCCTGCAGAATGGCCCCATCAAGGCGCCGGTCTCGCAGCATTTTGGTTTCCGCAGCGTGATAACGATCACCCAGTAACTCCCACCCGGCCTACTAACCGCTCGGATGCTCGTCGCCCGAGAAACTCACCAGCCGTTCAGGTGGGCATCGACTTCGTTGCCCCCCTTTATGTGGCCCGCAATTCGTCCCGTAGCTCACATGGACATCGCCGTAACTCAGCGATAGCTTTGGCGCTTCATGGCTTCCGCTTCAATCCCCGCCCAACCCGGTGAGACCATCGCCGGAAAGTACCAGATCGAGCGTGTGCTCGGGACGGGCGGCGTCGGCATGGTCGTCGCTGCGCGACACCTCACGCTTGGGCAAATCTTCGCAATCAAGTTCCTGCTGCCGAACGCAGCCCATGATCAAAACGACGTCAGAAGGTTCCTTCGCGAAGCTCAATCGGCGGTTCAGCTCAAAAACGAGCACGTGGCACGCGTCATCGACATCGGGGAGCTCGATGACCGATCGCCCTACATCGTGCTCGAGTACCTCGAGGGACAAGACCTGGGCGCCACTCTTAGAATGTCGGGACCGCTCCCAACGGTTGAAGCCGTCGGGTACTTGCTTCAGGCCTGTGAAGCCGTTGCCGAGGCTCATTCGATCGGGATGGTCCATCGCGATCTCAAGCCATCCAATTTCTTTCTGACCTTCCGTCGTGACGGCTCGCCGCTCGTCAAGGTTCTAGACTTCGGGATCGCGAAGTACAAAATCGAATTCGAGCAACAAGACGTCAGTCTGACGCAGACTCGGGCATTGCTCGGTTCCCCCGTGTACATGTCACCGGAGCAGGTCCGCAGCGCGCGATCGGTCGATCCCCGAAGTGACATCTGGTCCCTCGGTGTGAGCCTGTTCGAATTGTTGACGGACACCGTTCCTTTCGGGGGGAGAAACCGTGACGGGAGTCGCCGCTGCGGTCGCGACGGATCCTGTTCCGCCCATCGCGCGGTACCGACCCGACGTCTCCCCGAGCCTGGCTGCCGTCATCGAGAAGTGTCTCGCCAAGCGACCCGAGGATCGATATCAGACTATTGCCGAGCTAGCGGAAGCATTGGTCCCCTTCGGCCCACCCGAAGCCGTCTTGAGCCTTCAACGTATCTCCGGAGTCCTCGGACTGAAGCGGCAAACCGCGAACACGGATCTCCGCGATAGCGCACGCAACGGCCTCATCGCCAGCGGAGAGCAGCTCACGCAAATTGCAGGTCAGGTTCCGACATTGCGTCGCACCCGGCCCGCTCGCACCCGATGGCTGATTGGTCTGGCCCTCGTCGGTGTACTCGGTTCCGCCATCGCATTCCTCGCAAAGCGAACTCCCGTGACGATTCAGGTCGGAGGTGCGGCAGATTCGTCCCTCCGCCCTAGCACCGAGACCTTGCACAAAGCCGCCGAGGCTGCCCCCGTCGCACAACAGGGACCCACCCAGCAAGACACTGCGGCCGATCCATCCAAGTCGGCGCCATCCGTGACATCGGTCGAGGTGCGCTTGGCCCCTCAGGCGCTATCCGGCCCAACCAACGCTACCGCGACGCACAAGCCCATGCTGCAAGGCCAAGTTCCTCGAGTGGGAGCTGCGAAAAGCCCGGCGACCAAAGGCATCGAGAAATCGACCGAGGGAGGCTCATTTGAGGACATCGTCGACACTCGTCACTAAGACCCGTCTCTCCGTCGTGCTTTGTGCACTCGCGCTCGCGCCCACACGAAGCGTACTCGCGCAAAGCAACGAAGCGATCGCCGAATCCTTGTTCCACGAGGGCAAAAAGCTCTACACGGAGGAGCGTTACGCCGAGGCTTGCCACAAGCTCGATCAGAGTCACCGTGCCGATCCCGCAGGTGGCACGGTTCTGCTTCTCGCGATGTGTTACGAGCGACTCGGAAAGACTGCGAGCGCCTGGGCGAAGTACAACGAGGCCGTTGCGCTGGCACGTCGAGACAATCGAAGCGATCGTGAACAAAAGGCTCGCTCGGCATTGAGCGCCCTTGAGCCTCAGCTCTCGTACGTCAGCGTTTCACTGAGCCCAGAAGCAAAAGAACTCACGAACCTCGAGTTCGTTCTCGACGGTGCAGCAATCCCTCCACTTTTGGACTCCAAGGTTCCCGTCGATCCGGGCGATCACTCCCTGGTCGTGCGAGCAAAGAATGCCGAGCCCTGGTCTCAATCCTTCTCCATCACGGAAAAAGGCGCGACTCTCGTCATCAGCGTGCCTGCTCTGAAGCCCTTGGCAGAAACCCCTTCGCCACAGCAAGCTGCAGCGAAGGAACCCGAGAAGCCAAAAGACCAGACCAACGTCACGGAGCCACCGCAACTCGAACGGCGATCGAACTCGTCGCGCACCATCGCATTCGTCATCGGTGGAGTCGGAATCGCCGCTGCGGGCGTGGGCGGTTACTTCGCTTGGCGTGCGAAACATCTCGACGACAAGGCCAACGACGTCTGTCCCGCGAGTGGTTGCTCCGATCGAAATGCCGTCAACGACAGCCAAGATGCCGTCACGAGTGGCAACGTCGCCACCTGGCTCATCGGAGCTGGTGCGGCAGCAATGGCCACGGCTTCCGCCATCCTCGTCTTCGGAGGAAGCGATGGCTCACCGCGCGTCTCGACGTCGGCGTTGGTGCTCCCGAACGGGGGTGCTTTGACGGTGTCGGGCCAGTACTGAAATCCTGCGTCCGTATCCAGCCGCGCCTCGAACTCTCCACGAGGACCGAGCGTCGTTTCACGCGGTCGGCGTTGCCTCGTTCACGTCTCCAGCCACGGCCAGACTCCATTTCGTCGAATCAGCAACATCGAGGCCGACTCGAATCACGCCCCTACTGCGAAGCAGTGGGCGTCTCGCAAAGACGCCCCTTCTCGGGCGAGCGCGCGTGAACGGTGTCACTCGAAGTGCAGCACGAGATCCACGTCGCCGTCGACGTTCAGCGTGCGAAGCTTCTCGGTATTTCCGTCGTTGTATCCAATAAAAGAGCTCCCAGGCGGCGCCACGGCTTCGAGTGTGATGGGGCTGTCCACGAAGACATCCATTCGAATGGGCTCCCCGGTGATGGCGATACCATCGACGAGAACCGTGCCACCACCAGGATCGACGGTCAGAACCGCAGTGCCCGGCAAGCCGAAGAACCGCGCGAAGCTCTCGAAAATGAACTGAGGCCGCGCTCGGGCAAATGACTTCAATCGCTCGATCGCGGCGAGATGAGAAGACTCGGAGAGCTCCCAGCGTACGAGGAACCTCGGGATCTCTTCGGCAATTTCACTCGACATCGCGTCGATGCGGCCTAGAGCCCGTTCGGTCGAGAAATTCGTGGCCAAGCGCACGGCACATCTCGATAGGAAACGTGCCTTGAAGGATTCGTTCGCCAAAAGACTGCGCAACAACAACGTGGACCACTCCGGATTCGGCCACGCATCGTTCAAGGTCGTTGCCTGGACGAGCGCGTCGAAGTCGGACTTATTGTAGCCTGCGTCCGAATCGTAGAGCACCCATCGATATTTGCTCCCTTCTGCATGGGCCTTGTACCACTTGACGTTGTTACCGGGCCAATCCGAATTACCGAAGTAGAGTTCCGCACAGTTGTAGTCGATGAAGTCGTCAACATCGACGCGATCCCGCACATAAGCGTAATTCTCAGCGCTCGCCGCCCCGTTCAATCGCAGCCAATCGGTGAACTCCGTCCAATCCTTGGCCGTCCCAACCTGAGCATTGGCCTCCCCGGGACGCAACAAGTCGAACTCGCTCGCGGCCCACCCGAAGTGAGTGTCGAAGTAGTCCGCATTCACCTTCTCCATGAGATTATAGAGGCCGAAATACTCCCCGTTGATGTAAACGACGGCGGGGCGATACGCCTGATACTCGAGATTCATTCCGTCCGTGAGCGAACTCTCCATGGCATCGCGGATCATCGTCTTTCCGAAGTCGCCACCGCTATTGCGCAACACGAAAGAGTCGAACGACTGGAGCTCCGGACGGCTAGGAAAAAGCGGGTAATCGAGATGCGTTTGACCGTACTTGCCTCGAAACTGCACGGCAAACGACTTCATCGGCTGTCCTCGGCTGTAATTGCCGAAAATGGACAACCCCACATTTCCCTCGAAGGCGCGCGAGCCGTCGCTCTCGAAGAATTGAATCGTCGCTGGGATCTCGCGATCCTGCCAAAAGTTTGCGCCTTTGTACGGATACTCGGTGCTCGCGAACGGCCCCTTCACGTAGATGCCACTCACCTCGTCGAAGAGTAAGCTCGGTGTGGTGCTGATCGAAACGATCGGCAAGACATGCTCGTCGCCGATGAAATAGGTCTGCGTCTCGACTTCGCTCTCGAGCCATTGCTCACCTGCCGCGGTCGACTTTACGACTCTGGTCGACTCGATCCGCAAAGGGGACTCGAGTTTGGGTGAGGACCGCGATGGCGGGCTGCCGTCGAGGGTGTAGTGAACCTCGCAACTGCCCGACCGCGCCGCCTGAGCGGAGATTGCGGCTGGGAAAGCCCCGGATTTTACGTCCCACACTGGTGGCGCGCAGATCCCGAGGTACTCCGGGCCACCATTCGCAGATCCGGGACTGGGAATGGAAAAGACCCGCTTGTGCCCAGGTTCGATCGCACTAATACCGTAAGAAACGTCTCGATTGAGCGCGATGACCTTGAAGCTGTCGAGGACTTCGCCCGATGGATTGGATAGACGCAGCGTTTCTCCCTTGGAATCGATCTCGAAGTTCGTGTGGAGGAAATAGCCGCCGTGGTAAAATCCAAAGTCAGTGATCAAGATCTTCGAGGTCCGTCCGAGCGCCACGGGTCGCAGCTCGAAGCCGTTCAATCGACTCAGATCCAGACTGCTCTCTTCGGATTCCAACGGTACTTCGTAACGATGTCGCTCCTCACCGGTCCCAATCAGATTGACCAAGTACCCATCGCTGCAATCGGAATCTGCAACACATAACCTCAGCTCGAAAGCCACGCCCGCATCGATAGTGGCTTCTATGTAGGCGCGATTGTAGGCCGAGTAATCCGCGAAGCTCGACGATGATCCGCCCGAAAATCCGTGGTGGAGAACTGCGGCGCTCCATCCCAAGGTCTTCGCATTGTCGGCGAGAAATAATGCTGCAGAAATCGCAGGCTTGCCGTCAATCTCTCCCACGACGTTGGTCGGGAACCGATCGGGTAAGACGACACTCTCTCCTTTTGGATCGTTCTGACTGTCCGCCCAATGCCAGACAAACTTCGTGAGTTCATTCCGCGGCTCTGGAGCAATGCGGTCCAGGGCACGAACGTCCTTTCCGGATGCGAACACGAGCAGGTGTTCCCGAGATTCAATCCTCGATCTTCCGAAGGTCCATCGCTTCGGATCCTTTGGATCGTCGGAAAGCGAGTACCCATCTAAATCGACGGCATCCTCGCCAGCGTTGTACAACTCGATGAAGTCCGGAGTATCCCCGTCCTCGTCGCGAAGGAGCGCCCCGTTCGAACTCGAGACCTCGTTGATGTAGAGCGTGGATGGGCTCTTGATTCCAGAATCCGGCACTTCCTGCTCGTTGGAAGCGTTGTCCAGGGATGATCCCCCGCAACCCAGCAACGACGAAACGCAAAGGCCGGCGAGAAGTGAAGCCCTATGGCGCGCCCCACCATTCAAACCACTGAAGAGACGCCATTGGAACGGGGAGAAGCACTCTGACATCGTTGCGTGATGGTTACCACGCAACGATAATGATCACGAAGGCGAAGGGAACTAACCCCGGTCGTCGATCGCCGATCGGGATTAGCCATTCGTCGCCTCGAGGTCGTGCAGCGCAACCGGACACGGACGTCAGCGGAAGCTTCTTAGGCCTCGACTCTCGCCGCGCTCGACGTTGCACAGCACGACCGGAACTCGAGTCAGCCACCCACGAACACTACCGTATCGCCGTAATCACCGAGTGGTCCAAGAACGTTAGCGGCGGGCGTCGTATCGCTCAGAAAGTCAGCAGACGAGATCGGGAACGCGCGATTCGGGTTCACGACGGTAAGCGATCCGAAATAGATGCCGATCGAAGCATTGAGGGTTTCCGTCGTGGTTCCACCCAATATCTCGATGCCGATTTGCGTCGCGGCCAACGAAAGGCTCGCGCACGAGAAGTTGCCTCCGATCGCCGTCCAAGACGTGCTCGTGCTCGTAGACAGGTCGATCCAAGGAGTAACGCAGGTGTCGCTTCCACCGATTGCAATCAGCCGCACGCGTCCGGAGGTCTCTCCTGGCGCAATGATGGAAGCCGCCACTTTCGTGGAATCCGTAATGGTCGCCGACGGGCTCACACCAAAGACGTAGCGGGCGGTCTGGTTGATCGCGGAAAATGGCACGGTAATGTGCGCGCATCCGTTCGCGCAAGTGATCGGTGCCGTGCTAGAGCTCGTTCCCGAGCCTCCGGTTGCGCTCGCACCGCCGGTTGCACTCGCGCCGCCGATCGCGCTCGCGCCTCCGGTCGCACTCGCGCCTCCGGTCGCGCTCGCGCCGCCGGTCGCACTCGCGCCGCCGATCGCGCTCGCGCCGCCGATCGCGCTCGCGCCGCCGATCGCGCTCGCGCCGCCCTTGCCCGTCGTGCCACCCTTCGCGGTACCGCCGCCAGAAGCAGTGGATCCCGCTTCGCCGGCGGACCCTGCTGCACCACCCTGATTGGTGGTGCCGCCCGTCGCCTTCGTGCCCTTGGACGTGGAACCTCCAACGGCCACTGTGGTTACATTTCCAAATCGATTGCCACCCGTGCCACTGGTACGAGCCGCTGTCTTGCCGCCGGTAGCCGTCCCGAATCGGCCGCCAACGCCCACGGCACTGGTGCCTCCAACACTGATACCTGGCGATCCGCCACTTGCATCACCATCTCCTCCGTCATCAGACGAGCACGCAGTGATCGCCAATGCTCCAATGATGGAAGCCCCAATCCCAAGACCCCAGATGTTCCGATTCATAAGATGCTCCTCCTCGATGATCGCATTTCGAATGCGAAGGATGCCGTGCGTCGACGTAGTCCAGTGCAGACGAGAAGCCTAGGCCACAAGCACACTCTTCGCCAGTATTCCTAAGCGAGGTACGTGATTCGTTCCCCGCAGCTGCAACATTTTACCGATCTTGTTGTTTGGTGCTCGCGGCCACGCCTCAGACCGAAACTGGGGTCTCACCCTGTAACCGCAGGTAGACGTAAGCGTGAGCCAAAAAAACCAAGGGGATCGAAAATAGGACCGCGCCAATGAAACAAAGCAGCAAACCTGCCAAGACGGCGATGAAGGACAGGAAGTAGAAGACGAATAGCGACAGCCAGTATGGCTTGGTCAGTTCGATGCTTCCGCGCAGGGCTGCCGCCACGGAAAGGTCGAAATCGATGAGCAAAGGAACAGACAGTCCCGTGCTTACGACGATGAATACACCCGGCAGGACACACACCAGAGAACCTATCGCAGTGGCGACCCAAACGACGGCGAGGAGAACGAGAACTCGAACGAACAGCGGACGATTCAGCGGTCCGCTCGAGAACCTCGTCGACTTGCCGCGCGCAATATCGAGAACGAATGGATAGACGCGCACACAAACGTACGCTGAAACGACGAGAAGTACTCCTGCTCCGAAAAGGCGCGAAAGAATGCCGAGCAACCCGACGACGAACGTGGCCGTACCCATCCCCCCAAGTAGAGAAACGAGTCCCACGAGCAGACGTTCGACGAGTGTCGCTATCACGACCTGTGCGAAAGCGGCGAGCACCAACGGCAATCCAATACGTTGAGGTTCCGAACGCAAAACGCCCAAGGCCCAAGAAAACGCCTCGGTCGGTTCGAAAGGACCTTCATCGAAGCCGGGCGGAAGGCCATTGGAACGAGAGTCCGGCGCGTTTACCATGGCCTTCCATCATAGAAAGGCACCGTTCCACAACGCAAGCTTCGGCGTTGCGGCGCCTCACAATCGCGGCATAACCCTCACCATGACGGTCGCCTTACTCGGCATCGGCACGGAACTATCGCGTGGTGACGTCACCAATACGAACGGCGCCTGGCTCGCCAGAGAGCTGACGGAACTCGGCTTCGAGGTTGCCGCCATCGACGTGGTAGACGACGACGAAGAGCGAATCATCGACGCGCTCCTTCGATTGTCGGCGAAACACGAGCTCGCCTTCTGCACGGGGGGACTTGGCCCGACTACCGACGACATCACGACGGAATGCGTCGCTGCGGCACTCCGAACGAGCCTCGAGCTCCACCCCCCCTCGCTTCGCGCCATCGAAGAGCGGTTGGCTCGGTTCGGCCGTGCGATGTCCGCCTCGAATGAAAAGCAAGCCTATTTCCCCAAAGGAGCCACCGTCATTCCCAACGACTGGGGCACCGCACCAGGGTTCTCCGTCAGAGTAAACGACTGTAAGATCTACTTCCTGCCGGGCGTCCCCAGCGAGATGACAGAGATATTCCGGCATCGCATCTTGCCGGATCTAGCAGCTCCGCGACATCGAACACCCTTCGAATTGGTCCTGCGCACCGTCTGCGAAGGAGAGTCCGTCATCAATGATCGCCTCAGCGACGTGGAAGCAACCTTCGACGTAACGCTCGGATACCGCACACGGTTTCCCGAAGTGGACGTAAAAATCCTTACCAAAGACGTGGACTTGGAACGGGCTCGAGAACGAGCAGAACGAGCCAAGGCCGCCGTATGCGAGCGACTTTCCGATTGTGTCTACGGAGCAGGCACGGACACGTTACCTTCACGTCTCGGTGACGAGCTCTCCGCAAGAGGCCTATCCTTGGCACTCGCCGAGTCATGCACGGGTGGACTGGCGGCTTCGCTCATCACGAGGTGTCCAGGAGTGAGCTCCTGGTTCGACGGATCCATCGTCTCGTACGCAAACGAGGTGAAATCGCGGGTACTTGGCGTGGCCACCCATCTCATCGAGACGCACGGAGCCGTCTCTTCCGAAGTCGCCGAAGCCATGGTCAATGGCGTCTGTCGCGCAACCGGCTCCCCTTGCGGTCTCGCGATCACCGGGATCGCGGGACCGAGCGGAGGCACGCCTGCCAAACCAGTCGGCACCGTATGGTTCGGACTGCGTGATCCCTCGGGAACTCGATCCTTCCGGGAAGTCTTTGCCGGTGATCGTCTTCGAATCCAGCAATTGGCCGCCCACTTCGGTCTCAAGCGCTTACTCGATGCCCTCCGCGCTCTTCCACGGCAAACCGGTGACACGTGATCCAGACCATCTTGCAGTCTCGTTTACCCTCGAAGCGTCTTCGCAAAGGGCTGCTTTTCCTACTTCTCCTTCCGATGGGCTGCTCGAGCGATCTCTTGGCTCTATCCAAGTCAGACCCGCTCGATGGCGGCCCGATCCCCAACCCTCCCTCATCGAGCAAATCTGCTGCGCCAGCGTCGAATGCATCCGACGAGCCCAGCCGACCTCACGGGAATCTCTCCCCTTCGGAGATCCAACGCCATGTTCCCGGTGAAGTCACGGCAATCGAGCAGGACGCCGCCAATCCAAAGACGATTCGCTGTCGCGAACAAGCCCCGCAAGACTTCCTGGTGCGAGCCCACATCAATCACGCACCCAAAGATCGGTCGGAACTTGCGCAGCAGCGTCGGCTCCGACGAGAGTCGATCGCCTATAGGACCAAACAATATGGCTACGTCAAGGGATTCGGAAATCCGGTAGACAATGCGGTGTCGCCGCGAGCGATGTCCGAACCAACGACCTTCTTCGACCATCCCGTCGTCCTCAATCGACGGATCATTCCTGCGTTGAAGTGCGTCGAAGAACGTCTGAAATCAGATTGCGCCAATACTCCGTACTCTCCAACGATCCTGTCGGGATTACGCCGCAAGAACACCTACTTTGACGGGGAAGTCTCCAATCACGTCTACGGAATCGCCATCGACATCGACCCCGAGAAGAACCCCTGCTGTAAGTGCGTCTCTCCCTGGAACAAAAGTGAACGCTGCCAAGGCGAGCGAACGCCGTGGGAGCGTATGAGCATGCCGCGATGCTGGGTCGAAGTCTTCGAGCGATTCGGATTCTATTGGCTCGGTCACGATGTTCTCGAAGACACGATGCATTTCGAGTTTCTAGGGGACCCCGACCGAATCTCGGAATGACCGAGACTTCGCGTCGGGCCGTCCAATCCCCGAAACTCCGTCAAAACTTGCTGCTCGAAGTCGCAGGGAACCCGCCAAAGCCTGCCAAATCTTCGCCATTTTGCTCCTTCGGAGCGAAAACCGTCGAATTCTAGGGGCCTTGCAATTATCCAAAGCATATCGCAATCCCGGTGGTTTCGATAACATCCGACGGTGCTCATCGACGCCTGCTTCCGCCTCGCATATCGAATCGCCTATCGCCTGATGTGCATCTATTGGCGACTGACTCGAGCCCGAACCCATGGGGCCTTGGTTGCCATCTGGCATGATGGAAAGGTCCTTTTGGTTCGAAACTCCTACGTCGACTATTACTCCCTTCCGGGCGGTTACCTCAAAACCAAAGAGGACGCCCGAGATGCTGCACTGAGAGAGCTCGGCGAAGAATTGAATCTCCGCGTCCTTCCGAGTGAGCTCCGTCCGGGTTACGAAGAGACCCATCTCTGGGTCGGAAAAACGGACCACGTCGTGATCTTCGACCTCGATGTCGCCGTTCGTCCGCCCTTTCGCGTCGATCGACGCGAAGTCGTCGAGGCTGACTTCTTTGCTCCAGATGCAGCGCTGTCGCTGAACTTGTTCCCACCATTGCGACGTCATATCGAGCAACACGTCTCGCGACATGGCGAGGGGAAGGATCACGAGAGTGACTAGAAAACCAATCGTGCGAAGGACCAGGAGCCACTCTGCCCTCGTTCAGTCGGACAACCTCGTCGCGATACTCCAAAGCCATCGACACGAACGCAGACTCAACTCCTGACCCAGCCAAGGTTACGCGCCGGATCGCTTCGATCATGAGGCGCCAAATCAGTTGGGCTTCTGCGATACGAAGCGGAGCGTTCCGCCACTCACGGACACACGAACCACGTCTCCTTGCACCAACTGCCCGGAAAGAATCCTCGAAGCGATCTCGTCCTCCACGTGTCGTTGAATCGACCGCTTCAGGGGTCGAGCACCGAATTGGGGATCGAATCCCGATTCAGCAAGCCAGTCCTTCGCTTCTTCGCTGACTTCGAGCTGGATCTGTCGTTTCGAAAGACGCTCCACCACCCGAGCGAGCTGAATGTCCACCACTGCCCGGATCTGCTCACGTCCAAGGCGGCGATAGACGACGATATCATCGATCCGGTTCAGAAACTCGGGCCTAAACTGCTGTCGAAGCGCGTTCATCGCTACGGACTGCAAAGCATCGCTCAAGGTTTCCGCGGATCGCGTTCCGAGTAGTGTCTGTTCCTCGAGTGCAGCAATCTCTGCCGAAGCCACGTTGCTCGTGAGGATGAGAACCGTATTCTTGAAGTCCACCGTCCGACCCTGTTCCGTCCGTCAAACGACCATCGTCGAGCACCTGAAGGAGCGTATTGAATACGTCGGGATGGGCCTTCTCGATCTCGTCGAAAAGGATGACGCTGTACGGCCTACGACGAACTGGTTCCGTAAGTTGTCCGCCCTCTTCGTAGCCCACGTACCCTGGGGGTGCGCCGATCAACCTGGATACGGTATGACGATCCATGTACTCGCTCATGTCGATTCGGATCATCGCCCGTTCGTCATCGAACATGAATTCAGCCAAAGCGCGGGCAGTTTCGGTCTTGCCGACGCCCGTGGGTCCCAGGAACAGAAACGATCCGATGGGTCGATTCTCGTCTCCTAGTCCAGCGCGAGAGCGTCTCACGGCTCGACCTACGGCGACCAATGCGTCGTCTTGACCAACGACACGTTTCCGAAGTTGATCCTCGAGACCGAGAAGCTTCTGCATCTCGCTCGTCAGCATCTTCGACACGGGGATATGTGTCCACTTCGAAACGACTTGGGCGATGTCCTCTTCCGTGACCTCCTCCTTCAGATAGGTGCGCTGGTCAGAAAGACTCGCTAGCTCCTTTCGGTCTTGTTCGATTCCTCGTTCCAAATCCGGGATCTTGCCGTATTGGATTTCCGCCACTTTGGCGAGATCACCTTGTCGTTTGAAGCGTTCTTGATCGATTCGCAAATCGTCGAGAGCTACCTGTTTCTCGCGGATGCGTTGAATGATGTCTCGTTCGCGTTGCCATTGCGCGCGTGCCACGTCGCGCTCGGATGCCAACTCCGCCTTCTCTTTTCGCAGCTCGTCGAGTCGAGACCTAGAGCCCGCATCACGCTCTCGAGACAATGCTTGTTCCTCGATGGCAAGTTGAACGAGTTTCCGCTCGAGCGTCTCGATGGGGGCCGGAAGACTGTCGATCTCCATCTTGATCTTCGAGGCGGCCTCGTCCACCAAGTCGATGGCCTTGTCGGGTAGGAATCGCTCCGTGATGTACCGATTGCTCAGCGTTGCTGCCGCCACGAGAGCAGCATCTTGGATCCGAATTCCATGGTGGAGCTCGTAGCGTTCCTTGATCCCGCGAAGGATCGCAATCGTCGACTCCACGGTGGGCTCCTCCACCACGACGGGCTGAAATCGACGTTCGAGAGCTGCATCCTTCTCGATGTGTTTACGATATTCGTCCAACGTGGTTGCGCCAATACAGCGAAGCTCGCCGCGCGCCAGGGCGGGCTTCAACATATTGGCTGCATCCATCGCGCCTTCGGCCGCTCCCGCTCCAACGAGCGTGTGAAGCTCATCGATGAAAAGGATGATCCCGCCAGCCGCTCCCTCGACCTCCTTCAGGACGGCCTTCAATCGATCCTCGAACTCCCCTCGAAACTTGCTACCGGCAACCATACTCGACAGATCGAGCGCAAGAAGCCTCTTGTTCTTCAAAGACTCGGGAACGTCCGCCTGAGCTATCCGTTGGGCAATTCCTTCCACCACGGCAGTCTTTCCGACGCCGGGCTCTCCGATGAGAACCGGATTGTTCTTGGTCCGGCGAGACAATACCTGCATGACTCGTCGAATCTCTTCGTCGCGACCAATCACCGGATCGAGTTTGCCTCGACGGGCCAGTTCGGTGAAGTCACGCGTGTACTTCTCGAGTGCCTGAAATTTCCCTTCGGGCGATTGATCCGTCACACGTTGGTTGCCACGAATCGACGAGAGAGCAGACAACAACTTGTCGTAGTCGATCCCCTGCCTGGCAAAGAGCGCCTTGATTTCGCGGTCTGCATGAGTGGCAGCCAGCATGAAGTGCTCGACCGAAATGAAGTCGTCTTTCAACTTCTTCGCTTCGTCCTCGGCCGCCGTCCAAAGGCTCAACATACGGCTGGAAAACCTTGGTTCTGCCCCTCCACTCACCTGTGGCAGCTTGTCGAACCTCTCCTTGAGCGCCTGAGCCAGTACGGCGGCGTTACCCGACGCACGCTCGAACAAGGGAGCAGCGACCCCACCCTCTTGAGCTAGAAGGGCGAAGAGCAAGTGTTCAGGAGTGACTTCGGGATTACCCTGACGAATTGCACTTTCGAGCGCATCTCGGAGGGCTTCCTGACTTTTCGTCGTCAGCCGGTCGGTTCGCATGGCAGTGCTAAAGCCTCGTTGAAATACTACGTATCGACCCAAAGGTAAGTCGCGTCCCAGCGCTCGCAAGGGCACTCATCGCCCCCATGTCATTTCCCTGAGGACGCGTCTATCGTCTTGTCATGCGTTACGTCCTCGCCATCGATCAAGGGACCACGAGCACCCGCGCCGTGCTCTTCGACGAGAATGCACGGGTCGTCGCAACCGATCAACGCGAACACGAGCAGCTCTTTCCGCGACCAGGGTGGGTCGAGCATGATGCCTTACAAATCCTTGCACGTGCGGAGAGCGTGGTCGTTGGGGCAATGAGTTCCGCTGGAATCACCAATGGCCAGCTTGCTGCCTTCGGAATCACCAATCAGCGGGAAACGACCGTTCTTTGGGATCGCCACAGCGGGAAGCCGGTCGCCCCTGCCGTCGTTTGGCAAGACACTCGTACGAAAGAAGCGTGCTCCGACCTTGTCTCTCGTGTTGGATTGAACGGTCTACGAGACAAGACGGGACTGCCCATCTCGACGTACTTCAGTGCGTCCAAATTACGACACCTCCTCGACACCGTGCCAGGAGCACGAAGTGCCGCAGAGCACGGCGATTTACTGTTCGGCACCATCGATAGCTGGCTTGCTTGGAATCTCTGCGGCGCGCACGTAACCGACGTCACCAATGCAAGTCGAACCCAACTCATGAATCTGAAAACGCTCGAGTGGGACCTCGACCTCCTCGACCTTTTCCAGGTTCCCAAGGCCGTATTACCCAGAATCGTGCCGTCCATCGGGGTCATTGCTCCGGGAAAGGGTCTCCTTGAAGGAGTTCCCCTATCGGCCTTGCTCGGGGATCAGCAGGCCGCCCTCTTCGGCCAAGGTTGTACGGAACCCGGGATGGTCAAGTGCACCTACGGCACAGGTGGTTTCCTCTTGCTCAATTCGGGATCGAGCCCGAAAACGTCCTCCTCGGGACTACTGACCACCGTAGCGTACCAACTGGAGAACGGCGAAACCACCTATGCTCTGGAAGGTTCCGTCTCCATCGCTGGAGCTGCAGTGCAGTGGCTTCGCGACGGACTCGGACTTCTGTCTTCATCGGACGAGGTCGAAACGTTGGCACGAAGCGTCCAAGACAATGGTGGAGCCTACTTCGTTCCCGCATTCAATGGACTCTATGCCCCGTACTGGCGTGAGGACGCACGAGGCGTGCTCTGTGGGTTGACTCGTTACGTCAATCGAGGTCACTTGGCTAGAGCCACGCTTGAAGCTACTGCCTATCAAACGGAAGATGTGCTCGAAGCCATGCGACGAGATGCGGATCTACCGATCTCGATGTTGCGCGTTGATGGAGGCATGGTTCGAAATCGACTCCTAATGCAATTCCAAGCGGATATTTCGCGACTGGTCGTTCAGGCACCCGAGATGATCGAAACGACTGCCCTAGGCGTGGCGCTTGCTGCCGGAATGGCTACTGGCTACTTCGAAAGATCCGCAAGTCCGAGCACCCTGTACGAAAACTTGGCCGTCTATCGTCCCGAGCTCGACGACACGGAGCGAGCCAAACTCCTCCAGCGCTGGCACGCTGCCGTCGAACGTGCCTTAGGGTGGGAGCAAGGATGACTTGGTTTACTCCGACTCGATTCGACGCCGTTCGAGATCCGTCTCGCTGGCTCTTATTCCCCTAGAAGTGATCCATGCCGCGACGGATTGAGTGACTGCGTCGCGCTCCGGAAGCCGCTCGTTGAGCGGTTCATGTCGCAGTCCGTCCCAAATTTTGAACGTCTTGTCTGACGATAGGGTGCTCTCGACGAACTGTCGAACCGCGTCTGGACGAACCACTTTGTCTTCGCTTCCGCAAAAGGCGTAGATCGGAAGTGTGAGCGCCGGGGCTCTCTCGAGGGCTCTTGCGCCCTCCCGGGTGAACTCGACATACCACCGCAGCGAAACCCTGGAGCCAATCTGAGTATCCTCTCGATAACGGCGCTGCTCTCCAAGGTCGCTCGTGAGTCCTTCCACTGGTATGCCCGTCGGAAGGCGAAGGCCCGGCATCCATGGAAGGAGCAAACGGAGGAGGGCTCGCTTGTACGACGGGATCTCGACGCTCGCGCGAAATCCCGGAGACGACAGGATCAAACCACGACATCCCTCCGACCCGAACTGCTGTAGGTAGCGGGAAACGATGACTCCACCCATGCTGTGCCCGAGTAAGAACGTCGGTAGAGCTCCGTGATCGCAAACACACTGCGACGTGGCCCATCGTACGACGCTATCGAGATCCTCCAAGTAGAGGTCGAAGCGATCGATGTGTCCGCGAGATCCAGTCGATCTTCCATGGCCCCTCAGGTCGAATCGAACACTCCCGATCCCGCGCTCCGAGAGGCTTTCTAGCAATCCTAAATATCGCCCGGAGTGCTCGCAAATCCCGTGACAGACAATCAGAAGACTCCGAGCAAAAGGAGGCAGTCGGAGCTCGACGAACAGACTCGAGTCGTTCCCAAGGGGCAATTGGACGTTACGAATGATGGTCACGTTCCCCTCCATTTCCCTGTCGAGCCGAGCTCGGCGGAGACGCTTCGCACGGATACTTCTCTCGCGACTGGTCCCATCGTAGCCCAGTCTGCCTTGAGGATCTCCCGAAGGTTTCCGCTTCGATCCTCGATGACCTAGGTGGGATGGAAAACACCGTCGTATCGCTCGAGCCGGAAGCTCGACAAGCACCTCGACGGAATGGCGGATGCCGTCGTATCGTTCGATCCGGCGCCTCGGTATGGGTCGACCCGCTTCCCCAACTCGATCGGCTGCACCTCCCATCAGGAGGGTCCAAACCTGCGGCTCAGTGTTGGTCAGCCGCTTCCGCGACTCGACCGTCCGCATTCGGACGTCATGGCGGCCGCGACGCTCAGAACCGCCAGATATCGGCCCATCGGAGACCGAGGTCTATCGATGGCCGATATCGGACGATTCGTGACATACGCGACGTTCGAATCGACTCGGTGTTTGGAGTCGTTTCGAATACGCTCACTAGATATCGAGATTGCGCACGTTGAGGGCGTTGTCTTCGATGAACTTCCGGCGTGGTTCGACCTGATCTCCCATGAGAATCGTAAAGAGCTGATCGGCCGTCGTCGGATCCGTAGACCGAACCTGAAGCAGACTTCTAGCATTGGGATCCATCGTCGTTTCCCAAAGCTGATCGGCGTTCATTTCACCGAGGCCTTTGTATCGAGTGATGTGCATTCCCTTGCGACCACGTTCCGAAATGAACTGATCCAACGCCTCGGGATCCGAGAGTTCGTGGGTCCCGCCATTCTCGACTTTGACGCAGTAAGGAGCCGCGCCAATCGAGCGTACGTCTTTCTCGATCTCGAGAATCTCGTGATATTCGCCCGACTCCACGAGGTTCCAATCGATCACGGCTGGCTGACTCGAAACACCTGGACGGAACTGCACGACGATTCGTGATGCACCGTGGCGCTTGTCCGAATCCACGACGACCGAAAGGGGCAGTAGATCCGGGTACTTCTGAGTGAGCTGCTCTTCCAACAACTTGGCAGCGTTTTCGACCTTCGTCTGATCGCGAAGATCCGACAACGAGAGCGGCGCTACACGCATCAGACAGGCAACGACACGTGCATCCGCCCGGCGATCGATCTTGCGCAAGACTTGTCGGAAGTTCTTGAGCCTTACGGCGAGTTGATAGAGCGGCTTGCCGGTGATTTCCGGACCATGTTGCGCTTGCACGCTTAGTCCGTCGATGCCGTTCTCGGTCAGGAAGGACTCGAGCATTGTGCCGTCCTTCATGTAAAGCATCTTCTTGCCCTTACGGACACCGTAGAGCGGCGGTTGTGCAATATACAGAAAACCGCGCTCGATGACCTCTGGCATTTGGCGGTAGAAGAACGTCAAAAGTAGCGTACGAATGTGGCTGCCGTCGACGTCGGCATCAGTCATGAGGACGATCTTGTGATAACGAATCTTCGAGGCGTCGAAGGTACCCGTTTCACCGATGCCACAACCCATTGCCGAGATCAGGGTCGCAATTTCTTGAGTTGCCAGCATCTTGTCGAGTCGCGCGCGCTCGACATTCAGGATCTTGCCGCGTAAGGGCAAAATCGCTTGGAAATGGCGATTTCGCCCTTGCTTGGCACTACCACCTGCGCTGTCACCCTCGACGATGAAGAGCTCGCTTTGCGCGGGATCCTTGCTTTGGCAATCCGCGAGCTTTCCGGACAAGGAGGTCATGTCGAGAACGCCCTTGCGAACGACTTCTCGTGCCTTGCGTGCCGCTTCTCGTGCCTTGGCGGCGAGAACGGCCTTCTCGACGATCTTCTTAGCTGTCTGAGGGTGTTCCTCGAAGTATCGTCCCAACTGCTCGGAAACGATGTTTTCGACGATGCCCTTGACGTCGCTCGAAACCAGCTTCGACTTGGTTTGAGAGTCGAAACTCGCGTCGGGATGTTTCACGTGGATGACGCAAACGACTCCTTCACGTGAGTCCTCACCGCTGAGACCAGACTTGGCGTCCTTGACGAGATTGTGCGCCTGCGCGTACGCGTTGATCGTTCGGGTCAGCCCACCACGGAGACCCGTGAGGTGGGTCCCGCCGTCCTTGTTCAAGACGTTGTTCGTGAAGCAGGTAATCTGCTCGGCGTAGGCATTCGTCCACTGGATTGCGATGTCGACGACGACGGGAGTCCCTTCACCGCCACCGGACGGAGCCGAATCGGTAATTGCAATTACCTCTTCGTGCACCGGCTCCTTCGACGATGCGACGAGTCCGATGAACTCACGAATACCACCCTTGTATTCGTAAACTTCGGTTTTCCCTTCGCCGCGCTCGTCGGTCAGTGTGATCTTCAAACCACTATTGAGGCAGGCGAGTTCCCTGAGCCGATTCGCCAATACGCTGAAATCGTACTCGGTCTGAGTGAAGATGGTCGTATCGGGCTTGAAGGTAATCTTCGTTCCCGTTTGATCCGTCTCGCCTAGCTCGGTGAGTGGCCCTTGAGGAATGCCACTCGCATATTCTTGGAACCAAACCTTGCCTTCGCGCTGGATCTCGAGCCGCAACGCTTCGCTAACCGCGTTGACCGCGCTCACGCCAACGCCATGGAGACCTGCACTGACCTTATAACTCGAGTGATCGAACTTACCGCCTGCATGCAAGACGGTCATCACGACTTCTGCAGCACTGACGCCGCGATCCGGCATGATCCCGACGGGGATCCCTCGGCCGTCGTCTTCGACCGTCACCGAGTTGTCGTAATGGATCGTGATCGCGATGGACTTACAAAAACCAGCCAGATGCTCGTCGACGGAGTTGTCGATGCATTCCCAAACGAGATGATGGAGCGCCGAGCCATCGTGTACGTCACCGATGTACATTCCGGGACGTTTACGAACCGCTTCGAGACCTTCGAGGACGGTGATGCTGTGCGCTCCGTATTCTTCCGGGGGGCGCGATGGCGTGAGAGGAGGTGCTTCGGAAGTCACGTTGCCTTTCCTGAAGCTCGACGATGGGAAGCGGCAAAGCCCCATCTCGAGCAAACGCGGTGTGCGGATCCGGTCCTCGTCGAGGGTCAACAGGTCGGATGCAAGGACCGCAAACGAACGCGAACCAGTGCCTGCCACTTATAGTCTCGATAGACTCACCGAGCAAGCGGAAACACTGCTAAATAAACCAATGATTTCGATGGTTTACAAGTGAAAGCCGTGACCTCGATTTCGACCTCAGGGTTCCTGTTCGGCCACTCCGTCGTGAAGCCAAAATTTCCGTCTTGGCAGCGTCGGAAAAAGGCCTTCGTTTGCGTCGGACCAACGTGTCGTGGTCACGAACACCTGACTTTGGATCCGACTTACCCAATCGATCACTGCCGAAGTCCGATGCGGATCGAGCTCGCTCGCAACGTCGTCGAGCAACAACACGGGGTACTGCTGCCTCGCCTGAAGAATGCTTTCGAACTCCGCGAGCTTCAACGCTAGCGCGAACAAACGCTGCTGTCCTTGAGAGGCGTGCTTTCTTGCGTCCTTGTTGCCGAGTAGGAGTGCTAGCTCGTCACGTTGGGGTCCAAAACCCGCCCGTCCACGAAACAAATCGACATTTCGCCCTTCCTTCAGCGTCCGAGCGAACGTTTCGCGATCCGAAGTGCCACCCGGTACGTACTGCCCTTCGAAGATCAGACCCGGAGGAGCAAGGCTTTCGGCGATAGGTCCGAGCGCGGCAAGCAACTTCGCAGCGGCCTCTGCGTGAGCGGAAGACAGGACGGCTCCATGCTCACTTGCCACCGCTTCGAAGGCGTCGAGCCCGTCTGCTTTCGGTCCTCGTTCCGTCAATAAGCGTTGTCGTTCTCGAAGTGCGAGTTGGTACGCTCGTCGACTCTCGAGAGTCATCGGAAGCAGGTAGAACGCCACACGATCGAGCAACGTGCGGCGCAGTGACGCAGGTCCACTCACGAGCTCGAGGTCAGCAGGGTGAAAGATGACGACCGGCGTACGCGACGCAAAATCACTGATGCGGGCCACGCGCTTACCGTCGATGAGAGTATTCTTTCGATTCTGCGCGAACACGACACGTTGCTCGCGCATTCCGCCCGCTTCGGCGATCGCGAGATCGACGAGTGCTTCCACATGACCGTGTGCAACGACATCCTTCGTTTGCTCGGTTCGAAAGCTACGACTCGTCAAACCGAGGACTATGGCTTCGAGGATGCTCGTCTTGCCTTGTCCGTTGTCGCCGGTGAGCACGTTGAGGCCCGCAGAAAACTGCAACGTGATTGGCTTCAGATTTCGGATTTGCCGAAGCGACAGTCGCTCCACCGAAACGATACGCGATTGTCTATCTGAAGCCGTATCGCTCATGAGACGATGAAGCGGGGCCAGCGTGTCACGGGGTTGCAGGCTGGCCCCTTCGAGAGGCCTAAATGCGCATTGGCATCACGACGGCGAGCAAATCGAATGACTCGCTTCGCATCGCGGGTCGAATTACTGCGGGATCGAGCTCGCCACCGATTCCGATCGAAATGTCTTCGTCACTGATGGCTGAAGTCACGTCCAAAAAGTACTTCGCGTTGAAACCAATCGTGAGATCCGGACCATCGTAGTCAATCGCGATCTCGTCGAAGCCCTCTCCGCTCTCGGGACTCTCCGTCTCGAAGCGTATCGTGCCCTGGCTCAAGGTGAGCTTGACGCCACCAGTACGGTCGCTTGCGGCGACGGAAACGGCCCGTAGAGCGTCGGCCACACCAAGGCGAGGAACACGCACGACCCGTTCCGAAACCTGCGGGATGACCTGATCATACGGCGGGAACTGAGCGTCCACGAGCTTCACGCTGAACTGGAGGCTGCCCATTTGGAAGAATGCGCTCGGACCATTTTGGCTGATCTTTACTACGCTTTCCGAGCCGTCTTCACTATCCGCCCGAGTGGCTTCCGAAAGGGCGTCGTCACAGACGCGCTTGAGCTGCTGGATCCCCTTCAAGGGTATCAGCATCGTCGACGTGGCCTGAGTGCCAGCAACGATGGCTTCCGCCTTGGTGAGGCGATGCCCATCCGTGGTCACGAAGCGCACGCGATCTTCGGTCCACTCGAACAGAGCGCTGTTCAGCGCGAGACGAGAATCGTCCGTCGAGATCGAGAATTGCGTCGATTGGATGAGCGTTGCCAACGTCGAGACTGGCAGAGATAGGACGGCTGCACTCAAATCAGGCTGCGGCTGCTTCGGAAACTCGTCACCCGGAATGCCGTGGATGGTGAAGCGCCGAGCCGTGCCGACTGCTTTGAGGGTCAACGATGACCCGTCCGTCGAGCTCAGTGTCAGCTGCCCGTCGGGCATCATTCTGACGCGCTCGAAGAGATCCCTCGCACCGACCGCGATGCTTCCAGGACGCTCGACATGCGCTTGGAGCACGCCCGTAATCGACAGGAACAGATCCATCGCCGAAAGGCGAAGTTGGGAGGGCCCATCGACCTCTAGGAGCACGTTACCGAGCACGGGCATCGTGCTCTTCTTGTCGGCGACTCCCTGACAGCGATCGAGGATGCGAAGAAAGTCTTTCTTACTGACGGTGACCTGCATCGAGGGAGCGGTCTTACCGGGCATTCGTCGCTGAATCCAGCGAGAAGCGCCGAAATCTTCGGATCTCCGTTTTATAGGCCTACCGAATGGTCCGAACTCAAGGTCCCGAGCCGTCGAAGTGACGCGTCTCCATTCTTCTCTCTCGTAAGGATTGGATCTTAATTTTAGGTGGTGGTCGTCGTAGGGGCTGTGGACTCGGTGGATAACCCACCTATCTTACCGAAACTAATCGGCTTATTGGACCGCTGCGCTGTGGATCCGGATCGGGGGCCATCGTGGCGTCGTTGGGGATGCAGCGGGCCGGCTCCTTGGGAATCCCAGGGTTACCAGAGGCTATGCCTGAAGAAACCCAGAGGTTATCCACAGGATGTGGAATTCCCGATCCTATGTGAAAAAACCAATCATTTCTCAGTGGTTGCCATCTGTCTTTCAAGGCGTACGCAAGCACTCACCAGAGCGTCCTGTGCATCGACGAAGGTCTGTTCCCCAATCTGACCTGCCTTTCGGGCAGCGGTCAGGCGGGCCAACTCGTCGAGCAATCGCTCATGGGCTTCTCGCTCCAGCTGGCCCGAAAACGGCCCCTGGCGACCGTCCCTGCCGGCTGCAACTTTGGCCCGCGCCTTGAGCCAGGCCATCGTGAAAGCGGCAACCACCAGGACCCCAGCAATGATAGCGGCCACCCACCGCCCTTTGCCCACCACGGGCAATCCGTGAATGCTGACGCGAAGGTCCTCCTCTGGTGCCTTGGCGTCTCCACCATAAGAACGCCCCGTCATGAGCATCGGTCGTTGGTTGTTGCCTTGGACCAATTCAGCGGCTGGATAACCCTCCACCTCGAGCTCGAGACCAGAGCGAACCACCGTCGCGATTCTTGTCTCGGCGGTATGCGGCCAAAGGGGTTGGAGCCATTCCACCGAGGAGTGATTGCCGGTTGGCACTTGAAACGAATAGCCGAGAGCGTGCTGACCTGGCGTGACAGCGCCCACGAGACGCACTCCGTTCGTCGTTTTCTCGATCCGAACATCCGGATCGCCCTCGTTCGTGGAGAACGCCTTCCAGCCTTCCGGCAACTTCAACTCCACCGAAGGCGCCCAAACCAACGCGCCGAGATTGTGGAGCTCCGACATGACCTCGACTTGCAGCACCTCGTCACGTGGTTCGATGAAGAGGAAGGTTCGTGCTGCTACCAGAGCCTCTCGAATGTTCGAGGTGACCTCGTAGACGTGAAATTTCGCGCGGAGACCTGCGTTTTTCGAGACAGAAAACGAGGGCATCCCGTACCGAACGGCGTTTCGGTGGGCCACGATTCGATATCGAGTCTCGCTATTCGAATCGAGATTGTCGAACCGAACCAACCCGTTCCTATCGGATACGGCTGAACGGCTTGAGCTTTCGTTACCCTCGGCAATCGACTGCCTTTCGCGGACGAGTTCTAGGTGCACGTCTGCAACGAGTCGCTCATTTGCGTCGACGACGGTGACTTCGAGCGAATTTGCCGGCAGATCGCTTGCTACTTCGACCCGATCCTCGGGAGCGGCGAAGGGCAGATTCCTTCGCTCTGGCTCAGAAGAGCCGTTTGCAGCCGAATTCGGTTTGCCATTGTCGGGCGATGGCTCGCCGATTCGGGCCGAGGAAGCCGATGGGATTGCTGGATTCGAAGTCGCAGCAGCACCCGAAGTGGTCGATTGCGAAGGAATTCGCGCCGATGCTTCGGTTCCCGCGCTCATCGCGCTTCTAGGACAAGAAACCAGCAACGCCAATCCGAGAGGTAGCGCTGAACCCAGCCACAGCTTCGAACCTTTCATAGAGACTCTTCCACCCGCTCCTCTACTGCATCTATTACGCGCTTGCGCAACGTTGCATCACTCGTATCGAGACGTTCGAGGAGCTGCCGCGCTTCTTGGCGGTAACGCTGATTGAGGACTCGATAATCCTCGTCGGAGATCTTCCCCAGACCGTGTTCGTAGTCGAGATCCTTCAGCCCGCGGAGGACACTCATTTTTCGCTCTTCGTCCCGTGCCGGAGCGGCGAGATCCAATGCCTCCTCCAGGGTCAGCGCTCGGTCTTCCCCGAGGGACGCGACGTTGGCCCAAAGCAAGCCGAGCGAAAGGACCAAGAAGGAGAAAGCCAAGAACATGATCCAAGTAGCGAGGCCAAAATACGCCAACAATCCAGCGGAAATCGCCATCCATCCGATGACGGATGCCATTGCGGGATGTTCGCTCAAGAAGCTCCGTGCTCGACTTCCACTCATGGTTGGACTCCCCCTCCGCTCGGCTCGAATTGATGCGAGACGTCGAGGGTCGACAAGCTCGATCTTTGGTTTTGCGCGTCGTGGGAGACGACTCTTGCGCGTGGCGTCATGCTCGATGCCAAGGCTACGGCCAAGACGACACTCGTCGTCACCCCCGCCGTGGCTCGTACGACTCCCCATACTCCGAGTCTTCCGAGTGATACTTCGGGCCACAGAGACACACTGGCTCCGAGTACGAGAACGAGGATCCCGACCCGAAATCCACGAAACGAACGGATTGCCGTGGATCTGCAGCTGAGCCCGCTTGCTCGACGGATCGGCGGACCCCAAGACGACGTAGAGATCGGTTCCGAAGCTGCGCAACAGGGCGACCTCGGTGGTCGTCATTCCTTCCCCCCGCGAATAGATGAATTTCGCAGGGCTCAGACGGGTTACCTTTTCACCATCTTTGAAGACGTCGAGATCGGCGAAGAGCATCCTCTTGCTCGTATCGGATTGCTCCTGTTGGGAGCAGGACGGACTACCCGGACACATGCGGGGCCCCCGATATTCGAGTCGATATCCGGCGACGTTGACCGATTCTCCAGGCATGAGTCCCACCTCGGTGGTCGTGGACCAAACCGTGCCGACGAATCCCAAATACATGGCAGTGATGCCGAGGTGAACGATATATCCACCGTATCTGCGTCTGCTTTTGGCGACGAGTTGACGGAAGGCGGCGAAGACCCCTTCGGGTTCGTTTCGACTCGAAGCTGCGGTGCGCCTCGCTCGAATCCCGAAGAAGAACTCTTGCGCGATGACGGCGACGTTGAACGCCGCCAGCGCGACAGTGATGGCTGGAGCTGCACTCGAGATCCGCTGCAGGACGACACCGAAGAGCCCCGCACTGGTCGCGTCGCGCGACACGAATGCCGGCAGTCCGAGCTTCGATCCGATCGCGACGTGGATGATGGCCGTAGAGGTCGTCACCACGATGGGGAAAACAAAAGCACGCCTCAAGGCTTTGGTACTGGTCTTCCTCCACCCGAAGAGCGGCGCGAGGCCCATGAGAAGAAAGATGAGCAAGCCGATCGGGGCCGCCCAGCGGTTGAAGAAGGGCGGGCCGACGGTAATGGATATCGCGATAAATCCACTCACTCAGTTTTGGAAAGATCGTTGCAAGCGCAACGAACACCATCAGACCGAGCAATGACCAGTTGTTGATGACGAACGTCGCTTCTCGACTGAGGAGGGCCTCGACCTCTGCCTGAGCTCGCAACAACGGCCAACGCCAGACGATGAGTCCTGCCGTGACCGCGACGATGAGCCCCATGAACCACACGAAGAAAATCCCGATGTTGCTCTGAGCGAAGCTATGGACGCTGCTGATCAAGCCCGAACGCGTCAAAAACGTTCCGAAGATGGTGAGGAAGAACGTAAGACAGATGAGCACCACGTTCCACACTTTGAACATGCCTCGACGTTCCTGGATCATGGTCGAGTGCAGGTATGCCGTGGCCGTGAACCAGGGTAGAGCAGAGGCGTTCTCCACCGGGTCCCACGCCCAAAAACCACCCCAGCCGAGTTCTTCGTAGGCCCAGACCATTCCGAGCACGTTACCAATCGACAGAGCCATCCAAGCGAAGAGCATCCACTTCCGAACACCGACGATCCACTCGTTGTCGAGGCGGCCTGTAATCAGGGCAGCAATGGCAAAAGCGAACGGGATGGCGCAACCGACGAACCCTGCATAGAGCATGGGAGGATGAATGATCATCCAGTAGTTTTGGAGGAGCGGATTGAGCCCTTCACCGTCGGGAGCCGCGCCGACCACGTTCGTCTGGAACGGATTGGCCGCAAACAACATTAGGATTGCAAAGAATCCGATGATGACCATCAGTGTTGCGATCACGATGGGCTCGAGTTTGCGGAAGCGTCCGCGAATCCAGGTGAGGCACGCTGCGGTATACAGAGCCAACAACGTGCTCCACCAAAGCAACGAGCCGTCTTGGCCGCCCCATAGCGCAGCAAAGAGGTACCCGGTCGTCATCGACCGATCGCTGTATCGGGACACGTAGCGAATACGGAAATCGTGCGTCAGAAACCCGTATGCAAGGAGCACCACCGCGAGCGCAATCCAACAGAGCGTCGCGTAGGCCGAAAACCGCGCTGCTGCCAGCAGGCGGGGTCGCGAGCTCACCGAAAGGACGGATTGAGCGAACGCTAGCGCAGCGGTGACGAGGACCGCGTAGAGAACCAAGGTCCCGAACTCGGGCAGTGATTGCCACATAGAGGCCACCAGTCTAGCGCAAGCCTCCTCGCTCGGGCACCGATATGGCCGCGTCTCGGGGGGAAGCACCCCGACCGCTCGAAGGGTTTGCAGCAATGGCAGCGGCTTGCCGCGGCTGTCGAATGGCACGGATGGAACCGACAGCGATACCGGATCGAGCGTGGCAGATTTCGGCGCGCAAGGAACGATGGCGAGGCAAGGTCAGGCGCGCTCGCGAATCGCACGGAAAGAACCGAAAGTGACACCCGGTCGTGTGCGCCAACAGCCGGCGTGCAATGAATTCCGTCGGCGGCAGGTCACTCGCGTGAGTGCAGCCTTCCGCCGACGGAATTCGGCTGGGGTCAGTCGGTGGCAGAAATGGTCGTTCCCACGTCCTCGCCGAAACAGGCGCGGAGAATGTTGCCCCGCTCGGTCTTGAAGACTCGAACGGGCAACCCGTTGTCGCGACAAAGAGCCACCGCCGTTGCGTCCATCACGCCGAGACGATCGTTCAGGAATCGATCGTATGTGACGTTTCGCATGAGCGTTGCCGTCGGGAATCGGACGGGATCTTTGTCGTAGATGCCATCGACCTTGGTAGCCTTGAAGATGGCTTCGGCACGGATTTCCATGGCGCGGAGCGCGGCTGCCGTGTCCGTCGAGAAATAGGGGTTCCCCGTTCCTGCCGCGAATACGACGACATTTCCGCGGTCCAAATGACGGATGGCACGCCTGCGGATGTAAGGCTCCGCGACCTGGCTGATTTCGATCGCGGTCATGACACGCGTCGGGACATTGACGCGCTCCAGGGCGTCCTGGAGCGCGAGCGCGTTGATCACGGTGGCGAGCATTCCCATGTAATCGCTTTGCGCCCGGTCCATACCTTGGCTTGCGCCGCGCAAGCCGCGGAAGATGTTTCCGCCACCGACGACGACGGCGACCTGGATTCCACTCGCCCGAACCTCAGCCAATTCTTCGGCGGTGTTGCGTAACGTCGAGGTGTCGATTGCCGAGCCACTTTCGCGACTGGCAAGAGCCTCTCCGCTGAGTTTCACGACGACACGCTTGAACCTTAAATTTTTAGTATCGGCCACAGGATGGCGGCAATTAGCCGTTCGAGCTCGCCGATGCAACGGAAGTTTACGTCGGTGGGAATTTGTCGCATAGGCAGGTGCCCACTCTCTCGGAACGTCAAGTTGGCGTAGTGGTAGACGCTCCTTGCGGTGGGCTCGGGACCTGTGGATGTCGCAAAGTGAGCGGACAACGGGCGCATTTTCGCAGGAAGCGACACGGCTCCGAAACTCTCGCGCACGGCGCGACCTCGGCCCTATCGGGACGCGTGCGGGTTCTGCTAAGTTCATCAACCGTTAGCGCCAAGGACGCCCAAATGCCCTCCTTCGATATCGTGTCAAAAGTAGATTGGTCCGAAATCGGAAATGCAATCGATCAGGCTCGTCGGGAGGTCGGTCAACGCTTCGATTTCAAGGGTACCGAGGTCAAGTTCGAGCAAAACGACAAGACGATTACCATCTACGCGAACGCCGACGATCGGGTGAACGCTGCCCTCGACGTCTTGAAGGAGAAGCTCGTCCGTCGAAAGGTAAGAGTCTTCGATATCTCGAGGTCGGGGAGCTCAGTCCCGCGAGAATGGGTGCTGCCAAACGGATTCTGACCATCAAGGAAGGGATCAGTCAGGAAAACGCGAAAGTTTTGGTCAAACTGGTCAAAGACAGCAAGCTCAAGGTTCAGGCGGCCATTCATGAGGATGCCGTGCGAATCAGCGGCAAAAAGCGTGACGACCTTCAAGCTGCGATGGCCGCCATCAAGTCGAGCGAACTCCTGCAAATTGAACTTCAGTTCACGAACTTCCGCGAGTAAGTTGTGTCGTATGGATTGTCCGTCTGCAGTTCTTAGTGGCTGTCGGGGTGTCACCGTGATGCTGATGTTCGTCGTGAGCACGGCTTGCGGTGGAAATGCGGAGGAGCAGAGCAGCGGGACCGGGGGAACTACTGCTGTGGCTGCGGGCGGCACTACTGCAACGGGTTCGGGCGGCGCAACCAGCGTCGGCGGGTCTTCGCGGGCGTCGGAGGGACGACTCAGAAGTCCAAGTTCGAATCCTGCGATGACGGCAGGGTGCCCCATTTGGCCCATCGAAAAGACGGTTCCCTGGGTGGGCATGTTCTTCTACGGACCCAATCCGGGGCCCTGCAAAGAGACTTGGACGGGGAAGACGTCACAATCGGTCTTCGTCTACGATGCTCAAGGCCGCGTCACGAATCTCACGGATGGCAGTGCGCAATACGAATACGTCTACGACGGAGTACGTTGAGCTCCAGCGTGACGTACAACGGCGCAAGTTACGGCCAGTACGCCTACACGCCCACGACGGTGAAGTACGTCACCGGGACGACCGCGGCGAGTGGCTATACGGCCGTATGGGAGCTCGACGATCGTGGCTATCCGAGGAGAATCACGGTCGATTTGCATTCGACGGAGACAGTCGTACTGACGGAAACTTACCCTCTATCAGTACGAGAATTGCCGTTTGACGCGCCGAATAGCAGATCCCTCCACCGCGACTCGGACCGACAACGAGTGGACCTACACGTACGACGCGGACGGTCACATCGTGCACGTGGACGTCAGCAATCGATCGTCCTTCGACGAGGATTACGGATGTTGGTGAGTTCGTGGCTGTCGTGGACCCGTCCCAAACACTCATCCAGACGGTGGACGGGTCAGCCTGGGTGGGATAGGGCCGTCGCGTTTCCTAGCGGACACTTCGAATCTGCGTCGGATTCCACTGGTCGCCGAACGTTTCGGGCTCGAGTAATCCGGCCATCATGCGCTCAACCATGGGTGTAAACGTTAGCGAGGTCTCCTCTGCCGAGCTGCTGGACGGATTGAGACCCGAACACCGACGTTTGCCGCTCAGCGACTAGGCGACCGAAGTGACCCGAGCATCGTCAAAGGGGGCGTCTGGGCCGAACCTCGCTCGTCCAAGGGATCGGTGCTATCCGACGGCGGTCAGGAACCAACCCAATGAAGCTGACGATCGTCGACTATAACGGTGGCAACTTGCGCAGTGTCCAGCGGGCCTGCCAAGCCGTCGGGATTGTGTCGGATTTCACCCAGGACCCCGACGTGGTGCGCCGCGCTGACCGACTCATCTTTCCCGGTGTGGGCAACGCCCAAACCGCTATGGAAACGCTGCTTCATTTAGGGCTCGACGAGGCGTTGCGCGAAGCATTGAAGAGGGGCACGCCCGTGCTCGGGATTCTGTGTTGGAGCCCAACTCATTCTGAATAGTTCGGAAGAAAGTCGGATCCCGTGCCTCGGCTTGATCAAGGGCGAGACCGTTCGGTTTCGTCTCGATGACCCGGCGTTGAAGATCCCGCACATCGGGTGGAACGAAGTCACGCCTGCGCGGCCCCACGTGCTGCTCGAAGATTTCGAAGCCGGGTGACGAATTCTACTTCGTCCATTCGTTCTATCCACGACCTCTAGATCCCACCGCGGTTTTCGCAACCGCCAACTACGGTGGACCGTTTTGTTGTGCGCTTGGCAAAGACAATCTCTTTGCCACCCAATTTCATCCAGAGAAGAGCGGAAAGCTGGGGCTTGCGCTCTTGGAGCGGTTTAGCCGTTGGAACGGTAGCCCCACGCGCTGAGGTTCTGAACCAATGTTGAGCAAACGCGTCATTGCCTGTCTCGACGTCCGCAACGGCAAGCTTGCGAAGAGCGTCAAGTTCGTCGACACCAAAGATATCGGTGACCCTCTCGAGAAAGCTGCCGAGTATTACGACCAGGGTCTCGATGAGCTGGTGTTCTACGATATCACCGCCTCCAGCGATGGTCGCGCAATCATGCTCGACGTCGTGGAGGCAGTAGCTTCGCGGATCTTCATTCCCTTCTCGGTGGGAGGCGGAATTCGTTCCGTAGACGATGCGACCAGGCTGCGGCTCGCTGGTGCCGAGAAATCAACGTCAACAGCGCAGCGGTGAAGAATCCGCAAATCATCAGTGAGATCTCCCGCGCTATCGGGGCTCAGAGCACGATTCTCAGTATGGACGTTCTGCGCACGACTCCGACTGCCGAGGTACCGAGCGGTTACGAGATCGTCATCAACGGGGGACGCACGCGGATGGGTCTCGACGCCATCGACTGGGCGAAGCGTGGCGAGGCTCTTGGCGCAGGCGAGTTGGTGGTCAACTCTATTGACGCCGATGGCACCAAAGAAGGTTATGAGATCAACCTGACGCGAATGGTGGCCGAATCCGTCGGGATCCCGGTGATCGCTTCGGGTGGAGCGGGCAAGCCGGAGCACCTCTACGACGTGCTGACTCGGGGCAAAGCGGATGCGGCACTCGTAGCCTCGATGGTTCACTACGGCGAGTACACGGTTTCGGATCTCAAGGGATATCTCCATTCTCGGGGCGTCAAGGTGCGGCTCAATTACTGATTAGAGGTCCGTATTCAGCCGCCGCCTGAGCGGGCGAGGCTGGGTCCGGGGTGTCCCCTGAGGGTTGGCACCGGTTCGTAGCGGTCGGCATGGGTTGGCTCGTGAAAGCTTGGGGCCACCACTCGCGCGATTTGACTCGACCGGTTCCACCCGTCGCGCGCGACTGACGGTCATCGGAGCGACGCGACGACGCCATTACGATGAGCCGTAGCTGGCTGGTCGCGACACTGCTGCTGTGAAATCGAGAGGGATCTCCCGCCCGAGGAGAAGCCGAACTCTCGACGGCAGAGCTTCGATCCACCCCCGGACGACCGGCTTCATCGTCCGGGGGTGGATTTTTTTCTGTGGGGTGGGTGCTGCTCCCGGCGGGCGAATCGAGCATCAAGCATCGAGTAACGATCTCTCGTAGCTTCCTGCCGCGAGCGGCAGCGCACTGCGCTTTGAGCGACGGAGTCGAGGCTCATCGAACCAACACGTCGTCTGACACCGAGCGACGATGACCTGCTCAAGTTCGCTCCGCGCAGTGCGTATTGACGAGGGCCCACTGTCGAATCCCACCGAGCGAACCCAGGAATCGCTTCACAGAAAGGCGGAGGTCAACGTCATGGAGAGGCCAAATCCTTGTACCCAGCGCGACGGAACGAAAATCGGGTGCCGTACGCCACGTCTGTGGCTGCTGATCCCCCTCCTTGTTGCGCCCGTCGTGCTGAGCTGCGGCGAAAGCGATGATGGGTCTGACGCTTCGGGCGCTGGTGGACAGAGTCAGGCAGGTGCTGCAAACGTCGGCGGCAGCGGTGGATATAGCTCACAGGCTGGCGCGACCGGCCCATCGACTGGTGGCAATCGATCGTCGGGAGGCAGCTCGAGTTCGGGGGCAGCGACCGGCACCGGCAAAGGTGGCCAAGCGAACGTTGGCGGGACCACCAGTGGATCCAATGGTGCGTTTCGGATCATTGGGTACGAGGAGTCCTCGACCGGAAACAATCTCGACCGGATCCAGTTCGATAAGCTGACGCACATCAACTACGCGTTCGGTCTCCCGAAGACGGACGGATCGCTCGAGCCCGTTCCGAACGAAACCAAGCTCGACGCACTCGTCAAACGAGCTCACGACGGTGGGGTCACTGTTTCGCTGTCCATTGGAGGATGGAACAACGGGGATGACTCGGCAATTTCTGCCGTTGCAGCTTCACCCACCGCCAGAGTGCGGTTTGCCCAAGCCGTCTTCGACTATGCAGACGAACACGATCTCGACGGTATCGACATCGATTGGGAGTATCCAGCTTCCAGTGAGGCTGCCAACTTCACTGCGCTCATGGCTGAGTTGAGCAATCGCTTTCGTCCGGCAAACAAACTGGTTTCAATTGCGGCGGGTGGCGGCGCTTGGATTGCGTCCGGGATAACACAACCATCGTACCAATACCTCGATTACGTCATGATCATGTCCTATGACGACAGTGGCTCGGCGAATCACTCGAGCTACGAGTATGCAAAAAGCGGTCTGGACCTATTTCTCGATACCAAGGGAGTGCCCAAGTCCAAGGTGGTGTTGGGTGTTCCCTTTTACTCCCACCCAAGCTATCGATCTTATTCGTCCATCGTCGGAGAGGATCCCGCTGCCGCACAGGTGGACGAGTTCAATGGGCAGAACTACAACGGGATTCCGACCATTCGTGCCAAGACGCAGCTTGCAATGGAACGCGGCAGCGGAATCATGATCTGGGAGCTAAGTCAGGACACCAACGACGAGCTGTCGCTTCTCCGCGCCATCTATTCTGTCGTGCACCAATGATGTCGGCTTCATCGTGAGCTCAACGGACCGCGCGCGTTGAGCGGTACCAAGAGCGTTCGAGCCGAGCGCACTCGCACGTCTCGAACGCTCTTGGATTTAGGTCTTGATGCGTACCGAACGGGCTGGGCAGCGTAGCGGTTCGACGCTGCCCAGCTTGCTACCTGGTGTCGCGACGCGGGCGACGGACGCACGTCGACCAAAGGCGATCTAGTTGCCAACCCCGACGAGCGTTACCGTTCTTTCTGGTCCCTGAGGATCGTCGCTCGAGATGACGAGCGTTGCTGTATGATCTCCCGCTACAGAAGGCGCGAAAGACAGATCGACGGAGCATACCGTCGACGGCGTGAGTGTGCTTCCGTCGCACGACGTCGTTACGGCAAAGGGTGAGCCATTTTCCTTGATGGCGACGCTCTTGATCGTCAAGGGCAGGCTGCCAATGCTGGCGAGCACTGGACGCTGCACCTGGGTTTGTCCAACGGCCACCGTTCCGAAGTCTCGCTTGTCTTTGCCGAGCCCCAACTTGCTTCCCGCAACGAGAACACGACCAGCCAAGCCCTCGAGTTCGAAGGATCCCGAGACCTTCGCTCCAGTTGTATCGTACATGGTTTCGCCGAAGAGATCGACGGTTTGAGCCGCCGTAGACGGATTGACGAACAACACCATTCTTGCCGCCTTAGGGATTCGATCGTTAGGACGCAAGACCACTCCTCGGGGAACCCGATAGGTCTCGATTTGTCGCACCGATACTTGATCGAACCAGAGGCGACCAGCGCCAGAGGTAATCTGAAGATGTGCGGCGGTATCGTCGGCGGTCGACTTGAAGATCACGGCACTTTCGACCAGTTGATTCGAGACTCGGAACGCGTCTAGCCCGGTTGGGATCGTCCCTACGATGGAACTCCAGCTGCTTCCGAGGAGCTGAAAGTAAAGTCGCGGTTCCACGGGTTGAGCGCCTGCCGCCGTTAATCGCACCTCGTAGAACGCGTCACGTTTGACGCTCAATGTCGTTTGGAGGGAACCTTCGTCACTGCCCTGTTTTTCGAGGAGCAGACTCGGGCTCGATTGCGTGGACGCGTCCCACGAAGCATTCGCGCTCACACCAGTCCAGTTCGAGACGTCGGCGTCGAACCCGGAATTGACGATGAGATTTTCGGATAGGTAGTCACTCGGATATTCGTCGCGCCAGAAGTAACCGACTACTTTGCTACTCTCATCCTGCTTGCTCTTCTCCTGCCACGGGCCGAGAGAGTAGCAGGTCCCGAGTTCGTCATTGAACTCGGTGGAAAGTGCAAATGCCGCCATTCCAAGGGTTGTACGTGTAGGTAGCCGACGGGAGCGAAAACGGATTGACGTACGAGTTCCGATCGGACGTGACGTCCGAGATGCGTGCGAATCGCATCGACGACTCGCTCGGTGAGGTCGAGACGAGGAGGTTGTCGTGGATGGCGTACGGACAACTGTCAAGGTCGCAGTCGCCCATGGCAAGTTGACCGCCATTGCCCAAGCTATTGCCGAACAACGTGTTACTTGCGATGGTTTGATCGCGATTGATCGTGAGCAGCATCCCTTGCGTCGTATTTCGTGCAGCGATGTTGTCCTTGAGGGTGACGCCTTGGCAGCCGAAATCGATGAAGAATCCAGCACCAAGAGCTTCACCTGGGAACGTCACGCCTTCGGCTGATCCGATGGTTTCGATCACGATGTTGTTTTCGACGAGCGAACCGCGCACACCTGGCGTCGCAAAGTTAGCGGAAGCACTTTGGCCAGGATCCCACGCCCAACTCTTGATGCCTCCCGAGTCGCCCTTCGTGACGGACGCGAGGTGAACCACGTTTCCAACCACGTGGGAGTTGGTGCCTCGGAAGTCGATTCCGTTGTGTCCGATTCGTTCGAGGAAGTTATTTCGGACCGTCTGCTTGTCGCTAGTACCCGTTTGGATTCCCATCCCAGTATCGTGATAGGTCAGATCACAACCGCTTGCATCGAGACCCATTCCGTTCGGCCCGTACTGCTCGAGTGATCCGACGTTGAGCAACGTATTGTTACCGATCACGTTCTCGGGCGTATCGGCGAGGATCCCGTTGCAGCCCACGTTTTCGATGCGATTGTTCTCGATGCGCAATGGCTCGGTGCCCAAACCCTGCTTTTCGGCTTCCTGCATGTTGAACGAAGCCAGGATGGCCGTCTCTCCGATCCCTTCGAAATGACAATCTTCGACGGTCACACCCGGCGCGCCAACGGCGACCCCATGACCCGAGAAGTGTCGAATTTCGAGATTTCGAAGTGTCACGCCTTTGGCGTATTGCAGGCGGAAATGCGTCGACCCCGCGACGCTCGACGGGAGCCGTATTCCATTCTGCCCCAGGCGTGTTGGTTCGATACAACGGAGATCGATTCGGTGCTCGTTCGGGTCGTCTCCCGCTGGAGGATAGAAGTACAAAGCTTTGTTCTTCGCATCGAAGTACCACTCACCAGGTACATCGAGTGCGGCGAGGTGGTTGTTGATGAAGTAGCCCTTTTGCTTCTCTGCATCCGTAGCGACTACGGAGCGTGTCGTGAGTTCGTGCTTGTCGGCGTCGTAAGCAGTAACGACCGTGCCGTCCGTGATCCACGTTGCATGCTTGTACTGAAGCGTGGCTCCGGTCCAGTCCACCTGTGACTGAAGCAGGCTTGTGGTTGGAAGTTTCGAATCACGGAACGCACGACGATCGGGGAAGTTTTCTTCGATCACCGACATGGATCCGGCGGTCCACTCTCGGCGTGGATCGAACGTCGTTGAGGCGGTGCCCTTGCCGAAATTCGGATGACGAGCGAGCAACTGCTTCTTCCCGTCGTAGAAAAGCTGATCGACTCGCGCCTCGTCCGTGTAGGTCTTCCCGCCATTTTGCCAAGTGTAGCCCGCACCCACGATCGAGCTTACGTCGATCCGATATACGGCATCGCTCTCAGTGGTCTTCGCCCACTTTCCCGAGACGATGCTCGAGCCAAGGATTTTGGGCCGCGGCTTCGACGTGTCGCCGAAGTCTTCGATGGTCACGTCCTCACAAAAACCGAGATCGAGCAAGCTATGTCGCTCTGGATCGGGAGTGCCGCGGAATTCACTTCCACGCGCCAAACGCAAACTCTTACCTTTAGCATTTGCTCGCTCTTCCGCACTCGAACAGATTGAGTTGATTGTCGCGATTGCGTCCCCTGCCGGAGCGCTCGCCGAACGGCCATCACCGTTTGCGCCTTCCGCGAAGTAGCGGTAGCAGCCCGGATCGTACCGACTTGTCCGATCCGAGATAGGTGTCGGGCGAAGGTGCACCGATTCCTGGTCCAACCTTGCCCCAAGGTGTGACGTCTTGAATGTCGGAGCCGTCGTCCACCCATTGTGTCTTGGAGTCGTTCGGGCCGCCCCCGCCTCCGCCATTCGAGCTCTTCTTTCCGCCGGAGTCCGACGAGCAGCTCAAGGCGAATGCGGCGCCGAGCACGTTCAGAAGGATCCAACCAATGTGTCTGTTCGCCATAGCGATCGCCCTCTCTTATGCTGCCGACCTCGTGAACGTACGGCAAATCGAAGGGGCACTATAGCAGCAACGATGCAACCTGACCTGGGGTCACCTTCGACGAGGACGAAGGCACGACAGACGGGCACATCCTCACCAGTCAGACCTGAACCATCGCTCAGCCCATTCTAGTGAGAGTGTGGGAAAGAAAAGGCTGATGAACGCACACGTCGTCTGATGTGAAGAAAAGGATTGCACGAAGGGAAAGCTGTGCTTTGGTTCACGCTCGCAAAAGGCGGTCTTGAGCCAAAACCGAGTGCGCAGCAACTTGTCGACACGCGACAACTTCTTCACCTGAAGGTGACGAAGTCGAGACGGGAAGGGAAGTCGTCTGCGCAAACCGAGGGATCTTCGGACCCCGTCGGCGGGGTGGTTCTTTGTCCGGTTGTGGTCTGTTCTCTCTTTCGAAATTCGAGGAAAACCATGGGTAGATGGGGATTAGCTAAGGTCTGCGGTTGCCTTGCGGCGCTTTCGAGCCTGGTGGGTTGCGCAGAGGACGTTGCTGAGGAGGGAGTGGCACGGTCGTCACAAGCGGTCGTAGGCGTGGACGAGTTCCTGTACCTGCGATGCGGCGCGACGGGGTGGGGTGCCGACAGCGCGACATTGCTCTCTGCTAGCTCGACTCCTGGTATCTACACGCTCGAATACAACGTAACCGCGCCGCACATGGTCACCGGCGGTGATCAATGCGTGGTTACTCGCACCAACTCACGAACGGGTTGGGGATCCGCCAGCACCAGCTTCGGTGCTGCGACGAACACCGTCGTTACGGCGCCGGGACAATGGTCCATTGGAGCCGCCAATTCTACCCCCGCTACGGTGCGGTATCCCGCACTCGGAAGATACCGGGCAAATGTGAACTTCGGTGCCGGCACTGTCGCCATCGAAGCCGTTGATTCTGCACCGGCGGTGTCGTCGGATTACTATTACCTGCGTTGTAATGCCACCGGTTGGGGCGTTGCGAGCACCAACCGACTAGCGCCGACGAGCAACTCCGGGCTTTCCCTCTCCTACTCGGTCAATCAGGCCTGGATGGTAAGCGGTGGAGATCAGTGCGTCGTCACTCGCACCAACCAACTCGACGGTTGGGGCACCGTGCAGGCGACGCTCGGAACGAGCTCGTCGACGACGCTCGTCGTTCCCGGCACGAGTTCGGTTTCCACTACGCTCGTAGCTCCAGGACAGCAGTTTACGGTTCGTTATCCGGCAGTAGGTCAGTATCAGGCACGGTTCAATCCGACCACCGGCGAGCTTCGCATTTCGGTTCCTGGCACGGACGTACCAGAGACTGGTTTGCACGGCGCGGTCGAGTCCCTCGGCGGGAATCGAGTTCGCATCAGCTACGACTTCCAATCGGCGGCTCAGCTCCAGGATTTCGTGTCGACCGACGTTACCTCGACGGCAGTCGCAATCGAAAGTGGGCGACTCGTCGTTCAGAACATTGCCAGCGTGGCGACGCTCAATGCGGCAGCACTCATCAAAGGAATCAAGAATCGATTCCGTGAGATATCAAGCCGAGCTCGTTTCGGGCACGCATATCGGCGTTTATCCCGGTTTGGTTTGGGATGGCACCTGGAGTCCGAAGCGCGGGTACGGCGCCGTTCAGCGCAGCGACGGACAGTGGATGATGGCCAATGGTCAATTCACCTACGTCGGTCCGGCCGCGGCAGTTCCCGGAGTCGTTCACCAAGGCTCCATCACCACCAGCGAGCAAGGGTTGACGTGGACTCTCGACGGTGACGTAGATTCCCTCACGTTCCCCTATTACGGTGGAACTTCACGATCGTTCGCCGTCGGTGGTTTCGGCTCGACGGTTGCGTTCGACAACCTCGTCATCGAAGGTACGGTCGACGGATTCGAGTCCGACGGCACGGAGACGAACCCCGACGCCATTCACGGGGCAGTCGAGAACCTGGCCGATGGCCGCGTGCGCATCACCTACGACTTCTCCAACGAGCAACAGAAGTACGACTTCATCGTAAACGATGCTGCTGGTACGCGACGCGAGCTGAACGACGGACGCCTCATCGTCAGTCATGCGAGCGTGTCGAGTGATCTCAAGGTTGCGCTTTACAAGTACAACCTTCGCGTCGACCGACTGAGCTACCGCGCTGAGCTCCTCGCCGGGGATCACGTGAATCTGTACTTGAATGCGATTTGGGACGGCAATTGGGCTCCAAGTCTCGGTTGCACCGGAATTCATCGTCAGGACGGACGTATCATTGCCGTAAATGGCATCGTCACGGCCACTGCTGACACGACCCCCGTCGCCACGCGAACCATCTATACGGGTGACGTCGTTCTCGACGGCACCGGGCTCGACTGGACCGTCAATGGCACCCAGGTGTCTCTCGATTCGCCATGCTACGCAGGTGACAACGGGACCTTCGGGATCGGAAGCTACGGGTCCGATGTCGCATTCGACCAGATCGTGATCGAAGGCAAACTCCAATAATCGCTCGACGGTGACGTCTGCGCGAGCCGACGTTGCGAAAGCATGGAGGCGATGGGCCCGGTACACGTGAAATGGCCGGGCCCATTGCTTTAAGCGTCGCTCGACGGCGACGTCTGCGCGAGCCGACGTTGCGAAAGCGTGGAGGCGATGGGCCCGGTACTCGTCGAGATCAACCTCGTCGATCTCTGATCGTCAACTGAACGTACGCGAACGATCAATCACCGAGCGCAACCTCTTCGAGACGTCGCCCTGAGCCTTCGACTCGCTGGTTGCTTCGGATCATGGACTGCGAAGTATGCTGCCATTCGCGCCGCCTGCAGCACCGCTCCCCTGTGCCCGGCCTCGCACGCCGCGGACTGCTTCGACGGGCGCCGTGTGTTGTTTGCAGCACCGCTCGCCACGGGCTGCTTCGACGGACGCCGTGTTATTGGTTGTAGAGCGCTAGCTCCGCGGGATGATGCGCGCTGGCACACCGATAGCCGTCGCGTAGTCGGGAACGTCCGTCGTGACCACCGCGTTTGCACCGATGCGGGCGTGCTTTCCGATCGTGACCGAGCGCACGATGACGGCGCCGGCGCCGATGTCCACGTGTCCGAGCAACTTCACTCCTCCGACCAAGGTGACATTCTGGAGGATGAGACAGTTGGGGCCAATTTCCGCGGTGGGATGGATGACGATACCGACCGGGTGGATGAGCAACAGGCCACCGGCAATTCTGCTGTTGACCGGAATGTCCGACGCGGTGACAACGCTCCAAAATCGATGACGGAGTACGGCCCATTTGCAAAGGGCCCACGCCAAAGGTCCTCGCGCCGACCGCCATCTCTGATAAGCGCGAATGGACCGAATCAGTCGTCGTGGCGGAATCCCACAACCGCGTGGGAGCTTCGCGGGAATAGTCAGGGATCTCGGCAGAGATAGGTTCGTCAGCGGGTGCGTCGTCTGGAGATGGGGAAGGGCTCATCGGAAGTCCCAGAACTCCGACCTATACCATCGACCAAACTGGAAGTGGGATGGAACCGCGACGCCAACGCGTCTCGAGATGGGAAGGTTGGTTCACGCCCGAAATGTGGGCCGCACGTGGCTCCGCGCGGCTTCGTGCCCAGGGGTAATAGGACCAGTCGGGTGCGCGCGGTCCTGGATCCGAGGTGTTTCGGCGATGTTTGTCGAGGATCGGGTTCTTGGAACGAACATTCATGAATGCACGAACATGAGTCACTGCATCGAACCCGGCGAACTCACCCAAATGAAGCGACGCACGCGTGGCGACGGCGACGCGGTGATCCTCGAGAAATGCTCTCTCAACGGTGATCGTCGCACGGCGTTGCCCGAGTCGAGGGTAGCGCGCATGCTCGCCGTGGCACGCCGCGGAGCATGAACCGTCCGTGCTCGTCTGCGTCAGGAAGGTACCGTGTAGTCGAGTCGCCGAGTCGTCGTGTCGCCGAGTCGTCGTGTCGCCGTGTCGCCGTGTCGTCGAGTCCTCGAGTCGCCGAGTCGTCGAGTCCTCGAGTCGCCGAGTCGTCGAGTCGCCGAGTCGTCGTGTCGCCGTGTCGTCGTGTCCTCGAGTCGCCGAGTCGTCGTGTCGTCGTGTCGTCGTGTCGTCGTGTCGCGCCCGCGAGGTGTTGCGGTCTCGAGTGCTGCGACGTGCGCTGAGCAGGCGCTTCGCGCAAAGGAGCGACGCGACCACATCGCAGTCACGTCGAGGCATGGACGCGCGAGCGCGCGAATCGTGGTCACGACGCGCAGACCCAAAACAAAAATCGGATGACACGAGAATCTCCATCGGGTCCTTCGAAGAAAGGGTCGAAAACGACTGGTCGAGGTGATTGGTCTCGCCGCCGATCGGCAACGAAAAGACTGCGCGAGCACTCGACTCGAATTGCGAAGGGAATTTCCGCAATGGCTCTCTCGTCCCACAGCGTCTCCATTCAGTTGCTCGTCATCTTGGGTTTAGCGGCTTGCACTGGTAGCGAAGATCCGGCTGACATCGGCTTGGGCGGAGCCTCGGGAGGGGCATCAGGCGCTTCTGCCGGCAATTCCGATACGGCGTCGGGCGCAGGTCGATCGACGGGTAGCGTCATAACGGGCGGCGCGAATGGCTCGGGGCGTTCTTCGACCATTGGTGGGGCATCTTCCGGAGGCCCCGGCGGTGCCAGCGGATCGCCCCTGACACAAGGGACCAGTGCCCCGTCTGGAGGAACGGCGAACGGGAGCGGTGGCGCGTTTGGAAGCGGAGGAGCCGGCGGCACAGGAAGCCCTAGCGGGTCCTCCTCGCTTGGGGGCAACACCGGAAACGGCGGAAGCGTTGGTGCAGCGGGTAGCGCGTCGGGTTGTCAAGAGGCTACCTGTGGATCGCACAAGTGGCCTTGTTGGAAGATGCCTACACCGTCCAGCTTGAAGCTGCCCAATCCGCAAAGTTATACGGATTTGGGCAACGGCGCGGTGCGCGACAACGTAACTTGCCTGGTTTGGGAGAAAGCGAATCCGTCGACTGCCGGCACGCTGCAGGCCAGTATCGATCGATGCGCGAGTCTTGCGACGAACAAATACGCCGGCTTCTCCGATTGGAGATTGCCGACGCGCGTCGGAAATGGCCTCGATCGTGGACGTGACGCTGGGGAGTAAGGGCTTTCCAACCGTGTTCACGGTGACGTCGGGGTACTACATGACCGGATCCGATTGGTACAAGACCATTCTGACCGACAACGACACGACCTCGGGTAACGAGACGAACATGGTTTGGGGCTACGGTGCGAATGGTTTCACCAGCAACGCGATCCTGCGCACCGGGACCAACCTGGTTGCTCGTTGTGTACGCGGTAACGGTAAAGGCGAAGCTCAGGGACAATACGCCGTCGAACCGCTCAATCACTACACTGTTGCGGGTACCGGAACCGACGCCGTGGTGAAGGACAACTACACGGGGCTCACTTGGCAGCAGACCTATTCGACGTCGCGGATGCCTTGGTCGGAAGCGGCAGCATATTGTGCGGCGCAAAAAACCGGGGGGTTTGCGGACTGGCGAGTTCCCACCTTGAGCGAGCTTGCATCGACGGTGAACGAGGCTCTCGTTGCGCCGGCAATCAACCGCACGGTGTTCCCGAATACCAATAAATCTGCGACCCCGACGGCTGGTATTGGGCGATGGAATCGTCGAAGGTCGGCGGAACCGCGTGGGGCCTCAGCTATTGCGATGGCTATACCGGTTGGAATGGTGCAACCGACTCCTCGAAATGGAACTACTTCATCGACGGCTGGGTGCGTTGCGTGCGCTGACGCGCAGAGCGAATCCTTGTCGAGGGGAGGGGCGTCTTTGCCGCAATCCGAGCCCGCGACGAGGCTAACTCTCGGTGAGGTGAGCGCCGAGGAATCGAGCCGACGAGACGCGTTTCGGTGAGGTGAGCGCCGAGGAATCGAGCCGACGAGACGCGTTTCGGTGAGGTGAGCGCCGAGGAATCGAGCCGACGAGACGCGTTTCGGTGAGGTGAGCGCCAAGGAATCGAGCCGACGAGTCCGACGACTCGTCGCCGACTCGTCGGCTAGGGCGGATCGATGTAGTCGACTTCGACGCCGCGCGCCGTTCGCACTCGTGTAACGCCGCCGCCCCGTTGAACGATGTAATTCGGTCCGACGGGAACCTTGCCGAAGCCACCGGGTGCATCAATGATGTACTTGGGTAAGGCAATGCCGCTCAGACGTCCCTGCAATTGCTCCATGATGTCGATGCCGGTTTGAACCGGCGTGCGCAGGTGTCCCGTTCCTTTGACTGGATCGGCTTGGAGAAGGTAGTACGGACGTACCCGACGTCGAACCAGTCCGCGAAAGAGAGTCGCGAGAGTCGACGCGTCGTCGTTGATCCCGCGTAACAAAACCGTTTGGTTGTTGATCGGGAACCCAGCGTTCGCGAGGAGCGAGCACGCGCGCGTCGATTCGCTCGTCAGCTCCTTCGGATGGTTGAAGTGCGTCATGACCCAGAGCGGGTGGTAGGGTCGTAGGGCATCGAGGAGCTCGGAGGTGATTCGTTGCGGCAGAGTGACGGGCACCCGCGTCGCGAGACGGATCGTCTCCACGCTGGGGATTGCCCTGACTGCTGCGACGATCGAGACGAGTCGCGACGTGGCCATCGTCAATGGATCGCCGCCGCTCAGGATCACGTCCGTGATTTCGGGATGTGCTCGCAGATAGTCCAAGGCGGGGCCGATGCGTTCGACCGATCGGGGTCCTCCGCCGTTACCCACCATGCGACTTCGCGTGCAAAACCGACAATAAACGGCACATCGGTCACTGACGAGGAGCAGCGCTCGATCCGGGTAGCGCTGTACGAGATCGGGCGCGACTTCATGCGCCTCTTCACCCAACGGATCCCGAAGATCCCCAGGAACGGAGGTCGTTTCGAGCACTCTCGGTACGACCTGGCGACGAATGGGGCAGGCCGGGTCTTCGCGATCGCACAGCCCGAGATAGTACGGCGTAATCGCGATGGGGAATCCGGCTCGCTCCGCAGCTCGCGCACCTTCGAGCTCTTCAGGAACCAGATCGAGTGCCGCGGCAAGCTCGTCTGCAGTCCGAATGGCCCTACGGATCTGCCACTTCCAGTCCTCCGGTGTGGCGACCTCCGCAAGCAATCGCGGATCAACGACCGAGCGCATCGCGACGTGTCTCTTCCTTCGCCGGTGGGACGCGGAGCTTCGCGAGCGCGGCGTCATCGAGCGTGATGGTCGTGCGCCCCTTCAGTTTCTCGATGAGTTCTCGTTCGGCGCTTGCAATCCGTTCGTCGACGATTCTCACGCGAATGCTGCGTTCCGCCTCGGCGAAGCTACGCTCGCGCGCCTCGGTTCGTCCCGTCATTCGGAGGATGTAATATCGTCCCTCGGCGCGTACCGGTTCGATATATAGATCTCCCACTTTCGGGATTTCGAAGAGTGCCTTGCGGATGGCTTCGGGAAGCACCGGCCCCGCGCCGTTCGGTTCACCGACGGCGCTCACGATCCCGAGATCTCCCTCGAGTTCGAGCGGGGCGCTCTCTGACTTGTCTCGAAGGACGGAGTGTTTGCGTACGAGTTCTCCGAACCCCACGGCATCGGCCTTCTTTGCCTGGTCGATGAGGCTTTGGGCCTTCTTCTCGTCGGTGACCACGATTGCCGAGCCGCGTCTTCGTTCCGGTTCGCGATATTCCGCGCGATGGGCGTCGTAATGAGCGCGCACTTCGGCGGAAGGGATTGCGTCGGGCGTCGGTACGCTCGCTCGAAGATCCGCGAGCACTTCGTCCCGAAGCGCCTGGTCGAGTCGCATCTTGAATTCGTCTGTCTCATCGAGTTTCTGTCGCTTCGCCTCCTGAGCAAGGAGCTCGACGTTGATCATCTCGTCGAGTAAAGCCTGTCGCCGGTCTGCGGATTGGTATCGCAGGCGCTCGTAGCGATCCATGCGGTCGAGCGCGGCGGCATAGTCACCGAGCGTTATCGTGACGTCACCCACCTTGGCGAGCACTTGCGCGGCTTCTTCTCGGGACAACCCACGGGCTTCGGGCGACGCGCTGGCGATCACTTGGGGCGCGTCGCTTCGCGAACGCGTGCACCCGATGACCAAGCCGAGGAAAGCGCAGCCCAAGGCCAGACTCACTTCGGGCAGGCGTAGGTCTCTCAAGCTCATAGAACGGGCTCCGCTTTACTACGTAGGTCGGACCGAGGCCAGCCGCGACCAACCCGGCCCTGACGGCGTTCTTGGGAGGTGTTAGTTCAACGTGCCGCTGTCGACGAGATCGTCCTCGTCTTCCGAGTGGCCTTTCAGCCGTTCCTCAGCCATGCCGATCGCTTCACCGGCTGCTTCAACGATGTCCTCATCGTCGGACTCGAGCAGATCGGAAAGGACCTCTTGCGCTTCTTTGGGTCGAAGGCTGGCGACGGCGTCAATCGCCGCCAGAAGGACGGGCTTTTCCGTGGTCTCCGACATGAGGGCGCTCAAGACGTGGGGCCACGCGGCATCGACTTGCCAGACTCCAGCAGCGGAAATGGCGAGGTATTGGATGGCGGGGATCGAGCTCGTCAGCGCTTTCAAGATTTCGGCATCGAAGCCGTTCACGTATCCCATGCAGAAGACGCTCGTCAGATGCCAATTCGGATCGCCACTGAGGAAGGCTTGGCGTATCGCGTCGTGGTGCCACTCATCGGCGGCTCTCGCGGAGGCTTCGAGGATGCGTCGCTTGACTTCTTTGGGCACGCTTGCGTCCGAAAACAGCTGCTTCAACGACGCCTTGACGTGCTCGAACGTATCCGGATCGATCGGCACCTCTTGCGGATCCTCGAAACCATCCATGTCGCATAGCTCGAGGACCGGACCGAGCGATATTGCAGCCTGACCGCGCAGCGCCTCGGATTCCTTCGCGTTGCCCACCAAAGAGAGAAGGCACCGGACCAGGGCACTATTGATGACACCGAGATCGCTCGCCAACTCGGCAGCGAGCAAGCGATCTGCTTCGGAATCACTCGTGCTCTCCAAAACCGCAAGCAATTGCCAATCGGTTCCCTCGGGCCAATTCCAAGGAGCGGTTTCTTTGAGTGTCTTTAGATTCATTGGGATGATCTCGTGCGCCGAGTGGATCGGAGTTTGGACCGAGGCTCTCGGGATGGGAAGCAAAGAGCGTTCGATTTGTCGGGCCAGTTCGTCCTTTCGCGCTTTTCGGAACCCTTGTGTCGGTGTTGTCTCGGGGCGGAGCGGACGCGGTACTCGGGATCGCTCAGCGCCGGTAAGTGTCCGAAAAGCTGCGGGATTATCACGCATCGAGCTAAGTGCCCGAGATCTCGAGGAATACGTCGAGACTTCGTTCGTGCAATCGCGCACGTCTCGCCGCTTGTCTCCAATCCACGTCAGAACACTCAGCCGTTTTTCCGTGTCAGTGCACTGCATGCACCGCGTAAGTGCTCGTCACCGCGACGGAACGACCCAAAAAAAGACCACGAAGCTGCAAACTCAAGGTCGATTTCGGGCGCGGGCTCGCCGCACTGCGTAAGCGTGGTACGGCGCAAAGGGTGACGCATTCCCCTCCAGCCATTCTGACGACCTGCGCCGTCTTGGCATGTGCTTGTTCGGGACTGGACCTTGCGCAGGCCCCCTTCTTATTGGTCGAAGAACGACCGAGACAGTTTCCCTCGACGCGGCCCAACCAGTGGCGAGGCGCTCGAGAGTGTTTGATGGCAATGCTCGTGGATCACGGATATTCCGTGGCCGACGTGGCTCGCATGCTCGATTGTTCAGCCCGACGAGTTCGTCGAGCCTATGCGTCTTTTCGCGAGGCTCCCGAGGAGACTCCGAGCGAGGTCATCGTTCACTGAAGTAACGCGCCCGGGAGCTTCCGCGAGCAGAGGCAAGCGAAGCGTCGGCCATCGACGCGTCGCGTCTGGGCATTTCGGTGCTTTCCTCGAGCAGGCTCCGGACGACGATCCGAGCAATCAGCGAGGTCCACCGTCGCGGTGCTAGACCAACCCCGGTCAAGCTCATGTCGCGTCGTTCGATTCGAGATTTAAAACGTTCCATTTTGCACCCTCGTCTCTCGACCCTCGCCATTTGGGTCGTTCTCGGCAGTGTGGTCGGCGTGATTTGTGGCTTTGCTTCCGCCGCCTTTTTGGGTCTGCTCGACGTGGTAACGAAGGTGCGCGGTCGACACGAGGCGCTCGTGTACGCGTTGCCCGTTGCGGGATTGCTCATCGGGCTCATCTACGAACGCTTCGGACGAGATATCAAAGCGGGCAACAATCTCGTGATCGATACCATCCACGACGGCGGCCCGCAGATCCCGCTCCGCATGGCGCCAATGGTGCTCGTCGGGACCGTGCTTACCCATCTCTTCGGGGGCAGTGCGGGACGCGAGGGAACTGCCGTGCAGATGGGTGCGAGTCTCTCGGACTTCGTGGCTCATCGCATGGGTTGGTCGAAGAGCTTACGTCGAACGCTTCTCGTCGCGGGGGTGTCGGGTGGTTTCGGATCCGTGTTTGGAACGCCCATTGCGGGCACGCTATTCGGGCTCGAATTCATCGTGCTCGGGCGAATCGAATATGCCGCACTCGTGCCTGCACTGGTCGCAGCGATTGTAGGGGATTGGACAACGCGGAGTCTGGGGATTGCGCATGCTGCCTACCCGCAGGTGCTTGGACTCGATTTCACTCCGGTTTTGCTCCTCAAGTGGCTCGTGTTCGCGCTCGCCATCGCACTGACGACCCGTGCCTTCATTGGCCTCTTGCGTTGGGTGAAGCGCCATGGCGAGCAGCGGATCCCGAAGCTCGGGGTTCGGATGTTCGTGGGTGGGCTACTGCTCGTGTGCATGTGGAAGGTGGTCGGAACGAGTGACTATTTGGGTCTCGGAGTTCCTACGATCCTTAGAGCATTTCACGATCCGCATTTGCCGGCACACGCGTTTCTGTTGAAGGTACTATTCACCGCGGTGACGCTCGGCTCGGGGTTTCTCGGAGGCGAAGTGACGCCGCTTTTCTTCGTCGGCGCTACGCTCGGCAACGCGCTCGCTCGTGCGCTCGGTCTGCCGCTCGAACTCGGTGCGGGCGTCGGACTCGCTGCCGTGTTCGCGGCCGCTTCGAACACGCCGATTTCCCTGTCCATCATGGCCGTCGAGCTACTTGGGCATCACCTCTTGCCTCACGTCTTCATCGTGTGCATCATTGCTTACTTGCTCTCTGGTCATCGCAGTATCTATCCCGCTCAACGCGTCCTTCGCGCGAAAGTAGGCCAGATCCTTCCTGAACCCGTCGCCCTTCGCGATTGGGACCAACTTCGAGACGATGTACGGACGGCGACCCCGCACGACGACGAACCACGACGCCAGACGGCGACCCCGCACGACGACGAACCACGACGCTAGACGGCGACCCCGCACGACGACGAACCACGACGCTAGACGGCGACCCCGCACGACGACGAACCACGACGCTAGACGGCGACCCCGCACGACGACGACCAGCGATGCGAGGCGGTGCGCGATTCGAGTCGGGTGCGTCAGCGTAGCACTTCGGTGAACGGGCAATTCTCCTGGACGTCAGCTGGCGGGCAAGGCTCGACTTCGGATACCGAAGTTCCCTCCTCGACAGGAGAAGACGCCGAGACGGTGCAATCGTAGATCGACGGACAAGATGATTTTTGTTCGCAGCCGCAGCCGCAATCGTTCGCGAAGTACGTGGAACCCGTAGGACAGATCATCCGCGCGACCTCGCAATTCGCGCGTGAATCGAGGACGTAATTCCGCCAGGGTTCCTTTGCGGGATCGCACGTGCAAGGGTTCGACGTGCAAGTCACCTTGCCACCATTGCAGGAGCACTCGTTGCAGCCGTCCGTCGCCGGAAAGGTTGCGTGATCGATGAATACGGAACCGGCATAGGTGCATTCCCCGGAGCATGGCCAGCTCGTGCAGCTGAGCGTTGCTCCACAGGTGCACGTATTGCAGCCATCTGCGGCGGGAAACGTCGTTCCGAGAGCTCGAAGGGTCCCGACGTACGAGCATCCGGACTCGCAGGGTAGCTTCGTACACACGACGGTGCCCGAAGGGGTGCACGAACAGGTGTTGCAGTCGTCTGAAGCCGGAAAGATCTCTCCGACGACATACGATTTGCCACCCTGAGTACAACGATTACTGCAGCCATCCCCGTCGCACGTCACGCCGTTTCGCTTGCAGGAGCACGTGCATGCAGGTGACGTCGTCGTGAAGGTGTCATCCAACGCGTACGTCGTGCCCAAATAGCTGCAGGTCGCCGAAGGTATCGTGCCTGAACCAGTGGTTTCGCCCGCCGCGCCGCCCTTGCCCCCCTCGGTCGATGCGCCGCCCACGCTGTTTTGTCCCGCACTACCGGCGCTTTGCTCGCTGACCTCGAAGCGAGGTCCGGCACAAGCAGCAACCAGTAGCAGCACCGAGGAGACGCCCAGATGGAAATCGTTCATGGCAGAAATGCCTACTCTCGAAGGAGTGGCGAGAAGACGAAGGATGGCAAATCCTCGACGAGACACAAGCCGCGTCGCGTGCCGCAGTAGTGCACTCGCTTCTCAGGCACTTTTCCGAACGGGATTTCCCGGTCAGGGGTGGTCTTCCCGAACGCCGCATCGGGAGATGCGACGTTCGGAGGACCGTGTTTATATCGATCACGCTTCCAGCGGAATCCGATACGCCGCCTAGCCGGCTTGCGGGCGTAGGGTACCCGAGCGACCCGAGAGTGTCGGGGCGTCGTTTCCACCCCTGGACGGGTCCTGTGCGCTCGTGCGCTCCATCTGCTCTTCGGGGATGAGGACGAGTACGCCGAGGGGGGGGAGCGTGAGCACGAAGCTTTGGGCGCGACCGTGGCAGACGACGGGCTCGGTATCGGCGCAATCGATAGGATTATAGCCGCTTCCACCGAAACGACTCTCGTCGCTGTTGACGAGAACGCGATAGCGTCCGGGCGTCGGCGCGCCGACACGATAATTGACGCGCGGGACGGGCGTGAAGTTGAACACTACGACGGCGTGGTCGAGCCCGTCACGTCGCATGAACGACAATACCGTGTTTTCCCGGTCATTGAAGTCGATCCACTCGAAGCTCTCTGGATTGGGATTGCCATGCCAGAAGCAAGGCGATGCCCGATAGACGCGTGAGAGCTCCGCAATGAAGTGGCCGTACGTTTTTCGGCTGGGTTCCTCCATGAGGTGCCAGTCGAGGCTCGACTCGACGTTCGATTCGCCCGGTTGGGCGATTTCGGTACCCATGAACATGAGTTGCTTGCCGGGACGGAAGTACTGATAGGCCAAGAGGAGACGCAGGTTTGCCATCTTTTGCCAATGGTCGCCTGGCATTTTGGCGTACAGCGAGCCTTTCCCGTGCACGACTTCGTCATGTGAAATCGAATTGATGAATCGCTCGGTGTTCTCGTACACCATCGAGAACGTCAGCTGATCGACATGAAACTTCCGGTGCACCGGATCGCGCGTGAAGAAGTGCAACGTATCGTGCATCCATCCCATGTTCCACTTGAAGGTGAAACCGAGGCCGCCGCCTGCAGTCGAGTGCGAGACTCCGCCCCAGGAGGTCGACTCCTCTGCAATCGTGAAGGCCCCCGGCGCCTCTTCTTTGATGGCATTGTTGAACTGGCGCAGAAACTCGATCGCTTCGATATTCTCGCGTCCGCCATAGGGGTTTGGTAGCCACTCGCCTGATTTGCGGCTGTAATCGAGGTAGAGCATGGAGGCTACGGCATCGACGCGCAGGCCGTCGATGTGGTATTCACGCAGCCAAAAGAGGGCATTGGCGACAAGGAAGTTCCTTACCTCGGAACGCCCGTAATTGAAGATGAGCGTTCCCCAATCCGGGTGCTCTCCGCGTCGCCAATCGTCGTGTTCGTAGAGCGCCGTGCCATCGAAACGACGGAGGGAGAAATCGTCCTTCGGAAAGTGTGCAGGGACCCAGTTGATGATGACGCCGATTCCTGCCTCATGCAGTGCGTCGACGAACGCCTTGAAATCATCGGGGCTGCCGTAACGCGACGTCGGCGAGAAATAGCCGGTGACCTGATATCCCCACGAGGGATAATAGGCATGCTCGGCGATGGGCATGAGCTCCACGTGGGTGAAGCCGTACTTTTTGCAGTGCTCGATGAGGCGAGGCGCGATCTCGCGGTACGTGAGGTATCTGAAGTTGTCTTCGGGTACCCGCGCCCAGGAGCCGAGGTGCAACTCGTACACGACCATTGGCTCTCGCACCCAGTCGTGGACGTGACGTTGATTCATCGATCCGAGGTCGTTCCACGCGTAGGCGCTTTCGAACACCCGGGATGCTTGTGCCGGTGGAACTTCCATCGAAAAGGCCATCGGATCGGTCTTTTCGCGAAGCCACCCCTCCTTCGTTTTGAGCTCGAATTTGTAGAGGGTGTTGGGGTCGATCCCCGGGATGAAGATCTCCCATACTCCGGAAAGCCCCATCGAACGCATGGGATAGGTTCGTCCGTCCCAACCATTCGACTCCGTGACGACCGAAACGCGCTTCGCGTTCGGCGCCCAAACTGCGAAAGAGGTTCCTCGCTCTCCATCGATAGTGCGGAAATGCGCACCGAGAGCCTCCCAAAGCCTGCGGTGGTTCCCCTGGTTGAACAAATGGGAGATCCATGTCTCCAACCGTCGGGACGAAGCGATACGGGCAGCCGCGTTCCAGCTGTTGACCATCAGCGAGGTGAAAGCGCAGCCGATAGCGAATGGGCAATCGGGCGCCAGCGAGGAAAATCGCAAAGACACCTTGCCCGAGGGGAACCATCGAGAGCGCTTCGAGACCCTCACGAAGTAACCACGCCGCCTCCGCCGTAGGTTGGTAACTTCGAACGACGACGCCATCGAGGCCACCGATGTTCGTGGGATGAGCCCCGAGATAGCTGTGCGGGTCCCCGAGCTCGGCCTTGCAGAGCAAGTCGTATGCCTTGGGGTCGCCTTTGAGGGCCAAATGGTCGTGATCGCCGTACTGTGAGTCGTTCATGGAGCCGTCCAATCGTAGCAGAGCAAGGCAAGTGCATGGGGGGCAACGCTCAGCCCGAGCGACTTGTTCGGTTTGCGCGCCGGTTGTGCCGTGTTGAGCAGTTCGCGCCAAATTCCCGGCTTGGCCAGGGTGGGGAGCGTAAAGATCTTGGTCCGGTTGTTGGCATTCAGAATGAGCAACACCGACTTTCCGTTCAACGGGGTGCCGTGCTCATCCATGTCGTTGGGATTCTCGCCGCGGATCAACATGGCCAGACTTCGCGCACGCGGGTGCATCCAGTCCTCATCCGTCATCTCTTTGCCGTCCGAGCGGAGCCAGATGACGTCTTTGAGTTCGGCATCTCGATCGGTACTGCCGCGGAAGAAATGGCGTCGACGGAGGACGGGAAGTGTTCGCACCAATTGGAACAATTCGCGCGTAAATGCGAGGAGCGCCCGCTGGGAATCGTCGAGTTCCCAGCGCATGTAACTGATCTCGTTGTCTTGGCAATACGCGTTGTTGTTGCCGCGTTGCGTGCGACCGTACTCGTCACCATGACACAACATCGGGACGCCTTGGGAGAACGCCAAGGTCGCGAGGAGGTTGCGTTTCACGCGTTCGCGCAAGCGGGCAATCGGAAGCGCTTTCGTCTCGCCCTCGATCCCCCAGTTTCGCGAGTAATTGTCGTTCGAGCCGTCGCGGTTGTCCTCGCCGTTGTCCTCGTTGTGCTTTCGCTCGTAGCTTACGAGGTCATGCAACGTGTACCCATCGTGACACGCGACGAAGTTGATACTGGCGAGGGGACCACGGCCACTCTGGGCGAAAAGATCGCTCGAACCCGAGATACGCGATGCAAGTTCGGGGATCTGTCCTTCGTCACCGCGCCAAAAGCGCCGGACCGTATCGCGGTACCTGCCATTCCACTCACTCCAACCCGGGGGAAATCCGCCGAGCCGATACCCACCGGGTCCGACGTCCCAAGGCTCGGCGATGAGCTTTACCCGTGAGAGGACCGGATCCTGCTGAATGGTCGTGAAGAATCGACTCTCGGCATCGAATTCCTGGTGTCCACGCGCGAGCGTCGGAGCGAGATCGAATCGGAACCCGTCAACGTGCATCTCGGTGACCCAATAACGAAGACTGTCGAGAACCAACTGCAAGACGCGTGGGTGGAGCAGGTTCAGACTGTTTCCGCAACCGGTGTAGTCGACGGTGCGGCGCTTATCCTGCGACGGCAACCGGTAATACGAGGCGTTGTCGACGCCGCGGAAACAAAAGCGTCGGGCCCAGTTCATTGCCCTCACCGGTGTGGTTGTAGACGACGTCGAGGAGCACCTCGAGTCCAGCGCGGTGGAACGCTTTGATCATCGTCTTGCACTCGGTGACTTGTTGTCCGAGCGAGCCGCTGGCGAAGCGTGGATCGGGAGCGAAGAAGCCGAGCGTGTTGTAGCCCCAGTAATTGACTAGGCCGTTCTCCAGCAGGCGCCTGTCTTGTGCGGCGTGGTGGATCGGCAGCAACTCGATGGCCGTAGCGCCGAGGGAAAGCAAGTACTCCAACACGGGCTGCGCGGCGAGCCCAAGATAGGTACCCCTCAGATGCTCTGGAACGAGGGGATGGAGGGCCGTCATCCCTTTGACGTGACACTCGTAGATGAACGTCTTGCTCAAGGGAGTGCGGGGCGCGCGATCCTCTCCCCAGGTGAACGCGTTGTCGACGACCATGCACTTGGGCACGACCCCCGCACTGTCCGACTGGCAGTGGGAGAGATCCGTGGCCGGATCGTTGAAGCGATATGCGAAGGCTCGCTCCGACCACTCGATTGGGCCGGCTATGGCTTTCGCGTAAGGGTCGAGAACCAACTTGTGCGCGTTGAAACGGTGTCCAAGGAGTGGAGCGAAAGGTCCGTGAACCCGATACCCATAGAGTTGCCCAGGACGCACGTCGGGCAGGTAACCGTGGAAAACGTGATTGCTGCGTTCTGGGAGGACAATCCGATGGCGCTCCGCTTTGTCGTCGGGACCGTCGAACAAGCAGAGCTCCACGCGTTCGGCATGTTCGGAAAATAGGGCGAAATTGACGCCCTCGCCGTCCCACGTGGCCCCAAGGGGCTGAGGTTCGCCTGGCCAAACGCGCAGCGACATCTCCACGTCACCTGTGCTCTAGGGTTTTTGGATTGCTTCGGGCCATCTCGAGCCTCCCCTGAATCGCCCGCTGCACTGATCGGACAGCGGGCGACCCCGTTTCGTCAATGCCGCCGCAGGATCCGCATGACGTGTCCAATTCGTTCGTTGGGATCGAGCCGCACGTAATTACGTCTTCCGCGCCACGTGTGGCGAATTCCCGTCAGGAGGTCTTCGATCTCGAATAGCTCCTCCTCGCCGATCCCCAGCTTCTCGAGTGGAATGTGGATCATGCACTCGTGCATGCGATGTGGATCCAGGTTGACGATCACGATGATGTCGTTGCCTTGTGGGCTCCCCGCAGACGCCGGAGTCGTCTTGAGGTACGCGAGGATCTGCTCGTACTCGGACTGCAAGAACGTCAGATTGTCGAGTTCGTGGAGTGCCGGATTCTCCCGTCGGATCCGATTCAACTTGGAGATATCCTGCTTGATGTTCCCGAACTGGTTCACGTTCCGCTGACGGATCTCGTACTTTTCGCTGTTCAGGTATTCTTCGCTACCCTGCGTGACGGCGCGGTTTTCACAGAACTCGAAGCCGCTATAAATCCCGTAGCTGGGAGAGAGTGTTGCGGCCAAGAGGAGTCGGATACGAAATGCTGCGCGTCCACCGGTCTGCAGATACTCGTGGAGGATGTCCGGAGTGTTGGCGAAGAAGTTCGGCCGATAAAACTCCGTCATCGGTGGTTGGGTGAGCTCCGTCAAATACTCCCGAAGCTCCCAGCTCGTGTTCTTCCAAGTGAAGTAGGTGTAGCTCTGGGAGAAACCGAGCTTGGCGAGGCTCTTCATGCGGTTGGGTCGCGTGAAGGATTCTGACAAGAAGGCCACGTCGGGGTGGACCGCACGGACTTCCGCAATGACCCACTCCCAGAACGCGAGGGGCTTCGTGTGCGGGTTGTCGACCCGAAAGATCTTTACGCCGTGTCCGACCCAGAACAAGAGCAAGTCTCGACACGCATTCCAGAGCGCTTCCCGATCTTCGCACCAGAAATTGATCGGATAGATGTCCTCGTACTTCTTCGGTGGATTTTCGGCGTAGCGAATCGATCCGTCCTGACGCACGAAGAACCAGTCTGGATGCTCCTTGACCCAGGGGTGGTCCGGTGAGCACTGCAACGCGAAATCCAACGCGATTCCGAGGCCGAAGTCCGCTGCGGTTCGTACCATCTGATCGAAGTCTGCGAGCGTGCCGAGTTCCGGATGCACGGCGTCGTGACCACCCGCATCGCTCCCGATGGCCCAAGGACTTCCGACGTCACCGGGTTGCGCGGTACGCGCATTGTTGCGACCCTTGCGATGCGTCACTCCAATCGGATGAATCGGAGGGAGGTACACGATATCGAAGCCCAGGGCGGCAAGCTCGGCGAAACGCTCTTCGACGTCCGAGAACGTACCGTGGCGACCGGGTTCCTTGGCCTGAGAGCGTGGAAATAGCTCGTACCAGGCACCAAACCTCGCGATTTCGCGTTCCACGGTCACGCTCAGCACCCGTTCGTATCGAACGTTTTGCTCCGGGGTAAGCGGTCCGCTCATGTCGGCAAGAAGCGATTCGGAATACGCGAGCTCGAGCCGTGGCCCAATCCCGAGGGCGGAGCTGGCGAGACGTTCCGCTGCTTCCCGCAGTCGCCGCGCGAGCTCACCCGAGCGAGACTTCTCAGCCGTTCGGATGAGCGCCGCGCCCTCGAGCAGTTCCACGGTGATGTCTTGTCCTGCGCTCAAGCGCTTCCGCAGATCCGAGACCCAGGTGCGGAATGGATCGGGCCATGCTTCGACAGTGAATTGCCAGGTGCCGAGCGCGTCCACGACGAATTGCGCGTGCCAGCGATCGGAATTGTAGTCATAGGTGAGCGGAGTGGATTGAAACTCCGACTCCGACGGTCCGCGATGAAGCAGCCGACCGGAAATGAGATCGTGGCCATCCTTGAAGATGTTCGCTCCAATTTGGACGACATCACCGAGGGTGCGTTTGACGGGGTACCGGCCAGCGTCGAGTTCGGGCGAAACGTTCTCGAGCACTAGGCGCGGCAGCGGGCGTGACGTTGCAGTACTCATCGCTGTCGTTACATTGAGAGGCCCGACAGGACGACGAGGCCTTGGTTTTCAAGCTCGGCTGCGGGCACTTGGGGTTTCGGCAGACTGCCTGCATCGGGCGAGCCGGTCAAGGATTCCACCGGACAACCTCGACGATTTCCCCCAGCCGCGACGCGCAGCATTACGGTCGAGTGCCCTTGGAGGTTCTGCTGGCCGGTTCGTCGTGACCACGCCGGCACAAACCATCCGCTGGAAATTCCGCCAATGGCCGACGTCTCGCGTCCGATTGCGGTTCGCGATGATCCACAAAGCGCTGGCTCCGGGTTCGTGGTGGGAACCCAGAGCCAACGGGCCGTGGAACTTGGGGGGAGACTTACTTGGCCTGCTCGTCCGTCCAGGCGAGCGTCCAGAAGAGCGGCGCGTTCCAGTTGATCGTAATCTCGTTCGCCGACCACGCTTCGATGTGATCGATGAAGCACTTCTGCGGCTTACATCCCGTCAATCCTGCCGCTTTCACGTAGGGATTCTTGAAGACCGGAGTTCGGTCCTCCGGAAAGCACCGCGGGCGGAGGCGCGGGATACTTGGCGTTTGCTTGCTGCGCCCAGAATCGGTGGTGCGGATGCATCAGGGGTCGTTCGCCGTACCCGGTGACGTAGCTCTGCCCCATGGCGTTGCGTCCGAGCAGATAATCGAGTGCGTTGACCACTCCTTCGCGGAACTTCGGTTGCTTGGAGAAGTCGAAGCCCAAGGCCAAGACCATCGCATTGTTGACGACGAATGAGTTCGAGCCCCACGGATATTCCGGCGTTTTGCCCGTTCCGAAGGGGAATCGATAGCCCTGTTCTTCGACCAACTTTTGATAGCGGTCAGCGACGCTGACGATTTGGTCGCGATACTTGGCTTGCTCTTTCGCCGAAGCTTTCGGGAGTGCGAGGGCGAGCGAGAATCTTGCCCAGGGCGTCGACCTTCTGCCAGGTCATCAGGGTTTGTACGCCGTCACCGCCGAAGTCGATCGTGCCGTCGAGCGGAGAGCTCTCGACGTCTTTCTTGTAGTCGGCCTTGCCGGTAGTCAGCCATAGTTCAGCCGCAGCCCAGTAGAACTCGTCTTTGACATTGCTGTCCTCGTACGGGCCGCCTCCCTTGGTGTCGGCTGCCGTTGCGAGTAAATCGGGGTTTTTCTTGGCAGCAGCGTACGCGATTTCGGCGGCTTTCAGGCAGCGATCCGCGAAGGCTGCGTCGAAGGGCTTGAACAATCGAGCCGCTTGCGCTGCCGTCGCAGCGAGATTGAGCGTCGCGGCGGTACTTACTGGACGAAGTTCGCGCTTCATCTTGCTTTCGTGAGGTCCGGCACCGAGCGCGGTCCAGTCGATGTCGTGCATCTTGTGGTGCACGAGACCTGCTTGCGGCTTGCCTTGTGGGACCTGCATTCGAAGCAGAAATTTCATCTCCCAACGTGCTTCGTCGAGTACGTCGGGGATTTTGTTGCCGCTCTCGGGCAGTAGGTCCTTCTGATCACCGAAGGATTTCGTGTCCCCACCCATGGCCTGCGCTCGCTCGTACCAGTTCATCAGCGTCCAAACGCTGATCCCGCCGTTGACCACGTATTTGCCGTAGTCTCCCGCGTCGTACCACCCGCCCGTCACGTCCAGGGAGTAGTCGCACTTTGCCGCAGCGCTGCAGGGTGCTTCATCCTTGGCGTGGCCCGCCGGGCGCGTCCAATCCGCTTTGCCAGCGAAAGGCAATTTGATCTCGATCCCACTGCGATCCAAGTAGAAATACTTGAACGCGTCGTATTTCATCTTGCCGTAGAGGCGTGCATCGACGTCGAAGGGATCACTCTTCTCTTGACCCACGCGGAGGACATAGCCCTTGCCCGGCGCGGTGAACGCCGAAAAGTCGATGCCGTGGATTGGATCGGCGGAATCTGCATCGACCCCACGCGGCACGGTCTTTCCGGAGAATACGGCCTTGCCGCTCGCGTCGAGGATCTGGAAATCGAGAGGCTCCTTGGCGTCACTGACGAATACGGCATATTTCCCGAACGAAGGGACATATCCCAATTGATTGACGCGCAACTTCGGGATTGCCACAGCCTTCGGTGGTGGCGGTGGCACGAAGTCTGGATCCGACAACACGAAGTCGTCGAAGCAGAGGTCGATGGGGCCGCTCCCTTGGATCATGCGTTCCGCCGAAATGGAGTGCGAACTCCGCCGTTGCATCGTCGGGACGCGACATCTTGAACTTGTAGGCGAACTGCTTGGGCTCTTCCGTCAGGTCGAGCTGTTTCGTCCAGTAGTCGGTGTAAGGCGGTCCGGACATGCCGATCTTGCCAGCCACTTTGGTGGGACGACTCGCCCAGGCTTTGAAGCTGACGACGTACTCGTGGCCTTGTTGAATCACCATCTCGCGGTGGCGCACCTGCGCATCCCACCGGTTGCTGCCGCCTTGCTTGACGTTGATGCAAAGCGCCCCTTTCTTTACGAGTCCTTCACCCTCCGCGGGTGGCGAAAAACTCGTCAACCACGGCAACATGGAGCCCGACTCGAAGTCGCGGTTCTTCAACAAGTTGTGCGCTGGGTCTCCGGGGGTTTCGGATTCGGAGCGCGACGCTCCGCCTACACGGTGACCTCCTGTCGTTGTGCTGCCTCCGCAGGCTGACAATGCGAGCAGCAGAATCAGCGAGGACGATGGGTAGGACGATGGAAGACGCATCTTCGTTTCCTTTCAGTCGAGATACATTATGGTGACGACGCCGAGAACCCGGATTGGGGCGCTCCCGATGGCTCGCCAGCGTGCAGTGGCGAGCGCGTTTCAGATCCGAAGCTTTCATGGATGAAAGTCAAGGCTCGGATCAAGTTCCGCGGCGTAAGATTTCAACCACTTATACTAATTTTCACCTGGCACATTTCCTGTGACCCTTTTGTCGCTGCCAAGGTTGCGGAACCCGCTTTCGCGGGCTTCCGTGCGACCGGTTCCAGTTCATGAAGCACCCTGAGCCATTTGCCCTTTCCGGTACCCCGACGTCGCTCAGCGACGAGCGGACGGGCACCTTTAGGCGCAAGGCTCATCCGGACTCACCTCTGAGCGAGGCTCCACTCACGTTGGAGACGCTCAGTCAGCCGCGGTTGCGCGTTCCCGTCGAGGGGGGGCGTTCCTCGTCTCTTCTACCCGACGTGCCGCGGCCTCCCGTTGCCGTGCGACGACGTTTGCTGCTGGCGGTTGCTTCGGAAGAGGTCACCTTCGCTCTATTGCCCATCATCCGTGCGCTCGACGCGGCGGTCGTTCAAGTAGCGGATGGTGCCGCTCTCGAGCGGGCTCTCCGCAGTCGTGGTCACTTCGACGTCGTACTGAGCGATGCTCGTCTGCCCGGCGGAACGGGACTTGGCGTTTTGGCTGGTTTGCGACGGGCGGGGCACTTCACGCCCTTCGTCATCGTTCAGTCGATTCATCAGCAGCTGGTGCGAGTCGTCGTTGGTGGAGGCACGTCAGGCGTTCTCTCGAGTCGAGTCGTCAACGAACTCGCGCTCGTCGAGTTGGTGGAGGAGCTTCTCGGCCTCTACGAGGCTCAGTCGTCCTCACGTCGAGCTGCGAAGAGCGAAGCCGCTGGACGCTGAGCTCCGCTTTCAGTCTAGCGGGTGGAACGCTTCGCACGGGTGCCGAATCGAGGCCATGTCGACGTTCTTGACGTGAAAGTGCCGTGGTGTGGGATGTGTCGGTGAGCGGATGATTCGACGCCCGACGTCGATGAGCACTGGGCGAGTTCGCCGTGTGTCGTCGCCAGAGCGCCAGTCCCACCTGCGCCCAAGGAATTAGTTCGGATCCGTAACCATCGGCAACGCGTCGATGGGGTTGGTCCCAGCGCGGTTCGAATCGGTGTGTCCTGAGCTTTCCGCGTTCGTCGGCTCAGGCGAGGTCCGCGCGCCAGGTGCGGTTGCGTTGCCGGTGCTCGGTGGTGGGAGCGTTGTCTCCGTCGTCTTCGCTTCGTTCGGTGGGCGAGGCGCAACGGACTGCGCCGATGCGCTTGCCGCGGATTCCGCTCGAACGTCTCGTGCACTCGGAGCGATTCCTGACCGAGCTCTCGCCGTTGGGCTTTCCGTTTACGTTCGGTGAAGCAGACGCGCTCGATGTTCCGATGGAGCGACTCGAAGTCGTGCCCGGAGCTCGGGAGCGGTCGGCTCCCGATGGATGTGCGCTCTTGCGTAGGCTTTGGGTCGTCGCAAGAGTCGGCCGGAGCGAGTGGGTCCAACGGCTCGGGATCCCCTACAAGATGAAACAAGCCGTAGACCGCGGCTGCTCCGGCTGCGAGCGCCAGGACGGCCATTCCTACGAGTGCCCAGGAGCGAGACGCGGCTCGTCGGGTTCGCTTTCGACCGGAGTCAAAGGTTGCGGCGTCACCGCGGGATTGCCGAGCATCGAGGCGGTGAAGGTCGGATCCCGAACCGTTGCCGCGAAGGGTGAGTGGACGGGACGGGACGGGATCTCGGGTGGCGACGCTTGTGCCTCGCCGTTCTTCAATATCGATTCGCGAGGAAGTCGAGCGGACTCGCGGATCTTCGAACTGCGTGAAGCGTAAGCCGTTGTCTCCATTCTCGACGAGCTCGAGGAGCGAAAGGGCTAGCTCCCTTGCGCTCTGGAAGCGCTGATCGCATTGTGATCGACGGCGCGCGCGAACCACGCGTCGAAACCCGCCGGTACGGGACCGAACTGGGACGGGATCGGGATGTCACGAACGCAAATACAGAGCACCAAATCGCCCAAGGCGTCACTGTCGAAGGGACGCTTTCCCGTGAGCATCTCGAAGGCGATGACGCCGAGGGCCCAGAGATCGGACCGATGATCGACGGTCTTGTTTCCCTGGGCTTGCTCCGGACTCATGTAGTACGGCGTACCTACGAGCGAGCCGGTTTGCGTGTACGTCTCGCCGCGCAGATCCATCGGTGATGCGATCTTGGCCACGCCGAAGTCAGTACTCTGGCGATCTCCTCGTCGCCGTTGCTCACCAAGAAGATGTTCTCGGGCTTCAGATCGCGATGGACGATACCAAGCTCGTGAGCGCGGCTCATCGCGCGCGCCACGTGCGTGACGACGCGAACCACGTCCAAGGGAGAAAGGGCGCCGATGCGAGCAATGCGCTCCGCAAGATTCTCGCCCTCGAGCAGCTCCATGACGATGAACGGCTGCTCGCAGATCGTGCCGCCCTCGTATCGTTCAGCGTGTTTCGGCCTCCGCGAAGGCGAGGCTCTCGGCCAGGAGCGCTTCGGCGCGGGGCTGCGTCGCCGCCTCGACATAGACGCGCAGCTCCGGTGCATTGCCGGAGGCGCGGAAATGCACCGTGCCACCGTCGCCCAGGGTCAGCCGGAGCCCGTCGCGACGGTCGCGGGCCGCGATGCCGCCATGGGCCGCGAAGCGGCGTCGCGAAAGGCGGAATTGTCGGCGTCGAGCCGGGCGGTCAGGGCGGCGGTGCGGTCCTGCGGAACCTCCTGCAAGCGGTTCGACAAGGCGATCGCGAAGCGGGCGGCGGCCGCGATCTCGCTCAGGGGCTTTTCCTGCTGCCGCTTCAGCGCCAGGATCGAGACGATCGGCAGCATCGCATCGCGGGTCGGAAGGGCGGGCAGGAGGCGCCCGTCGCGGGCAACGTCCGAGCCGAGCAGGACGCCGCCATTAGCCTCGAAGCCGACCACGACCCGCGCCCCTTCGGCGCCGGCCTGCTCCATACCGGCGATGACATAGGGCGAACCGACCTTGGTCCGCAGCACCCGCGCGAACAGCCCCGGCTGTTCCAGGGCGGAATTCGAGGTGACCGGCGTCACGATCGCATCGGCGCCGAGGAATTTCGCCGTCAGCGCCCCGACGAGGTCGCCGCGCAGGAAACGTCCGGCTTCGTCGGCAACGAGCGGGCGGTCGGCGTCGCCATCCGTCGAAACGATCGCGTCGAGCCGCTGGTCGGCCGCCCAGGCTCGCGCCAGCTCCTCGTCCTCGGGGCGCAAGGCTTCGGTATCGACCGGGATGAAGCGGTCGCTGCGCCCCAGCGGGATCGCTGTCGCGCCGAGCGCTGCGAGCACGTCGCAGATCGCGTCGCGCCCGACGGAGGAATGCTGGTAGACGCCGACCGTCAGGCCGTCCAGTGCGTCCGGCCCGAAGAACGCGGCATAGCGGGCCCGGTAGGCGGCGAGGGCGTCATGGCGATCCGGATTGGCCTGCACGGCAGGAAGCGTGCCCAGCGCCAGTCCGGCATGGCAGGCGAGGATGCGGGCTTCGTCGGTTTTGTCGATTTCGCCCGTCGCCCGATAGAATTTCAAGCCGTTGCGGTCGTCGGGGATATGGCTGCCCGTCACCATCACGGCGGCCGCAGCGCGTGTCATCGCCGCCAATGCCAGGGCAGGGGTCGGCAGGGCCCCGCAATCGACCGGCGTGAAACCGGCATCGACGATCGCCTGAGCTGCCTGGGCGGCCATCAGCGGGCTCGACGAGCGCAGATCCTGCCCGATCAGGACCTCCCGCGTCGCCCTCTCGTCGTCCTCGCCCAGCATCGCGCAGAACGCCCGGACATGGCTGTAGGTCGGCAGGCCGACGAGCTCGCTGACCAGGCCGCGCAGGCCGGAGGTTCCGAATTTCAGGCTCGTCATGGAGGCTCGTTCGTCGTGGATTGGCAGCGCCGCACCCGCGTGCCTGAGCAGGCGCCGCGACGTCGCGGCGAGGTTCAGGCTGCGCCGGCGGTCTCGTCGCGTGCCGGGGGCAGGATGCCGCGGCCGATATCGACGTAGCGGAAACCTTTTCCGCGCACCTGCTCGCCGCGATAGACATTGCGGAGGTCGACCAGGACGGGCGCCCGCATCGGCCCCTGACGCGATCGAGGTCGAGCGCGCGGAAGATGTTCCACTCGGTCACGATCACCGCGGCATCGGCGCCCGCGACGCAGTCATAGGCGTCGCGTGCAATAGGTCACGCCGGCCGGCAGCACCGCGCTTGGCCTGCTCCATGCCCTCCGGGATCGATAGGCGCGGATCGTGGCGCCGGCATCCTGCAGCGCCGTGCACGATCGCGAGCGACGGCGCATCGCGCATGTCGTCGGTGTTCGGCTTGAAGGTCAGGCCGAGCACCGCGATCGTCTTGCCGCGCACCGTGCCGCCGCAGGCCGCGATGACCTTGCGGCCCATGGCGCGCTTGCGCTGGTCGTTCACCGCCGCGACGGTCTCGACGATGCGCGCGGGCGTGCCGTAGTCCTGCGCCGTCTTGATCAGCGCCAGCGTGTCCTTCGGAAAGCAGGAGCCGCCATAGCCCGGCCCGGCATGCAGGAACTTCGCCGCCGATGCGGTTGTCCAGGCCCATGCCGCGCGCGACGTCCTGGACATTCGCGCCGACCTGCTCGCAGAGATCGGCCATCTCGTTGATGAAGGTGATCTTGGTCGCGAGGAAGGCGTTGGCGGCGTATTTGATCAGCTCGGCGGTGCGCCGGCTGGTGTTCAGGATCGGCGCGCTGTTGAGATAGAGCGGCCGGTAGACATCGGCCATCACGGTCTGCGCGCGCTCGTCCTCGGCGCCGATGACGATGCGGTCCGGCCGCTTGAAATCCTCGATCGCCGCGCCCTCGCGCAGGAATTCCGGGTTGGACACGACCGCGAAATCGGCATCGGGCCGCAGCTCCCGCATGATGCGCTCGACCTCGTCGCCGGTGCCGACCGGCACGGTCGATTTGGTGACGATCACCGTATAGCCGCTCAGCGCGGCGGCGATCTCGCGCGCCGCGGCATAGACATAGGACAGGTCGGCGAAGCCGTCGCCGCGCCGGGAGGGCGTGCCGACCGCGATGAAGACCGCGTCGGCGTCGGCGACAGGGGCGGCGAGATCCGTGGTGAAGGAGCAGGCGCCCCGCGGCGGCATTGTTTCGCACCAGCTCGTCGAGGCCCGGCTCGAAGATCGGGATCTCGCCGCGTCTCAGCGCCGCGATCTTGCTCTCGACTCCTTGTCGACGCAGATGACCTCATGGCCGAAATCCGCGAAGCAGGCGCCGGACACCAAGGCCGACATAGCCCGATCCGACCATCACGATCTTCATGGGTGTCTCCGAGCTTCGCGAGAGGTGCGTCTCGCGGGGAGGGTATAGCGTGCCTTGCGGGCGGGTGCGAGTTGCAAAGGCCATTGCCGCGCGACGCCCTCGGAAGAGGCGGATCGCGACCGCATTCGGGCTGTGTCGGGCTCTCTTCGGTTTCGCCCGTCACCGCGCCGCCGCTTTTCTGATGCGGCATGCTCGGGACGGCGTCTATAACGGGCGCCGTCACCTGCGATCTTCAACCGAGACCTTTCATGACCGATCTCGTGAGTTCCCTGGCCGGCAAGCGGCTTGAACCCGGCATGCTCGTCGATGTGGCGGCGCTCACGAAAAGCCTATTACGACCAGCCCGACCCCGCGCAGCGCTCGCAGCAGGTCGCCTTCGGCACCTCCGGGCATCGCGGAACCGCCTTCGCCAAATCCTTCAACGAGGCGCATATCCTCGCCATCGCCCAGGCGATCTGCCTGTATCGCCAGCAGCAGGGCATCGACGGCCCGCTCTTCCTCGGCATCGACACTCACGCCCTGTCGCGCAACGCCTTCGAGTCGGTGCTTGAGGTCTTCGCCGCCAACGGCGTCGTCACCATGATCGACGAGAGGCTCGGTTTCACGCCGACGCCGGTGATCTCGCATGCGATCCTCGACCTATAATCGTGGCCGCAGCTCCGGGAAGGCCGACGGCGTCGTCATCTCGCCCTCGCACAACCCGCCGGCCGATGGCGGCCTGAAATACAATCCGCCGCATGGCGGGCCGGCCGATACGGACGCAACCGGCTGGATCGAGAAGAAGGCCAATGCCTTCATCGCCGAAGGGCTCGCCGGCATCAGCCGCATTCCCTATGAGCAGGGCGCTGAAGAGCGAGCATATCCACCGGCACGACTATATCAGCGGCTATGTCGCCGATCTCGCCGAGGTGGTCGACATGGAGGCGATCGCCAAGGCCGGCGTCTCCATCGGGATCGATCCGCTCGGCGGCGCCGGGCTCGGCTACTACCAGCCGATCATCGATCGCTACGGCCTGAAGGCGACCATCGTCAGCCAGGAGATCGATCCGGCCTTCGGCTTCATGACCGCCGACTGGGATGGCAAGATCCGGATGGACTGCTCCTCGCCCTATGCGATGGCGAGCCTGATCGGCATGCGCGACAGGTTCGACGTCGCCTTCGCCAACGATACGGATGCCGATCGTCACGGCATCGTCACCCGCAGCAGCGGGCTGATGAATCCCAACCACTATCTCGCGACGGCGAGCGCCTATCTCTTCGCCAATCGTCCGGGCTGGCGGGCGGATGCGGCCATCGGCAAGACGGTGGTGTCGAGCGCGATCATCGATCGCGTCGCGGCCAAGCTCGGGCGCGAAGCTCGTCGAGGTTCCGGTCGGTTTCAAATGGTTCGTCGACGGGCTGATCTCCGGCGAGTTCGGCTTCGCGGGCGAGGAGAGCGCCGGCGCCTCCTTCCTGCGCAAGGACGGTGCCGTCTGGACGACCGACAAGGACGGCATCATCCTCGGCCTGCTCGCGGCCGAGATCACCGCGAAGACGGGCAGCGATCCCGGCGTGCTCTACGGCAAGCTGACGGCCGAGCTCGGCAAGCCCTGCTATGCGCGCGTCGATGCGCCCGCGACGAGCGGCGCCAGAAGGCGGTGCTCAAGAACCTCTCGGCCCGGCAGATCACGACAAAGGAACTCGCGGGCGAGCCGATCACGGCGATCCTGAGCGAGGCGCCGGGCAATGGCGCGGCGATCGGCGGCCTCAAGGTGACGCACGGCGGATGGCTGGTTCGCGGCGCGTCCCTCCGGCACCGAGGAGGTCTACAAGATCTATGCCGAGAGCTTCCGGGACGAGGCGCATCTCGCCGCGCATCCAGGAGGAGGCGCGCAGCATCGTCGGCGCCGCCTTCGCCGCCGCAGGCTGAGCGGCTGGAATACCGGGCTGAACATCGTATTCAGTCCGGTA
>JASGIX010000061.1:0-23019 GCA_049840955.1 Polyangiaceae bacterium
AGGTCGATCGGGACGTAGTTACTCGAGACCTGGGGCTTCGCAGGTGGTATCAGTCCGTGCACCTGGTTCAACTCCCGGCCACCGAACATCGAATCTATTGTAAGTCTGGACGTATCGGTTTCGCTCGTCGCGCTCTTCGATCTGATTCGTCCGTTCTTTGAGTCTGGGCGGCACGGTTCCGGCGCATGGATGCCAGCTGGAACCGTGCCGTCCCGTTCCGTCTGGATACGCGCCGTGCTCGGGTCGCCGGTCGTCTGGTCCGGAATGTCGGGCGTGCCGCAGGCGTCACTCGGGAGGGACGTGGCGCTTCCAGGGCCGGATCTCCTGTGTCCGTCATGGCACATCCCCTTTGGCACGGTGCCCGGTTTCAGATTGAAGAAAGAGCTAAACATCCGGCAACACACAGGAATTCCCTTCGCTGGGGGCCGGCATATCCGTTGCTGATGGGCGCTCGATGCCGAGCTTGCGTTGCTGTCTCCGACCGCTTGTGTCTGCGTTCTGTGGCGTCCTCGTGGTGGGCTGCGATCACGAGTCCGCTCCTGCGACCGTAATCACCGTAACCTCCGAGGGCGGGGACGTTCCTGCCTTTGTGGCCGTGGTCGCAGGAGGAAAGGACATCGTTACAGTGAGCTGTCCCGATGGCGCTCACCATGCTGTGCATTGCACTCCGACGGGACTCGACGTCGATTTGGCGCCACCTTTCACGCTCACGGTCAAGTCACGGGGGTTCGAGCATCGGACAGTGAGCGTTGACGAAGTGTCAGTAAAGTTGGATCTTGAGCCACTTCCCGAGCCGAGCGTCACCGAGGACTACTCGACGGGCTTCGGAGCAGACGAATTCGAGCGCTTTTTGGGTCTGGCCGTCGCGCAAACGACTGAACTGGGTCCGACCCATAGCGTCAAGTTTTACGTGAGATCGCTTAGCGGCTCGCCCAAGGTTTACTTCCAGAACACCGAGAAGCACCCGCTTCATTACGGTTTTGTCACCGAGGTGCTGCACGAGAACTCGAGCCTCGACGACTTCGAGCTCGCGACCTACCACGGAGCATCACGGGACGCAGCCGCGGGCACGCTCGTCTACTACCCGACCGTCGACGCTGTTACTTCGAGGTCTCGCACCGAACTCAAGGCGCCGATCACGCTCAATTTCTTCCCCTCGGACTATTTATCGCCAAAACTGGTGGTCGAGGTCCATCGGCTCATCGAAGAGCGACTCGGCTTTGCCGCGTTGCGCGGGCGTCACCATCGGCTGGTGTATCTTCCAGCAGGAGAGCGACAGGTCACGCAGGCCGATGCGGAGCAGTCGCGTTTCTTGGAGCGGGACGTCCCCAGGCTCACGCAGGCAGAGCTGTTCGCGAACGTACGATTTCAGAGCCTCAATCCGGGGGTAGCCTTCGGCAGGCTTCGTCTCATGGAAGCTGCCGGCGACGCGGACGAGACGGTCGCCTTCACGGACATCCTGTTACTCCCGAACCTGCCCAACCGATTGCCGGTCGTGGCTGGGACGATCACCGAAGCCGTCCAAACGCCACTTTCTCACGTCAACGTGGCTGCGCGAACCCGGGGCACGCCCAATATGTCCTTGCGGGACGCGCGGCAGAGCGACGCCATAGCGCCGTACCTCGACAAGCTGGTTCGTTACGAGGTCCGCCCCGACGGCTTCTCCCTGGCCGCCACTACCGAAGAAGAGGTTCGGGCTTTCTACGAGCAGCGCAAACCGGCGAGAAGTGTTCCTGTCTTCGAGTTGACTCGGACTGGGCTACCGTCCTTTCAGGAATTGGGGTTCGGGGATTCGCTTTCCGTGGGTGCCAAAGCGGCGAATCTAGCCGAGCTACGGCGACTACTCGGAGAGCTCGCCGTCGACGGCTTTGCCGTGCCCATGTCTGCGTATGACGCCTATATGAAGCGCAACATCGTCGACAGCGCGAACTGCAGCCGCGCCAAGTCCGCTTGCTTCGACGCGAAACGGGTCTCTGAAGATTGCGAAGACGCAGAACGTCGCTGCGACATGGCAGCTGCGGCGAGTCTCGACTTGCAGCAGTACGCCGAGGGTATCGCGGCCGACGACGCCCTGAGCTACGACACCAAACGACTAGCCGCGACACTTCACGGGCTGAGGGAGCTCGTGATCGCTGGTGCGCAAGACTCGGACTTCGCTGCAGCTCTGGACGAGCGAATCTCTCAGGTGTTTGGTCCAGGCAAAGTGCGACTGCGGTCGAGCACGAATGCCGAGGACTTGCCCGGATTCAGCGGCGCCGGTCTTTACGACTCTGTATCGGCATGGGCCACCGGTGCTGACCGGGCCAGTGAACGTATCAAGACCGTTTGGGCTTCGGTGTGGGGATTTCGTGCCTTTCAGGAGCGGCGTTACTGGAATGTCGATCACGCTTCCGTTCGCATGGGAGTTGCGGTGAATGCGGCTCATGATGACGAGGTTGCCAACGGTGTACTCGTTACGCAGAACCTCGCGAACCCGAACCTCGTGGGGATGTACGTCAACGTTCAGATTGGCGAGCTCGAGGTGACGAATCCGACCCCGGGGCATGCGCCCGAGGTCTTTACAATCGTGGCCGCGCCAGGCGGTGGGATACAGTCCTCCACGATTGCGCGCTCTTCTACTTCGCCGGATCGGCTCTATTCCTTCTCGGAACGCGAGGTAGAACAGCTCTATCGTGCGGCGAGTCGTGTGCAAACTCACTTCGCCGAACTGTACGAGTCCTCGCCCGAGATCCTCGCGCTCGACATCGAGTTCAAGTTTTGCGGTCCTTCACGGACCTTGGTCCTCAAACAAGTTCGTCCTTACGTTACCGGAGTTTTGCAATGAATCCTTACACGCATTCCGTTTCTCGTGTCGTCGCCGTGTTCACGCTCTCTGCCTGCTTCGTGCTACCCGCGTGCGGTGGCGACGACGGTGGTTCCGATGACGGGACGGGCGGAACTGCACCAAGTGGGGGAACGAGTGCCGTCGGCGGCGGAGCGGTCGTGGGTGGCAAGGGAGGTGCCGGCGGTGCATCGAGTGATAAAGGCGGAAGCTCCGCTCGTGGCGGCGGCGCCTCCGTTGGCGGAGCTGGCTCTTTCGGTACGGCTGGCGCTGGCGGGGCGTCGACTACTCCTGGTTCACTCGATGAGTTCGGTTTCGAGCGGCGCGGCCCGTCGCAACACACCCTCACCTGCAAGGGAGCCTACGACAATACGGTCGCAATCTCCGACACGGATTGGATTCGTACCTTCGAAGACGCTCAAGGCAAAGGTGTGGCGTACTTCCAATCCACGCCCGTGAGCTGCCGGCAGGTGCTCAGCGCCGTCGCCACCTTTCAGACCTCCGGCTGGCTCTCTCGCAATGGCGTCGTCACACCCTTGGCCTCTGCAGCCTACGACTGGGGTGGCAATCATCACAACGACGCCATCGACTTCGAAGTCGGTGGGCTAAAGTATCGCTACTATCACTCGTCCTTCGGTTGGGGGTGGCGCGCGTGCCAAAATATGGATTGCGCTCGCATCTATGCCAGTGATGGCACGACGGTTCAGACCGACGGCTGTACGCACGAGCGCACCTTGCCCATCGTATGCTCAAGCGTGGAGAGTGACGGCAAGATACAGCCCCTAGAGGATCACTTCGCGACCTGTCTCGGGGATTCCAACGAGTAAACGCGATAGGCGCGCATGTCCGCCGCGGAGTCGACGAACGTCGTTGCATCGTCGTACTCCGCGGCGTCGAAGTGCGGCAGTGGTGTCGTCGCTGAATCGACGCATGTCGCGGCGTCGAGGTGCGGCAGTGGTGTCGTCGCTGAATCGACGCATGCCGCGGCGTCGAAGTGCGGCAGTGGTGTCGTCGCTGAATCGACGCATGCCGCGGCGTCGAAGTGCGGCAGTGGTGTCGTCGCTGAATCGACGCATGCCGCGGCGTCGAAGTGCGGCAGTGGCCGCGAAGTCGTCGATACCCGCGGTCGCAGCGAAGTCTGCGCCCAGTGCCGACGGGTGCCGCGACGAGTCTGCTCGGCGCAGACAAAAGTGAGATGTGGGGTTTCGCAGTACCCTGGAGATCTCATGTTGCCTCGACCCCGCGTCGCGCTGCAAGAGTGCGACCTCGAACGGATCCCACATTGCCTCCCGGCGACGAAGCCTTGGCGCGTTGCCTGTCGAAATGGCGTGCGATGATGGGGATCCCATGAGTGCATCGATTCCGTTTGCCAAAGACGAGCGAGCCCACTAAAAACCGACTCGTTCATTATCGGTCGTGAACGCAGCCGTTCGCTGGGCGTGAACTCGCCGTCGAGCGTTTGCTTCCGAGTGGTAGTGCGCACGAAGGGTGTCGTCGCGAACGGCGTGTCGAGGGAGGGCTTTACGGAGCCGTAATTTCAGCAAGAATTACTTGCGAAGAGCGCGACTCGATGGCGAGGCGAAGGAGTGTCCGAAGCGTATTACGTGTGGACGCACTACAACCTCGAACGAAGCCATCGTGTGCGCGATCCGAGCGAGTGCGCTTGGCTGTCGTCGATCACGTCGGAGTGCGGGGGGATCCGTCGTCGTTTCATTGGGGAGATAGTCACGGAAGTGGTTACGGTTCGAACCTTTGCGAACGACTCGACGCTTCGGCGTCGTCGTCGCTCGGAGGGGGCCGGTCGTGTGAGGGGTCTGTTGGAGACCGGTGCGCGATAGCACCGCTTCGGAAATCGTCGCTTGAGCATTGGCCGAGAATGGTTCCGAGTCTCCCTCGGGAAGTCCCGCTTTCGTGGCTATGGAGCGAATGGACGTTCGTGTCGAAATCGTAAGAAAGGGAAAATCATCATGAGTCTGCGTTCGAAAGGCACGTTTGGGTTCGGTGTTGCGTCGTCTCTATTGATGGGCATGGTCGCGTCGGGATGCGCGAGTGACGAGGATGGCTACGTCGATGAATCCGTCACCTCGGGGAATCAGGAACTCTATTATCTATCGACGAATCTTTGGTCGACGAGGAACATCAACGTCTGCTGGACCACGAGCGGCAACGATACGGAGAAGCTGTGGGTGAAGCAGGCGCTCACGGGCCAGCGCTCCTGGGCCCAGAATGCCAACGTGAATTTCGTGGGTTGGGGTTCGTGCGGGCCGAGTGATACGGGGATCCGTCTCACCGGTGGTTCGTCGATGGTTTCCTTCGGTCTGGGGCCGCAATCGGGTGGCTCGGTCGCCGTCACGCTCGACTTTCGTGCGAGCCCGACGCCAGAGAACACCTGGACTCAGTGCACCAACAACGGACTCAATCGTGAAGACTGCATCAAGGCCGTAGCCATTCACGAATTCGGTCATGCGCTTGGTATCGCCCACGAGCAGAATCGGCCGGATACTCCTGCGTCTTGCGTCGACGCTCCCCAGGGCTCGAACGGCGATACGCTCTTCGGGACGTGGGATGGCCTCTCGATCATGAACTATTGCGCGGATACCGCCGATATCTCTGGGACCGATCGGCGCGGGATCGAGCGCATGTACGGGAGCCGCAATGGTGACGGGCCGAGACTCGGGGACTCGAACGGCGATGGTCGAGCGGATATCATTTGCCACGACACCACGACGGGCAACAAGTGGGTCGATCTCGCGAGCACTTCGGCGACCTATGGCACCACGGAGTTCAATTCGGGATTCAATTGGTGTGGACACGAGTCCGGTCGTCTCTACAAGGGAGACTTCAATGGCGACGGTCGACAGGATCTTCTTTGTCACGACGTCGTGACCGGAGCAAAGTGGGTCGATCTCGCGAGCAGCACGGGAACGTACACCGGTACGGACTTCAGCACCGGTAACGCGTGGTGCAACCATAACGGCGCTCAGCTCTTCGTTGGCGACTACAACGGGGACGGTCGAGACGACTTGCTCTGTCACGACGTGAACACGGGCTACAAGTGGATTGACTACGCGAGCACGACGGGGACGTTCCTCGGTACGGACTGGGAACGTAACGCGAACTGGTGTAATCATGGAACGGGGCGCGTGTTCATCGGTGACTACAACGGGGACGGTCGGGACGACTTGCTCTGTCACGACGTGAACACGGGCTACAAGTGGATCGACTACGCGAGCACGACGGGGACGTTCCTCGGTACGGATTGGGAGCGCAATACCAACTGGTGTAGCCATGCGTCCGGGCAGCTGTTCATCGGTGACTTCAATGGAGATGGACGCGATGACTTCCTCTGCCACGACGTGAACACGGGGTACAAGTGGATCGACTACGCGAGCACGACCGGGACGTTTCTCGGTACGGATTGGGAACGCAATTCCGTCTGGTGTAACCACACGGCGGGTCGGCTATTCATCGGGGACATCAACGGCGATGGTCGGGACGATTTCCTCTGCCATGACATTCAGAGCGGCACGAAGTGGATCGACTACGCGAGCACGACGGGGACGTTCCTTGGTACCGACTGGTCTTTGGCGACGAACTGGTGCAGCCACGACGCGGGGGAGCTGCACTGAGCCAACCCGCTCGAACCAAGTCGAGTGAGCTTCGTCGAACCGAGTAAAGGCGCATCGCCGAGACTTTGCTCGGAGCGCGATGATCGTGGGCCAGCGGGACGCGGGAGGGATCCCGCTGGCCCACGACGACCGATGCGTGCGGCGAGTGTTATCACGACGAGCAAAACAAAAACCGATGGGCGAGTGTCCCCGTGGCGAACTGCCTCGGCAGCTTTGGGTTGCGAGAGAGCACTCTGGGACGAATAGTTGATCGGGTCGTGGCGAATTGCGTGAGACCGCGACCGCGACCGCGACCGAGAGCGCGACCGCGACCGCGACCGAGAGTGTGATAGAAAGGAGACGCGTATGCCGAGGGATGAATACCGAGCCAAGGCTATGGTGAAGGGAACGTCGGCGAAGCCGCTCACTTCGGCGTTTGGTATCACGGTGCGTTTCCTTGGTGGACTCACCGAGGGGCAGAAGAACGCATTCAAGCTTGCAGCAAACCGATGGACGAAGGTCATCGTTGGCGATTTACCTTCCGTTACCATCGACGGAGAGGTGATAGACGACATTCTGATCATCGCCGAGGGAACCAGCATCGATGGAGTCGGCGGAATTTTGGGACAAGCAGGACCAACGCATCTGCGCCCCTCCACGGCAGCCACGGGCGCCTATCTTCCGGCGCGGGGGCAGATGCAATTCGATTCGTCGGATTTGAGTCAAATGGAATCGAGCGGAACCTTGAACGACGTCATTGCTCACGAGATGGGGCACGTGCTCGGCTTTGGCACGATTTGGAACTACAAGAAGCTCTTGAAAGGTGCGCGTACGTCGAACCCGACCTTCGTCGGCCCAGCCGCGATGGTCGAATACACGAAGCTTCGGGGCGCGACGGATCGCACCATCGCAGTGCCGGTCGAGAACACCGGCGGAGCCGGCACTCGTGATTCTCATTGGCGCGAGACGTCATTTCGCAACGAGCTCATGTCGGGGTTCATTGCGGCGGCTGGCAATCCGCTCAGTCGTGTGACGGTCGCGAGCATGAAGGATCTCGGTTACACGGTGGATCTGGAAGCCGCGGAGTCCTACGGTTTACCGAACCTCGCGGAACTTGCGGAGCGCGGGTTGCTCGTCGCTCACGCCGAGGCTCCACATGAACACGGTGTGGTCTTGCCGATCATTCCGACCGTGCTTCCTCAGGACAGTTTGAAATAGGACTTGTCATGGATCGTATCCGCCGACCCAATGTCGTCGTGCTTCCGGACGAAGCGCTCGTGCGGAGCGCTGCGGAGCCGGCATCACCGATTCAGTTCACGCATGTTCTCCGGACTGCTCAGCCTTTTTACGCGATGGCGTCAGGAGGAGAGCTCGAATCGACTCTCCTCGACGAGGGGCGCCAAAGACTGCAGGCCGACGGAAATTTCGAGGTTGGTGCCGAGGTTGCGTTGATCGATAGCGGTAACGGTGTCTATTGTACGGTGATGGACGGGCGCGGGCGTCTCGTGATGACCGCCTGTGCCGGGCTGGCTCGACTCGAAGTATGAACGTCGGGCTAGCTCGGCTCGAGCCGCGGCGATCGCCAGGGGACCGGACCGGAACGAACGTCGGGCTAGCTCGGCTCGAGCCGCGGCGGTCGTCAGGGAACCGGACGGGAACGAACGTCGGGCTAGCTCGGCTCGAGCCACGGCGGTCGCAACGAGACCGAGCAAAGGAAGCCAGCATTGCTCGGTCGACGGTGATTCTCGACGACCTACATGTGCGACGAAGAGCGGGACTATCGCTCGCGTGACGCATCCGTGCGGTTGCGTATTTGCCCTGGTTCGAGTGTGAGAACTTGGACGCGAAACCGACGACATCGCAAGAAATCATTGACGAAAGCAGCGTCATGCAGTGAGTGCTCGTCGCGCCACGCGTTCATTTCGGTCCACCCAGGAACGACCTGGTTCAGTGGCGGATGCGTCGAAGCCGGCGCTTGCGAGGGCGTGAGTGTTCCGACCTTTCGGCATGTCTGCGCCGCGTGGAGTTTACCGAAATCCGTCCAATGGATTGCGCGACAGTGCCTAAATCCGGCACTATAGTCACGTCTCATCTGGCATGTCACACCGAGAGCGCCATGGTTTGGCGCCGAGGTGCGAGCGTTGCTGGAGCAAGCTCGGTCTTTCGGTCGTCGAACTCACCACGGAGCGCTAATTCAACGATGCCTCGTCGAGTCCCCCTTTCCGTTGCAAGTCTGATCCTCCTGAGCGCATGTTCTGGGAAATTCGGCTCCGAGAGTAACGCCGGTGGGAGCGTCGGATACGGTGGAGAGACGTTCGCTGGCTCTTCGCTGGGTGGGGGCGCTGCCGTTGGTGGTTCGCGCGCCGAAGGTGGAGTCGCTGGTCTGGGTGGTCTTGGCACGTCCTCCAGCTCGGTCGAAAGCGGTGGAACGTCGAGTACTGGTGGAGTGACGTCGGCGAGCGGAGGTTTGGGTTCCGGCGGCACCGTCTCTCTCGGTGGCACCATGGGGCGGGGCGGAGCCAGTGTGACTGGTGGCTCGACTGCCGCGGGAGGTTCGAGCTGTTCGGGGCCGATTGGGACGTTCACGGGTGCCTTGGCAGACGGGATCAACTTCGTCGACACCGCTGGCAATCGCGTGAACGCCCATGGTGGCGGCATCATCAAGGAAGGTGACACCTTCTACATGCACGGTGAGTACTTCGAGCCCAATACCACGGACAACAACTTCAAGGGCTTTACCATGTACTCGTCGAAGAACATGTCGACGTGGAAGTACGAGGGCATCATCCTGCCGAAGCAAGCGAGCGGTGAGCTTGGGCCCAATCGCAAGGGTGAGCGACCGCACATCGTGAAGTGTCCCGCTACGGGTGAGTTCGTACTTTACGCCCACGCGGCTTCCGCGGATTACCAGACGGACAAGGAGGTCGTTTACGCGACGTCTTCCACGGTGAACGGGCAATACACCTATCGTGGGCCCCTGAAGAACGCCAGCGGAACCCTGGCGAATCACAGCGACATGGGGACCTTCGTCGATGGCGACAAGGCCTATGTCATTGCCGAGAGCGGTAACGTCTACACGCTTGCCACCGACTGTCACAGTTGGGTATCGCGGGCCACCTATTCGGCGGTCAATGGAGATTCAGGTGGTGTCGAATCGCCCGCGGTATTCAAAGCGAACGGCACGTATTATTGGGTGGGCTCGTACAAGACCGGGTGGCGTGCGAACAACAACTTCTATTCGACGGCACCCGCGATGACCGGGCCATGGACATACCAGGGTTTTATTGCGCCGGTCACAACGTCTACCACCACGACGGATCCCAGACTGTTCGACGAACGAACTTGGCTTTCACAGAGTACGTGGGTGCAGCCGGTCGCGGGCTGCAACGGAACCACTTACGTGTACTGGGGCGATCACTGGTACGGCAACCTCGATGCAACTGCTCAGGGGAAATACAACGCCCTCGCGACCTACGTGTTTCAGCCCCTCGTGTTTACGGGCACCAAGATCTTCATGCCGACGTATCTCGCGACCTGGAAGCTCGACGTGGGTGCCGGCACGTGGTCGTTGTGAACCAGAACCCCATCGAGAGGTTGCGGTGTCTCGTTGTTCGGCTAGTGACGGAATCGTTCACGGGGCGAGTCGCGCCGAGGGCTGATCGATGCTGCTGGGTCAGTGACGGAATCGTTCACGGGGCTGAGTCGCGCCCAGGTGGGATCGACGATGAAAGGTCGGATTTGAGAGAAGACGCATCGCTTTGGTACACGTCGTTTTGCTCGACGGTTTCGCCGCGCTGCCGCCACTGCATCGTGTCATGCCCCACGTCGGATCACGCACGCGCTCGCGTCGCCACTTCTCGCTCGCGTCCCTCGCGCCTAACCTCGGGTTCTGTCTCGTGGTGTTGGGCTCGGTGAATTGCAGCGGAGGCGATGATTCGACGGCCACGGGGAGCGCCGGCGGGAGTGCTGGTGGTGCGGTCGTGCAAACGGGTGGCTCCAATTTCGCGCAGGGCGGCGCGACGGCCGTTCTTTCCGGCGGCGCAAAGGCCAAGGGCGGTGCGAGCGCCGACTCGGGAGCCCACACTTCAACGGGGGGCACGACGTCGAGTGGCGGTTCCAAATCTGCGGGAGGCGCTGAATGGGCGGGAGGGATCCCAAACGACGGGAACTGCGTCGGGTGGCATGACGTCGAGTGGCGGTTCGAAAGCAACGGGCGGCACGACGTCGAGTGGCGGTTCGAAAGCAACGGGCGGCACGACGTCGAGTGGCGGTTCGAAAGCAACGGGCGGCACGACGTCGAGTGGCGGTTCGAGTGCCGCGAAGTTTCACGTCTTTCTCTTGCTTGGCCAATCCAACATGGCGGGGTATCCGAAGGCTCAAGCAGCAGACAAGGTCGAGGACCCTCGAGTTCGTGTGCTTGGGTTCGACAACTGCACGGCAACGGGAAGACAAACCGATAAGTGGGATACTGCCGCACCGCCCCTTCACGAATGCTGGAACGGCGCGCTCGGTCCTGGTGACTACTTCGCAAAAACGCTTCTTTCCACAATTCCCAGTGGAGATACGATAGGTCTGGTCCCCTGCGCCATCAGCGGCGAAAAGATCGAGACCTTCATGAAGTCGGGTGGCACCAAGTACACGTGGATCCTCCAACGCGCAAAAGCCGCCCAACAGGCTGGAGGTGTCATCGAGGGCATCCTCTTTCATCAGGGCGAATCCAACAGCGGAGACTCGACATGGCCCGGGAAGGTCAGCACTCTCGTCAAGGATTTGCGCACGGATCTCGGGATCGGCAACGTACCTTTCCTCGCTGGGGAACTTCTGTACAGCGGACCATGCGCAGGGCACAACACGCAGGTCAATAAGCTTCCGAGCGTCATCACCAATGCCTTCGTCGTATCTGCGAACGGGCTCGTCGTCGATCCAGCAGATACTCAATATCGCCTCCACTTCGATCATGATTCCCAGGTCACGTTGGGCAAGCGGTACGCGCAACAGATGATCTCCGCGCTCGGATGGTGACCGCTCGAAAGCTCGTGGAGCGCGACCTTCGTTGGCGCATGCGGCTCGTCAGCGACGTCAAGCGTGGTGCCATTTAGGATCGAGGAGTGTTCGTGAACGCTCGACGTGAGCGTTTCGCGGATCGACAGAGGGCGCCCACGTGACGCCTCGAGCGGGTGCGCAATCGTGCCGGTGGGGTCTGGATATCGTTGCATGCGGACACGTCGCAACGAGCACGCGGTCACTCCCCGGGGCACGGCATTCGCGCTGGGACGCGGCGCGCTCGACTGTGCACGTCGTGCATCGGTGCGGCATGGCATTCGCGCTGGGACGCGGCGCGCTCGACTGTGCACGTCGTGCATCGGTGCGGCATGAGATTGCTCTTTTGTGCTCAGTCAGCCGCGGAAGATTGCGATTTGCGATGTCCGAAACGGCGCATGGCGGATTTCGCAACGGGAACGGTCTCGAGTTGCCACTGCCATCCCGTCGATGTCTGTTCGCCACTCCGCCGCCTGTTCAACCTCCGTCGAGGGGGACGGGGCGTCGTGCGATGTTTCGGGCGGGCCGGCCTTACCGAAGTTCCCCAGGATCTACGAAGGGTACTTCGACTTCGTGTGGTCCTGTGTTCGACGACTTGGGGTGGGTGAGAACGAAATCGATGACGTCGTGCAGGAAATCTTCATCGTGATCCACGGCAAGCTGTCGACTTTGGAGCGAGCCGAGTCTCTGCGGAGCTGGATTTACGGGATCATTCGTCGCACGGTGAGCGGATACCACCGCTCACGAAGGGCAAGAGTTGCTTCCACCGCAGCCCTCGGCGTCGAAGATGTGCCCTTTCTCCGTCCGCCGACGCCGTTCGAGCTCGCCGAGCAATCGGAATCGGTTGAAGTTACTTTGGGGGTTGCTGGCGAAGCTCGATGCTTCGAAGCGGGAAACCTTCGTGCTCGCGGAGCTCGAGGAGATGACTGCTCCCGAAATCGCTGCTGCCCTCGAGGTTCCGCTCAACACCGTGTACACGCGTCTGCGCGCAGCACGACTCGAGCTCGAGGCCGCTCTTGCGAGACATCACGCGCAGACGGGGAAGCGAGGCCACTCATGACGAACGTGAGTGACGAACTTCAACAGCTCCTTCAGATTGGCAGGGCTGCCGATCGACCAACGGTCGCCGATAGGGAGAGGAATCGTCGGCAGCTACAGCTGCGTCTGGGGATCGCGGTTGGCCTTGCAGCTCATCCCGTGGTTGCGGCATCGAGTCCGCTCCCGATTCACTTCGTCATCGCCAAGATCGCGGGGATCGCACTTGCGTCGATTGCACTCGTGGTCGGTGGCGTTCTCGAGCTGCGGCATGCGCAGACCGACGCGACAAGCCATGGACCGGTTGCTGCGACCTCTCCGACGGAAGAGACACTTCTGGACGGTAGCTCGGCATCCCTCGAGATCGCGATCGAGGAGGGCTCGTCGCGTCGAGGAGCTGACGCGTCGTCTCCCGTTTCCGATCTCCCGCCGAGGTCTTCGAAGTCGGTTCATGGTTCGGCTGTTGCTGTCGGTTCGGCTCACGGACAAGACCACCTGTCGGAAGAGGTGGAATTGCTGGCCCGAGCACAAACCGCACTCCGTGGCGGCCGCCTGGACCATGCCCTGGCGTGGCTCGGGGAACATGAGCGTCGCTTCCGTCGGGGGATCCTGGCTGAGGAGCGGATTGCCGCAAAAATCCAGGTACTTTGCGCGCTTGGGCGCGTTTCGGAGGCCGACGCGCTGTTGTCTCGATTGTCGCCGAGGTCCGTTCACGGCGAGGCCAGTCAGCACGCCTGCGGGGGGCCCCTTCGAGGCGCGCGCAAAGGCGGCGCGAAGGGGTCGAACGTGTCGAAGGGCGCGTTACCTCAAGGGAAGTGAGTCGAAGCCCTCGGTCGGGTAAGTGTGGCCGTAGTGCGGCCTCGAGGCGTCCATTGCAGCTGCCGCTCCGTTCGTTCGTGCCCGCCGAGCCGCTCGCTTGGTATTGCCGCTTCGACGTTTGTGAACGGCTGAGAAGAAGGGGCAATGGACGCGTGGTTGTCGTCCACCGCTGGCACTAGGGAACAGCAACCGAGGCCGACGGGTGGTTGTCCTCGGTCGGCATACTCGACGAGTGACAGTGAACCCATGCCGCAGATCCACACGTGCCAGTACAATCGATACGCGAGCTCATGCGTGGGCACGATCGATGCGTAGCCAGGACCGGCGCGCGACCGACACGTGCCCAGGACCGACGCGCGACCGACACGTGCCCAGGACCGGCGCGCGACCGACACGTGCCCAGGACCGACGCGCTGGTGGAGCTCGATTCACGGCGCACCGGCGAGGATTCGCTCTTTATCGCGTGAGCCACCGAGTTTCGAGGTTTCGACCTTTCTCGCCATCGAGGGCCAGAGTTGCGAAATTATGTGTATTTACGAGTAATAGAGGAGAGTGACGATGTTTGAGGATTCGTTACTCGCCCGACGTGTGTCATCGTAGGGATTCGTTGAATGGTTCAGTGGGTTCGGGGTGGGGTTAGTTCGTGGCACTTTTGCGCTGCCAGGAAATCACTTTGAACCGTGGGTTTTCCCATGAAATCAAGCGTTCCTAAATGTTCCATAGTTGTGCCGTTGGATGGTTGTCGGGCTAGAGCGCCAACCGGTTTGAACGCCCTCACGAAAAACGCCGAGATCGAAGCGAGCTGAGCACCCCGAGGAGCGAGCACCGGAAGACTACTAGCGGTGATCGAGGAGCACGGCGACGAGGCCGCTCGGTGCAGCGAGAGGAACGGCGTTCGTAGTAGGCAATTCAGACCGGTCGGTGCTCTAGAATGCTGCTTCGCATGGAAACAATCGTAAGTTGGCGTGGTCGGGCTCGTCTCGACGCGCGCCGTCACCACGCATCACAGACCACAATCAGAACGCATTGATGCTTCGAGGTTCGACGGTTCATCGCAGTCGGTTCGACCGCGAGAGTGGGTCAAGTGACGAAACGCCTTTGCTTCAAGAATTACGTGCGAAGACCGCGCCTCGAAGGCAATGCGAAGGCAATACGAAGGCGCGGAAAGCCCGACCTCGTGGTGACTACGTGAGGACGCACTGCAGCCGAAAACGAAGCCAACGAAGAGATGTTCGAAGCAGTTTGGTCGATTGGGAAACTGGGTGCAACAAATCTCGATGGAGTTAACTTATGTCAGAGATCCGTTTCAAGCAAACCTTCGTTCAACCACGTCTGCGCGAAGCGCTCGATCGCATTCGACCGGAAATGGCCGCGCTCGAGCCCGAAGAGCTCGTGCCCGTCGATGAAGATCCGATTGCTGCCGTAGCGATGGTTCGCGGTGCACTACAACAGGTCAAACCCATCGTGACGGAGATCAAGGCCTTGCCTGGCTTTCGTGGTGAGGACTTGGACCGACTGGACCTATACGCGAGCGCATTGGTGCAAGCCCATACTTCCTTCTTGGGGGTGACCGCGCCGCCGGAGCATCTCGTGGCCCTTGTCGAGGAGGTTACGTTTTTTCGTGAGTTATTGCTTTCGGACTTCCGGGCACTCGTCAAACTCGGACTGCTCGGCGCTCGGTCCGTCGAGGGCCTGAAGGGCCCCGCCGGGTATCGTAACGTTGCGGCAGACGTCTCCCTCTTGGCTCATCTGCTGAAGCGCAGCTGGCGAGAGGTCGAGGGAAAAACGTGCGTCACCGAGCCGGAGTTGGCTCGAGCCGAGATTCTTGCGGAGCAGCTCACCTCCGACCTCGGGTTGCGAGAGATGGAACCCGCGGCGGTCACCGAGGTGACGCGTGAACGCATGCAAGTGTACACGCTCTTCGTTCGTGCGTACGAACAACTGCGTCGTGCCGTGGAGTACCTGCGTTGGGACTGCGGTGACGCAGAAATCCTTGCGCCGCCGCTCATCGGAAGTCGAAGGCCCAAGCGAAACTCGGACATCTCACGGTTGGGTGTCGAGAACAGCGCTCTCGAGAACGGTGCTTCCGCGACTTCGATCCCGACGAGTCCAAAGGGCGCGTCTAGCGTCCCGCCCAAGGTCGCGTCGATTGGCTCGGGCGCGTTGCCGGAAATGGCGTCGAAGAAGACACTGGCCAAGGCTTCCGAAGTGAATGCGGGCGTGGCTGACGTCGACCCATTCGTGCTTTGACTGGACTCGACTGCGTTGCCCGCGCGGTGTTGGCGGATCCGATCGCGCTGGGCAACTCCACAGGCGGGACGTTTGGTGGGCACATCGCCGTCGCAATCGACTCCTCAGGCGGGACGTTTGGTGGGCACATTGCCGTCGCAATCGACTCCTCAGGCGGGACGTTTGGTGGGCACATTGCCGCCGCAATCGACTCTCCAGGCGATTCGAGGCTTGCGGCTTGGGACCCAGGGCCCCAGACGTGGACCCATGAATCCGCACCTGGCTGTCGCTGCGCATCGCTTCCGGTATCGACCGGGTGGCGCCGTGTGCGCCTTCGATGGATTCGGCGGGCATCAGGGCGGCGGTGTTCTGGGGCTGTAACGTGCAGAGAACCCGGTGTAGCAACGGGAGGACCCTTGCGGTACCCATTGCCGGGCTCCTCACGGCGCTTGGTGTGATTGTCCCGACGAGCGACGCGATTGCTCAGCATTGTCAGATGCACGGACCGTCCTCGGTCGGTTCGAAGGCGAAGTCATCGCGGCAAGCCACGACACCGCAGGTTTACGCCACGGCGAGCTGGGAGACGGCGAAGTATCGAAACTCCCGATACGAGGGGCATTTCGAGGGATTGCTGCCGGAATTGGGGTTGGTTCACGATAGCTTCATGGTCGCGGCGCGTCTCCCGATGTACCGCTTGCTGCGCAATGGACTGCCCGTCAAAGGCATGGGTGACGCGACGTTTCTGGGTCAACAGGTGCTCTACCGACCGACCCCCAAGGTTCAGTTGGGATGGCGCGCGGCACTTTCCATTCCTACGGGCGATTCGGAGCAAGATTTAGGAATGGGGCACACCATGGTCATGCCCGGGGCTTTTGCTCGCGGGCATTGGTCCGACCTCACCGTGCATCTCGGGCTCGAATACTCGCGCGCCCTCACGAGCGGTCATGGTGGTCATCATTCTCATCGGGTCTATTTCCCAATCGTCCAACCCATGAACTCCCAAGAGCTCGGGGGGGCGGCCTTGGCGGAACTACCGCTACTCGAGAACGTCAGGGTACGGACCCGATTTCAAACGGCTCGACCCATTGGGGAGCCACATGGTGCGGCTCGGTCCATTCTGGGGTTCGGCATGGCTCTCGAGCGAGATGGTTTTTCGAGCTTCCTCGAGTGGCAGACCGCCATCGAGGGTTCGCCATTCACTTCTCGATACACCTGTGGTGTGACCTTCGTATTCTGACGCGAGTCGGACGCCGTGGGCTCTGCGACTCGAGTTCTATTCTCGAAACCTTCAGGAACCGTGACGAAAACCGGTCGGCGCTCTAGGAATGGTCGTTGCATTCGCTCATCGCCAAACTCGGAGGTACACGATGTCCCATGAACGGTTTGGCGAGTGCTTGTCGGCTTGTAACGATTGCGCTGCTGCATGCGACCATTGCGCCACGGCTTGCTTGACGGAACCGAATGTCGGAATGATGGTGGAATGCATTCGCCTCGATAGGGATTGCTCCGACATTTGCCGGCTGGCAGCGGCCTGGATGGCGAGAGACAGTCACTTCGTGCATCAGTTGTGTGAACTTTGCGCCGTAATTTGCGATGCCTGCGGTGCCGAGTGCGCGAAGCATGCTACCGAACACTGCAAGGCGTGTGCTGATGCCTGTCGTCGGTGTGCCGAACTCTGTCGCAAGATGCCTCGAGCGTGAGGACGCACTCATGGTGCGAGCGTCTCCCCGATGCGGTTCACATCCGTCGATGGGGGGCGTTCGTGAACGCAGTGTCTCGGAGCCGAGGCATTCGTGTGCGGGGGCGGGCCAGCTCATGACTCATCCTTGTCTCACTCGAGTGAGCGGTGTGGCGCCGTTGGTTTATCGCTGCCCGTCAACGAATCGCTAGGCGAGAGATGTTCCACCCCGTAATGCACGGCAAGTTCGGTGCGGCGATACGTTTCGGTAAGCCGATTGCATCTCCCGCCGTCGAGGTGAATTCCATGACGTATCGACCACGATGGATTGGATTTGGTATGTTGCTCGCGGTGACGGGCCTGTGCGGGTGCCATGAGGATCCTCTGGGCACTTCACCTGATCCAGATGGCAGTCTCGAGCTCCTTGCGCAACGATTGGGTCCGGCAAACTGTCTGCGAACCCGTGACACCGCTTCGACGATTGGCGACCGACGTATTTCATTCGTGCCGACAAGTGATCTGCAATTCATCGATTTTTTCATGGTGCATCATCGAGATGCAATCGATATTGCCAAAATGGTGATCGAAAATGGAGCAGACGTAGAAGTGAAGGCTCTGGCTCAGCACATGCACGACGCACAAACACGGGAATTGAACGAATTGCGGAGCACCCGCCAGCGGATCACGGGCAGCGGCGAACCTGCACCTCAGCCAGAGGATCATCATATGATGACGGAGATGCAGTACATGCGTTCGCTCTCTGGAGCCGAGCTCGATTACGCCTTCCTAGAGGAGATGATTCCGCACCACGGCAGCGGGATCGCGCCGGCGCGCTATGCGCTTTCCCACCTGTGCCGCTTCAATCTCGGTCGTCTGGCAGTCGAGATTTACTCGGCCCAAGCCAGAGGAAATAGGTTACATGATCGAGCTGCTGAAGGAGCGCGTGGGTGATCTCGTGCCGGCACATCATCGCGATCCGGGCGAACCGTCTGGCGCAGAGGTGGGGATCGTCGGGGATCGTCGCGTCACGTTTACTCCGTCCAACGACGTCGAGTTCATCGACTTCTTCGTGCCCCATCACGAGAACGCCGTGATGATGGCAGAACACGTCATGCATCACGGGTATCGTCCGAGTGTTCGGGCCCTTGCGGCGAGCGTCGTCGAAAGTCAGTCCAAGGAAATTGCCGCCATGAAGTCCATTCGCGAGGCGCTGACGGGCACGGCCGAGCCCCCGGCTCCCCCGATGGACCCAGAGATGCACGCCGTCATGGAGAGGATGATGACCGCGTCGGGGCCGGCCCTCGACATTCTCTTTTTGGTCGAGATGATCCCGCATCATGCGGCTGGACTCGGTCCCGCGCATCGCGGGCGCCCCAACCTGACGCGTCAAGAACTGCTTGCCATCGCCGATGGGATCTACACGAACGCAGTCCGAGGAGATCGGCGAGATGAGAGCCATGCTCCTCGGTGGATTGGGAGGCTGGTAACTCGGGCTCCCGTGGGCTCGGGTGTGGGAGCTGCAAGTCGTGTCGTCACATTTTCGGGGCGCCGCACGACAGCATCACACCAACTGAGTCCTAGAGCCCATCGATACCGCTGCCATTGAGTCGTTCTTCGTCGAGCTTGAACTCCGTCGGGTGTTCCAAAGGTGCCGTGAGATAAACCTCGCGAATGAGTTCGGCGATCCCCCTGGCATCAGGGAAGACGCTGGCAGCGTGCACGTCTTGTGCACGCAGCGCCTGCAAGAGTGGCGCTGCGTGACGCGTGTCGAGGGAGATCTTGACGAGCTGATCGTCGAGGCGATCGGGAGCCGGGCGGTCACCGATGCGTATTTCGCGCAAGGGTACCTCAGACAGGAGATCTCGACGTGGGGCGGGTACTGCGACGAGGATCCCCTGCTGTGCGACCAACGTCACATTGCCAAATGCGGAAGGCGTGAGGGGCTCGACGCCGACCATATGTGGGGAGTCGCGTACGTATCGTTCGGAGACCGCGAATACGGCAAGGCGATCCCTGTGCCCTGCTTGGGTCAGAGCGCCCTTTGCCGCGAAGTAGGCCGCTGTCCAGGGGGACTTGGTGAAATCCAAGGCGCGGGTGGGCAGCCCGATGTGCTGAGCAAAGGCGAGCAACTCGTCTTTGTGTAAGAGGGATGGACTCAGTCCGCGTTGCTGAATGACCTCTTTGACCGTTCCCAAGAGTAGTTGCTCTGCCTGAATGAGGTCCGCTTCGCCCGAGATCACGACGCCATCCTCACAGACGAGACCGACACGCGAGGCACCTCCGAACCGGGACCAAGATGTCTCGCGACGGATATTGGGAACCAATCCCCACCAGGCGTCTGCTTGGCCGCGGAAATAGTAGCGTTGCCGGGGGACGTAGTGTGCTTCGGTCGAGAGCAGCGCGCGAAGGAAGTCCGAGACCGAATCCGTGTGGAGCACGATCATGGTCACGAGAAACCTAGGGCTGAGGGAGGCGAATCCGTCTAGCGGCGCGAGGCGTTTATTCGCGCCGTGAAGCAACGATTCGCGTGGCGAAGGCGAGGCGCGAGTGAGGCGGCGGACCGCAGTGGTGCAGGCTCACCACTGCGGGTTCGCAGCTCGCGGGTTCAGCTCGCGGATGAACTCGATTGGCGAGGGGACTCTAGGGAGTCGACGGGAGGGTCGTGAGAACGCCGCTTTCCCCGGAGGCGATTCCGAAACGGAGACGACCGTCCTGCACGTCGAAAACGAGGATCGCGTCTTTCGGTGAGCCGTCCACCTCGAGCCAGAGCTGTCCGGACTCCAACGTGAGCAGCCGGGGGCGCCCGACTGCCTTGGGGATTGTACTCGACCAGAGTCGCTGCCCACCGGTCAGTGCAAAGGACGTTAGCGTCGCCGTTTCCCTTTTTTTGTTGGTGTAGATCGTGATGACTCGGTCATCGTTCAGGGTGGTCAACCCCGTCGAGCCTTCGTCGCAATCCAGGGGATTGCCCTCCGGCACCTCCACTTTCCACGTGAATTTGCCCCTCGACCAAAGGCCGAGCATCGGGATACGTGAGCCGGGTGTCTTGACGCCCAGCACGAGGAGCCCGGTGGGTAGGTACCAAAGCGCGCTCGCATTGACGCCGTCCATGTCGTCCGAGTCGACGTGAGTCGTTGCCGCGCAGGCGTCGGGCACGACGTAATTCTCGGAGCCCATGACTCTCGTCGAGCCGCAACGGAGAGACTTGATCCCTGCCGGAGCGTGGCGATCCCGACGATCTCGCGGGTTGTCCCATTCGTTCACGGTGCGGTCGAAAGGTGCCGAATTGCAGACTCGTGCTTTGGTGATGCCGCCCTGCTTGCCCGTCTTGACGTCGACCGCGATGGAGCGCTCGTCGACCGTGATCACGTTGACGGTCGCCGGCTCCTTTGCGCTACAAAAGGCATACCAGCGCTCCCCCAAGGCCGTCGTCCATTGCTGCCGACCATTGGCGATATCGAAACCCGTCAACTGCCCCGAATCATCGACGGTGATCAAGCGATCGTACGCGACCGTGGCACGTGTCGAGGACGCATTGCCTCCGAGGGCCGCCGTCTTCCACAGCAGCTCTCCTGTTTTGCCGTCGAGTGCCGCGTAGGCGGCAAAGCGATCCCTATCGGTCTTGACCGTCGCGAGCAGCAATGGATCGAGCCAAGCGTCCCCATTGACGTTTGCGAACAGCAGCGGTCGATCGGCATCGAACTCGATACTATCCGCAGGCTTGGTCGGCGTTTGGGCCGCATGAGTCGGCGTCGGAGACGCTGGTTTAGCGGCTTCGATGGCAGGACCTTTCACGGGAGTTGCTGCGTTCTCCTGTCGCGTCAAGTGGCCTACGATGGCGACGAGCCCACCAACGACGAGCGCCACGAGGAACGACTTGGCCAACACCGAACCAGAGGATTTGGAGCTCCGCTGCGGAACGTTCGACGGACGAAAGCGCGGGGCTGGTGGTTCGGGCGCTGGTGGCGCAGAACGTACGAGGAAGGTCTTTCCGCAGTACGGACAAGCCACCGAGGTCGTCCCATTTTCCAATTGCAGATGTGCCCCACAGTTGGAGCATTGCGCAGACACGAGAACGGACATCGACGGTAATATACATGACGGAGGGGGCGTTGCCCCTGAAAACGGAAGGCGGGACCGGGCACAACGGACGTCCGCGTAGCCGCTCGGCTCACGTTGGACCGACATCGCGCTCAACCCGCCTTCTCAATCCCCCTCGGGCAACGGCTAAATCACGTAGAACTTCATGTGCTCTTCCCCGCAGCTCGCATAGACGTCGATGCTGTGCCAGCCCGATGGAAGCTTGTGCAGAAACTGCGTGTTGAAGTTGTCGTAGAACGAGGCGCTACCGACGAAGGAACTGCCGTCGAATGCCCACCGTACGGAGTTCATTCCGCCGGGACAGGTCACCGTGAAACTCACCTTGAAGTAGTTGCTGTTTTTGCTCAACGAGATTGGGTACGCGATGCTTACGGGCGGATTGATGACCGCCGAACTCGTCCCGGACACCGAAAGCGCCGCAGCCAATACACAACCCACTGTCAATGCTTTGAACATGACTCGTTCTCCCCTTCTTGGATGATTTGAAGAGGCTATCGCGTGCGAGAAATCGAGCGCCCGCGACTCCGCCCCCCATGCCGCATCTGCGAGTTGGCAGACGCGACATCGAGCGGACCGCTAGCGCACCCTGCAGTGTCGAGCAATCGTCGTGTGCTCTAGCAAATTAACCAAGCCGTTCTCGGTCCTTGCAAGGACGGTAGCGCGTGGTCTCGCCCTCAACGGCGGGACATCGGCTTACTCTGCGCAGGCGAATGCGGCGCCACCGCGACCGCTGGCTCGGAGTCGCAATGAGACGCACCGAGCTGCCTCGCGCTCGAGTGTCGAACGGTACTGGCACACTCTCGTTCGTGTTCATTTCGAAGCTTGCCGTGCGGGTTCGGGTTCACCCGAACGCTTGCCGTGCGGGTTTACTCGCGACCGAAGCTTGCCGTGCGGCATGTGTGCGGCGGCGATTCGTCGTTTCGTGCGATGTACCGACCACTTCGCGTTGGGGTAGTGCCGGCCCTTCGGATTTCGAATCGACCCATGGGGCGTATTCGTCCGGTCGCGTCGCCGAAGTGCAGAGAATCGGCGGATTACGCGGGTCATTACGAACACTTCAGTAGACACGGTGGGCAGTCGTATCGCTATCGATGACAAGCGAGCGCCCATGGCCATGGTTTCCCGCGATGGTTGCCGTCTGTGGAGTTCTCTCGCTCTTCGCTTGGAACGGATCCGCGTCACGGAAGAGCGCATTCGTGTGCGGACACTCGACGTCGCGAGTCGAGTCGAGCACGGCCTCGATTCCAGCGTATCCGCACGCTGTCTGTGCTCGATGTGCCCGAATCGAGTCCAAGTCATTCGAGCCTTCGAGAACAGCTCACCGCAGTTCGAGCCCTCGATCCGGATATCGAGCATCTCGCTTTGGTTCAGCGTAAACCTGGTGGCAAAGTCCGAGTCTTGGTGGAGGCGGAAGGCGCCGTGCGTGCAGCGGACGTGCTCGCGGGCGATCGGAGCTCGAGTGGTCTCTTCGAGTGGAAGCGGGCACCGTTCGCAACGAGGGGAGTATGCGCCGCGGTTGGCTGGTTGCGTATCGACCCGTCGTAGGTGTTCGGGGGAATGGTTCGTCCAGATTTCCTGTCACTTGGTCCGAATCTCGTCGTGTGCACGAAGCACAGGTGCTGTTCGGATTCTATCGTGTTTCCCTATTAACCTTAGCAATACGTAGTCTAGTCAGGCGTCAGACATAG